>JBKPEJ010000035.1:0-105029 GCA_046728335.1 Pseudomonadota bacterium | reverse complement strand
GAGGTTGCGCGCGGCCGCGGGACCGCGCCCGCCGCCGTTGGCGAGATAGGCAACCACCAGCCCGGTCGCAGCGCCGCGCGCGCGCCAGCGCGCCACGAGCTCGCGCGTGCGCATGTCAGGCCGGTCGTCCACCACGATGATCTCGTAGTGCGCGCTGGCCAGGGTCTGGTCGAGCAGCGCCGCGATGCAGCGGTCGAGCAGTTCCAGCCGGCCGCAGGTGGGCACGACCACCGACAGGGCGGGCGCGGCGGGGGCAGGCGTGATGTCGACGAAGGCCATTTTTTCATCCCTGTGAGGCGGCCGGTTGCAGCATGTCTTGCCGCTCCATCCGCTGCTGCAGCAACCACAGCCGGGAATACAGACCCTTGCGTCGCAGCAGGTCCAGATGGCTGCCGCGCTCGACAATGCGGCCCTGGTCCATCACCAGGATCTCGTACGCGGCAACGACGCTGGCAAGCCGATGGGCGATGATCAGGGTAGTTCGATTCTCGGCCAGGCGGTTCAGTTCCTGCTGGATCGCGTGCTCTGAATCCGAATCGAGCGCCGACGTGGCTTCGTCGAACACCAGGATGCGCGGGCTCTTGATGATGGCGCGGGCGATGGCGATGCGCTGCCGTTCTCCGCCCGATAGCTTGACGCCGCGTTCGCCCACCGCCGTGTCGTAGGCATCGGGCAGCGATTCGATCAGCTGGTCGATGTGGGCGGCGCGCGCCGCGGCGATGATGTCGGCGCGGCTGGCGCCGAGCCGGCCGTAAGCGATGTTGTAGCCGATGGTGTCGTTAAACAGCACAGTGTCTTGCGGCACCACCCCGATGGCCTGGCGCACACTGGCCGGGCCGAGCTTGCCGATGTCCTGGCCGTCGACCAGGATGCGGCCGCTGCCCGGGTCGTAGAAGCGCAGCAGCAGCCGCGCCAGCGTGGACTTGCCCGAACCGCTGCGTCCGACCACCGCTACCGTACGCCCCGGCGGAATGGTGAAGCTGACGTCGCGCAGGATCGGCCGCGCCGGCTCGTACTGGAAGCTGACATGGTCGAAGTTCACTTCGCCCGGCCCCGGCTGCAGTCCGGGCATGCCGGGCGCGTCCTCGATGGCCGGGCGCGCGCGCAGCAGCTGGAACAGGCGCTCGGTGTTGACCAATGCGTCCTTGGCTTCGCGGTACACGAAGCCCAGTGCATTGAGCGGCAGGCACAGCTGCAAGGCGTAGGTGTTGATCAGCACCAAGTCGCCCACGCTCATGGCGCGCCGCCATACCGCGTCGCCCGCCAACAGCATGATTGCCGCCACGCCCAGCCCGATCACGGCGCTCTGCCCCACGTGCAGGCCGAACAGCGCACGCTGGTTGCCCAGGCCGGCGTCCATCCATGCGCGCATCATGGTCCCGAAGCGCTGCGCCTCGGCCGCTTCGTTGGCGTAGAACTTGATCGTGTCGTAGTTGATGAGGCTGTCGGCAAGGCGGCCCTTGGCGGCCGAGTCGAGCTTGTTGACGCGGCGCTGGTAAAGCACGCGGCGCGCGGTAAACATCAGCGTGAAGCCGGCATACAGGACGAAGGTCAACACGATGATGACGGCAAACCATTTGCTGTAGCGGTCCAGCATGATGGCCAGCACGAGACCGATTTCGATCAGGGTGGGGATGATGGTGAACAGGCCCACGCCGAGCAGGAAGGCGATGCCGTTGGTGCCGCGCTCGATATCGGGCAGCAGGGCGCCGATCTGGCGCCGCGCATGGAAGCTCGCGTCCAGCGCCAGCAGATGGGCGTACACCTTTTGCGCATAGGCCGACACCGTGTGCAGGGTCACGCGGGAAAAGAACAGGTCGCGCAATTCGGTAAAAATGGTGGCGGCAAAGCGCAGCACGGCATAGCCGGCCAGCAAGTACAGCGGCATGTTGGCCAACTGGTTGGGCTGCGAGAAAACGTCGATGATGCGCTTGAGCACCAGCGGTACCGCGACGCCGGCCATCTTGGCGACAATCAGGCAAGCCAGCGCGGCAGCAATGCGCCAGCGGTACAGCGACAGCACATGGCGCAACTCGGCAGTCATGCTGGTCGATGCTGGCGGAAGGGTGCCGGTTGATTCCATACCGGTTGGACCATGGCGGGGGCGCGGCGATGCGCCGAATTTCTGCGGTGGCGCAAACGAAGGCGCGGAACCTGGCAGCGCAACTTGCAAATCGGGCGCGGCGCAGTATGTTGAGCTTTGTTCGCCCGGCCAGGGAGCGGCCCATGTATACACTCGGCATCAATGCTGCGTTTCACGATTGTTCCGCCTGCCTTGTTGAAGATGGAGTGGTGATCGCCGCAGCGGAAGAAGAGCGCTTCACCCGCGTCAAGCATGGCAAGCGGCCTTTGCCGTTCACGGTGTGGCAGCTGCCTTTCCATGCGATTGCCAGCTGCCTGCGCAGCGCCGGCATCAGCATGCGCGAGATGTCCCACGTGGCGTATGCATACGATCCGGCGCTGCAGCTGGGCGCCCTGGCAGATGCCGCCAGCATCGCCTTGCCGCTGGAGCCGTCGGCGCAGCCCTCGGACTGGCTGTCGCCGTGGGATCCGCTGGCGCTGTCCTATGTGGTCAATGCGCCGCGCCAGCTGAACAGCGGCGCGCCGCACCATCTTGCCCCATGGTTCGGCGCCGCGGAAGGTGGGCCGGCATACCGCTGGCATTTTGTCGAACACCACCTGGCACACGAAGCGAGCGCCTTCCTTGCCGCCCCGTTCGACGAATGCGCGGTGCTGGTCATGGATGGCCGCGGCGAGCAGGCGTGCACCAGTTACGGCGCATGGCGCGGGCGGCGCTACCAGCGCATCGGCCAAGTCGACCATCCGCATTCGCTCGGCTTGCTGTACGAGGACATCACCAGCCATCTCGGTTTTCTGCGCTCGAGCGACGAGTACAAGGTGATGGCGTTGGCCTCGTTCGGCACGCCGCGCTACGCCGCCCAATTCAATGAGGTGCTGCAGTATCGCGGCGAAGGGCGCTACGAAGTGCTGCCGGCCGACTGGACTGCGCTGCTGGGGCCGCCGCGCAAGCCGGGGGCGGCCCTCGAAGTGCAGCATGCCGATATCGCCCGTTCGCTGCAGCTGGTCGTGGAAGACACGGTGCTTCGAATCGCCGCCTGGCTCAAGGAGCGCAGCGGGATGCGGGAGCTGGCGATGGCCGGCGGCGTGGCGCTCAACTGCGTGATGAACGCGCGACTGCGGGCGGAAGGACCGTTCGACGCCATCTGGGTGCAACCGGCGGCGGGCGATGCCGGCACCGCGCTGGGGGCGGCGCTGTGGGTCGATGCGGGCCAGCGTGCGGACGCGCCACGCTGGCGCATGCAGCACGCCTTCCTCGGGCCCGAGTATCCGGACCAGGAGATCGAAGCGCTGCTGCGCGAGGCAAAGCTGGCTTACCGGCGGCCGCCCGACATCGTCGCGGAAACCGCGCAGCTGCTGGCGCAGAACAAGGTTGTCGGCTGGTTCCAGGGCCGTATGGAATTCGGGCCGCGCGCGCTGGGCGCCCGTTCGATCCTGGCTTCACCGATCGATCCGTCGATGCAGGAACGGCTGAACCAGATCAAGGACCGCGAAGACTTTCGCCCGGTGGCGCCGGTGGTGCTGGAAGAGGCGGCGGCCGACTGGTTCGTCGGGGCCGGCAGCTCGCCGTTCATGTTGTTCGTGTACCGGGTGCGCCCGGACAAGGCGGACCGGATTCCCGCCGTGCGCCATGTCGATGGCACGGCGCGCATCCAGACCGTCAACCGTGGCCAGCATCCCGCCTATTACGACCTGGTGCGCGCATTCGGCCGGCTGACCGGCGTGCCGGTGCTGGTGAACACTTCGTTCAATACGCGGGGCGAGCCGATCGTCTGCACCCCGCGCGACGCGCTGGAATCGTTCTGCACTACCGCGCTCGATGTGCTGGCGATCGGTCCCTTCCTGCTGGAAAAGCCGGGCGTGACGGCGCCGAGTTCGTCATGATGCCCTCCGTGCGCGGCGAAATTCCCGAACTCGGCGTATTGCGCCGTATCGTCGTCTTCCGTGCGCTGCAGCTGGGCGACATGCTGTGTGTGGTGCCGGCCTTGCGCGCGCTGCGCCGCGCCGCGCCGCGCGCCAGGATCACGCTGGTCGGATTGTCCTGGGCGCGCGAGTTCGCCGACCGCTTCCGCCGCTACCTCGACGACTTCATGGTGTTCCCGGGATTTCCGGGCCTGCCGGAGAGCGTCCCGGATCTTGCGGCATTGCCGCGCTTTCTCGTCGATGCGCGCCGCCGCCGCTTCGACCTGGCCATCCAGCTGCACGGCAGCGGATCGCTGAGCAATCCGGTCACCGGCCTGCTTGGTGCGCGGCGCCAGGCCGGGTTCCATGCGGTAGGCGGCTGGTGTCCGGATCCGGCACTTTGCCTGCCGTGGGGCGAGCCCGAACACGAGGTGCTGCGCTACCTGCGCCTGATGCAGTGGCTTGGCTGCCGCGGCGACGATGCGGCACTCGAGTTCCCGATCGAAGATATTGACCGCACGGCGATCCGGATGCTGGCACCCTTGCTGCCCGAAGGCCGGTATGTGTGCATCCATGCAGGAGCACGCCTGGCCTCGCGGCGCTGGCCCGCCGCGCGCTTCGGCCAGGTTGCCGACGGCCTCGCCGCGCGTGGATGGCGGGTTGTCCTGACCGGCGGCCCGGAAGAGCGCGCGATCTCCGCCGACGTGCTGGGCCATATGACTGCGCCGGCGCTCGACCTGACGGGGCGCACCACGCTGGGCGCGCTGGCGCTGGTGGTGTCGCGCGCAGGGCTGCTGGTGAGTAACGACACCGGGGTGTCGCACCTGGCCGTTGCCGGCGGCACGCCCAGCGTCATTGTCAGTTCGGGCGGCGATCCTTTACGGTGGGCGCCGCTCGATCACGCGCGCCATCGTGTATTGTTCGCTGCGGCCGCGTGCCGGCCATGCGCGTTCGCGGCCTGTCCGATCGGCCATCCCTGCGCGCTCGATCTCAGCGCAGCCCAGGTTCTGGAGGCCGCGCTGGCGCAGGGCGAACGCAGCACGGTCGCGGCATGGAGCGCGACGCCATGAAGGAGCTGAACTGCAAGCGCATCCTGGTCACCGGCGGGGCTGGCTTCCTTGGCTCGCACCTGTGCGCGCACTTGCTGGCGCAAGGGCATGACGTGCTGTGCGTGGATAATTTCTACACCGGCTGCAAGCGCAACATCGCGTCCTTGTTCGGCAATCGGCGCTTCGAACTGCTGCGCCACGATGTCACATTTCCACTGTACGTGGAGGTGGACGAGATCTACAACCTGGCCTGTCCGGCCTCGCCGGTGCACTACCAGTTCGATCCGGTGCAGACGACCAAGACCAGCGTGCATGGCGCAATCAACATGCTGGGGCTCGCCAAGCGGCTAAAGGCAAACATCCTGCAGGCGTCGACCAGCGAGGTGTATGGCGACCCCGCCGTCCATCCTCAAACCGAGGATTACGCCGGCCATGTCAACCCGATCGGGCTGCGTGCGTGCTACGACGAAGGAAAGCGCTGCGCCGAGACCTTGTTCATGGATTACCGGCGCCAGCATGGCATGCACGTCAAGATCGCCCGCATCTTCAATACCTACGGGCCGCACATGCATCCCAACGATGGCAGGGTGGTATCGAACTTCATCATGCAGGCGCTCGGACAGCAGCCAATCACGATCTATGGCGACGGGCAGCAGACCCGTTCGTTCTGCTACGTCGACGACCTGATCGACGGCCTGGAGCGTCTGATGCGCAGTCCCGACGAATTTTGCGGTCCGGTCAACCTTGGCAATCCCGTCGAGTGCACCATGCTGGATTTGGCGGCGATGGTGACCGACCTCACCGGTTCGCGTTCGGGCATCGAATTCAGGCCGGCGCCGAGCGACGATCCGGCGCGGCGGCGCCCTGACATCGCGCTGGCGCGGCAGCAGCTCGGCTGGGAGCCAGCGATAGAGATGCAAGAAGGACTTCGGCGCACGATTGCATATTTCCGCGAGTTGTACGCAACAACATAGGGCGCGCAGGTTCTACTGGGCAGGGCATGCGTCAATCGAAGTCAGATTGGGCGGCAGAGCATGTCCTCGCTCATTGATTCTGTTGGCGCGTGACTTCAAACGGCGGCGATTGGCAAGGGCGGCGCCGAGCAACAGCGTCGTCCTGCACATCATTGGAATGGCGAAATCGCGGAACCTTGGCATGATTGCCGAGGCGTTGAGACCGAAGCGCAGGAGGCATTTCTGCGCGAACGCGGTGTGCAGTTCGCCCAAGGCCTACTGTATGGAGACCAATGCCGGAAGACAAATGTCTCACGTTGCAATCACGTAAGGCATTGATTTCGCTGCTAATATTTTGGTGCCGACTGCCGGTTTCGAACTGGCCACCTGATGATTACAAATCACCGCAAATGGGTATTCATGAGTGTTGACTTGCGTTGATGTAATGACTAAATATCGTTATCTTTCAAGGTGTTAGCTAAAATCTCCGTAGAGTTCATGTAGATAAGTGTTGATGAGTATGCTACCATTTTGGTTACATGGTGGTTACACGGCTCGTCTTCATGAGGTGGTTGGTGAAAAAAGTAAAATTTACGGCTGGCAGGGTTGAAGAATTTAATTGCGAGGGTGGGAAGAACCAGTCGTTTCTTTGGGATACAACGTCTCCAGGGCTGGGCCTAAGGGTGACTGCCAACCATGCGAAGTCATACATCTTTCAGGGCAAGTTGAACGGCGCCACCATTCGACTAACAATTGGCGACCCTCGTACATGGGACATTTCCAAGGCCCAGGTCGAAGCCCGCCGATTAAAGGTCCTTATTGACAATGGACAGGATCCGCGGAAGGTGAAGGCGGATGCAGTAGCGGCAGAGAGAACGGCGCGCAATGCACTAGAAGCCGAGGCGGCGGCCGAACAGGAAAAACGGCTGAGAGAATCCGTGACATTGGTTGACGTCTGGCCTGAGTACATCGCTGACCGCATATCAACGCGAGAAGCGGGCTGGTCTGAGCATCACATTGCAGCGCATCGCAAGATGATTCAGGAAGGTGGTCAGCCGCGGAAGCGCAGCTCCAAACTGACGACGGCTGGGCCACTCTGGTCTTTGTCCAAAGTTCGGCTCGTCAATCTGACGACTGAACGAGTGGAGGTCTGGGCAAAAGAAGAGGCAAAGATTCGTCCGTCGAGCGCCCGCCTAGCCTGGAGGCTGCTAAAGGCATTCATGAATTGGTGCGCTTCACAAAAGACGTACTCCAGCCTGGTTGCTACCAATCCCACTAAGAGTGCACGGACGCGCGAGAGCTTGGGAAAAGAGAAGCGGCGCCATGACGTCCTTCAGCGCGAGATGCTGCAGCCGTGGTTCTATGCAGTGCGCAAGATCGGAAACTCTGTCATTGCCGCATACCTTCAGACCCTGCTGCTCACGGGCGCGAGGCGCGAGGAGCTCGCAGCGCTGAAGTGGGCGGACGTAAACTTTCAGTGGGGCAGCATCAAGCTCTCGGACAAGGTCGAGGATTTCCGGATGGTTCCATTGACCCCTTTCGTTGCGCAACTGCTCGCAAACCTGCCGAGACGAAACGAATACGTGTTCTCCAGTCCGAGGGCGGAATCTGGACATATTGCAGAACCGCGAATTGCTCATAACGAGGCGGTCGTAGCGGCCGGGCTGCCAATGCTTACCTTACATGGCTTGCGACGTTCCTTCGCTACACTTAGCGAGTGGATAGAGACGCCGAAGGGTATCGCCGCGCAGGTGCAAGGACACGCGCCGCAAGGTGTGCGTGAACAGAACTACATCCGTCGACCGCTCGATTTGCTGAGGGTCTGGCACGTGAAGATCGAGGCATGGATGCTGGAGCAAGCGCAAATTGACATTGCGCCGGCGCCAGCCGCATTGCGCATCGTGGCTTTCTAAACAGTTGTACTTGAAAGCCTAAGGCCTGCGATCGAGATCGGTTCAGGTGATTTTGGACGGGAGTCGTGGGAAGACGGCAGGCTCCACGAATAGCATTGAAGGGCTTCCCTGCCGATCCTTTGCACATCGAAGACGGCATCCCGCGTCAAATACAAGCGTTACTTGCCGCTCAGTGGCGTTGGTCAATGCTTACCGTGAGCGTTAAGCATTTTGTCGCAGGACCTAAGGAGCCCAGAGACTTGTCGGCCATTGCATAGCATAAGTTCGCCAAGTCGACGAAGCCTCTTGCCCTGATTTCTGGTGCAACTTCCCGGAGCGTGGCACTAATAAGTTGCACTAACCGTTCCTCACTTACATCGTCTCCTAGTGCGCGATCTTGTATATTGCGCATCCAGTCATCGAAATCATTATTGTTCATACTGAGTAAATCGACTGACATACAGTTCCTTGCTGGCGTGAATAGTGTTTAGATTGTAGAGTGGGTACTTCTAGGCGCAAGTTTCCCTTCTGCTAAAGGGGGCGCGATCTCATAGGAGCCGTTGAACGCGCGGAGAGAAAATCAGCGAATGTGGATTGGATGACTTTGTCAAGGCTATCGAATTGAAGAAAACTCCGTTACTGGATTTAGAGAAGATTTTATTCGTAACCTCAGATCGCCTCAACGATCTTCGCGCTGCGGTGGATGACCTAAAGAGGATGAATTTCCAGCTAGGAATGGCGGCTCGATTCAGGCTTGTGGTCGACACCAACATCATTCTCGGCGATCTCCGGTGGTTAGTCGCGACTCGTACCGATAGCACTGCGAAGACTGGTTTGATGGAAGTAATTGAAGCGAGCACGATTGAGCTATACGCGCCGCCAGTGTTTTTCTCCGAGGTGGAGGAGAAGATTCCGTTACTTGCAGCCGATCAGGGTCTGGATGAAAAGGCGATGTTAGCCGAGTGGCAGATCTACAAAGGTCGGATCAGTTTGTGCATTCCTGACCCTGAACTGGTTGCCTCTCTACAGGATAGTGTCGACCCGGACGATGCCGAATATATCGCGCTCGAAAAGACGATCAAAGCAGATGGCGTTCTCAGCAAAGATTCCCATATTTCCATGATGGGCGGAAATCAGGTGTCGTTAGATTTCATCTTCCATTTGCGTAATTATTCGCGGACCACTGCCGTCGAAATGAACATCAAGGTTGGCGGTGCGCGATTCGCCGTCGGCAGCCTCGCGGTGGTTCGTGGTGGCACGGCCGTTGTTCAATCGCTTCTCAAGAACCTTAAAGCCGCGCCGGACTGGGTCAAACTTGCTCTGTTCGTTGGAACACTGGTTGTACTGGTAAATCCGAACTCGCGCGCGAAACTTGCCAGCATTTTGCAAACGGTGTTTTCGAATGTTGCAGCCGCTACGCCATCCGTCATTTGTTTTGTGTCGACAGCTGCGGCGATGGCGCAGCAAAACAAGCTGCAGGCGAGCGCTCACCTCAACAACGCACTTCGGGAGCTTGCGAAGGATTGAGACAGTAGCAAAGTTTTATCCAAATGAATCGAACAGAGAAAGTCGAGTGCAGCAGAACACATTTCCGAAAGGCGGATCTTTTTTCAGTGCATATCTTCGCCAGGCGCCTCCGCACAGAGAAGGCCGTTTCCCTTCGCAATTCCAGATCACCCCCGCGGAGCCGACGAATGACAAGTCCCTAGACGCGGGGATGGACGCTCCTTCCCCAGACGCTGAACTGCCATCCTTTTACCATTGAGCTTTAACTATCACTCTACGCAATGACCGAACTTTCGAACACTACTGCTGTTGAACCTCAGCGCGGCCGACTTGCTGTCGACGACCCGAAATGGTGTTTTCAGTTGAGGGGTAACGATAGCTGGCTCGGGAGCTTTATGAACGACCTTAATTCGGTCGACATCACGATATTCCCGGACTATGAAGACGACAGGCCGACGGTTTACTTCATGACCTCGCCACATCTGACAGGCCTGACGGCAAAGCAGGCGATTGCACGCACCCAGCAACTGTTGATCTTGTTGAATGGCTTACTTCAACTGACGCAGGCGGTACGGTTCCGCCCATTCACGCTCGGGGAATGCCTGGAAGTACCTTCATTAATGCGTGCGCAGGTGAGTTATCACGAAACGATTTCAATGAAAGCGTTCCCGCCAGATGTTGAAGATCTCCGTTATTTCGACCCGCGCCATCCACTCGACTACACTGGCGCAGTGCTCTTCCTGGCGCGAAGCGACCTGCAACTGAGCGCGATCATTCGAATTCTCGGCACTGCCGGTGTCACGCTGGCATCGCTGTCGAAGGTACTCGACACGGTCGAAGGTGCGCTGAAGCCGCACTACCCGAAAGGAAAAGACCTGCGACGGGCCGTTGCCGCACTTGGAAAAATAACGGAGCGGGATCTGGAAAATTTCAATTACACAGCGAATAACTTTGCGGTATCTGACGTCGATGCCCGCCATGGTATGGACGACAAATACAAGATCGCGGATAGGCTCGAGGCGATTTCACTGGAAAAGGCGACGAAGATTGTGCTGTCCTGCGCGCGGGCATTCGTCCTCGAGCGTGCCCAAGAAACCTTCACGCCAAAATTTCGTGCGGTATTGATAACCGATCGTAGCCAAGCCGACTAGGATCCATCTAACCGCCGTTCGCTCGTTCCGGAGCAGTTTACCTCCAGTAGCCTCAACAGTAATCCATGGAAATGGACGCCTTGATGGCGACAATCATTCCTGGCCCCAGCGCTTCCGAGGGTGACACGCCGGGGCAATGCGTGTGGATGTAGCGTAATTGTGCTTGGCGCCAACCGCAGATTGGCCAATCTAGTCCACTGCTGCGCGCTGCGCCTTGATGTGATCAGCACAAGCACCAGGCCCGAATTCTTGAAGCGCGAAATCGTCCACAATATCTAATTCTTCCGCGCTAAGCTGGGGCGATGTACCCAACGCATACAGGTGGTTCTCGACACTTGCGAAAAATTCATTCGAAGCCGGATTCAAATGTCCCCCTTTGGGAAGTGGTGGATGAAACAAGATCTTGGAAAAGAAAGGCGTATACGGCTCCCAAAAATAGACCGAACAAACTGCCCGGTCCGCATTGTTGGTATCCCCGTGCCTGAGTATTCAGAGCGCGCCGAATGCTTGGCGCGGGCGTCGTCCTTGTAGCCAGAAATCATTCCCACCCTTATTCTTTATAGCTTGAGCTCATTCGGTTCAGGTTGGAGTGCTCCCACGCTTCCTCGTCAGAAATGAACGGTTCGTGGCCGGATTGTAGCCAGCCGATCAGTGCGACGAAGGCAAGAACAGCAGTGACAATGTTAGAAATTTGCAAGGTATTGGTCCAGTAAAAGTGGAAATGAATCGGAATCCATAGATCAATGTTACCTCCACAAATTGCTGACGCAAGCCACGCGTGCACAGGCACCAGTCCGGTGATTCGGCGCGACACGTTGTGAACCGCACCACTCGTGCCCGGTGGCCGCAACAGCTAAGTAAGAGCACCTTTCGAGTTGGATCGAGGAAAACTTCGGGGCGTCGCGATATCGATCGCTTTAGATTGACGCGCGAGGCCTCGATTGCCGGCTATCTCGAATCACTTTCGGCGGCAGCACAACTCACGATGCAAGCGAGTCGTCCGACAAGGTCACGGTCTACACGGATATCGAATTCAGCCAAGAGCGGCGACGCCGTTTCGAGGCGGGCGAGTTGCGTGATGACGGGGCCGAAGCGGCACTGGTGGCCGCCGGGGTCTGCTTACACCATGTGAGCCGCATTCACAGCAAGATCGTCGCAGTCGACAATACTGCTTTGTGTATCGGGTCTTTTAACTGGCTCAGCGCAGCCAAGACTGGCCCCTTTCAACGGCACGAGGTTTCCGTGGTGCACCGGCAGGGGAATCTCGCAGCGAGAAAGGCAAACCTGCTCGCTATCATGCAATCGCGGCTCCAGGATACCTAGGGGCATGCCGGAAATCTGCACCCATCGGCGGATTTTTTCATGCAGAACTTTCAAAAATCCATCGTAGGAAATTCTACTTTTAACTGCGCTTGTCTAGTGGGGGATTACCGTTCGAGGGTATGCTCAACGCATGAACACGCTTTCCCCCCAACAAAAACTAGCGCACGTGGCGCTGCAAATGATGAGAGAAGGCTTGCCGCTTGCCCAAACCTATGCGACACACCAGGCCGAGCTTCGCCTTGAGCTCGTCCTGAGCGAGGAACGGCTATCGTCCCTCGAAGGACTTGCCGCTTCTCTGGAAACACTAGCCCGGCTCGATGGGCTGGTTGAAACGCATAAGGCGGCTTGGCGGCAGTGGGTTGTTGAAACGACCCGCCAGCTCACAACAGTACTCGAACATTTCACGGAAGACGAACGCGCCGAGACTTCGCAGAAACTAATGGCCGTGTTGCAATGGCAGATAGCGGCACATCACCGCAGCATAGCCGCCCGCGCCGAATGGATCGATGCTGCAGGTAAGATCTGCCGGTTGGCCCAGCAGGGGCGTGAGATTAAGCCGTTCGCGAACGGTCCGGTCTTTGCCAGCGAGGAAGACCTCGCCGAGCTGCATCGCCAGCTCGCGCGCGTGGACGGCGCCGCGGCGGTTGAGCAGCAATTGTTCGAAGAACACGCGGCCCGGGTCCGGCACAACATGGAGACGCTCGAGGCGCGCTAGGCGCTCGCTCAAGGGCGTGTAACGGCAAAAAAATTGATGAGATCTTAGGAGCGAGGATTCGGCTAAGAAAAAAGAAGGCATCAATGATCTCATCGACGCCCGCTTTGTTGTTAGCGAAGCGCTGTTCAATCACGAGTCTAGCCAACGATTTATTGAAGGAGACGCGTCTGCGGAGATTACTGCGCTTCCCAAATTGTCCGTCGTCGACGCCGGAACGATTTCACTTAGGGGCCGAGGAGGGGCATCCGGAACAGGCTTGGGCACAGACGGCTGAGTGATCCCAACCCGGATACTGCCACCTGTTTCACGCGATCTCAGCCATGCCGAAATAGCGCCAATTTGCTGCTCGACATCGCCGGCTGGATGCGCTGTTTCCTTGATGTAGCGTTCGAGCGCTAACCGAACGAGCTTGCCCCGTTCCCGTATCGGCGTCATTGCCAGCAACGTGTGAATGTCCGGCGCCTCTTGAAACGTTAGGCTGACCCGGACCGTTATTTCGTTGCAGGTCTTTGGCGGCTTTTCGACTGGCATGGACATCGACCACCTCAACCTTGGGATTGGAGCAAAGACAGCAAGCCCAGCCGGCAAAATCCTTCCGCAACCATCATCCGAGGTTCGTCACTTGAAATGGCATTTGGGTATCGTTCTTTTAGTTGGCCTAGGAGCAGGTCGGCGCCGCCGCCGCCAACAATGATCCCGTCCAGCACAGCGGCCTTTTGACCGAAGACCCTGTCTGCTTCATCCAATACCACGGCTTCAAAGCCCGCCTTCGCTCCCGTCAGAAGATGTGACACGTCTACCCGTTGACCATAAAGTTTGATGCCGCCATTGCGGACTGCCGACTCGACGACGTCGAGGGAGGTCGGGAGCTTCGCCTGCGACATGGCATTCGACATGCCATCGTAGACCAGATGCATACCCGGGCAGGATACAGCCGCGTACTCCATCATCGCTCCTCGATCAGACAGGGCGAAGTCCGTCGTATAGTGGCCGATCTCGATGACGCCCCAAGCCTCGTCGTCGAGATTACGAAGAGGGTCGAGAGTGCCGTCACTACGAATGGACAGCCACTGCAGCGGTGCGTCTGCCTGACTTTGAACCATTACCCGCAGGGTCTGACCAGGCAGGAGCCGCGGCGTGAGCAAGGCGAGAATGCGCTTGCGTAGGATCTCGCGCTGCGGCCCGACGAATTTGGCCGGAAGGCCCATCACCAAATGCACGCGTGCTGGCCCGGTGCCGAACGACTGCATGACCTTGCGCCAAGCACCCAGCACGAGCGCGTCGTGCTGTGGGCTCTCGATCCATTCGGCATTCTGGCCCGTGTAGACCTCCGAGCGTCCTTGCCGCATGGCGGTCTCGCCGAAAAAGAACCTGCGCCCGTCCAGTTCAACGGTTTCGAGTTCCGCTTTTTGCCGGGTCTGTTCGTTCGTCAGCGCGATTGCAGGCATCACGACCGTCGGAATCTGAAACGAAAACCGCTTGTCGGGCGACGACAGCGAAGCGCCCCTTACTTTGAACATCGAATGGCCACCATCAATTGCGATCGAGACGTTTTCCACTTATAGCTCCATGAGTGAGTTGAAAATTAGAAGGTAACGGAGGAACTCGTGTGCGCAAGTCAGGTTCGCTTTCGCGACACCATCCTGAAATCGAGACCTGAGATCCATCCGTGTCGGAAAATCAGGTTCAAAAATGCGCCGCCGAGTTTCACCAACTATCGCAACTTGCGGAAATTTTCGGAGGATCGACCGCCCTGATGTAGCTTGACATGTTCAATATGATTGGATATATTTCTTACCGGTCGGTCTCCGGCATTGCTGTTCCAAACTACCAAGTTGTTCTGTCTTCAGAGAGAACAGCTTTTACGAAGCCAGTTTTTTGGCACTGTCTCGTCTCGTTATTTTTGTCATAGCGAGCAAGCATTCATCCTCCGCAACTCAGCTCTTACCTAGGCACGTCTCGTCTCGAGGCTCTACAGGCAGGTACAGAGTGATCCCGAAAGCGTGTCGCCTTGGGCGTTCTACGGTAACGGCAGGGAAAACTCGATCACAGATCGAAATCCCTAGCTGCGCCGCAGACGTTTTCGGGCCATCTCCCCGCCATCTCAACATCTGCCCCTCGCACTGGGGCGATGTTCGTCTCCACTATCAACACTGCAAACATCGTGATCGGGTTAGTCGCCCCTTAGGCCGCATGTGCTCGTTTGCACGGCACCTATGAACCTCACGCCAGCTCCCACTGGTTTCCCCGCCACTAGAGGCGCGCATCCTCACGCCCGGACTTGCTCCGGGAATGCGCAGCGAGAAACCGCTTTAACGTTCAGTTCTCTTCCTCGGAAGAGAGACCGATTACCGCGAGGGATCGGCGTATTCGCGATTGGCAGTAAGGCTTGCGGATGCGAAATCGGCCTATTTACGACGGGAGCCTTACCCCCGCCGCATCGAGATACCACCGCTTCCGCTTCCGGCGATAAGAAGCATGGATGGTTTCTTGGAGCGCTGAATGTGGATACAAAAAGTGAACGAGATCATGGACTCAGCCGGCACCCGTCGAGTAAATGGCAAGGTGGCGTCCGAACGGACCCAGACGATGACGAAGGAAGTCGTAAACGCATTTGGCCGGCGGCTGCACGTGCTCGGCTACAAGATCCAGGACCCGAAGAACTTGGGCGAGCGGCATATCGATATCTTTGTGAAGGACTGCTTTTACTGCAAACGCAAGAAGATCAAGACCATCCAGAACGAGCTTTCCCGGCTGCGTGGGTTCTGCACGATCCTCGGCAAGCCAGGGATGGTTGGCCCCTTGCAGAAATATCTGCCGGACGTGGATCCACAGCTTTTGAAGGTCCGGACGGCCGCGCAAACAACGAAGTCGTGGTCCGGCCACGGTATTGACCTGGTAACGAAGTTTAAAGAGGTGGACGAGCGTGATCGACGACTCGGCTTGATGCTGCGCCTGGAACTCGGCTTTGGACTGAGGCGGGAAGAAGTCTTGAAATGCAATCCGCACGCCCAGGACTTTGGCAACTACCTGCAGATCTTTCCCGGAATGGGGAAGGGTGGGCGCTGGCGAAATATCCCAATCACGTCAAGCGCACAGCGCGCATTGCTGGATTACGTAAAGGAACGGGCCGCCAAGAATAAACCGCTTGGGTGGGAGTACTCGGAAGCCGGCAAGGCCGTCACCCTCGAGCAAAACATTCGACGGTACGAAAATTTGATGACGGCGCTCGGCTTCACTAAGGCCGATGCCGGCGTAACCGGACACGGGCTGCGAGCGCAGTTCGCCGAGAACCAGGCGTTACTGCTTGGGCTGATGCCAGCGACGATGGGTGGCGACGCAGGGCAATTGAATTGCGACGACCAGACGGTCGTGAAGGCGAAGGTGGCGCAGGCGTTAGGGCACAACCGGCAGTCCGTTACGAGCGCTTACATCGGCTCGTTCAAGGCTAGCGGCGGCAGCGAGGCGGACGATCAAGGTTTTAAGACGATTCAGAAAGCGCTGCGACTTCTTGAAGTTGTCGGTTTGTTAGAGGTTCCGGTCGAGCGGGTGAGCGACTGCCGATTAATTGCGAACACGATGAGCGACCTTGGTCTAGACGTGTATGAAGAACAGATTCACATGCTGTGGGCGAAGAACTCCCGTCGGAACGGCGTGGAGTGGATGACACCGGAACGCGAAATCCCGCTTGCGCTGCGCGCCACGGCTGAGGCGCTGTTAAACGATTTTTTGTTGTAACCATAGGAGAAGTAGATTGGACTTTACTAAAAATGCGATTGACGACAATGCTGTTTTGGGCTGGTTGAAAGGCCAAACCCCTGTCATGCGAACATTTTTTTATCCTTTTTCGTGGGGCGGAGTGAATGAATCTATTACCGCAGAGCTTGGACCTTGGTGTGTAGATTTTGAATTTTTGGTGCCCAAGATGTTTCTGGCGTTCCCGAGCCGCTTTCACCTCGTGGACCTGTGCAGCTGGATGTACCATTCGCATCCGCTTAAGCATCACACATTAGTCCCTAACCTTGACGTCATGTTCGATGTGACAGTCATTTCCTTTAGGGCGAAGGGCGTGCGCGCGACCGAACTGAGAGCTTGGCTGATCGAGGTTTTTATACCGTTGATTTGGCCCGACCTGCTGCGCGAAGCGATGAGGATTATCTCGGAGGTAAACGCAGGCCTTACGAGTGCACAATCGCCCGCAAAACTGGTTGCAAGCTGGTCAGGTTACTTGTGTCATGACCCGAAGTCGCTCTCGTTCTACAAGGCGACAAGCGAATGAGATGAGTATATGAATTCGGCCTGCTGGTACCGTTGCTGATCACTTGCAACGCAGGCTGATTCTGCTGAAATGGCACACATATCTTTCCTGAGTCATTTGGAGACGGATGGGTGTGAGTCCACGTGAACCGCCATGCCATCGGCGCCGTTCCCTCGCGGTGACGGGCCCCGTCCATCGAGAGCGATTGTTCCCGCATGCACCGCAGCGTCCAGTCGACCAATAGAAGCCGCACGCGCTAGATCTCGATCAGCCGTCGGGGTAGCGACTGCGCTTTGGTTCCCTGCAAAGGCAATGAGCCTGTCCGCGATTGATTTGGCAACGCTGTCTGCTGGCGCCATCGCAATGATGCTGCGCTTGCTGTCCTTTCCGAACACGACCGTGACAATATCTGTTACCCAAACACGTAGTGTCGCATCTTCGACGCGCGTCAGTGACGAGCTGGACTGTGCGTGGCCGTGAAATTTGTTACCGACGCTGATGCGCGACGTTTGAAAGACGCCCGATGTTTCGATCCAGAAGATACGCGACTTGAACTGCATGCGTGCCCACAGCAGATGTCCGATCCGGAAGCTTAGCGTCGTCACCATTCCGAACGCCATGACGATGAGGATCGAACGGGTTATTTCCAGGCGGGACATATTCGCAAACTGTTCAGCGAAGCTGGTCGCAGTCAACGCACATCCGGCCGCCATCGTAACGCCCCAGGCGCCGAGAAGCAGGAGGAAACGGTGGCAGGGCGTCTGGAGCGCTTCCGACCAGGTCGAACACCGCCTAGTGCTCGTCGGAACCGGTTGAGTCTCCTCCAGCACCAAACCTCCGAACGAGCCGCGTTCGCCGGACGCGACATCTGGCGGCACATTCGCATACGCCCGATTCGGAATACCACGCTCCCAGGAGCGTTGGAAGTCACGGTCGATCTCGCTCCACAGTTGCGCCGGAGGGCAATTCATCGCGATCGTGGTTTGTTCGCAGGACACATTCGTTTGGGGTGTGCTGTTGAGGTCGCGAACAATCGCGGCAAAGCACAGAGCGAAAGCGATGATAGAGCCGGTCAACAGCACGGCCGGCGGTATCCACAGGGGCGCGATAGACAGGTGCGGCGCGAAACGTGGAATCAAGACAGGTGCCATGATCGAGAAAGCGATCAGGCCAATGAGATTCAACAAAGCTTTGTCGCCGGTTTCGACGCGATCGGCGCTACCGCTGTCCTTGAGGTTTAGACGGTCTGGCTGCATGAATGGCGTCAGAAGAGAAAGCCCGCTCATCGGCAGGTACAGCCAGGACGCAATTCCCTCAGATGGGCTGCCAGCGAAGAGCATGTACGAAACAAGCAACGAAGCGAGCAGGGAGCCCATTGCGACCAGCGAGTGAAAATGCTGGACCGCGGCCGCCTGCAACTCGGCCGGCGACGTTATCAAGTCTTTTACCAGCGAATAGAGTACGCCATTCAGTGCACCCTTGGGTTCAGGAAATGCAATCGCACGATGGCGCAGCATTTCCATGATTTCCTCGCTGCCTCTGCCCATACCGGTATTGGTCACTGCTAGCTCACCCGCCAAGCCGTTTGGGAATTTGCGGCCGAGGTAGAAGCGCAGCTGGGATAGCACCTGAATGAATAACTTGGTAGCAAGGCCAAGTACGAGGATCGCCACACCGACCGCTACCAGGGCAAGCCTATCTTGGTGGATTTTAAAAAACTCTTTGGCCTGGACGATGACTGTAATGCCACCGACAAAGGTCATACCCGCACTTACGGCGAGAAAGATATTCTCGAAGCGAAAGGGGTTGGGCAAATCGTTGAGAAAGGTATCGTGCTGGTTGAATTCAAAGCTCATGTAATAGTCCGTGGAAATGGATACCCTTTCATTAGAGCATCCGTTTTGAGCGGCGCAAGCAGCCTGTGACTGAGTGGCCGAGCACGAGCCCAGCATTTGGCATCGTGCTCGACCTAGACGTATAAGCGACGCGGCATCGGTCCACAGTGGTGTTGTCTTCATGCAGTCCGTCCGCGCAATAACGTCTGTCGCTATTTATCGTTGCCCTCATTCTGCTTTCGTAGTTGTCGCTTGATCCATCCGGATACTGCCTTGATCACCGAGCGAATAAAGCGAAATACGGTGACAAAAGGCTCAAAGAAAAGACGGATGTCTTCGATCGCGACGCGCTTAATGCGTTCAATAATTTCTTTCAATTTAGGCTTTCTATAAATTCGTTATTCTGGAGTGGCGGTTTGCCTTTTCATACAGTCGGGCCACCTGGGTCAAACGGGCGCATTCTCGTCGGTTGCGGACGCCGCGCTTCGAATGCCGGCCGCCAGACCTTCTGACCGGATAACGGCTGCTACTTCCTTGACGTCCGCCTGGAATTGCAAGAGAAAGAGGGAGATTGCATGGTGACGCGCGTGGAAGGAGAACATGATTTCTTCCAAGGTGGCGGCTGGGCGCACCAACTGGTGGATGCACTGATTGATTTTCCACCACAGCACACGATGGTCGCCTTTGCCGGCAACGCTTGCCTTCACGGAGCGCCAGTCGCCTTCAGCCCAGTTAGTGATGAAAATGGTTTGATTTGTGATTGTCGTTGTCTTCATTGGCATTGCTCCTCTGATCTACCTCGGTTAGTTACTGCGCTGGTCGTTACAAGATCGATCTTAGGTGCAGAACCTTGAGATGCAAGCCGAGCCCCGAGGCGCTTCCGTATTGCTTGATAAGAAGTGGGACAAATTTTTGGAAGACCAAAATGAACGCTTAGGGGAACTTGTTGGGTGACGTGAAGCGGCACAACCGCTCTCGATAAGCACTCATTCTTTCGATCGTATTTCGCGCAGCTCAGTCTGAATTCGTTGGGTGCGGGTTGACGCGACAGTCCGCTACCATTCACCGATTTAAAGGAATGAATTGAAAAACGGATTCATACGCATTACTGCAAGTGGGCGCGCCTGGCATTGTTGTATGGCGAAATTTACTTCATTGATGATTCGGCGGAGTGGACCGATCGCAATCGTGACTCTGCCGTAACAGTCCAGCTGAATCGGGCCAGTGCCGTGACTTCTCTCATTCTTACTACGTATTACACGAAGCAGCCGGTCCATGTGGCAATACTGAGCGGCGTGCGTAAACAGATCAAAGAGCGTGACACCAGCGAAGCGCATCAACGAGAACTGGACGATGTCTTATGGTATCCGCACCATAGGGGGGCTGACGGTCGTATTCGCGTGGTACGAGGGAAACCACAGGCGCCTGGTTTCGATCCGCAGGCAGAACTCAACGTCCGAATCACTGCGAAGCCGCTTCCCATTCCGGAGCCGCCGAACAAGGTGGAGCGTAAAGGAACTGCTGCCTTTGAACGTGACTCGGAGGTCGTCAGAGCGGCCAAGTGTCGGGCCGCCGATGGCCGTTGCGAGCTATGCGAGAAAGAAGGCTTTCGCACGGCTGGGGGCGGGTTTTACCTGGAAGGACATCACGTCATCCCGTTGAACTGCGGTGGTCTGGATGATGAACGCAATGTCGTAGCGATTTGTCCGGACGATCACCGCAGGGCGCACCATGGAGAAGACAGGCATGTGCTGCGAGACCGTATGATCTGGGAGGTACTCTCTAAAATGTATCCCGACGATACGCTGTTTTTCGAAATGCTCGATGAGAAATCCCATGACATTACGCGTAGTGATCTGTCTGTACGAAAACTTGAAGACAATAGAGTCGAGACGTAAGAAAACTCGACTGTCCGCTTTGGGTATAGGTCTTTCGGTGATAGGCCACTTTCGCCAAAATCGGTCAGTGGGCGTGCTCCCATGCAGCAGTCGCTCATGTGCAAATGGTTATGTTTAGTAAGGATGATGCTTTTTAGATCCCCCGTTGCTTGTCGATTCTGTTAAGCCATGGTGCCAAACAGCAATATGATCAGGGAGTCCTCTCAATCCGTTGCGGCATTCTAATCACCTTGAATGGTCGAATTGACTGGTTAAAGCGGTGTAGCTCCTAGTCTGGTGCTTCTGCCATCCGATATAGACTTCGTCGAGGCACCTACGCTGTCAAGCTTTGTCTCTTATCAATGTCATTCGAACTCACCATATTAATTTAAGGGGCTTATATGAATACACTAACAGTCAGTAACTCTGGCACCGCTTGGTTCCGGGATATGCAAGCCTTGGGAAAGTCAGGTGACGCAGGCTGGGCCTCCAGTCCAAATGCTGCGTACTATGCCTCACTCGATGGGAATGGTCCCGTCACGACGCCTCCAGTCAAACTGCCGGGCTCGCTTGCTGAATTGATGAAGTTGCAGAAAAACGCAGCGGATGAGAAAAACAGTGACCTGGCTGACCTGATCCAGAACGAAATAGCGAAAGTCGCGTCCGATCACGGAATGGCACCAAGTGGCAACATCATCAATGTGAAAGCGTGACAAATGGATTGGTCCAACGAGGGATGAGCGAAATCTACATGGGTGGTCATTCATGCGTCGGTCGCTCACGCCATTAGCCCCAAGAACTGAGCGAACATCGCGCAAAGGGAACGATGTACTCCGGACCGAAAAATGAGGATACTTTTCCAATGACGACGCGTCGGAAAATTCAACCGCTGAAGCCGCGACGATCATGAGGCGGCTTCAGCTACTGCTATACGATATCGCTATCGCCTGCTAGGCAAAACTGCAAGCCCCTTTGGCCCTGCGATTTCAGAGGCTCGGGCGGCGGTCGCCCAAACCACCGCGACGTTCGAGCATTGCACCTAGACGCAAAATAGTCGCTTCATCGAGCCAACGCGAAACCAACTGGATACCGATCGGCAGGCTCTCCGAGCTAAAACCGTATGGAACTGAGAGTGCCGGCAAGCCGGTCAGGTTGAATGGTGACGTCGCCCGCATTACGTGTATCCAAGGTACCGTAACGCCGTTGACTACCAGCTCTTGGGCGCCGTGCGGTGTGGCGGTCATCGGATTCACCGGGCACAGCAGAACGTCGTATTTTTCGAACCAGCCAGCGAACGCGGACTTCAACTTTTCAGCTGTGGCTTCCGCAGCGAGGAAATCTGCAAACGATGGATCCGACATCTCAATGATGCCTTTCCCGATGAAATGCAGGTCAGCTTCACGCCCGGCTGCCAGCGCCTTGACGGACGGAACAATTTCGCCATACACAGTGGTAAATAGCGCCGCCAATGGGTCGCCCAGGAACGGGAGCGATACCTCTTCCACATCGCAGCCAAGTTCGGCCAGCTGCCTTGCCGCAGCAGCGACTGCGGCAGTAATTTCAGGGTCCACTGGACCAAAAGCGGCATCCGATACCCAGCCCACGCGGATGGGCTGGCCGGCGAGGCGGCCATTACCAGAGACTGCGTTACGCGCATGAACAGCGTAGCCATCGACGCCGTCCGGGCCTTTCAAAATATCGTAACCCAAGGCCACGTCACGGACGGTGCGGGCCATTGCGCCGACGTGCCACCAGCGCGACGTAACCGTTGGATAGTGACCGGTGTAAGGCACACGGCCATGGGTGGCCTTCAGCGCAGCGATACCCGTAAACGCGGCAGGACCACGTACCGAAATGGCGACGTCGCTTCCGATACCGATTGGCGACATGCCCGCTGCGATCGCCGCGGACTCGCCACCGGATGAGCCACCCGGAGTACGCTCGAGATTCCATGGGTTGTTGCTGCGGCCTGTAACAAGGTTGTCGGTCTCAGTCCAAGCGGAAAACTCTGGCAGATTCGTCTTCGCCAGCATGATGCCGCCGGCTGCTTTGAAGCGCGCGACGGCTGTTGCATCCTTGTCGGGAACGTTGCCGGCGAACAGCTTTGAGCCGCGTTGGGTCAGCACGCCGGCCGTGTCCAGGGCATCTTTAACCGTAAATGGAACGCCGTGTAATGGGCCAAGTGCTGCGCCGTTCGCTACAGCCCTGTCGGCTGCGTCCGCACCTTTGAGGGCCTGCTCTGCAGTCAAGGTCACGATTGCATTGACCTTCGGATTCACTGCGGCGATGCGGTCCAGATGGGCTTGTACGACTTCGCGCGACGAAAGCTGCTTGGTGCGGATTAACTGTGCGAGTTCGGTTGCATCTTTATAAAAAATTGGATTGCCGTTTTTGGAGCTCATGATTATCTTCCTAAGGAATGAATGGAAACCATCTTTAAGATGGCTAAGCATCTGGCAAGGTAGGCAGAAAATTTATCGGTGGCCTAAAATTCCCTGCTGAGGAATCACAGTTTCCGTTCAATTTTCTAATTCTAGTTGCATCGATGGAGCCAGTTTAGGCGGCGCGCCCTGCTTGATCAATGCGCGAAAGTGGAATCATTTTCTCCATTTGGAGATAATGAAGAGATGCGGTGTATCGATCGATTGTATCCGCGTAGTGCGTACCGGTGAGGGAGTCGATACCTCTACGTAACCACTGTCCGGTCACGGAAACGTGCGGCGCATCCCTGGGGCGTCAGCTGCGCAAAAACGGCCCGGCAAGCGCGCGGTGTCCACGGCAAACAGTCCGACCGATGAGATTAAATCTCTGCATCACATGACTTTGCGCAAGGACTTCCTAGCAATCCCGACTGGCTTCAACGTGTGCGGCGATGAGGGCGCCACGCTTGGCGCCCATCGGCAGACACCTCCTGTCCAACAGATCTTGTATGATTCGCATTGCACGTTCTTAACGGTAAAATTTGCAGGATCAGAAGTGGGTGCAAGAATGGGACGGGGCAGCGCTTGGGCCGAGGGGTTCTCTGATCGTGAGTTTTGTTTTCAGAAGTCTCTAGGGGGTGGTTGTGGATAGTTTGCACGCGATACGAATCTTTGCCCGTGTCGTCGAGACAGGTAGCTTCACCAAGGCGGCCGATTCGCTCGATATTCCGCTGGCCACCGCCAGCAAATTAGTACATGGCCTCGAGGCGCAGCTGCGCATCAAACTACTGCAGCGCACGACACGCAACGTAACCGTGACGTCCGACGGCGAGGCTTACTACGACCGTACGGTGCACCTCGTGCGGCAACTAGACGAAATTAATAGTTCGTTCGGCACGGACCATGCGCGTCCCACCGGGAAAATCAAGGTCGACACCAGTGCCTCGCTGGCCAGCAGTTTATTGATTCCAGCGTTGCCAGAGTTTCACCAGCGTTATCCGGACATCGAGATCGACCTTAGCGTCGGCGACCGCACCACCGCGATGATGATCGAGAATGTCGATTGCGCCATCCGCGGCGGCCCACTTTACGATGACACGCTGGTGGCCAAGCCGGTGGGCAGCGCCGCTTACATGACGTGTGCTTCGCCCGAATACCTGTCCCGTTTTGGCATTCCACTTACTCCCCTGGAGATCGAAACCAAGCACCGGCTGGTCGGGTTCATCTCGGCGCGCACCGGGCGCCTCGTACCAGCCACCTTTGGCGATGGCGCCGCGATCATCCAAGTCGAACCAAATGCATTTTTGAACGTCAATGAGGGCAATGCGCACTTGGCCGCCGGGTTGGCAGGTATTGGCATAATTCACAGTTTCGAATTCAAGGTCAGACCTTATTTGGCGACGGGGCAGCTCATTCCAATCCTGGAGTCTTTTCGACCGGCCGCGTATCCCTACCATGTGGTGTTTCCCCAAAATCGCCACCTTAGCCAGCGCTTGAGGCTGTTCATCGACTGGCTGATCGAAACATTTGGCAAACTGGACCACGCCCCCGGGGGAGATCCGCGCCATCTTTGACTCGGCGCCGATGCCGATGATGCAGTTCTAGATATCACCTCCCGCTCTGCACCTGAGCAGTAATTACACGCGTTTCGACGGCAACTTCGTCATACGGTTTGTTGCTGCCGCCCTCCTTCCCCCATGCGTCATAGTTGCTTAAACAAATTAATATGTTCGTACATATTTTCATTGACCGTTTTAATACGGTCGTACATAATATTTCCTCAGAGCCAGAATGAAGGCTCATTAAACGCATTTCTCCAATCTTCAAAGGACTCTCCATGACGACCCCAATGGCACCCAGCGCGGGCCCCGCCACCCCCATGCTGTTTTCGCCTGTCAGGATTGGCCGCTACACCGTCACTCACCGCGTCGTGCACGCGCCGATGACGCGCCTGCGCTCGAACGCCGACGACACGCCAAGCAATATGATGGTCGACTATTACTGGCAACGCGCGTCGCAAGGCGGCCTGATCATCACCGAGTCATCCCACGTGCTGCGCAGCGGTCGTGGCTACCTAGGGGGGCCCGGGATCTATCAAGCGCAGCATGTGGATGGATGGAGGCGCATCGCCGACGCTGTGCACGCCAAGGGCGGCTTCGTGTTCATGCAATTGGTACACGACGGCAGGCAATCGCATGTCGACCTCACCGGCGGGCCATTGCCGGTTGCGCCGTCCGTTGTGCCGTTCGAAACGTTGGCCTTCACCCAAGATGGCTGGGTGCAGGCGTCGCCGCACCGCGCCATTGACGTCGAGGAAATCCAGAGCATCGTCGCCAGCTTCAAGCGCGGCGCAGAAATGGCCTTGGCCGCCGGCGTCGACGGCGTCGAACTGCATTCGGCCAACGGCTACCTAGTCGACACCTTTTTGCAGGATGGCACCAACAAGCGCCAGGACGAGTATGGCGGCACGATCGAAAAACGCGCCCGCTTCCTACTGGAATTGACCGCCGCGCTGGTGTCCGTATGGGGTGCGGACAGGGTCGGCGTTCGCTTGTCTCCGAGCGGCCAGTGGGGATCGATTTCAGATTCCGATCCGGAGGCGACGTTCGGGCATGCGGCCCGCGAGTTAAACAAGTTCGGGTTGGCCTACCTGCACATTATCGAACCACGCGTGAAGGGAACCGAAACACTGGTCGAGGGACAGGCGCCGGTGGCGGCGGCGTTTGTGCGCCGCTTCTTCGATGGTCCCATCATCGCGGCAGGCGGCTTCGATGGCGCCGGCGCTGAGGCAATCATCGAACGCGGCGACGCTGACTTAGTCGCCTTTGGGCGATCCTTTGCGTCCAATCCAGACCTGCCAATGCGCCTGAAACACAACTGGCCGCTGGCATCGTACAACCGCGATGCCTTCTGGGGCGGTAGCGAACGCGACTACATTGACTATCCGGCTTACGACGCCAGCCTCCAGGCACCGTCGGCTTGACGATCGCAGCCACCCAATTCATATTTTTTTACCTAATCAGGAACGCCATGACTACTCATACACAGCAAACCGCGCCAACGATGTACATTGACGCTGCAGGCATCCGCTTCGCTTATCGCCGTTTCGGCAAGCAGGGCGGGATACCGCTGGTCTTCTTCCAGCACTTCACCGGCAACCTGGACAACTGGGATCCCGCGGTCGTCGATAAGCTGGCCGAAAATCGCGAAGTGATCTTGTTTAACAACCGCGGTATCGCCAGCACCGACGGTGAAGTCCCGACTACCTACGCCGCCATGGCGCAGGACGGCGCCTCCTTCATCGACGCACTCGGACTTAAACAAGTCGATATCCTCGGATTCTCCATGGGAGGCGGTATTGCTCAACTGCTGGCGCAACACCGACCGCACCTAGTCCGTCGCGTCGTGCTGGTTGGGATCGGTCCGCGCGCTGGCGACGGTATGCAGTCATTGAGTGCAGAAGCCCAGGCGATCTTCGGCAAAGAACGCGCCGTGGCCGATGAATTGTGGCTCGACGTGTTCTTCACGCCATCGGCCTCCAGTCAGGCCAAGGGCCGCGCTTTCCTGGAACGATATCGCGCTCGGACGGTCGACCGCGACCAGCCAATCAACGAAAAAGTCGTCCCGGCACAGTTGGCGGCAATCGGCGAATGGGGGCAGCTAATTGGTGAGCGCTTCGCTTACCTGAGAGAGATCACGCAGCCGGTATTGGTAGTCAACGGCAGCAATGACGTGATTGTTCCGACCATTAATTCCTACCACCTGCAACAGCACCTTCCGGACGCCACCCTGATCCTCTATCCGGACGCCAACCACGGCTCGCAGTATCAATATCCGGAAGTGTTCGCCCAGCACGTGACGCAATTCCTAGCAGATTAGGCTCTCGCATCATTATCTCCATTTGGAGAAGATGATTCCATGTTTGCGCGTTGTTTCGGTTTGCCCGGCAGCCTAAACTTGCTTCATTGATGCAAGCAGGGCAGTGCCACTGCCCAATCAAAGGCTTAGTTTTTAAACCCGCAAACACTTGGAAGAGGTACCTCATGTCCCAGCTTTTCTCGCCGATCAATATCGGCCCGTTCACCCTGAAACACCGGATCGCCATGGCGCCATTAAGCCGGCTGCGCTCAGACGCGGGCGGCATGCCGACCGCCTTGGCGGCCGAATACTACGGCCAGCGCGCCTCCGAAGGGGGGCTTATCGTTAGCGAAGGAGTCTTCATGGCCGAGGGCGGCAATGGCTACCTCGGGGTGCCTGGCATCAGTGCCGACGAACAGATCGCCGGTTGGAAAAAAATCACCGAGGCGGTACATGCGAAGGGCGGCAGGATATTCATGCAGCTGTGGCACGTCGGTCGCGTCTCGCATGCCGAGCATCAGGCCGATGGCGGCGCGCCGGTAGCGCCATCCGCGCTGCCGTTCGAAGGCGTCGCCTTCACCAAGGATGGCTGGGTAGCGTCGACCCCCGCCCGGGCGCTGCAAACCAGCGAGATCGAAGCGCTGATCGTCGAGTATCGCAAAGCCACCGAACGTGCGGTCGACGCTGGCTTCGACGGTGTCGAAGTCCACTCGGCGAATGGTTACCTGATTGATCAGTTCCTACACGACGGCAGCAACCACCGCACCGATGCCTACGGCGGCAGCCTGGAGAACCGCTCGCGCTTCCTGATCGAGGCGGTCGAGGCGGCCGCGTCCGTCATCGGCTTTGAGCGCGTGGGCGTGCGTCTTTCGCCGTCCGGCGAATTCGGCGGGATGCAGGACAGTAATCCGGAAGCGTTGTTCACCTATGTCGCACAGCGGCTGGACAAGCTGAGCCTGGCCTATGTGCACTTGATCGAACCACGCGTCGCCGGCAACGAAACAAACGAAAGCAAAGACCAGAAAACACCGGTCGCCGCGCAGTTGATTCGGCAGCATTACAAGGGCGTGATCATCGCGGCCGGCGGCTTTACGCCTGAATCGGCAGCGGCAATCATTGCCGCCGGCGACGCCGACTTGGTCGCCTTCGGCCGCCATTTCATCTCCAATCCGGACCTGCCGGCCCGAATTCGCGACAAGGCACCGCTGGCTGCGTACAACCGCGATACATTTTACGGCGGCAACGAAGTCGGGTATACAGACTACCCGGTACATACCACCTTGGCCGAAGCGGCGTAAACGGACAGGCCGGACTGCAAGAGATAGCATCGCCATGCGAGCGCAACTGCATATCCGGCTAGTCCTCGTTTGCCCTGTCATGCGCGCGGGCTTGAGGACAATCCTTTCTGCGCAGCCTGATTTCAGCGTCGCATTGGAGGAGGATATTTTCGGCGGCCTGGGCGACCACTCAATCGTCATCGCCGATTACGCGACGGGCATCCAGGCAGCTCGCCAAACCGCTGACGCGGCGCAGATATTGATCCTGACAACCCGCGACAAGCCATGGGAAGTGCGAGAGGCGGTCGACAGCGGCGTGCGCGGTTACGTGCTGCAGGGCGGCGCCAACGAGGACCTGATCGGTGGCGTGCGCCTGCTGGGCAGCGGGATATCATACCTATGCGCGACAGCAAGCCGCGCAATGGCCGATATTGAGCACACGGCAGTACTAACGCCGCGCGAAAAAGACGTGCTTCATGGACTGGCGCGCGGCAGGGCGGACAAGGAAATCGCCCGAGACTTGTGCATCAAGGTTGGCACCGTCAAAAGCCATGTCAAGCACCTGTTGAAGAAGCTCGATGCGAACACCCGCACGCATGCGGTGATTATCGCTATCAAGCTTGGTTTGCAGGTTGGGTTATGAGCGCGCCATTTTTTATTGACGTCATGTGCGCCAGGATCGCGATCGCGATCTCCGCCGGCGTTTTGCTGCCGATCGAAAGGCCAACCGGTCCGTGCAAACGCCCTAATTCCGCATCCGTAAGGTCAAATAATCTCAACCGTTCGCGGCGCCGCGTATTGTTAACATGCGAGCCGATCGCGCCGACGTAAAATGCAGGCGATTTTAGCGCCTCCATTAACGCCAAGTCGTCCAGTTTCGGGTCATGCGTTAATGCCACCACAGCGCTACGCGCATCAAGGTTCATTTCAGTCACCGTATCATCGGGCATGCCGTGCACCAGCTCCACCCCCTCCAGCTGCCACTCGGCACGATATTCTTCGCGTGGATCGCAAACCGTTACGCGATACTCCATGCCCACTGCGACTTGGGCTAGGAAGCGCGAAAGTGGTCCGGCGCCAATGATCAGCAGCCGATATTGGGGGCCATGAATTGTGGTCAAGGTATGCGTCGAGTGCTGCACGGTCATGCCCGCAACTGCGGACGACAGGGTTACCGCCCCGGTATTTAAATCGAGCCGGCGTGCGGTCAGCCGGAATGACGCCAGCTCCTTCAGCAATTCCTGGATGCGGCTGTCGGAATGCAGAGGTTCGATTGCCAGTTTGATCGTCCCGCCGCAGGGAAGCCCGAAATTGTGCGCCTCCTCGGCGCTGATTCCGTAGCTGACAACTTCGGGAGAGAGCCGGGTGATGCCATTCTCCCGCACCAGCGCAATCAGGTCGTCTTCGATACATCCGCCCGAAACTGAACCGACGACGCTGCCATCTTCGCAAATGCCTAGCATTGCGCCCTCAGGGCGGGGACTTGAGCCCCAAGTCTTAATGACCGTAACCAACTGGCACCTGCGGCCCTGGGAAACCCAGCGCGCGCAGGATTCCAGCACTTCCATATCCATGCTGCGAGCGTTCAATTCCTTACGCTTTCTTGGCCAGTTGTTCAGCGATCGGCAGCTTCCGGATGCGCTTGCCCGTTGCGGCAAAAATGGCGTTGGCCAACGCCGGCTGCAAGGCGACAGTTCCAGGTTCGCCGATACCGCCTGGCGCCTCCGAACTTTTCACGATATGAACTTCAATTTTCGGCGTTTCCTCCATGCGTAGTACACGGTAGTCGCTGAAATTGGTCTGCTCCACGCGGCCCTTCTTGATTGTGATCTCGCTATACAGCGCGGAGGTGATGCCGTAAATGACCCCACTTTCAATTTGCGCCTCGATTGTGTCGGGGTTCACAACCATCCCGCAATCGACCGCGCAAACGACACGGTTCACGGCGACAGCGCCGTCAGGCTTTATAGTAACCTCGACCACCATGCCGAGGAAGCTGCCGAATGCGTGCATCACCGAGATGCCCCGTCCCTGTCCCTTCGGCAGCGGTTTGTCCCAATTTGCCATCTTCGCGGCGGTTTCCAGTACGTTTTTCGCCCGTGGCTCCTTGCCTAGCAAGCTGCTGCGATACGCCACAGGATCGATGCGTGCCTTTGCTGCCAGTTCGTCGATGAAGCTTTCGACCACGAAGATGCTGTGCGTAACGCCGACGCCGCGCCAGAACGTGGTGGGCACCTCCATCGGGTCTTGGTGAACGTAGTCGACAAGTTGATTCGGCACGTCGTAGGGAATATTCTGAGCGCCCTCGACCGCATCCGGATCGAGTCCGTCCTTGTACCAGGAAGGAAAGTAGCGTGCCAGGATCGATGCCCCGGCGACCCGATGCTGCCAAGCGATCGGCTTGCCATGCTCGTCCAGGCCGGCAGAGATCGTATCGTAGTAATACGGTCGATACATGTCGTGCTGGATGTCTTCCTCGCGCGACCAGGTGACTTTGACTGGCGAAGCGACCTGCTTGCCAATCTTGAGCGCTTGGCCGATGAAGTCAGGTTCCAGCCGGCGTCCGAAGCTGCCGCCGATCAAATGGCCGTGCAACTTGATTTTTTCGGCTGGAAGGCCGGTGATCGCGACGGCCGTGTCAATTGCGCGTGTGGGAACCTGAGTACCGACCCAGATATCGCAGCCATCCGAACGGACCGACACAGTGCAGTTGACTGGCTCCATTGCCGCGTGTGAGAGGAACGGCTGTTCATAGATGGCGTCCACGCGGGTTTTGGCCGTCCTAAATCCTTGCGCGACGTCGCCGTCCTTGCGCGCGACGGCGGCCTTTTTCGTCATCGCCTTCTTGAGGTCCTGCACCACCGTTTCGCTGGAATAATTCGCACCTTGGCCTTCATTCCACGTGATCTTCAACGCCAGTGCGCCCGATCTTGCGGCCCAGGTGTGGTCAGCGATCACCGCGACCGCATTGTCGATCTTGATTACCTTGCGAACCCCGGGAATTTTCTTCGCAGCGCTGTCGTCGACACTGAGCGGTTTGCCTCCGAACACCGGGCTGTTGACGATGGCGGCATACGCCATGCCGGGCAAGCGGACATCGAGTCCAAACTTGGCCGCGCCGTTGATTTTTTCCGGTGAGTCGAGGCGTTTTGCCGGGGTACCGATCAGCTTGAAATCCTTGGGGTCCTTCAGCTTGACTTCCTTCGGTACAGGCAGCGTTGCCGCGAGTGCGACTAGTTTGCCGTAGCCGATGCGCCGCCCGGTCGGCTTATGCACGACTTCACCCTTTTCCGCGTGGCAGCTAGAAGGATCGACTTTCCATTTTTGCGCAGCGGCAGCGATTAGCACCACGCGTGCGGTGGCGCCAGCCTTGCGCATTGGGTCCCAAGCGTAGCGGATCGAGGTCGACGCGCCGGTCAGCTGGATGCCGAGCAACGTGTCAGCGAACAGCTTTTCATTCGGCAGGGCATGGGCGAGGTGAACGCTGTCCAGTGACACCTCCAACTCCTCTGCGATCAACATTGGGATCGACGTAAAGGTGCCTTGTCCCATTTCGATCTTCGGCATGATGAGCGTAACCTTGCCGGTATCATCAATCTGCACGAACGCATTCGGGGCGAACATACCGTTGGGCGGCACTTCGGTGCCGTCGCTGATTATCGAACGGTGGATCTTGGATGCATCGGCGGCGAACGCCAATGGGAAGTTTACGCCAAGCAGCAGGCCGCCGCCGACCGCAGCACTGACCGACACGCCGATCTTCAGAAAAGAACGCCGTTTTGCGTCTTCCAATGTTAATGCGCTTTCCGCAATCATTGAGTTCGAGCTCATGTCAGGCTTCCTTTGCAGCGTGTTTGATCGCCGCACGAATGCGGTTATAGGTGCCGCAGCGGCAGATGTTGCCGGACATGGCTGAATCGATGTCGCTGTCCGACGGATTGGGCTTAGCGGCAATCAGCGCGGACGCGGACATGATCTGCCCGGATTGGCAGTAGCCGCACTGCACTACCTCGAGCGCGAACCAGGCTTTTTGGATCTTCTTTCCAGCGGCGGTCTCGCCGACCGCTTCGATGGTGGTCACCTTGCGATTTCCAACCGCGCTGATAGGCAACACGCAAGAACGCACCGCCTCGCCATCGAGGTGGACGGTGCAGGCGCCGCATTGTGCGATACCGCAGCCGAACTTGGTTCCCGTCAGTCCGACCAAGTCGCGTATTACCCACAGCAGTGGCATGTCGGGGGTAGCCGCCACGGTTTGCCGCTTTCCGTTCAAGTTGATGGTGATCATTCGATACTCCTGGTTTTCAATATGTGCGCTCATGAATGAATTTTTTCGCGGCGTCAATGGTTAGCGTAGTGCTTCCTCGCGATGGCGTATATGCCTCTTTATAGGCACAGGCACTATCTCCAATCGGAGAAAATGATTCCACCTTTCGGCATTGTTCGCGCTGCCGCCTTTCCCTAGACTGGTCGTATTGATGCAGAGGCGACCGATTTCTATGGCACCGTCAGCGTCTCTTGGCAAGGCTGACTTTCTCTTAAAGGACGATAATCATGAGCTCGAAGAACGACAATCAGATTTACTATAAAGACGCAACCGAACTGGCACAGCTGATCCGCACCAAGCAGCTTTCGTCGCGCGAGGTTGTGCAAGCTCACTTGGACCGCATCGCCGCGGTCAATCCGAAGATCAATGCGGTGGTAACGCTGATGGCCGAAGACGCGCTTAAGGGTGCCGATGCCGCCGACAAGGCGGTTGCCAGCGGCGCGGAACTTGGCCCGCTCCATGGCGTTCCGTTCACCATTAAGGACGCGCTCGACACCGCCGGTGTACCGAGCCAGCGCGGCTCGAAGCTGTTTGCTGGCTTCATCCCGGAGAAGGACGCAACTGCGGTAACGCGCTTCAAGCTGGCCGGCGGCATTGCGTTGGCGAAGACTAACATCCCTGAATTCGCTGCATGGACCGAGAGCGACAACCTGCTCACCGGCCGTACCAACAATCCATGGAATCTGGAGCGCACCGCGGGCGGCTCGACTGGTGGCGAAGCGGCCATGATTGCCGCCGGCCTCTCGCCAATAGGCATCGGCAGCGACGTCGCCATCTCGGTGCGCGGGCCAGCCGCATTCAATGGCATCGCCGCACTGAAGGCGACGCACGGCCGCATTCCCTATACCGGCCACTTCCCGACGGCGATGAGCAAGTACTGGCACGTCGGCCCGATGGCGCGCACCGTCGGCGACGTCGCGCTAGGCTACAACATCCTCACCGGCGCCGACGGCATCGATCCGTATGCAGTCTACGCCAAGGATGCACAGCCGGCCGATGCGCGCTATGCCGGCCGTCCGATCCGCGTCGGCTGGGTCTCAGACCAGGCTTTTGGCCCGGTCGATGCGGAGATCACCAACGCCATCACGGCCGCTGCGATGCGCTTGCGCGAGCTCGGCTGCGAGGTCGAAGAGGTCAGCCTGCCATTCATGGAGAAAGACTGGTTGTCGCCGTTCTTCACGCTCTGGTACGGCGAGATGATTCCATTCGCGCAGAAGCACGCCAAGGGCCGTGAAGAGCAGTTGCACGCCGTCCTGTCCGGCCTGGTAGCGACGCCGCTTCCATCCCTGCTCGAGTACGTCGACGCGGAAGCCAAGGTCGAAGAACTGAAGTCGGCATTCGCCGGCTACTTCCAGAAGTACGACGTGCTGCTGTGCCCCGTCAATCCGTTCACCGCGCCGCGCCATGCACAGGACGAGGTCATGGTCAATGGCGTGCCGGTGTCAGCCTACAGCGTGCTGAAAGCGACCTCGCCGTTCAACATGACCGGGCTCCCTGCGCTGTCGGTGCCATATGCCTTCAGCTCCGAGCAGCTGCCGATTAACATCCAGCTGGTATCGCGCTGGCTCGACGAAGCGACCATCCTGCGGCTTGGCGCACTGCTCGAGCGCACCGGTAGCCTGGGTACGCGTCGTCCGAACATTTAAGCATTTAGGAAGAAGCCAATGAAGGCCGTTGCCCTTACTCACTATTTGCCGATATCCGATGCCGATTCGCTGATCGACGTCGAACTTGAGAAGCCGGTGCCGATCGGGCGTGACCTGCTAGTGAGAATCGAGGCGATCAGCGTCAATCCGATCGACTGCAAGCAGCGTGCACCGAAGGACAAGGTGGAACCATCGCCGCGCGTACTCGGGTGGGACGCGGCCGGTATCGTCGAGTCAGTCGGGGCGAACGTTACGCTGTTCGCGCCGGGCGATGCAGTGTTTTACGCCGGCAGCATCCGCCGGCCAGGAGCCAATAGCGAGTTCCATCTGGTCGATGAGCGTATCGTCGGCCGTAAACCGAAGCTGCTCAGCTTTACCCAAGCTGCGGCGCTGCCGTTGACCACGATCACCGCGTGGGAGGCGTTGTTCGACCGTCTCAAAGCGTCATCAAGCGGTGGTGACGAGGGCAAGTCGGTGTTGATTATTGGCGGGGCCGGCGGAGTCGGTTCCATCGCCATCCAACTGGCAAAGAAGTTGGCTAAGCTGAGGGTGATCGCCACTGCATCGCGGCCAGAATCGGCGCAGTGGGCGAGGGCGCTCGGCGCCGATCATATCATCGATCATTTTGGCGACATCCCGGCGCAGTTGCGCGACGCGGGTTTTGAAAGCGTCGACTACGTGCTGATGTTTAACGACACCGACGCCCATTTTTCCGCCGCTGCCGACATGATCGCAGCACAGGGAAGCATTTGCTCCATCGTCGACAACAAGCGGCCGTTGCCGATGGATCGCCTGAAACTGAAGAGCGCCTCGTTTCACTGGGAGTCGATGTTTACGCGCTCGCTGTTTGACACTCCGGACATGATCGAACAGCACAAGCTGCTCACTGCCGTGGCCGGCCTGATCGACGCGGGCACGATCAGGACAACGCTCGGCGAAGACCTCGGCACAATCAACGCGGCGAACCTGCGCACGGCGCATCGGCGGCTGGAACAGGGCCGCACGATCGGCAAGCTGACGCTGACGGGTTTCTAACACCGTCGCCGCGCCAATTACCATCTTACGAAAGAAACAAAATGAACCAAATACGCGTAGCAACAGCTGGCAATCCGGATGTCCTTGAAATGATTACAGTCGCGCCACCTGTGTTGGAATCTGGCCAGGTGCTTGTCAAGGTCGCCGCCATCGGTGTCAATTACGTCGACGTGTACCTGCGTAACGGCGTCCTTGGCTTCCCCACGCCTTTCACCCCCGGCTTTGAAGGCGTAGGTACCGTACTTGAAGTGGGCGCCGACGTCACTGGACTTGAAGTCGGGAACCGCGTCGCCTGGATCAACCATGCCGGTTCCTATGCCGAGCAGATTGCGCTACCTGCGGAGCAGGCGATCCACGTCCCCGATTCCTTCAGCACCGCAAATTCGCTGCTGTTCCAAGGCGTGACGGCGCAATACCTTTTGGCTGAATATCGTGAAATCAAACCAGGCGACGTCGTGTTGGTCCACGCTGCTGCCGGCGGAGTGGGACAGATCCTAGTACAGTGGCTCAAACACCTCGGCGCCATTGTGATCGGCACCGCGTCCAGCGAAGAAAAGCTTCGGACCATTCGCTCGCTTGGCGCCGACCACGCGGTTAATTACAGCAACGGCTTCCTGGACGCTGTGCTGCAAATTACAAATGGACGCGGGGTCGACCTAGCCTTCGACGCCGTTGGTGAGAACACCTTTTCATGGACGGTCCAGGCACTGGCGAAGCGCGGCCTCGCTGTTGCGTATGGCCAGGCCAGCGGCGTTGCGCCGGACGTGCAGGTCTATCCGTTGATCCTGAAAGGCGCCCGTGTCGCCGGCGCCACTATCTTCGTCTACATCGAGGATCCGGTCGAGATGCAAGGCCGCGCCGCTGCGGTGATCAAGGGGATAGAGGAAGGCTGGCTTCGTATGCCCGCAACCACCGAATTCCCACTGGCCGATGCCGCTTCAGCCCATCGGGCCATCGAAAGCCGCGCGACGCAAGGCAAATTGGCCCTGATCCCCGAGCGTGCCTAATGGATAGCCTGCATGCGATGCGTATTTTCAACCGTGTCGTCGAAACAGGCAGCTTCACCAAGGCGGCCGATTCGCTCGACATACCGCTAGCGACCGCCAGTAAACTGGTGCACGGCCTTGAAGTGCAGCTGCGCGTGCGCCTGCTGCAGCGCACGACGCGCAAAGTCAGCGTCACGTCCGACGGCGCCGCCTACTACGACCGCACGGTGCATTTGGTGCGGGCGCTGGACGAAATCAATCTGTCGTTCGGCAGCGACAACGCGCGCCCAACGGGTAAGATCAAGGTCGATACCAGCGCGTCGCTTGCCAGCAGCTTCCTGATTCCCGCTTTGCCGCGCTTTCACGAGCGTTATCCCGACATCGAAATCGACTTGGTCGTCACTGACCGCATCACCTCAATGATGGCGGAAAACGTTGACTGCGCCATTCGCGGCGGGCCGATGATCGATGACTCGGTGGTGGCCAAGCAAGTCGGCAGCGCTGCGTGGATGAGCTGTGCCTCGCCCGGCTACTTGGCGCGCTATGGCACGCCGTTGAATCCACAGGATCTTGCACGGCACCATAAGCTGATCAGTTTTGTATCGGCGCGCACCGGCCGACCAATAGCGGCGACCTTTGGCCAGGGCGCGGCGGCGATCCAGGTTGAATCGAATGCGTTTCTGAGCATCAACGAGGGCAACGCCCATTTGGCTGCCGGACTCGCCGGTATCGGCATAATCCATAGTTTCGAATACAAGCTCCGACCTTATGTGGCGACCGGCGAACTGGTGCCGATTCTCGAGTCCTGGCAGCCGGCGCCGTATCCCTACTACGTGGTGCATTCGCAGAATCGACACCGAAGCCAGCGTTTGCGGCTGTTCATCGATTGGGTCGGCGAGATGTTCGCCGAGCTTGGGTGAAGGATCAGCGGCGCCAACATAGGCGCTAGCCGACAATTCGGATCTGGCGTCCTGCAAGATCCGTCTCACCATTTCGACCACTTCCACGTGGGTTTGCTGTACCCGGGCCGATGATCTTTCGGGCTTGATTCCTTCAGTTATGTGTGTCCATGTGGACGACTACGACGTCGACCGGCTCGCGTCGCAGGCATTTCAGGGCGCGTTGACAGTTTCGGCATGGCGGCCGATTGGATCCATGCACAAATGTGGGTTTATTTCCCGCATTGAAGGCAGTCCGGCAGTCGGCGGCTCGGCTAACAATCCCCGCTCAATGGCGATGATGACCGCATGCGTGCGCGCGGTCGCATCGAGCTTGCGTAACAAATGCTTGATATGGCTCTTGACCGTTCCGGGCGTGATGCTGAGCTTGCGTGCGATGCTCTTATCCGAACAACCGCACGCCAGTGCGCGCAATACGTCGTTTTCGCGCGGTGTCAAGGCAGCCCACGTGGACGCAACGTCAACCTTGCGCACGGCCATCGGGGTCATGTGGCAGGCGCCGCTAGCCAAGAGGTACAGGGCGTCGATCAATTCATCCGCTGAGCAGCCGTGAAGCAGGTATCCGCGCACGCCGCTGTCGATCGCCTCGCGCACCTCCCATTCTTTGTCTCGTGTGGTCAAGATCAAGACTGCTTGCCGAGCTCGCGTCGCACGCGCGGCCGCCAGCCCGACGCCGTAATCCGCAATAACAATTAGGTCGTCGGCTGCGGAGAAATCAGTTTGCTCGTCGGGCAAAATGCGGAAGTCCGGATACGGTGAAAGGATGGCGGTCAATCCCGCCCTGATGATGTGACAGGGATGGGCCAAGCGTACAGGTATCGCTGCGGTGGCGAAAAAGCGAAAACGATCCATTGGAATCTCCCTCCAGCCTGGCGCGACGGCTAAAGAGTCTATTGTAGAAGCGGACTTTTGGGTGGTATTGTCGTCAAGCCCGATTCTTTGTCGAATTTGCGATCCGATTTTACAATTGACTTATCAAAGATTGCGCCGCCACGCTCCAGGAGGCAAGCCGATCAGCTTGGTGAAACTGCGCGTGAAATGTGCCTGGTCGGTATACCCGCTAGCCAACCCGATTTCGGTCAGCGGCAGGCTGGTGTTGCTGAGCATGCCGCAGGCCTTTTGCACGCGCTGTTGCGCCAGCCAGCTGGTCGGGGAAAGGCCCGTGGTCCTCTTGAAGGCAAAGGCGAAGTGCCCCGGAGTCAGTCCACACTCTCGCGCCAATTCACCGATTGTCAGTGCTCCGTTGAGATTCGCTGCCAACATTTCCTTGGCCAGCCGCTCCTGGCGGCGAGAGAGGCCGCCGCGGGTGGCTGGAAGAGCTTCGCGACGGTTGCCGTACGTATGCATCAGGTGGGCACTGATGGCCATCGTCACATGGCTAATAAATAGCGGCGAGGCCAACTGCGGCTGTTCTATCGTCGGTAGCAGCAGCGAGGCAAGTTGACTAATGACCGGATCGACCGTACCCAGTTGCGGCAGCCGCAAGTTGCCGGTTAGCACCGCATCGTCGCCATCGACCGATTGCACCAAGTTGAGGTGTCTGAAACGGAACTGCAAGATATCGAAGGGCGCGCGCAGGTCCAGCTGGACATTGTCATCAAGGCGCAGCAGGCAGATGGCGCCGGCAGCAATCGGCGTCCGGAAAGTGTGACGATCCTGCAGGAAAAGGTCATACGCCTGCAACGGCAGCAGCTTCACCGCCATTACATAGCCATCGTCGCTCGGCAGCTTTGGTAACATGCCAAAATTGGGCCGCGCAAAACGTGCCCGGATGACCTGGATATGCTCGGTCTCCAGGCTAGACAAACGCAATTGCCCATCGCAGGAAGGGGCGAGCGTTTCCAGTTCCAAGATGCTTTCCATTACCTGCGGATGTCCCATTGTGAATTTTCCGCGTCGCTATTTCACCAAACTAGGATAGTTTAATCGCGCACGGCTGCATGTACAAGCATACCTCCTGCAATCGAACTGAGTCACACTGCCCTATTGCGGCCGGCTCGAGCGCAAACCGCGGACGGGCGAAACCTTTCACGGAGACCGCTCAAAGACGATACCTGCGCACCTGTTCTATGCTTACCTTCGGACCAGCACCAACCCAAACAGGATTTGCTCGAAGCGTTCAAGTGGTACTGGGCTGCGCTGCACTTTCGCCAGCATAATCGCGCCTTGCAGGCCCCCAACGATGAACTCGGCAACACCGTCGCAATCGATGCCTGCGGCCACTTCGCCCACCTCGACGGCGGCCTTCAGGCAATAGGCCAGTGACTTGCGCACCTCGCCGAAAATGACGGCAAGGTGCTCGCGGATAGACTCGCTGTGATCAACCGCTTCGCCACTGAAATTGCCGAACAAACAGCCGTTTTCCACCCCTTCATGTTCCATCCGCTGCAGGTTAGCGCGGATGTAGTCGCGCAACCGCGCGAGCGGGGGCAGCGCGTCGTTACACAGGGTGGCGTCGAGCACTGCGCGCGTATTGAAGAAGTAGATGTTCAGGATTTCCAGGCCGAATGCCTCCTTGGACTGGAAATGGTTGGTGAACGAACCTTGGGGCACTCCCGCAGCCTGGGTGATGTCGCGTACGCTGGCACCGCCAAAGCCAAATTGCTGCACGACCTTCAGGCCTTCAGCGAGGATTTTTTCACGGTTCGAGGGTCTGGCCATCTTGAGATAATATGTTCATACATAGTTTTTGTCAAGCCGCCCACAGCCGCCCACAGCCGCCCGCAGATGGCAAGGCAGTGAGCTGCTGTTGACGCTGATCGACCGGCTGGGTAGATGCAGGAAATCTTAGGGTAAGGGGCGAATAGCACCGCTTGCGGCAATTTCGTCTGCATCGCCGAAGGCTGTCGTCGGCAGTTAGTTGCCCAGGCCCGGCTCGCGGTTGTCGTCGCCGGCAGCAGCGAAGCATTCGAATCCTGCCTAGCGACGCGGTCGCGGCGTCACTGGCTTCCTAGTTGCTTTCTTGCCAGCCGCTGCGGGGGCGCTTTTGACTGAAACCGCTGCGAGTGCTTTCTTGCTCGCAACCACAGCAGGCGCCTTCTTGTCCGCAACCGCCTTCGGTTTCTTTTCCACGGTGGTGCTCTGCTTTGTGCGTCCCTTCGTCCCGCTGTGCTCGCCCGGGTCAGCTTTTTCTGACCGCGGCTCACGTGCGTAGAACGCGGCCTTCCGGTTGGCGCGTTCCGCTGCAAATTCGGGGCTAGGGGTCACCTCGACCTGGTCAAACGTGAAGTTCTTACCGCCCCCGGGAATTTGCCACAGATCATCGAGCACGATGCCGCTGGCCTTGTGTCGCAGGGTCGATGCAGGCCTTCCTGAAGGGCAGTCACCTTCCCATTGCCGCCCCCAAGTGCGCAGCATCATCAGAACCGGATCGAGGCCTTTTCCTTTTTTTGTCGAATAGTATTCGTACCTTGGTGGCCGCTCGCTGTATTGTCGACGTTCGATCAGGCCATCGTGTTCCATCCGTTTTAATCGCGTCGATAGCAAGAACGACGACATGCCGGTCTGCGCTTGCAGTTCGTCAAAACGATGCATACCTCGCACCAACTCAATTAGAATCAACATGGTCCAGCGGTCGCCTACCAGCGCGAGCGCGCGCGCAATTGGACAGACACTGTTACTGATTTCATCCCAACCCATCGCACTTCTCGCTATCGTAGATTTTGCTCAATTACCAAAAATTAATTCGATCAGTCACAGTGTACCAAAAAGCAGTTAGCTTTAAAATTTGAAGCTGCCGGCACGAATCCTGTCAACTCGCGTTGCTAAGGAGCGCTGATTTATTCTTCCGGCTGGGGCTCCGGTCGCTGGCTACTCCCTCGATCTGCATGCAGGGTCAGCATTCCGGGCGTAATGCATTCCTTCATCGCGCTATCTGCGACCGGTTGCTCGGCCAGTTCGGCGCTATCCTGTTCGGCCAGCATCCAGCCAACGACCTTAGTCCCGGCAGGACGGAAGTTTTTCTTGGACGTCAATGATCAAGTCGGCGTTGGCGAGCTTGTCGCGCATATGCTCAACCTCGGTCTGCAATTGAAGACACAACCGGTCCTGCGCTGCCTTTGGCTTAACCTTCGGGCCACACTTGCCCTCGACGAGCTGGACGCCGCCGGCGAGCTGACGCTGTTTTCTCCAAGTGGTAAGGTGCGACGAATAGATACCTTCACAGCGCAGCAGCGCGCCGATGTCGCCGGGCGCCACGCATGCGCCAGCAGCTGCCAGGATGCGCAGTTTCTCGGCGTTGGAAAAGCTGCGGCGCTTGGCCGTTGGCACCACCTCGGGGCCAGACGGGCGTCCGCGATATTTGAAATTTGCTGCTATCGGTTGTGCATATTTGGACTCCTACCGCTGTACTTTAAATTAGTCGGGTAGGTGTCTCAAGTTATATTGGCACAGAGGGGCGCCGCGAGGATGTGCGGCGTCGTTGTGATTGTCTATTGGGTAGCGGCAGCGAGGCAGTCAAGCCGCCGTACCTCGCGGCGCGGCGGCGTCATGGGGCGGATTATAGCGCGGTGCGGCCGCCATCTACGCTGAGTGACTGACCTGTAATGAACGAGGCCTGATCCGAAGCGATGTACAAGATTGCCTGCGCTATTTCGTCCGGCTCTCCCAGGCGCTTCATCGGAAGCTCGTTGGCCAGAAACTGCTTGACGTCCTCATTGCCGGTGAATCGGTCCAACATCCCGGTCTTGACTGGGCCCGGCGCAACAGCGTTGACGCGCACGCCACTGCTGATACCCTCGAGTGCGGCCGATTTTGTCAGCCCTTCGACCGCATGCTTGCTGGCTACGTAGACCGAGGCGCCTGACGCACCAACCTTGCCGAAGGCAGAGGTGATGTTGACGATGGCGCCTTTGCCTTGGGATTGCATCACACGCATTTGGTGCTTTAGGCTGAGTAGCACTCCCAGCACGTTGGTGTCGAACGTAGCGTGGAACTTGTCGGTATTCTGTTCTGATAGCGGTCCCGGTTCGCCCTCGGTGCCCGCATTGTTGACGGCAACGTCGAGACGGCCGAAGCGTGCCACGGTTTGGTCGACCAGGTTGCGAACGTCCTCTTCCAGTCGCACGTCGGCACGAATGTACTCCGCCTCTGCACCCAACGCACGCAGCTCACCCGCCAGTTCGCGGCCTAGGTTGTCACGGCGGCCGGAAACCACCACACTGGCGCCGCGGCGGGCATATGCGAGGGCGGTGGCGCGGCCGATGCCGGTCAGACCACCGGTAATCAGTACAACTTGTTTTTGTGCAGTGTTCATGATGAATCCTTATTAAGTTTACTAAGCAGCAGCGGCCAATTTGACCCCAGGGTAGAACGGGTAGTCGGTGTAGCCAATCTCGGTACCGCCGAAGAAGCTTGGACGGTCATAGTCGTTCAGCGGCCAGTTGTTGCGCAGGCGCTCCGGTAGGTCGGGGTTCGCGACAAAGTGGCGGCCGAAGGCAACTAAGTCGGCGTCGCCGGTCTGTAAGATCGCTTCTGCCTTGGGGCCGTCGAAGCCACCAGCGGCGATAATTGTGCCGGCGTAGTGCTTGCGGATCAGTTGTGCGGCGACAGGCGCTTGGTCCTTGCTCTCGTCTTCGATGTTGCCCGCGATGCGGGGTTCGATTAGGTGCAGGTAGGCCAGTTTCAGTGCGGAAAGTTGCTGAGCCAAGTAGGTGAACAGCGCTTCTGGATTGCTGTCTAACATATCGCCCCAGTTGCCGCTTGGAGCGATTCGAACTGCCACTTTATCGCTTCCCCATACCGAAATCACCGCTTTCGTCGTTTCTAACAGGAAGCGGCTTCGGTTTTCAAACGAACCACCGTATTTGTCTGTACGTTTGTTGCTTCCGTCCTGCAGGAACTGGTCGAACAGGTAGCCGTTGGCGGCGTGTAGTTCGACGCCGTCGAAGCCCGCCGCGACGCCGCGGTGGGCGGCCTGGCGGAAGCTGTCCACCAACTGGGCGATCTCGCCGACTTCCAGTGCACGCGCAGGCGTGTTTGGCACCCAGCCCGCTTCAGTGTACGCCACACCCCCATGTTCGATCGCCGATGGTGCGACCGGTAGTCCGCCGCCTGGTTGCAACTGGCTGTTGGACTGGCGTCCCGCATGATAGAGCTGCAGGAAGATGGTGCCCCCCTTGGCGTGCACGGCGTCGGTAATTTTCTTCCAACCTGCGATCTGGCTGTCTTCGTAGAGGCCGGGAGCTCCCAGGTAGCCATTTCCGCCGTCGACTGCGATGGTGGCTTCACTTATCAGTAAACCTCCCATCGAAGCGCGCTGAGCATAGTATTCGGCCATCAGCGCGCCCGGTATGGCGCCGTCTTCGGCGCGCATGCGGGTGAGCGGGGCGAGCACCACACGCTGCGAAATGGTGTAGGGCCCGACTTTTACTGCGGACATTAATTTGCTAGACATGGCTATCATTCCTTTTAATATGGTCGTACTGATTGGTCCTGCTGCGAGCAGTGTATGAGCACTCAGCCTAAAGAAAAACGGTGCTCACCTCCCAACACCTCGGACATTTCTGTCCGCAATGCGATTGAATTTTTCGGTTAAGATGGTCGTACGTATTGAGGTTTCTGAGGTGGTTATGCAAAATAGTTCTGCTCTAATTAATGAAAGCACCGTCCGGGATTTGCTGAAACGCTATCTGAGCCTACGTTGGCGCACAGAGTCGCTGTCGAAGCTGCTGGCGCCGGAGGACGCGGTAGTGCAATCGATGGACGATGCGAGCCCCGCAAAATGGCATCTCGCGCACACTACATGGTTCTTTGAGACGTTTATCCTGATGCCCAACCTGGCGGACTACCATGTTTACGACACTGGGTACGGCTATCTGTTTAACTCATATTACGAGGCGGTGGGCGCGCGCCAGCCGCGTCCAGAACGCGGCCTGCTTACGCGGCCCACGCTAGCGGAGGTGCTGGAATATCGCCGCCACGTCGACCTGAACATGCAGCAGTTATTGCAGGAAGGCTCTCCCGCCGCCATCGCGCCGTTGCTGAAACTGGGCCTGGCGCATGAGGAGCAGCATCAGGAGTTGATGCTGATGGATCTGCTGCACCTGTTCAGCCGATCCCCGTTGAAGCCGGCATACGACGTCCAATGGCCTGTGCCGGAACGCGGACGTCGCGGCGTCTATCGAGCCATGCCAGAAGGCTTAGTGCAGCTGGGCCACGCTGGCGGCGGTTTCGCCTTCGACAACGAAGCGCCGCGCCACCAGGCCTGGCTTGCGTCGTTCGATATAGCCGACCGCCTGGTCACCAACGGGGAGTGGATGCGCTTCATTTCCGATGATGGCTATAGCAAGGCGGAGTTTTGGCTGGCGGACGGCTGGACGCTGGTACAGCGCGAAGGCTGGCGCGCGCCGCTGTATTGGGAGAACGGCGCGCAAGGCTGGAACCAGATGACGCTGGCCGGCCTGCGGCCTGTCGATGCGGATGCGCCGGTGATCCACGTCAGCTACTACGAAGCAGCCGCCTATGCGGCATGGGCTGGGGCGCGGCTGCCGACAGAGGCGGAATGGGAGACGGCCGCCGATGCGGGATTACTGAAGCAGGTGGACGGCGTGGCTTGGCAATGGACGCAGAGCGCCTACGCCGCCTATCCGGGCTTCCGAGCAGGCAGCGGTGCGGTAGGCGAATACAACGGCAAGTTCATGGTGAATCAAATAGTGCTGCGCGGCGGCGCGTCCGTCACGCCAGCAGGCCACAGCCGCCACAGTTACCGCAATTTCTACCGTCCCGATCAGCGCTGGATGTTCGCCGGCTTGCGGTTGGCGCGCGACGCCGGGCATTGCGACACGACGGATATCGACGGCGCCGAGGCTTTTGCGGCCGATGTGGTGGCTGGCCTGTCGGCGCGCCGCAAGGCACTGTCGCCCAAGTATTTCTACGATGCCGCCGGTTCCGAATTATTCGAGGCGATTTGCCTGACGCCTGAGTATTATCCGACCCGTACTGAGACCGCGCTGCTGCGCGAGATCGCACTTGAATTGATGGACTCGCTGCCAGCAGGCGCTGTCCTGGTGGAATTCGGCAGCGGCGCCAGCGACAAGACCCGGCTGTTGCTGGACGCGGCACCACAGATCTCGGCGTATGTGCCGATCGATATCAGCCCCGATGCGCTGGATAAAGCGGCCCGCCGCCTGCGACAGAGCTATCCCGAACTCCCTGTAGCGCCGCTAGTCGGAGATTTCACAACCGCGCTGGTTTTGCCTGAATCGGTGCGCGGAATGCCGGCGGTCGGCTTCTTTCCCGGTTCGACCATCGGCAATTTCACTCCGGTGGAGGCGGTCGGCTTCCTGCAATCCGCAAGGCGCATGCTTGGCGACGGCGCCATGCTGATCGTCGGCGCCGACATCGTCAAGGACGAGGCGACCTTGCTGGCGGCCTACGACGATGCGGCCGGGGTAACGGCACGGTTCAACAAGAATCTGCTAGTGCGCATCAACCGCGAATTGGGCGGTGACTTTGACCTGAATGCCTTCGAACACGAGGCGCGCTGGAACCCGGAGCACAGCCGTATGGAAATGCACCTCGTCAGCCGAGCCGACCAGATCGTCAATGCCGCAGGCCACGCCTTCGCCTTCAAGGCTGGGGAAAGCCTGCACACCGAGAACTCGCACAAGTTCACCGGCGCGTCGCTGGCGGCGCTGGCGGGGCGCGCCGGCTGGTGCATGGCGCGGCAATGGACAAGCGCCGCGCCGCAATTCGCCGTATTCTGCTTATCGGCAGAACCGATTTAGTTTATCGACTTCAAAGAGGATTCCACATGAATACCCGTACCGTAAAAATTCCCGGACTGGACCATCACATCACCATCACCCCGACCGCCGGCACGGTCACCGTCATGTTGGGTGGCCGCGTAATCGCGGACAGCACTAGGGCGTTGACGCTGCAAGAGGCCGCATATCCGCCAGTGCAATACATTCCGCTCGCCGACGTTGACATGAGTCAGCTCGCCGCAAGCGATCATTCCACCTATTGTCCGTACAAAGGCGACTGCTCGTACTACAGCATTCCCGTCGGCGGCGAGCGTTCGGTCAACGCGGTGTGGACCTATGAGGCGCCTTACGACGCGGTGGCCGCCATCAAGGACCACGTGGCGTTTTACCCGGATCGCGTCGATGCGATCACCGTCGCCTGAGTCCGTGGATAGTCTGAGTGGAATCTCAATGTTCGTGCAGGTGGCCGAAACCCGCAGCTTCACGGAGGCGGGACGACTGTTAGGTGTGTCTGCATCGGCTGTAGGAAAGGGTGTGGCGCGGTTGGAAGAGCGGTTGCTAGTGCGGCTTTTTCACCGCAGCACCCGCAGCGTAACATTGACGGCTGAAGGTGCGCTGTTCCTTGAACGCTGCCGCCGTATCCTCAATGAGGTGGAGGCGGCGGGAGCTGAATTGTCAGGCGCTGCCGGTGCGCCGCGCGGCCGCTTGCGCGTCAGTGCGCCGCAACTGATGGGCCTACTGATGCCGGCAATCGACGGTTTCATGCGTCGCTATCCGGAAATCGAGATCGATCTAGACGTGTCAAATCGAATGGCGGATGTGATTGAGGAGGGGTTCGATGCAGTAATCCGCACCGGCACGCCGAACGATTCGAGGTTGGCAGCGCGTAAGCTGGGGGCGTGCCCCTATTTGGTGGTTGGCGCGCCTTCATATTTTGAACGGCGTGGAACGCCGGCACATCCGAACGATCTGCTGCACCATGCCTGCCTTCGGCATAAGTTTTCAGCGACAGGGAAATTGGAACGCTGGTCGTTCAAAATTGGCGAAACGGAACTCGACTTGTCACTGCCTGAAACCCTGACCCTCAATACCGTGGAGGGGCTCGGCTACATGGCGCAGCAAGGTCACGGGCTCGCGTTCCTTCCTGAGTTCTTGGTGCGAGACGCGCTTCGCACGGGCCAACTTCGCACCGTGCTGGACGACTATCTTGAGCGTGACGTAGTGTTCTGGATGTTATGGCCAGCCAGTCGCTACGCCTCGCCCAAGCTGCGGGTGTTCATCGACTACATGAGTGAGCACCTGCACGTTTGATCATCAGCCGAATTTGACGCTCCGGATGAATTGCACCAGCTGCTTGTTCACCTCTGCAGCAGCCTCGTGTTGAATCCAGTGTCCGACGTTCTCGACTTCTACGCTACCCACCAGGCCAGGCAGTCCGACGCGTAATTGCGCCTCGGTCAGCGGATACAGTTCGTTCAGGCCGTCCGATTTTCCTGACATATAGAACGACGGTTGCGTAATCTTCGCGCCTTTGTAAGCTGCCGAGAGGTAGAAGTAAGGATCGAAGGAGCGATAATAATTCAGCCCACCATGGAAGCCGGTGCGCTTGAACTCCGCGATATTGTGCGCCACGTACTCCGGCTCCGCCCACGACGGTAAAGGCCCTGGTGCTTTGCGATAGAGACTGCGATCAGGATGCATCGGGCTCCACCGGGTTGCTGCCGGTGCAGCGCCGGATGCCCAGTAAAGCACGCCCGGAATAGTGACCTCGGCATTCTCCCAAATCTTATCGGCGGCCGGGCTGGCCTGTTGGAACATGTAGAAGTCCTTCTGGTGACCCGTAGAACGCATGTATTCGAAGAAGCTGACTTCGCCGCGCGGAACGTAAGGTACGGTCAGAGCGAAGACCGCTTTGAAGCGGTCGGGGCGCATCAGAGCAGCAGCCCAGGCCGTGCTAGCGCCCCAGTCGTGGCCGACTACTATCGCGCTCGGGATTTTCAACGTGTCGAGCAAGCCTATTAGATCCCCTACCGTATGGTGGGGCGTGTACAGAGCAGCGTCGGCGGGCGCCGAACTGCGGCCAAAACCCCGCATGTCGGGCGCGATGGCGCGATAGCCGGCGGCGGCAACGGCCTGCATCTGACTACGCCAGGTGTAGGAGGTATCCGGAAAGCCGTGGCAGAAGAGGACGGCTGGACCGTCGCCTTGTTCTGTCACATGCAAGGTAATTCCGTTGGCCTGGATGTCGTATTCCTTAAATGGGGCGCCGCTGCCACTGCTGCTTGCCATTGCCGCTGGCATTTGCGCCAATAGCAGACTGGCCCCGGCCGCAGCACCTCCGGCAAGGAATGTGCGACGCGAAAGCGCAGCATTCGTTGTAAACGTCGTTTTATCTGTGTTCATTTTTTTCCCAAGATCGATAGAGGTTTAAAGGAATTGCAGAAAATCCCATCCAATCTTAGATACTCTGAGAAACCGAATCAATGCGCAAAACTAGAATCATTTTCTCTTTTTGGAGATAATAAAAATAAGCGATCATCTCTCAGGAAGCCCTGATTTATTCTTCCTGCTGCGGCTGCGGTTGCGGCTCCGGTCGCCGGCAATAGCTGAGACAATAACGGTACGCCCACCAACGTCCAGTTGCAGAAGAGTTTTCCCGACCTCGAGTACGCCGCCAAGCACAAGCTGACACGGCGTGACCGCTTTCTTGCGAAAATTGACGATGTGGCGCCGCGTCCCGGTACTACGTAACCTCGGGTGGCGTGCGCAGCACCGTTTCAAGTCGGGGCCGTGAGCGAGAATGAATCATGCCAGCGCTGGGCGGGGGGCGCGGCGTGGCGCAGTTCGACGACCGAGCGGCCGCGCCGGCATCACGTGTGCCGACCGATGGTTATTGGAGAGGGATGGCGGTTGCGACGGACCGCGATTTACTGCTTGCGCGCGGCAGGAAGCTGCGCAAGCAGATCATTTGTATTGAGGATGGCGTGCGCGTACATTGGTGCATTCACTTCGGCAGCGACCATGCCTGCGGCGCTGAAGGCTGCGGTTGCGTCGGGCACCAGAGTGACGTGGTACCCGAGTTCCATACCGTAGCGGGCCGTCGACTCGATGCAGCTGTTGGCGATCAGCCCAACAACGATGATCTTCTGGATTCCTCGCTGTTTTAGTTGCATGTCCAGGTCGGTGTTGGCGAAGCCATTTTGCGCCCAGTGCTCCTTGGCGATGATGTCGCCCTCTTGCGGACCGAATTCGGCATTGAACTGGCCGCCCCAAGTATCGACTTCGAACGCTTTGGTCGGGACGTTCTGTTTCTGGAACATGTTGACATGCTGCCAGTTCGCATAGTCGTCTCCGTGGGTGTGCGAGCGATGGTGCGGCACGATGATCACTTGGATGCCCGCTGCACGTACGGCCGGAAGAATCTTGCGTAAGTTCCCAAACATGCCTGACGCGTCCGCGGTAGGCTTGATGGCGTCATAAAGCTTGCCGCCTTCGCTCATGAAATCGTTGTATGGGTCGACCATCAGCAATGCAGTGCGGTCGGTGAGATAAGGAGTCGTTGTCATGGCATGCTTTCAAAGGTTGGTAGAGCGTAGGTGGCGCGCGTTGCTTATGCGCCGAGGTGCGGCTTTCCTGAACCTCTAGCATCGCTTCCAATTTATAGTACCTTCAAAATATGAAGTTGTATACAGGGTTGATATTTTTTCTCTTAAGGACGCCGGCGCCGTTCGTCTACCCATCTACTCGGGCTGTCGGATGGTGGTAATTCATTTGCGTAGATTTTTCGAAAGCCGCTTGCTCTGTTCGAACATCGCAGCGCGTACCGCCCCCGTTGGAACGCATCGCTCGGAACCGCATCTGAGCCCGAACGCGTCGAACTGATGTACTCCAGGACGCATTTCACGCATGATGAGGAGCGTCCAGCCGTCTCCCACAACGGAGAGCGCATAGCTGAGTTCCGAAATGCTACCCATCGTTATTGCTGCGGACCATAACGCTCATTGAGTTGATGCGCGGGCAGTGGAGGCGGACGCGTTTCTTCAGGGGAGCAAGCTAGTTCGCCACCCTGACTGTATTTTTTGAATCTATAGGCACATTAATGAAACAATATTTTTTGCGGGGTGGCAAAAATATCGTTTCTTGACTTTGAGGGGGCGTAACTTCAACATGTGAAGACTACACGCAGTGGTCGGTTCCCGGCTTCCCTTTCACCGAACAACCGGAAAAGACCATGTCTCCTGAAAATGTCCTAGATTTCATCCCCGACTCGCCAGTCGACGATGACGTGGCCGCGAACTCCTCGGCTGTCGATATCGTGGCGCGCGCCCATCAGATTTTTCCGGTGCTGACTTCGACGGAGATCGAGCGTTTGCGGCGCTTTGGCGTGGCGCGCCGCTGGCGGAGCGGCGAGATGGTATTCCAAGCCTCGGCCAGCTCGCCCGGAATGGTGCTCATCTTGCAGGGACGCATAGCCTGCACACGGGTCGACGGTATGGGAGGGAGCTTGCCGGTGACTGAATTCGGCCCCGGCCAGTTCAGCGGGGAAGTCGCACAATTGTCGGGGCGCCCGCCACTGATCGATGGGATGGCAGTTGGCGAGCTCGAGGCTTTGGTGATTGATCCGGAATCGTTGCGCGCCTTGGTCATCGCCGAGGCCGAACTGGGCGAGCGCATCATGCGCGCGTTAATCCTGCGTAGGGTCCGGCTCAACGACACCAATCCTCCTGGCCCGATCCTGATCGGAGCGCCGGGAAATGCTGCGATGTTTAATCTCGAAAGCTTCTTGTCCAGCAATGGGCATCCCTATACTAAGCGTGATCCGGGCACCGACCGCGAGGCCGCGGCAGTCGCGAGTAAACATATCCTCGTCCCGGAAGACTGGCCGCTGGTAGTTTGCCCGGATGGCAGCGTTCGCAAAAATCCAAGCATTGCCGAATTGGGACGCTGCCTCGGAACCCTGCCTCCTTTCGCACCAGATGCGCTGTTCGACGTGCTGGTTGTCGGCGCGGGCCCGGCAGGCTTGGCTACCGCGGTGTATGCAGCTTCGGAGGGCCTGTCGGTGATGGTGCTTGACCAGCGTTCATACGGCGGCCAAGCGGGGGCGAGCGCTCGTATTGAAAATTACCTCGGATTCCCGACCGGCGTGTCGGGACGGGCGCTCGCCGGCCGGGCCTACGTTCAGGCGCTAAAATTCGGCGCCGAGATCGCGATCCCCGCGATAGCTTCGCGCCTTCTGTGCGAATCAATGCAGCTGGCCGTCGAGCTAAATGACGGTATGCGGGTAAGGGGGCGCACAGTCGTATTGGCCGCGGGCGCGCGATACCGCCGTCCGCCTCTAACGGAGTTGCATAAATATGAGGGGCGTGGCGTATATTATTGGGCCTCGCCGGTCGAAGCGAAACTGTGCAAGGGCCAGCCCGTGCTTCTCGTAGGAGGCGGCAATTCGGCTGGGCAGGCAGCAGTGTTTCTTGCTGCGCATGCTGCGGTCGTTCACATGATTATTCGCGGCCCCGGCTTGGCGGCGACCATGTCGAGCTACCTGATCGACCGGATTAAGGCGACGGCAAACATCATCCTACACACCCATCTGGAAATCAATCAACTTGAGGGAAACGAGGATGGGCTCACCTGTGTGTATTGCAAAGACCGTGTCAATGGTAGCGTCATTCGATACGAAGCCAAACGCTTGTTTCTCTTCATTGGCGCCGATCCGAATACCGCGTGGCTGAAAGAATGTGGCGTCGAGCTTGATTCAACGGGATTCGTGCGTACCGGCGGCGATGTCGTAGGCGTCAAGTCGCACACTGTGCACGCCAGCAGCGCACGCTCAGCGCTTGAGACCAGTGTCCCGGGTGTGTTTGCGATAGGCGACGTGAGATCCAATTCAACCAAACGAGTGGCTGCGGCGGTCGGCGAGGGAGCTGCAGCAGTGGCGCAGATCCACGCCTACTTGTCAGGGACGGAAACGACATTGCCCGCAGTAGTGTGAACCTGTGTTCCGCGTGCGATATCAGAGCGGCCGAACCCGCCATTACTTAGGGAGACGACAATGGGATCGGAGATGAGCAAACCGCCGGTAGAAAATGCGCAGTGTGCAATTACAGCGCGGGTAACTAAAGAGTTCGCGCAGGTCACGCGCGCACTCAAGACTCTGGGCGCCGGCAACCATACCGTGCTCCGCTCGACGGATGAGCAGAAACTGCTTCAGGATATGTGCAGCGTCATCGTTGAAACAGGAGGCTACCCATTTGCCTTCGTGGCTTACTCCGTGCATGATCAGGCCAAAAGCATTCGTTGGATGGCGGGCGTCGGCCACAACATAGAGCTAGTCAAGTCCTTTCCATTTACATGGGCCGATAACAAGGTTGGCCGCACTGTCGTAGGCACGGCGATTCGGACCAGACGCCCGGTTATCGGTAGGATTTTTCGTCCAACGGCCGATTATGCCGGGCGCGACTACTCGAAATTCCAAGAACAGTTAATCGAAGAAGGCTATCGTTCGGTCTCGGCATTTCCCTTGCAGATCGACGAAGAGGTGATCGGCGCGCTTGTTATCGCCGCTGGAGAACCGGACGCATTCGATTCTGCAGAAGCGGAATTGCTTGGTGAGTTGGCGAGTGACCTGGCCTATGGCATTCGTCACTTACGGCTTAGCATTCTGCATCGCAAGGCGCAGGCTTCATTGGAGCATTTGGCGTACTACGATGAATTGACTGGCTTGCCAAACAGAACGCTTTCGCTGAAGGTGCTTGCAGATGCAATGATCGCGGCAACACGGCAACGCGAATCGCTTGCGCTATTGCATCTTGAAGTCGGCCGTTTCGACGAAATCAACAAGGTGCTGGGTTACCGCTGCGGCGACCAGTTGGTGCAGGAACTTGGCCGGCGTCTCAAGCGAGTTGGCATTGCGGGCGAGTCGCTGGCGCGGGTAGGGGACGCTGAGTTCGCCCTTTTTTTGCCAGACTGTGGTGCTGAGTATGCTGTCGAGGTCGCCCGAAAATTGCTGAGCACGCTGCAGGAACCGGTGGACGTAGGCGGGCTGATGGTCGACGCACGCGTCGATATCGGTATCGCGTTATTTCCCGTTCACGCCGACGGCGCCGACGCATTGGTTCGCCGCGCAAACGCGGCAATGCACCAGGTTAACCGGTTCGGTGGCGGCTATGCAGTTTACACCGAAGGTCAAGAGAGCGGGCAGACCCGGCGCCTGATGCTCATGGGTGACTTGCATCGTGCAGTCGAGCGCAATGAGTTGCGCATGTATTGCCAGCCCAAGGTTTGCATGGCGACAGGCCGTCCAAGCGCGGCCGAAGCACTGCTACGATGGCAGCATACCACTCTGGGAATGATGCCCACCATAGAATTCATCAGCCTGGCCGAATGTGCGGGGATGATAACTCCTCTTACCAACTGGATTATGGAAGCCGCGTTCAGTCAAATCGACGCCTGGCAGAAGGTTGGGCTGTCGCAGGCGCTGGCAATCAATTTGTCGGCGCATGATCTCTACGATGCGGGCCTCGTCGACCGCATTCGCGGCTTGTTTTCCACGTGGAGCGTTGACCCTGAACTGATCCAATTTGAACTAACCGAGAGTGTACTGATGGCTGATCCTGTCGCCGCGCTGGAAACGCTCACGCGCTTGAAGAAACTCGACGTCAAGCTGTTCGTCGACGACTATGGCACTGGTTACTCCAGTCTTAGCTACCTGCAAAAATTACCGATTGACGCGATCAAAATCGATCAGTCATTTGTGGCACCCATGGTATCGAGTCGCGACTCGGCCACGATCGTCTCCTCGACCATCGAACTTGCACATAACTTAGGAAAGCAAGTCGTCGCGGAAGGTGTCGAAACTCAAGATGTATGGGACCGCTTGCATGCGCTAGGTTGTGACTTCGCTCAAGGTTACTTTATCAGTAGACCGATGCCGGCGGACCAACTCGGACAATGGCGCCACAGTTGGTCCTAGCAGCGGGGGGCTAACGGCGCCTCAGCGCCGACCGGCTGCATGTGAAACAAGCACAGTCTTAATGAAATGCATCCCTGTCTTGACACTGGGGGGCCACTTTAGCCGGTTGAATCCCCAAGGCGAGAGATGCCTGTCGAGCGATGATAGCACCTGGTGGCCACCCGCTTGGTCGAGTCGGATAGCTGGTCGTGCGCAAGAGCAGCGATATGCCGTGCTTCAAATGGATCAACATCGTGCTCGGCGACCTGAAGACGGCCATCAGCGGGACCTATCACGCGGTCGGAAGCAGACCTAGCTAGTCACCACTGCCCAGCCGATCACGGCGGCCCGTTCGGCGCCGTTCGCCGGCAAGGTCATCATGCTCATCGATGAGCGGGCGCTCAGTCAGGCCGAACACACCCCCGCTATTCGTGGAAGCGGCCACGCCGGTGACCTTCGTCAGCAGCCCACGGCCGGCACCAACGGCGACATCACGAGTACTGTGTTGCCGGGCGATATAGTGGTGACCTCCTTCAGCGGTCAGGAAGTGCGCCACAGCGACGGTTGCCCGCTGCAGCGCATGGCATCACACCGCACATCGCGGCCGCGCCCCCTTGGCCGGCTTGGCCCGCGGGCGCGAGGGCTCGAACGGGCGATGGAACTGGCTCGCACCAGGCATTAAGCGCCCGGTCTCAGGCGGCGATCTCGGCCACTGGCGCCTGGCCTTGTCGTCCGAGATCGCGGTGGGGCCCTCAACTAACAGGCAAAACCTTGTCCCAGGTCGTCGGCGCGTTCAAAGCTATTGAAAGGCAGCACCATACCCTGGCAATCACTGGGAACTGCTAACTTCAATAAGAAAAACTACTGTCAATTTCGTGAGAGTGACACAAAAAATCCTTATAAATCAAGTGACGCTGCTGCCAACCACTATGAGAACCTACATGAACGCGAGGCACTCGGGACAGAGGATGCGAGTCCCGAGTATCAAGAGGAATTCGGAAATCCCGACGGCTCATGCTAGCGCGCTAACACGTGCTCGAATGCTTAGCATGAATCAGTCCTGGATCGATCATCAATAAACGGGTGTAAAAGGTTGTCACGAGCGGCTCAAATTCATTCGATCCTGGTTTGGTTTGACGCAATTCTTGCAAAATTTGGCGAACCCGACGGGAAGTTAGGGCCAGAAGCTGCGCGAGCTCAGTGGTTGACTTGCCACTCATAAAATGCGCGATGGCGCGAATCATTCCAGCCAATGGGGTGTTTGCACTGAGAAAATCTTCGTCATTATTGATGCCAGCTTCGTCCGGCAGTGACTCGACTTCTTCGATGATTTTTTCGTCGTTGAGAGAAATTGCAAACCGGTGCGCGCCATTTTGTCTCAACTTTCTCTTTTCCAGGTGACCGAATACGAACTGGCACAGGGTACCTTTGGCCGGGTCGTATTTCTTGCCCAATTCCAAAATAATAACGCGCGCGTCTTGGCGGACGTCAGCGACGGGCTCTCCGTAGCACGCTGCCTTTGCCGCGATTTGGGCTGCGTGCTCTTGAGTAAAAGTGACAGCGAGTTGAGCTACTTCACACTGAGAGAGGGTCATATATTCCTTAGCGATCGAGTGTGTTTACAGGTTTAGAAATAACGTAATCACGGCTCGTGCGCGAAGGAAACGAATCCCCTTCAGCCCCGGCGCACTCCGGGTAAGACTATGTTGCTTGAGTGAACTTAACCGTGGAGCCACACGGAAGTTCTAGCTACGGGATCAAAGGAAAAAAATGTGGAGAGGGAGACAAAACGCGGATTGATGCACTCGAGTGAAGTGCGACGTTTCGTTCCTAAAGAGGCGTGGCGAGGGTTAAACGCGAGCGAGCGAACGAACACCTGCTGGCGTAACCGATGCAAAATTTGAAAGGCTGTGCAATGGCCGATGCGAAAGCGATGCCGCAGTGCGATGAAGATGGGGCGTGGCCGATGGCACAACTTTGGTAGCTGTTGCAACCGGCTGGCCGGCATGCAAAGCTTTTTGAGAGATTCCGCAGAGCGAGCAATTATTTTACCACTAATTTCCATGTATCAATAAATATTTATGCATGGCACTGTTCCGAGGCCGCTAGAACGACAGAATAGACGCGGCTTGTCCTTGTTGCCCTTGCGCCGGATAAGGGCGCGCCAGTCCGTGGCCGCTAGTCCAGGTCGCACGCCCTAGAACGGCCTGGCCATTTCTCCGCAGCAGCTCGAAATCCTTCTCGCATCGATTGGCTGGTGCGATCGGCAGTCGATTGCATCCGGACGGTCACTCAAAGACGCGAGCATTGAAGTCAAGCACTGCGGTAGAAATTTCCGCCTATCGTGATAGGGAGTTGTACACACTTTTGGGAATCTCAAATGGAAGATCAAGGACGGCTGATGCTCAATGGCTTTAAGCAACTGGAACATGACCTTGAAATGCGCCCAAATTTTCAAGGAGACTTCGAGACACTTGCGCTGGAGCGGCGTACGCATGTGGATACTGCATGCGCAGCTTTTCACCTCGGGCGGCGGCCTCAGACATTGCGAGTTTGGGCCTCATACGAAAGGGGCCCCCTTCGGCCGATTCGCGTACACGGGCGTTTGGCCTGGCCAGTTGCCGATATCCGCCGAGTGCTCCGAACGTAGGCCGCGATCTGGACGTGGGCGGGGGCTACGAAGAAAATGCAGGCGAAGCGCCGCCCAAAGGCGGCAGCCGTATATTTCTACTCGGATAGAAGTGACTTCAGGCGCTTGATGGCTCGGTGGCCAAAACCCGAACCATTCGCGGCCTGCAGGTCAACCAGACCGGCCTGCACAAGCCGTGCGAATTGCTCCTCGATGCGCATCGTACGGTTGCGTGCGATATAGTCGAACAGCATTTCGCTGTCGTCCACATGCGCGCCGTCCACGCCAATGTACAGATCGGTCAGCGTTTCTAATCCTTGTGCGGTCGGGACTACCACAGTCGCCACTGCGGCGATCAGGTACGGCAGCAGCGTCGTTTCATTGTGGCGATAGTCCGTGGAGACCGACGCCAGTTCATCTGCGCTCGTCGCCCACGTGCAGGCGATGAACATCGCATCATTAACAAATCGCGGAATGGTGTCCGAATCGGTATGGCGGGGATCGATCAGAAACCGGCGGTACCCCTGAGCATAAGCGCTCTCGACCGATGGCAAGAAGGGCAGCTGGCGCACTGCAGGCGGCACTAGATCGAATTTGGTCATAGTGCCGCGGTGCCGGGGCATGATACGCGCTGCGGGCCCCAGATGGTCGGTCAAGGCCAGCGCTGCTTCGGCCACATCGGCGCCTGGATTGTCCAGTTCCGAAAATGAGCCGACGGTTAGTATTCCCGTCGACCGCCTAGCCAGCGCCGCCTGCAAGAGCAGTATTGCTTCAGGCGCCAATGCCGACGTCCCTGCTGTGGCTGGCAACATGATCGGCGTAGGGTATTCGCGCATTAGGCTCGGGATTAGGTCGCCTTGTTCCGACACGGTGCCGACAAGCTGGTCGTGCAAATCACCGGCATCGAGTTCAACAATCAACAGCGTTGCATCGGCTGCCAACTGGTCCGGTACCGGAGTGTCGTATAGGACGGCGACGCGATGGCCGGAATTATGCGCGCGCAGGCAAGCCATCTCGAGATGGCGGGCAGCATTGGACCACGACTGCTGATCCAACTCTACGGGGCCTAGTGCGAGCAAAGTGCCGCTGGGCACACGGTCCAGGCCACTGGACCACAAGCCATTTTCCCCAAGGTCGATGGCCGCATCATGGTCGGAGCCCACGCGTTCGGCATAAAACACAGCGCCGTCGCTGGCTTCCTGGTATTGCTCGATGAGCGCCGCCATCGCCGCGCGGGAGGTGGTGAGATAGACGCCCGCTGCGGGGCCGGCCGGCCAGATTTGCGGCGTGGCTGCGTACACCTGCTCTGTTGGCGAAAGGAGGGATTGCAGTAGTTCGGCGGCGCTGACCACGTGGCCATGCTTGGACTTCAGCCGGTAGGCCAAGCGTGACGCCGCCGAAAGGTCGAGGTCGGTCGAGCGCACCCGCTGCGGAAACGCTTGCACTTCCGGCCAGTTGCGAAGGCCAATGAGTGCAGCGGTCAGGTCGAGCACCTGACTGTGGCCTAGGGTGATTGATACGTCTTCAAGTAAGGCGCGCAAGCGCCCACACAGCTGCTTGAGCTGTTGGGTTTCCATGGTTTCTCCACGGGCGGCTTTAGCCGGTGCACGCGTTACGGACCGCCCATTGGTAGAAACAAAAATGTGGGAGGACGCTCTAGGATTCCCCGTCTTCGTCGGACCCAAATGGGCGCGTGCGGCAGGCGACGGTTGCCGTCGCCAATTCTACGTATTCCCGGGGAATACGGCAACTTCAATCGGCGTTCACCCACCCCAGCATGAAGTAGCGGTTGTCTATCGGTTTTCCCTGCGCTGCGGTCGCTCATCGTCGGTGACCTGGCATACAAACTGAGTAACGACTAAAGCCTGGATCGTCGCACTCACATCTGCTAGGAAGGCCATGTCATTGCTCGCGGCATTTGCCCACTGTTGCTGGCGTCGGCACCGAATGCTAGACTCGGCTGTTGACCTGACCTACCTACGCCAATCATGATGGGCATGCCCAACACCACAGCAAAGCTGAATCACCGGACGCCTTTTGGCCTCAAGGACGGCCGTATCTTCGCGCCTGTGGATGTCACCTCGGGGCTCGCATGCGGCTGCACCTGCGTAGGCTGTGGGGCGGATCTTATCGCCAAAAAGGGTGTTAAAGTCGCGTGGCACTTTGCGCACCATGTAGTGCCCGCGTCCCAATCATGCGTGGAGTCGGCTATTCATGCCGCCGCTAAGCAGGTTGTCCTCGAGGCGAACTACCTGCGCGTTCCCGAAAATACCGTTGCCGTCAGTCGGCGCCTCAAAAGCGGCGTCTTGCATGCCAAGAGCATCACTCTCTCCGCTGCCCGGACCATTCGCTTCGATTTTTCTCGCAGTGAAGTTTGGGAACAAGACGTCAGCATACGTCCCGATGTCGTCGGTTACCGCGGCGAACGTCGGCTTCTTGTCGAAATGTACTTTACTCACAAGGTCGACGCGGCGAAGCGACAGAGGTTGGCCCAGTTGCAAATGCCTGCACTCGAAGTGAATCTATTTGGCCTGGGCTTCGACGCGGAATTTGGACCAATACGTCAACGCGTTCTCGAGGATCTGGCTTATAAGGAATGGCTTTATTACCCCGGCGAAGACGTCACACGGGCACAGCTGCAGTTCGACCTCGATGAGGAAGCGGATGAACTGGACCAGCAGTACGAGGCGCAACTGGCAACTAAGAGCAAAAAGGCTGCCGCTCAACGTGATCGAGTAGAGAAAGCACGCAGGGACGTTGCCGAAGCGAATGAACGATACAGGCGCCTACCAACTGACGAAAAAGAGCGGCTGATAGGCGAGTCGCTATTGCTAGAAGGGGCATGGCCGTACTTCCTCAACAAATCGTCTCCAGAGGCTACCGCCATCGGCGAGCCGGCGCGTATATGGCAAGCGGCGCTTTTCGCAAGGTTCGTTCGGGGTAAAGCGGTGTATCGGGCGTTTGTGGAGGTGGACCTCGCTGTCGAATGGGTCGCAAACCGGTTTGGCGTCCTCGGGAGTCGAAACAACGACGCAAGGGTGGCCGTCCGAAAGTACTTGGGCTACCTACACGCTTGCGGTTTTCTCGAAAAAGACGCCGACCCAAACGGGCACACGTCATACCAGGTAATTTTCGATGGGCTCACTCCACCACCGAAGATTGAGAAGCGGCCAAATTGGCTTTAGAGATACTTCACGGTGAAACTGCAGTATTTCTCACGTGCCCGGCTTATTCGACAACGCAACACGCTATCTGGCGGCGAACCACGCGCAACTGGATCCCGTGGCAGGACACCTTGCGGCGCACGGCTCGATCGACTGCCTCGAGTTTGCCCCGATCCGGGCCGATTCCGTCACGCCGCCCGGATTTTCCCGTATCAATCCGCCCGCCCACATTGCCTGTCTGCCGGAGCAGTGTTGGAATTGTTGAGGCGAACCTTGTATATCCATACAGTGTTATAGTTGAAATTACCGATAAGACTAGATTTAGTACGTCGGCTGCGTTTGTGTATTGATCCGTCAACTTTTTGTGAGGGAATAGCAAATGGCAGGTAAATCTTCAGGCGGCAAGGCGGCGTCTACGCAGCGCGCACGCTCAACAGTCCAAACGCTTCTCAGCTGCAAAAGAGCTTGGCCGGGAGCGTCCTGGCCCAATCGGGTACTTCGAAAGTGACGGGGAAGGCGATGGAAGCGAAGGCATCTGGCGCTTTGCGGAATCCCAATTCAGCGGCGACTACAAAAGCGCTGGCCGGTTCCGTGGTGTCGCAATCGGACAAGAAGCGCTAGGGGAAGATTAACCGAGGTGCCGCTGGTGCTCGGTTGGCCGGCGGCAGCTTCGATTGATAGACCAATCACACTTCACCCACTCAAGGAGATCTTGTGAGCGCAGATGATGAGTTGCAGGAGAGTGAACTTCGTAACTTCAGCGTGTCGATCGAAACCGACCCGGATGGGTATCGTGGTCGCGAATGCCCGATCTGTGAAAAATACTTCAAGGTACGTCCCGGGACTGGTCTCAAGGACATTCCTCTTTGTTATTGCCCATACTGTTCGCACCACGGAGATCACGATACATTTTGGACGAAGGAGCAAATCGAATATGCGCAGTCTGTCGCCGTCAGCCAGTTATTTGGAGAGCTTCTAGATGAATTGCGATCGATCGAAAGACGACCCGACCCAAACGCTTTTTTGTCGATCGGCATATCGGTAAGCGGAGAATCCACCCCAATAGCGTACTATTCGGAGCGAGATCTTGAGGAACGTGTTAGCTGTGCGAACTGCGCCTTGGACTACACGATCTATGGCGCATTTGGTATCTGCCCCGACTGCGGAATCCATAATTCCAAACAAATTGTGCACGCAAATTTCGATTTATCGCTTCGGCTCGTTGAGCTTTCGTTGTCCGCCGACCCTGTGATCGCTGCGAAGCTTGTAGAGAATGCGCTTGAAGACGTCATATCCGCATTTGATGGGTTTGGACGAGAATACTGCGGGCGGCTTGGGCACAAGGTTTCATTTCAGAATATTGACGGTGCGCGGGAAAAGCTCCTGCATATTGCAAACGTCGACATCGCCACTATGATGGAAGCGAATGATTGGCAATTTGTGCGGGAACAGTTCCAAAAGCGGCACATAATCGCCCACCGGATGGGTGTGATTGATGAGGAATTCGTCCGAAAAACCGGCAGTCAGTTAGAGATCGGACGCAAAGTGGCGATCATTGGCGATGACGTTCGGAAACTGATTGATGCATTGCGAATTGCGGTCGACAATTTGCCGTAGCTCGATCAATTCTTCGCGAACTGTGGAATGAATCCGGATTCCTCTGCAGTCAGTCGATGGTGATCGATTACAACCATGAGAGCGCTAGAGCTCGTCGGTGGGGGCGTTATGCAACGTGTCTCAAAAAATTCATTTGGCAGTTTTTCTGTAGAGGCAAGAAATGGGGCAAGCGAAGATCAGGCAACGTGCGGCATTTGCACCGCAGCTAATCGAGGAATGGGAAAATAACGACTGTGTCAACTTCGCAGTGGGACTTGCGCGGCTAACAGGTTGGCTACTTCATGTGGACTGGTGGTCGACATCGACTGGACATAGGGAAGATATTTCTATCGAGGAGCTCAGCCCGCTGCGGGTATACGTAGCGGACAACCATGACCGGATTTTTGACGTGCGCGGGATCAAGTCTATTGTCGAGTTCAATGAGCGCATTCTTCTCAATTTAGCCCGCAAGTCTGGATTAGGGAACGGCTGTGTCTATACGCGGTTTTACGACGAAGCTAAGCTCTCGTCGCTGCCTCTGCGAAGCCAGCCGGATGAGTCACTGATTGCTCGTGCAGTTTCAGAAATTCACGAAAATCCGCACTACCTTGCAGCCATCCCAGTCAGAAAGCCGCCGTGTATTCCAGCACACCAGGCAGCTCCGTTTACTTATGGACGCTGCGCGGCGTTCGCTGAGGCGATGCTCGAACTGACTGGACTGCAACCAGTCGCAATTTTGGCGACGCGCTTTTCGCGGCACTTTGGAGGAACCCAGCGTGCTGATAGCGGCTATTTCCATAGCGTTGTGCTTCACCCTGATGGCATGGCTGAGGACTCTTGGGGCAAAGCGTCCCTTGAGGAAATCGCCGGCCGTTTTGGGGCGATCGAATTCAAGATCAGCGGTGAGGAGCACCGCCTGGTGGTCGAGAGAATTCGGCTTTCCTCTGCGGACCTGTACATGGACGCGCTAAAGGATGCGCGAAACCTCATAAAGGTTCATCGTCCTATATAGCAAGGCATCATGCCAATTGTCTAGCCCCCCAAAAGACGATATTTATGGCATCACGTTACTTGCAGTTAACGCGAGCAATAGAGATTCGTCAGTCGCAGCAAATTTGAGCCAAAATGGCGCGAATTGCGAGGGCTACTTTGAACACGGGCAGTGAAATTAGGTGTCTGACGAATGAATTAATTTAAGCAATTTTTTGTTTTCATTGTTTAAAACAGGGGAATCCTTCTGTCGTCCTCCAGAAAGAACGTTTAGTGTTAAATTGAATGTTAGAGCATCAATCTCTTCAATCGGTACAAGGAGTTCATCGGCGACTTTTGATCTCGAAATTCCTTCATCGCGAAGCGCTTTAAATACTTTTTCAAGAATTAACGACTTCTCACCAACTGCACCTTCAGGTTCGCTAGTACGATAGCCAGCTTCCGATATCTGGATACATAGCGTTCGATAAATCCAGTCTGTCGTTAATCCTAAGGAATGAAGGCGATAGTTAAGAGCTGCGACGGAAACCTTCCAGTAATGTTTTGCTCGCACTAAGGCAGGAAGCGTGACTGTGCGAGGAGCATTGGCCAGCACGCTTTTTTTCGGCATGAGGAATGCTGAGGCAAAAGCGTTTGCTTCACGCTCAAGCTCTGGGCCTTGAGTCTGACCATGACGGTGAAGAACTAGATGCCCGAGTTCGTGGGCCACATCAAACCGACAGTGTTCAGCAGATTTAAAAGTATTTAAAAACATGAACGGGCGTCCCTCGTACCACATTGAGAACGCGTCGACTTCTTTCGCGTCGATCGCCAGCGAGTACACCCGAATTCCTTTGGATTCGATCAAAACAATCATGTCTTTGACAGGTTGCTCGCCAAGCCCCCAGTGCGCACGGATCGCTTCGGCTGCCGCCTCGGGGCGGTAGGCTGTCGCGGGTGATGGGAATTGCGGTTCGTGACCGCCGACGCTCCCTTGGGACGAGTCAGTTAAAGTGGCCGATTCGCTTCCCATGTCCGGAATATTGGGCACAGGCAGATTGAAGTTTTCTTCAAGCCACTTGTTCAATAGCAAACCGATTGCCCCAGCTCCCAAGGCAGCATCCCGCTGACGTGCACTCATCTTCGACATTGAACGAAAACTGGCAATTCCCTTGGTAAGATGCTCAGGATCCGGAGCAAAGAAGAATTCTATTGGGAACCCCAATGCGTCGACCATTGCCTTTAGGTTGGTGGGATCAGGTTCTTGTTCGCCTTTTTCGTAAGCGGATACTGAACGTTCACTAACACCTATTCTTTCTGCGAGTTCACGCTTGGTAAGGCTGCGCCGACGACGGGCTAAAGAAAAACGTTTTGCGTTGAACATAAAACCTATGCTTGTTTACGACTAATGAGAATATCCAGATCTGGAGCCTGCGGCATTGTAATCGGCGTGTTATCGCTTCCATCCAGAGGAATCGTCCCTAGAATAATGCGTTCCGTCCATGAAGTGACGTACCGTTCGGATGCATCAAACTGGTCAGGACGAGACAGCTCAAGCCGTATCTCGTCTTTTAGCAAGCAATGGAGCAGGAGCCACGTGTGAACGGGAGCGTCCTCGGCGGTATTGAGGGTTTCTGGAAACAAGTCAGCCGTCCGATTATCACGTGCGGCCTTTACCGTACGGGGGCCTTTTGGACTTTTATTAGATGGAGTTTGGAGCCTGTCACCCGTCGCCTCATCGCCCGACGCCACGGCAATACAAAAATTCAAGCGTGGATTAAAGACGCGATCATAGTGACCATCATCTTTTTTTTCCCATCCTTGGGGCACGAGGGAATCTCGAAGTGCCGCGACAGTTTCCCCACTCAGCACTGTGCAACGATACAAGAACCCGTGATGGCTCGTCATCCTGGCGCGATACATGTTGGCCTGTACAAGCGCGTTTACCAAGATCTCCTGGGTAAGCTCAAGCTGTGCCAGTCGCTCAGCGACATCGCCAGGGTGGTGAATGATGACCATCGTTTTCCTCCGAGATTTTGACTTCCGTTAATTTTACCGCATTTGCGGGAGAAAAAGCGGAAGTTTACAAAAATATGAGTCTCCGTCTGACTATTGATAAAACACATTATTAAAAGAGGCCAACGTGGAGGAATTTATGGCGTTCGCCGCCATCACGGATTCGCACGCGTGTCGCCAGGTCGGCCGCGGCCACGCTCTGGTCTGGCGCCACGCAGCGTGGGCGATGCGCCTGGTCGACCAGCATGATCGCCGCAGTGTGCGGCAGCAGGTGCAGGCCGCTTGGCTTGGCCTGTATATGAGATGCGCAGCGTCTTCCATAGGTAGGCAGCTCGGCCTAACAAGCGGTCGACAATACCGTGCCGAGGAATAGGTCGGCGTCGGCCGCATTTGGTGCTAGCTTTTCCAGTCGGGTTACACAGTGGTTACATGAGCGCCAGAAAGCACAAAGCCCAGTCATGAAGGCTGGGCTAAGTGCTTGATTCTATTGGTGCCGACTGCCGGTTTCGAACTGGCCACCTGATGATTACAAATTAGCAATTAAAACCGTATGTCTTTGATTATTAAGCGGATCTAGCCGTAATTTAGGTAAATAAAAAGTACTTTAAGATCAGTAAGTTAGCGTAAGTTAGCGAAGTCGGCAAGAACTAGTTGTTGTACTGAATTTGTACACGAATACACAATCGTGCGGAATGCTGTATTTGCAAAAATCGTATTATCTAATCTCGATTGAATCCACATTGAGTTGAGTGGCGATTGCCCTCTCTTGTTCTGCCAGCCAGGCATCGTGGCGGCCAGATAGATTGCCTTGTCGTCGCAGTGCAACTCTTGCCGCCTTCTGCCGCTCGTCCTTATTGTCTGTTAGGAAGCACAGCAGCACGAAGTTGTTCCCAAAGAAGGCCTCTTCCAAGCCAAGCAATCGCTCGGCTTCCTGTTCTACGCGGTCAAACGCCTGCAGCTTGCCCGCGACCACTTCCACTTCTTTGCTGCGTTTGGGCAGATCCTGTAACCCGACGAGCTCAGCGGCTCGGTGATAACTGCGGACGATGTCATTGATGGAGTCATGGAACTCGATGAACGTCCCTCTCGCAGCCAGATCCACGCCGGCGAATTCCCCTAAAACCTGCACAAACGTGCTGCGCTCAGTCTTGTTTCGCCCGGCGGCATCGACATACGGCCGGTTCGTCACCGCAGTGACAGCGACTTCTGTGCGCCGAGTCCGAATCATGTCCGTCAAGCGACGTAGTACCAGGGCGCCCAATGATCCGGTAATGACTTTGACCCGATCTTCCAGCGCAAGAATTTGCTTGCGCATCTCAGCCATGCGGGCCATCCGTTCGTCTTGTTGCGCAAGCAGCTGCTGGATCGTGATGAGTCGATCGAGGCGCTTCTTTTCGTTGATGTAACGGCTGCGATCGGAGATCAGCCGTGAGTCGGCCCCAAATTTGTCCTCCGCGCAGTGATTCCCGATGATGGTCGCCGTTCCATCCTTAAGCCGTGCAACCCAGCCCCGCTTGTGTTCGGTGTCGCACAGTTTCCCACTCTCTTTCTGGAAGCAGCAGCGCGCCTCATCCTGCAAGGTGTAGTCTCCGACGATTCGAGCATAGCTCTGCATCGAAATGGGATGGTCTCGGAGAAATCCATCTACCTCTATGCAGATTTGCTCGTAGCTGTGGAAGGTGCGAATGTCAATTGGCAGGTCTTTCAGGGAAGAATTCGTCACCGCGCACTCCAGGCTGTCGAGGAAGGTCTATTGTACTGGATGGACGTACAGTCTTAGCTATTCTGGGCGGACAGTTCTTCATGCCTAATGCTCAAAAATTGGGTTGTGACAAACGTGCGGAGTTTGACATCCTAATCAATTCCGAGCATAATCGATCTTGACTAGAGGCTGCAGGCAATACCGTGCATGACCAGATTGCTCGCTATCTGCAGATCTAGTCCTTTGATTGGACCGCCTTAGCGGTCCAATTTTTGTTTACGGCCGCCATAAAAGGAGCCCATTGGCCTCCCACTCAACCAGTTTATGGCGGTTTTCCTTGGGGTACGCGCTAGTCAGCCAATGCATATTGCTCTTCTTTGCCGCGTCCGGGGTATCGGTGACGATTGACGCAATCAGCGGATCCCCCCCAATGACGGTCATGCTGACGATAACAATCGAATCCCCCTTGGAAGCGGAGTTGTAGACTGCGAGCGGACGGCAAATCATGCCGTGCAGGCCAGCGACTACCTGCGACGTCAATCCATGCTTGATCATGATCTTTTCAATCACGGCCACGGAGGTTACGACGTCCAGATCAGGAATGTTGAGCGCTCGACAGACATCCCCTGGAAACCTCCCGATGAGCACTTGATGTCGACGGTCATCGTTTGTGAGTGTCGATGCGTTGCTGCCGGCGACTATGGTCGCGGTAAGGTCTGCAGAGAGGGGGAAGCGTTTTTTCTTCATTGTGCGGTGCCTTTTGAGTTCCGGTAGGCACTCGTATAGCTGAGCATTTTATCTTGTCGCGAACTCAGGTGGTAGCATGAATTGCCATTTGGTTGACACAACTCAACCCTTTGTCTTCATAGAAGACACGAAGCTTGCAGTTCCTCAAGGGACTGAAGTCGAAACTGCGGTCGGTTCGCCGCAAGAGCAGCCGAAGCTTGCGAACTTTTCTGTCCATAGGTCGCTATGTGCTCGTCTACGGGCCGGGGACGGCGGTGGCAGAGAAAGGGGGAAACCAAAGTGAACTAAGGCAACTTCCGACTAATGTCGTGCAGCGGCCGCCGGCACCTGCAGGAAGGCCCAGGGCAGCGTGATTTAGGCAGTCTGGCCAGCGCAGCGCTGAAAAAATCACTATTTTTTTCTGCTGTATTACAGTTTTCCGGATGGACCTCAGGGAGAACTCGACTGCGCTCCGCTCCCGTACAGCTACTCGAACGTAAAGCGTCGCGGGCTGGCTTACTACGCTGCCGCAAACGCGAATCCGCCGAGCAATCCCGCAACCAGCCAGAACAATACTTGAGGACTGACTGCAGGCTTACCTGCAACTCGATTGGCAACAATTTCACAATTATTTTCTACGAGATGGTAAGGGGTCGGATTTGTTAGTTCGGAAAGTATTCGCGACTGTACTGCATAGTGTTGGGGAAACGGGATCACACTAGCGACCCGAACTGGCTTACCGGCAGCAAATTCAGAGAACGAGACGATGTGGGGACCCCGCTCCTGAGTCGTATGAAAGACAGTCGAATCGCTTTGAAGTACCCCGACGTGCGTACCCAGGCCGGTAAGTTTTTCCCGCGCGACGACAGCCATCTGTGGGAGAAGATTAGTGAGATTCATATATCCTGCCTTTCATTTTTTTGTTTGGGACAACAACCACATTAACGCGGCGATTACTCCTGCGGCGACAAGCAAATTCTTCACCTCAGTTCGAGCTTGGTCTTCGGCGACGCTCACTTTGTGTCTGAACTGCCCCATGAGGGCAATTTGGTATGGTGACGGAAACGTAGCACCACGCTCCCATTTACTAATCGTCATGACATGCGCGTCAAATAAGCGGGCAAAGTCCGCCTGGGTTAGGTTGAGGGATTTCCGTAACGCAACAATTTCATCTGGGGTCATAACTAAGCCAAAATATAAGCCAAAATATAAGTCCAAAACTAACTTTAGACTTACTTTACAGTAATGCAATAGCTTCTGCAAGTAAATTTTTCTAAGTCGCAAGTTTCAAAGATTCAACATTAGAATGCCGCGTACGATGCGTGAATAAGGCGCCGACAATTCCGCCACGCAACTTAGAAACCAACTTGTACCGCCAAAATGCAACTTGACACAAGATGCCACGGGGCAATTTAATGTATGAATAGCAACTTCTTGTCGGCTTCGTGAACTAAAAAACTTAAAAGATGAACTGTCAGTATTTTGCTTTTATCTTTGATATTCAATCACTTACTTGTAAAATAATGTGAATTTGACCGCACCTCTATATAGATAGAGGCTCTGAGGAAATCTAAAATGAGTTCATTCCTACTTAAATGGACTGAGCCATGAAATCTGCCACTGTCACACTAATTACGAAGTCACTTACTGCACTCGCTGATATCTCCCCGCGGTTGGTCCCGTTGCTTCAGACAATTGCGGTCATCGCTGCGCTCGGTGTGATTGGCCTGATGGTCTGGAAAGGCAAACCATGAAATTGAAACCCTGGGCAAAGATGCCAACAGAATGGATCCAAGACGGTAGAGCGCGCTCCTTCGGCTGGAAGAAGGATGGTTCGGCAGGGACTGCCGCTCTAATGATTTACTTTGTTTTTTGTCAATTCGCCTCGGAGCGGCCACTAAGACCAAGCGAAGCACGGGAACCGTTAATTCGGAATAAGCCTACTTCGCCCGCTGACGTAGCACAGTCACAACCAGCGGGCGCATCCATTCATGTTCGGCCTCACCTTGAAATTTTGCAAATGCCGCTGTCAATTAAGGAGTCAGCGACACAATTGGATGCCGATGCCACGCTGAACATCGACGCTTTGGTCGTCCGGCTGACGTACGACGAGTTGAACGTACTAACTGGGCTTTCAAGGGAACGAATCTCTGCCGGCTTGAAAAAGCTCATTGAGGAACAAATGGTCTGGAAACTTGATGGATCGGGGTCTTACGGGCTGACAGGTTTCGGTCCTGGAAAGCGTTGGGCGAAGTTGCCCGGCAGCGCCCTTACATCACTAGGCGGTACAAGCTTCCAACCATTTTCCCATTTTAAATTGCGGAGCAAACACGAACTCAACGCCCTCAAGCTGCACCTATATTTTGCCCACTCCAGGGACAAGGCAGCGGGGTATAGTGAAGCATCATTCGAGACAATATTTAAACGTATCGGAGTACAGGAACGTGATATACCGGTCGCAAATTCTCTCTTGATGTCGTGTGGAATTCTGTGTCGAACGAAGCCCCTGGAAGCGTCCGACGTAAAGCAATATGGAGCCAACCACTACTTCCTGAACGGCTACACGGGATTCTTTATTAAAAGGGCATCTTGATCTTTCGACCGTGCCTGCAGTTTCACGGCGCCACGCCGGTTGAACAAGGCGCCCGGTTCAACTGCAACACTGCGTTGGCTTCGGGCGCCGATGATCGGCCCGCTCCAGGAGCAGGTCGGGGCGGCTCCCCTCTCGACTTGTCCACCGAGCTTGCAAGGCAACGAAGACAGCGGGTCATGTATTAACAGGGGGCCGGCAGGACTCTGATTGACGTCCTGTTCAGGGAAATGAGAACGTGCCGGTTGAGCGAACTCCGGCTATGAAGCCACGGGGGAGTTGAACAGGTCCAGCTAGCCACGCCCCGGGCGTCGAGCTCCAGTGTTGAGTTCGGACGGATCGACGACGTCGTGATCGCTTGGTTTCTAAGCCAATATTCTGTTTGAAGGCTGGCTATTCGGATGCGTTGTATCGCACGAAAAGCATCCCCTGCTCACGTAGCAAATCCGCATACGAAACATCGGGCGAGACCACTACTACATCCCGATAGACGAGCCGATAGAGATTGAGTTGGCGCATTAGTTCACCCATCGATGGCATGACAGTTTTGGCTTCGATGAGCAACGAGCCGGCTTCTCGATACGATACATGCCATTGGTCGTCTTCCCATTCAACCCGGGGCGTGGACCACGTAATGACCAGATCGCCGTAACCGAGAATACGCGGCAACGATCTACCGTTCGAATATTCCGGATATTGTTCGATGACCTTTTCAAGGGTCTTCTTGCCGTGTAACTTCGTCGGCTTCTCGGGCAACGACGGGAGGTCCGCCAAGGCAAGTCCCGAATTATTGATGATAACGTTGGAGTGCCAATTCTTATTGAAAAGGTCGGCGTAGTCCCTTTTAGGAAACGCAGCGAGGAAGGAATGCACAATCTGGTCGGCATTCGCATAAGCCCAAAGCACGATCGCATCATGCGACGGTTTAGGTACCTCGTCGTCCCACAATCCTAATTGGGGAATTTTTTCGCGGGCAGACGGCAAAATTGGCTTTCGAGATTGAAACATGAGCACGGGGACGTCGATGAGTCGACCAAGCGGCTAAAAGTGGCGGAATGCAACCGTCATCCACTGACGGCCTAGTACAGCTACTCTGCTGGTGGCTGCCAGCCTGCCGCACGCGCCTGGATTATCCATCCTGGATCAGCCGCCGCTATGCACTGCTCGCAATATTTTTTGGTTTCCGTTACCCACTCCGAAAGGACGTATGCTTGCTCGGTCATTCCGCCCTCGCGTTGCGCCTCGACATTCAGGCAAAGATTGGGACGGTGCATCAAATTGGGCATTGCTCGGATAATTCCGGCAAAAGTCTGCGCCGCCTGTTTGATCCGGGGATCGGAACTGGCGATCTCGATCGTGTTAAGCGAGTTGAGCAGCGTCATGCCGCTGCCGGTCCGTCCGATGAGAGTGAGCATTGCGGTGTATTGCTTTTTATCTTTGTCCATCATCAGCCTTAAAGTGCGGCGACTTGCCGAGCTGCTAATGCTACTCCGGAATTCCTCCACGTGGCCGATAGCGAATGCTGAAATTCATGGTTAAGCCTAGCATCGGTCAGCGAGCGCTGGTCGATGCCGAAGTCGCTGGCCGCGTCCTCTAGGCGCGTGCCCGTTGGCAACCAATAGCCGGTGGCCCAGTCCCTGCCCGGGAGAATTCTACATATCAAAAAAGTTGATATAAGGAATATTTCCCTGATAACAGCCATGTTAAACTGTCAATCTACTTTTGGGAACAAATCGGTCACTACAACACAGCGGCGTCGCGGAGGGAAGCATGGATCGGGTAGACACTGACACGGCGACGATGGTCAGCTTGTGGGTTGGTATCGCTAGTTTCTTCTTGGGTTTCGCCGGCATTGCGCTCACCCTCTATTCGTTCTATCGAGCACAGCCCGAGACGGTAGTGCTTACGGCATCCGGTTGGGTTGCCGCTCTTCTGACCGCTTTGGTATGCGGTTGGGTGGGAAAGCGCCTTGTACGCCTGGCGGCATCCCTTTCTGATCGTGTTGCTGCGTTGTCGACGGAAGTCACGGAACTCAAGGCGGAGAAGGACCGTATCATGGTCATCGGAGAATACTTGGCATCGCAATCCACGAAGAACGCACGTCGTAAGCAGCCCCAAGCAAAAACTGATCTACCTATTCAGGAGTAAAACATGGCAATCGAATTTGGCGATTACCCTTACTATCCGAGCCTTCGCACACGGCCGGCTGAGATAGCCGGATACGCGAACTTGCGGCCGGAGGCCAAGAAGGGGCTGGTCCCCATCATGCGAGTTGGTGCTTGGCCGCGATGCGATGATTTGTCTGATTCTATGGATGAATTAGTGAAGGCCTCAGAGGGAAATCCATTCATCTTGGATGTGACTCGTGAAGCCATGTATCAGAACAGCTCTGTACATGCATTGCTCGATCCGGCTGATGACTTCAAGCCTTGGCGCGATTTCGTGAAATCTTTTGGTCAAGCGATTCCCACTGTCCAATTCTCGCAAATAGCTCGGCTTCCACAAATAATTCGGCAAACCCGTCAACTAGAGGCCTTGGGCCGTCGAATCGCTTTCCGCATTTCGGATTTTCAAGCAGACACGGGCAAGGTCATTACCGCCATGTCGGCCATGGACGACCCCAAGAATGCATTGATAGTCATTGATGCCGGTTACATACGAGAAACAATGGCAGCAAGTATCGCGGCTTGCATTTCGTCCGTAAACGACATCCGAGATGAGATACCTAGCGCAGAGATCGCCGTTATTTCCACGAGTTACCCAGCTTCGGTTACCTCGTTCCTGCAGCCGCCAGGCCAAGCGACGGCAGGCATTGTAAGTATTCTTGAGAGAGACCTCTACGAAGCGATTGGGGCCGATGTGGTGATCTATGGTGATCATGGTTCAATTCACGCACGTACCAAAGCGGCCACTGGTGGGAAGTACACGCCCCAAATTGATTGTGCTTTATATGACGCGTGGCTTTTCGAAAGGCGCCCAAATTCTGATGGCGAAGGATATGTCGATGCAGCCCGCTCAATCTTGACGCGATGGGATGACGGTGCAACGGACGATACCTGGGGGGCTGAAATGATTCGTAAAGCGGCTGGGGGCGATGTAGCTGGCATGAAGTCTCGCAGCCATTGGATTGCCGTGCGAGTGAACCTACATCTGACACGCCAATTTGAGCTTTCTCAGCAAGAATTTAGTAGCGATGATGACTAATTATGTGTACTAGCTCTTGACACACCATGTCGAGGCCGTCGGTTTCAATCTACCTTGAAGCGGGTCATGAGGACTCTTAACTTTTGAGTTCGACGCTTGACATTACAGGCATCGTTTTGAGTCCGCTCGATGAAGGTTAGACATCGACGCTCTCATGTGAGTGTAGATTATTCTGTTCGATAATCTTGATAAGGACCTCTTTGACGGCCATCAACCCATCGACCGCATCATCAAGCGGCATAGGCGTGCCGCGACTAAGCAGAAATGCAGCAGCCATGTTGTCCCCTGCAATGATCAGCTCAAACGCCTCTTGAAGGATTGCGTCGGATATCTGGTGCTTAAAAATCCCAGACGTCCGTTGTTTTAAGTATGCAAATCGAGGTGACGTGAGCGGATGGCGCCTGACAGCATTGGAGGCAAGTTGTGAAAGAACCTGGGCTGTCGGCTGTTGGCCGATTGCACCAACCAATCGCACTATATCCTGAGTGACTTTTGCTGCGAGATCCTCGGGCGAGGAGAAGAAGTTGACGACGTGAGACTCTTTGAGAATTCCCTTGAAGGCGCGAAGCTTCTCCGCTGACGATCCAGTCTCAACATGCTTGGGAAGAACCGGATGCATCTCCTCGTCGATGATGTAGATGAGACTCGGAAGACGAACTGCTTGAGCTTCCTCGTATTCGAGCTGGGTAAGGGACTTGCCAGATTCCGGCTCGATGAACCCAAATCGCATGGCAAAGATGCCGACGTAGACGTTAGCCAAACGAACCAGACGAAGGCACTCTTCTTTTGGCGTGTCCGGAAGCGCGCCAAAGAACTCCATTGCGTGCGAGCCGTACTGCAGCCTTCCAATCGCCTCACGTACCAGCTGGCGGTGATACTGTAGATCAGCGAAGGTCGAACTGACAAAGATCGAAGGGGGCATGAGATGCTTTACTTTAAATCTAGCTGCACGGCAGACATCCAGTAAGATGGCGCCAAAAGGGCTGCTGATGACTTTGAATAGCGGCCGAGCCACAACTGTAGCTTATCTAATAGTGCCTGTCTGGTTAAGTTTGAACTCCTAAATTATGCTCGACGGCGAACATAGGTCGGCATATCTGACGGTAACGGTCCGAACTTTGCTGATAGCGCTGAAAGGTCTAGTTGAGTTGCGTTTTCAGGTCTAGGCGGAAAGACTTCTTCCTCGCTGGTGTCCTCCCCTTGAAACTGATTCTTGAACTTGCTTAGCCTTTCAAGATCGGCAGGATGCGTCTGACTTTGCCTGCTTGCGCAAAACTGTTTAAAGGTGCTTTTGTATCGTTCTTTCAGAGACTGCAAAACAAATTCTCTGATTTGGCGTACCGAGAGAGCTTCGGCCTCAAATTCTAATTGTATTCGGGGAGTCTCTACGCTCACATTTCTACCTTCGCGTTTTAACAACGCGACCAGCTCGGTCTTGTGCAAATAGCCGCAAAGAATACGCTTGTTCGAAACAAGGAAAGACTGCCCCCGTCGAAAAATCGACAATCGGATACCTCTATCTGTTGGGGTCGCGCACCAAATTTCAACACGTGAATTAGTGCTATCCTTAATCAAATGAGCGAATTTTTCAGTACACACTACCGTGACTTTATCAAAGCGCTGCAAGTAGGTCTCCACCTGCCCGTCCAGCCGGCGAAGGGTGTCGAGGTCGCTCTTGATTTCGAATGCATGCAACTTCCCGTTGGCGACGACTAAGTCGGCGCGCCGGCTCCAGTTTGCGATCACCATCTCATTTATCAACACTGCGTCTGAGAGTGCATCCGACGCGAACAACTTGTCGATGACTGCAGCTTTGATATCACCTTCGTTCAACACAACGGTTCCCTAGGAAAATTGCAAAAATAAAATTCTACGCACGGTCGCACAGATTTATCCTAACCCACCAGTATACATTCAAGACTAGATTTGCCCAAGAACTGCTTCAGAGGGACAGCTACTCATGTGGCGCATCTCATCCTTTAGTGCTTTATACGCGGCGTTCAACTCAGTATTTCCAATCTCACGGAACTGGATGCCGTCAGCCAATGTTGCAGGCACACGCAGAACAGTCCACGCCTCCAAAGACCCCACTTCTTCAAGTTCGTCCAGGCTAAAACGCGTGATCGGATTCACGATCATCGAGCAGGTGTCGCTGTTCTCCCACGCAATGAAAAGCAAATCACTCACTTCGACAAGGTAGTGAATCGGGCCGTTACCGAATATTTGCCCGGTATGATCGTACTCGTACCGCTTGAGTCCGATGCTAGACAGCCGTAGCATCGCTTCACGAATTTCTGTTGTTTGGATCATGGGCTTGTCCCTCCTCAGTGTGTGAACATTAGTCAATCGAACCCTCAGAAATTACCGGGCTGCCCAAGTCGTCAGGGAACGTTGCGCTGCATTTATCAGCAGGCACATTCCAATTGCTGCAGTACCAGAAGAAGTTGCCTTTCTTGGTCGCCTTCGACTTCAAGTGACCCGTGCCACAGACGGGGCAGTGAATCGTGCCAGTGTTCTTGTCTTCCAGGATTTTCGTGAGCTGGGCACGGCTCTGCGAGACAAACTTCGTTGGTAGTTCGCTATAAAAAATTTCACGCCGATCCAGACAAAGCTGCCTGGCGGCCGCTACATCAGGAGGGGATGGAAGCACGAATGCTAGCCATTCACATAGGTGGTCCAACAAGCCCACGATGATTTGCTGCTCGGCTCGATCCTTTTCCACTTGGCGTCCAAGTTTGGTGATCGACGTGCTAATAGCAGCTTGTACCTCGCCCAGGTAGTCCTTCTCTTCTTGTTGTCGCAGAAAGTCATCTATCGCTGACCGGATGAGATGTCCGGTCGGTAAGCCTATCTTGCCAGCTCGTTCTTCCAACTGCTCCCGCTGAGCGTCTTCCAGTCGAACGGAATAGGTCCGCTTCGTTGCCATCAATGCCCTCCAGTTCAGTATTACGAAGTCGTATTGCATTCGCAATGCACTTCAAGAAAATGCAACACGCCGAGTACGGCTTGTTGCTTAGCCAAAACCACAAAAACACTACCGCAGCGTATTGCCCCCTTTATGTTCCACTAGGAGAATTCAAAGAAGGTTGTGTGTTGCATCCCATTGAAAACGCCAAACATGGAACTAGAACGTAGCAGGCGAAACCGACCGTGACCTCTAAGCGCGACCATTGGGCGTCAGCACGAATCCGTTCGTCATCTGCACCAAGATCAATCTGCAATCAGCGCGCAACCCATTTGCTATCTGGATGCCACCGAATTGCCATCCGCTGCAACCTATTTGCTATCTGCATGCCACCGTATTGCTATTCGGTGCAACCGATTGGCAGCCTGGTGCTATCGATTTGCCATCTGCCGTTTGGCCGTGAACGCGCGCCCTACCGCATATCGTTAGAGTGCCGAAGTGGGGAATGGCCGGCTTGCGAGCATTCGGAGCGTTTCGAGTATTCGTTTGTTTCCTCTGCCGCGCGGGGGGATTGGAATCGGGAGATTTGATTGCCGATACGCCTTCTTAACAGATTCCCACTTGAGCTCCAGGGCGGAATAGGCTTCCTCACGCGACGTAGCCTTTGCGCTGGCAATGGGAGGATCAACGATTCTAGCCAGGAACCACACCCGACCTCCTTGGACCGACTCAAGAATTTCCACGTTAAATCCTTCGATTCGTTTTACTTTTTTCACTTGATTGCCTTTCGATTGAGGATCCATTAATCGTGTCCAGGAGCTTGAATGTTTACGGCGGCCCCGTTGGCCCGGTCAGCCTGTTTGAGCTCGTTGACCAGATTGTTTGCCAGGCTGTTTCCAGCGCCAGGCCCTGCGGCCTGACTCGCGGGCGCCTCGGGCCTGCGGATTTGGTTCGAGTCACCATTGCCCGCTATGGATCCGGCTGAAATTGATTGGTTCGATGATTTCGGTGCCGGCAATTGCGAGCCGGTCAGGGTGGGGGCTGCCGGCGTTTCCCTCGTAGAGGCGCCGGTTAAGGTGTTGGATGTGCCATCGTTCGCTAAGGACAAACTCTGCACGGAGTTCGATCGCTCCGGACTTGCGGGAGCCGCTGGCTGACCGCCAGGCACGGACGCCGCTGCAGTACCCGCTGCCCTCGTTTCGGTAATACTTGCCGTTTTGGAGCCAATGCGCTCGGCCATACTGTTGCCGGAAGTCGCACCGCCGCCAATTCCCTTGATAGCATCCGCAGCTACACCAATGCCCGCACTTCCAAGTGCACTCGCGGCGCCCGCCATAATTCCGCCGAGCCCGCTTGCGCCACTCGCCTTAGCCTGTTCAATGGCCGCGCCGCCGGCTTTAATCGCTCCGCCAACGCTGTTCACAGCGCCACCGGCAAGAGCGGCGGCGCCACCGGCGATTGCCGCTGCCGCGCCGCCACCAACCGCAGCTGCGGCCATAGCATCGCCGCCCGAAAGCGAAACGGTCCCGTTCAGTAGATCCGCCGCCATCTGCGGCACTTTTAGCGCCAGGAACGCAAGCAGACCCGCCATGCCGAAGCAGGTCCACATCGGCGTCAAATCAGCGATTGAAAAATTCTTGAGGACATCGCCCATGCCTGCCGCCATCTGTTGTGCTGCAAATAGGATGAAGTAGGTCGCCAGAAATTTGACGCCAATGACGATGGCCCCCGAGATGGTTTTAATGCTCATGTCACGCCCATGCTTGAGACTGCCCATCGCTACGATTAGCGGATAGCACGCCAAGAAAAAGTACATTTGCACCAGGATGACAGCGTACTGGGCGGTCATTACTAGGAAGGACAAGACGATCAATATCAACACCAAGCCGACCATGAGAGCAACTAGCGGGTTAGCTGCGGCCGCGAAACCGGCGGGGACCGGAATGCCTCCCACATTTGCGTTGTCCGCGAACTTCGTCATGAAGATGTTCACGACATCGACGCCCTGTAAAAAAATGTCCGCCGGATTCACGATAGTGATACCGCTCGCATTTTCGCCGAGGGTTCTGAACCCATCGATAAGCGCCGTCATTGTTCCTACGTTCATCAAGAAGGCTAGGAAGCCATACCACATGACTCGCATGATTACTGCCACAAGCACTTCCTGTGGCCCCTCTCCGTTGAGTAGCTTCATCGAAAGCATCAATGTCATGTCGATGGTGCCCAGTGCGACCGCCAGCCATTTGGCGGCAACCAGAATTTGCGAGCCAAATTTTGTGGAGGCCGTCTGAAATTGGGTAAGCACAGCGCTGACATCAGTCGGTGCAGCGATTGCCGTTGAACTGAGGACTAAGCCGGCTAGGGCGATCAGAAGCACGCTACTTTTGCGCATTGTTGGCCCTTTCTGTTGAATTACCGGATGCGGGAGCCGGCTTTGCGTCCTTGGTTGTGCCAGAGCCGACAGATCCGCTTGCGTTCCAGTCTCGCACTTTGCCGTTTCCTTGTTTCATGAACCGCGAAGCCGCCTCGTCCGTTGCTTTCTGACGTGCGGCAGCTTCCTCCGCGCGCTTTTCTCCGCAGGCCAAGAGCACAGAGGCCAAGGTCACAATCACCAAGGCTGCGCCGAGCGAAAACCATTTCTTCTGCATGGGGGTCATTTCATTGATGGTCACGATTTACTCTCCAATTAATTTCTAGTTCCGAAACCGACGGTGCCGTTTTGGCCCCATTTGCGTACGGTGCCATTACCCTGCTTCAGGAAGGTTTGTGTAGCATCCGTTTGATCCGCTTGGTTTTGGGCTTGGCCGGCCATGAACGAGTTTTGCGCCTGCATCTGTGCCATGTACAGCTGACGCAACTTCTGCAACTGCTGTACCTGCTGACCGGCGACCATAATGCCCGCCTGGGCTACCTGTAGCGCGCCAGGCGAGCCGGCCGCGATGCTCTGGATGCTGTCCATGGCCGCTTGCTCGGTGGTGAATTGGTTGGACTGCATTCCGGCAGCATTCAGGGACGAACGCATACTGTCCAAGCTGGTTTGTACCCACGAGTGGGAAGATTGCTGGAAATTGCGCCCTAAACTTGTGCTGTAGCCCGGGTATTTGGTAGCGAACTGTTGATCGATATTCCCCAACGTGTAGCCAAGCGCTTGGCCTTGGGCGACGAGTTGTGCCAGTTGTTGCAGTTCTCCATGAGCATTGCTCCATATCATCTGCGGCGCGGCTATTAGGTTCTTTAGCTGCTGTTGGGAATGTTGAATCTGGGTGATAGTGTTCTGGACCTGAAGATACATTTGCGCAGATTGGCCAATCAGCTCCACGTTATTCAGGAGCTGCGTCAACTCGGTGGATCCACCGAAGCCGGCCACACTGCCGGCAAATGCCAGCCCATTTGACATGGAAATTGCGGCGATTATCAGTTGAGCACGAATGGATTTCATTTTATTTTCCTAATTATGTTGCGGTATTGCAGATCGGGATATTTCATTCTGGCGTAGCATTTCGACGCGATTCCTAATATTTTCTGGAAGGCCACGGTGTTTTGCCTCGAATTCCTCATCGGTCATTTGGACCAGACTCTTACTTATTTCGGCATCTTTCATGGCGTCTTCATTTTTCTGACGTGCTTCTTCCGCCATTTGCGTGCTTTTGTACTGTCTTTGTGTTTGGATGTAATGTCCGTCCATAAGCAAGAAACTATCAATGTTCTGCGATAAATATCGAGCTAGAGCTATCGCTCCGCTTCTCAGAGTTCCCTTTTGCCTTTTTCCCTCTATTTCGTCGAGGAAATCTTGCTGAATCTCTGCAGGTACTGTGGCGATAATCTTCTCCAGCGAGGTTAATTCTTTCACTCCGACCGATGGGAAAATTAAGAGTGAGCTCTTTTCCCCGGCCTCGCGTGTAGTAGTGGTTTTTTGTAATGTAAGTTCTTTTTTATTTGTAGTACTTGTTAGCGTCGGTTTTCTCGGGGGCGGCTTAGCCGTCGTCGGATTGTCCGCTTCCTGTTCAGCCGGTTTCGGGTTTTCCGAACGCGGTTGAGTGGCGTGTGTCTTGGTCTCGCAGTAGGGACGATCACTGACAGTCCACGTCGTGCATGCGAACTTGCCGTCGAGATGCCTCTCGATTGAAATAAGAAGATAGCCTGTGTCCTCAAGCTCTTTGAGGCCCGACCTGGTTGCGTCCCTTCCAGTCGAACGCTGCTTGGAAAGGTGGTTGAGTCGCAGTTTGAAATCGGGAGGGAGCGATAGTAGAAACGTCAGGAGCCCAAGTGCTTTCCACGAAAGACGCTTGTCCAATATCAACGCATTGTCGAGAACTGTGAAATTCGTAGTTACTTTACGACGGATGATTACTTGTTCCGTCATGTTATGCTTCGTCTAATATTTTACCGATAACGCTCGCCTTAAACAGAATTCGACGTCCTATCTTTATCTTTGCCGGTTTAAGTTTTTTTGAAAAATCGCTGTTTCCAGTTAACGTGACACGCAATCCTTCGGAGCTTCTGCAGAATAAATCTGCACAATCTTTTAAAGATAATAAAACGCCGTAGCGTTTGACGAGAGATTCTTCCGTAGTCAATTTTTTTCTCCTTTAATGTTCGACAACTGAACATTAATTGAGCACACTTGAACAGTCAACGGACGCCGCCTTGCGTAAAAATTAACAATGTTACGTAAATTTGAGGGGGAATTAGAGAAGCGTTATCAAACAGACTAGCTCTTTTAAATCGGAAGGATTTGTAGATGCGCTGCCCGCGTGTTTCGAAATAGGCTGCAGGATCAACGGGTTATAGATATTGCATTAATAGCAAAAGTATTGCACCAATTATTGTCACGAGAGATGTTTAGGTTTTATTCGCTTGGTTACACTTTGTTACAACTTTGAAGCAATAACAATTGGGTAATTCAGCGGAAAGCACGACAGTTTTTGGGGGGGGCGCAAAAAATATTAGTCACAGTGAGCAATGCCACACTGTTGGGCCGCACGCCGGGTAGGGTCCTGGGTGTATTCGAGCGTCCAAACAGGTCAAGGTGGCGTCCTGCGGCTTGCGTTATCCGCTGCAGGCAGGAGTGGCACATGCTATGGTCGCCAGCACCCGTCGTTTCTTACCTAAACAATCCCGTTGGCTTTTTCCAAGTAACATTCGCGGTTAGTCAAAGTGAGTAAAACCCTCACTTCTTCCAGAGATCTCGTCCGATTGCCCGCAGGCCATTCCGCGAAATTACGCAGAGTGCGTTGCCGAGGCTCTCCAGCGCACATTGGCTAACCGATGGCAGTGAGGCATTAGCGGCTAATGGAATCTCACGCCAATAGACTTGGAATTTGGGAAAGCGAAGAAATGCTGTCATGGACTTTGCTTCCTCCGTGGCGTGAGAGATGTGTCGATCTCATTCCGAATTTTCGAGGTCCATGGTAGTCTGCAGCCAGTGTGTCTCCGACCATCAGTACTTCATGCGGGGCGCATTCGAGCGCCCGACAAACGTGATCGTAAATTTTTGGCTCTGGCTTCAATGCTCCGACCTCGAAACTCCAGGTGCAAACATCGAAAGCAAAGGGGACGAGCGAAGTGATCGGCTGCGCATATGGAGCGGCAAGGTTTGAGCAAATGGCCACTTTGTAGCCTGCCGCCCGTAGAGTTTCGAATGTGGAGAGCGCGTCCGGGAACGGTCGTATCGATTGAATTTCAACGAATAGTTCTCTTTGAAGGCTTCCAAGCATTTCCGAGGAAAGAGCGAAACCGAAATGCAAAGCGGTAGCGGCGAGGTCCAGGTCGCGTGCCATAAGAACGGCTCTATCACGCGGGTCGACTTTGTGTCCGAGACTTTTCATATGTCGAAGAAGAGCAAAGTAGGGTCTTCGCGGTTCTTGGATTTCCGCGATTGTTCCGAACACATCGAACACGATAGCCTTGATATCGTTTAGTTCGCGGTCGCTGCTCATTTGTCTATCGGCACGCCGACCTCCTGGTTTTTAGACACTGCCCGCCCATCGGAGCGGTTGATGTTGTCAAGCTTCGCGACCAGGTCCTCCGCGCGCAGGTGCGTGTAACGACGGAGCATCTGCATAGATTTGTGACCGCTGATCGAGGCGACTTCTTGATCGCTCAAGCCCCCTTCAACGAGCCGGCTCACGGCTTCGTGTCTCAGATCGTGAAAGTGGAGATCCGAGATCCCGACCGATTCCTTGATCTCGCTCCAAATCTTCGTGAACTGATAAGGCCGCCGCTTCCCGTCTCTACCAGGCTCGCCGAAGAAGATCAACGCGCTATCGCTTGGTCGAATCGGGTTTTCGATCGCTGTCTTAAGCAGAGCAGTCGCTGCAGTCGTCAATGGAACGGTTCGAGCTGAATTGTTCTTGGTGTCGAGCAGGCGTACGACGCGACTTCGTAGGTCAACATGCGGGATGCGCAGGTTTAAAATTTCAGATTGCCGCATCCCGGTTTCGATTGCTAACTTCACAACCCACGAAAGCATGGGATTGCTATGCTGCTCCACCGCCAGGAATAACCGCTCCTCCTCGTCGGCAGCCAGCCGACGATCGCGACCTTTGCCTGGACTCGGCTTGCGAATCATTGCGACAGGATTGTGTGTAAGACCGAGGCCCCATTCTTGGATTGCTACGGTGAAGAGGTTGCTCAACATCGCTAGCTCAATGCGTACGGTGTTGTTTGACTTGCCCACATCTAGCCTATGGTCACGATAGGAGGCGACCAACTCGCTGTTGAGCGCTGCCATGGAATATTTTCCAAGAAAGCTGATGAGGTGCTGAGCTGTAATGTTTTCGCTACGTTGCGTGGTGGGCTTCTTTGTCGGCGTGACTTCGGCCAAGTAGCGCTGCAGCGCCTCTTGGGCCGTCATACGTTCCGATCCGCTGCGCGAGATGTAGACTCCGCGAACCATTTCGTCTTCGGTCCTACGAGCCCAATCAGTCGCGTCGCGCTTCAGGCGGAAAGTCTTGGAAGTGGTTGGCCAGCCCTTCATGCGAACAAGTGCTTTATAGGTGCCGGAAGGGGTTGGAACGATGGTTGCCATTTGACCTCTGTGTTTGCTGAGTGTACTGAAACTGTACTTTTAGCGTACCACAAAGACAAATGCCTCACGGAAATATTCCATAAGGCATTGTTTTCAAAGCTAATTTTTGGTGCCGACTGCCGGTTTCGAACTGGCCACCTGATGATTACAAATCAACTGCTCTACCAAATGAGCTAAGTCGGCATAAGGCCCGAATTATACCGCTATTTGATAACGGTCAGTGTTGGCCTGCCGCCTTTTTTGGGAGGCTCATTGTTATCGTCGGGAATTTGCGACAGCTCCGCAGCCGGCTTGTCCGCCGCTGCCGTCGGCACTGCCGACAGGGCTGGCGCAGCGCCTGCAGGAGCCTCCGTAACCGGCGCTGCGGCGTTCTCGGCGGCGGTGCTGCTGACCTCGAACGCCATGCCCTGGCCGTTCTCGTTGGCGTAGATCGCCAGCACGTTTTGCACCGGCACGTAGATCTCGCGCGAGACACCGCCGAAGCGCGCATTGAAGCGCACCGCGTCATTGTCCATCTTCAGCCCGGAGGTGGCGCCGAAGCTGATGTTGAGCACGATTTCGCCCTTCTTCACATACTCCATCGGCACCGTTGTGGCGGCGTCGACCTTTACCGCCAGGTAGGGCGTGAAGCCGCTGTCGGTGCACCATTCGTAGATGGCGCGCAGCATGTAGGGTTTGGTTGAGATGTCAGGCATGTTCTGTGATTAGTGATGCTGTGAGTTGCTCTTGCACGCCAGTCTACTTCGATTCGCCGATCGGCGTCGCCGACCGGCGTGCAAGGGTGTCGCAGGGATTAACGGCGCATGACCTTTTCGGACGGGGTCAGCGCTTCGATGTAGGCCGGACGCGAGAAGATGCGCTCGGCGTACTTCATCAGCGGCGCAGCCGTCTTCGACAGTTCGATGCCGTAGTGGTCCAGGCGCCATAGCAATGGCGCAACCGCCACGTCGAGCATCGAGAACTCGTCACCGAGCATGTACTTGTTCTTCAAGAACAGCGGCGCGAGCGTGGTCAGGCGGTCGCGGATTTCGGCGCGTGCCTTGTCATGGCTCTTGTCGTTGGCCTTGGCGCGTTCGCTTTCGAGCACGTGCACGTGGACGAACAGCTCTTTCTCGAAGTTGAACAGCATCAGGCGGGCGCGCGCGCGCATCAGCGGATCGGCCGGCATCAGCTGCGGATGCGGGAAGCGCTCGTCGATGTATTCGTTGATGATGTTCGATTCGTACAGGATCAGTTCGCGCTCGACCAGGATGGGCACCTGCCCGTACGGGTTCATGGTCGAGATGTCTTCCGGCTTGTTGAACAGGTCGACGTCGCGGACTTCGAAGTCCATGCCCTTTTCGAACAGGACCAGGCGGCAGCGTTGGGAGAATGGGCACGTCGTGCCCGAGTAGAGAACCATCATTTTATAGTTCCTTAGAAACAAAGGGGGTGAAACGACTAGCGGTCCACCCCGAAATGATCACCCGCTGGCTGCACGGGCAATAAACGACTTACTTGACTTCTTTCCAGTACGACGCCGACAGGCGCCAGCACAGCACGGAGAACAGCGACAGGAACAGCAGTACCCAGACGCCAAGGCGCTTGCGGGTGCCCTGGGCCGGCTCGGCCATCCACTCGAGGTAGCCGACCAGGTCAGCCGTCGCGGTGTCGAACTCGGTGGCCGTCATGACGCCCGGCGCAACCTGGTTGTAGCCGCCGAATTTATGGACGGTCTTGCTGTGATCGTGCGGGTCTTTCTCTTCAACCATCTTGACCGTGCGCACGCCCTGCAGTTGCCACATGGCGTGCGGCATTGCCACGTTCGGCAGCACCATGTTGTTCCAGCCGGTCGGACGGGTGTCGTCCTTGTAGAAGCTGCGCAGGTAGGTATACAGGTAGTCGCCGCCGCTGCCGGCGCCCGATGCCTTGGCGCGCGCGATCACCGACAGGTCCGGCGGAACCGCGCCGAACCATGCCTTGGCGTCCGCCGGCCTGAGCGCGGTGGTCATCATGTCGCCCACTTTTTCGCCCGAGAACAGCAGGTTGGCCTTGATCTGGTCGTCGGTCAGGCCGAGGTCCTTCAGGCGGTTGTAGCGCATGTTGACCGCCGAGTGGCAGTTCAGGCAATAGTTGACGAACAGCTTGGCGCCGTTCTGCAGCGAGGTCAGGCTGCTGCGTTCCGGTGCCTTATCGAGCGGGAAGCCGCCTTCGTTGGCGAATGCCAGGCCTGGCAGCAATGCCAGGATAGCGATCAGTTTTTTCGGAAAATTCATGTAAAAGGTCCTTTTGCGCTTGGTGTGATGTCGTCGATTAGTGCGGCGTGAACGTCACACGTTTTGGCACCGGCTTGAAGGTGCCCATCGCACTCCACCATGGCATCAACAGGAAGAAACTGAAGTAGAACAGCGTGCAGACCTGGGAAACGATGCCGCCGGTCGGGCTAGGCGGCTGGGTGCCGAGGTAGCCGAGCGTGACGAACGCCAGGCCGAACAGCAGGTAGACATACTTGTGCCAGTCAGGACGGTAGCGGATCGACTTCACCGGCGAGTGGTCCAGCCACGGCAGGAAGGCGATGATCACCACCGACGAACCGAACAGGACGACGCCCCAGAATTTCGCGTCCAGGACCTGCGGCAGCATGCCGATCACCATCACCAGGCCGATCGCGGCGATCGCGATCTTGGTCATCGACGACAGGCGCGACTTGAGCCAGATGAACACGACATACGCGGCCACGGCGGCCATCAGCACGTACATGAAGTCGGCGGTGGTGGCGCGCAGCACCGAGTAGAAGGGCGTGAAGTACCAGGTCGGCGCGATGTGCAGCGGGGTCTTGAGCGAATCGGCCGGGATGAAGTTGTTGTACTCCAGGAAGTAGCCGCCCATTTCCGGCGCGAAGAAGATGACCGCGCTGAAGATGACCAGGAACACCGATACGCCGAACAGGTCGTGCGCGGTGTAGTAAGGATGCGACGGTACGGCGTCCAGCGGATGGCCGTCCGGTCCCAGCGTGTCTTTGACTTCGATGCCGTCCGGGTTGTTCGAGCCGACTTCGTGCAGCGCGATCAGGTGGGCGGCGACCAGGCCGAGGATCACCAGCGGGATCGCGATCACGTGGAAGGCGAAGAAGCGGTTCAGGGTGGCGTCGGACACAACGTAGTCGCCGCGGATCCACAGCGACAGGTCAGGGCCGATCAGCGGAATCGCGCCGAACAGGTTGACGATCACCTGGGCGCCCCAGTACGACATCTGGCCCCATGGCAGCAGGTAGCCGAAGAAGGCCTCGGCCATCAGCGCCAGGAAGATGGCGAAGCCGAACAGCCAGATCAGTTCGCGCGGCTTGCGGTACGAACCGTACAGCAGGCCGCGGGTCATGTGCAGGTAGACCACGATGAAGAAGGCCGACGCGCCGGTCGAGTGCATGTAGCGCACCAGCCAGCCCCACGGCACTTCGCGCATGATGTATTCGACCGAACCGAAGGCCAGGCCTGCGTCCGGCTTGTAGTGCATGGTCAGGAAGATGCCGGTGACAATCTGCAGCACCAGGATCAGCGTCGCCAGGATGCCGAAGATGTACCAGAAGTTGAAGTTCTTCGGAGCGTAGTACTTGCCCCACTGGTCTTCCCACAGCTTGGTCAGCGGGAAGCGGTCGTCGATCCAGCCCACCGCTTTTTCAGCGATAGGGGCGTTGGCCGGGAATTTGGTTTCTTTAAAAGCAGCCATGGTTATGCATCGCCTTTCTCGTCTTTACCGATCACGATGCGGTTGTCAGACAGGTACATATATGGCGGAACGTCGAGGTTGGTCGGCGCCGGCTTGTTCTTGAATACGCGTGCGGCCAGGTCGAAGGTCGAACCGTGGCATGGGCACAGGAAACCGCCGTTCCAGTCGTCCGGCAGCGAAGGCTGGGCGCCTTCGGCAAAGCGCGACGATGGCGAGCAGCCCAGGTGCGAGCAGATGCCGACCACGACCAGCACTTCCTTGTGCTCGGCGCGCGAACGCGCTTCGTTCTTCGCGTAGTCGGGCATGGCCAGCTGGTAGATCTTGTCCGATTTCGGGTCGGCGACCTTGTCGTCGGTCTTGGCCAGCGAGGCCATCATTTCCGGCGTGCGGCGCAGGATCCAGACCGGCTTGCCGCGCCATTCCACGACCTTCATCGTGCCCGGCGCGACGTCCGAGATATCCACTTCCACCGGCGCGCCGGCGGCTTTCGCCCGCTCCGACGGCTGGAAAGTACTGACCAAGGCGCCTGCCGTGGATAAACCGACAACACCGCCCGCCGCGCACGTGGCGACCAGCATGCCGCGGCGGCCTGGATCGACCTGTTTTTCGTTACTCATACCAACCCCAATCAGTCAAAATGCGAAATCTTAAGAAGCCGTACAGAGCTTCTAGCAACCTTAAATTATAAGGGAAGCGGCAAGCGAATTAAAGAAAAAATGTTGCATTGGCCCCATACCGGACCATTTCCCGGCCATTTTCGGGGCTAACGTGCGCATAAATACGCCGAATTCGCGTAAAACAGAAAAGCGCTCCGCCGACTGGAACCACAAGTCCGCCTATGGTTTCTAATAGCATCAATGTATGATTGACATGCAATTTTGCACACCTGAACGGGAGATCGCGATGAGCATGATGGGCGAATTCAAGCTGTTTGCACTGAAGGGCAATGTGATGGACCTGGCGGTCGGCGTCATCATCGGCGCCGCCTTCGGCAAGATTGTCGACTCGCTCGTCCAGGACATCATCATGCCGCCGATCGGCAAGATCTTCGGTGGACTCGACTTCGCCAACTACTATGTCGCGCTCAATAACCAGGCCGCCGGCCTGCCGCTGGCGGAGGCGAAAAAGCTTGGCGCCGTCATTGCGTACGGCAATTTTCTGACCGTGCTGATCAATTTCATCATCCTCGCCTTCGTCATCTTCCAGCTGGTGCGCTTCATGAACCGCCTGCGCCCGCCCGTCGCAGTGGTGGCCGCCACGCCGGAAGACGTGCTGCTGCTGCGCGAGATCCGCGATTCGCTGCGCAGGTAATCGCTTGAAAGGCTGAGCCACCGATGCGACGTTTCTGGCTGCTGTTTGCACAAACCGTCACCATCGCCCTCGGGCTGTACGTGGTGGTTCAGGCGATGCGTCCGGAGTGGCTGGCCAGCCCGCCGCCGCGCTGGCAGGCCGTCAGTCCGGCCACGCCGGTGCCGGTGCTGCAGGCGCCGATCCAGCCGGCCATCGGCAGCTACCGCGAGGCCGCCGGGCGCGCCATGCCGGCGGTGGTCAACATCCTCACCAGCAAGGCGCTGCGGCAAAACCATCCGCTGCTGCGCGATCCCTTCTTCCGCAAGTTCTTCGGCGACCGCGCCCCGCGCGAGGAGCAGGTGGCCAGCCTCGGGTCCGGCGTCATCGTCAGCCCCGAAGGCTACATCCTGACCAACAACCACGTGGTCGAGGCCGCCGACGAGATCGAGGTTGTGCTGGCCGACGGGCGCAAGGCGCCGGCCAAGGTGGTCGGCACCGATCCCGAAACCGACCTGGCAGTGATCCAGATCAAGGAGAAAAACCTGCCGGTGATCGTGCTTGGCCACGCCGACCAGGCAAAGGTCGGCGACGTCGTGCTGGCGATCGGCAATCCGTTCGGGGTGGGCCAGACCGTCACCATGGGCATCATCTCGGCGGTCGGGCGCAACAACCTGCATATCAACCAGTTCGAAAATTTCATCCAGACCGACGCGGCAATCAATTTCGGCAATTCGGGTGGCGCCCTGATCGACACCAGCGGCAACTTGATCGGGATTAACTCGGCGATCTATTCGCAGACCGGCGGCTCGGTCGGGATCGGCTTCGCCATTCCCGTCACCACCGCCAAGTCGGTGATGGAGGCGATCATCAAGACCGGCCATGTGGTGCGCGGCTGGATCGGCATCGAATCGCAGGATATTACGCCCGAACTGGCCGAAAGCTTCGGGCTGGCGCGCCAGAGCGGCACGATCATCGCCGGGGTGGTGCGCAACGGCCCTGCCGACCGTGCCGGCATCCGTCCCGGCGACATCCTGCTGACGGTGCAGGGCAAGCCGGTAACCGACACCAGCCAGATGCTGACCCTGATCGCGCAGCTGGCGCCGGGCGAAAAGGCGAAGATGACGGTGATGCGCAAGGACCGCGAATCGACGCTCGACGTCATGGTCGGCAAGCGCCCGCGCGCGGTTGTCGAGTAGACTTCTTTTCTTTTTACAATTTCCTGGAAGTCGATCCATGCATTTGCGCGACCTGACGCAGTTCCTGAGCGAGCTGAGCGAGAATAACAACCGTCCGTGGTTCATCATGAACAAGCCGCGCTACGACATCCTGCGCGAGGAGTTCCTGCAAGTGGTCACCGAGGTGATCGCCGAGCTGTCCAGGTTCGACAAGCAGGTGGCGGCCTGCAATCCGAAGAAGGCGATGTTCCGCATCAACCGCGACATCCGCTTCTCGCACGACAAGAGCCCGTACAAGACGCGCTTCTCGGCCGGCATCACGCCGAGCGACAAGCGGCGTCCCAGCGCGGCGGGCGGGCCGACCTATTATTTCCACATTGAAGGCAACGGAACCCTGCTGTTCGGCGCCGGCGAATACCTGCCGCCGCCGTCGCGCCTGAAGGCAATCCGCGAACACGTGGTCAACGATGCGACAGGTTTTGCCAAAGTGTTGAAGAATAAACAGCTGCGCGCGACCTACGGCGACAGCATGCATGTCGAAGACAAGCTGCAGCGCCCGCCGAAGGGCTTCGATCCGGATCACCAGCACATCGAATACCTGAAGCTGAAAAGCTTCTTCGTGACGACCGAAGTCAAGCTGGCGCTCAATGCGCCGGAACGGCTGGTGCCGGAATTGGCGCGCGGCTTCAAGGACGCGTTCGCGCTGGTCACCTGGCTGCGCGGCGTGAAAGAAAATTTTGACGAAGCAGGCGAGGGCGCTTCGGGGGCTTAAGACAAGGAACCATCATGGCATTGCACCACGCAGCATCGGGAGACAAGATCGCGCTGTCGCGCGGCGACGACGACATCGCCTTTTTCACATCGGTGGCGCTGGCCAAGACACCGCACATGGAGTTGATCCGGCTGGTATTGCCGAAGGAGCGACCGATGCCGGTGCACAAGGTCGATGGCGAGATGACCTTGCAATGCCTGGAAGGCGAAATCGAGGTCGACGCGCACGAGCGCACGGTGACCTTGAAGCCGGGCGAGATGCTGTACCTGGTGGGCGGCATACCGCACTCGATACGCGCGGTGGTGGACGCGGTGGCCCTGATGACCATCCTGCTGACCCACGCGCACGCCGGGCAGGGCATCGACGAGACGCAGGCTGCAATGGCCTGAGCCAAAAAAATAGGCTTTGTCACCGTTGAGGGACCGCACGATGGCGGCAAGCGCCCGGTGCGGCGCCAAACCCGGGGGTCAGGTCCGCCGGACCTGACCCCCGCCCTTGGACCGCGCCGCGTGTATCAAGAGGCGGCACGTCAACGCCGTAGAAAATATGGCACGTCACTCCCGCGAAGGCGGGAACCCAATTCACTGCGCGAAAATTAAGCCCCCCTTTCGCGAGGGCGGCATTACTTGTTTTGCGTTCTTGCGAAGTTTAAGCCGATTCGCCGCGCGGATCGCGCGCCAGCAGCTGCGCCACCATCGCCTTCGGATCGTCGCCGTCGAACAGCACGCCGGCCACCGCATTGGTGATCGGCATGTCGACGCTGAGCCGGCCGGCCAGCTCTCGCACCGCGCGCGCGCACGGCACGCCTTCGGCCACGTGCCCCAGTTCCGCAACGATCGCATCGAGCTTCTTGCCGCGCGCCAGTTCGAGCCCGACCCGGCGGTTGCGCGACAGGTCGCCGGTGCAGGTCAGGATCAGGTCGCCCATCCCCGTCAGTCCCATGAAGGTGCCCAGGTTGCCGCCCAGCGCGGCGCCCAGCCGGGTAATCTCGGCCAATCCGCGCGTGATCAGCGCGGCGCGCGCATTCAGGCCCAGTCCCAGGCCGTCGGCCACGCCGGTGGCGATCGCCAGCACGTTCTTGACCGCGCCGCCGACTTCGACGCCGACCATGTCGTCGCTCGAATACACCCGGATATTGCCGCCGTGGACCAGCGCCACCACCCGCTCGCTGAGCGCGGCAGAATCGGACGCCACGGTCAGCGCGCACGGCAGGCCGCGCGCCACTTCCTGCGCGAACGACGGACCCGACAGTGCGGCGCCCGGCACCCGTTCGCCCAGCACTTCGCGCACCACCTGGTGCGGCAGCAGGCCGGTGCCGTTTTCGAAGCCCTTGCATAGCCACACGACATTTGGAATCGGAGTTGCCTTGAGCTGCTCGAGCAGCGGACGCAGGCCGGCCACCGGGCAGGCGGCGATCAGCAGCGAACCGGGCTCGGCGGTGACGTGCGCCACGGCGGCGTTGAAATCGGCGCTGACCTTGAGCGCCGGCGGCAAGGCAAAGCCGGGCAGGTAGTGCTGGTTCTCGCGCTGGTCGGCGACCTGCTGCATGGCGGCGGCATCGCGCCCCCACAACAGCACGTCGTGGCGCGCGGCGAGCGCGATGGCGACCGCGGTGCCCCAGGCGCCGGCGCCCAGCACGGTGATCCTGCCAGGTGATTGTTTATTATTTTGCATGGAACCCCAGAGGGAGGCGAATCAGATGCCCCAGACGTCGGTGGCCCTGATGAAGCCGGTGATGCCGTCCTTGTGGCGGACCCGGATCCAGGCGCCCGTTTGCGGATCGACCAGTTCGAGCAGCACGCCCTTGTCGGCTGTCATGAGCGTCGGCGCCGCTTCGTCGCTGGCGCCGCGCACTTTCGCGTTCGGATTGCGCACGATGACGTTGCGCCGGGCCGACAGCGATTTCGCTTCGGTCCAGGCCATGTCGCCATTGCTGTCGCGCACCTTGACCCAGTCGCCGTAGCTGAGCACGACTTCGACCGGCATGCCGCGCGGTGCGACATACAGCTTGCCGCCCTTGGAGGACGGCGCGTCGTACAGGATCGCCGGCGCCGCTCCCACGGTCTTGAAATCGAAGGCGAAACCGGAGGCCGAAGCCAGCATCAGCAACGCACCTGACACCAGGCGGGGAACATTCATGGACAGGCCTTTTGGCTCGGTTGGCGCGGGACAGGCCGATCGGCCGGCCCCGCACTTGCCAGACATACTGCTTGCTGGCGAACTACGGCTTATGACTGCTTAGTTGATTGCGCTGTCGGCAGGTGCGCCGGCTGCGGCTTCAGCCATCGCCTGGCGACGCTGCTGGTAGAACACTTCGAAGTTGATCTCGGCCAGGTGCACAGGCGGGAAGCCGGCACGGGTGATCACGTCGGCGATGTTGCCGCGCAGGTAAGGGTAAACGATGTTCGGGCAGCCGATTCCCAGCAGTGGATCCATCTGGTCCGCAGGGATATTGCGTGCTTCGAAGATACCGGCTTGCTTGCCTTCAACGAGGAAAGCAACCTTGTCCTTGACCTTGGCGGTCACGGTGATCGTCACGGTCGACTCGTAGATGCCGTCGGCGATCGCTTCGGCGCCCACGTCGAGCGACACTTCGATGGTTGGCGCTTCCTGCTCGAGGAAGATGGCCGGGGAATTCGGTTGTTCCAGCGACATGTCTTTCAGGTAGACGCGTTGGATTTGGAATACGGGTTGCAAGGTTTCGTCAGACATGGAACGCTTTCGTTGAGAGATAAGAAGAACGGCTTGGCGCCGTTCCAAATGTGCTTGGGATCAAACGCGACGGCAATTGTATCAAAACCAATAGGCTTGCAATAGCTTTGCCGACCGTGCGGTCTTATTTCCGGTCAAACGCCATTTAACAAGGGATCGAGCCGCCCCGCCTGATCGAGCGCATACAAGTCGTCGAAACCGCCGACGTGGGTCTCGCCCACATAGATCTGCGGGACGCTGCGGCGGCCGGTTTTCTCCATCATCACGATACGCTGCTCGGGAATGAGGTCGACCCGGATCCGTTCGATATCGGTGATGCCTTTGGCTTCGAGCAGGCGCTCGGCGCGCACGCAGTAAGGGCAACTTGCGGTGTGATACAGGACGACATGGGCATGGGCTGCCATAGGAAACTCCTTATTGTATTTACTTCGCGACCGGCAGGCCAGCGGCTTGCCACGCGGTCAGTCCGCCATCGAGGCTGATGACGTCTTCGAATCCGGCCGCGGCCAGTTGCCGGACCGCCTTGTCAGCGCGCGCGCCGCTCTGGCACACGACCACCACGGAACGCGCTTTCGACTTGTCGAGTTCACCGATCCGAGTCGACAAGTCTGCCAGTGGAATGTTTTTCGCGTCGCGCAGATGCCCTTTGGCAAATTCTTCAGCCGTGCGCACGTCGACAACGGTGGTCTTGCCGCGGTTGATCAGCTGGGTGACCTGCAGCGCCGAAGCGCGCTTGCCGCGGGGCTGGAGCGCCGGCCACAGCAGGAATCCGCCCGACAACACGACCAGCGCCACGGTAAAAATATGGTCAATAATGAATTTCACAGAGGTTCCAATGGGCTAAGTTAATCCGCGCATTATAAAATAGAAGCTGGAACCGAATAATTTCGCCGCGTTTTTGCTCCCCTGCGCCCGTCCACCCCCCATTTTTTGAAGAGTCTTATGTACAAAATCGTATTCATGCGCCATGGCGAATCGACCTGGAACCTGGAAAACCGGTTTACCGGCTGGACCGATGTCGACCTGACCGCCAAGGGCGTGGCCGAGGCGAAAAGCGCCGGCAAAGTGCTCAAGGAAGCCGGCTTCAGCTTCGACCTGGCCTACACTTCGGTGCTCAAGCGCGCGATCCGCACCTTGTGGCTGACGATGGACGAGATGGACATGATGTGGCTGCCGGTGGTCAACGACTGGCGCCTCAACGAGCGTCACTACGGCGCGCTGCAAGGGCTCGACAAGGGCGAGACCGCCGCCAAGTACGGCGACGCCCAGGTGCTGGTCTGGCGCCGCAGCTACGACACGCCGCCGCCGCCGCTGGCGGCCGACGACGAGCGCACCTCGTTCCACGATCCGCGCTACGCGCAGCTGCCGAAGTCGGCGATCCCGCTGACCGAATGCCTGAAGAACACCGTGGCGCGCGTGATGCCGGCCTGGGACGAAGAAATCGCCCCGGCGATCCGCGCCGGCCGCCAGATCCTGATCTCGGCGCACGGCAACAGCCTGCGCGCGCTGATCAAGATGCTCGATGGCATCAGCGACGCCGACATCGTCGGCCTCAACATCCCCAACGGCCAGCCGCTGGTGTATGAACTCGACGCCGACCTGAAGCCGATCCGCCACTACTACCTGGGCGATCAGGAAGCGATCGCCGCCGCCACCGCCGCGGTCGCGAACCAAGGGAAGGCCAGGTAAGCTTTGCAGCAAGCAATCAGGAAGTACGCCGGCCAGGCGGGGCTATGCTTCGCTCTGGCGCTGGCCGCGGGCGGCGCCATGGGCGCCGCCAAGCCCACCGAACGCAGCAAGCAAAAAGCGGCGGCCGAAGCCACCCGTGCGGGAATCCAGCAAAAACTGTCGACCCTCAAGAAAGACATCAGCCGCACCGAAAGCGAAAAGGAAACTGTCGCCGACACCCTGGCTGAATCGGAGGAAGCGATCTCCGACGCCAACCGAGCGCTGCGCGACCTGGCCGGCGAGCAGGACGGCACCAACGCGAAATTGCACGAGCTGGCCGCGGCACAGGAAAAGCTGGCCGCCACCATCGACGCCCAGAAGAAGCAGCTCAGCAAGCTGCTGCGCGAGCAATACGTGGCCGGCAACGAGGACCGCATCAAGCTGCTGCTGTCGGGCGACAATCCGAACCGCATCAACCGCGACCTGCAACTGATGGCGTATGTATCGCAGGCGCAGGCCAGGCTGCTCGGATCGCTGCGCACCAACCTGGCGGCGGTCGAGAGCAACCGCGAGCAGGCCCAGAACGCCAAGGACGAGCTGGAAGAAATCGCCGCCGAACAGCGCGACCAGAAGGCGCTGCTGGAAAAGGAAAAGGGGCGCCGCGCCGCCTTGCTCGGCTCGCTGTCGAACCGGCTGGCGGCGCAGCGCAAGGAAGCGGGCAGCCTGGAGCGCGATGAGCAGCGCATGGCCGGGCTGGTCGACAAGCTGTCCAAGTTGATCCGCGAGCAGGCCGAAGCGGCCGCCGCCGAACAGCGCCGGCTGGCCGCGGTGGCTGCCGCGAAAGCGAAGGCGCAGGCCGAAGCGCAGGCGCTGGCGGCCGAACGCAAAAAGGCCGAGCGCGAACGTCTCGCGCGCGAGCAGAAGGCGCATCCGGGCAAGCCGGCGCCATTCAAGCCGGACCCGATCGATGCCGACGAGCCGCCGAAAGTGGCCGAAGCGAAGCCGGATCCGGCCGCTGCACGCGCGGCCGACATCGCGCTCGCGCCGGCGGCGCCGGAAGGCGCGTTCGCCAGCCTGCGCGGCCAGCTGCGCCCGCCCGTGGCAGGCAAGCTGGCGGCGCGCTTTGGCGCGAAACGCGGCGAGGCCAGCTGGAAGGGCGTGTTCATCAAGGCCGCCGAAGGCGCCGACGTCAAGGCGGTAGCCGGCGGGCGCGTGGTGTTCGCCAACTGGATGCGCGGCTTCGGCAACCTGATCATCGTCGACCACGGCAGCCAGTACCTGTCGATCTACGGCAATAACCAGGCGCTGCTGAAACACGCCGGCGACGCCGTCAAGGCCGGCGATCCGATTGCGAGTGCGGGCAGCACAGGCGGCAATGAGGAATCGGGTCTATACTTTGAGCTAAGGCACCTGGGCCAGGCGTTCGACCCGGCCAGCTGGATCAAATTCTAGGGCATCCGCATGAAGCAATTTAATTTTGGCAAGTCAGGGGACCGGTTGCGCACCGCCGGCCTGGTCGGCGTCGGCCTGGTGGCGGGCGTCGCGTTGTCGCTGCAGTTTCCGGCAGTGGCGCAAAAGGCGGCTGGTGTGCCGCTGCCGCTGGACGAACTGCGCCAGCTGGCCGATGTGTACGGCCTGATCAAGTCCGATTATGTCGAGCCGGTCGAGGACAAGAAGCTGCTGTCCGAAGCGATCACCGGCATGGTCGCCTCGCTCGACCCGCATTCGGTCTACCTCGATAAAAAGGCCTACCGCGAAATGCGCGAAAGCATGCAGGGGCGCTTTGTCGGTCTCGGCATCGAGGTGTCGACCGAGGACGGCTACGTCAAGATCGTGTCGCCGATCGAGGATTCGCCGGCCTACCGCGCCGGCATCAAGCCGGGCGACCTGATCACCCGGATCGACAGCACGCCGATCAAGGGCCTGTCGCTGGACGAAGCGATCAAGAAGATGCGCGGCGCGCCGGGCAGCAAGGTCACGCTGACGATCGCGCGCAAGGGCGAGGACAAGCCGCTGACGGTGGCGCTCGTACGCGAAGAAATCCGCGTGCACAGCGTCAAGGGCAAGATCGTCGAACCCGGCTACGCCTGGCTGCGCATCAGCCAGTTCCAGGAACTGACGCTCGACGAACTGGCGCAGAAGGCCAACGCGCTGTACGCCCAGGACCCGCACATCAAGGGCCTGGTGCTCGACTTGCGCAACGACCCGGGCGGCTTGCTGCCCGGCGCGATCGGCGTCTCCGCCGCCTTCCTGCCGAAGGAAAAAGTGATCGTCTCGACCATCGGCCAGTTGCCCGATTCGAACCAGACTTTCTATGGCCGGCGCGAGTTCTACGCCGGCCGCAGCAGCAGCGACCCGCTGGCGAAACTGCCGGCCGCCCTGAAGACGGTGCCGATGGTGGTGCTGGTCAACACCGGTTCGGCCTCGGCGTCGGAAATCGTCGCCGGCGCGCTGCAGGATTACAAGCGCGCCATCATCATGGGCAGCCAGACCTTCGGCAAGGGCTCGGTGCAGACCTTGCGCCAGATCAGCGCCGACACCGCCGTCAAGCTCACCACCGCGCGCTACTACACGCCGCAGGGACGCTCGATCCAGGCGCGCGGCATCGTGCCGGACATGCTGGTCGACGAAACCGCCGACGGCGATGGCCTCAACGGCCTGCGGGTGCGCGAAGCGGACCTGGAAAAACACCTGGGCAACGAAGGCGACAAGGCGGTCACGATGGGCGCCACGCAGCAGGCGGCCGCCAAGCGCGACGAGCTCGAGGAGGAACGCCGTGTGGCCGCCGCGCTGAAGAACCGCAAGCCGCTCGAATTCGGCGGCAAGGACGACTTCCAGTTGGCCCAGGCGATCAACCATTTCAAGGGCTTGCCGGTGAAATTGTCGAAGGCCGACCTGGCGGTCGAGGTTGCCACACCGGAGGATGGCCGCAAGCGCGTGCCGCCCGAGGCGCCGCCGGAACTGAAGGCCAAGGCCATCAAGAAATGACGGCGCGCGTCCGATGACCGACGACCAGCTGCTGCGCTATTCGCGCCACATCCTTCTCGACGAGATCGGCATCGAAGGGCAGCAGCGCCTGCTGGCGTCGAGCGCGCTGGTGATCGGCGCCGGCGGGCTCGGTTCGCCGGCCGCGCTGTACCTGGCCGCGAGCGGGGTCGGCCGCATCACGCTGGCCGACGACGACGAGGTCGACCTGACCAACCTGCAGCGCCAGGTGATGCACGCCACTGCGCGCATCGGCCAGCCCAAGGCCGAGTCCGGCCGTGAGGCCATGCTGGACCTGAATCCCGGGATCGAAGTCGTCGCGCTGCGCGAGCGGCTGGCCGGCGCCCGGCTCGACGAGCAGGTGCGCGGCGCCTCGGTGGTGCTCGACTGCAGCGACAACTTCGCCACCCGCCATGCGGTCAACCGCGCCTGCGTGGCGGCCGGGGTGCCGCTGGTGTCCGGCGCGGCGATCCGCTTCGACGGCCAGATCAGCGTGTTCGATCCGCGCCGCGCCGATTCGCCCTGCTACGCCTGCCTGTTCCCGGAGGATGGCCGGTTCGAAGACGTCGCCTGCAGCAGCATGGGCGTGTTCGCGCCGCTGGTGGGCGTGGTCGGCGCGATGCAGGCGGCCGAGGCGCTCAAGCTGCTGCTCGGGATCGGCGCCTCGCTGGCCGGACGCCTGCTGCTGCTCGACGGGCGCAACATGGAATGGACCAGCATCGGCATCGCGCGCAACGCCGATTGCCCGACTTGCCAACCAGGCTAGCCAAGCCGCCAACAACGCCGATGCGTGGGCGTGCGCCCGTGCGCTGCCTTACAATGCGTTACCGCCGCAATTTGGCCTTCCCGGGCGAAACCGCCTTATACTCAGCAATTCTTTTCGAACTACCGTACAGACACTATGCATATCGTATCCCGTACCAAATCGCAACGCCCGATCCGCCAGCGCCTGACGCGCGGCTTCACCCTGGTTGAAATCATGGTGGTGGTCGTGATCATCGGCATCCTCGGCGCGCTGGTCGTGCCGAAGCTGATGGGCCGCACCGGCGAGTCGCGCGTGACCGCCGCCAAGGTCGACATCTCGACCCTGATGCAGGCGCTCAAACTCTACAAGCTGGACAACCAGCGCTACCCGACCACCGAGCAGGGCCTGCAGGCGCTGGTCGCCAAGCCGACCGCCGGTCCGGCCGCCAACGGCTGGAAGGCCGGCGGCTACGTCGAGAGGCTGCCGAAGGATCCTTGGGGCAATGCCTATCAGTACCTGTCGCCGGGCATCCATGGCGAAGTCGACCTGTTCTCGCTGGGCGCCGATGGCCAGCCTGGCGGCGCCGGCGAAGACGCCGACATCGGTTCCTGGGAAAACTAAGCACGCCAACCATCAAGGGAGTTTCCTTGCCCGACTTCGACGTTCGCCGCGCCTCCCGCGGCTTCACCCTGGTGGAGCTGATGGTGGTGATGGTGATCATAGGAATCACGCTGGGCCTGGTGTCGCTGAACGCGATCCCGAGCCCGCAACAGCACTTGCAGAACGAGGCCCAGCGCCTCGCACTGTTGCTCCAGCTCGCCCGCGACGAAGCGATCGTGCGCAACCGGCTGGTCGCGTTCGAGGCCGACGGCGAGAACTACCGCTTCCTGGTGCGCAATGAAAAGCGCTGGGACCCGGTCACTGGCGACGACCTGCTGCGCGAACGCCCGTTCAAGAACGCGCCGGTGTCGCTGCAGCTGGACCCGCCGGGCTCCGGCACCGGCAATCCGCTGCGCATCACTTTTGGCCGCGAGCCGGTCGACAAACCTTTCCTTCTGACGCTGGCCAGCGGCGACGCCCACGTGGCGATCCGCGCCGACGGCGTCGGCCATTTCGTGGTCGAATGATGCGCCGTCCACTTCTCCATCGCAGCGCCGGCTTCACCCTGCTCGAAGTGCTGGTGGCGCTGGTGATCGTCGGCACCGCGCTGGGCGCCTCGCTGCGCGCGGTCGGCGGCCTCGCTTCCAACAGCGCCGGCCTGCGCAGCGCCATGATGGCGACCTGGTCGGCCGAAAACCGGCTGGTGCAGGCGCGCTTGCAGCACGTCTTTCCCGCCGTCGGCAAGCACCGCTTCGATTGCCCGCAAGGCGACCTGGCGCTGGTCTGCGATGAGGAAGTGCTGCCCAGCCCGAATCCGCTGCTGCGCCGGGTCGAGGTCAGCGTCTACGACCTGCAGAACCCCGAGCGCCGCATCGTCAAGCTGGTCCAGCTGGTGGCGCCATGATGCGGCGCAGGCATGTCGGCTTCACCCTGGTCGAACTGCTGGTCGCGATCAGCATCCTGGCCATCGTCGCCGTGCTCGGCTGGCGCGGCCTGGACGGCATCGTGCGCGCCCGCATTTCCCTGACCGATCAGATGGAAACGACGCGCGGCATGCAGCTCGCGTTCGCGCAGATGCAAAGCGATTGCGAACACATCGCTGGCGACGGCATCCTCAGCGGCCGACCTTACTTGCAAGTGGAAAACGACCGCATGACCATCGTGCGCAAGAGCTACGCCGAGAACGAGCCGATGCGCCTGCAGGTAATCGCCTACCGCATCCGCGACGGCGTGCTGCTGCGGCGCGAATCGGCCGGCACGCGCGACCTGGTGCAGCTTGACCTTTTGTGGAAGGCGACCACCAGCGATACCGACAACGCGGTGGCGGTCGCGCTGCAGGCCGGCGTCACCGGCATGCAGGTGCTGGGCTGGACCAATGGTCAGTGGCAGGCGATCCAGGCGCCGCTGTCGGCCACGCTGGGCGCAACCCAGACGCCGCAGTCCGGCGTCACAGACGGGCTGCAAGTGATGCTGCAGGTGACCGGCCAGACCGCGCCGATGATCAAGTCTTTCCTGGTGGCGGGCGGATGAAGATGCGAATGCGGACACGCCAGCAAGGCGTGGCGGTGATCACCGCCTTGCTGCTGACAACGCTTGCGGTGACGATTGTCGCCAGCCTGTTCTGGCAGCAGCAGGTCCAGGTGCGCTCGATGGAAAACCAGCGCCTGCACCTGCAGACCAAATGGATCTTGCGCGGCGCGCTGGAGTTGTCCAAGCTGATCCTGAAAAGCCGGTCCGGCCAGGAGCTCACCATCACCACGCTCGACCAGGTCTGGACCACCCCGCTGGCCGAGACGCGCCTGGACCAGTACATCGAACGTGAACGGCTGGAAAATGAGGTCTTCGATGCAACCTTGTCTGGCAGCATGGTCGACGCCACCGCGCGTTACAATCTGCTCAACCTGTCGAACCAGAATCAGCCAGACCCGGTGCAAGTGGCGATTTTCGCCAAACTGTTGACCAATCTGAAACTCGATCCAGCGCTGGCGGCCAAGGCTGCCCGGGTGGTGGCCGACGCCGATGTGGGCGCTGGGCCACCGCCGGCCGGCACGCCGGCGAAGAGCGTGATCCCCATCCGGCTGGACCAGGTGGACGACCTGCTGGCGATTCCGGGATTTACCAAGGAAATCGTCGACAAACTGCGCGACTTCGTCGTCGTGCTGCCGGTGCAGACCCCGATCAATGCGAATACGGCATCGGCCGAGGTGCTGTCGGCGCATATCGAGAATTTTTCGATGGGCGAAGCGAATGCGCTGGTCGCACAGCGCAAGCGCGCCGCTTTCCGCGACAAGGCGACCACCGAAGCGCTCTACCTGGGAGGCAAGCAATTCACAAGCGGCGCCAAGGTGGATTTTGTCAGCACTTATTTCCTGGTCCACAGCCGGATCCGTCTCGACCGGGCCGCGCTCGACGCGGAATCCTTGATAGAAGCAAAACAGGGCAGCCCGGCCACGGTATTATGGGTACGACAAAACTAGAAGAAAGCGAGACCGTTTGACTACTCTTTATATCCGCTTGCCGGCCCGCGCCGACGGCGAGGGCGCCTTGTCCCCCTTCGCGCTGGTGGCCGACAGCGGCGCCATCGAGCAGCAGGGCGAGGGCGTGCTGCGCGGCCTGGGCGACCTGGTCGGCGCCGCGCGCCGCGTGGTGCTGATGCTGGCCGCCGCCGACGTCTCCTTGTTGCAGGTCAAGGCGCCGCCGCTGTCGGGCGTGCGCCTGAAGGCCGCGCTGCCCTCGCTGGTCGAGGAACAGGTGCTGGGCGATCCGGCCGAATGCGTGCTGGTCGCGGCGCCGGCGCAGTCGGCCGACGGCGTGCGCAGCGTTGCCGTGGTGCAGCGCGCTTACCTCGAACCGCTGGTGCGCGCGATGCTGGCGCTGGGCGCGCGCGCGGTGACGGCGCTGCCTGCGCAGCTGTGCCTGCCGTTGCAGCCGGGCCATGTCAGCGCCGCCGTCGGCCACTCGGAAGTGACCCTGCGCGACGGCCTGTATCACGGGCTGGGACTGGCGATGACCAGCACGCCCGACGTCGCGCTGCAGACGGTGCGCGCGCTGGCCGGCGACGCCCCATTGACCTTGTACGTACCGGCAGAAGAGCTGGGGCAGTACCAGGCGCTGGCGTCCGACGCGGGCCCCGCCACCGAACTCCAGGCCGACAGCTGGGAACACTGGATCGCCGGCTCGAAAACCACCACGCTCGACATGGTGCCCGCGCTCGGCTCGGCCGGCGCGCGCGCCACCGACTGGCAGCGCTGGCGCTGGCCGCTGCGGCTGGCCTTGCTGGCGCTGGTGGTCAACCTGATCGGCCTGAATGTGCAGTGGCTGCGCCTCAAGCGCGAGGCCGACGCCACCCGGCTGGCGATGCTGCAGACTTTCCGCAGCACCTATCCGAAAGAGACCGTGATCCAGGATCCGGTGGCCCAGATGAAACTGAACATCGCCCGCGCCAAGGCCTCCAGCGGCCAGCTCGGGCCGGAGGAATTCACCTACCTGGCGGCTGCGTTCGGCGAGGCCGCGCGTGGTCTGCCGCGCCCGCTCAACATTACTTCGCTCGAATTCCGGGAACGCGCGCTCAGCGTCAAGGTCAAACCTGAGTCCGCCGATCCTGGCGTGGTCAGCCAGCTGAAAGGCGCGCTGGCCGCGCGCAACCTGGGCCTGACCGAAGCGGCCCCGGCCACCTGGCAGATCCGCAGCACGGGAGCGAAGCAATGAGCGCCGCAAGCAACATCGCCCAATTGAGGGAGCGCCTCGCGGTGTACTGGCTCGCGCGCACCGAAAAAGAACGCCGCACGCTGGCCATCGGCGGCGCAGTCGCCGCGGCCGCGCTGGTCTATGCGCTGTTCATCGGCCCGGCCCTCTCCGGGCGCGCCCAGCTGCAGAAGGATTTGCCGCAGCTGCGCCAGCAGTCCGCCCAGTTGCAGGCGATGGCGCTCGAAGCGGGCGAGCTGGCGCGCCAGCCGGCGGTGCAGGTGTCGCCCATGTCCAAGGAGAGCCTGACCGCCAGCCTTACCGCGCTCAGCATCACGCCGCAGTCGGTGGGCATGACGGGCGAATTCGCCCGCATCCAGCTGACCGGCGTGTCGTTCGCCAACCTGATCGGCTGGCTCGACGCGCAGCGCCGTGAAAACCGGATTTCGGTCCAGGAGGCGGCCATTACCGCGCAGACGCCGGCCGGCCAGGTCGACGCCAATCTGACCTTGCGCCAGGATACCGGCGTGGGGCCGCGGTGAAGCGAGTCGTGCTATGGTGTGGCGCGATCCTGCTGGCGGTCGCGCTGACGGTGCTGGCCTGCTTTCCTGCCGCCTGGCTGGGGCCGATGGTCGAGCAGCAGACCGGCGGCCGTTTGACTCTGGGGGATGCGCAGGGTACGCTGTGGCGCGGTTCCGCCTTTATCGGCGGGGCGCCCGGCGCCAGCGGGGCGGTGACGCCCTTGCTGCCGGGCCGCTTTGCGTGGAGCCTGTCGCCGCTGGTGCTGCTGGGCCACGTCGCGCTGCAACTGGAAAATCCGCTGGCGCTGTCGCAGCCGATCCGGATCGAGGGCAGCTGGTCCGAATGGCAAGTCAGCCCTGCCGAACTGATGTTGCCGGCCGAGGGACTGTCCGGACTGGGCGCACCGCTCAACACGCTCGCACCGAGCGGCGTGATGCGCCTGTCATGGACTACACTTGAGCTGGTGCGCCAGCAGCAGACGGTGGCGGTGAACGGCCGCACGGTGCTGGTCATGAACAACATGGGGTCGCGCATGACGCCCATCAAGCCGCTCGGCAGCTACGAGCTGGCGATGGACTGGCGTGGCCAGCAGGCGCAGCTGAATCTGACGACGGTGCGCGGCGCTTTGTTGCTATCGGGCACTGGATCGCTGGACCGCGGGCGGCTGCAATTTTCCGGCCAGGCCGCGGCCGCGAATGGATATGAAGAAACGCTGGGCAATCTGCTGAATCTGTTGGGCCAGCGCCGAATGGTGGGCGGCAAGAATATTATCGCGTTAGAGTTCAAATGAAAAATACTGCACACACATCCTCCCTCCCGGCATTGCGCCGGCTTGCCGCCGGCGTCATGCTGTGCTGCGCGGCAGCGGGTGCCTTTCCGGCGCTGGCCCAGGAGCCGTCGGCGTCCGGCGCCGCGCTCAACTTCGTCAATGCCGACATGGAATCGGTGATCAAGGCGGTCGGGCATTACACCGGCATGACCTTCATCATCGATCCGCGCGTCAAGGGCACGCTGACCCTGGTGTCGGAAAAGACGCTGAGCAAGTCGCAGGCGTTCGCGCTGCTGACCTCGGCGCTGCGGCTGCAGGGCTACGCGGTAGTCACCGGCGACGGTTACGCCAAAGTGGTGCCGGAAGCGGAAGCCAAGCTGCAATCGTCGCCGACCCAGGTCGGCACGGGCGGTTCGCGCGCCAAGGGCGACCAGGTCGCGACCCAGATCTTCCACCTGAGCTACGAGTCGGCCGCCAACCTGACCGCCGTGCTGCGCCCGCTGATTTCGCCGAACAATTCGATCATGGCCAACCCGGGCAACAACAGCCTGGTGATCACCGACTACGCCGACAACCTGCGCCGCCTGTCCAAGATCATCGCCGCGCTCGACGCGCCGGTCGGCGGCGGCCTCGACGTGGTGCCGGTGCGCTACGCGATCGCCAGCGACATCGCTGCCATGGTCGGGCGCCTGATGGAGCCGGCTCCGGGCGGCGATTCGGGCCGGGTCACGGTGCTGGCCGATCCGCGCACCAACTCGGTGGTGGTGCGCGCGCCCTCGGCGGCGCGCGCCAACCTGGCCAAGTCGCTGATCGCCAAGCTCGACCAGCCGACCGCGGAGGCCGGCAACGTGCACGTGGTCTACCTGAAGAACGCCGACGCGACCAAGCTGGCGCAGACGCTGCGCGCTGTGGTCTCGTCCGACACTTCGCTGCCGACCACGCCGCAGGGCACTGCCGGCGGCTCGGTGCAGTCCGGCGCCCAGGGCGCCGCGGCCGGTGGCCAGCCGGGCCAGCAGGGCGGCTTGCAGGGCGGCGGCAGCATGAATCCGCAAAGCCCTGGCCAGACCGGGGGCGGCGCCGGCGGCGCCACCGGCGCCGGCTTCATCCAGGCCGACGCGTCGACCAACACCCTGATCATCACCGCCAGCGAGGCGGTCTACCGCAACCTGCGCGCCGTGATCGACCAGCTCGACGTGCGCCGCGCCCAGGTCTACATCGAGGCGCTGGTGGTCGAGGTTAATTCCGCCAAGGCATCCGAATTCGGCGTCCAATGGCTGGCCGCGAGCGGCGATGACACCAGCCACTACCGGGTCGGTGGGGTGCAGAACTTCAACGCGACGCCAGGCAACGCGATCTCCACGCTAATCACCGGCAAGGTCTTGCCCGGCGCCGGCCTGTCGGTCGGCATTTTCCGCCAGGTCAACGGCATGCTGAACCTGGGCGCGGTCGCCCACGCGCTCGAGAACAACAACAACGGCAACATCCTGTCGACCCCGAACATGCTCACGCTCGACAACGAGCTGTCGACCATCAAGGTGGGCCAGAACGTGCCGATCATCAGCGGCCAGTTCACCACCACCAGCGGCACCAACACCAATCCGTTCCAGACCATCGACCGGCGCGACGTCGGCCTGACGCTCAAGGTGCGCCCGCAGATTTCCGAAGGCGGCACCATCAAGCTGGCGATCTACAACGAAAGCTCGAGCGTGGTGGCGTCCAGCCGCCTCGACCCGGCCGGGGTGACGACCGACATCCGCATCATCGAAAACAACGTGCTGGCCGATGACGGCCAGATCATCGTGATCGGCGGCCTGATCAAGGACGACGCCAGCGGCACCGAGGAAAGAGTGCCGGGCCTGGGCAGCATCCCGATCATCGGCAACCTGTTCAAGTACCAGTCGCGCGCCCGCACCAAGACCAACCTGATGGTGTTCCTGCGCCCGGTCATCGTGCGCAGCAAGGACGACAGCAAATCCATCGCGCTGAACCGCTACGATTACATGCGTTCGTCGGGCATCGACGCCCAGCCGGCCGACACCACGGTGCTGCTCAATGAACTCGGCACGCCGGTGCTGCCGCAGCTGAACAACGGCCAGCCGCCGCCGGGCGGCGCGATGGCCACGGTGCCGCCGAAAGCGGCGCTGCCGCCGCCGTCCGCGCGTCCGGGCGC
>JBKPEJ010000037.1:0-135377 GCA_046728335.1 Pseudomonadota bacterium | reverse complement strand
GAAAAATGAGAAACGAGCGGAGGCACCTATCTGACCCACGAGCTCAGAGGCACTTTGTCCGATCAATGTCACTCCGCTCGGACGTTCCAACAGCGCAATTATCGCCTGTCGAATCGGTACGATCAATATACGAGGTCCGGCGGACCTGACCCCCCGGGATGTCGCTCACGCCATCCAGAAAAACACCGCCGTCATGCGCTTCTCCGCATGCTCGAACCCGAAATAACTGCTGGCCGAATGCACCATGTTGGCCCGGTACAGCAGCATCCGGTTGAACTTGTTCTCCACCCGCGTCTCCTCCTGCCACGCCTCCAGCGGCAAGCCCTTCACCCCGAGCGCCTCGCGCAGGTTGGCGTGCGGCGGACTGCAGATGTTGCCGCCCAGCGTAGCGTTCGGATAACGCAAGCGATAGAACGACGTCCCCGCGTCCGCTTCCGGCTGCGGCGTCAGGTAGATCACGGCGGCGTAGCGGCACAGCTTGCGCGAATCGGTGTGCGGGCGTGGACCGGACTCGGCCATACCGACCAGCTGCGCATAGTTGTGATTGAGCGTGGCGCCCTCGGGCGTCGCTTCCAGCCACAGCTTGCGCGCGCCTGTTACCTGCTTCACCCAGGCCTCGACCAGCGCCAGTTCTTCCGGCAGCAAGGCGCCGGCGGCGCGCATGCCGGGCCAGGCTTCGGGCCGGTGCGGCGCGCCAAGCTCCCAGGCGGTGTGCGCATAGCAGCGCTGCGCAACCGCCAGCGGATCGGGCAGGATGCTGTCGTTGATCCAGTAGTCGCGCCCCAGCTGCGGCTTGCGATAGGTCAGGCTCGGCTGGGCCATCTCAGTGCGCGACGATCTGCGACAGTACCGAAAACGCCGCCCCGGTCTGGGTCTGCTCGAGCAGGATGGTGATTTCCGAAAAAGTGCACATCATGTTGATCACGCTGATCTTGTCCCACGCCAGCTTCTTCAGCACCGCGTGGTAGATGCCCGGCGTGCGGCGCGTCTCGGGATTCAGGCGCAGGGTCAGGGCAGTGAGCTTGTCGACCCGCGCCAGCAGGCGTTCTTCGCCGAAGGCCTGTTCCACCAGGTGGGTCAGCGGCCGGTTGCACACCACCAGCATTTCGTGCACGCCGCGCGTGACGGTAATGAACATGCCCGGATACGGCTCGGCCAGCGCCAGCAGCTTGCGCTGGCATTCGTTGCTGTTTTCGGACAGCCGGAAGGTCGAGATGGTCAGGTCGGTGCGGGTGGTCAGTTCGCCCAGGCGCGGCGCCAGCATGATCGGCTGGGCTGGGCTGCTCTGCTGCGGCATGCGTTCGGACAGGCGGCGCAGCGCCATCACCACGGCGGCCTGGCCGACCGGCTTCCACAGGTCGCATTCGAGTTGCGGGCGCAACTGCCGCGCCAGCTCGGACAGATTGATCAGGCCAAGGGCCATGCCTTCCGTCAGGAAGGGCGACTCCGACACAATTTGCTCAACTTTGTTGGCGATCGAGAGCATATGTTTCCGATCTCCCCGCAGGCTTTCGCGCCGGGCAGGGAATATTCACAAATGGCTGGTCAATGCGAATCGGTCCGGATGCGAGGGAAAGCCTGCTCCCTTCGATGCGGAAATGTTCGCGTCAGGTACTGCCTGGATGGGGCCGCGGCGGCGGCGCGCTCGGTTCCCGGTCAGGGAGAATGGCGCGGCGCATTCGGCGGCGCCGAAGGAGGGGAACAGCCGACAAATGCCAGAAACGATGATGAAGTCATGTTTTTCCCGTAGAAAATGCGCTGTTTGCCGGGGGTATCCCGCGCGCTTTATATCGATGCCACCTGACGTATTCGCCGGTAACTTTGAATCAGTGTAGACCGCATTTCTGCAAAATTGCAATCGAATTGCGCTACCGAATCTCTCTAATTGTTTCGTTCTCGCAGCATTCCGAGGGGCAAAAGAAAGTTGTTGGAAAAAAGCGTCACCGAAATCTGCGGTGACAAAATAATATTTTGAAGCCGCTGCCATTCGCCAACGAAAAAAAAGCTATTACTTTGGACAGCTTATAAAAAGCGCGGCATATGCTTCGGCGACGGAACGCTTACCAGCGGCGAAATCGGCCGCGTCGCCCGATCAGGTGGCGAACCGATGGCAAAAGTGTAAAAATTATCAACAAAACATTCTCTTGAGGATATCAATTTATACCGATAAGTTGCGTTGTAAAAATGTTCAAAACTGAACATTTATCGGCGGCACGTCCATATTGCGAAGATTTTTGACTTCGCCCGATTGAGGGGAATAGTGTCGCGTTCTCGACCGTACTGACACATGCATATGTCCCTTACTGGGTCACTGGCGGCACTTTCGGGGAGGCCCGGCACAGCAGCGGAGTCCTGGCAAAAATAATTCACACAACGACTTTTTATTGGAGCAGACATGACTTTACGTAAAACCCTGATCGCCGCATCGCTCGCCGCCATTCCGATGATGCTGTGCAGCCAGGCAGCGGTTGCCGGTCAACTGATGATGGGCGCGCCGGTAGCGTCCGCGCCGAACGAACACGCGGCGCTGGTGGCCAAGCTGAACGCCGCCCAGGACAAGCGCGGGCTGGACCAGAACCACGGCTACGCGATCGAGGCCGAGCATCCGGGCGCCGCCGGCACCAAGGTGACCCGCCTGGCCCACACCTACAAGAACGTGCGGATCTTCCAGTCCGAATCGGTAGTCGTCACCAATAGCGTGGGCAAGGTGATCAGCGAGTCGGTCAGCGACCGCCGCTCGGGCCTCGGCTTCGGCGCCACCGCCAGCGCCAGGATGGGCGGCAAATTCTCCAGCTTCAGCGTGCAGCCATCGATCTCGGCCAACGCCGCGATCGACAGCGTGGTTTCGGCGATGACGGCTGGCTCCGTGCATGCGGCCAAACCGAGTGCGGAACTGATCGTGTATCCGATCGTGAGCCAGGTGCGCGTTGCATCGGCGGCCAACAAGATCGACAGCCAGCTCAATGCGATGGACGTGGAAGACCAGGTCACCGGCTATGAGCTGGCCTACCTGGTGCAGACCCGCATGGTGGCACTGGGCAACAAGCCGGTCTACTACGACACCATCGTCAGCGCCAACGACGGCCGCGTGCTCAAGCAATGGAACGCGCTGCATACCGTGGTCGGCACCGGCAACAGCCAGTACAACGGCAGCGTGCCGATCGACACCACGCTGTCGGGCAGCACCTATTCGATGAAAGACACCACCCGCGGCGTCGGCGGCACCTACGGCGGCATGGCGATCACCAACGCCAACCATGGCACCACCGCCGGCAGCATCTACACCAGCACGAGCAATACCTGGGGCGATGGCCAGAACTACATCGCGGGCGGCAGCACCACCAACGCCAACGGCCAGACTGCCGCCGTGAACGCCATGTGGGGCTTGAGGAATACCTACGACACCCTGAAGAACGTGCTCGGCTGGCAGTCGCTGGACGGCAACAACACCGCGACCTACATCGCCGCGCACGTCAACACGGCCTACGACAACGCCTACTACGACGACACCTGCCGCTGCATGTACATCGGCGACGGCGGCACCTCGTTCTACAGCCTCGGTTCGATCGACGTGATCGGCCACGAAATGGGCCACGGTGTGACTGCCGCGACTTCCAACCTGACCTACTCCGGCGAGTCGGGCGGCCTGAACGAATCGGCCTCGGACATCAATGGCGAAATGACGGAAGCGTACGCACGCGCCGGCGGCACCGGCAGCGTGATCCCGGCCACCGGCAACGACTGGATGATGGGCATGGAAATCGCCAAGAACGGCCAGCCACTGCGCTGGCTGTACAAGCCGAGCAAGGATGGCGGCAGCCCGAACGCGTGGACCAGCACCATCGGCAACCTCGACGTCCACTACAGCAGCGGCCCGAACAATCGCATGTTCTACTTCCTGTCGCAAGGGTCGAACTCGACCTCGTCGAGCGACTACTACAGCTCCTACCTGACCAAGGCGCCGCTGGCCATGACCGGCATTGGCAATGACAAGGCCTACCGGATCTGGTTCCGGGCGCTGACGACCAAGTTCACCGCTTCGACCAACTACACCGACGCGCGCGCCAAGGTGTTGCTGTCCGCGCAGGAACTGTACGGCGTGGGCAGCAAGGAAGCGACCGCGGTGCAGCGCGCCTATGCGGCGATCAATGTGGGCGCCGACGTGGCGGAGGCCGGTGGGCCGGTAGCGATCGGCTCCAACCCGTCCAGCATCACTGTCGCTCCTGGCGCGGTCGCCAACTTCTCCGTCACCGCCAGCGGCGGCACGGCGCCGTACACGTATCAGTGGATGCGCAACGGCGCCAACATCGCAGGCGCCACGTCCGCGACCTACAGCCTGACCGCGCAGACCACCGACAGCGGCGCCGGTTTCAGCGCCAAGGTGACCGACTCGGCCACCCCGGCGACCACTGCGACCAGCACCACGGCAACGCTGACGGTCTCGACCAGCAGCCCGACTGAGCGCGTCACCAACGGCAGCTTCGAGTCCGGCACCACCGGCTGGTCCGGCACCACCGGCGTGATCGGCAGCTATGCCGGCCAGACCGCGTATGACGGCACGCGCTTCGCCTGGCTGGGCGGCAACGGCGCCACTGCCAGCGAGACGATCACCCAGCCGGTAGTGCTGCCATCGGCGGCCACCTCGGCCCAGCTGACCTTCGCGCTGCACATCGACACGGCCGAGACCACCACCACGACCCAGTACGACAAGCTGGTAGTGACGGTGAAAAACACGGCAGGTACGGTACTGGGCACGCTGGCCACCTACAGCAACCTGAACAAGGCTACCGGATACCAGATCCGCACGTTCAGCCTGTTGCCGTACAAAGGCCAGACCGTGACGTTGTCGTTCGCGATGAACGAGGACTCGTCGCTGCAGACATCGTTCGTGGTCGACAAGGTCAGCGTGATTACCCAGTAATCATCCGCGCCTGAACTGCAAAAGCCCCGGTTTCGGCCGGGGCTTTTCTTGTTTACGAGGCCTGAAGGCCCCGGGGTCAGACCCGTTTGTTCATCGGCCAAAGACACGCTTCTTCGTATATTAATGGGGTCTGTCCCGATTTATCGAAAAAGCGATGTCACCGAAAGTGTGGGACGACTTGCGGGCGTCGACGTGCCACCTGTTCATGCACGCGCCGTGAAAGCCTCGGGGTCAGACCCGTTTGTTCATCGGCCAAAGAGACGCTTCTTCGTATATTAATGGGGTCTGTCCCGATTTATCGAAAATGAAAAAGCTATGTCACCGTAAGGTGTGGGACGACTTGCGGCGTCGACGTGCCACCAGTTCATGCACGCGCCGCGGCCCACGGGTTGGGGTCAGGTCCGGCGGACCTGACCCCGGGTTTGTCGCCGCACTGGGCGCTTGCCGCCATCGCCGCGCGGGCCCACACTTACCGGTGACATAGCCAATGAAAGAGCCTCGGTGTCGGCGCCGGGGATCTTCAGTACGATGGAAGGATAGCCCTTGCCGATGTGTTCGAATCTGAACCATATCGACTATAACCCTGCGATATCGGGAAATCTCCCCTTCGTTCGGACAGGTAAGGCGACAAAAAAAATCCTGCACCGATTGCTGGTCGCAGGATTGCAGGAGCGAAGACCCGGTGGGGGATGCGCCAACTCCATCGGGAAGGCCGGCACGCTTAGCGGCGCAAGCGCGTGAACCCGGCAGGCTCCCATTCGCGCATCGCCAGCAGCAGTCCGACGCCGCGCCGTTTCGGCAGCGGCGACGCCAGGCTTTCCTCGTGAAGTTCGGCGAAGGCGCTGCGCAGCCGGCGCAGTTCGTCCTGCACCTTGTCGATCGCCGATTCGGTCAGCATGCCGTGCGAGAAAGTCAGCGATTCATCGGCATGAGCAAAGCGGCTGTCCAGGAAATCGGCCATGCCTTGTTCGCGGAAAAATTCCCTGATCGGCCCACCCGCCAGCCAGTCGAAGTCGCGCGCCACGTTCAGGCGGATCCGGTTGCCTGGCAACAGGGAAATCAGGTGTAGCCGGTCCAGCCGCAGCAAGCGTTGCAGGCATTCCGCCTCGCTGAGGCGATAGGCCGCGAGCATTTCCTTCAGCGTCCAGTGATTGAGCGCGCATACCGCGACAAGCAGCAGCATCGGATCCGACACCAGCTCCTTTTCCTGCGCGGCGGTCAAGGTGCGCAAACGCCTTTCGCCGGCGATCGCTTCCTGCGCCAGTTCGGCCAGGGTGAAGCCGAGCAGGTTGCACACTTCGACCGCGCGCTCCAGCGAAAATTGTCCCGAGGTGAACAGGCGCTTGACGCTCGCCTCGGACAGGTCCAGCGCAGCGGCAACATCCCGGTAGGTTTTGCCCTGCAGCTTGAGTTGACGCTTGAGCGTTTCAACTAATTGAGTGACTTCGGCCATGAGTGAGGGTATCGAAAAATGATGCTTGCGCCGCCAAAATTGACGACTAATTCTGCGAGAGTACCATTTCATGAATCGATGGAGCAAGCTGGATGCTAACCACAACTAAACGCGGAGATCATCTTGAAACGCTCGCTCGTCCATCTTCCCCTGCTCATCACCCTGTCGCTGTGTGCCGCAATGCTCGTACACGGCCCGATTGCGCAACTGGCGCATTACCACGAGTTCGCCGACCAGTCAGTCCTGGCGGGCGTGCCCCATGCCGCCGATGTGCTGTCCAACATTAGCTTTGCCCTCGTCGCTTTCTGGGGAATCCTGCGTTTGTGGCGGATGCAGGGCGACGCCTTCTCCGATGCCGGACGACATGGATACCGTCTGTTCCTGGCCGGATTGCTGCTCACGTCGGTCGGATCGAGCCTGTATCACCTGGCGCCGGATGACGCTCGCCTCGTCTGGGACCGGCTTCCCATCGCGCTGGCTTGCGCCGGACTGCTGTCGGCAGTCCGCGCGGAGTGCATGTCAAAACCCGACTCCAGGGGCGACACTTTATTGCTGGGCCTGTTTGCCGTGCTCAGTGTCGGCTGGTGGTTTTTCACCGCACAAAATGGAGAGGGTGATTTGCGTCCCTACTTGCTGCTGCAATCTCTGCCGCTGATCCTGATCCCGTTGTGGCAATTCATTTACCGCGTACCGCAACGCGACAGGATCGCTTTCGGATGCGCACTGGTCCTGTATGTCGCCGCAAAGCTTGCAGAGCTCAACGACCACGCGCTGCTCGCCGCCCTCGGTTTCATCAGCGGGCACACCATCAAGCATCTGCTTGCGGCCGGCGCGGCCGCCGTGCTGGTAGCACGCCTGGTCGAACGCCAGAATGCGCCGCAATCCCTACTTTCAAGGGTGAGCGCATGATCATCACTATCCTGTGTGTGTTTGCATTCTGCTTCCTGCTGGAGCGCGCGGCTCCGGGATGGCGGCTGCCCAGCGTCCGCACCTGGCCCTTGCGCGTACTGCTGATCAATGGGGTTCAGGTGGCGGTGGTGCTGCTGGCTGGCGTGACCTGGGAGCGTTGGCTGGCGCCGTGGTCGGTGTTTCGGCTGTCTGCCCACCTGTCGCCGCTGGCGTGCGGCGCGATCGCCTATTTCATTGCCACCTTTGTTTTCTACTGGTGGCATCGGCTGCGGCACGAGCACGACTTCTTGTGGCTAGCCTTCCACCAGATCCATCATAGTCCGCGCCGGCTCGAAGTGATCACCTCGTTCTACAAGCATCCGGTCGAGATGATCGTCAATTCGATCATCGGCAGCGTGCTGGTGTACTCGATACTCGGGCTGTCCCTGGAGGGCGCGGCAATGTACACCTTCTTCACGGCGATCGGGGAGTTCTTCTATCACACCAACATCAGGACGCCGCGCTGGATCGGCTATGTCTTCCAGCGGCCTGAGATGCACCGGATACACCATCAACACGGGCGGCACAAGAACAACTACGGCGACATCACCTGGTGGGATATGCTGTTCGGGACTTACGAGAATCCGCAGGAATGGACGCAGACCTGCGGCTACGATGCGGACAAGGAAGAGCGTCTGGTCGACATGCTGGCGTTCCGCGATGTCCATGAGACGAGCTAACAATGAAAAACTGGGGTCAGGTCGGATATTCGGACATTTCAAGAAGCCGAAATGTCCGAATATCCGACCTGACCCCAGGGCCAACGGGAGCTACAGTGCGCGGGCGATCAGGATCTTCTGGATGTCGCTGGTGCCTTCGTAAATTTGGCACACGCGTACGTCGCGGTAGATGCGCTCGACCGGGAAGTCGCTGACGTAGCCGTAGCCGCCGAACACCTGCATCGCGTCCGACACGACGCGCTCGGCCATCTCGGAGGCGAACAGCTTGGCCATCGCGGCTTCCTTCAGGCACGGCAAGCCGGCATCCTTCATCGACGCCGCATGCCGGATCAGCTGGCGCGCCGCTTCGATCTTAGTGGCCATTTCAGCCAGCTTGAACTGCACCGACTGGTGCTCGAAGATCGGCTTGCCGAAAGTCTCGCGGTCGCGCGCGTACGCCAGCGCCGCTTCGAACGCGGCGCGTGCCATGCCGACCGATTGCGAGGCGATGCCGATGCGGCCGCCCTCCAGTCCCGACAGCGCGATCTTGTAGCCCTGGCCTTCTTCGCCGATCAGGTTCTCGGCCGGGATGCGGCAGTTCTCGAACAGGATCTGCGCCGTGTCCGACGAGTGCTGGCCCATCTTCTGCTCCAGCCCCGCGACGATGTAGCCCGGCGTCGCAGTCGGCACCCAGAAGGCGCTGATGCCGCGCTTGCCGGCCGCCTTGTCGGTCACCGCCATGACGATCGCGACGTCGCCATACTTGCCGCTGGTGATGAACTGCTTGGTGCCGTTCAGTACATACTCGTCGCCGTCGCGTACGGCGGTGGTGCGCAGCGCCGAGGCGTCGCTTCCGGTGTGCGGTTCGGTCAGCGCGAAGGCGCCCAGCATCTCGCCCTGCGCCAGCGGCCGCAGCCATTTTTCTTTCTGCGCGTCGTTCGCATACATCATGGCGATGCTGCATACCGGGCAGTTGTTGACCGAGATGATGGTCGAGGTTCCGCCGTCGCCAGCCGCGATTTCTTCCAGCACCAGCGCCAGCGAGACGTAGTCGAGGCCCGCGCCGCCCAGTTGTTCGGGCACTGCGACGCCGAAAGCGCCGAGCGCCGCCAGTTCCTTCAGTTCGGCCTTCGGGAAGTGGTGTTCCTTGTCCCAGCGGGCGGCGTTGGGCGCAAGGCGCTCCTGCGAAAAAGTGCGCAGCGCGTCGCGGATCATCTGGTGTTCTTCGGTCAGTATCATTGTGTCTCTCATGTCCCGGCTCACCAGGGAATCGGCGTGCCGTCGTAATTCAAAAAACTGCCGTTGTCGGCAGCGGTCAGTCGGGCCAGGGTCGCGCGCAGGCCGGCCACGCTTTCTTCCACCTCGATGTCGGCTTCGCCGCCGCCCATGTCGGTCTTCACCCAGCCCGGATGGAAAGCGGCGCAGACGGCGCCTTGCGGGCCGAAGTTGATGCTCGCATCCTTCAGTACCGAATTGAGCGCCGCCTTGCTGGCGCGGTACAGTGTGCCGATCGACGCGGTGCGCGCGCCGATCGATCCCATGCGCGACGAGATCACCGCCAGTTTGCCGCGCCGCTGCGCCACCAGGGGCGCAACGATGGGCAGCAGCCGCATCGCCGCCAGCACGTTGGTGTGCATGACCGCGTCGAAATCAGCCTCGGTCGGGAAGCCGTCGTGACGGGGACCATACAGGCCCGCCACCAGCCAGGCGGTGTCGATCTTCTCGTCGTCGAGGTGCCAGCCAAGGCCGGCGACCGACTCGGCGCTGGACACGTCCAGCGGATAGGCCACCATGCCCGCTGCCGCCAGCGCGTCGCACTGCTCGCGCGTGCGCGCGGTCGCGATGACGCGCCAGCCATCGGCCAGGTACTGGCGCGCCAACTCGCGGCCGATGCCGCGCGAGGCGCCGATGATCAGCGCGGTCGGCACGCTTACACCATTTCGAACGCCATCGCGGTCGCTTCGCCTCCGCCGATGCACAGCGAAGCGACGCCGCGCTTGCCGCCGGTCTTCTTCAGTGCGCCCAGCAGGGTGACGATGATGCGCGCGCCGGATGCGCCGATCGGGTGGCCCAGCGCGCAGGCGCCGCCGTGGATGTTGATCTTGCTGTGCGGGATATCGAGTTCGTGCATCGCGGCCATCGGCACCGCGGCGAACGCTTCGTTGATCTCGAACAGGTCGACGTCGCTCGCGCTCCAGCCGGTCTTCTTGAGCAGCTTTTGCAGCGCACCGATTGGCGCGGTAGTGAACAGGTTCGGTTCCTGCGCATGGGTGGTGTGGCCGACGATGCGGGCGATCGGCGCCAGGCCCAGCTTCCTGGCGGTCGATTCGCGCATCAGCACCAGCGCCGCGGCGCCGTCGTTGATCGACGACGACGAGGCGGCGGTGATGGTGCCGTCCTTCTTGAACGCCGGGCGCAGCGACGGGATCTTGTCCAGCTTGGCCTTGAGCGGGCCTTCATCCTTGTCGATCACGGTGTCGCCCGCGCGGCCGCTGACGGTGACCGGCGCAATCTCCCACTTGAAGTGGCCTTCATTGGTGGCCGCCTGCGCGCGCTTGACCGACTCCGTCGCGAAAGCGTCCTGCGCTTCGCGCGTGAACGCGTACTTGGTCGCGCACTCTTCTGCGAAGGTGCCCATCGAACGGCCGCCGCCGGTCTTTTCGTCCTTGCTGTAGGCGTCTTCCAGGCCGTCGAGCATCATGTGGTCGTACATCATGCCGTGGCCGATGCGGTAGCCGCCGCGCGCCTTCGGAATCAGGTAGGGCGCATTGGTCATCGACTCCATGCCGCCGGCGACGATGACGTCGGCGCTGCCGGCCAGCAGCGTGTCGTGCGCGAAGATGGTGGTCTGCATGGCCGAACCGCACATCTTCGACAAGGTCACGGCGCCGGCCGACAGCGGCAGGCCGGCCTTGATGGCGGCCTGGCGTGCCGGAGCCTGGCCCTGGCCGGCCATCAGGCAGTTGCCGAAATAGACGTGTTCGACCAGGTTCTTGTCGACGCCGGAGCGTTCGACGGCAGCCTGGATGGCAACGGCGCCGAGGTCATTGGCGCTCTTGGAGGAAAAATCGCCCTGGAACGCGCCCATGGGTGTGCGGGCTGCGCCGACGATAACGACTGGATCATTCATTGTGTAAGCTCTCCAAATAAGGTGGGGTGAAAACCGGCGGCGCGGGCGCGGCCGGGGGTGTGGTGGCGGTACTGATCTGGTTGCAAAAACGAATCTTCTGCGGGTAGGGATAGACGTCCTCGATATGGCCGTCCATGATGCGCTGTTTGCGCGACTGCCAGAAGTCCTTGGTCAACAGGTCGGCGTGGTGCGCCATGAAGTACTTGCGGATCTTGGCGTTGCCGAGCAAGAAGACGCCGAACTGTTCCGGAAACACGTCGTGCCGCCCGACCGAATACCAGGGCTCGGACGACATCTCGTCTTCCTCGTTGCGCGGCTGCGGGATATCGCGGAAATTGCAGTCGGTAATGTACTCGATCTCGTCGTAATCGTAGAACACCACGCGGCCGTGGCGCGTCACGCCGAAATTCTTGTACAGCATGTCGCCGGGGAAGATGTTGGCCGCCACCAGCTCCTTGATGGCGTTGCCGTACTCGATGATGCCGTGCTCGATCAGGGCGTCGTTGCCGGCCTGCTCGGCCTTGGTCAGGAAGATATTCAGCGGCACCATGCGCCGTTCGATGTACAGGTGGCGGATGATGATCTGGCCGCCTTCGATCTCGACCAGCGAAGGCGCGAAGTGCTTCAGCTCGGCGATCAGCTCCTCGGAGAAGCGCTCGAGCGGGAAGGCCACGTTGGAGTACTCGAGCGTGTCGGCCATGCGTCCGACCCGGTCGTGGTGCTTCACCAGCAGGTACTTTTCCTTGATCTGGGCGCGCGTGGTCTCCTTCGGCGCCGGGAAGAAATCCTTGATCACCTTGAACACGTACGGAAACGACGGCAGCGCGAACACCAGCATCACCAGGCCGCGGATGCCGGGCGCGCTCTCGAAGCGGTCCGAGGTGTGCTTGAGGTGCTGCAGGTAGTCGCGGTAGAACAGCGTCTTGCCCTGCTTCTGCAGGCCGAGAATGGTGTAGATCTCGCTGCGGGGCTTGCGCGGCAGCAGGCTGCGCAGGAACTGCACGTAGGCCGACGGTACTTCCATGTCGACCAGGAAGTAGGCGCGGGTGAACGAGAACAGGATGGTGATCTGTTCCTGGTCGTACAGCACGGTGTCGAGGATCAACTGGCCGTGGCGGTTGTGCAGGATCGGCACGATGAACGGATACTCGCGTCCGCCGTTGATGATCTTGCCGACGATGTAGGCGCCCTTGTTCCGGTAGAACAGGCTCGACAGCACCTGGATCTGGTGGTTCGGCTCCAGCGTGTCGAGGCCGAAGATTTGCTTCAGGCGGGCCTCGACCAGGCCGATGTCGCGGTCCAGGTTGGCGAACTCGCAGTTGAGCTGGAAATTGGTCACCACCCGCTTGAGCGTGAAGCGCAGGCTGTCGATATGCGGATAGTAGACGCGGTAGGTCGGCAGCAGTTCTTCCGTTTCGATGTACTCGGTGGACACCACCGGACGCACGAAAATGAAGTCGTTGTGGAAATAGGTGCGGTGCAGGATATTGCAGCAGACCGAGTTGAAGAAGGTTTCGGCGCATTCCGGCTGCTTGTGGCCGGACAGCATGCCGATGTAGTGCAGCTTGGTCTCGCGCCACACTTCATCGGTCAGTTCGCTGTTGGCGTACTCGTCTTCCAGCACCTGCACGCATTCCTGTACGCGCTTGTCGTAGAAGCCGATGCGCTCGCGCGCGGTCTGCTGGGCCACGGCCCAGGCGCCGGTCTCGAAATGGCGCTTGGCGGTCTGGCTGGTCTGGCGGAACAGGCGGTAGTGCTTGTCGAAGCCGTCGAGGATCGTGCGCGCGATATCGAATGCGATCTGGGACGATAGCAGTTTCGGGAACGCAGCTTGGGTCATCGTGCTTCTCGCTTCGTGTCAGCCGGTCAAACGACTATTCTAAACGTGTTGAGGATTTCCATCATTGCACCACTACGTCTTCCCGCCACCACGTCGTCCGCGCGCAAGGCGGGGATCCATACTGAGGAGCATGGGTCCCCGCTTTCGCGAGGACGACGTGCTTAAGTTAACGCTTAACGCTATGGCGCGCTTACCTGGTTTCGCTGAACAGCTCGCGCCCGATCAGCATGCGGCGGATTTCGCTGGTGCCGGCGCCGATCTCGTACAGCTTGGCGTCGCGCCACAAACGGCCGACCGGGTACTCGTTGATGTAGCCGTTGCCGCCCAAGGTCTGGATCGCTTCGCCGGCCATCCAGGTCGCCTTCTCGGCGCTGTACAGGATGGCGCCGGCGGCGTCCTTGCGCAGGTTGCGGATCGCTTCCGGCGTCTTGGCGCGGTCGCAGGCCTGGCCGACGGCATACACATAGGCCTTGCAGGCCATCATGGTCGAGTACATATCGGCCAGCTTGCCCTGCATCAGCTGGAATTCGCCGATTGGCTGGCCGAACTGCTTGCGGTCATGGACGTAAGGCACGACCGCGTCCATGCAGGCTGCCATGATGCCCAGCGGACCGCCGGACAGCACGGTGCGCTCGAAGTCGAGGCCCGACATCAGCACGTTGACGCCTTTGCCCAGGCCGCCCAGCACGTTCTCGGCCGGCACTTCGCAATCCTGGAACACCAGTTCGCCGGTGTGCGAACCGCGCATGCCCAGCTTGTCGAGCTTTTGCGCGATCGAGAACCCCTTGTAGCCTTTTTCGATCAGGAAGGCGGTCATGCCGCGCGGTCCTGCTTCGAGGTCGTTCTTGGCGTACACCACCAGCACGTCGGCGTCAGGGCCGTTGGTGATCCACATCTTGGTACCGTTCAGCACCCAGCGATCGCCCTTGAATTCGGCTTTCAGCTTCATGCTGACCACGTCGGAGCCGGCGTTCGGTTCGGACATCGCCAGCGCGCCCACGTGTTCGCCCGAGATCAGCTTCGGCAGGTATTTCAGTTTCTGTTCTTCGGTGCCGTTGCGCTTGATCTGGTTGACGCACAGGTTCGAGTGGGCGCCGTAGGACAGGCCGACCGAGGCCGAGGCGCGCGAGATCTCTTCCATCGCGACGATGTGGGCCAGGTAGCCCATCTGGGCGCCGCCGTACTGCTCGTCGACGGTGATGCCGAGCACGCCCAGCTCGCCCATCTTGCGCCACAGGTCCATCGGGAACTGGTCGCTGCGGTCGATTTCAGCGGCGCGCGGCGCGATTTCCACGGCGGCGAACTGTTGCACCGCTTCGCGCAGTGCGGCGATGTCTTCGCCATGATCAAAGGTCAAGCCTGGCAGGTGCAGCATGTCGTCCTCACGAAGTTTGGGAGCAAAAGTGGATGATACGCGGAAGTGACGTTAACGTAAACGTAAAGCCCTGGGGGCCAGGTCCGACATGCGGACAAACTTTACAAAATTGCTCTTTGCTCTAATAACCGGCCTGAGCCTCGCAGAAATGTTAAAAATGTCCGATCGTCGGACCTGAAGGAGTCACACCTTGCAAGGCTCGACCGTTTCGCAGGAGCGAAGCTTCGCTTCACTAAACCCCTGCTTCACCCCCAGAGGGACTGGCGGATCAGCGCGCCATGCCCGGCGATTCAATCGCCTCGGCCAGCATGCGCCGGCATTCCTCTTCATGGGCGGCGACCTCGGCCAGCGCCATCTCGATGTCGGCGCGCTGCTGCTCGAGCGTCTCGCGCTGGTGCGCCAGCACGCCGAGGAAGCGGTTCATCTGCGCCACGGTGTCCTTCGGCGACTCGTACATGTCGACGATACTCTTGATTTCCGACAGCGTCAGGCCGAGGCGCTTGCCGCGCAAGGTCAGTTTGAGGCGGGTGCGGTCGCGCGCGGTGTAGACCCGGCTGCGCCCGCCTGCGCCTTCGCGGCTGGGGCTGAGCAGGCCGTGGTCTTCGTAAAACCGGATCGCGCGCGCGGTGATGTCGAATTCGCGCGCCAGTTCGGCAATGGTATAAGTTGGCATGGCTTGGTCGTGGCGGTGGAAGTTGTAAATGGCGGAATCGCTTAAAATGACAAGGCGGCTTCCGTTTACGTCAACGTAAAGCACATTGTAGCGCGCCGCCTGCTTTTATGAACACGAAAGATCCGCCATGAATCCACTCGAAGCGCAGCTGGCCTATCCCCTCGGCGACACCCTGCCCGCCATCGGCGCGGTGCACGAACTGGCCCCGGGCCTGGGCTGGCTGCGCATGCCGCTGCCGTTCGCGCTGGACCACATCAACCTGTGGCTGCTCGAGGATGAGCGCGACGGGCGCGCAGGATGGGCCGCGGTCGATTGCGGCGTGGCCACCGATGCGACGCGCGACGCGTGGGAGCAGGTGTTTGCCGGGGCCATGCAGGGCCAGCCGCTGCTGCGGGTGATCGCCACCCACTGCCATCCGGACCATATCGGCCTGTCGGACTGGCTGTGCAGCCGCTTCGGCGCGCCGTTCTGGATCACCACCGGCGAATACGGCTTCGGGCGCATGATGTCGGCGGCGCTGCCGGGCGTCGACGGCACCGCGGCGATTCCCCATTTCCAACGCCATGGCCTGGCCGGCGGCGCCCTGCTCGAGCAGATGCAGACCCGGCGCAATTATTTCCCGTCGCTGGTGCCGGCGGTGCCGCACTCCTACACCCGCATGCAGGATGGCCAGCAGTTTGTCGTCGGCGCCCACAGCTGGCGCGTGATCACCGGCTTCGGCCATTCGCCCGAGCACGCCGCGCTGTACTGCGAGGCGCTTGGCGTGCTGATCTCGGGCGACATGGTGCTGCCGCGGATTTCCACCAACGTTTCGGTGTTTGCCATCGAGCCGGAGGGCAACCCGCTGCAGCAATACCTCGATTCGCTGTCCAAATTCGACGCGCTGCCTGAGGACACGCTGGTATTGCCGTCGCACGGGCGGCCGTTCCGCGGCCTGCACACCCGCATCGCCCAGCTGCGCGCGCACCACCAGGCGCGCCTGGCCGAAGTGGTTGAGGCCTGCGCGGCGCCATGTTCGGCGATGGATATCGTGCCAGTCATGTTCCGGCGCGCACTGGACGCACACCAGCTCACTTTCGCGCTCGGCGAAGCGCTTGCGCACCTGCACAAATTGTGGGCCGACGGTGTCGTGCGGCGTATAACCGGAGGTGATGGCATCATCAGGTTTCAGGCGGCCGGCGCGATTTCTTCCTGATCCCTGCGCCTATTGGCGCGCCTGTGTTGATGCTTAATGACAAGTGGGTATCTTTTGGGTACTCTCACATATTTTGTGAGATTTCAAGTCGCAATATCCACGACAGTTTCAGCCACGGTATATACTCACCCAAACTGTTACATCGCTAGAGCGCGATTGTCACGAATGGTCTCTTGCCTCAAGAGACTGACTTTCATCCCTATGCATGAAATAGTGTCAACCTATGAATTCATCAAACGAACGGGAAAGTTTCAGTGTGCGACTGCAACAGGCACTGAAAAACGCCCATTACTCGCCAGACAGCCCTACTCGCCTGGCCCGCGAATTCAATATTCGCTTCGACGGACGCCCGATCACGGTGCACGCAGCCCGCAAATGGTTGGTGGGCGAAGCGATCCCGACGCAGGAGAAGTTGCGCATGATCGCGCAGTGGCTCGGCGTGCCTGCCGACTGGCTGCGCTTCGGCGGAGCCGAAAGCAGCGCGCCGAACGGCGAAGCCTTGAATGGGTTATCACGTTTCGAATCTGCCGATGTGAAGCTGATCGCCGATTTGCAGCGCCTGGACGAACATCATCGGCAGATCGCGCGTGAATTTATTCGCATGCTAGTGCGGATTAATTACCAAAAGTAGCTATTTATTGCGGTTCCGGCGACCCAATTCCCGCCCTGCAGACTGCCCAGAATCGTTCCGAAATCCATAGCAAGTCCCTTTCCCAGCCGCGCGCGGTGTACGACCTGCGCGATTTCCTTCCCGTTGTTCAAGTTCTTTTTCCTGCGGTCTGTGCGCGACTGAACAGATGTAACTTTCATTCAAAGTTAAAATTTGCTCGTTGCATTGGTACACGGTTGATGCACAATATCAATATTCTATTTGCGTAAAATTCTGTGTGGCAATTTTGATTCAGGCCGGCACAAAACGCGGATAGTGGCCCATAATCACAGCAGTCACTGGCAGCTTTGCCACCTTGTTACGTCACGCAGCCGAGGATTTAGCCGCCCTATGAAAAGTAACTACAGCAACACCGCGCAGCTCAAAGACTTGATGACAGTTCCCCCGATGACAGCAGCCCAGCATGCGGAAGTGATGCGCAAGCGTATCCAGCACCGCAGGATGGTCGAAGAAGCAAAAGAAATGAAGAAGGCCGACAGCTGGCAGTTCGACAAGCGCTGAGCCGCGCGCCGCCCCAAGCGGGGCGGCGGCAGATTCGATGAATTAAACGTCCGCGGGCGGCTTCATGCCAGCCCAGCGCGGCGCCAGCGCGTGGTCGACGCCAAACAGGTCGATCACCCGCGCGACGGTGTGGTCGACCATCTCGTCGATGCTGGCCGGGCGGTGGTAAAAGCTCGGCAGCGGCGGGAAGATGATCCCGCCCATTTCCGTCACCGCCGTCATATTGCGCAGATGCGCGAGGTTGAACGGCGTTTCCCGCACCATCAGCACCAGCCGGCGGCGCTCCTTGAGCACCACGTCGGCTGCGCGCGCGATCAGGTTGTCCGATAATCCGATCGCCACGGCGGCCAGCGTCTTCATCGAGCAGGGCGCGACGATCATGCCGTCCGACTGGAAGGAGCCGCTGGCGATCGATGCGCCGACATCGCGGTTCTTGTGCACCACATGGGCCAGCGCTTCGACATCACGCCGCTGCATGCCCACTTCCTGGTGAAGGGTAAGGTTGGCGGCGTCGGAGATGATCAGGTGCGTCTCGATCCCCGGGGTCGCCGCCAGCTGCTGCAACAGCCGCACGCCATACACCGCGCCGGTGGCGCCGGTGATGGCGACGATCAGCCGCCGCGGGCGTTGATCAGGCATCGAGCAGGGCTTTGAGTTCGCCCGATTCGAACATCTCGTTCATGATGTCGGAGCCGCCGATGAATTCGCCCTTCACGTACAGCTGGGGAATGGTCGGCCAGTTCGAGAAGTCCTTGATCCCCTGGCGCACCTCCGGATCGTCCAGCACGTTGACGGTGGCGATGTTCTCGACGCCGCAGGCTTTCAGGATCTGGATCGCACGGCCGGAAAAGCCGCATTGCGGGAACTGGGCGGTGCCCTTCATGAACAATACGACCGGGGTGCTGCTCACGGTCTCTTTGATCCAGGTTTGTACGTCGCTCATGGCTGCCTCAGTGAAAAAAATGTAAAGAATTGAATGGATAACGGCATTTTATAAGAAAACCCCAGTTGCTGCCGCGCCGCCCAAGGGCCGGGGTCAGGTCCGGCGGACCTGACCCCGGGTTTGTCGCCGCCGCGTTAAAAATGGCAGCGGTGCGCCTACTGACGCAGTTTGGCGAACGCCGCCGCCATGCTGCCGGACGGCTCCGGCGTGCGCTCCTGCTTCTGGTGCTGCGCCAGGCGCTTGCCGTCGGTGCGGTCGCCGCGCTGTTCCGGCTTCGAACCTGGCTGCGGCGCGCTGTCGGTCAGGCGCATGGTCAGTGCGATGCGCTTGCGCTTCTCGTCCACCTCGAGCACCTTCACGCGCACCACCTGGCCGGCCTTCACCACCGTGTGCGGATCCTTGACGAAGGTATTCGACAGCGCCGAGATGTGCACCAGCCCATCCTGGTGCACCCCGATGTCGACAAACGCGCCGAACGCCGCCACGTTGGTCACCACACCCTCGAGGATCATGTCCGGGCGCAGGTCGCGGATCTCCTCGACGCCTTCCTTGAAGGTGGCGGTGGTGAACTCAGGCCGCGGATCGCGTCCCGGCTTTTCCAGTTCCTTGAGGATGTCGCTAATCGTCGGCACGCCGAACTTCTCGTCGGCGTAGCGCGCCGGGTTGAGGGTCTTGAGCAGCGCGGCGTCACCGATCACCGCCTTCATGTCCTTCTTGATATCGGCCAGGATCTTCTCGACCAGCGGATACGATTCCGGGTGCACCGCCGACGCATCGAGTGGATTCTCGCTGCCCATCACGCGCAGGAAACCGGCCGCCTGTTCGAAGGTCTTCTCTCCCAGGCGCGGCACCGCCTTGAGCGCGGCGCGCGAAGCGAAGGCGCCCTTCATGTCGCGGTAGGTGACGATGCTCTGGGCCACGCTCGAGGACAAGCCCGAAACACGCGCCAGCAGCGGCGCCGAGGCGGTGTTCACATCGACGCCGACCGCGTTCACGCAATCCTCGACCACCGCGTCGAGCGAACGGGCGAGCTGGGTCTGCGACACGTCGTGCTGGTACTGGCCCACGCCGATCGACTTCGGATCGATCTTCACCAGTTCGGCCAGCGGGTCCTGCAGGCGGCGCGCGATCGACACCGCGCCGCGCAGCGACACGTCCATGTCGGGCAGCTCGCGCGAGGCGAATTCGGACGCCGAATACACCGAGGCGCCGGCTTCCGACACCACGATCTTGGTCAGCTTCAGTTCGGGACGCTGCTTGATCAGGTCCTGCGCCAGCTTGTCGGTTTCGCGCGAGGCGGTGCCGTTGCCGATCGAGATCAGCGACACCTTGTGCTTCGCCGCCAGCTGGCCGAGCAGGTGCAGCGAGCCGTCCCAGTCGTTCTTCGGCTGGTGCGGATAGATCACCGCGGTGTCGACCACCTTGCCGGTAGCGTCGACCACCGCCACCTTGACGCCGGTGCGCAGGCCCGGATCGAGGCCCATCGTGGCGCGCGGGCCGGCCGGCGCGGCCAGCAGCAAGGCTTTCAGGTTCAGCGCGAACACGTTGATCGCATCGAGTTCGGCCTTTTCGCGCAGCGCGCCCATCAACTCGGTCTCGAGGTGCATGAAGCTTTTCACGCGCCAGGTCCAGCGCGCGGTGTCGCCCAGCCACTTGTCGGCCTGACGGCCCAGGTTCTTGATGCCGAAGCGCGCGGCGATGCGGCCTTCGCACGGATTGTGCGGGGCGTCCCACTTCGGCTTCTCAGGTTCGGTGTCGAGGCGCAGGGCCACATCGAGCATGCCTTCGCGGCGCCCGCGCAGCAGCGCCAGAGCGCGGTGCGATGGCACGGTGCCGATCGTTTCCGAGTAATCGAAATAGTCGGCGAATTTTTCGCCCGCGTCTTCCTTGCCGGCGACGACCTTCGACTCGACGACGCCGTGCTCGCGCACGTATTCGCGCAGCGACTGCAGCAAGGTCGCGTCTTCGGCGAAGCGCTCCATCAGGATCTGGCGCGCGCCGTCGAGCGCTGCCTTGGCGTCCGCCACGCCCGGGTTATTGCCGTCGTCGCTGGTGAACGCTTCGCGCAGGTACTTGGCCGCTTCTTCTTCGGGATTGATGGTCGGATCGGCCAGCAGGCCGTCGGCCAGTGGCGCCAGGCCGGCTTCGATCGCGATCTGCGCCTTGGTGCGGCGCTTCTGTTTATAGGGGAGGTAGAGGTCTTCGAGGCGGGTCTTGTCTTCGGCGTGGGTGACGGCGTCGAGCAGGGCCGGCGTCATCTTGTTCTGTTCGGTGATCGACGCGATGATCGCGGCGCGGCGGTCTTCCAGTTCGCGCAGGTAGCGCAGGCGCTCTTCGAGCAGGCGCAGCTGGATGTCGTCGAGGCCGCCGGTCGCTTCCTTGCGGTAGCGCGCTATAAACGGCACGGTGGCGCCTTCGTCCAGCAGGGCGATGGCGGCGGCGACCTGCACCGGTTTGGCGGCAAGTTCAATGGCGAGGCGTTGTTCGATTGTAGGGAGCATGGGTACATCCGCATCGGCGGACCGCTGGTGAGTCAAGGGGGGAATGATACGCAATCGAGCGGAATGCGCCAGTCTTGACAGCGTAAACTGCGTGTGCAGCAGGGCAAGCCAAACCAAAATGGGGTCAGACCCCATTCTTCTTCGGCGCGACGAGCGGAATGGCATGCTATCAGGTGCAACCTGCCATTCTTGGCAACGTAAATTCGGGATGCGGAAGACCTGGCGAATTAAAAACGGGTCTGACCCCATTTATTATTTACGCCAGTCTTGACAGCGTAAACTGCTTGTGCAGCAGGGCAAGCCAAACCAAAATGGGGTCAGACCCCATTCTTCTTCGGCGCGACGAGCGGGAATGGCATGCTATCAGGTGCAACCTGCCATTCTTGGCAACGTAAATTCGGGATGCGGAAGACCTGGCGAATTAAAAACGGGTCTGACCCCATTTATTTATTTTGCGGGCATTGGAGAAAATCATGATGAACGGCGGATGTTTTTGCGGAGCAATCCGGTATCGGGTGTCGGACCGGATCTTTCATGCGACGAATTGTCATTGCGATATGTGCAGGCCGACCACGGGCGCGCCCTGCGTCGCATGGTTCAGCGTGCCGGCCGCGGACTTCGAGTTGCTCGCCGGGACGCCGGCCAGTTTCCGCTCGAGCTCCCACGCAAGCCGCAGCTTCTGCCCGACCTGCGGTACCCAGCTGACCTTCGCCGACGACGCCTCCCCGGCCGAGATCGACATCACCACCTGCAGCCTCGACACACCCGGCCTGGTGCCGCCGCAAGACCACACTTTTGTCGGCAGCAAGCTTGCCTGGCTGACCTTGGCAGACGGCCTGCCGCAGTTTCGGCGCAGCCGGGCGGAAGGCTGAGCCGGCCGCCGGTGGCGAAAATGCCACAGCCGCAAAAGCGGCCTGTTCCCCTGCGCCGCACCCCCGTTGATCCGACTGGCTTGTTTTGGCGGCGGTTTGCGGCGATGATGTCAGACCAGCGCATCCGCAAGCCAAAGCGGGATCGCCAATGCGCTTGTTGCGCGCAACGATTTTGCTGTGCGCACGGATCGATTTGTTGCAATATGTAAATGTTTTCTTATGCGTCGGATGGCGGACAAAACAAAGTCCGGGGATGGCGCATAATATCGGATCTTGTCTTTTTTGATACAGAATGCACAGAACAATGCACCCGATGGATTTAATGCGAGACGAACCTAGTGTTGCCCCGCCGGCAGCGACGCCGGCCCAGCCTTCCACCCCCGCACCTGCCCTGGCCGCGCCCGTGGCCAGCTGGTTGCAGCGGGTCGACGCCGCGGCCCATCCGCGGCCCAAGCTGACCGTCGAAGTCAAGGATCCCAAGCTCGCCCAGTACAAGTTCGTGTACGTGATGGCGCCCACCAGCGGCGGCCGCCACGTGGCGCTGTGCCTGTGCAAGGCGCGCCTGCGCCCGAACGGCGAAGTGGCCGCGGCGAGCCCGGTCAGCGAAGTGTTCTCGCTGCTGTCGGCCCCGCCCGCCTACCTCGAAGGCGACGACGAGGACCTGGTGCGCTTCTTCATTGCAATGCGCAGCGGCGCCTCGCAAAGCAGCACCGCGACCGAGCCGAAAGGCAAGATCGGCGCGATCCTGCTGCGCATGCTGCTCGAGCAAGATAAGTTGCTGTGGGCGAACTCCTGGCCGGACATGTCGAGCGGGCTGGTATATCCGCTGCAGGCCGGCCCGGTGCGCAAGGCCAACCTTGTCTGGCGCGACGAAGGCCGCACCGCCCGCCTCGGCTGGCAGGTCGAGCCGGCCGCCGGCGCCACCCACAGCGCCGCCGACCAGATCGACTACATGCTGCCGACCGATCCGCCGTGGTACATCGACAACCTGTCCTGCGGCGCGCTGGAACTGAACCGCGGCGGTGTAGACATCTCGCTGGCCGAATTGCAGGCGCTGGTCGCGCAGGCGCCGGCCTTGACCGGCAGCGACAAGAAACGCGTCTCGCAGTTGCTGCTGGCGCATGGCCTGCAACAACTAATGCCCTTGCCTCAGCCGCTGACCCAGCGCCTGCGCGACGACGTCAGCCCGCGTCCGCACCTGCTGCTCGACTCGGTCCAGCTGGCCGACGGCGCGCTGCAGCGCTGGCACGACGTGGCCGTGCTGTCCTACGATTACGACGGCGAGCGCGTCTCGTTCGATCCGGACCAGCGCGTCGTGCGCCAGGTCGGCGACGTCACCGAAGTCATCGCGCGCGACGCCGAGGCCGAGGCGGCCGCGCTGGCCAAGCTGACCGCGCTGGGCTTCCGCAAGCCGGCCACCGCGCCGCTCAACGGCCTGACCGGCGCGCTGCAGCTGGAAAGCCAGGCCCACTGGCTGCGCTTCGCCGCGGCCGACCTGGACACCCTGTCCGCCAGTGGCTGGAAGCTGCAGCGCTCGAAACACTACCGCTACGACGTCGTCGCGGTGGAGGACTGGTACGCCGAAATCGACCAGCCGGCCGAAGCGGGCAATGCGTGGTTCGAGCTGGAACTGGGCATCGTGGTCAACCAGAAACGGGTACCGCTGCTGCCGGTGCTGGTGCAGCTGATCCGCAGCGCGCCGAGCGACTTCGATCCGGACGTGCTGGCCGCGCACGGCGAAGCCGACCAGATGCTGGCGACCTTGCCTGACGGCCTGCGCGTGGCCTTGCCGTGGGGCCGGCTGAAGCCCATCCTCGGCACCTTGGGCGAGCTGTATTTCAGCGACAAGATCAAGAACAAGGTACGCCTGTCGACCCTCGACGCGGGCCGGCTGGAAGAGCTGGCGCGCGGCACCGAGCTGAAATGGTTCGGCGGCGAGCAGTTGCGCGAGACCGGCCGCAAGCTCAGCCTGTTCGGTTCGGTCCAGAAAGTGGCCGCGCCGGCCGGCCTGCAAGCGACCTTGCGCGACTACCAGTCCGACGGCCTGGCCTGGATGCAGTTCCTGCGCGAATACGACCTGGCCGGCATCCTGGCCGATGACATGGGCCTGGGCAAGACGGTGCAGACCCTCGCCCACATCCTGGTCGAAAAGGAAGCGGGCCGCCTGACCAGCCCGGCGCTGGTGATCGCGCCGACCAGCCTGATGACCAACTGGCAGGACGAGGCCGCGCGCTTCGCACCAAGCCTGCGCGTGCTGCTGTTGCAAGGCAAGGAGCGGCTCGACCTGTTCGACCAGATCGAGCAGGCCGACCTGGTGCTGACCACCTACGCGCTGCTGCCCCGCGACGAGGAGAAACTGCGCGAGCACAGCTACCACCTGGTAATCCTGGACGAATCGCATTACATCAAGAACAACCGCTCGAAGGCGGCCCAGAGCGCCGGCCTGCTGACCTCGCGCCACCGCCTCTGCCTGACCGGCACGCCGCTGGAAAACCACCTCGGCGAACTGTGGTCGCAATTCCACTTCCTGCTGCCCGGCCTGCTGGGCGACGAGAAGACCTTCAACAGCCAGTTCCGCCATCCGATCGAGCGCCAGGACGACCCGCTGCGGCGTGCGCTGCTGAACCGCCGCATCAAGCCTTTCCTGTTGCGCCGGACCAAGGACAACGTCGCCAAGGAACTGCCGCCGAAGACGGAAATGGTGCGCAAGGTCGAACTGTCCGGCGCCCAGCGCGACCTGTATGAAACCGTGCGGCTGGCAATGGACAAGAAAGTGCGCGACGAGATCGACAAGAAGGGCGTGGCGCGCAGCCAGATCGTGATCCTGGAAGCCTTGCTCAAGCTGCGCCAGGTGTGCTGCGACCCGCGCCTGGTCAAAGCGCTGCCGTCGCGCAAGAAGGACAGCGGCTCGGCCAAGCTGGTCGACCTGATGCAGATGGTCGACGACCTGCTCGAGGAAGGCCGCAAGATCCTGGTGTTCTCGCAGTTCACCAGTATGCTCGCGCTGATCCAGGAAGAGCTCGACGCGCGCCGCATCCCGTACGCGCTGCTGACCGGCGACACCAAGGACCGGGCCGCGCAAGTGGCCGCATTCCAGCAGGGCGCCGTGCCGATTTTCCTGATCAGCCTGAAGGCGGGCGGCGTGGGCCTGAACCTGACCGCGGCCGACACGGTGATCCATTACGATCCGTGGTGGAATCCGGCGGCCGAGAACCAAGCCACCGACCGCGCCTGGCGCATCGGCCAGGACAAGCCGGTATTCGTCTACAAGCTGATCGCCAAGGGCACGCTGGAAGAAAAAATCCAGCTGCTGCAGCAAAAGAAATCGGACCTGGCGCAGTCGATCCTGGCCGATGGCGAGTCGCACAAGATGGTGCTGACGCAGGAAGACCTGCAAGCCATCTTTGCCCCGCTCGAGGAATAGGGCGCCGATGGACCTGGGCGCCAGCGGCGGGCAGTTCCGCGTCATCGCCGAACTCGGCGGCGATGTGGCCTGGGTGGTCGACTGCGCGACCGGCTTGCCGAGCTACATCAGCCCGGCGATCGAAGCGCTGCTCGGCTACGGCGCCGACGACTTCCACCGCCAGCTGGGCAGCGCCGACGCCGCCGGCCCGCTGGCCGCGTTATGCGCCGGCCTGCGCCTCAGGCTGGAGCGGCTCGCCGCCGGCGACCTTAGCCGGCTGAGGCTGGTGCGCCAGTTCGAGCAGGCGCACCGCGACGGCCGGCAGGTGCCGATCGAAATCATCTCGAGCGTGCTGGTGGACCAGTCGGGCAGGCCGACCTCGCTGGTGGGCATCGTGCGCGACCTGTCCGGGCGGCGCGAACACGAGGCCGGCCAGCGCCGCTTCGCCAGCATGCTGAACCACGAATTCCGTACTCCGCTGTCGACCATCGACGGCGCCATCCAGCGGCTCGAGGCGACCGGCGTCAATGCCGACCAGCCCACTCGCGAGCGCTACCGCAGGATTTCCGCCGCGGTCGACCGCCTGGTCGGCATGCTCGACGAGTACCTGTCGCCCGAGCGGGTCGCGCAAGCAGGCGTGCGGCGCCCCGACGACAGCATCGACCCGCGCCAATTACTGGAAGAAGGCGCGCAACTGGCGCGCGCGGCCGGCCGCGGCGTGAGCTGTTCGCCCGGCGACCTGCCCGATTCGCTGCGCTGCGAGCCACGAGGTTTACGCCTGGTTTTGAAAGTGTTGGTAGATAATGCGTTGCAGTACTCGCCGGCCGATGCGCCGATCGCGCTGTCCGGACGGCTCGCCGACGGCGGCATCGAACTGCAGGTGCGCGACCATGGAGAGGGAATTCCGCTCGCCGATTTCGACCGCATTTTCGCCAAGTCCTATCGCGGGGCGAATGCCCAAGGGCGCCCGGGCTCAGGACTCGGACTGTACATGGCGCGCGCCGTGGTCGACGTCCACGGCGGCGCCATTGACGCGCGCAATATATTGCCAAGCGGTGCAGAATTTAGAGTGTGGCTACCAATAAGGGTGTCGGTGGGGAAACATGTTGCATACGGCACTCACAAGAGTGATAATTCCGGTAACAAATAAGGGGCTGGACCTGGGCCCGAACTTGCCCAGAGAAATATAGAAATGAATAACAAGACCCGCCCATGACGCAGATACTGATTGTTGAAGACAACGGCGATTACGCCGGGGATATGGCCGAATTCCTGGTTGAGCTCGACCATGAGGTGACGATCGCCACCACCGCCGGCGAAATGTGGGCGGCGCTGACCAAGACGCCGACCGCGGTGGTGGTGCTCGATCTCGGCCTGCCCGACGAGGACGGCTTCAACGTGATTCCCCGCATGCGCCAGCTGTATCCGGAGATCGGCCTGCTGGTGCTGACCGGCCGGGTCGCGTTCGACAACCGCATCCTCGGCCTGCGCCTCGGCGCCGACCACTACCTGACCAAGCCGATCAAGTTCCCCGAACTCGCCGCGCATATCGAAGCGCTCGACCGCCGCGTGCGGCCGCAGGAGCCGGCGCCGGCGCCGAGCAAGTGGAACCTGCGAGTGAGCGCTCGCCAACTCGAGTTGATGGGCGCCGTGATCGACCTGACCGAAAAAGAGTGCAACTTCCTGCACCTGCTGACCATCAACACCCGGCCGGTGCCGCGCCAGGTGATCGTGGCCGGCATGGGCGGCGAGGACCCGGACGCCAGCCGCCGCGTCGACATGCTGGTATATCGCCTGCGCAAGAAAGCGCGCAGCGGACTCGGCCAGGACCTGCCGCTGCGCAGCGCCTACGGCGAAGGCTACAGCCTGTCGGCCGGATTCACGCTCTCGTGAAATAATCAGGGACAGGGTCGATCGGCCGATCCAGCTTCCTGAAAACAAATAGGGACAGGGTCGGTCCGGTCCGGTAGAATCGGGATATTCCCGCTTTTTACCCACCGCCATGGCCCGCCTTCCTCGTCTGATCGTTCCCCACCAGCCTCACCACGTCATCCAGCAAGGCCATGACGGCCAGCTGATTTTCCGCGAGCCGGAGGATTACCAGCGCTTCCTCGGCTGGCTGAGGGAAAGCGCGCGCGAATTCAAGGTCGCCATCCACGCCTATGTGCTGATGCCCAACCACTTGCACCTGTTGGCCACGCCGGCCGACGAGGGCGGACTGGCGCAGGCCATGCAGCGCACCGGCCGCTACTATGTGCCCTGGTTCAACGCCAAGTACGGCCGCTCGGGCAGCCTGTTCCAGGGGCGTTTCAAGACCTCGGTGATCGACGCCGCCTCGTATTTCATGCAATGCAGCCAATATGTCGAGTTCAATCCGGTGCGCGCCCAGTTCGCGGCGGACCCGCTCGCGTATCCGTGGTCGAGCTATGCGCACCATGCCGGCGTGAAGCCGGATCCGGTGATCACCGACCACGCGCTGTACTGGGCACTGGGGAATACGCCGTTCCAGCGGGAAGCAGCGTACAAGGAGCTGGTGGACCGGCCGCTGACCGCCAGGCAGCTGGAGGCGATCGGCCACGCGCTGCTGAAGGGATGGCCGCTGGGATCCGACGCGTTCAAGACCGAGCTGCAGAACAAGGCCAAGCGCCAGGTGCTGCCCGCCAAGCGCGGACGGCCGTTCAAAGTCAAGCCGGAGAGCACCGGGGCCTGAAACCGCGGGTTCAGACCCATCGAAGCCATTGACTCTGTCCCCATTTAAATTTCCGAGCGACATACGGTCAATTAATTCGACTCCGACCCTAATTGTTTCGGTTGACGTTCTCTGCTGCATTGCACTATTCTCGCTTTTCACCCGAAAAAGCTGTGGAGAACGCGATGATTGCCCAAGGTTTGTACGACCCCTCGAATGAACACGATGCCTGCGGCGTAGGTTTCATCGCCCATATCAAGGGCAACAAGAGCCACTCCATCATCGAGCAGGGCCTGCTGATCCTGAAAAATCTCGATCACCGGGGTGCGGTCGGCGCGGACAAGCTGATGGGCGACGGCGCCGGCATCCTGATCCAGATCCCCGACCAGTACTACCGCGACGAAATGGCGAAACAGGGCGTCGAGCTGCCTCCGCCCGGCGAATACGGCGTCGGGATGGTGTTTCTGCCGAAAGAAAACGCCTCGCGCATCGCCTGCGAACAGGAAATTGAACGCGCCGCGCGCATCGAAGGCCAGGTCGTGCTGGGCTGGCGCAACGTACCGCTCGACGAAACCATGCCGATGTCGCCCACCGTGCGCGCCAAGGAGCCGGTGATCCGCCAGATCTTCATCGGCCGCGGCCCGGACATCATGGTCACTGACGCGCTGGAGCGCAAACTGTACGTCATCCGCAAATCGTCCGGCCACGCGATCCAGGCGCTCAAGCTCCTGCACGGCAAGGAATTTTTCGTGCCGTCGATGTCGGCGCGCACCATCGTCTACAAGGGCCTGCTGCTGGCCGACCAGGTCGGCGTCTACTACAAGGACCTGCAGGATCCGCGCTGTATTTCGGCGCTGGCGCTGGTGCACCAGCGCTTCTCGACCAACACCTTCCCGGAGTGGCCGCTGGCCCACCCCTACCGCCTGATCGCCCACAACGGCGAGATCAACACCGTCAAGGGCAACTTCAACTGGATGCGCGCGCGCGAAGGCGTGATGAAGTCGGCCGTCCTGGGCGACGACCTGCACAAGCTGTTCCCGCTGATCTATGAAGGCCAGTCCGACACCGCCTGCTTCGACAACGCGCTCGAACTGCTGATCATGTCCGGCTACCCGATCGCCCAGGCGATGATGATGATGATCCCGGAAGCCTGGGAAAACCACGGCATGATGGACGACAACCGCCGCGCCTTCTACGAATACCATGCGGCGATGATGGAGCCGTGGGACGGCCCGGCCGCGATGGCTTTCACCGACGGCCGCCACATCGGCGGCACACTGGACCGCAACGGCCTGCGCCCGGCGCGCTACATCGTCACCGACGACGACCTGGTGGTGATGGCGTCCGAGTCCGGCGTGCTGCCGATCCCGGAATCGAAGATCATCCAGAAATGGCGCCTGCAGCCGGGCAAGATGTTCCTGATCGACCTGGAAGCGGGCCGCATCATCGACGACAAGGAATTGAAGGACACCTATGCCAACGCCAAGCCGTACAAGGCCTGGATCAATTCGGTGCGCATCAAGCTGAACGAAATCAAGCTGACCGAAAGCCAGCTGGCGCACAACCGCGCCAAGGATACGCCGGCCCAGGGCGAGAAGCTGGCCGCCTCGGTGCTGGACCGCCAGCAGGTGTTCGGCTACACCCAGGAAGACCTGAAGTTCCTGATGGCGCCGATGGCGCTGCTGGCCGAGGAAGCGACCGGCTCGATGGGCAACGACTCGCCGCTGGCGGTGATGTCGAACAAGCTCAAGCCGCTGTATAACTACTTCAAGCAGCTGTTCGCGCAGGTGACCAACCCGCCGATCGACCCGATCCGCGAAGCGATGGTGATGTCGCTGGTGTCCTTCATCGGACCGAAGCCGAACCTGCTCGATACCAACAACGTCAATCCGCCGATGCGCCTCGAAGTATCGCAGCCGGTGCTCGGTTTCGACGACATGGCGCGCCTGCGCTCGATCAGCCTGCACACCGGCGGCAAGTTCAAGTCGTACGAACTGAACATCTGCTACCCGGTCGCATGGGGCAAGGAAGGCATCGAAGCCTCGCTCGCCTCGCTGTGCGCTGAAGCGGTCGACGCGGTCAAGTCCGGCCACAACATCCTGATCGTGTCGGACCGCGCGGTGTCGGCCGACCAGGTCGCGATTCCCGCCCTGCTGGCCACTTCCACCGTCCACCAGCACCTGGTCGCGCGCGGCCTGCGCGCTTCCACCGGCCTGGTGGTGGAAACCGGTTCGGCGCGCGAGACCCACCACTTCGCGCTGCTGGCAGGCTACGGCGCCGAAGCGGTGCACCCTTACCTGGCGATGGAGACCCTGGTCGACCTGGCGCACGGCCTGGCCGGCGACCTGTCGGGCGAGGCCGCCATCTACAACTACACCAAGGCGATCGGCAAGGGCCTGATGAAGGTGATGTCGAAGATGGGCATCTCGACCTACATGTCGTATTGCGGTGCGCAGATCTTCGAAGTGATCGGCCTGAACAAGTCGCTGGTCGACAAGTACTTCAAGGGCACCTCGTCCTCGGTCGAAGGCATCGGCGTGTTCGAGGTGGCTGAGGAAGCGCTGCGCCTGCATTCGCTGGCCTTCGGCAACGATCCGATCCTGGCCGACGCGCTCGACGCCGGCGGCGAGTACGCCTTCCGCGTGCGCGGCGAAGAACACATGTGGACGCCGGACGCGATCGCCAAGCTGCAGCATTCGACCCGCGCCAACAACTTCAACAGCTACAAGGAATACGCGCAGATCATCAACGACCAGAGCCGCCGCCACCTGACTTTGCGCGGGCTGTTCGAATTCAAGCTCGATCCGACGAAAGCGATCCCGATCGACGAAGTCGAACCGGCCAAGGAGATCGTCAAGCGCTTCGCCACCGGCGCCATGTCGCTCGGCTCGATCTCCACCGAAGCGCACGCCACCCTGGCGATCGCGATGAACCGCATCGGCGGCAAGTCGAATACCGGCGAAGGCGGCGAAGATCCGGCGCGCTACACGCAGGAACTGAAAGGCATCCCGATCAAGCAGGGCCAGACCATGTCGTCGGTGATCGGCGCTTCCAACGTGGTGGTCGACATTCCGCTGCAGGACGGCGACTCGCTGCGTTCGCGCATCAAGCAGGTGGCGTCCGGGCGTTTCGGCGTCACCGCCGAATACCTCAACTCGGCCGACCAGATCCAGATCAAGATGGCGCAGGGCGCGAAACCCGGCGAAGGCGGACAGCTGCCTGGCCATAAGGTGTCGGAATACATCGCCAGCCTGCGTTTCTCGGTGCCGGGCGTCGGCCTGATTTCACCGCCGCCGCACCACGACATCTATTCGATCGAGGACCTGGCGCAGCTGATCCACGACCTGAAGAACGCCAATCCGCGCGCCTCGATCTCGGTCAAGCTGGTGTCCGAAGTGGGCATCGGCACCGTGGCCGCCGGCGTCACCAAGGCCAAGGCCGATCACGTGGTGGTGGCCGGCCATGACGGCGGCACCGGCGCCTCGCCGCTGTCGTCGGTCAAGCACGCCGGCACGCCGTGGGAGCTGGGCCTGGCCGAAACGCAGCAGACGCTGGTGCTGAACGGCTTGCGCAGCCGCATCCGGGTGCAGGCCGACGGCCAGATGAAGACCGGCCGCGACGTCGTCATCGCCGCCATGCTGGGCGCCGACGAAATCGGCTTCGCCACCGCGCCGCTGGTGGTCGAAGGCTGCATCATGATGCGCAAGTGCCACCTGAACACCTGCCCGGTCGGCGTCGCGACGCAGGATCCGCTGCTGCGCGCCAAGTTCTCCGGCAAACCCGAGCACGTGGTCAACTATTTCTTCTTCGTCGCCGAGGAAGCGCGCCAGCTGATGGCCCAGCTGGGCATCCGCACTTACGACGAACTGATCGGCCGCGCCGACCTGCTCGACAAGTCGAAGGCGATCACGCACTGGAAGGCGCAAGGGCTAGACTTTGCGGCCATCTTCTACCAGCCGAAAGCGGCTGCCGGCATGTCGATCTTCCATACCGAGCAGCAGGAGCACGGGCTGGAGAAGGCGCTCGACCACAAGCTGATCGCGCAGGCCAGGGCCGCGCTGGAAAAGGGCGAGCGCGTCTCGTTCATCTCGCCGGTGCGCAACGTCAACCGCACGGTCGGCACCATGCTGTCGGGCGAAGTGGCCAAGCGCTACGGCCACGCCGGCCTGCCGGACGACACCATCCACATCCAGCTGCAAGGCACGGCGGGTCAGTCGGCCGCGGCCTTCCTGGCGGCCGGCATCACGCTCGACCTGGTCGGCGAAGGCAACGACTACGTGGGCAAGGGCTTGTCGGGCGGGCGCATCATCGTGCGGCCGAACACCGAGTTCCGCGGCTGGGCGGTGGACAACATCATCGTCGGCAACACCGTGCTGTACGGCGCAATTTCCGGGGAAGCCTTCTTCAACGGCGTCGCCGGCGAACGCTTCGCGGTGCGCAACTCGGGGGCCACGGCGGTGGTCGAGGGCTGCGGCGACCACGGCTGCGAATACATGACCGGCGGCACCGTCGTCGTGCTGGGCGCGACCGGGCGCAACTTCGCGGCCGGCATGTCGGGCGGCGTGGCGTATGTCTACGATCCGGCCGGCGACTTCGAGAAACGCTGCAACACCACGATGGTCAACCTCGAGCGCGTGCACAGCGCCAAGGAACAGGGCGACGTGTCGGGCTGGCACAGCCAGACCCGCGACGGCGAGCGCGAGTCGGACGAAGCGATCCTGAAACGCCTGATCGAACGGCACTTCAAGCACACCGGCAGCACCCGCGCGCGCAACTTGCTCGACGACTGGGCTGCGGGGCGCTCCAAGTTCGTCAAGGTCTTCCCGACCGACTACAAGCGCGCGCTGGAAGAAATGCACAACAGCAGCATGGAAGAAGCGGCCGAGCAGATCGCTGCCTAAGCACACTAACAAGAGGATTCATCGTGGGTAAAATCACCGGCTTCATGGAATTCAAGCGCCAGGACGAGGAATATCTTCCGCCGCCGGCGCGCGTCAAGAACTATCAGGAATTCGTGCTGCACCTGACCGACCCGCAGGCCAAGCTGCAGGCGGCGCGCTGCATGGATTGCGGCATCCCGTTCTGCAACACGGGCTGCCCCGTCAACAATGTGATCCCGGACTGGAACGACCTGGTGTACCACGGCCACTACCGCGCCGCGCTGGACAACCTGCACTCGACCAACAACTTCCCCGAGTTCACCGGCCGGGTTTGTCCTGCACCGTGCGAGTCGGCCTGCACGCTCGGCATCAACAACGACCCGGTCGGCATCAAGTCGATCGAGCACAAGATCATCGACACCGGCTGGGAGCACGGCTGGGTGGTGCCGCAGCCGCCTGAAAAGCTGAGCGGCAAGAAAGTCGCCGTGGTCGGCTCCGGTCCCGCCGGCATGGCAGCGGCGCAGCAGCTGGCGCGCGCCGGCCACGCGGTGACGGTGTTCGAAAAGAGCGACCGCATCGGCGGCCTGCTGCGCTACGGCATCCCCGATTTCAAGATGGAGAAGTCGCACATCGACCTGCGCGTGAAGCAGATGGAAGCCGAAGGCGTGAAATTCCGCACCAGCGTCCTGGTCGGCAAGGTTTTCCCCGCCTCGGTCAACAACTGGGCCAAGGAAACGATTTTCCCTGAAGACTTGGAGAAAGATTTCGACGCCATCGTCATCGCCGGCGGCGCCGAGCAGCCGCGCGACCTGCCGGTGCCGGGCCGCGAGCTGAAAGGCGTGCATTTCGCGATGGACTTCCTGCCGCAGCAGAACAAGATCAACGCCGGCGACAAGGTCAAGGACCAGATCAAGGCCGGCGCCAAGCACGTGGTGGTGATCGGCGGCGGCGATACGGGTTCCGATTGCGTCGGCACCTCGAACCGCCACGGCGCCGCGTCGGTCGCGCAATTCGAACTGATGCCGCAGCCGCCGGAGGAGGAAAACAAACCGCTGGTGTGGCCGTACTGGCCGACCAAGCTGCGCACGTCGTCCTCGCACGAGGAAGGCTGCGACCGCGACTGGGCGGTCGCGACCAAGCGCTTCGAAGGCAAGGGCGGCAAGGTCGAGAAGCTGATCGCCTGCAAGGTCGAATGGAAAGACGGCAAGATGGTCGAAGTGCCGAATTCCGAATTCGAGATGAAGGCCGACCTGGTGCTGCTGGCGATGGGTTTCGTGTCGCCAGTGCAGCAAGTGCTCGACGCGTTCGGCGTCGAGAAGGACGCCCGCGGCAATGCGCGCGCCACGACTGACGGCGAAGGCTGCTATGCGACTTCGGTGCCGAAAGTGTTCGCCGCCGGCGACATGCGGCGCGGCCAGTCGCTGGTGGTGTGGGCGATCCGCGAAGGCCGCCAGTGCGCCCGCGCAGTCGACGAATTCCTGATGGGATCGTCCGTCTTGCCGCGCTAAAGCCATAACCCTGGGGTCAGCGCCGACATTCGGACACGGCCCCAGCCGTTTGGAGTTTGCCGTCCGAGCTCAGGACCTTCCAGCGTCCAGCTCGTGTCCGAATGTCGGCACTGAGCCCGGGGCTCGGGCCAGGTGGCTGGAATCGTCGCATCCGAGCGTCTCGCACGGCTCCCCGCCGGACACAGCCACAGGCAAGCCGGGCCTGCCCGAGTCATCACGCGCCGGTGCCGCCCTCGACCCGGCCATCATGGCCGCTGCAGCCGAGCGTGCCATAAACGGCGCTGCGCAGCGCCCGAACGCTGCCCTGGTCCGCCCCTTTACATACATATGTGTATTTTTAGCTGGAAACTATTTCTTTACTCTTGGTAATTTATATCCCATACAAAACAAATACTTATATCCGGAAATATCTGACCCGTCGTTCATTAGTGTTGTATTCTGGTGTGCCGCGCGCGCTTTGAAACGGGCGTCCGCCAGCAGGGATTGACCTTTCTGCACTACAATACGGCATTCCCAAATTCCGAATAGCCCTGTGTCTAATCTTGTCGAAATCCGCGATCTGCAGTTTGCCTACGGAGAGCGCGTCATCCTGTCGAATCTCCGCATGGACTTCCCGCGCGGGAAAGTCATTGCCGTCATGGGCGGCTCCGGCTGCGGCAAGACCACGGTGCTGCGCCTGATCGGCGGCCAGATCCGCCCGCAAAAAGGCGAAGTCAGGGTCGGCGGCGAGGTGGTGCACGAGCTCGACACGAGCGGCCTGTACCGCCTGCGCCGCAAGATGGGCATGCTGTTCCAGTTCGGCGCCCTGTTTACTGACCTGTCGGTGTTCGACAACGTCGCCTTCCCGCTGCGCGAGCACACCGACCTCCCGGAAGAACTGATCCGCGACCTGGTGCTGCTGAAATTGAACACGGTCGGCCTGCGCAATGCGCACAAGCTCAAACCGTCCGAGATCTCGGGCGGCATGGCGCGCCGGGTCGCGGTGGCGCGCGCCATCGCGCTCGATCCCGAGCTGATCATGTACGACGAGCCGTTCGCCGGCCTCGACCCGATCTCGATGGGCGTCACCGCCAACCTGATCCGCAAGCTCAACGACGCGCTCGGTTCGACCTCGATCCTGGTCTCGCACGATGTGCACGAGTGCTTCGCGATCGCCGACTACGTCTACTTCATGTCGGCCGGGAAGATCGTCGCGCAAGGCACGCCGGCCGACCTGCGCGTGTCGGACGACCCGTACGTCAAGCAGTTCGTCAACGCCGAGCCGGACGGCCCGGTACCGTTCGACTACCCGGGCACGCCGCTGGCGGACGACCTCGGCCTGGGAGCGCGCGCATGATCGCCAACGTCCTCGCCACCATCGGCCGCCCCCTGCGCGAGAGCGTCGCCAGTGTCGGTTTCGCGACCCGCTCCTTCTTCGGCCTGATGGGCGTGTCGCCCGGCGCGATGCGCCGTCCGGGGCTGATCACCGAGCAAATTCACTTCATCGGTAACTATTCGCTCGTCATCATCATCGTATCGGGCCTGTTCGTCGGCATGGTGCTGGGCCTGCAGGGCTATATCACCCTGAACCCCTATGGCGCCGAACAAAAGCTCGGCCAGGTGGTCGCGCTGGCGCTGGTGCGCGAACTGGGACCGGTGGTGACCGCGCTGCTGTTCGCCGGCCGCGCCGGCACCTCGCTGACCGCGCAGATCGGCCTGATGAAGGCCGGCGAGCAGTTGTCGGCGATGGAAATGATGGCCATCAACCCGATCCAGCGCGTGCTGGCGCCGCGTTTCTGGGCCGGCGTGATCGCGATGCCGGTGCTGGCGACCATCTTCAGCGCGGTAGGCGTGCTCGGCGGCTACCTGGTCGGCGTGCAGCTGATCGGCGTCGACGAGGGCGCGTTCTGGTCGCAGATGCAGGCCAACGTGGATGTGCGTGCCGACGTGCTCAACGGCGTGATCAAGAGCCTGGTGTTCGGCGTTGCGGTGACCTTCACCGCGCTGTTCCAGGGCTACCACGCGGAGCCGACCCCGGAAGACGTATCGCGCGCCACCACCCGCACCGTGGTGCTCGCCTCGCTGATGGTCTGGGGCCTCGACTTCGTGCTGACCGCGCTGATGTTTAACAAGTAGTCCAAGCAACCATTTGAATCCGCCAGCCTGGCCTGAGCGAATAACAAGTTTAGGAAATGAATATGCACCGCAAAACTATCGACGTCTGGGTTGGCCTGTTTGTCCTGTTGGGACTGGCTGCATTGCTGTTCCTGGCCCTGAAGGCCGGCAATATGAGCACGCTGTCGTTCAGCAAGACCTACGCCATCACCGGCAAGTTCGATAACATCGGCGGCCTCAAGCCGCAGGCGCCCGTGAAGAGCGCCGGCGTGGTCGTCGGCCGGGTCGGCGACATCCGCTTCGACGACAAGACCTACCAGGCAGTGGTCACGCTCGACCTGGATGCCGGGCACAAGTTTCCCAAGGATAGCTCGCTGAAGATCCTCACCGCCGGCTTGCTGGGCGAACAGTACATCGGCATCTCGCCGGGCGGCGACACCGTCAACCTGGCGGCGGGCGACCGCATCAACAGTACCCAATCCGCGGCCGTGCTGGAAGACCTGATCAATCAGTTCATCTACAGCAAGGCTGCCGACGGAAAGGACAGCAGCAAATGACACACAACACCCTTCCCCGCGCAGGCGGCTGGCGCGGCATCGCGCTGGCGCTCGCCGTGAGCGCCACGCTGGCCGGCTGCGCCACGGGCCCGAACCCGCGCGACCCCTACGAAAAATTCAACCGCCAGGTGTTCGCTTTCAACGATGCGGTCGACCGCGTCGCGCTGAAGCCGGCCGCGACCGCCTACAAGCAGGTGCTGCCCACTTTCGTGCAGACCGGCGTGTCCAACTTCTTCGGCAACTTGTCGGACCTGTGGAGCGCGGTGAATAATCTGCTGCAGGGCAAGGGCCAGGACGGCATGTCCGACTTCATGCGCTTCTCCGTCAATTCGACGCTGGGCATGGGCGGTGTGCTCGATATCGGTTCGGAAGCCGGGCTGCACAAGCACAACGAAGACCTGGGCCAGACCCTGGGCGCCTGGGGCGTGCAGTCCGGTCCCTACCTGATGCTGCCGCTGCTCGGCCCGTCGACGGTGCGCGACACCGTCGCGATCCCGGTCGACATCTATGCCGACCCGTGGGCTTATGTGTATCCGGTGACGGTGCGTAACGTCGGCATCGCGGTACGCGCGGTCGACCAGCGCGCCGCGGTGCTGGACGCTTCGAACCTGATGGAAGAAGCCGCGCTCGACCGCTACGAGTTCATCCGCGACGGTTTCCTGCAGCGCCGCCAGTCGCGCATCACCGACAACGGCGAAACCAAGATCAAGCAGCTCAAGATTCCGTTCCGCAAGGAAGGCAAGAAGGACGAGGAAGTGCCGGACGCTAAAGGCATCAAGGCCGCGTATCCGGACGACCCGGGCGCGACCGCGCCGGCAGCCACGCCTGCCACCGCGCCTTCGGGCACGCCTGCAACCACGCCGCCGAAAGACGCGAACCAGCCAGCGGACGCGAAATCGATCCGCGCCGCTTACCCGGACGATCCGGGTCCGACCCCGGAAGCACCGGCTCCCAAGAAATAAGTCGTGTCATCCGAAACGGTGGCGAAGTAGTTAACCGAATCCCTGTAACCGCCAATGAGAGCGGTTTGCAGATTGTCCCACCCGCAAATACGAAAGAGGGCTTATGAAACTGATCAAACACCTAATCGCACTGGGCACTATTGCATTCGCCGCATGCGCGCTCGCCGCGCCTGCCCCTACCGGCAACGAAGCGCCTGACGTCCTCGTCAAGCGCATCAGCAACGACGTCATCGACACGGCCAAGGCCGACAAGGACATCCAGGCCGGCAACCAGAAGAAGGTGATGGAGCTGGTCGACGCCAAGATCCTGCCCTATGTCGATTTCCAGCGCATGACCGCGCTGGCGGCCGGCCGCTTCTGGCGCGACGCCACCCCGGAACAGAAGACCGCGCTGTCGAACGAGTTCCGCACCCTGCTGATCCACACCTACTCGGGTGCGCTATCGCAGATCAAGAACGAGACCGTCGAATTCAAGCCGATGCGCGCCGACCCGGCTGACACCGAAGTCGAAGTGCGTTCGCAGGTCAACGTTCCGCGCGGCGAGCCGATCCAGCTGAACTACCGCCTCGCCAAGGGCCCGTCGGGCTGGAAGATTTTCGACATCAACGTGCTCGGCGCGTGGCTGGTGGAAACCTACAAGGGCACCTTCGCGACTGAAATCGGCAAGGGCGGCATCGACGGCCTGGTCAAGAAACTGGCCGAGCGCAACAAAGAGCTGGCCAACAAGCCGCTCAAAGCCGCATCCAAGTAAGCAGGCGCGCCACGACATGACGGAAACCTCTTCCAAGGCGCCGCTGGAATCGCTGACCTTCCAGACCGCCCGGGGCGCGCTTGAGCGCGGCCTGGCGGCGCTGCGTGCCGGCCAGACCGTGTTCGACCTGAATTCGGTCAAGATGTCCGACTCGTCGGGCGTGGCGGTGCTGCTCGAAATGCAGCGCCAGGCCCGCAAAGCCGGCGTGTCGGTGTCGTTCATCAACCTGCCGGTCAGCCTGCAAAGCCTGGCCACCCTGTACGGCGTCGACACCCTGCTGGCGGACTCTCCGGCCAACCTGCAGCACCATTGATCCTGCCCCAGGATTGATCTTGCGAAGCAGGCGCGGCGCGCCTCCTTCGCACCTCCTCCCGCGTATTCCCGGCCCCTCGCGGCTCATCCGGCAATTTCCCCTATAATTGACCGTTCCCCCCGCGAAAACCTTTGCCGCCGGACAACCAATGCACAAGCAACAATAAGAATGACAGCAATCCAGATTACCAAAGTCGAGAAAAGCTACAAGTCCCTGAAGGCCTTGGGTGGCGTTTCCCTGACGATTGAAGAAGGCGAGTTCTTCGGCCTGCTCGGCCCCAACGGCGCCGGCAAGACTACCCTGATTTCCACCATCGCCGGCCTGATCCGCCCCGACGCCGGTTCGGTCGCCATCCACGGCCACGATGTCGTCACCGACTTCCGCGCCGCGCGCATGAAGCTCGGCGTGGTGCCGCAGGAACTGGTGTTCGACCCGTTCTTCACGGTGCGCGAAACCTTGCGCCTGCAATCGGGCTATTTCGGCCTGAAGAACAACGACAAGTGGATCGACGAGGTGATGGAAAACCTCGACCTGACCAACAAGGCCGACGTCAACATGCGCGCCTTGTCGGGCGGCATGAAGCGGCGCGTGCTGGTCGCCCAGGCGCTGGTGCACAAGCCGCCGGTGATCGTGCTCGACGAGCCGACCGCCGGCGTCGACGTCGAACTGCGCCAGACCCTGTGGAAGTTCATCGCGCGCCTGAACCGCGAAGGCCACACCGTGGTGCTGACCACCCACTACCTGGAAGAAGCGCAGGCCATGTGCCAGCGCGTGGCCATGCTCAAGGCCGGCAAGGTGGTCGCGCTCGACACGATGTCGGCGCTGATCCGCCGCATCTCCGGTTCGCAGCTGAACGTGCACCTGGCCGGCGCGCTGCCTGAAGGCCTGCGCCACCTGGTGTCGCACGACGAGCATGCCAATGGCAGCGGCAACAAGTACAGCCTGCGCGTGAACGAGTACGCCGAAGTGGAAGCCATCATGGCCACCCTGCGCGCTTCGGGCGCCGTGATCGAAGAGATGCAATTGCAACAAGCCGACCTGGAAGACGTTTTCCTCCAGATCATGGCCGGAAAGCCTTTATGAGTATCGTTTCGCAGGGGTTCAAGACCCTTTTCTACAAGGAAACGCTGCGTTTCTGGAAGGTCGCCACCCAGACCATCACGGCGCCGATCCTGACCGCCATCCTGTACCTGCTGATCTTCGGCCACGCGCTGGAAAACCACGTGCAGATCTACCCGGGCGTGGCCTACACCGCCTTCCTGGTGCCCGGCCTGGTGATGATGAGCGTGCTGCAGAACGGCTTCGCCAACTCCTCGTCCTCGCTGATCCAGTCCAAGATCAGCGGCAACCTGGTGTTCATCCTGCTCGCGCCGCTGTCGCACTGGGAGATCTTCTCGGCCTATGTGCTCGCCTCGGTGGTGCGCGGGCTGGCGGTCGGCGCCGGCGTGTTCATCGTCACCGTGTGGTGGGCCCAGCTGTCGTTCGTGGCGCCGCTGTTCATCCTGGTGTTCGCGCTGCTGGGCGCCGCCATCCTCGGCACCATGGGCCTGATCACCGGCATCTGGGCCGAGAAGTTCGACCAGCTGGCCGCCTCGCAGACTTTCGTGATCATGCCGGCCACCTTCCTGTCGGGCGTGTTCTACTCGATCCATTCGCTGCCGCCGTTCTGGCAGATGCTCTCGCATTTCAATCCGTTCTTTTATATGATTGACGGATTCCGTTACGGCTTCTTCGGCAAGTCCGACGTCTCGCCGTGGACCAGCCTGGCGATCGTCGCGCTGTTCTTCGTGCTGCTCGCCGGCCTCGCAATCAATATGCTCAAGCGCGGCTACAAGCTGCGCCACTAATCTTCCAGGAGCGCCTCATGGCTACCACCCCAGAACTAATCCACGGCTACATCAGCGCCGGCCTCGAATGCACCCACCTCGAAGTCGAGGGCGACGGCCAGCATTTCACCGCCGTCATCGTTTCGCCGGCGTTTGCGGGCAAGCGCCCGATCCAGCGCCACCAGCTGGTGTATGCAGCCCTGGGCGAACGCATGCGCGAGGAAATCCACGCGCTGTCGATGAAGACCCTCACCCCTGAAGAATATCAAGGATAACCATGGACAAGCTCCAGATTGTCGGCGGCAAGCGCCTCAACGGTGACATCACCATCTCGGGCGCGAAGAACGCCGCCCTCCCGATCCTGTGCGCCGGCCTGCTGACCGCCGGCGACCTCGAACTGTCGAACGTGCCGCGCCTGCACGACGTCAAGACCATGCTCAAGCTGCTCGAGCAGACCGGCCTGGCCGTGAAGCAGGATGACGAACGCGTGACCCTGAACGGCGGCGCCATCGACACGCTCGAAGCGCCCTACGAGCTGGTGAAAACCATGCGCGCGTCGATCCTGGTGCTGGGCCCCCTGCTGGCGCGCTTCGGCCAGGCCAAGGTCTCGCTGCCGGGCGGCTGCGCGATCGGCTCGCGTCCGGTCGACCAGCACATCAAGGGCCTGGAAGCGCTGGGCGCCGAGATCCACATCGAAGGCGGCTACATCTACGCCAAGTGTCCGAAGCTGAAAGGCGCGAGCATCCGCACCGAGATGATCACGGTCACCGGTACCGAGAACCTGCTGATGGCAGCGACCCTGGCCGAAGGCGAGACCATCCTGGAAAACGCCGCGCAAGAGCCGGAAGTGACCGACCTGGCCAACCTGCTGGTGAAGATGGGCGCAAAGATCGAGGGCATCGGCACCGGACGCCTGGTGATCCAGGGCGTGCCGGCGCTGCACGGCGCCAGGCACGCGGTGATCTCGGACCGCATCGAAGCGGCGACCTTCCTGTGCGCGGTGGCTGCCACCGGCGGCGACATCGTCATCCGCAACACCCGCACCGACATTTTCGACGTCGCGCTCGACAAGCTGCGCGAAGTCGGCCTGACGATGGAAATCGGTCCTGACTGGATCCGCGCGAAGATGGATGGCCGTCCGCATCCGGTGAGCTTCACCACCACCGAATACCCCGGCTTCCCGACCGACATGCAGGCCCAGTTCATGGCGGTGAACACGATCGCAGGCGGCGCCAGCCGCGTGGTCGAGACCATTTTCGAAAACCGCTTCATGCACGTGCAGGAGATGAACCGGCTGGGCGCCGCGATCAAAACCGAGGGCAACACCGCCTCCATCACCGGCGTTGCACGTCTTCTGGGTGCGCCGGTGATGGCGACCGACCTGCGCGCGTCCGCGTCGCTGGTGATCGCCGCGATGGCTGCCGAAGGCACCACCCTGATCGACCGCATCTACCACCTCGACCGCGGCTACGACCGCATGGAAGTGAAGCTGTCCGCGGTCGGCGCCGATATCGTCCGGATCAAATGAATGCCTTCGCCAACCCGGCCAGCGGCCAGCTGATCCTCGCGCTGTCGAAAGGCCGCATCTTCGACGACACGCTGCCGCTGCTGGCGGCGGCCGGCATCGAGGTCACCGAGAATCCGGAGACTTCGCGCAAGCTGATCCTGGCGACCAATGACCCGAACGTGCGCGTGATCATCGTGCGCGCGTCCGACGTGCCCACTTACGTGCAGTACGGCGCGGCCGACTTCGGCGTGGCCGGCAAGGACGTGCTGCTCGAGCATGGCGGCGAGGGTTTGTACCAGCCGATCGACCTGAAGATCGCCAGCTGCCGCATGTCGGTCGCGGTGAACGCCGGCTTCGACTACGAGAGCGCGGTGCGCCAGGGCGCGCGCCTTCGCGTGGCCACCAAGTTTGTGCAGACCGCGCGCGAGCACTTCGCCGCCAAGGGCGTGCACGTCGACCTGATCAAGCTGTACGGCTCGATGGAGCTGGCGCCGCTGGTCGGCCTGTCCGACGCGATCGTCGACGTGGTCTCGACCGGCAGCACGCTGCGCGCCAACAACCTGGTCGAAGTCGAGACCATCATGGAAATCTCGTCGCGGCTGGTGGTCAACCAGGCCGCCCTGAAGCTCAAGCGCGAACGGCTCCAACCCATCCTGGAGGCGTTCGAACGCGCCTCGAAATTGCAAGGCTGATTTCACCATGTCGATCCAGATCCGCAAACTCGATTCCACGCAGCCGGACTTCAAACAGAAGTTGGACAAGCTGCTCGCGTTCGAAGCGTCCACCGACGAAGCCATCGAGTCCGCGGTCGCAAGCATCCTGCGGGACGTGAAGGCCAGGGGCGACGCGGCGGTGCTTGAATACACCAACCGTTTCGACCGTATTCCGGGCGGCGCTGCCAGCATGGCGGCTTTCGATATCGGCCAGGCCGAACTCGATGCCGCGCTGGCCGCATTGCCGGAAGCGCAGCGCGCCGCCTTGCAGGTAGCGGCCGAACGGATCCGCGTCTTCCACGAGCGCCAGAAGCAGGAGTTGCAAGGTTTCAGCTACACCGAGCCCGATGGTACTGTGCTCGGGCAGCGCATCAACCCGCTCGACCGGGTCGGCATCTACGTCCCGGGCGGCAAGGCCGCATATCCTTCGTCGGTGCTGATGAACGCGATTCCGGCCAAGGTAGCCGGCGTGCTTGAGATCATCATGGTGGTGCCGACGCCCGACGGCGTGAAGAACCAGATGGTGCTGGCCGCCGCGGCAATTGCTGGCGTCACGCGCGTGATCACCATCGGCGGCGCGCAGGCAGTCGGCGCGCTGGCCTATGGCACCGCGACCATTGGCGCCGTCGACAAGATCGTCGGCCCGGGCAATGCCTACGTGGCCGCCGCCAAGCGCCGCGTGTTCGGCACGGTCGGCATCGACATGATCGCCGGCCCGTCCGAGATCCTGGTGCTGTGCGACGGCAGCACCGATCCCGACTGGGTCGCGATGGATTTGTTTTCGCAGGCCGAGCACGACGAACTGGCGCAGGCGATCATGCTGTGCCCCGATGCCGATTACATCGCGCGGGTCGAAGCGAGCATCCACAAGCTGCTCCCGACCATGCCGCGCCAGGACACCATCCGGACCTCGATGAGCGACCGCGGTGCGCTGGTCAAGGTGCGCGACATGGACGAAGCCTGCGAGATCGCCAACGCGATCGCCGCTGAGCACCTCGAGATCTCGGCCGAAGACCCGCAGCAATGGGCCGACAAGATCCGCCATGCCGGCGCGATGTTCCTCGGACGCTTCTCGTCGGAGTCGCTGGGCGACTACTGTTGCGGACCGAACCATGTGCTGCCGACGTCGCGCACCGCGCGCTTCTCGTCGCCGCTGGGCGTGTACGATTTCCAGAAGCGCTCGTCGATCCTGTACGTTTCCGAAGCGGGCGCCCAGACGCTTGGCAAGGTGGCGGCCGAACTGGCTTACGGCGAAGGCTTGCAGGCGCATGCCCGCAGCGCCGAGCTGCGTTTGAAGACGCCGGCATGAGCGGCTGGGTCAACCGGGTATTCTGCGAAGATGCGCTCGACGGACTGGCGCGCATCCCGGACGGCTCGGTCGACCTGATCCTGACCGACCCGCCCTACAACCTGGGCAAGGACTACGGCAACGCGTCCGACCAGCAAAGCGTGGCCGACTACCTGGCCTGGACCGAGCAATGGGTCGACAAGGCGCTGCCCAAGCTCAAGCCCAACGGTAGCCTGTACATCTTCCTGACCTGGCGCTTTTCGCCGGAGATTTTCGTCATGCTCAAGCAGCGCATGACGATGATGAACGAGATCATCTGGGACCGCCGGGTGCCTTCGATGGGCGGCAGCGTACGCAGCTTCACGTCGGTGCACGACACCATCGGCTTTTTCGTCAGCCGCAAGGACTACTACTTCGACCTCGATGCGGTGCGCATCGCCTACGACGCCGAAACCAAGAAAGCCAGGTCGCGCTCCATTTTTGTGGGCGCCAAATGGCTGGAAGTGGGCTACAACCCGAAAGACCTGTGGAGCGTGTCGCGGCTGCACAAGGAGCATCCGGAGCGCGCCGACCATCCGACCCAGAAGCCGCTCGAGATCATCGAGCGCATGGTCAAGGCCTCCTGCCCACCCGGCGGCGTGGTGCTCGATCCATTCATGGGCAGCGGCACCACCGCGCTCGCGGCCAAGCGCTGCGGGCGCGATTTTGTGGGCTTCGAACTGAATCCGGCCTACTGCGAGATCATCGAAAGCCGTCTCGCCGCGCCCGCCCTCGAGCCGGCGCGCAAACGCAAGGCCGCCAAGAAAACCGTGCCTGAAGAAGTCACCAGCTAAGGATACCGCCATGTCGTTCCTCGACAACCTGATCAGCAACACAATTCGCGCCGACGTGCGCGCGGCCAGCAGCTACAACGTGCCAGAATCTTCCGGCTACATCAAGCTCGACGCGATGGAGAACCCCTACGAGCTGCCGCCCGGGCTGCGCGCGGAACTGGGCGAACGGCTGGCCGATGCGGCGCTGAACCGCTATCCGGTCCCCTCGTACTCCACGCTCAAGCAGAAGGTGTGCGCCAAGCTGGGCGTGCCGCCCGGATACGACGTCATCCTCGGCAACGGCTCGGACGAGCTGATCTCGCTCATCGCCATGGCCACCGCGCGCCAGGACAGGCGCGCCGTGATCGTGGCGCCCGTCCCGGCCTTCGTGATGTACCAGCGTTCGGCCCAATTCGCCGGCATGGATTTCGTCGGCGTGCCCCTGAACAGCGACTTCACCCTCGACCAGCCGGCCATGCTGGCGGCGATCGCGCAGCACAAGCCGGCGGTGCTGTTCCTGGCTTACCCGAACAACCCGACCGGCAACCTGTACGACGCGGCCGACATGGCCGAACTGATCGACGCGCTGGGCGACACCGGGATTGCCGTGGTCGACGAGGCCTACGAGCCCTTCGCGCGCACCAGCTTCATGGCCCACCTGCCCGAATTCGAGAACCTGGTCGTGATGCGCACCCTGTCCAAGCTCGGCCTGGCCGGGATCCGGCTCGGCTACATGTCGGCCGCGCCCGCGCTGCTGGCCCAGTTCGACAAGGTGCGCCCGCCCTACAACATCAACGTATTGACCCAGGTCGCGGCCGAATTCGCGCTCGAGCACCTCGACGTGCTGGACGCCCAGGCGGCCCGGATCAACGCGGCGCGCACCCTGCTGGCGTCCGACCTGGCGGCGCTGCCCGGAGTCGAAGTATTCCCGTCGGCGGCGAATTTCATTCTGATTCGGGTGCCCAATTCCGATGATGCTTGCGCGAAACTACTAGCTGACAAGGTGTTAGTCAAAAATATGGGTAAAATGAACGCACTGCTGGCTAATTGCATACGCGTGACAGTCAGCACGCCGGAAGAGAATTCCGCATTCCTGACTGCCTTCAAAGCAGCGCTGAACCCATAGAGCAATCGTCCATGACCCGCACCGCAGAAATCACCCGCAACACCAACGAGACGCAGATTCGCGTCGCGATCAACCTTGACGGCACCGGCCAGCAAAAGCTCAATACCGGCGTGCCCTTCCTCGACCACATGCTGGACCAGATTGCGCGCCACGGCCTGATCGACCTCGATATCGAGTGCGTCGGCGACCTGCACATCGACGCCCACCACACGGTCGAAGACACCGGCATCACGCTGGGCATGGCGGTGGCCAAGGCGATCGGCGACAAGAAGGGCATCCGCCGCTACGGCCACGCGTATGTACCGCTGGACGAAGCATTGTCGCGCGTGGTTCTCGATTTTTCCGGCCGCCCGGGCCTGGAAATGCACGTGCCGTGGAAGCGCTCGATGATCGGCAGCTTCGACGTCGACCTGGCGCACGAATTCTTCCAGGGCTTCGTCAACCATGCGCTGGTGTCGCTGCATATCGATAACCTGCGCGGCGAGAATGCGCACCACCAGTGCGAAACCGTTTTCAAGGCCTTCGGCCGCGCGCTGCGCATGGCCGCCGAACTCGATGCGCGTTCGCTCGGCACCATCCCTTCCACCAAAGGAAGCCTGTAGTCGACGCGCGACACGCTTACCGAATCAACATCATGAATAAAATTGTAGTGGTCGACTACGGCATGGGGAATCTGCGCTCGGTGGCGCAGGCCCTGCGCGCGGTCGCGCCGGAAGCGAACGTACTCATTTCGGGCAGCGCCGCCGACATCGACAGCGCCGACCGCATCGTGCTGCCGGGCCAGGGCGCGATGCGCGACTGCATGAGCAGCCTGCGCGAGTCCGGGGTCCAGGACGCGCTGCTGCGCGCCTCCAAGACGCGCCCGATGATGGGCGTGTGCGTCGGCGAGCAGATGCTGTTCGACCGCAGCGAGGAAGCCGACACCGCCGGCCTCGGTCTGCTGCCGGGCCGCGTGGTGCGCTTCCAGCTCGAAGGCAGGCTGCAGGCCGACGGCTCGCGCTTCAAGGTGCCGCAAATGGGCTGGAACCGCGTCAGCCAGCGGCGCGCGCACCCGGTCTGGGACGGCATCGCCGACGGCAGCTACTTCTATTTCGTGCACAGCTACTACGCACAGCCGGTCGATCCCGACGATTCCATCGGCGAGTCCGACTATGGCGCGCCGTTCTGCTGCGCGGTCGCGCGCGACAACATCGTCGCGACCCAGTTCCACCCCGAGAAAAGTGCGGCCGCCGGCCTGCGCCTGTACCGGAATTTCGTTCACTGGAATCCCTAGGTTCCATCGCCTTCACTCAACTAACCGACATCGCCGACAACGACCATGCTGCTCATTCCTGCCATCGACCTGAAAGACGGTCACTGCGTTCGCCTCAAACAGGGCGATATGGAACTCGCCACCGTATTTTCCGAAGATCCCGCCGAAATGGCGCTGCACTGGCTCAAGAAGGGCGCGCGGCGCCTGCACCTGGTCGACCTGAACGGTGCTTTCGCCGGCAAGCCGAAGAACGAGTCGGCGGTCAAGGCCATCCTGAAGGCGGTGCAGCAATATGCGGTCGATAACAATATCGACGAGATCCCGGTTCAGCTGGGCGGCGGCATCCGCGACCTCGACACCATCGAACGCTACCTCGACAACGGCATCACCTACATCATCGTCGGCACTGCGGCGGTCAAGAATCCCGGTTTCCTGCACGACGCCTGTGGCGCCTTCCCGGGCAACATCATCGTCGGCCTGGACGCCAAGGACGGCAAGGTCGCCACCGACGGCTGGAGCAAGATGAGCGGCCACGAGGTGATCGACCTGGCCAAGAAATTCGAAGCCTACGGCGTCGAATCGATCGTCTACACCGACATCGGCCGCGACGGCATGATGGGCGGCGTGAACATCGACGCCACCGTCAAGCTGGCGCAGTCGGTGCGCATCCCGATCATCGCCTCGGGCGGCGTGCACAACCTGAAGGACGTCGAAGACCTGTGCGCGGTGCAGGACGAAGGCATCGAAGGCGTGATCTGCGGCCGTTCGATTTACGAAGGCACGCTCGACCTGACCTCGGCCCAGGTGCGCGCCGACGAGCTTTCCGGAGACGGCGGAGCGTAAGCCCGCGCCACGACCATGCTCGCTAAACGCATCATCCCCTGCCTCGACGTGACCGACGGCCGCGTCGTCAAAGGCGTCAACTTCACCGAGCTGCGCGACGCCGGCGACCCGGTCGAAATCGCGCGCCGCTATGACGGCCAGGGCGCCGACGAAATCACCTTCCTCGACATCACCGCATCCTCCGACGGGCGCGACCTGATCCTGCACATCATCGAAGCGGTGGCCTCCACCGTGTTCATCCCGCTCACCGTGGGCGGCGGCGTGCGCAAGGTCGAAGACGTGCGGCGCCTGCTCAACGCCGGCGCCGACAAGGTCAGCATGAACACCTCGGCGGTGACCAATCCCGAGCTGGTGTTCGAAGCGTCGCAAAAGCACGGCTCGCAATGCATCGTGGTGGCGATCGACGCCAAGCAGGTCGCGCCGGGCAAATGGGAAGTATTCACCCACGGCGGGCGCAAGGCCACCGGCCTCGACGCGATCGAATGGGCGCGGAACATGGAGCGCCTCGGCGCCGGCGAGATCCTGCTGACCAGCATGGACCGCGACGGCACCAAGTCCGGCTTCGACCTGGGCCTGACGCGCGGCGTGTCCGACGCCGTCAACATCCCGGTGATCGCCTCGGGCGGCGTGGGCGGCCTGCAGGACCTGGCCGACGGCATCAAGCTCGGGCGCGCCGACGCGGTGCTGGCCGCCAGCATTTTCCACTATGGGCAGCACACGGTCGAAGAGGCCAAACGCTTCATGGCCGCGCAGGGCATCCCGATGCGACTGGACTGAGGACGACACCATGCCGAACGGTAGCAACGCAGCCAACAGCCAGAAGTGGCTCAAGAAAGTCCGCTGGGACGAGCACGGCCTGGTGCCGGTGATCGCCCAGGAAGCCGTGTCGGGCGACGTGCTGATGTTCGCCTGGATGAACCGCGACGCGCTGGCCCGCACCGTGGAGCTGGGCGAGGCGGTGTACTGGAGCCGTTCGCGCAAGAAGCTGTGGCACAAGGGCGAGGAGTCCGGCCACGTGCAGAAAGTGCTGGAGATCCGGCTCGATTGCGACGAAGACGTGGTGCTGCTGAAGATCGAGCAGGCCGGCGGCATCGCCTGCCATACAGGCCGCCATTCCTGCTTCTTCCAGAAGTTCGACGGCGACGCCGCCAGCGGCGACTGGCAGACCTCCGATCCGGTCCTGAAGGATCCGGACACCATCTACACCCAAACGAAGAAGAAAAAATGAGCGTCACACTGAACCGCCTGGCCGCCGTGATCGAATCGCGCAAGCTGGAAAACGGCGGCGATCCCGAGAAATCGTACGTCTCGCGCCTGTTCGCCAAGGGCGACGACGCGATCCTGAAAAAAATCGGCGAGGAAGCCACCGAAACCGTGATGGCCGCGAAGGACGCGCGGGTCGATGGCGACGCCTCCAAGGTGCTGTACGAATGCGCCGACCTGTGGTTCCATTCGATGGTGATGCTGGCCCAGTTCAACCTGACGCCGCAACAGGTGCTGGACGAACTGGCGCGCCGCGAGGGCCTCTCCGGCATCGAGGAAAAAGCCGCGCGCAAGGACGTGCTGCGCGACGCCGCCGAAAACGACAAACACTAAGCCTGGAGTATAACTTTGGACAACTGCCTGTTTTGCAAGATAGCCGCCAAGCAAATTCCTTCCTCGGTGGTGTACGAGGACGATGAGCTGATGGCATTCAAGGATATCAACCCGGCCGCGCCGGTGCACTTGCTGGTGATTCCGAAAATCCACGTGCCGACCCTGTCCGACTGCGACGCCAGCCATGCCGAACTGCTGGGCAAGATGCTGGCGCTGGTGCCCCGCCTTGCCGCCGAGCACGGCTGCGCCGTCACCTACGACGCCAGCGGCACGCCGGGCGGCGGCTTCAAAACAATGATCAATAGCGGCCCTGACGGAGGACAAGAGGTGTACCATCTGCACCTTCACATGTATGGCGGACCGCGTCCTTGGCGAGGTCAGCGCTGAAAAGGGCACGAAAACCCTGCTTCGCGTATACTGGCGCCGTACGTTCCATGAATTGAAGGCGCCGCGCGCCGCGCAAGGAGAATATGATGGGTTCAATGAGTATTTGGCACTGGCTGATCGTGCTGGTCGTCGTGATGCTGGTGTTTGGCACCAAGAAGATCGGCAACATGGGTTCGGACATCGGCAAGGCCGTCAAAGGCTTCAAGGACGGCGTCAAGGGCGAAGACGAAAAGCCGGGCGCTGCCGTGCCGCCTTCCCAGGTCGCCGCCGACAAGACCACCATCGACGTCGAGACGAAAGAGAAATCGAAGTTCTGATGCGCGCGCCTGCCTCGCGCGGGCGCATGAGCACTGACTTTGCCCATCCATGATCGACCTTGGACTTTCCAAACTCGCCATTATCGGTGTCGTTGCGCTGATCGTCATCGGCCCTGAGAAGCTGCCCAAGGTGGCGCGCATGGCCGGGACCTTGTACGGCCGCGCCCAGCGCTACCTGCACGAAGTCAAAACCGAAGTCAGCCGCGAAATCGAGCTCGACGAACTGCGCAACCTGCAGAAGGAAGTGCAGGAGACCGCGCAGTCGATCAAGGCCAACGTGGAAAATTCGATCAGGAGCAGTGTCGACGATGTCGAGGCGGCCTGGCGCGGCCATCCCGCCGCGGATGGGCACAGCGCCACGCCGGCCACCATGTCGGACCTCGAGCGCAAGGCGCGCGATTTCCGCCGCAAGAAGCTGATGCGCAACGCGGCCGTTCCCGGCTGGTACAAGCAGCGCCACGGCGGCAAGACCCACATCATCTCGGGCGCGGCGCGCGTCAAGAAATTCCGCCCCCGCGTCTCCAACCCCTCCTCATTCTTCTAATGACCGAAAAAGCAGCGGGCGAAGAGACCTTTATCTCCCACCTGATCGAATTGCGCGACCGCCTGGTCAAATCCTCGATCGGGATCGCCATCATCTGCGCCGCCCTGATGTTCTGGCCGGGTCCCGCGCAGATATACGACTTCATCGCGCGCCCCATGATCGCTTCGCTGCCGGTCGGCTCGAAGATGATCGCCACGGGCGTCATCGCGCCCTTCCTGGTGCCGATGAAAGTGACGCTGGTGATCGCCTTCATCCTGGCGCTGCCGTGGGTGTTCTACCAGCTGTGGGCGTTCATCGCGCCCGGCCTGTACGCGCACGAAAAGAAGCTCGTTCTGCCGCTGGTGATTTCGTCCTCGCTGCTGTTCATGGGCGGCGTGGCCTTCTGTTATTTCCTGGTGTTCGGCCGCGTGTTCAAGTTCATCGGCGACTTCGCGCCCACCTCGATCGCGGTCACGCCCGACATCGAAAACTACCTCGACTTCGTCATGTCGATGTGCCTGGCCTTCGGCGCCACCTTCGAGGTGCCGGTGGTGGTGGTGATCCTGGTGCGGATGGGGATCGTCAGCGTGGCCAAGCTGAAGGAAATCCGGCCGTATGTCATCGTCGGCGCCTTCGTGATCGCCGCGATCGTGACGCCGCCCGACATCGTCAGCCAGTTCTCGCTGGCGATTCCGATGTGCCTGCTGTTCGAGCTGGGCCTGCTGGTGGCGCCGGTTTTCGTCAAGGCTACCCGCGCCCCTGAAGAAGCGGCCTGACGCCCGGCAGTGCCGCGGCCGGCATCAGGCAGCCACTACCGTGCGTAGCTGCAGCGCAAGTAGGTCCATAATCAATGTTCAGTAATGCGAAGCGGCGTTTGACATGGCAATGGATTACGAGGAATTCGGCGTATCGTACCCCGCTCCGAGCGCGGTCGCTCCGCTGGTGCGCCTGCAGTACCTGGTCGACAATACTCCCGGCATCATTTATTGCACCGTCCCGAGCGGCGACTTCAAAATGACGTTCGTGAGCAATAGTGCGCACGCCGTGCTGGGTTACCATCCGGACGAGATGTTGGCTGATCCCAATTTCTGGTTCGACCATATTCACCCGGAGGACGCGCCGGCTATCTTTTCCAGCCTCGCGCTGCTGTTTGTCGAAGGCACGCGCACCTACGAATACCGGTTTCGCGCTGCCGACGGCGCGTATCTGTGGATGCACGACAGCTTGCGCCTGATTCGCGACGAGCACGGTTCGCCGTACGAGGTGATCGGTTCGCTGACCGACATTACGCGCCGCAAGCAGATGGAGCAGGCGCTGCATGTCAAGGGGCAGGAGCAGCAGGCGCTGATCGTGCGGCTGCAGGAGGCACACGACCAGCTGCTGCAATCGGAAAAAATGGCGTCGATCGGGCAACTCGCGGCCGGCGTGGCGCACGAAATCAACAACCCGATCGGTTTCATCAATTCCAACATGGCGAGCCTGCGAAATTACGTCGCCAGCCTGTTTGGCGTGCTCACCGAGTACCAGGATGCGGTCGCCGCGCAGCCGGACCAGGCCGCACTGCAGGCGCGCATCGCGCAGATCGGCGAGCGCGCCGACCTTGGCTACCTGCAAAAGGACGTCGCGGAACTGATCGAGGAATCGATGGAGGGGCTGAAACGGGTCAAGGACATCGTCCTGGCGCTCAGGGATTTCTCGCACGTGGGCGAAACCGGGTGGCGCACGGCCGACCTGCATATCGGGCTCGACAGCACCCTGGCCATCGTGGCCCACGAAATCAAGTACAAGGCGAGCGTCGAGAAGCAGTACGGCGTCCTGCCCGAAATTACCTGCGTGGCGCCGCAGCTGAACCAGGTGTTCATGAACCTGCTCGTCAATGCCGCGCAGGCGATCAAGGAGCGCGGCGTGATCACGATCCGCACCGGCCGCGACGGCGACATGGTCTGGGTCGAGGTCAGCGACACCGGCGCCGGCATTTCACCGGAAAACCTCCACCGGATCTTCGAACCCTTCTTCACCACCAAGCCGGTCGGCAGCGGGACCGGACTTGGCCTGTCGCTGTCGTACGGGATCGTCAAGACGCACGGCGGCCGCATCGATGTCGCTTCCACCGTGGGCAGCGGGACCACTTTCACGGTCCGCCTGCCGATCACGCAGCCGCTCGCTGCGGGCGCATGATTCGGTGGCGACCTTAAGTCCTTGATGCGTCAAGCATCCTGGCAGGCGCGGCTCGCGCAGGGCCGCGCCTTCCTTGCGTCAAGGGCAATTGCCGATCACGTAGTACCCGGCCGAAGTCTGCGCCAGGGTCGCCGTATAAAACACATTATCCAAACCCATGTTCTGGTTCGAACCGTTCGCCAGCGCGTAGCCGCCGCTGTCGTGCGCGCGTCCTGCCTGTACATGGGCGTAGTTGGAGGCGTTCGTCGTGGTGCAGGTAAAGCCCGACGAGGTCGTTCCCGGCACCGCAGTCGACAACGCGCTTTCCACGCCGCCGTTGCCGACCGACGACACCTGGAAGCTGTAAGTGGTCGACGCCGTCAGGCCGGCGGCGCTGTACGTCAGCGTCGTAATTGGCGTGACGGTGATCTTGGCGCCGTTGCGGTAGACGTTGTAGCCGGTGGCGCCGCTGGCGGCGTTCCACGATAGCGCGATGGTGCTGGCGGTGACGGCGCCGGTGACCAGGCCGCTTGGGGGCTGCAGCGCCGGCGGGGCGCCGACCAGGAACTGGGCGATGTTGCAGGCGGCCGAGGTCAGGCCGGTGCCGCCGTCGGTGGCCGTCACGCTGCCGGTGTAATAGCCGTCCGCCAGCGACGGGTAAGTCTTGCTGAAGCTGGCGCCGCTGCCTGCCGCCGCGTCGCTGACCGCGGTCGGGCCGGTCAACACCACTTTGTAGCTGCTGATGCTGCCCGCGGTATCGGTTCCCGCGCCGTTGACCGTCGCGTTATTGCCCGATGCGCTGGCGCTGCACGACGTCATCGACGGCGCGGCCACGCTGCTGACCCGCAGGTTGTTGGTGTACCAAAAATTCATCACGAACGACGGGTAGTTCACATGCGTCGCATCGACGTAGTTGGTGTTCTGCCCGCCGGTGCCGGCCGGCCATGCGTGCGCCATGCCGGTAATCGTCATCTCGGAGGTGCGCAGTTTGCCGTTGCTGTCGGTGTAGGGGATGTTGCTGCCGCCGGTTGCCACGGTTTGCGTCGATCCCTGCGTGAAGGCGCCGCCGTACGCGATCCGCATCGCCGCCGCGTCCATCGGGCCATAGGCCTGGGCCACGGTGTAATCGGAGGTGCCCCACACCACGCCGGCGACCTGGGTCGCGAACTTCGGCAGGTTGGCGCCTGCCAGCGTCTTGCAGTTGTTGCCCGCGGTGGTGGCGGTGTACCCGGACGGCACGAAGCCGATCTGGCCGGTGGTAGTTCCCGGCGGCGGACCGGCATTGATGCCGACGCCCGCGAAGATGTCAGGCGCCATGCAGCCCAGCGCCATGGTTTCGCCGCCGCCCGACGACAGCCCGGTCACGTACACCTGGTTGGGGTCGATCGCGTATTGCGGGTTGGTGACGAAGCGGTTGATCAGCTTGAGCAGCACGGCGTCGTGGCCGGAGGTGCGATTGTGGTTGGTGCTGGCGTAGTCCCAGCAGTGGTTGCTGTAGACGTTGCCGGTGGCGTTGGGCGCGAGGATCACGGCGCCGTACTGGTCGGCCGCCGCCTTCCAGTTGAAGCCGCCGTCCGCGGCGTTGATCACGTCGCCCGCGGCGGTCTGGGTGCAGCCGTGCAGCACCAGCACCAGCGCGCGCTTGCCGGCGAGGGTAGGCTGGCTCGCGGGCCAGTAGAAGTAGCCGGTCAGGCTGCCGCCGTTGACGGTATCGGCGTCCCAGGTCTGGTTGCTGCTCCAGGCCGCGGGGCCGGCTGTGACCTGCGCCAGGACCGGCAGGCAGGGTGCGAGGATCAGGAATGACGCGGCGAGGCGCGTGTATAGTCGCTGGAAATTGAATGCCATGAAAGCTGTCTCCGTTCTGTGGGTGAAGCAGGATGGCCGGCTTTGCGCTCTGTGATCCTGCGTAAGTGATGCTTCGGACGGGCATGGGTATCCGCTCCCGGCCAAGTGGTGGGACTGCGATAAAAAAGTGGAACCTGGGGCGGACCTGCGGAAGGCGGGCAGGGCCGCGACGACTAAATAATCACGAAATGTAACGTGTTGATTCTAGTCCTCAGTGTTGCTCCGCACGCGGTGTTTTGAAGCAAGCCCCTTGTGCGTTTTCGCACAAGCACCAGGCTTGAGGGGGAGGTGTCGTATTCCAGCGCTGGTGAGGGTCCGCCGGCCGTGCGGCGTCGGCCATCGCGGTGCGAACGAAGCCGCAACCGCGACTTCGTCGAAACGTCAATACAGCTGGTGCATCGGCGCTTCGATGAGCTTGACCTGCCTTGCTTCAGGCATCGCGGGTGCGCGCCGTGAGCAGCAGCGCGACGAGGCTGATCGCAGCGGCGGCGGTCAGGTAGAAACCGACGTAGTGCAAGCCGTAGTTGGTAGCCAGCCAGGTTGCCGCGTACGGCGCCAGCGAGGCGCCCAGGATGCCGGCCAGGTTGAAGGTCAGCGAGGCGCCGGTGTAGCGCACTTCGGCCGGGAACAACTCGGACAGCAAGGTGCCCAGCGGTCCGTAGGTCATGCCCATCAAGCCCAGGCCGATCGCCAGAAACGCCGCGACGACCACCGTGCTGCCGGAACCGAACAGCGGCGCCAGCACCAGGCCGAACACGGCGATCGCGGCCGACACCCAGATCATCGTCTCGCGCCGGCCGTGACGGTCGGCCAGCACCGCGGACAGCGGAATCGTCAGGCCGAAGAACAGCACGGCGAACAGCTGCAATATCAGGAAGTCCTTGCGCGAAAAGCCCAGGTGGCTGGTGCCCCAGCCCAGCGTGAACACCGTCATCAGGTAGAACAGCACGAAGGTGGCCATTGCGATGAAGGTACCCAGCACCAGTTCACGCGTGTGGTCGCGCAGCACGGTCAAGGCGGGAATCTTGACCCGTTCGTTCTTGGCCAGCACCTCCTTGAACGCCGGCGTCTCGGTCAGCGACAGGCGCACATACATGCCGACGACGACCAGCAGCGCGCTGGCCAGGAAGGGAATGCGCCAGCCGTAGCTGAAAAATTCCGCTTCGCTGAGAGTCTGGCTCAGTATCAGGAATGTGCCGCCGGACAGGAGGAAGCCGAGCGGGGCGCCGAGCTGGGGAAACATGCCGTACCAGGCGCGCTTGCCCGGCGGTGCGTTTTCTGTCGCCAGCAGGACTGCGCCGCCCCATTCGCCGCCCAGGCCGAGGCCCTGGCCGAAGCGGCACAGCGCCAGCAGCAGAGGCGCCAGCGTGCCGATCGTCGCATAGGTCGGCAGCATGCCGATGATGACCGTGGACAGGCCCATCGTCAGCAGCGCCGCCACCAGCGTGGCCTTGCGGCCGACCCGGTCGCCGAAGTGGCCGAACACCGCCGAGCCGATCGGGCGCGCCAGGAAAGCCAGCGCGAACGTGGCGAGCGACTGCAAGGTGGCAGCGGCGGCATCGCCGGCGGGGAAGAACAGCTTGGGGAAGACCAGCACCGCGGCGGTGGCGTAGATATAGAAGTCGAAGAACTCGATGGTGGTGCCGATCAGGCTTGCGAACAGGACGGTTGCGGGGGAATTCGGTTTGACAGTTGCGGTGGTCATTAGTACGTCCTAGGCGTTCCGACGCATCGAGTGGCGTCGGGATCCCACGATTTTAGCAGCCGGGCGCCTTTGACGTATCCGGCGAAGCCACGGGCGCGGCTTCGCCTGCACGCATACATCTACTGCATCAGTTCCTTGATCACCTTGACCGGCGCGTTGCCGTAGCTGAGGAACTGTTCATGGAAATCCTTCAGCACGAAGCGCGGCCCGAGCGCCTGCTTGCGCTGTTCGCGCAGTTCCATGATCTCGCTGTAGCCGCTGAAGTAGCTGGTCAGCTGCACTGAACTGAGCTGCACCCGGCGCCACTTCTCGCTCGCTTCGGCCGGTGTCTGGAACGCCTGGCGCACCAGCAGGTCCATCGCCTGCGCCTGCGTCATGCCCTGGACGTGCACGCCGTAATCGAGGATGGTGTTGGTCACGCTGCGCAGGTTCCACTTGGAGTACATCAGCCACATCTCCGGCGTGTTGTCGCCGTAGCCCGCTTCGAGCATCATGCGCTCGGCGTACACCGCCCAGCCTTCGACCATCGCGCCGTTGCCGAACAGGGACTTCACCAGCGACGGCGAGCGGTTGGCGTACACCAGCTGCGCGTAATGGCCAGGAATCGCTTCGTGGATGTTCAGGATCTGCAGGATCCAGTTGTTATATTCGCGCAGGCTGCTCTCGGCCTCCGCTGGCGTCATCGCGTCCAACGGCGTCACGTTGTAGAAAGTGCGGTCCTGCGGGCGGTACGGGCCGGGCGCGTCGATGCTCGCGCCGGCGACGCCGCGCTGGTACATCGGCGTTTCGCGCACTTCGAGGGGGCGCTTCGGATCGAGCGACAGCAGGTTGTTCTTCACCACGAATTCCTGCAGCACGCCGATCTGGCGCCGGATCTCGGGGAAGAAGTTCTCGCGCGCGACGTGGTTGGCCGACAGCTTGTCGATCACCATGCCGATTTTCTGGGTGCGGTCCTGCGGCTTGGCGGCATTCCCCATGGTCTTGGTCCACAGTTCGTCGGCCAGGCCGTTCATCCGCACCAGCAGTTCTTCGCGCGCGGCGAGCGCCTTCTGGTAGGTCTGCTCGGCGGTGCTGGCGGACTGGATGTCGAAGGAGAACTTGGCCTCGTAGAGGTCCTTGCCGATCCTGAACGAGCGCGCCGTGTGCTGCGCCTGCTGGGTCTTGTCGAGCGCGTCGAGGAAGTCGAGGTAGCCGATCAGCGCGGTGCCGGCGTTCGCGATGCGCTGCGCGAAGATGGCCTTTTCCTGCGACGTCAGGATCGAATCCTGCGCCGCCTTGCCCAAGTCGGCCAGCACCGTCATGGTGCCCGGCGCCTGGCTGACCGCCAGCTGAATGTGCTCGTGGGTAGGGTTGACCAGGCTGGCCTGCGCCGCCTGGTAGTAGGCCGGCACATTGGCGATCCGGCGCAGCAAGGTGCGCAGGCGCTGCGGCTTGGCGGCGTATTCGGTGGTCAGCACCAGGTCGATCGGCTTGGCGATATTGTACAGCGCCGGGTTCCATTCGTATTCGCGGAATGTGGTCAGGTACCAGCGGTCGGATTTGACCTTGTTGACCAGCAGCGCGAGGTCGGTGCGCTGTTTTGCCGAGAGCTGGCGCGCATCCATTTTGCCGAATCTTTGCAGCCATTCGTCGGCGAACGCGAGCTCCTTGGCGCGGTTGGCGGCGTTGGGAATCGTCAGGTTGGCGGCGCCGTCATATTTGCCGGACACGATCGCGCCTTCCGGGTCGAGTTTCCACTGCGCGTTGATGAACTGCTGGCTGGTGCTGTCCATCCAGCGGTCCGACTTGCGCTCGGCCGGCGCCGACACCACCGGCGCCGCCGGCGCGGCAAGCTCCGCCACGGCGGCGGCCTTGCCCTTGCCTTTCGCCGCGTGCGGCTTGCCAGCCTTCGCCGCAGGCGCCTTGACCGACTTGCTGGCCGAGGGTTTGGACGCCTTCTTCGGCTTGGCCGCCCCTGCAGGAGCCAACGCGAACGTCGTCAACAGGACAGCCAGCGCAATTTTCGTTTTCATCATCGTGTTCGGCCTTGTAATTATGATTACGTACGCCCCTCGCAAGCACACGGGCGACGGGGCGTCAGGTTAGCACCAATTATCGCGCTTGCGCGTCTCGGTAACAATTGGAAGCAGATGCTCAGGAGCCGGTCCATGGGCCCAGCGCGGCGAGCGCGTCGGCCATGCCGATGCCCCTTGCGGCGGCGGCGACATCGGGCGGCAGCCAGTCCGCGAACGGCGTCTCGACGTTGCGATGGCGCCCGCCCGCAGTGTGGACCTGGGTCACCTTGCACAGGCGGGATTCGGGGAAGTGCGCGGCGGCCGCCGCCAGCGCGGGCCACAGGCGCCGGTGCACCAGTGTCAGTTTGTCATCGATGAGCCGGCACACCAGGACGTCGGCGTCGTCGGTCACATCCTCGAGCACGACAAAGATCTGCTTGCCCTTCGGATGGCCCCACCAGCTGCCCTTGATCGCTTCGCCGGCGATCGCCGCGGTCAGCTTCGGCGCCGGGCCGCTGGCCGAGACCAGCACCACGCCGTGTTCGCGCACGAAGTCGAGCGCTTGCGCCAGGTCCATCAATTGATCACATTCGCGCGGATCAGCTCCTGTTGGTGCGCGTTGAGGGTCGTGACGGCAGCCTTGCCGCGCGCGATATTGGTCAGCACGATCTCGTTCTCTTTGGTGAAGCGGTGGCCGATGCGCACGGTGTACGAGCCGGTGACCCAGCTCCAGAAGCCGGGCGAGAAGGTCGCTTCGTCCATGTCGCGCCACTTCACGCCGGACACGCCTTTTTTCCACGGCAGCACGCCCGAATAGGTCCACACGCCGACGTCGTCGTAGTACAGCTGGACGCTGCGCAGCAGCATCAGGCGGTAGCCGATCAGCACCGCCGACAGCACGAACACGACGCCGGCGGCGATCTCGTTCCACATGAACGCCAGCGGCAGCAGGCCGAAGAACAGCAACGCTGCCAGCAGCATCGTGCCGAGATAGGCGATCCATGATTTGACGCCGACCACGTGGGCGTTGGCCGAGGGTTTCGCTGCGTTGTCTTCTTCCATCCGGGATGCCTCGTCGTTCAAAAACCGAATGATTGCATGGAATCGCTGGACGCGCCACTCCAGCCGGCTACTTCGCCAGGCCTTCCTGCAGCATCTTCAGCATATCGCCGGGCGACATGCGCGCCGACAGGTCGGAGCCTTCAAGCAGGCTGTCGGCCAGGTCGCGCTTGTGCTTGTGCAGCTCGACGATGCCTTCCTCGATCGTGTGGCGCGCCACCAGCCGGTAGATCGTCACCGGCCGCTGCTGGCCCATGCGGTGTGCGCGGTCGGAAGCCTGGTCCTCGACCGCGGGGTTCCACCACGGGTCCATGTGGATCACGTAATCGGCCGCGGTCAGGTTGATGCCGACGCCGCCGGCCTTCAGGCTGATGAGGAAGACATCGCCCGCGCCGCCCTGGAACGCATCGACCCGCTTCTTCCGTTCCATCATCGGGGTGGAGCCGTCGAGGTACTGGTAGCCGATACCGCGCGCGTCGAGGTGCTGGCGGATCAGCGTCAGGTGGTCGACGAACTGGCTGAACACCAGCACCTTGTGGCGGTTTTCGAGCAGGTCGTCGAGCAAGCGCGCAAACACCGTCAGCTTGCTGCTCGCAAGGCCCAGCTCGGGCGCCACCAGGTTCGGATTGCAGCAGGCGCGCCGCAGCTTCATCATCTCGGCCAGGATCTGGATCGACTTCTGGCTTTCCGGCGCTTCCAGCGCGGCCAGCTTCTCCAGCGCGTCGCGGCGCAGCGATTCGTACAGCGCCGTCTCTTCCTGGGTCAGCTCGACCGGCAGCACGATCTCGGTGCGCGGCGGCAGTTCGGACAGCACCTGCGCCTTGGTGCGGCGCAGGATGAAGGGCTGGATCAGGCGCCGCAGGCGGATCCGGGCGCCGGCTTCGGCGCGCTTGTCCTGGGCCCGTTCGATCGGCCCCGCGAAGCGCAGGTTGAACTGGTCGCTGGTGCCGAGCAGGCCCGGATTGATGAAGCGGAACAGGTTCCATAATTCGCCGAGGTGGTTCTCCAGCGGCGTACCGGTGGCCACCATGCGGAACTCGCCCTGCAGCGCCATCACCGCCTGCGAGCGCTTGGTGGCGGTGTTCTTGATCGCCTGCGCTTCGTCCAGCACGATGGTGTGCCATTTGACCTTGGCGAACGATGCCGCTTCGAGCTGCAGCAGGCCGTAGCTGGCGATCACCAGGTCGAACGCTTCGGCGCCATCGAGCATTGCGGCGCGGTCGCCGGCGCCGAACAGCTTTACTTTCAAGGTCGGCGCAAATTTTTCCGCTTCGGCGATCCAGTTCATGCACACCGAAGTCGGCGCAATCACCAGCGTGGGGCCTTGCGGCGCGCGCGCCAGCATCAGCGCCAGCGCCTGCACCGTTTTTCCGAGCCCCATATCGTCGGCGAGGCAGGCGCCCACTCCCCAGTGCGCGAGCCGCGCCAGCCACTCGTAGCCTTCGAGCTGATAGTCGCGCAGCTCGGCCTGCAGGGTGCTCGGCAGCTGCGGCGTGAAGGCGGTGTTGTCGGCCATCCGCTTGAGGTGGTCCTTCCACAGCTTGTCGGCCTTGACGCCGCCTGCGTCCAGCGCAAGCTCCTCCAGCGCGAAGCTGGCCAGCGGATGCACGCGCACCCCGTCGCCGTGGCTGTCGCTGAAGGAAGACAGTTCCATCAGGCGCCGGTACAGCTCGTGGCTCAGCGCCATGAACTGGTTGTCGCCCAGTTCGACGAAGCGGCCTTTGCTCGAACGGAGCATGTCGAGCAGCGCGCGCAAATCCATGATGCGGTTTTCGTCGACCTGCACTTCGCCGTTGGCGGCGAACCAGTCCTTGTCGCGCTTGATGGTCAGGCGCACCGATTTCGAATCGACCTTCTTGCCGACCCTGAACGATTCGCCCTCCGGCCAGGCCACCAGCACCTTGGCCGGGTCGAGTTCCTGCAGTTCGGTGAGCAGCTCCAGGCATGGCACCGGCTGTCCGAGCAGCCATTCGCCGTGTTCCGACTCGGCCTGCTCGAGGCTGTGGCAGGCGCCGATGAACTGGCGTTCGGATTCGCGTTCGGCGTTCAGGTCGCGCCGCGCCTCGACACGGGCGCCGTTGACATCGGCGATCACGCTTTCGGCGCCGCTGCCGGGCGGATAGTAGGCGCCGGCGCCTGGCAAAGGACGCACCAGCACCTGCATCTTCAGGCCCTGCTGGTAGGGCAGCAGGTGCACATGCAGGCGCGGGTCAGCCTGGACCTGGTCGATGTCGGCCGCGCTGCCGCCGATGTCCGATTGCACCGTGACGATGGCCGAGATCGCGCTGATCGCTTTGAGCACCTGCTTTTCCGCGTGCAGCGGCACCACCAGGCCGTCGCCGATGATGGCGCCGACGCGCCGGTGCTCAGCGGTGACGCGCACCACGCGCAGGCGGGTCGGGGTTTCCTTCGTGACCTCGATGTCGTCGGAGCCGGCCGACACCGGCGGGCGCATGGTGATCTTGACTTCGCCGGCGCGCGCCTTGACAAGCAGTTCGGGTTCGCCCGGCAGCAGTTCGACCCGCGTGCCCGGCGCATCGATCCAGAACAGCAGGGGGTGGCCTATCAGCGCCGCGATTGCCTTGTCGGTGTCGAGTTCATAGCGCGAGCCGCTGGTGCTGTAATACTTGAAAGCCTGGATGGTGGCGATCACGTTCAGGTCCTGCGCGGTCAGGTATTCCAGCTCGCCGGCGTCTTCGGACAGGCGTCTCAGCGCCACCATGCGGCCTTTGCTCCAGCCGCCCTGCGCGTCGCGCTTCTGCTCGCGCGCCTCGATGCTGTTCACGCCCCATTTCGGATCGTAGCCGATCATCCAGACCAGTCGCGATTCCTTCACCACTTCGACGTTCGCCGCCGGCTGCAGGTTGATCAGCGCGTTGAGCTGGCGCTGCCACGGTTCTTCGCGTTCGAACCAGCCCGTCAGGTCGGCCAGGCGATGCCGCTGGCGCAGCGCGATGGCCTGCTGGTCGCTGCCCACCGCGCCCAGGTGGCCGAGGATGGCGCCCAACTGCGCGGCGACCAGGTCGAAGCCGGCGCCGGTGGCTTCGACCATCATCTGTTCGAGCTGTTCGCGCTTGTTCGGCAGTTGCGGGAGCGCCAGCCAGTAGTGCATCAGCGCGCGGAACATGAACGGCTGCATCGCCGCTTCCCAGTTGCGCGAGCCCATCACTTCGGGATCGACGGTGCCTGCCCGGATCTGGCGCAGCATGCTCAGTTGCTGGTAGACCGCGGTGTCGTGGCTCTGCACCGCGCGGGTGGCGATATCGAGGTAGGCGTCGGCCAGCTTGCCGTGTTTCGCCTCGCCGCTTTTGATCAGCGCCAGTACGTACAGGTGACCGCCGATGCCGCCGAAGACGGCCTTGCGCTTGCCGGTTTCCTTGCGCAGGGTCTTGAGTGCCTGCTCGAACATGGGCAGCGCGTCGGCGTGTTCGTCGCGTAGCAGCAGGATCACGGCGCGGAAGAACTGCGCCTGCGACACGTCCATCGTGTCCAGCATGCGTGCGGCGTCGTCGAGCCGGCCGCACAGGATCAGGTGCTCGGCCAGTGCGGTGCGCAGGAACATCGAGGCGCCCTCGGTCGCCGCATGGCGCTCGGCGTAGTCGCGCAGCGCCGGCGCGCTGGCCGGTTCGCGCTGCGCGTTGATGATCAGGGTGCCCAGCACATCGTCCTTCAGTTGCGGGTGGATGCGTTCGAACATGTCGGGCTCGAACGGCCGCCCGCAAATGTCCACCAGCGGATGCAGGTAAGCGGCTTCATGGCACGACAGGCATGCCTCCAGCAGCGAAACGACGGTGCGCAGGTCCTCGCCTCCGAGCAGCGCCATGCGCAACAGCGCGATGCCCTGGCGGTAGCTGCGCAGGACGACGAAGCCTTCCCAGTTCTTGCGCAGCGGGGTGATTTTCTCGTACACCCGGCACAGCGGCTTGAACATGTCGTTGTCGAGCGCCGCATGGATCGCCGGCCAGACCGCATCCGGCGTGATCGCGAAGCCGCGGCCCACCGATTCGGTGACGATGCCGAGCGCGCGCAGCAGCTTCATGTCGTCGTCCAGCGTGGTGGCCGGGATGACGATGCCCAGTTCGGCCAGGTGCAGCACGATGCGGCTCTTGCCCATCGGCTCGCCGGCCAGCGCCAGCAGCGCCGCGATCAGTTTCTGCGTCTCGGAAAGGGCCGAAATCTGCTGCTTGCTGCTTGTCGTCATGCGGCTTCCGGTAGATTGTCGATCGCGACCGGCGCCAGCGCCTCAGGCGATTCGATGCCGAAAATGCGCAGGTAGAAGTACAGCTCCGCTTCCAGCGTGCGCACGATGCTGTCGGCTTTGCGGAAGCCGTGGCCTTCTCCTTCGAGCGTGATGTAGGCGACCGGCACGCCGGCCGCGCGCAGCGCATCGACCATCACCTTCGACTGCTGCGGCGGCACCACCTTGTCGTCGAGGCCCTGGAAGAAGATCATCGGGCGCTTGAGCTGGTCGGCGTGGTTGATCGGGGAGCGCAGCAGGTACAGCATCTTCGCCTCTGGCTGCGGCGCGATCAGGTATTCGTTGTAATGCGATTCGAACTTGTGCGAATCGGCGTCGAGGCCCGCCAGGTCGGACACGCCATAGTAGCTGGCACCGGCCTTGAACACGTCGTGGAAGGTCAGCGCGCACAAGGTGGTGAGGCCGCCGGCGCTGCCGCCGCGGATCACCAGCCGTTCCGGGTCCACCATACCGCGCGCGGCCAGGTGGCGCGCGCCGGCCACGCAATCGTCGACGTCGATCACGCCCCACTGGCCTTTGAGCGCGTCGCGGTAGGCGCGTCCGAAACCGCTGCTGCCGCCGTAGTTCACGTCCAGCACCGCGAAGCCGCGGCTGGTCCAGTACTGGGTCGCCAGTTTCAGCGTATTGCTGGCCATGCCGGTCGGGCCGCCATGGCTGATCACCATCAGCGGCGGCTTGCTGCCGGGCGCAGGTTCGAACGCGGCGTTGCGCGGCGGGTAGTAGAACGCATGGGCGAGCCGCTGGCCGCTGGTCGGATAGGTGATGCTCTCCGGGACCGACAGGTAAGCTTCGTCGGGCAGCTCGGCGATCGAGCGCGCCAGCACTTCGTGGCCGCCGGTGTATAGGTCGAGGCGCGCCAGCTCGAGCGGAATGGTGGGCGCGCCGCCGAGCAGCGCGACGACGCTGCCGGTTACGCGCAGCTCGCGGATCTCTTCGTAAGGATTGCCGATCGGCTGCAGCTTGCCGCTGGCGGTCGACAGCTGCGCCAGCCGGCTGACGCCGTTCTCTATATAGGTGCAGACGATTTCCTGTTCCGCGCGAAAGCCGTACATCGAGCCGCCGAACGACCAGTGCGGGGTGGCGAATTCGGCGGCGCGGGCGCACAGCGGCTGCGGCTCGTCGCCCGACCAGCGGTACAGGTTCCACCAGCCGCTGCGGTCGGAGACGAAATGCAGCACGCCGCCCGGCGACCACTCCGGCTGGCAGATCGATTCATCCGCGCCGCCGGCCACCAGGCGCGCGTTGGAGACCGCGCCATCGGCAGCGACGTCGGCCAGCCACAATTCCGTGCCCTGCCAGGGCATGCGCGGATGGTCCCAGCTCAGCCAGGCCAGCCGGCTGCCGTCCGGCGACAGGCGCGGCGCGGCGTAGAAGTCGCTGCCTTCGACCAGCACCGTTTGCGCGCCGTCGAGTCCCACCGCGCAGATGGTATTGGCCGGCTGGCCTGCGTCCGCGTGTTCCTCGCGCACCGCGACCAGGCGCTGGCGCTGGCGGTCGAGCACGAAGTCGGCGTAGCGCAGGGCGCCTTCGGCCGTCAACGCGACCGGCTCGCAGCCTTCGGCCGCCATGTACAGCCGGTTGTCGGCGAAATTCGAGAAGTAGACCGTGCCATCGGCCACCAGCAGGGCTCCGCCGCCGTATTCGTGTACGCGGGTGCGGACATTGAAACTCGCCGGTGTCATTTCGACCACGTCCTGGCCGCGCTGGCGCAGCAAGGTGGTGCGCCCGCCTTCGCTGGCGCGGCCGGCCAGCCAGTACGCGTCGGCGCCGTCCAGCGCCACCTGGGACAGCGGCGAAGCGCCTGCCGCGACGATCGCGGCGCTGATCGGGGAAGGCCAGGCGCCGCAGATGGCGGCTTGTTTGTTCAATACTGTCATGGGGATGCGATCGGTGGGGAGGCGGTATGGCATGATAGATAATCCCGCGCCAAACATCCAGCGGCGCGACAGTATCAAGTCCGGCGCGCGGCCGGACAGTGCGATAATAGCGCCTTTCTTCAAGCTACTAGTTGCCCGCCATGCCACAATTCGCTCCGCTCCAGAACGACACTTTCATTCGCGCGCTGCTGCGCCAGCCCACCGACTACACGCCTGTGTGGCTGATGCGCCAGGCCGGCCGTTACCTGCCTGAATACCGCGCCACGCGCGAACGGGCCGGTTCGTTCCTGGGCCTCGCCAAAAATCCCGACTACGCCACCGAAGTGACGCTGCAGCCGATCGACCGCTATCCGCTGGACGCCTCGATCCTGTTCTCGGACATCCTCACCGTACCCGACGCGATGGGCCTGGGCCTGTATTTCGTCGACGGCGAAGGCCCGAAGTTCGAGCGCCCGCTGCGCACCGAGGCCGATGTGATGGCGCTGCGCGCCCCGGACCTCGATTCGCTCGACTACGTGTTCAAGGCAGTCACCCAGATCCGCACCGAGTTGAATGGCCGCGTGCCGCTGATCGGTTTCTCCGGCAGCCCATGGACGCTGGCCTGCTACATGGTCGAAGGCGGCGGCTCGAAGGAGTTCCACACTATTAAGAAGATGGCGTACAACCGCCCCGACCTGATGCACCATATCCTGGCCACCAACGCCAGCGCCGTGGCGCAATACCTGAACGCCCAGATCGACGCCGGCGCCCAGGCCGTGATGATCTTCGACTCGTGGGGCGGCGCGCTGGCCGACGGCGCCTACCAGGAGTTCTCGCTCGAATACATGCAGCAGGTGATCGGCCAGCTGAAGCGCGACAAGGACGGCGTGCGGATTCCAGCGGTGGTATTTACCAAGGGCGGCGGCTTGTGGCTGGATCAGATCGCCGACATCGGCGCCGACGCGGTCGGCCTGGACTGGACCGTGAACCTGGGCCGCGCGCGCGCGCAGGTGGGCCACAAGGTCGCGCTGCAGGGCAACCTCGATCCGGCCATCCTGTTCGCCAGTCCGGAGCAGATCCGCGCCGAAGTCGAGCGCTCGCTCACTTCGTACGGCAAGCCTTCGGCGGGTTCCGGCCACGTGTTCAACCTGGGCCATGGCATCTCCCAATTCACGCCGCCGGAATCGGTGACGGCGATGGTCGAGGCAGTCCACCGCTTCAGCCGCGCGCAACGCGCCGCTTGATGTAGTTTGGGTACGCTGCCGGTGTGATCCGGCCGTTTTCGCGGGCAGCCAGGCGCTGCTTGCGAAAAGAGAAAATCACACTTATTCACATATTTCAAACGGGCAATACTGCAGATCGCGCTTCGGCGCGGATTTTTCATGTTTCCGCCAAGTGCTTGATTCTTAACGACATAAAAATTCTTGCGGTGCAGCACGAAAGACGATCCAGCTGTCCCGGACAGAGGGGAAAACAGGTTTTGCAGGAATTGTCCACAAAGTTATCAACAGGATGTGTGGATAAAAAGAGATTGTTGTGCGTTTACCGTGACTTAGCGAAACTCTGAAGGTTTTACATGAAGTCTATGTTGCATTGCATGATATTTTGATATTGTATTTGTCGTCGATCCGGGCCCGGTTTCTGGGAATATCTGAATGCCGTCGCCACGCTGCATTGCAAACAATCCAGGGCAGTTTTCGGGCCTCGGGCGACTACAGGAATTTCACGGTATTGCTCAGTTATGCACAACAGGGCGGTTACAATTGTGGTATCGACGCTCCTATGACGGTATTTGCAAGCGATTGATTATAAAGCTTATTTTTTCCTTGATTTTTGGTTGTCGGGCGACTCTATTGATTAATATCAAACTTTTCGGCTGCGGCGCGACGGTATTGTCCACAAAGTTGTCCACATGCTGTTTCGGGCCCCGCGTCACACTTGGCGGCGCTCCCGCAGACCCTTTGAGAACCGCTTGAAACCGGCTCCGATGGCGTTTTGCATCCTCACTCTCGCGCTCGACACGCCGCTCAATAGCTGCTTCGACTATCGCTGGCCGTGCGAGCCAGGCGCAGAGCCGCGGCCCGGTCAGCTGGCGCTGGTCAGTTTCGGGCGGCGCGAAGTAGTCGGACTAATCGTCACGGTCGGCCGCGAGACCGATGTCCCGCCCGACAAGCTCAAGGATGCAATCGCCGTACGCAGCCAGCTCAGTCCACTCTCGGGCGCCTGGCTGGCGCTGGCCAGCTTCGCCGCCGACTATTACCAGCGTCCGCTCGGCGAGGTTGCGCTGCCCGGACTGCCGAAAAACCTGCGCGTGCTGACCACCGTCGCGCTCGACCGCGCGCTCAAGAAGCTGGCCAAGCATGACGCCCCGGCCGACAGCACCGCGTTCGACACCCCGCAGCTTAATCCGGCGCAGCAGGAGGCGGCCGACGCGATCGGCGGCGCCACCGGCTTTACGCCGATCCTGCTGTACGGCGTCACCGGCAGCGGCAAGACCGAAGTCTACCTGCAGGCCTGCGCCCAGGTGCTGGAGCGCGACGCGGAGGCGCAGATCCTGATCCTGGTCCCGGAAATCAACCTCACGCCCCAGTTGGAAGGCAATATCCGCGCGCGCTTCCCCGGGCTGATGCTGGCCACCTTGCACAGCAGCCTGTCGGAGGGCGAGCGCATGCTGCACTGGCTGGCCGCGCATGCCGGCAAGGCCCGCATCATCCTCGGCACCCGGCTGTCGATCCTGGCGTCGCTGCCGCACCTGAAGCTGATCGTCATCGACGAGGAGCACGATCCCTCGTACAAACAGCAGGAAGGCCTGCGCTACTCTGCGCGCGACCTGGCGGTTTGGCGCGCGCGCCAGCTCGCGATCCCGATCGTGCTGGGCTCCGCCACGCCGTCGCTGGAAAGCTGGCACCACGCGGGTTCGGGACGCTACCGCAAACTCGAACTGCGCGAGCGGGCCGTGAAGGATGCGGTGCTGCCGCGCGTGAAGCTGCTCGACATGGAGAAGGACCGGCCGAAGGACGGCCTGACCTCGCACCTGGTCGCGGCGCTGAAGCAGCGCATGGAGCGCGGCGAGCAATCGCTGCTGTTCCTGAACCGGCGCGGCTATGCGCCCGTGATCTCGTGCGACGCCTGCGGCTGGATCAGCGAATGCAGCCGCTGCACCGCGCACATGGTGCTGCACAAGCCGGAGAACCGGCTGCGCTGCCACCACTGCAGCCTCGAGCTGCGCATTCCCCGCAACTGCCCGACCTGCGGCAATGTCGACCTGCAGCCGCTCGGGCGCGGCACCCAGCGCGTCGAAGAAGGCCTGCAGCAGCTGTTCCCGGACGCGCGGATCCTGCGCATCGACGCCGACTCGACCCGCCGCAAGGGCACGGCGCAGGCGGCGTTCGACAGCGTGCACCGCGGCGAGGTCGACATCCTGATCGGCACCCAGATGGTCGCCAAGGGCCACGACTTCAAGAAGCTCACGCTGGTCGGCATCCTCAATCCCGATACCGCCTTGTTCTCGCAGGACTACCGCGCCAGCGAGCGGCTGTTCGCGCAGCTGATGCAGGTGGCGGGCCGCGCCGGGCGCGCCGCGCGCCTGGAGGGCGGCAGCGTCAGCGAGGTACTGATCCAGACGCGCTTCGCCGCCCACCCGCTGTATTCGGCCGTGGTCAATCACGATTACGACCGCTTTGCGAACGGCCTGCTGGACGAGCGCAGGCAAGCCGCGCTGCCGCCGTTCATGTACCAGGCCTTGCTGCGGGCCGAAGCGCGCGAGATCGCGATTGCGATCGAGTTCCTCGAACAGGCGCGCGACAGCCTGGTGGTGGATGGCGTCACCCTCAACGATCCGATCCCGATGACGATGACGCGCGTGCACAATGTCGACCGCGCGCAGCTGCTGGTGGAGTCAGGCTCGCGCCCCATGCTGCAGGCCTTCCTCAAGGAGTGGCTGTCCCGCCTGCGCGACATGAAGAGCCGCGTCAAATGGTCGCTCGAAGTCGATCCGCTGGATATCTAGTCGCTGCCGTCGGGGACAGGTCGGAATTTCGGGCGTCTTACCCCTCGATTCAAAAGAGCGTATCGTGATGGTGGACAGCCGGGGAGAGACTTAATAATCATGAACACACTCGAAGTTGACGTCGCCGTCATCGGCGCCGGCACCGCCGGCCTGGCCGCATGGCGTGCCGCGGCCGCGCAGGGCAAGCGCGGGCTGCTGATCGAAGGCGGGCCGTACGGCACCACCTGCGCCCGCGTCGGCTGCATGCCGAGCAAATTGCTGATCGCCGCCGGCGAAGCGGCCCACATGCTGCAGGCCGCACCCGGCTTCGGCGTGCATCCGGGCCCATCCAGGATCGATGGCAAGGCGGTGATGGAACGGGTGCGGCGCGAGCGCGACCGCTTCGTCGGTTTCGTGCTCGACAGCGTCGACGCTATTCCCGCGCAAGAAAAGCTGCGCGGCTACGCGCGCTTCACCGGCCCGCAAACACTGGTGGTCGACGACCACACCACCGTCCGCGCATCGCGCATCGTGATCGCGACCGGCTCAACACCCATCAAGCTGGACCAGCTGGCCGCCGGCGGTCCGGGCGTCATCATCAGCGACGACATCTTCGAATTGCAGGACCTGCCGCGCTCGATGGCGGTGATCGGCACCGGCGTCATCGGCCTCGAACTGGGCCAAGCCATGAGCCGGCTCGGGGTGCGCGTGAGCTTCTTCGCGCGCGGCGGCAGCGTGGCCCAGCTGACCGATCCGGAAGTGCTGCACGTGGCCACCCGCACGCTGTGCGCGGAACTCGACCTGCGCTTCCAGACCAGAGTGATCGATGCCGTGCAGGAGGGCGACGAGGTGCTGCTGACGACCCGCGACGCCGGCGGCGCCGAGCGCAGCGAACGCTTCCAGTATGTGCTGGTGGCCGCCGGGCGCGCGCCGAATGTGGACGGCATCGGCATCGAACACACCGGCCTCGAACTGGACGCGCATGGCATCCCGCTGTTCGACCATCACACCATGCAATGCGGCACCAGCCACATCTTCATCGCGGGCGACGCCGACGACGAGCGCCCGGTGCTGCCGGAAGCGGCCGACCAGGGCCAGATCGCCGGCGACAATGCGGGCCGCTATCCGGACGTGCGCCCGGGCCTGCGCCGCACCGCGCTGACGATCGCCTTCACCGAGCCGCAAATCGCGACGCTGGGCGCAAGCTACCGCACGCTGTGCGCCAACGGGTTGCCGAAATTCGCGATCGGGATGGTGTCGTTCGAAAACCAGGGCCGCAGCCGGGTGATGCTGCAGAACCGCGGCATGCTGCGGGTCTACGGCGAGTACGGGACCGGCCGTTTCCTGGGTGCGGAAATGATCGGGCCGCGCGCGGAACACCTGGGCCACCTGCTGGCGTGGGCCTGCCAGGCGCGCATGACGGTGGACCAGATGCTCGAGATGCCGTTCTACCATCCGGTGGTCGAGGAGGGCGTGCGCACCGCCTTGCGCGCGCTGAACGCCGAGTTGGCAAAAGGCGCGACGGGCGCCGCAATGGCGAGCGACGCGGCAGGCGCCTAAGCCTAGTTCAGGTAGCTGGCGTCCAGCCGTCCCTCGGCCGCCAGTTCGCGCAGGATACGGATGGTGTCGATATCGGCTTCCTGGTAAGCCGACTTCTTGAATTCATCGTACATCGCGTTGGCGGCGTCGGTCGCGGCGTCATGCCCGTCGTCATAGCGGAAGCGGACGAACAGGATGTGCTCTTCGGGCGCCTCGATCGTCACCGTCAGGCTCGATGCGCTGATGTCGCCCTGCGCATGCACTTCGTAGCGCACTTCCCGCAGCGGGGTCAGGATCACGCGGTCGTCGATGGACAGTTCGCCGAAGCGCCGCAAGCGCCGGAAGCCGCCGCTGGTGCGCTCGGTGATCGTGCACTCGTCCAGGTGCGGCACGAACAGCTTGGGCGAATCGGCATGCAGTACCAGGCCGCGCCACAGCTGTTCGCGCGTCAGCGGATCGATCAGCGGGTTGAGCGGATCGTTAATTTCAATCAGGTGTTCAAATTTCATGGTGCTCGCTCTCGAAAAAACCGCCGGGGACAGCGAAGGCGCTCCGCGCGCCCAAAGCAAGATGGTAACGCATGCCGGCCAGGCGGGCCGCATCGGAATTTGATTCGGTGCGGAAACCTGCGATCGATTACACTGCCGCTAACGGAGGTGTACCCATGAGCAGCGAGCGTACTGAAATCCTGGCAACTTACGCGGCGCTGCAGGAGCGCAGCCACCAGAGCGTGGCCCACCATATCGCCGCGCGCCGTTCGATCACGCGCAGCCAGCTCGAGGCCCAGCCCGATGCCGGCTTCGGCCAGCGCGCCGCCGACGCGGTGGCCCGGTTCGGCGGCTCGTGGACCTTCATCATCCTGTTCGCCATCGTGCTGGGCGCCTGGGTCTTGCTCAATTCCTGGCTGATGGCGCGCAATGGCGGCAAAGGCTTCGATCCCTATCCGTATATCCTGCTCAACCTGTTCCTGTCGATGCTGGCATCGATCCAGGCGCCGGTGATCCTGATGTCGCAGAACCGGCAAGGCGAGAAGGACCGGCTGGACGCACGCAACGATTATGAGATCAACCTGAAGGCCGAGCTGGAAATCATGTCCTTGCACGAAAAAATGGACGCCCTCAAGGTCCAGCAGTGGGAGGAGCTGATCGCCCTGCAGCAGGAACAGATCCGGCTGCTCAGCAGCCTGTGCGGTGCGCCCGAGGCCAAGGACCCCGCGCTTCTGTAATATGACGTTACAAATTCCCCATTGCAACATTGCTTGAATCGCACCAAAATGGTGCGGTTGGATTTGCTCGTCCCGCAGTACCCCTTGGGCCGCCGATAAATCCCATTCCACAGCGATACATTCCTACCATTGCAATATGTCACGTTATGACCCAAAATTGCGCGACAAGAAATTATTGATTGTTTGAAAATGCAGATTCAGCGCGTCACCTCGCTTCTTCAAGGTATTGCTTCTGCCCGAGGCTGGCTGATCAAGCATATTCCCCTGACCAGCTCGATGGCTGGTTACGACCTGTTCCTCAAAGTCGCCAACGATTTCAGTTCCGGCAAGCCGATCCTGCTGCGCACCCTGCTGGCGGAGATCCGCCATCCGGAAAAAGCGGTGCTCCAGCAAATCGCAAAAATGGAAGCGGCCGGCTTGCTCACCGAACTGCCGACCGGCCTCGACCCGCGCGGACGCGGCTACCTGCCGACCGCCCAGTTCGTGGTCCTGCTGAAAAACTTCAGCAAACAGTTCGAAAGCCTGTTCATCCTGCGCAAGGGTTTGCGCGACCAGCAGCTGGTGGTGGTCACAGCGGACGAAGCCTTGCGCGATTTCGCCGAAAGCCTGTATGACCATTTCTACGACCTCGGCTGGTTTTACCTGCATAACTTCGGCGCCGCCTGCTTCCTGATGGCCTCGCTTGTCGAGCGCGTCGCGATCGGCTACGGCTATCGCGCGCGGGTCGCGTCCTGCCACGTCGAAATCACGAAGGGCGAAACCTGCTACCGCCTCGGCGCCGAGGGATACGCCAAGCCCGGCCAGATCGACGGCCATGCCGTGTGCATCGTGGAAGAGTCGCTGCTGATCGATTTCGGCCTGGGCAACGTACGGCGCGGATACCGTCGCGATTTCCCGTGGGCGATTGCCTGCGAGTTCCGCCGGCAGGAGGCGATGATCGGCGGGATTGCGATGTCTACCGGCGAGACCGTCATCTGGAAAGACGACTGGCAGTCCCCCGGCTCGGAAGCCGAGCTTGCGCGCTACGCTCCACACATGGAAGAGCTATACCAGCAATACAAATCCTACTTCCTCTGAAGCCGCCGCCTCTCAGCCACGCGGCGGCGGCACAGGCGGCAAGCCGAAGCCGTGGCGCTGCAGGATCTCGCGCGGCAATTGCGATCCGAGTGAGGCGAGCATCGTCCAGCACCTGCATGCCCTGTTTCAGATCGAAGCGCGGATCGAGCGACCACAGCACGATGCGCCCCACGGCGTAAGGGGTCAGCGTGCCGGCGTCGGCGGCGACTGCTTTACTGGCGGCACGCGCGACGCGTTACAATGGCCGGCTGTTTTCCCCGAAAGAACCCCCTTCCCGATGTCCAACGCGCCCAAATTCGGCCTCAACGTTCCCCAGAGCGAAGCCGTGATCTACCTGGACGGCCCCTGCCTGGTGCTGGCCGGCGCGGGTTCGGGCAAGACGCGCGTGATCACCCAGAAGATCGCCCACCTGATCGAGGACCGCGGCTACGATCCGCGCACCATCGCCGCGCTGACCTTCACCAACAAGGCCGCGCTGGAAATGCAGGAGCGCATCGCCAAGCTGCTCAAGCAGCCGAAACAAGCCAAGCAACTGACGGTGTCGACCTTCCATTCGCTGGGCGTGAAGATTCTGCGCCAGGAAGCGAACGGGGTCGGGCTGAAGGACAAGTTCTCGATCATGGACAGCGACGACTGTTTCGGCCTGGTGCAGGATCTGGCGATCACCACCGACAAGCAGCTGATCCGCCGTATCCAGAATGCGATCTCGCTGTGGAAGAACGGCCTGGTCGACCCGGAAGACGCGATCCGCAATGCGGTCGACGAGGACGAGGCCCAGGCCGCGCGCGTGTTCCGCAGCTACGTGGCGACCCTGTCGGCCTACCAGGCGGTCGATTTCGACGACCTGATCCGCCTGCCGGTCGAGCTGTTCCGCAACAACGACGCGATCCGCGACAAGTGGCAGCGGCGCCTGCGCTACCTGCTGATGGACGAGTACCAGGACACCAACACCTGCCAGTACGAGCTGGTCAAGCTGCTGGTCACCGGCATCAACAAGAAGCCGATGTTTACCGCGGTGGGCGACGACGACCAGGCGATCTACGCCTGGCGCGGCGCCTCGGTGGAAAACCTGGTGACCCTGCAGACCGATTTCCCGGACCTGCGGGTGATCAAGCTCGAACAGAACTACCGCTCGACGACGCGGATCCTGCAGGCGGCCAACGCCGTCATCGGCAACAATCCTAAGCTGTTCGACAAGAAGCTGTGGTCCGAGCACGGCCTGGGCGAGCCGATCCGTGTGCTCGGCATGCAGAACGACGACCAGGAAGCGGAGCAGGTCGCGATCATGATTTCGGCCGACCGCTTCCAGCGCAAGAACAAGTGGTCCGACTACGCGATCCTGTACCGCGGCAACCACCAGGCGCGGATCATCGAGCAGATGCTGCGCAAGGAACGCATCCCGTACACGATCTCCGGCGGCCAGAGTTTCTTCGACAAGGCCGAGATCAAGGACATCATCAGCTACCTGCGCCTGGTCGCCAACGAGAACGACGACCCGGCCTTCATCCGCGCCGTGACCACGCCAAAACGCGGGGTCGGCATGGCCACGCTGGAAGTGCTGGGCGCCCTGTCGAAGCAGTGGAATTGCTCGCTGTTCGAGGCGGTGTTCAAAGGCGGCCTGGAGGCCAAGCTGGCCGACCGCCAGCTGATCCCGCTACGCGAATTCTGCAACTTCATCAACAACCTGGAGGCGCGCGCCAGCCGCCCGGGCCCGTCCGGCAGCGGCGAGAACGCCGCCGCCGTGCTGGACGACATGATGAAGGAAATCAATTACGAGTCCTACTTGTACGACAGCTTCGACGACCGCGCCGCGCAAAGCAAATGGGGCAACGTGCTCGAGTTCACCAACTGGCTCAAGGAGCGCGGCTGCGGCGGCAAGGACAAATCCGGCGAGGAAAAGAACCTGCTGGAACTGACCCAGATGGTGGCGCTGATGACGATGCTGGAAGGCAAGGACGAGGAGCCCGACGCGGTGCGCATGTCGACCCTGCACGCTTCCAAGGGGCTGGAGTTCCCGCACGTGTTCCTGGTCGGCGTCGAGGAAGGCATCCTGCCGCACAAGGGCGACCCGGACGCTTCGGTGGAAACCATCGGCGCGCGGGTGCAGGAGGAGCGGCGCCTGATGTACGTGGGCATCACGCGCGCCCAGCGCACCTTGCAGATCACCTGGTGCAAGCAGCGCAAGCGCGCCGGCGAGCAAGTCCATTGCGACGTCTCGCGTTTCATCAAGGAAATGGCGCTCGACGTCGGCGATGCGGCGCCGATGGAGTCGGAAATCATCTCGCCGAAAGACCGGCTTGCCAGCCTGAAAGCGCTGCTGGCTACGCCGAAGCCGCAGGCCTGAACGGATCAGTTACCGGCGCTTGCATCGATTGGATTTTTGCCCGATCGGGCTCAGCAGAGCACGCCGAATGCATCGTGCCGGCCGCGCCGCAGATGAGGATGGAACAGCACCCGCAAGGTGACTGCCGGGTCGACCGCGTTGGTTTCCAGGTATTCCGCCGCGGTGGGAGTGCCCAGCATCGCCTGCAGGATAATGCCGACTTCCACTCGCTGTGCGGTGAGCAGATCCGGGCGACCCGCAAGCCGCAAAGGCGCAGGGATAGCCGCCTGAACCGCTACGCTGGCGGCAGGTGCGATACCGTTTTCGGGCTCGCTGGGGAGGGATGAAATAGTTTCCATACCGCACATGTTGCGCCGGAATTGAGTACGCGTCAGTGCGTTAGCTCGCATAGGCGCCAAGCCGGCCCGAAGGTGCTTCCCCTCGTGGTTGGGATGATGTGCGCGCCGCCGGCGAACAGCGGCAACTGAAACGGAGGGAAAGGCATGGTTACTCTTGAATTAAGCGACGCGGTCACGGATTTGGAACAAATCATTGCGCTGCAGCGCTTGAACCATCCGACTGCGGTGTCCCCCGATAAATGGGCGACGCAAGGTTTCGTGACCATGGAATACACCGTTCAGCAGCTGCAAACCATGAGTGGCAAGTATCGCCATGCAGTGGCAAAACACAAGGACGCGGTCGTGGGATATGCATTGATCATGCTGAAGGATCACAGGGCTTCGTTTCCTTTTCTGGAGAGCATGTTTCAGGACATCGAGGCCGGCGTTTACCAAGGCAAGCCCTTGCAAGAGAGCAGATATTTTGTGATGGGCCAGGTGTGTGTTGCAAAGGAGTTTCGCGGCACAGGCTTATTCAAGAAGCTCTACCATGCATTGAGGGAGCAGATGCGCAGTGATTTTGATTACGTCCTTACCGAAGTATCGGCAAAAAATGGCAAATCGATGCGCGCGCACCAGCACCTGGGATTCGAAAACATCAAGCCCGAAGAGACGGGGTCATCAGAATGGAAGGTGATCGCATGGGACTGGCGATAAACGGGTGCTCTGCGTAGGCGAGAGGAGCCCGCGCCGGCGGCCGGCGCCGCGTCCGCGGGTGGCATAATGGCAGCTTTTGCGCCAGGGGCATGCCGTGAGTAACGAAGACCGTTTTGTCGATATCGAGATCAAGCTGGCCCACCAGGAGGACATGGTCGAGGAGCTCAACCAGGTGGTCTACCAGCAGAGCCGCCGCATCGACCAGCTCGAAGCGATGGTGAGCCAGCTTGCCGAGCACATCCGCAACAACGCCCAGTCCGGGCCCAACCCGGTCAATGACAAGCCACCCCACTATTGAGCGAGGCCGCGTTGGTAAAACTTTCATCCGTGTTCGCCGCGCTGGCGCTGGTGTTCGGCATCGGCGCCGCCTCCGCGCAGGCGCAATCGCTCGCCTTCACCTTCGACGACGGCCCGAGCCTGGCCGACACGCCGCTGCTGTCGCCGCAGCAGCGCAACCAGGCCCTGCTCGACACGCTGGTGCGGAATCACGTCCAGGCCGCGCTGTTCGTCACCGCCGCCAACGGCGCGAACCGGCCCGAAGGCTACGCGTTGGCGAAAGCCTGGGGCCAGGCCGGCCACGCGGTGGGCAACCACACCATGACCCATCCGGACCTGCACGGCGCCAAACTCAGCCTCGAGCAGTATCAGCAGGAAATCCTCGATTGCGACAGCATCATCCGCACCCTGCCCGGTTACCAGAAATGGTTCCGCTACACTTTCCTGCGCGAAGGGAATACGCCCGAGAAGCGCGATGGCATGCGCGCCTTCCTGCAGCAGCAGGGCTACCGCAATGCGTACGTGAGCCTCGACACCAGCGACTGGCGCTTCGATGACAAGCTGCGCACCGTGCTCCAGAAAAACCCGCAAGCCGACCTGGCCCCGATCAAGCGCCTCTACCTCGCGCACGTGCGCCAGCGCGCGCTGGCCTACCGCGCCTTGTCGCAGCAGCTGCAAGGGCGCGACATCGCGCAGGTCATGCTGCTGCACCACAACCTGGTCAACGCGCTGTGGCTGGGCGACGTGATCGCCCAGTTCCGGGAAATGGGCTGGAGCATCACCACGCCGGCGGCCGCGTTCGCCGATCCCGTGTACCAGCTGGCGCCCGAGCGCGCCGCGCCCGGCCAAAGCCTGCTGCTGTCGATGTCGCGCAGCCTGGGCGTGGGCAAGTTCCCCGGCTGGGAGCGGCTGGTCGACGACGGCGATGCCGAGATGGCCGAACTGAAGCAACAGGGCCTGTAAGGGCGCCTTGTCTCCCGCTTCGCCTGGCAAGGCAAAGCGGCAGGCAAAGCGGCAGGTAAGGCCGGCAGGCCCCGGCGAAGCGGACAGTGTCAGTACTTGATCGATACGCCAATGCTGACGTTGCTCATTTCGTTGCTCGGCTTCTGGATTTCGGCGCGTACCCAAACGGTTGGGCTGAAGGTGTATCCCATGCCGACGCCGACCAGGCTGCCCGTGCTGCTCGAGCTCGATTCGGTCGCGGCGTTGGCCGCAGTGCTGGTGGCTTTCAGCTTGTTGTAGCCGATCCGGCCGAATACGTTGAAAGCGTTGCCCAGAGGCACTGCGCCGATCAGCGAAATAGCGGCCTGGTCGATTTTCACGCGCGAGCAGCACACGTGAAAGTCGCCCAGGCGGCGCGCCCCGACTTCCAGTGCGAAGTTCGGCACGAACTCGTAGCCGACGTAGAGGCCATAGGCGTTGTGACGGTCGGACTGGCCCTTGAGCCTGGTGCTGCCGGCGTCACCGCCAACATAGTTCGACGGGTAGAACGATGCGTCCCAATCGGCAAACGACGACGACGAGACGACGGCGAGTGCAGCTGCAATTGCGATCTGTTTGAACATGGCAGCACCATTCAAGTAGTGAACGAAATCGACCGGCGGCGAAGTGTCGGTCGTGCGGCGTCTCGGGGGTAGGTTGATTGGAAATCCTTTTCATTGCTGACATAACTCTGCAATGAGCGTTTGCCATTTTGGACAGCGCGGTATCGCCAATCGTTCAAATTGCAGAGATTTGTTATTCTTGCGGCTCTGTTAAGTTCAAGTTCCCGGACGAGCGCGATCATCTTCGCGACCGGGCTGGCCGCGATTGCAGCGGGCCGATCAATGACGTTCACAAGCTGAGGGGTGGCCATGGGTATCGCAAAGCTCGATCACTATTCAATACGCACCAGCGACATTCAGCGTTCGGTTCAGTTCTACGGGGACGCGCTGGATTTTTTTTCGGGACCGCGGCCGCCGTTCAATTTTTCGGGCGCATGGCTGTATAGCCGGCCGCAGGATGGCGAAGCCGGGCGCACCGTCGTGCACCTGATCGGCATCGAGCCAGGTGCTGCCGGCTCCGCGGCCGAAGCATCCGGCACCGGCTCGGTTGACCATATCGCGTTCAGCGCAACGAGGATCGACGAGCTGTATGCGCGCCTGAAGCAGCACGCAATTGGCTTCCGTGAGCGTAAAGTCCCGAACAGGGAACTGCACCAGGTGTTCATCCAGGATCCCGATGGCCTGACGATCGAACTCAACTACGCGCAGTCCGACGACATCGCGGCGGGCGCCCGCAGCCTCGCGGGCGCAATGCCCACCAATTGAAAGCAGCGATGAAGAAACTTGACGACGCAAGTATCATCGATTCATGGTCGAAGAACACTGATCCCTGGACGGCCGCGGTGCGCAGCGGGGAAATTGAAAGCAGGATGCTGGTCACCAACCGGGCCATCGTCGATGCGGTGCGCAGCCGTGCGCCGCGTACCGGCATCGACATCGGTTGCGGCGAGGGCTGGCTGGTGCGCGCGCTCGACGGCATCGCGATGAGCGGGGTCGATGTTGTCCCCGGACTGATCGACCAGGCGCGGCGAGCCGGCGGCGGCGATTTCCGCGTCATGTCGTACGAGGCGATCGCGGGCGGTGAGCTTGCGGTTCAAGTCGATGTCGCGGTCTGTAATTTCTCGCTGATTGGCAAGGAATCCGTCGAAGGCATCTTCCGTGCGGCGCCCACGTTCCTGGCCCCGGGCGGCGCGCTGATCGTGCAAACCGTCCATCCGCTGATGGCCTGCGGCGACGCGCCCTACGTGGATGGCTGGCGCGAGGGCAGCTGGGCCGGCTTCAGCAGCGACTTCACCGATCCGCCGCCATGGTATTTCCGCACGCTCGAAAGCTGGGTGCGTCTTTACGGCGACAGCGGCCTGCGCCTGCTGGAAGTGCGCGAGCCGATCCATCCGGGTACCGGCAAGCCGGCATCGCTCATCCTGGTGGGCGAGTCCGCACGCTAGCCGAGGCTGGCGCCAGGCGAAAAAAAAGCCCGCCGAAGCGGGCCTTCCTGAGCGAAGCAGACGTTCTTAGAACTTGAACGACACGCCAACGCTGACGTTGGTCGAATCGCTGCTTGGCTTCTGGATCTCAGCGCGCGCCGAAATTGCTGGGGTGAAGGCATAGCCCACGCCCACGCCGTACAGGCCGCCCGAGGTCGAATCGGTAGCGGTGGCGCTAGCGCTGGCGGTAGCGTTCAGCTTGTTGTAGCCGAGGCGGCCGAATACATTGAAACCGCTGCTCAGTGGCAGGGTGCCGATCAGCGACAGAGCGTACTGGTCGATGGTCACGCCAACGTTGGTGTTCGAAACGCGAACGTCGAAATCGGCCAGACGGCGCACGCCGCCTTCAACTGCGAAGTTAGGCATGAATTCGTAGCCGGCGTAAGCGCCGTAGCTGGTCTGGCGATCCGACAGGCCGTCGAGCTTGGTGCTGCCGACGTCGCCGCCGACGTAGAACGACGGAGCAGCAATCGACGACGAAGCAACAATGGCGAATGCAGCGGCAACAGCGATCTTTTTGAACATGGTAGTACCTTAATAATAATGAATGAATCAACCGACAATAGGTATCGAATCGAGGACCCGGATTATTACACATTATTGCCCATTAGCAATATATCTTACGATAAGCTTGTCATTTCCGACATGAATACAACACACTGCTTGCCATTCGCCGCTGCTCCGTGCTTAGGGGATTTGAGGCGCCGGGATTGCCAGCAGAGCCCTCATAAGTACCAAACCGCTGCCGATGATCGGCTAAAACCAGTTATCCGGCCGTGCGGGCAAGCTGCTAAGCTTGAGGCGGCCAGTCCCGATAGTCTTTCCATCCAGAGGAGATAACATGCAACTCGGTGCGTTTTCAGTCAGCTTGGCGGTCAAAGACATCGCGGCTTCGCAAGCTTTTTACGAAAAGCTCGGATTCAAGTTCTTTATGGGCGAGGCGTCCAAAAACTGGCTGATCCTGAAGAATGGCGATCACGTAATCGGGCTGTTTCAGGGCATGTTCGAAAAGAACACGCTGACCTTCAATCCCGGTTGGGACAGCAACGCGAGCGGTCTTGAGGACTTTACCGACGTGCGCGAACTGCAGCGCCAGCTAAAGGCGCAAGGCGTTCCGCTGGAGGCTGAGGCCGACGAGGCTACGAAAGGACCTGCGTACTTCATGCTAATCGACCCTGACGGGAACCCCGTCCTGTTCGACCAGCACGTCTAGAGTCCCGGCACTGCCAGTGGATTGGTTGTGAAGTATAGTCAGGGCAGACATGATCAAGAACATTGGCGGCACCGAGATTAAGGCAAAGCATCGGGCATCGTGCCACTGCGGTGCGGTCGTATTCGAGTTGAATCTGCCCGATGGTATTGTGGATCCCCGCCGCTGTGACTGTTCGATGTGCAGGCGTAGAGGCGCGATTGTGGCCTCGGTGCCACTCGCGGGAATCACGATCATCGAAGGCGAAGATATGCTGACGCAGTACCAATTCAACACGTGCACTGCCAAACATTTCTTTTGCTCACGCTGCGGCATCTATACGCATCACCAGCGACGCTCAAATCCCCACCAATATGGCTACAACGTGGGGTGCCTCGAGGGCGTGAACCCTTTTGACCTCGTCGATGTTCCGACCAACGATGGCGTTAATCATCCCGCTGATAGATCCTGAAAACCGGTGGCGTCGCGCGGCGCGTTCCAGAAGCATTCAGCGATGGCCTCATCGCGATCATCATTACCATCATGGTGCTGGAACTGAAGATACCTCGCAACGCCGCATTCGATGCGCTGATGCCGCTACTCCCGGTACTGGGCAGCTACCCGAATCAGCTTCATCTATGTCGGGATTTATTGGAAGGATGTTCCCCCATTCTTGTAGATCGCCGTAACCAAATTATTATTGCGTGACCGTCATGCCAGGCGATCGAAACACACTAAAGGAATGAAGAATGGGAAAAGGCAGGCTTGAAGCATTCAGCGATGGCGTCATCGCTATCATCATCACTATCATGGTGCTGGAACTGAAGGTACCGCACGACGCCGCATTCGATGCGCTGGTGCCGATTCTCCCGGTACTGGGCAGCTACGTGCTCAGCTTCATCTACGTCGGGATTTACTGGAACAACCACCACCACATGATGCACGTTGTCCAACAGGTGAGCGGCGGCGTGTTGTGGGCAAATCTACACCTGCTGTTCTGGCTGTCGCTGATTCCGTTCGTTACCGCCTGGATGGGCGAGAACCACTTCCAGACGGCGCCGGTCGCCGCCTATGGCTTCGTCCTTTTAATGTGCGCCACCGCCTACGCCATCCTGGCGCGCGCGCTCACCGCGCACCACCGCGAAAACAAGGCGCTGGCCGAGGCCATCGGCAAGGACACCAAGGGCTGGATCTCGATCCTGATCTACATCGTGGGGATCGCGTCGTCCCTGCTGCATCCATGGCTCGGTTTCGCGATGTATATATCTGTCGCCATCATGTGGCTGATCCCCGACCGCCGCATCGAAAAGCGCGTCGCCTGACTTCGCAGGCGCGACATTCTTGCCCGCGCCACCGGGCAAGAATGTCGGGCACGAAGGACCTGATCAAATCGACGGGACATGCAGCTGGTTGTCATCCCCGAGGACCAGGCCTTGCCAGGTCGCTGGTTTGCCGGTGACTTGCCACGCCAGGATTTGCTGGGGTGTGCGTCCGATGCCGCCACGCACGGCGGCCATTTTTTCCCGCCCCATATCGTCGGCAATCGGCAGGTCTTTGATTGTCAGTGTGCTCATTTCAATTCTCCTTAAAAGAAAAAACGGATTCGGGTTTTTGACACCAAGCTTGAGAGCTCGATCATTGAGATGCATGGACCGTGCCAGCTCTCGCCAGCTGCGTGGACGCGCGGCGTGCCAATAGTTCAGGTGCTCCGCACCCAACAGAAAGGGCGACGGTGTCGGTTCCGAGCCAACGGCAGCGCACCGGAAACAGGGCTTCGTATTGACACATGCATACATCGACGGACGGAAACCGCCCTGATATGATCATGCGCTGATGTGCTGCCGCTTATCCAGCCGCAGTTTCCCCCAAGCGACCGTGAAAGATGCCATGAACCGTCCACACCTGCTGATCGTAGCCGCCAGCCTCGCCCTGATCCAACCGGCCTTCGCCGCACCGGCCGCGCCAGCCGCCGCGCTGGAAGCGTCGAACCCGTTTGCCAAGGTAAGCACGCTGCCGTTCCACTACCCCGCATTCGACAAGATCAAGGACGAGCATTTCCTGCCGGCCTACGCCGCGGGCATGCGCGAGCAGCTGCGTGAAATGGACGGGATCGCGAACAATCCGAAGCCGGCCACGTTCGACAACACGATCGTGGCGATGGAACGCTCGGGCCAGCTGCTGACCCGCGTGGCGACCACGTTCTCGAACCTGCAGGGCGCCAACACCAACGACAAGCTCGACGAGATCGACCGCGAGATGTCGCCCAAGCTGGCTGCGCATAACGACGCCATCTTCCTGAACGAAAAGTTGTTCCAGCGCGTCAAGACGCTGTACGACAAGCGCGCCAAGCTGGGCCTGGACGCCGAGTCCGCCTACCTGCTCGAGCGCTACAACAAAGACTTCGTGCGCGCCGGCGCCCGCTTGTCGGCGGCCGACAAAGACAAGCTGAAGGCATTCAACGGCGAGATTGCCACCTTGCAAACGTCGTTCACCCAGAACGTGCTGAAGGAAATCAACGCGTCCGCGCTGGTGGTCGATACGCGCGCCGAACTGGCCGGCATGTCCGACGCCGCGATCGACGCGGCCGCGGCCGAAGGCAAGAAGCGCGGCATGGACGGCAAGTTCGTCGTCGCCCTGGGCAATACCACCGGCCAGGCGCCGCTGGCGCTGCTGACCAACCGCGCCGTGCGCGAGCGCCTGATGGCCGCTTCGCTGGCCCGCGGCAGCCGCGGCGGCGATTTTGACAGCCGCGGCATCGTCACCCGCCTGGCGAAACTGCGCGCCGAGCGCGCCACCTTGCTCGGCTACCCGAACTTCGCGGCCTACTCGCTGGAAGACCAGACCGCCAAGGACACGGCCGCGGTCAACAAGTTGCTGGCCGAACTGGCCAAGCCTGCCGTGACCAACGCGCGCAAGGAAGCGGCCGAAATCCAGAAAGTGATCGACGCGGAAAAAGGCGGCTTCGAGCTGACCGCGGCGGACTGGGACTTCTATCAAAGCAAGGTGCGCGCGGCCAAGTTCAATTTTGACGAGAGCCAGCTCAAGCCTTACTTCGAACTGAACAACGTGCTGACCAACGGCGTGTTCTTCGCCGCAGGCAAGCTGTACGGCCTGTCGTTCAAGGAGCGCAAGGACCTGCCGGTGTACAACCCGGACGTGCGCGTGTTCGACGTGTTCGATTCGAACGGCAAGCAGCTCGCCATCTTCATCGCCGACATGTACGCGCGCAGCAACAAGCAGGGCGGCGCGTGGATGAACGAGTACGTCTCGCAATCAGCGCTGATGGGCACGCACTCGGTCGTGGCGAACCATCTCAACATTCCGAAGCCGCCTGCCGGCGAGCCGACCTTGCTCACCTACGACGAGGTGAAGACCGCGTTCCACGAATTCGGCCACGCGCTGCACGGCATGTTCTCGAACGTGAAATACCCACGCTTCTCGGGCACCAACGTACCGCGCGATTTCGTCGAGTACCCGTCGCAGGTCAACGAGATGTGGGCGGTCTGGCCGGAAGTGCTGGCCAATTACGCCAAGCACTACAAGACCGGCGCGCCGATGCCGAAGGAATTGCTGGACAAGGTGCTGGCCGCGAAGAAATTCAATCAGGGCTTCATGACCACGGAATACCTGGCCGCGTCGCTGCTCGACCAGCGCTGGCACCAGCTGACCCCGGCGCAAGTGCCGACCGACGTGCTCGGCTTCGAAGCCGCCGCGCTGAAGGACGCCGGCGTCGATTTCACGCCAGTGCCGCCGCGCTATCGCACGACTTACTTCTCGCATAGCTTCTCGGGCGGCTATTCGGCCGGCTACTACGCCTACCTGTGGAGCGAAAAGCTCGACGCCGATACCGTCGAATGGTTCAAGGAAAGCGGTGGCCTGCAGCGCAAGAACGGCGATTACTTCCGCAAGGCGCTGCTGTCGCGCGGCGGCAGCATGGATGCGATCCAGATGTTCCATAACTTCCGCGGACGCGATCCGATCATCCAGCCGCTGCTGGAGCGCCGCGGCCTGACCGCGGAGTAAGCGCAGCGAGGGTCTGACCCGCGGGTCAGATCCTGGTTTTGATTCCCATCATTCACCCACCGAGACAAAAAAACATGACACGACCACACGTGCTGCTGATCGCCTCCACCCTGGCCATCTCGTCCATCGCCTTCGCCGCCCCGGCCGCCGCGCTCGACGCATCCAATCCGTTCGCCAAACAAAGCACCTTGCCGTTCCAGTATCCTGCCTTCGACAAGATCAAGAACGAGGATTACGCGCCGGCCTTCGCCGAAGGCATGCGGGCGCAGGCGGCCGAAATCGACGCCATCGCCAACAATCCGAAACCGGCCACGTTCGAGAACACCATCGTCGCGATGGAACGCTCGGGCCAGCTGCTGTCGCGCGTAAGCAGTGTGTTCGGCAACCTGTCCGGCGCCAATACCAACGACACCATGCAGGCGCTGGACCGCGAACTGGCGCCCAAGCAAGCCGCGCACAGCGACGCGATCCGCCTCAACCAGAAACTGTATGAGCGCATCCGGACGCTGTACGACAAGCGCGCCAAGCTGCACCTGGATCCGGAATCTCTGCACCTGCTCGAGCGCTACAACACCGACTTCGTGCGCGCCGGCGCGCGCCTGTCGCCGGCCGACAAGGACAAGCTGAAGGCTTACAACGCCGAACTGGCCAGCCTGCAAACCACCTTCAGCCAGAACGTGCTGAAGGAAGCCAATGCGTCCGCGCTGGTGGTCGACACCCGCGCCGAACTGGCCGGCATGTCGGACAAGGCGATCGACGCCGCCGCCGCTGAGGGCAAGAAGCGCGGGCTGGAAGGCAAGTTCGTGGTGCCGGTCGTGAACACCACTGGCCAGGCCTCGCTGTCGGTGCTGACCAACCGCCTGACCCGCCAGCGCCTGCTCGAGGCATCGCTCGGCCGCGGCAGCCACGGCGGCGATTTCGACAACCGCGCCATCATCATCAAGCTGGCCACGCTGCGCGCGGAACGCGCCGCCCTGCTCGGCTATCCGAGCCACGCCGCTTACACGCTGGAAGACCAGACCGCGCGCGACACCACCGCCGTCAACAAGCTGCTGGCCGAATTCGCCAAGCCGGCGGTCGCCAACGCGCGCAAGGAAGCGGGCGACATCCAGGCCGTGATCGACGCTGAAAAAGGCGGCTTCAAGGTCGGCGCCGAGGACTGGTCGTTCTACAGCGACAAAGTGCGCGCGGCGCGCTTCAACTTCGACCAGGAGCAGCTGCGGCCTTACTTCGAACTGAACAACGTGCTGACCAACGGCCTGTTCTTCGCCGCAGGCAAGCTGTACGGCCTGTCGTTCAAGGAGCGCAAGGACCTGCCGGTGTACAACCCGGACGTGCGCGTATTCGATGTGATCGATGCCAATGGCAAGCCGCTGGCGATCTTCATTGCCGACTTCTACGCGCGCGGCAACAAGCGCGGTGGCGCATGGATGAATGCCTATGTGCCGCAGTCGAAATTGCTGGGCACGCATCCGGTGGTCGCCAACCACCTGAACATTCCAAAGCCTGGCGCCGGCGAGCCGACCTTGCTCACCTACGACGAGCTGCGCACCCTGTTCCATGAGTTCGGCCATGCGCTGCACGGCATGTTCTCGGACGTGAAATACCCGCGTTTCTCGGGCACCCGCGTGCCGCGCGACTTCGTCGAGTTCCCGTCGCAGGTCAACGAGATGTGGTCGGTATGGCCGGAAGTGCTGAAGAACTACGCCAAGCACTACCAGACGGGCGCGCCGATGCCGCAGGAGTTGCTCGACAAGGTGATGGCGTCGAAGAAGTTCAACGAAGGCTACCGCACCACCGAGTACCTGGCCGCATCGATCCTCGACCAGCGCTGGCACCAGCTCGCGGTAGGCCAGGTGCCGACCGACGTGCTGGCATTTGAAGCGGCCGCGCTGAAGGACGCCGGCGTCGATTTCGCGCCGGTGCCGACGCGTTATCGCAGCACCTACTTCTCGCACGTGTTCTCGGGCGGCTACTCGTCCGGTTACTACGGTTACCTGTGGGCAGAGAAGCTCGACGCCGATACGGTCGAGTGGTTCAAGGAAAACGGCGGCCTGCAGCGCAAGAACGGCGACCGCTTCCGCAAGATGCTGCTGTCGCGCGGCGGCACCATGGACGCGATGCAGATGTTCCACGACTTCCGCGGCCGCGATGCGAAGATCGAGCCGTTGCTCGAACGTCGGGGTTTGACTGCTAACTAAGTCAGCGGTTCGCAAAAACGGGGTCCCCGCACTTTGCGGGGACCACTTGTGTGTGGCGATGGCGGCAAGCGCCCGGTGCGGCGACAACTTCGGGGTCAGGTCCGACGGACCTGACCCCGGCCCTTGGGCCGCGCCGCGTGTATGAAGAGGCGGCACGTCGACGCCGCAAGTCAACACACTGTACGGCTTTGCCTTTTGCCTTTCCCCGGGCGTATCGCGTCATCGCAGCATATCGGTATATACTTTCTCACAACAACCTCAAGGAATTATTGGCCACAATGAGTGTTCAGGAATTACACGGACTTACCCTGGAAGCAATCCTGACCCGCCTGGTCGACCATTACGGCTGGGACCAGCTCGGCAAGCGCATCGACATCAACTGTTTCGTCAGCGACCCGAGCATCAAATCGAGCCTGAAATTCCTGCGCAAGACAGCGTGGGCGCGCAAGAAGGTTGAAGACTTGTACCTGGAGACGCAGTTTACCCACTAAAGCGAGAACCAACATGTTGAACGAGAACGCATCGAACCTGAAGCAGCATTTGAAGACCCTGCACGCCGACCTGGCCAGCACGGGCGAGGTGGACGCGGAATTGAAGGACCTGTTGCGCCAGCTCGACGGCGACATCAAGACCCTGCTTGAACGCCGCCTGGCCGAGGACGCCGGCACGGCCGACGCCGAAACCACCACCTACGGCCTGGCCGAACGCTCGCAGGAAATCACCGCCAAGTTCGCCGCCAAGCATCCGCGCCTCGAGCCGGCCCTGCGCGAGCTCGGCAATATCCTCGCCAACATGGGCATCTGACCGGCGAATGCTGCCTGTTTTTGTGGCAACTTAGTCACAAGTTATTGAAAAATAAGCAGTTTTCTCCCCTCTGCGGGATGCTAAAACGGCCAGCCAGCAGGCTGGTCGCACCGTTTTCCGGTACAATACCGGCCAATGAGCTCCCCAACCAATCTGTTTGCGACCGTCCCGAAGCGGTCTAGCCGCGCTGCTGCTGCGCCTTTCCTGCCGATGTCCCGCGCCGAGATGGACGCGCTCGGCTGGGATTCGTGCGATGTCATCCTCGTCACCGGCGACGCCTACATCGACCATCCGAGTTTCGGCATGGCGCTGGTGGGCCGCCTGCTCGAGGCGCAAGGCTTCCGGGTCGGCATCATCGCCCAGCCGGACTGGCACTCGGCCGAGCCGTTCCGCGCGCTCGGCAAGCCGAACCTGTATTTCGGCGTCACCGCCGGCAACATGGACTCGATGGTCAACCGCTACACGGCCGACCGCAAGATCCGCTCCGACGACGCCTACACGCCGAACGGCGAGCCCAACAAGCGTCCCGACCGCACCGTGACCGTGTACGCCCAGCGCGCGCGTGAAGCCTATCCAGAAGTGCCGGTGATCATCGGCAGCATCGAAGCATCGCTGCGCCGCATCGCCCACTACGATTACTGGTCGGACAAGGTACGCCGCTCGGTGCTGCCCGATTCGAAGGCCGACCTGCTGTTGTTCGGTAACGCCGAACGCGCACTGGTCGACCTGACGCACCGCCTCGCCGCCGGCGAAAACATCAAGGACATCCGCGACCTGCGCGGCACCGCCTTCATGGTTCCGAGCGGCTGGCTGCCGGCCGACGACTGGTCGGTCGCCAACTCGACCCGGGTCGACGTGCCCGGCAAAGTCGATGCCCATCCCGATCCGTACGCGATGGCGCAGGAAGACAAATCAGCCTGCGCGACTGACAACGGCGCCACCGCGCCGGAAGTCATCAAGCCGATCCGCATCATGTCGCGCGAAGAGCGCATGGCGCTGGCCAAGGAAAAGCACGACAAGACCGTGGTGCGCCTGCCGGCCTACGACGTGGTCAAGGACGACCCGGTGATGTACGCGCACACCTCGCGCGTGTTCCACCTCGAATCGAATCCCGGCAATGCGCGCGCGATGGTGCAGGCGCACGGCGAACGCGACGTCTGGCTGAACCCGCCGCCGATGCCGCTGGCGATGGATGAAATGGACGGCGTGTACGACATGAATTACGCGCGCGCGCCGCACCCGAGCTATGGCAAGGCCAAGATCCCGGCCTGGGACATGATCCGCTTTTCGGTCAACATCATGCGCGGCTGCTTCGGCGGCTGCACCTTCTGCTCGATCACCGAGCACGAAGGGCGCATCATCCAGAGCCGCAGCGAGCCGTCGATCCTGCGCGAGATCGAGCACATCCGCGACAGGACCAAGGGCTTCACCGGCACCATCTCCGACCTGGGCGGCCCGACCGCGAACATGTACCGGCTGGCGTGCAAGGACAAGAAGATCGAGGAATCGTGCCGCCGCCTGTCGTGCGTGTATCCGACCATTTGCGTCAACCTGGGCACCGACCACAGCAAGCTGATCTCGCTGTACCGCAAGGCGCGCGCGATCCCGGGCATCAAGAAAGTGCTGATCAGCTCAGGCCTGCGCTACGACCTGGCCGTGCGTTCGCCCGAGTACGTGAAAGAACTGGTGACCCACCACGTGGGCGGCCTGCTGAAGATCGCGCCGGAACACACCGAAGAAGGCACCCTGTCGAAGATGATGAAGCCGGGCATCGGCGCCTACGACGAATTCAAGGCAATGTTCGACAAGTTCTCGCTGGAAGCGGGCAAGAAGCAGTACCTGATCCCGTACTTCATCGCGGCGCACCCGGGCACCACTGACGAAGACATGCTGAACCTGGCGCTGTGGCTGAAGAAGAACAACTTCAAGCTCGACCAGGTGCAGACCTTCATGCCGACGCCGATGGCGATGGCGACCACGATGTACCACTCGCGCAAGAACCCGCTGCACAAGGTGACGGCCGATTCGGAAATCGTCGAGACCGCCAAGAGCGGCAAGGTACGGCGCGCGCACAAGGCCTTCCTGCGCTACCAGGATCCGGCCAACTGGCCGATCCTGCGCGAGACGCTGGTGAAGATGGGTCGTGGCGACCTGATCGGCAATGGCGACAAGCACCTGGTGCCGAGCTGGCAGGCGTCGGAAGACGGCGGCCTGGCCGCAGGCGAGCGCAAGCGTCAGACTTCGGGTGCCGGCACGCTCGACAAGTTCGCCGCGGCGCCCAAGCGCGCCACCGCGCGCGCGCTCGCGCCGACCCCGTTCATCGCACCCGAATCGAAGGTGCGTCCGTCGATCCTGGCGACCATCAAGACCAGGCCGAAGGCGGCCGCGCCGGTGGCGAAAGGCCGCAGCGGCCGCAAGTGACGCCGTGCGGCTAAATTAAGCGCGCCGTTCGCGCAGGGGGGCAGGTCGGATATTCGGACATTTCGTCTTTTTGAAATGTTCGAATGTTTGACCTGCCCCCCTGCTTTTTGTCGCAAGCCGATATCACCACTGCGGCGGTGGCGCCAAGTCGCCAGTCAATCCGCGGGGTCAGCTCAGACACTCGAACATTTGAAAAGCCAAATGTCCGAATATCCGGCTTGCCCCTGGCTCCCGGGCGTGTAAACAGCAACTGTCTCCTTCCTGCACGAAATATTCCTATTGAACTGTACACGGCAATATTTCCGTGTAATATAGTTCTTCGCGGAAATAGTCGTGGCAATTTTTATATTGTCCGGCCTGCCGGCGTCAGCATCGCCGGCAACATAAAAATAAAGCCTGTTTGGGCCAACAAATCACAAACAGACCGGACGCCTCACCCAAAAGGAACGGGCAGTGATCGATATCAGGACCTTCATGCTGGTGCTCGCCATCGGCAATATCGGGTTTGCCATGCTCATGGCCGGCTATGCGCGCACTGCCGCCGACAACCCGGCGATGCGGGTCTGGGCCTGGGCCAAGCTGGTGCTGGGCTGCTCGCACTTGCTGGCCTGGCTGCGCCCGGACCTGCCAAACGCGGCCGTGCCGTTCATCGCCAATTCCGCCATGATCATCGGCAGCGCGCTGGAACTTGCCGCCTATTGCATCTTCTTTGGTTTCGTTCGCTGGAAACGCGTGCTGTACCCCTGCACCGCGCTGGCGCTGCTGGTATTTCATAGCGCGCGTTACGGCGGCGCGCCGATCAACGACCTGGTGGTGCTGATGTCGATCATTATCGCGCTGGTCACCGGGGCGATGGCGTGGGTCCTGCTGCGTCCGGGCGCGGACCACACGCTGCTGCGGCGCCTGATCGGCGTGAACGACTTCATCTTCTTCCTCGTCATGAGCTGGCGCGCATACACCGGCATCGCGAACAGCCACGTGGCAGTGTTGACGCCCGCGATGATGACCAGCGTTTCCTACCTGGCCGGCTACCTCTTGACGATCGTGAATGGCTTCGGCTTCCTGCTACTGTGCAAGCAGAAGGATGACCAGAAGATGGCGGTGCTGGCTACCATCGACAGCCTCACCGGCCTGGTCAACCGGCGCGCGTTTTTCGAGCGCACCGACAGCGCCCGACTGCTGGCGTCGCGCCTGCGCAGCCCGATCGCGTTGATGATGATCGACATCGACCACTTCAAGCGGCTCAACGACCGCTTCGGCCACGCCACCGGCGACGAGGCGCTGTGCCTGTTCGCCGCCACGGCGCAGCAGACCTTGCGCGACCACGACATCATGGGCCGGCTTGGCGGCGAAGAGTTTGCGCTGGTGCTGCCGGCCACCGACATCGAAGGCGCGCTGCAGGCGGCCGAACGGCTGCGCGACGCGGTGTCCGCGGCGGTGATGCCGACCAGCGGCAACCAGTACACCATGACGGTGAGCATCGGCGTCGTGGTGATCGATCCGAACGAACATATCAATTCGGCACTGGCGCGCGCCGACCATGCGCTGTACGCGGCCAAGAGTGGCGGACGCGACCGGGTGGTGGTGGGCGAGCCGCGGCTGCGCGTCGTCAGCTGACACAGCATTGCCGCATGGTGCGGCAATGCGACAGCGGCGCCGCGTTTGCGCGCCAAATGTGTCCCGAACGTCGCGTCCGGGCGCGCTCCTCTGCTATATTCGTTCCGGTGCCAGCACAGTTAGCGCAAGCCATTCGACCAAGGATTTTTCATGAACACTATTAACATCGCACGCGGCGCCATTCTGGCCGCCGCCCTCGGCCTGGCCATGACGGCGCATGCCGACAGCACGTCGTCGGCGTCGAGCGCCGGATCGGCCTCCAGCGGCAGCGTGTCGGACTCGCTGCAAGGATCGAGTAACAGTTCGACCGGCGACAACCGCCGCGCCGACGGCAACTACCAGATCATCGACATCGACCAGACCCCTGGACGCGCCGGCAGCACGCGTGTGGCCATGCAGGCAGGCGACCCGCAGCAGCGCATTGTGCTCGACCTGCCGCAGGCGGTGTTCGCCAAGGCCGGGCTGGGACGCGGCGACTTCGTGCACGCGCAGAACCGGTCGTACGGCATTGAGTTTGCCCGCGCCGATACGCGCGAAGCTTTCTTCCTGGTGCTCGAAGACGCGGTGTACAAGGAACTTTCGGCGCGCAAAGTCACGCTGTGAAGTGGTGCGCGGGGCTGGCGCTGGCGGCAGCGCTCGCGTCCGCCGGCGCGCACGCGCAGTCGGGGGCGTCCGGCTTTCCGGCGTCGTCGACATTTTGCGACCGCACGCATGCGCTGACGGCCAGCCAGCAGGACAAGTTGCTGCGCTTTGCCGCGATCGTGCGTGAAGAACTGGATCAGGCTGGCGATGCCGCGCTGGTCAGCCGATCGGGCCTTGACCTGTCGCGCTTTCAGATCCGCTATTCGCACGCCGCCGTTGCGTGGCGCGACGACGCCGGCAGCTGGTCAGCGCGCCAGTTGTACTATGCCTGCGATGAGCGCCGGCCACGCATTTTCGACCAGGGCCTGGCCGGATTTGCGATGGGCATCGACGATCCCTCGCTCGGTTACATCACGGTCGTGCGCTTGCCCGACGCAGCCGCCGCTGCGATGCGCCGCGCGGCGCTCGACACGCCGCGTGCGCTGCATCTGCTGGCGGACGATTACAGTGCCAACGCCTACCCCTTTAGCCTGCGCTACCAGAACTGCAACCAGTGGGTGATGGAGCTGCTTGCCATGGCGTGGGGCGAGCTGGCCGATGGCGACGAGTTGCGCGCGCGAGCCCAGGTCTGGTTGCGCGGAGCGGACTATGCGCCGGAGCCGGTCGCGGTGGGCTCGCGCCTGCTGATGTTAGCTTCAGCCTTTATTCCGTTCCTGCATCTGGACGACCATCCCGCGGCCGACCGGGATTCCATGCTGCTGCAGGTCAGTTTGCCGTCAACGATGGAAGCGTTCGTGCGCGCGCGGCTGCCAGGCAGCGAGCGCGTCGAACTTTGCCACGATGGCCGGCAGGTAGTCGTGCATCACGGTTGGACGCCGATTGCGGAAGGATGCAAGCCAGCGGATGGCGATCGCGTCGTGCCGCTCGATTGAGGAAGGCTGACGTGGGAGGCAAGCGCCCGGTGCGGCGACAAACCCGGGGTCAGGTCCGCCGGACCTGACCCCAGCCCTTGGACGGCGGCGCGTGCATGAAGCGGCGGCATAAAGAAGCCCGACGAATCGGGACTTTTTCATTGATGCTGGCGGAGCGGACGGGACTCGCCTACCTTCGGCAGGCCGCCGAATCGCTTGCAAGCGATTCGCTTCGAGTCCCAAACCGTGCTCCCCGCAGGGGGAGCACTCTGACCCGTATATATAATAAAAAAGCCCCGACGAATCGGGGCTTTTTTATTGATGCTGGCGGAGCGGACGGGACTCGAACCCGCGACCCCCGACGTGACAGGCCGGTATTCTAACCAACTGAACTACCACTCCGTGTTACTCTGATCGGTACTGCTGATCATGATGCATCCTCTGATCTGGTGGGCGCTGAGAGGCTCGAACTCCCGACCTAAGCCTTGTAAGGGCTCCGCTCTACCAACTGAGCTAAGCGCCCGCACACTTCTATTCAGAGACTACATCCGACGTTTGTCACCACGTCTGAAGAGGCCCGAATCATATCTATAAATTTCGCGGCGCGCAAGGGCTTTTTGATCGGCACCGGATTTTTTTCCTTCGATCACGCGCTTCCGCCCACCCCCAAAACGCCATCCTTCACGAACATTCTCATTAGCAATGTGTTGTAGCGCATATACGCCGCTCAATATGTTCCTTGCGGGCAGGCATGGTATGGACGAGAATGCCCGCAGTTCAGGTTTGGCCCTTCCCAAGACATCCCAAGATGCGGGCCGCAGCACCGAAAACCGGCAGGAGACAAGCGCAATTCCATCGCACACTCGCCGTGTGCGCTCATTGACGTTTTCCAGGAAAAATACATGATCAAGTTGTCCAAGATGCATAAGCGCGTGTTGCGCTCCCACGCCATGCTGGCGCTCACCGCCATGCTGCCGCTTGCTTCCGCGCTGGCCCAGTCCGCTGCCGCCCCTGAACTCCAGTCGGTGACCGTGACGGCGCAGCGCCGCACCGAGAACATCAAGGAAGTGCCGGTTTCGGTCACCCAGATCAAGGGCGAAAAGCTCGACGTGATCGTCTCCGGCGGCGAAGACATCCGCGTGCTGGCCGGCAAAGTGCCGAGCCTGAACGTCGAATCGTCGAACGGCCGCACTTTCCCGCGCTTCTACATCCGCGGCTACGGCAATACCGATTTCAACACCTTCGCATCGCAGCCGGTTTCGCTGATCTACGACGACGTCGTGCAGGAAAACCCGATCCTGAAAGGCTTCCCGATTTTCGACCTGGCCGGCGTTGAAGTTCTGCGCGGCCCGCAAGGCACGCTGTTCGGCCGCAACACGCCGGCTGGCGTGGTCAAGTTCGAATCGGAAAAGCCGAACACCAAGAAAGTCGAAGGCTACTACAACGGCACCTACGGCTCGCACAACACGGTCAACGTCGACGGCGCCGTCAACGTGCCGCTGTCGGACAAATGGGCGATGCGTTTCTCGACCCTGCGCCAGCACCGCGACAACTATGTCAGCAACTACGCCGATCCTGCGTTCACCACCAAGCGCAACGAACTCGACGGCTACAACGAACACGCTGAACGCCTGCAACTGCTGTACACGCCGGACGCTACCTTGAGCGCCCTGTTCAACGTACACCAGCGCACCACCACCGGCAGCGCGCGCCTGTTCCGTGCCAACCTGATCAAGAAAGGCACCAACGACCTGGTCGACGGCTTCGACGCCGACAAGATCGTCACCAACGGCCAGAACTACCAGAACCTGAAGACCAGCGGCGCCAACGCGCGCATCTCGTGGGACCTGGGCGCGGTCAAGCTGTACTCGATTTCCGGCTTCGAGCAAGTCAATCGTTACCTGAGCCGCGGCGACATCGACGGCGGCACGCCGGCCGGCCCTGGCTTCATCCCGTTCCAGGTTGAAACCGCGGGCGGCATCAGCGGCGTGAAGCAATACACCCAGGAATTCCGTGCCGAATCGAAGGATGCCGGCCCGCTCAACTGGCAAGCTGGCGTGTACTACTTCAACGAAGATGCGAACGGCTTTACCGACAACTTCAACAGCACCAGCGGCGCCCAGACCTCGCACCTGGCCAGCCACCAGAAGAACACCGCGTGGGCGGCCTTCGGTTCGGTCAACTACGCAGTCAGCGACGCCTTCACGGTGCGCGGCGGCCTGCGCTACACCAACGACGAAAAAGACTTCAATACCGTGTCGGCGGTGAACGTGGTGCAGATTGGCCCGAGCTCGGTCAACGAGAGCAAGCACAAAGTCAACTGGGACCTGAGCGGCACCTACAAGCTGAACAAGGACGTCAACATCTACGCGCGCGCTGCCACCGGCTTCCGCGCGCCGAGTATCGCTGCTGCTTCGGCAGCGGTGCCGATCACGGTTGCCGATGCCGAGACCATCCTGTCGTACGAAGCCGGCATCAAGGCTGACCTGTTCAACCGCCGTGGCCGTGTTGCGTTCAGCGTCTACGACTTCGACGTCAAGAACCAGCAGCTGACAGTAGTGGGCGGTAACTCCAACGTCAACCGCCTGATCAACGCGGCCAAGACCAAGGGCCGTGGCGCCGAGCTCGATTTCGAAGGCTACGTCACCAGCGACTTCAAAGTGACTGCCGGCGGCAGCTACAACTTCACCGAAATCCGCGATGCCAGCCTGTCGGTCAACAAGTGCGGCAGCTGCACCGTGACCGATCCGCTGAACAGCGCCGGCCGCGTCATCATCGACGGCAACCCCTTGCCGCAGGCGCCGCGCTGGACCGTCAACGCAACGGCGCGCTACCAGTGGCCGCTGGCCGATGGCCAGATGTATGTGTTGACCGACTGGTCCTACCGCAGCAAGATCAACTTCTTCCTGTACGAAGCGCTTGAGTTCAGCGGCAAGCCGCTGACCGAAGGCGGCCTGCGCCTGGGTTACACCTGGGCCAACGGCAAGTATGAAGTGGCTGCATTCGGCCGCAACATCACCGACACCCGCCGCATCACCGGCGCGATCGACTTCAACAACCTGACCGGCTTCATCAACGAGCCGCGCACGATGGGTGTTCAGTTCAAGGGCAACTTCTAAAACCTGAAGTTTGGGGTCGGGTCCGTCGGACCCGACCCCGGTTTTGCACGAGACCGCGATTTAGTCGCGGTCTTTTTTTTTGAACTCATCTGCAATGGCGGCGTCCTACCTGACCTCCAGGAGACCATCGTGGCAAGACCGCTTCGCATCGAATTCGCCGGCGCAATTCATCACGTCACATCGCGCGGTAACCGTCAGCAAACCATTTTTCACGATGATGGCGACCGGCGCGCATGGCTGAATATTGTCGGCGGCGTTTGCAAGCGATTCGATTGGACCGTTCACGCGTTCTGCCAGATGGGCAATCACTTCCATCTGATGATTGAAACTCGGGGTGCGAACCTCGCGAACGGCATGCGCCAACTCAATGGCCGTTACACGCAATGCTTCAATCGCCGTCACGAATCGGTGGGCCACCTGTTCCAGGGGCGCTATCACGCGGTGCTGGTGCAGCGTCAAACCTATTTGCTTGAACTGATGCGCTACGTGGTGCTTAACCCTGTGCGCGCACGGATGGTCGCCACTCCTGGCGGTTGGCCGTGGAGCAGCTACGCGATGACCTGCGGGCTGGCGCCGGTGCCTGAGTGGCTCGAGGTAGATTGGGTGCTGGATCAGTTCAGCCACGAGCGCGGCGCGGCGATCAAGGCTTATCGCGAGTTCGTCGCCGATGGAAACGGCGTAAGGAGCCCTTTGGCCAGCGGCCGGCTCGTCCTTGGAGACGATGCGTTCGTCACTCGATTTGGCGGCGCCGACAAAGGCGGGGTCAGGTCCGGCGGACCTGACCCCAGGGGTTAGGCCGCGGCTCAAAATCGATTCGGCGGCAGGACCAGACCCCAAACTATTGCAATAAATTTCGTTTCGGTGAATACTGTATGGATTTACAGTAGTTCGTCCAGATTGAACGCCCCAGCCCGAAAAATCATCCACTGCGATTGCGACTGCTTCTACGCCTCCGTCGAGATGCGCGACAATCCGGCCCTGCGCGACCGGCCGATCGCGGTTGGCGGCCGGGTCGACCAGCGCGGCGTCGTGGCAACCTGTAACTATGAGGCGCGCCGCTACGGCATCCACTCGGCCATGGCCACCGCCCAGGCGATCAAGCTGTGCCCGGACCTGGTGGTGCTGCCGCCGGCAATGGAGAAATATCGCGCCGCCTCGCGCCAGATCCTGGCCATCTACGGCGATTACACCGACCTGGTCGAGCCGCTGTCGCTGGACGAGGCCTATCTGGACGTGTCGGCCTCGCCCCACTGCAAGGGCAGCGCCACGCTGATCGCGCAAGAGATTCGCCAGCGCATCTTCGAGACGGTCGGCATCACCGCGTCCGCAGGCGTGGCGCCGAACAAGTTCGTGGCGAAAATCGCCAGCGATTGGAACAAGCCCGATGGCCTTTTCCTGGTGCGTCCGGATGAAGTAGATGCCTTCGTCGCCGCCTTGCCGGTCAAGAAGCTGTTTGGCGTCGGCAAGGTCACCGCGGCCAAGCTGAATAATCTGGGCGCGCAAACCTGCGCCGACCTGCGCAGCTGGACCCTGCTCGAGCTGCAGCACCATTTCGGCAGTTTCGGCGCCCGCCTGCACGACCTGTGCCGCGGCATCGACAATCGCGAAGTCTCGAACTCGCGCGAGCGCAAGTCGGTCAGCTGCGAGGAGACCTACACGCCCGACGTGCCGGACCTGGCCGCCTGCCTGGCCATGCTGCCGGAGCTGTACGACAGCCTGCTCGGACGCGTCAAGCGCTGCGGCGCCGGGCAAAACGTCAACAAGCTGTTCGCCAAGCTGCGCTTCGCCAATTTCACCCAGACGACGGTCGAGTGCGTCGGCCGAGAGCCGAACCTGGCGCAGTTCGAAAAATTGATGGAAACCGGATTTGCGCGCGGTAAGCAGCCGGTGCGCCTGCTCGGGCTCGGCGTGCGCCTCGGCGAAGCGGCGTCGCTCGAGCAGCTGAGCCTGTTCGGCGACGCGCCTGCCGATTAACCACAGGCACGAATATTGGCCCGGAACCGCCGGACCCAACGTGTAAAATGTCGTTCCTTCTGTAATTGCTGAAACATCGGATATCAACTATGTGGTTTAAGAATCTTCAGATTTACCGCCTGCCAGCACCGTGGGCATTCACACCAGAACAACTGGAAACGGCGCTCACGCCACAAAGTTTTGTGCCCGCCAACAGCAACGAATTGCTGCGCCAGGGCTGGGATACGCCGCGTCCCAACGGCGGGCTGGTGCATGTGGTCAACAAGCAGATGCTGATCCTGCTGGGCACCGAAAAGAAACTTCTGCCGGGCTCGGTAATCAACCAGGTCGCGAAGGCCAAGGCCGCCGAATTGGAAGAAGCGCAAGGTTTCGCTCCGGGCAAGAAGGCGATGAAGGAACTCAAGGAGCGCGTGGCCGACGAGTTGTTGCCGCGCGCGTTCAGCATCCGCAGCAATGTGTTTACCTGGATCGATCCGGTCAACGGCTGGCTGGTGGTCGATGCGGCAAGCCCGGCCAAGGCCGACGATGTGATCAAGCTGCTGCTGAAGGCGGTCGACAGGATGCCGCTGGAAAGCCTGCGCGTGCAGCGCTCGCCGGTCGCGGTGATGACGGCGTGGCTGGAAACGGACGAGGCGCCAGTTGGCTTCACCGTCGACCAGGACACCGAGCTGCGCGCCACCGGCGAGAGCAAGGCCGCGGTGCGTTACGTCAAGCACGCCCTCGAAGTGGATGACATCCGCCGCCACATCGCCGCCGGCAAGCAGTGCACGCGCCTGGCGATGACGTGGAACGACAAGATCTCCTTCGTGCTCACCGAATCGCTGGCGATCAAGGGCATCAAGCCGCTCGACGTCATCAAGGAAAACGATGCCTCGACCCGCAACGACGAAGAGCGCTTCGACAACGACATGATGCTGATGACCGGCGAACTGTCGAAGATGATGGCCGATATCGTTGAAGCTCTGGGCGGCGAAGCGAAGGCGTAATAGGTTTGGGCCGCGGCCCAAAACCCGGGGTCAGGTCCGCCGGACCTGGAAAAAGGAGTCGAGCATTGCAAGGCTCGACCGTTTCGCAGGAGCGAAGCTTCGTTTCACTAAACCCCTGCTACACCCCCGAAGTTGTCAAAGCGGCTGGAACACTCCGGCCGCTTTGTTCTTGGTCACCTTATCCCACGCAAATACCTGCCCATTCATCGCCACGTACACGCCGGGCGACAGCACCTGCGCCACGCCGGTGGCAAATCCCAAATTGAACAGCGCATCCGAGTTCGCAATCTCGTACGGAATCATCGCGCCGGTCAGCACGATCGTCTTGCCGAGCGCCGCTTCCCCAAGCACGCCTGCAGTTTCGCGCATGGTGTCGGTTCCGTGGATAATGACGATGGCTTTTTCGCCCGCCGCGCGGCACGAGGCCAGCACTCGCTGGCGGTCGACGTCCTGCATGTCGAGCGAATCGAGCAGCGGCAGTAGTTCGAGTTCGACCGGGATCGTCATGCGCGTGCGCGCCAGCACGGCCGGCATATGGCTGTCGGCAAAGTCAAGCGTGCCCGTCAGTTCGTCGTAGTGTTTGTCGAAGGTGCCGCCGGTGGCGATGATGCGCAAGCTCATGATGGTCTGGAGGTTCGTTGAGGAAAGGGCCTTATGATAGCCTTTACCACAGCCGCTGTCGAAATGCGCAAACAGCTTGTATCCGGTTGTGACTGCGCTAGAATCTCTGTCAGCGCATGAGTACACTGGCTTTTTTTTTCACGGCATAACAGATGAAGACGCTCGCACCCGGAACCGTTATCTTTCACCGCCACCGCGGTTATGGCGTCATCACGCACGTCAACCTGCTGACTGGCTGGATCAGCGCGCGCTTCGGCAGCGAATCGCGCACGCTGGACCTGAACCTGTCGACCGACGATGTACAGCACGCCGACGGCGAGGCGATCCTGTTCCGCCGCGCGCCGCCGGATCGGATGCCGCACGCGCGCCTGATGGCGATGGTGCGCGCCTTGCACCAGGCCGGCTACGAGAAGCTGTACCTGTATTCGTGGCCGAAGCCGTCCGGCTTGCACTGGCGCTGGCACCTGTTCACCGGCCAGCGCGACTGGATGCAGCGGCCCTGGCGCGAAGGCTGGTACGGCTCGGGCGCCGACTACAACGTCAATCCGGTGATGGGCTGGGGCGATTCGCCGGGCGCCACGACGGACGAACTGGTGACCGCGCTGGCGAAGTTCGATCCGCAAGGCCTGGCGCAGGCGCTGGGGCGCGACGAAGACCACACCGCGTGGTTCGAGGGCGTGTGCGAGGCGCTGCTGCCTGGCTACATGTACAGCCTGGATATGGAACGCGCCGCGGCGGACGGATTGCGCGACACGCCGCCGGTGCCGGTGATGCCGGTGCGCGCGACCTTGCCGCCCTACGCGGGACCGCAACTGAGCTGGCCGCCCGGTTGGGCAGGGCTGTGGACGCGCACGCACGTGCTGCCGGCGCCGCCGATCAACATCACCGGCGAGCCGGTGCGGGCCAGCGATCCGGAGTAAGTCACGAGTGTGGGAGCGCGCAGCGATGGAGGCGAGCGCCCGGTGCGGCGACAACCCCGGGGTCAGGTCCGCCGGACCTGACCCCAGTCATTGGACCGCGGCGCGTGCACGAAGAGGTGGCGAGTCGCCCCTCGCTTCAGGGGGGCATACCTTTTTCTTTTGCGTTTGTTTTTTACTTGCTAAGCGCTTCGGGATTTAAGATCCCGCTCGGCTTGCCTTCCGCGAAATTGACGATGTTCCGGAACGCGGCCTCGAAATACAACTCGTAACTATCGCGCTCGACATACCCCAGGTGCGGCGTCGCCAGCACCGTCGGCATCCGCAGCAGCGCGGCGTCGGGCGCCAGCGGCTCGCTGGTAAACACATCGAGCGCCGCGCAGCCCGGCCTTCCCTGCGGCAGGGCCGCTTCCAGCGCGCCTTCCTCCACCAGCTCGGCCCGGCTGGTGTTGACGAACAGTGCCGATTGCTTCATGCGCGCCAGGTCCTGTGCCGTCACGATGCCGCGGGTCGCGTCGACCAGCCGCAAATGCACCGTCAACACATCGGCGCGCTCGAAAAACTCCTCTTGCGAGGCCGCCGCCATGTGCCCGTCCGCCACCGCCGCGCTGCGGCTGCCTTCGCGCCCCCACACCAGCACGCGCATCCCGAAGGCCTTGCCATACCCGGCGACCATGCGGCCGATCTTGCCGTAACCCCAGATCGCCAGGGTCCGCCCCTTGAGCACGACGCCGAGCCCGTTCAGCGCCGGATTGATCGACGCGGTCTGCCACAGCCCGTCCTTCAGGTTGCTCGCGTACGGCACGATCTTCCTGCTGGCCGCCATGATCAGCGCCCAGGTCAGCTCGGCCGGCGCCACGGGCGAACCGACGCCCTCGGCGATCGCGACGCCGTGTTCGGTCGCCGCCGCCACATCGATATGGCCGGCCACCTTGCCGGTCTGCGAGATCAGCTTCAGCCTGGGCAGCTTGGCCAGCAGTGCGCGCGAGAGGACAGTGCGCTCGCGGATCAGCACCAGCGCGTCGTACGGCGCCAGCCGGATCGCCAATTGCCCGAGCCCGCGGGTCGAACTATTGAACACCTTCACCTCGTGCCCGTCGAGCAACTTGAAGCAATCGAGCGTGCGCACGGCATCCTGATAATCGTCGAGGACAGCTATTTTCATTTTGATTGGCAGATAAATAACAAAACTTCGTAGGTAAATAACAGGAATTCGACAGCGTCAAATAGCCCACTACATTGGTCAACTATTATTACTACATATTTGTCGTTATGGCGTTTTAATCATCGTTTTGGGGGTGTACAATCGGGCCGATATTTTGGGATTTGGCTTAGTTGACTAGTCAAGTTTCCTTGCAGCACCGTCCCGCCCCCGGCCTCTCCACCGCACTTGCAGCTGCCGCCTCGACCGCCGTATCGCCGACCCTTTCCGAGCTGACGACGGTCCCGGGACCAAACCACAATTCTTTATAGCATTGGAGGTATTTATGAATCAGCCCGTCATGGGAGGCGTTTCCGCCCTGAACGTCCCAGCTTACATCAAACACCAGAAGCTTATCAATTGGGTCACGGAAATCGCGGCCCTGGCCAAGCCCGAACGTATCTACTGGTGTGATGGTTCGCAAGAGGAATACGATCGCCTGTGCGCCGAGATGGTGGAATCCGGCACCATGAAGAAGCTGAATCCGGCCAAGCGCCCGAACTCCTTCCTTGCCTGTTCCGACCCGACCGACGTCGCCCGCGTCGAAGACCGCACCTACATCTGCAGCGAAACCCGCGAGCAGGCCGGCCCGACCAACAACTGGATGGCCCCGGCCGAGATGCGCGACACCCTGCACGGCCTGTTCGACGGCTGCATGGCCGGCCGCACGATGTACGTGGTGCCGTTCTCGATGGGCCCGCTGGGTTCGCCGATTGCCCACATCGGCGTCGAGCTGTCCGATTCGCCTTACGTCGCAGCGAACATGCGCATCATGACGCGCATGGGGCGCGCCGTGTACGACGTGCTGGGCCTCGATGGCGCCTTCGTGCCCGCCGTGCACACGGTCGGCGCGCCGCTGCGCCCGGGCCAGCAGGACGTCGCCTGGCCATGCAACGACACCAAGTACATCGTGCACTTCCCTGAAACGCGCGAGATCTGGTCGTACGGCTCCGGCTACGGCGGCAATGCGCTGCTGGGCAAGAAGTGCTTCGCGCTGCGCATTGCCTCCCACATGGGCCATCAGGAAGCGCAGCAGGGCGGCGCCGGCTGGCTGGCCGAGCACATGCTGATCCTCGGCGTCGAATCGCCGGAAGGCAAGAAGCACTACGTCGCGGCGGCCTTTCCATCGGCCTGCGGCAAGACCAATTTCGCGATGCTGATCCCGCCGGCCAGCTTCAAGGGCTGGAAAGTGACCACCATCGGCGACGACATCGCCTGGATCAAGCCGGGCGCCGACGGCCGCCTGTACGCGATCAATCCGGAAGCGGGCTATTTCGGCGTCGCGCCCGGCACCAACGAGCAGACCAACCACAACTGCATGGCCTCGATGCGCGAGAACACCATCTTCACCAACGTCGCGCTGACCGACGATGGCGACGTGTGGTGGGAAGGCCTGACCAAGCAGCCGCCGGCGCACCTGATCGACTGGCAGGGCAAGGACTGGACCCCGGCGTCCGGCACCAAGGCGGCGCATCCGAACGCGCGCTTCACGGTGGCGGCGACGCAGAACCCGGTGATCGATCCGGCCTGGGACGATCCTGCGGGCGTGCCGATTTCGGCGTTCATTTTCGGCGGCCGCCGTTCCACCACGGTGCCGCTGGTGACTGAAGCGCGCAACTGGATCGAAGGTGTGTACATGGCCGCGACCATGGGCTCCGAGACTACCGCCGCAGCCGCGGCCAAGGTCGGCGTGGTACGGCGCGACCCGTTCGCCATGCTGCCGTTCATCGGCTACAACATGAGCGACTACTTCCAGCACTGGCTGGACATGGGCGCCAAGATAGGCGCCAAGAACCCAGCGGCGCTGCCGAAGATCTTTTGCGTGAACTGGTTCCGCACCGACGCGGACGGCAAATTCGTCTGGCCTGGCTTCGGCGACAACATGCGCGTGCTGAAGTGGATGCTGGAGCGGATCGAAGGCAAGGCGGGCGGCGTCGAACACATGTTCGGCACCACGCCGGCGTTCGGCGATCTGAATTGGGAAGGGCTCGAGTTCACCAAACAGCAGTTCGAGACGATCACGTCGATGGACCACGCCGCCTGGAAAGATGAACTGAAGCTGCACGACGAGCTGTTTGAGAAGCTGGCGTACCACCTGCCGCAGGAGCTGGTCGACACGAAGAAAGCGCTGGAGTCGCGCCTGGCGAGCTAAGTCGCGCAGAAAAACAAATGGGATTCACGTGAAGGCGGGGATCCCATTTTGTTTGGCCATGTCACCGTATAGTGCGGGGCGACTTGCGGCGTCGACGCTTCATGCACACGCCGCGGCCCAAGGGCTGGGGTCAGGTCCGGCGGACCTGAAAGGAGTCGAGCCTTGCAAGGCTTCGACCGTTTCGCAGGAGCGAAGCTTCGCTTCACTAAACCCCTGCTTCACCCCCGTCGTTGTCGCCGCACTGGGCGCTTGCCGCCATTGCCGTGCGGTCCCACACTGAACGATTTACTTCAGCAGCGGCACCAGGTACTTGCCGGTGACGCTGGCCGGATCCTTCGCTACTGCCTCCGGCGTCCCGCTGGAGATGATCTTCCCGCCGCCCGCGCCGCCTTCCGGCCCCAGGTCCACGATCCAGTCCGCAGTCTTGATCACATCGAGGTTGTGCTCGATGACGACCAGCGTATTGCCCTGGTCGCGCAGGCGATGCATCACCTTCAGCAGCAGGTCGATATCCTGGAAGTGCAAACCAGTGGTCGGCTCGTCCAGGATATACAGCGTGCGTCCCGTATCGCGCTTCGACAGCTCGAGCGACAGCTTGACCCGCTGGGCTTCGCCGCCCGACAGCGTGGTCGCGCTCTGGCCCAGCTTGATGTAGCCGAGGCCCACGTCGAGCAGCGTCTGCAGCTTGCGCGCAATGACCGGCACCGGCTTAAAGAACTCGTGCGCGTCCTCCACCGTCAAGTCCAGCACTTCGGTGATGTTCTTGCCCTTGTAATGCACCTCCAGCGTCTCGCGGTTGTACCGCTTGCCGTGGCAGACGTCGCACGGCACGTACACGTCCGGCAGGAAGTGCATCTCGACCTTGATCACGCCATCGCCCTGGCACGCTTCGCAGCGCCCGCCTTTGACGTTGAACGAGAACCGTCCCGCGCTGTAGCCCCGCTCTTTCGCCGTCGGCACCGTCGAGAACAAATCGCGGATCGGCGTGAACAGCCCGGTGTAGGTGGCCGGATTCGAACGCGGCGTGCGTCCGATCGGCGCCTGGTCGACCGAGATCACCTTGTCGAAGTGTTCGAGCCCGCTGATCGAATCGTGCGGCGCCGGCTCCGTCTGCGAACCGTACAGGTGGCGCGACAGCGCCGGGTACAGCGTGTCGTTCACCAGCGACGACTTGCCCGAACCTGACACGCCGGTCACGCACGTCATCAGGCCGACCGGCAGGTTCAGCGACACCTTCTTCAGGTTGTTCCCGGTCGCGCCGGTGATCACCAGCTGCTTGTCCGGATTGGCCACGTGGCGCTTCTTCGGCACCGCGATCTTGAGCGTGCCGTTCAGGTACTTCGCGGTCAACGACTTCTTGTTCTTCAAGATCTGCGCCAGCGTGCCTTCGGCGATCACCTGGCCGCCATGCACGCCGGCGCCCGGACCCATGTCGACGATGTAGTCGGCGGTGCGGATCGCGTCTTCGTCGTGCTCGACCACCAGCACGGTGTTGCCGATGTCGCGCAGGTGCTTGAGCGTTTCGATCAGGCGGTCGTTGTCGCGCTGGTGCAGGCCGATCGACGGCTCGTCGAGCACGTACATCACGCCCGTCAGGCCGGAACCGATCTGCGACGCCAGCCGGATGCGCTGCGCTTCGCCGCCCGACAGGGTATCGGCGCTGCGGTCGAGCGACAGGTAGTCGAGGCCGACGTTATTGAGGAACTTCAGGCGCGAGATGATCTCCTTGATCACGCGGTCGGCGATGTCTTTCTTCGCGCCCTTGAGCGTGAGCTTTTCGAAATACTCGAGGCAATCGCGCAGCGGCTTGTTGGCCACCTCGTAGATCGCGCGCTGCTGCTTGCCGGCGCCGAGCTTGACGTAGCGCGCTTCCACGCGCAGGCGCGCGCCGTCGCACGACGGGCACTGCTTCTCGTTGATGAACTTCGCCAGCTCTTCCTTGACCGCCATCGAGTCGGTCTCGCGGTAGCGTCGCTGCAGGTTGACGATCACGCCTTCGAAGGTGTGTTCGCGGATCACGGTGCGGCCGCGCTCATTCACATAGGTGAACGGAATCGAGGTCTTGCCCGAGCCGTACAGCACTGCCTTCTGCGCCGCTTCCGGCAGCTGCTCGAACGGCATGTCGATGTCGAACTCGTAGAACGCGGCCAGGTTCGACAGCATCTGGTAGTAGAACTGGTTGCGCCGGTCCCAGCCCTTGATCGCGCCGGAAGCGAGCGACAGGTTGGGGAAGGCGACGATGCGCTTCGGATCGAAGAACTCGATGTGGCCGAGGCCATCGCATTCCGGGCAGGCGCCCATCGGGTTGTTGAACGAGAAAAGGCGCGGCTCGAGCTCCTGCAGCGAGTAGCCGCAGACATTGCAGGCGAACTTGTTGGAGTAGACATGCTCCGCGGCGCTGTCCATTTCGAGCGCCACCGCGCGGCCATCGGCCAGGCGCAGCGCGGTCTCGAAGCTTTCGGCCAGGCGCTGCTTGATCTCGGCGTTCACTTTCACGCGGTCGATCACGACGTCGATCGTATGCTTCTCGGTCTTCTTCAGCGTCGGCATGTCGTCGATCTCGTAGATCTTCGCCGCGTGGGTGCCGCTCTGGATCCGGAACCGCACGAAGCCCTGCGCCTGCATCGATGCGAACAGGTCGGCGTGCTCACCCTTGCGGTTCGCCACCACCGGCGCGAGGATCATCAGCTTGGTGCCTTCCTCCATCGCCAGCACCGCGTCGACCATCTGCGACACGGTCTGCGCGGCCAGCGGATGCTCCGAATGGTCCGGGCAGTATGGCGTGCCGACCCGCGCGTACAGCAGGCGCAGGTAGTCGTGGATTTCGGTGACGGTGCCGACGGTCGAACGCGGATTGTGCGAGGTCGCCTTCTGCTCGATCGAGATCGCCGGCGACAGGCCTTCGATCAGGTCGACGTCGGGCTTTTCCATCAGCTGCAGGAACTGGCGTGCGTAGGCCGACAGCGACTCGACGTAGCGGCGCTGGCCTTCGGCGTACAGGGTATCGAACGCGAGCGAGGATTTGCCCGAGCCGGACAGGCCGGTGATGACCGTCAACTTGTTGCGCGGGAGATCGAGATTGATGTTCTTCAGGTTGTGCGTACGGGCGCCGCGGATGCGGATCTGTTCCATGTATTCTGCTTTCAATTGGTGAAGCGAGGCCAGCGCACGCAAGAAAACCGAGATCGGCGGGGCCAAAAAAGGGACAACCTGTAACTATAGCCGTGTTTCAATACGAACGCTTCCGGCGCAGACGATTGCCGGACGGGTGCAGATGCCGCCCCCAAGCACGACTACTGTACATAATAACAGTATTATTGCCGGTTGCAAACGGTGGAACGACGTCCCTATCTGGGATGGGGCGCAGCTTTTCCAATGGTAAAAACGCCAGAATTTCAAAATAAAATTCGGAATCGGCGAGGGCGTCCGAAAGGTTTAGAAAAAGCTAAACAAGCCGTTTAACTTCCGCGATAATAGCGGGTGCTCGCGAGGGCACCGATATCCCTGGCGCTTAGTCAAGTGCAGAGCCAGGGTCCACAAAAATTCAGAGGAGCTTCACATGGCATCTGTCAATAAGGTCATCATTGTCGGCAATCTGGGCCGCGACCCGGAAATCCGTTACATGCCAAGCGGCGACGCGATCGCCAACATCGCCGTGGCAACATCCTACAAGTCGAAGGACCGCAACACCGGCGAGCAGAAAGAACTGACCGAGTGGCACCGTATTTCGTTCTTCGGCCGCCTTGCCGAGATCGTCGGCCAGTACCTGAAAAAAGGTTCGTCCGTCTACGTCGAAGGGCGCCTGCAGACCCGCAAGTACACCGACAAGGACGGCGTCGAAAAGTACGCAACCGACATCATCGCGGAGAACATGCAGATGCTGGGCGGACGCCAGGGCATGGGCGGCGACGCCGGCATGGACGATGGCGGCAGCTACGAGAGCAGCGCCCCGAGCCGTCCGCAGCCGCAACAGCAGCAGCGCCAGGCGCCGCCGGCCCCGGCCGCGCGCCCGCAGCCGAAACCGGCTCCGAACTTCTCGGACATGGATGACGACATCCCGTTCTGACCTTGATCGTTTTCTGATCCATCAATAAAAAAAGCGAAGCCATTGTTTGGCTTCGCTTTTTTTTTTGGCTATGTCACCGTTAAGTGTGGGACCGTGCGGCGATCGCGGCAAGCGCCCGGTGCGGCGACAAACCCGGGGTCAGGTCCGCCGGACCTGACCCCAGCCCGTGGGCCGCGGCGCGTGCATGAAAGGGGGAATATCGCTCGCAGGATCAGGCTGGTGCGCGCCTGCGACGAGCAATAGCGACGCAACCGATGCCAAGGCCGAGAAGGGCGGTCGACGCCGGTTCAGGGATGTCGTTGGCTGGGAAGCCTCCACCTTCAGAAAGACTTAAGAGCGTAATAGTGGCAGTTTGGAACTGTGGACCTTGGTCGTCGAACGACATGTCGGTGAGGCTGAGCCGAAACGAGCCGCCGTTCCCGAAAAGGATCGTGACAGGCGACCAATCAATCACATAATCAACGGCGCTATCGTTGACGCTCCCGACCGTAGCGATGCCGTTTGCAGTAACGGTCTGTATCACCCCCGTCGGGGCGGTAAAGCTCAGTTTGGCGGTGATGCCGAGAGCGCCCGTTTCACCGGGAAGGATCCCTCCGTGCGCGCTTGGCTCCTCCAGATCGATTGTGCCGAAGTTGAAGGTAAAGGACTGATTTACTGCACTCAGAGCAAAGTTCTGTTCAGAGAACGCACCGGTTGCGAATCGCACATCAAGCAAATGGCCTGGATCCTCATCGCCGTCTATTCCGTAGCCGGCCCCAGGCAAGAACTGCGCGTTGGTAATGGTGAAGGAGACGGGGGTGGCGCTCGCCCCCGAGGAAAAAGCGAGCATGGCCGCGGTACTGACCGCTGACAATGATTTTAGAAAGAGGTTCATGAGTGTCCCATTTTTCTTCGGTCGATGTGGATGTTGCCTGCGATTCATACGAGCATGAACCATGCCAGAAATTAAAACACTTATGAATCAACGATATACGGCCGTTCATCTCCGTGGATAAGTTCCCACTGTAAAGAAGATCGACAGCCGAATTTTGTCTGTCGGCAAACGACACTGCCGTTGGGAAATTTCTGCCGCCCGTACGACGCTAGTCACTACAATTTCCCCGCAACGACGCAGTATAAAACTGGTAGCGATTGCGCCCCGCGTTCTTCGAGGCGTACATCGCTTCGTCGGCATTCCTGACCATTTCGTCAGGCGAAGTCGCGTCGCCCGGGAAGACGGTAATTCCGATGCTGCAGGAAATGGCGGCCTCGCCGGCGGCGAGCGCGAACGGCTGGCGCAGCTTGTCGAGGATTTCGGCGGCGATGGTTTCGATGTGCTGCGGGCGCGTCACGTCGGTGAGGATCACGGTGAATTCATCGCCGCCCAGCCGCGCCACGGTGTCGGTGTCGCGCACGCAGGTGCTGATGCGCTGGGCCACTTCCTGCAGCATCTGGTCGCCTGCCGCGTGTCCCAGCCGATCGTTGACCTCCTTGAACAGGTCGAGGTCGATGAACAGCAGCGCCAGCGGCAATCCGGTGCGCGCCGAATGCTTGATTTCATGCTCGAGCCGTTCGCGGAACAGGCTGCGGTTCGGCAGGTCGGTGAGGAAGTCGTGGTTGGCGCTGCGCCAGCTGCGATCCTCCGAGGCCTTGCGCTCGGTGACGTCGCGTGCGCTGCCGGCAATCGCCTCGCAGCGCCCGGCGGGGTCGAACACCGGCACCAGCAGGTACTCGTAAATGCGGTCTTCGCCGGACGCCAGCGTGGCGTGCATTTCGCCGCGGTAGGTGGTGCCGCTGCCGATCACGTTGTACACGTGCCTGGCAATATCGGGGACGTACTGCGCGCCCAGCGCGAAGAAATCGGCGCCGGTCAGCTGGTCCTGGTCTTTCTGGAAAACGTCCGCGAACGCCCTGTTGGCATAGACCAGGGAGCCCGCCGGCTCGAGCACATAGTTGAGATCGGGAGAGCTTTCCAGCAGCGCTTCGAACAAGCGGTTGCGGCGCTCCTTCAATTCAGTGAAGCGCGCCAGCGATTCCGCCACCGCCTGGTCGATCGCTTCGTTGAAGCGGGTGATGTCGTCGGGAACGAGGGCGGGGATGGCCAGGTTCTCGCCCCACAGGCGCAGTACGCTGGCGCGCAAGGCGCGGAATTCGGCGATCGATTCGTTGACGTTGAAGCCTTCGGCAAATCGCGTCACGCCGTGCAGTTCGGCTTCGGTGACCAGCAGGGGGTGCGGTCCCCGGCCCTTCGATTTTTCTTCCTGTTCTGCCGAACTCTGGGCGTGCTCGATATCCAACGCGATCGCGTCGAGGATCCCGCGTGCGTGGTCGCGCAATGTGGCTGGGCCCAATTTTTGCGCGTTGAGAATTTCCCGTGCAAACTTATCCCACTGATCGAGGATCAGGTCGGGGTTTGCGCGTATGAAATCCAGAAGTCTCATAAGTCGGTTTCCACGGAAACCATTTTAGACCTTTTGCTACGGCATGTGTTCCGATTCACGCAGCGCGCTGCCGTCAGCTGAACTGGTGGCAGGGTGGGCCACGGCGGGGCGGACGCGCCGAAAAACGGTATCATTGCCGGCACCCCCTTTTCGGATCACGCTTCCATGCTGCAAACCCCCGCCTCCTTCTCGCCGCTGATGGCGCCGCAAGTTCACCCCGAGCCGATCACCTACCTGTTCCACCAGGGACGGCTGCTGGTGCGCGAGCACGACCTGTCGCTGCCGGACGCCGCCGCCGTGGCGCAGCTGCGCATCGCGCCGCACCAGCTGCACCCCGTCGGCCTGCTGGACGGCCGCTACGTGCAGGCGGGCTGGGTCGAAGGAGACGCGCTGCCGGCGGAAGGCTTCGGCTGGCGCGGGCTGCGCTCGCTGTTCAACGCGATGCAGGAAGATGTGCTGGGACTGGCGGGGCGCGCGGCGCAGATCGCCGAATGGGCCCGCACCCATCGCTATTGCGGCGCCTGTGGCAGCGCGATGCAACTGGCGGCGGGCGAACGCTGCTTCAAGTGCGCCAACTGCGGCCACCTCGCTTATCCGCGCATTTCACCGGCCATGATGGTATTGATCCGCAAGCGCGACTCGGTGCTGCTGGCAATGCACAGCGCCTCGCCGACCAAGCGGTTCACGCCGCTGGCCGGCTTCCTCGAGGCCGGCGAATCGGTGGAAGAGGCGGTGCACCGCGAAGTGTTCGAGGAAGTCGGCCTGCGGGTCCACAACCTGCAGTATTTCTCCAGCCAGTCGTGGCCGTTCCCGCATTCGCTGATGCTCGCCTTCACCGCCGACTACCTGAGCGGCGAGATCCGGGTCGACGAAACGGAGATCGCCGAAGCGCGCTGGTTCGGTCCCGGCGACGAATGGCCGGAACGGATCCCGCACGTCTCGGTCTCGAGCCTGCTTATCGACGCACATCGGCCACCGGGCCGGTAGCCGAGGCGCTCACTTCCATCTTCACCCGGGTTTTCTCGTCCGACCGGGCGCCGGTGCCGCGCAGCTGCATCGCCCGTTGCAGCAGCGAGAACCAGAACGGCGCGCCGAACAGCGCGGTCGTGGCGGTTAGCATCCAGCCCGCCACCTGCATCGCGAAGTCGGCGCCCGGCACCGGCGGGAAGTGGGTCCAGCCGATCGGCAGCAGGAACAGGGTGTCGATGGTGTGCTTGTCGACGCCGGCCGGCGCGGCGACCAGCTGCGCGGCCACCGCCGGGTGCTGCCACAAGGCCTGGAACAGGTGGATGCTGTCGATATTGAACAGGATCGCGAGCAGGAACGACAGCAGCAGGCTGACCAGCGTCGAGCGCCGCTTGTACGAACCCGAGACGCGCTCCATCGCGCTGTCGAACCAGCCGGCCAGCGCATCCTGGAAGGCATGCGGGTTGCCGTCGGCGCGCTGGTAGATGGCCTGCAGCGCGCGCCGCAGCTGCGGATCGCGCACCGCTTCGATATCGTGTCCCAGCTGGGCGTAGTTGCCGGGCGCGGTCTGGATCGCGTCGACCAGCGCGATCGCGAAATGGATCGGCTCGATGTAGGATGGTTTGGACTTGAGCGCGTGCTGGTTGGCGGCGTGGCCGTCGTCGTGCGGGTTGACCAGCGCATGCGCGTAGACCGCGCGCGCCAGCCCCGTGAATGTCGGATCGTTGAGCATGCTCTTGATACCGTCGAGCAGCATATGGGCGCGCAGGCCCATCGCCGACGCCAGCGCCTCCTGCACCGTGCTCACGATCAGCGCGACCGTGGCGTAGCAAAAGCTGAGGCCAACCGCAACTTCCAGAACCGTGCTGCCTAACATGATGTTCTCCTGGCGGGAAAATTAACATCAACGCTAGCGCAGCGCCGCTGCGGCTGAGGTCGGTTTGCGCAAAGAGTGATCAAAACAGCCACTAAGGCGCCGGCCAGGCCGCCGGTCGCGTCGCCGCATTTTCTATATACTGACGGCAATCGTAAATTTTGAGGTTTGTCCTATGTCCCATGATGCCTTCTCCGAAAAAGATTGGCGCCGCCTGTTAGCCAGCTTTGGCGAAGACCCCGACCGTCCAGGCCTGGCGGAAACGCCGGCGCGCGTGTCGAAGGCGTGGAAGCACTGGACCTCGGGTTACCAGCAGGATCCGGTGACCCTGCTGAAGGCGTTCGAAGACGGCGCCGAGCAGTACAACGAGCTGATCGTGGTGCGCGGGATTCCGGTCTACAGCCACTGCGAGCACCACCTGGCGCCGTTCTTCGGCAAGGCCACCATCGGCTACCTGCCGAACGGGAAGATCGTCGGCCTGTCGAAGCTGACCCGCCTGGTCGACTGCTTTGCCAAGCGCCTGCAGGTGCAGGAGCGCATGACGATCCAGATCGCCAACGCGCTGATGGAAGTGCTCGAACCGAAAGCGGTGGGCGTGGTCATCAAGTGCCGTCACCTGTGCATGGAAAGCCGCGGCATCCGCACGCCGGGCGAAGAAACCATCACCTCGGCGATGCTGGGCGAACTGCAGCCGAACCTCGGCCTGCGTACCGAATTCCTGGCCCTGGCGCGCGACTAGCGATGGCCAGCGACGCCATAGACTGGCAGCGCGACCCGGAAGCGGCGTTCGCGCAGGCGCGCGCCAGCGGCCATCCGCTGCTGCTGTACTGGGGCGCCGTCTGGTGCCCGCCGTGCAACCGGATCAAGTCGGTGGTGTTCAGCCGTCCCGATTTCATTGAGCTGTCCGCTTCCTTCGTCGCGCTGGCGATCGACGGCGACAGCCCCGGCGCCCAGCGGCTGGCCGAACAGTTCAAGCTGCGCAGCTATCCGACCCTGATCGTGTTCCGGCCCGACGGCACCGAAGTGACGCGCCTGCCGTGCGAGCTCGATGGCAAGCGCTTCGTCCACATCCTCGGCGCGGCGCTGAACGCGCGCTTCACCGTGGCCGAATCGCTCAGCGTGGCGCTGTCGCGCGAGCGCGCGCTGTCCGACGACGAATGGCGCCTGCTCAGTTTCTATTCGTGGGATACGGACGAACGCCAGCTGCTCAAGAACCTCGATTTCGCCGCGATCGTCGCCAGCCTGACGCGCGCCTGCACGCTGGCCGAAGCGTCGGTGCGGCTCGAATGGCTCGGCCTGCACGCGGCCGCGATGGCGGGCGAGACCGGCATCAACCAGGCCGCCGCCATCGCCCGGCTCGACACCACGCTGGCCGATCCGCATGCGGCGTGCCTGCAGCTCGACATCGTGATCGGCTACGCGCTCGACCTGGTGCGCTTTCTCACGGCGCCCGCCAGCACCGCGCGCGCGCGGCTGATCGCATCCTGGTCCGCCGCGCTGGAAGGGCTGGAGAACGACGACACGCTCAACATGAGCGACCGGCTCGGCGCCTTGCGCACCCGCGTGCGCCTGACCCGTCTGGGTGTGCCCGACCCGCAGCTCGTCGCGCTCGCCAGCGCGCGGGTGGCCGACGCGGCCGCGCTGCCGCTGGCGCCGGCGCTGCGCCACGCCATCATCAACACCGGCGCCGGCGTGTTGTCCGATGCGGGACTGCTGGAGGAAGCGCGGCAGCTGATCGAAGCCGAGCTGCCGTCGTCGCATTCGCCGTTCTACTTCATGCACAACCTGGCTGCGATCGCCAAGCGGCGCGGCGAACCGGGTGTTGCGCTCGACTGGTTCGAGAAGGCATGGACCGGAGCGGCGGGGTCTGCCACGCGGCTGCAGTGGGGCAGCACCTACCTGCTGGCGCTGCTCGACTTGTCACCCGGCGACGAACAGCGCATCGAGCGCTGCGCGCAGTCGATGCTGCATGAGTTCGCGTCGACGCCGGACGCATTCTGCCAGCGCAACCGCACCCAGGCCGGCCGCGTCGCCAAGGCCCTGTCGAACCGCGAAGTGCGGGGCGAGCATGCTGAGGCGTTGCTGGCCGCGGTGCGCGTCCCGGCTCCACGCGCATAACGTCGGCAGTCCGCGCTTCCACAGGCACGTCGTCGCGCCGCGGTCCAACGGCTGGGGTCAGGTCCGGCGGACCTGACCCCGGGGTTGTCGCCGCACAGGGCGCTTGCCGACAACGCCGCGCGATCCCACTCTTAACGGGATGAGACAAAAATAATCCGGGAACCTGTTCCGGATCCTCCCATCAAATGAGATTTGGGGGGCGAAGATGTCACGGGCAGAATACCCCAGCGATATATCCCGCGAGGATTTCGAACGGGTGCGGCCGATGCTGGAAGCGGCACGCCGCAGGACGCGCCCTCGCAAGCACGACCTCTACGATGTGTTCTGCGCGGTGCTGTATTTCCTCGACAGCGGCACGGCATGGCGCGGCCTGCCGCCGGTGTTCCCGCCCTGGCGAACAGTGCACGAATACTTCACCCAATGGACGCTCGCGCGCGGTGACGAACACAGCCTGCTCGAGCGCGCGCTGGAACAGCTCGGCCTGTCCACTGCGATCGAACAGATGCACAAAAAAATCGACCACCAGCGCACTAGCTGAACTTCAGTACGCTCGCGACCCAGTCGACAAACACGCGCACGCGCGGCGACAGCTGCCGGTTGTGCGAGTACACCACCGACACCGGCAGCGCCCGCGGCCGCCACTTCGGCAGCACTTCCACCAGTTCGCCTGATGCGATCAGCGTCTCCATGCCGTAGCGCGGCGCCTGGATCAGCCCGAGTCCTGCGCGGCAGCTTGCCACGTAGGCCTCCGTGCTCGACACCGACACCAGGGCCCGCATCGCGACAGTGTGGTCGACGCCGTCTTCGTGGTACTCCCAGTCGAGGTCGCGCCCGGTCTGGCTCGAAAAAAACTTCACCGCGAAATGGTGCTGCAGGTCCGCCAGCGATGCCGGCGCGCCGTGTTTCGCAAGATAAGCGGCCGATGCGCAATTGACCTGCTCCATCTGGCCGATGCGGCGCGCCACCAGGCCCGAATCGCGCAGTTCGCCGACGCGGATCGCGCAGTCGATGCCTTCCCCGACCAGGTCGACGAAGCGGTCGTGCGAACCGACCCGCACCTGGATGTCCGGGTATGTCTCGAAAAATTCCGGCAGCCTGGGGATCAGGTTGAGGTGCGCCAGCCGCTCCGGCGCGTCGACCCGGACCGTGCCGCTGGGGATGTGGCCGGCGCCGAGGAACAGCGCGTTCATGTCTTCGAGGTCGCCCAGCAGGCGCGTGCAGCGCTCGAGGTAGATGCCGCCTTCGACCGTCAGGCTGACCTTGCGCGTGGTGCGCTGGAGCAGCCGTACGCCGAGCAGGTGCTCCACGCTTTGCACCGCGTTCGTCACCGTCGGGCGCGGCAGGTCGAGCTGGGCCGCGGCCTGTGCGAAGCTCTTGCACTCGGCCACCATCCGGAAGATGTGCATCGCTTTCAGCTGGTCCATGATTATTACTGTTCCTCGAATAAAGAAATAGCAAACGCGGTATTTATTGCCGAAGTCGATAATAGCATAATGATTTCCACCCCTTTTACACTCACAGGAGATCGCATGAACACCACCCGACTCGGCACTACCGGCCCCCTCGTTTCGCAACTTGGACTCGGCTGCATGGGCATGTCCGACCTGTACGGTCCGGCCGACCGCGGCGAAAGCATCGCCACCATCCACGCCGCGCTCGACGCCGGCATCACCCTGCTCGACACCGGCGATTTCTACGGCATGGGGCACAACGAAATGTTGATCCGCGATGCGCTGGCCGGACGTGCGCGCGACCAGGCCCTCATCAGCGTCAAGTTCGGCGCGCTGCGCGGACCGGACGGTACTTGGGTCGGCTACGATGCGCGGCCCGAGGCGGTGAAGAACTTCGCTGCGTATTCGCTCGAGCGGCTGGGCGTGGAGCACATCGACATCTACCGTCCCGCGCGGCTCGATCCGAACGTGCCGATCGAAGAGACGGTGGGCGCCATCGCCGAGCTGGTCAAGGCCGGCTACGTGCGGCACATCGGCCTGTCCGAAGTGAGCGCGGCGACGCTGCGGCGCGCGCATGCGGTGCATCCGATCAGCGACCTGCAGATCGAGTACTCGATGATCTCGCGCGGGATCGAGGCGGAGATCCTGCCGGTGGCGCGCGAACTGGGGATAGGCATCACCGCATACGGCGTGCTCTCGCGCGGACTGATCAGCGGGCACTGGTCGAAGCAGCGCGAAGGCGAGCAGGATTTCCGCGGGCGCATGAGTCCGCGCTTCCAGGGCGAGAACCTGGACACGAACCTGGCGCTGGTCGAGCGGGTACGTGCAATTGCCGGGCAGATGGGCGTGAGCGTGGCGCAGGTGGCGATTGCCTGGGTGATGGCGCAGGGCGACGATATCGTGCCGCTGGTTGGCGCGCGCCGGCGTGAGCGCTTGAGCGAGGCGCTGGGCGCGGCCGAGATCGTGCTGTCGGCGGCCGACCTGGCGAAGCTGGCGGAGGCGATGCCGCCGGAAGCGGTGGCCGGCGAGCGCTACAACGCTCACCAGATGGCGCACCTCGACAGCGAGCACGCCTAGCCACCCCGGGGTCAGGTCCGCCGGACCTGACCCCAGCCCTTGGACCGCGGCGCGGGAATGAAGAGCTAGCAGGTCGACGCTGAGTGGTGCTTAGAGGATCAGCACCAGCGAGCCGATGACAACGAGCGCGCCGCCGATGGCCGCCTTCAGCGTGAACGGTTCCCCCAGCAGCACCCACCCGCTGACGATCACCAGCGCCACGCTCAACTTGTCGATCGGCGCCACCACCGACACCGGCCCAAGCTGCAGCGCGCGAAAATAGCACAGCCACGACAGCCCGGTGGTCACGCCCGACGCGATCAGGCAAGTCCAGCCGACCCAGCTGCCGCCCGCCGGCTTCTGCCATTCCGAACGCGCGGAGATAATCAGCGCCGTCACCAGCAGAATCACCACAGTGCGGATCAAGGTCGCCATGTTGCTGTTCATGTGCGCGACGCCGAGCTTGCCGAGGATCGCCGTCATCGCCGCGAACACGGCCGAGAGCACCGCAAAGCCTTGCCAGGACAGTGTGAAATTCATTGCGGCCCCCCGCGCGAGGTCAGCTTGCCGGCGCCGCGGGAGGAGGCGCGGCCGGCTCCGTGTGGGCGGGATCCTTTTCGAACACCATCTTCTTTTCCGCGTTGAGCTTGAACGCGCCCAGCCGTTCGCCCAGTTCTTCCTGGGTCGGTTCGGTCAGGCGGGTGCAGGTCTGGGTCTCGATCCGCATCACCTGTTTGCCGACGCGCATCGAGTAGACGCCTTCGCCGCCGCTGAACAGCTCGACGTCGAGCTCGCCGACCGGGATGGTGGTCATCGGGAACTGGCGCTGGCAATCAGGCATGCGCGCGGCAACCATTTTCAACATCACCTCGTCGTTCCAGAAATACTCCTGTTCGGCGCGCAGGGTGATCGAGTGGTTCGGGCCGTCGATGTAGTAGCTGTCCGAGGTGTTCACGCAGCCGGCGAGCAGCAGCGGAATCAGGAGTAGAAATTTGCTGCGCTTCATGGCGTGCCTGTCGTTGCGTGGGAGGTGGTTGTGCGTCCACGAAGTATAGATTGCCTGTTGAGATAAGTGCAACCATCCTTGCAAGGTGGATCATTTCTTCGGCCAGAACCGGTCCATCAGGGGCTTCACGCTGGTACCGTGCACGACGATCGACAGCGCGACGACGATGGCGGTGATCTGTATCAGGTCGCGCGTCAGTGCGCCCGGCAGACCATGGTTGATCGCAAACATCAGGTAATAGATCGAGCCGATCCCGCGCACCCCGAACCAGCCGATGATCAGCCGCACGCGTATTGACGTGTCGCTCCAGATCAGCCCCAGCATCACGCTGAGCGGGCGCGCCACGAAGAACAGGAACAGCGCGGTGCCCCAGGTGCGCCAGTTCCAGTCGTGCAGCGTCAGCATCCCGCCAAGCAGCAGCACCAGGGTCAGCTCGGACAGGCGCTCCAAGTGCTCCTTGAACACCAGCGACTCCATGCTGACCGCCCGCGGCGCCGGCTCGTCCGGCACCATGTCGTTCGCCGGGTCGGCTTTCGGATCGTCCGGCACCAGCAGCCCCTGCCGGTTCTTGTGCGCGCCCGCCAGCAGCAGTTCGGTCTGGCGCAAGGCCACCCCGGCGAAGAACACGGCCAGGAAGCCCCACGCATTGAGCAGCAGCGAGACGCCATACACGACCGCGATCAGGCCGAGGCCGACCAGGTCGTCGAGCACCTCGTGTTTCGGATCCTGGTTGCGCAGTGCCCAGCCCAGCTTGCCCAGTCCATAGCCGCCGGCCAGGCCGATCGCCACCGCGCCCAGCGTGGCCCAGATCACGTCGGTCACGGCCCAGCGCCACGCGAAGTCGCCCAGTTCGTTGGCGCCGAGCAGGCCGAGCCCGAGCATCACGAACGGAAACGCGGAACCGTCGTTCATGCCCGCTTCGGACGTCAGCGTGAAGCGCAAGGTGTCGAAGTCGCCGGCGTGGCGCACCTGGACGTCGGTGGCCAGCACCGGGTCGGTCGGCGCCAGGATCGCGCCCAGCAGCACGCCGGCGCCGATCGGCAGGCCCAGCACGAAGTAGCCGAACCCGGCGACCAGGCCGACCGTGATCGACATCGACACCCAGGCCAGGCGAAACGACGGCCACCAGCGCTCGTTGATCGGCACCGGCATCTTGACGCCGGCCGAGAACAGGGAAATGAGGACGGCGATCTCGGTCAGCGTTTCCAGCACGTGCGATTCCTTGACCGCATCGAACTTGAACACGCCCAGCACTACCGGACCGAGCAGCACCCCGACGACCAGGTAGACGATCGCCGAGGTCACCGGCAGGCGCGAGATGGTGGTCGCGGCAAGGCCGCGCGCCAGCATCACGCAGCCGATCAGCAGGAACCAGTAGGTAATCGTCATCCACGCCCTTCGATGAATTTGGTGTGAATGTCGATTCTACAATTTGTGCGCTGCACTAACCGCGCGGTTGCCCTTAGGAACTTCGCAAGGTTGATCTCGTACAAGAACCAGCCGGCATCATTAAACGCTCGACGCCGCGTCGGGCATGGCGCAAATCCCCGTGCCGCCAATCAACGACGCTTGGACTCCGCTGAAATCCGAGCAATTGCCGGCCTCGCATTACAATGGCGTTTTCAGCTTCGGCGCACCGACAGGCGCCCGCGACGCAATGGCGCATATTCATCCGGCAGGCTGGCGCGAAATGTCCGTGACGGGCGCCGCCGCGCGTGAGATCGAGACCCTCGCCTGGCTGGAGAACGAGCTGGCCGATGCGCCCTACAGCATCTACCACGGCGTCCACTGGACCAATGTCGAAAAAGGCTTCTCCGCATACGGCGAAATCGACTTCATCATCGTCGCGCCGAGCGGCCGCGTGCTGCTGATCGAGCAGAAGTCCGGCTTCCTGACCGAGACGCCCGATGGCCTGGTCAAGAGCTATCACGGCAAATCCAGGAATGTGCGCAACCAGATCCTGCGCACCATCGAAGGCCTGGTGCGGCGCTTCGGCGACCAGCCCCTGTCGATCGACTACCTGCTGTACTGTCCCGACTACATCGTGCGCGATCCGCAGCAAGCCGGCATCGATCCGCGCCATATCATCGATGCGACCAACAAGGAGCGGCTGGCGCTGGTGATCCGCGAAGTGCTGCCGCTCAGCGCGACGGGCGACCAGTTCGAAAAGGTCGCGCGCTTCCTCGGCGACACGCTCAACCTGCGGCCCGATCCCAGCGCCATGATCGGCTGCGCCGCGCAGATGGTGACGCGGCTGTCTGGCGGCCTGGCGACGTGGGCGCGCCGGCTCGACTTCGCGCCCTACCGGCTGCGCGTGGTCGGCACCGCCGGCAGCGGCAAGACCCAGCTGGCGCTGGCCGAATATGCCGCCGCGATCGACGCCGGCCTGCGGCCGCTGTACGTCTGCTTCAACCGCCCGCTGGCCGACCACATCGAGCGCCTGGTGCCGCACGGCGGCCGGGTCGCCACCTTCCACATGCTCGGCGACGCCTTCATGCGCGCACGCGCCATCACGCCGGACTACGCCTCGCCCGATGTATGGGGCGAGATGGAGACGGCGCTGGCCACCGCGGACCTGCCGGAGACGTGGAAGTACGACGTGCTGATCGTCGACGAGGGCCAGGACTTTTCCGTCGCCTGGCGCGACATCCTGCTGCGCATGCTCAAGGATGGCGGCCGCGCCATCTGGCTCGAGGACCCGACCCAGAACCTGTACGGCCGCGAGATGGTGCCGCTGCCGGGATGGGTGACGCTGCATTCGCACACCAACTACCGCAGCCCGCGCCAGATCGTCGAGATGCTGGCCTCGATCGGCGACGCGCGCCAGCCGGTGGAAGCGGCCAGTCCGTTCGAAGGCGCCGACATCGAAGCGCTGGTGTATCCGGAAGGCGATACCGACATGATGCTCACGCAGACCAGGCATGCGGTCACGCTGTGCCTCGCCGCCGGCTTTGCGCGCCAGGACATCGCGATCGCGTCGTTCCGAGGGCGCGGCAAATCGGCCATCCTCGGCCTCGACACGCTCGGCGCGCATACGCTCAAGTCGTTCACCGGCGCCTACGACCTGTTCGGCAATCCGGTGTTCCGCGAAGGCGGCCTGCTGGCCGAGTCGGTGTACCGGTTCAAGGGCCAGTCGGCGCCGGCGGTCATCTTCACCGAAATCGACTTCGCGGAAATCGACGAGCTGGTGTTCCGCAAGCTGTTCGTCGGGATGACGCGGGCGCGGCTCAAGCTGGTGCTGGTGCTCAGTGCGCGCGCCGCGGAGCGGCTGCTCGATCGAATCTGAGCACTCAAATCGGTTTGCGCGTTGGCTAAGTGTGGACCGACTAAGCGACTATCCACGTCATCCCCGCGCACTGGTGTCCGGGATAAATAACTCGACATCTCGATGGCTCGTCCGGGCATGTGGCGTGTCAGCAGAAATCGTACGAGCGAGACTTCTCCTATAATATTTCAACGTCGTCCCCGCGAAGGCGGGGATCCCATTTCACGATGAGCTCAAGACAACAGCTTTCCTCCGCTCCAAGGCAACCAAGGTGACCGCATATTGGGCCCCCGCCTTCGCGAGGGCGACGGTTTTGAAGTCAACAAAATTATTCCGCGCACCAGTGCGCATGCGCAAATAGTCGTTACTTCCAGTAATGGGAACGACGGTCTTGCGCCGCAGTCTGCATTGAATTTCCCGATTCGACCTGCTACAACACAGAGTGGGTGCGGCCTGCTTCCTACGCACGATGCTTTGCCGCATCAGCTTGAACCTTCTGGCGATATCTGCTGTCTCATTGGGCGGATCGGGATTTTGCGTGACGTTGAGGAGCGAAGGCATGACGGCGATTGTGCGCATCGACGATGAAGTCATCGGCACCGACGATTTCATCAGGACACTAAAGCTCACGGGGCAGTTCGAGGGCCTCATCGAGCAGCTCGTGCGCGACAAGCTGACCGTGCGCGCGGCAAAAAAGATAGGGCTGCCGCTGTCGCCCGAAGAAATCCAGGAGCGCGCCGACCAGTTTCGCCGGATCCAGGGCCTGCACCGCGCCGCCGACATGAACAACTATCTCGACACCCTGGGCGTCAATCTGGACGAATTCGAGGAATTCATCACCGATGGCCTGTACCAGGAAAAGATGATGGCGCAGGTCTGCAACGAGAAGGCGGTCGAGCAATATTTCAAGCTCAACTCGCCCAAGTTCGACAGCGTCGAAGTGAGCCACATCGTGCTCGATACCGAAGGCAAGGCCAAGGAAATGATGTCGGCGCTGGCCGACGATCCGGACAGCTTTGCGGAAATGGCGCGCGAACATTCCGTCGGCGACGCGCGCGAACGTGGCGGCGTGATCGGCAAGGTGTTGCGCGGCTCCCTCAAGCCCGACATCGAGGCGCGGATCTTCAATGCCGCCGCCGGCGACCTGCTGGGACCGTTTCCCTCGCCCGACCGGGCCTTTTATGAAATCTTCGCCGTGAATGCGAAATATCCCGCCACGCTCGACGAGGAGACGGCGATCGAGGTGCGTCGCCTGCTGCGCGACGACTGGCTGGTGGCAAGAGCGCAGGAACACATCATCGAGGCTTGTCCGGCCCGGTGACCAGGCGCGGCCGAGAGCATGGGCCCGGCGATGGAAACGCAAGTTGACGGGCAGGCTTGGCAGGCACCGACATGGACGCAATAGCACAGCAGCAGACACCCGCCGATTTCCTGTCGACAGTGGAAATCCTGTCCGTATTCACGCGCGATGAGCTCGAGCGCCTGGCCGCGGCCATCGAAAGCCGTTTCTTCGCGTTCGGCGACAGCGTCTGTAATGCCGGCGATCCGGCCGAGGGCCTGTTTGTCATCAAGTCCGGCTCGGTCCGCGTGTTCAGCGAGGAGCACGGCAAGGAAATCAGCATGGGCGTGCGCAAGGCTGGCGAGGTATTCGCCGAGATCGCCATGCTGCGCAGCTTCCGCCACGAACTGTCGGTGCGCGCCGCACTGAAGACCGAGCTATGGTTCATTCCGCGCGCGGCAATCGAGACCGTCATTGCCCAGAATCCAGCCGCGCTGGATTTCGTCAACAATTACGTGGCGATCAGTTCGGCCGGCGGCCTGGTGGCGCGCCTGTTCGACCTGCGCGGAAAAGTCAGCAAGACGGAACTCGAAGACTTCGTGCGCAGCGTCGGCGTCAAGCGCGTCAGTGCCGGCAAGGAAATCCTCAAGCAGGACGGGCGCGACGACCGCCGCCTGTATGTCGTGCGCCAGGGCCAGGTGCGCGTGGTGCACCGCGAGGCCGACGACGAGTATGCGCTGGCCACCCTGGGCCCGGGCGAGATCTTCGGCGAGAAGGCCTGCCTGATGCGCCAGGAGCAGCCGGCCTCGGTGCTGGCCGTGACGGACGCCACCTTGCTGGTGATCCCCGAAAAGACCGCGCATTTCATCCTCGAGCGCAATGCCAAATTTCGCGAGGTGATCGAAGAGCGGATCCGGTTCTTCGAACGCGAGTTGCACCGCCAAAAGAAGTTGGCCGAACGGCGCAAGCGGCCGGTGGTGCTGGACCTGCAGTCCAAGCCGGAATCCGGCGAAAAAGTCATCAAGCGCTTTACGCTGGTGGAGCAGGCCGAAGAGATGGATTGCGGCGCCGCCTGCCTGGCCATGCTGTGCCGCCATTACAGCATCAACATGACCCTGGGCAAGCTGCGCGAGCTGGCCAACGTCACCACGCAAGGCGCCACGATGGACAGCCTGGCGCGCGCCGGCGAATCGCTCGGCTTCGGCACGCGCGGGGTGCAATGCACCTACGACGCGCTGCTCGGCTTCGAGCTGCCCTTCATCGTGCACTGGGAAGGCTACCATTACATCGTCGTGTACGGTGTCTCGCCGCGCCAGGTATGGGTGGCCGACCCGGCCGTCGGCTTCAAGAAAATGAGCGTGGAGGAATTCGAGCGCGGCTGGAGCGGCACCTGCCTGGTGTTCACGCCGGGCGAGCAGCTGGTGCAGCTGACCGCGGCCCGCTCGCCGTGGCTGCGCTTCGTCAGTTTCCTGCAGCCGTACAAGAAAATCCTGCTGCACCTGTTCCTCGCCACCTTCGTGATCCAGATGCTCGGGATCGTGCCGCCGATGATCATCCAGAACATCCTCGACGGCGTGGTCGTGCACCAGAACGTGAGCCTGCTGCACCTTCTCATCCTGGGACTGGTCATTTCCACCGTCTTCAGCCAGGCGATGTCGACGGTGCGCGCCTACCTGGCCAACTACATGGTGCGCAATCTCGACTTCTCGATGATGGCGCAGTTCTTCAAGCACACGATGTCGCTGCCATATTCCTTCTTCGCCAAACGCAAGACCGGCGACATCCTCGCGCGCTTCAAGGAAAACCAGACGATCCGCGCCTTCCTCACCGAATCGACGGTGACGACCCTGCTCAACCTGCTGATGGTGTTCATCTACTTCACGATCCTGTTCCTCTACAACGTGAAGCTGACCTTGCTGCTGATCGCCTTCGTCATTCCGATCATCGCCGTCACGGTGTTCGCCACGCCCAGGATCAAGGACTACGCGCGCGAGGTGTTCACCGCTTCCACCGACGCCCAGTCTTTCCTGATGGAAGCGCTGGGCGGCATCGAAACCATCAAGGGCATGGGCAGCGAGCGGCCGGTGCGCCTGAAGTGGGAAAAGAAATACGTCAAGGCGCTGGAGGTGCAATACCGCTCGCAGAGTTTCAACATCCTGGTCGGGCTGGCCAGCCAGCTGCTGCACGCGGCCACCACGATCGTGATCCTGTGGATAGGCGCGACGCTGGTGCTCGACCGCGAACTGACCATCGGCCAGCTGATGGCGTTCAACGCCCTGATGGGCAGCGTGCTGGCGCCGCTGATGGGGCTGGTCGGACTGTGGAGCCGGCTGGCCGACGCAACGGTCGCCATGGAGCGCCTCGGCGACGTGCTCGACATCGAACCCGAGCAGAAGGCGTCCGACGTCGCCTCGCGCGTCGTGCTGCCCGATTTGCAGGGAGAAATCCGTCTCGAGAGCATGTATTTCCGTTATGGCGATACGGGCACGCCCTACGTGCTCGAAGACGTCAGCATCGACATCAAGCCCGGCGAGCTGGTGGCGATCGTCGGGCGCAGCGGCTCCGGCAAGACCACGCTGGCGAAACTGCTGGTGGGCTTCTATCCGCCCACCGAGGGAAAGATTTTTGTCGACGGCTACGACATGAGCGTGATCGACAAGGACTACTACCGGGCGCAGGTGGGCTATGTCATGCAAAGCAACCTGCTGTTTTCCGGCACGATTTCCGAGAACATCGCCAGCGGCGACGACAGCCCGGACCGGCGCCGCATCGAGGAAGTGGCGAAGATGGCCGACGCGCACGCCTTCATCAGCAAAATGCCGCTCGGCTACGAGCAAGTGGTGGGCGAGCGCGGCATCGGGCTGTCCGGCGGCCAGGTGCAGCGGCTGTGCATCGCGCGCGCCCTGTACCACGACCCGCGCCTGCTCGTGTTCGACGAGGCGACCTCCGCGCTCGACACCCAGTCCGAGAGCAACATTATCGCCAACATGCAGGCCATCCTGTCCGGGCGCACGGCGGTCATCATCGCGCACCGGCTGAGCACGATCATGCGGGCCGACAAGATCATCGTGCTGTACGAAGGCAAGATCGTCGAGCAGGGGCGCCACGAGGAATTGCTGGATCGGCGCGGCATGTACTACGAACTGGTGCAGAAGCAATTGAGTGCGGCATGAAACTGTTCAATCCCGGCGGCCAGCGCGGGTCGGCGATGTCCTACGCGGCCCTGCTCGAAAAAATCGAGATCCTGCGCTCGACCTTGCGCTGGGCCACCAGGCTGGAGCGGGGCGACATCGAAAAGCTGCTACGCCAGGCCAACACCCTGCGCGACGAGGTGATGCAGCTGTCGCACAAGGAGCGCTTCGTGCAGGCGGTCAGTGCGCCCGAGCCCGCGGTCGAACTGGCGGTCGGCGAACGTCGCCAGGCCTTGCTGGCGCGCAGCTTCGTGTTCGAAGGCACGTTCGGCGACAATCCCAAGCTGCTGGACGCGCTCGAAATTGCCGAGAAGGCGGCGCCGACCGACCTGCCGGTACTGGTCGATGGCGAGAGCGGCACCGGCAAGGAGCTGATGGCCAAGGTCATCCACGCCAACGGCTCGCGCGCCGACAAGCCCTACATCTCGGTCAACTGTGGCGCGATTCCCGAGAGCCTGCTCGAGTCCGAACTGTTCGGCCACAAGAAGGGCGCCTTCACCGGCGCGGCGAACGACCGCAAGGGCAAGTTCGAAAGCGCGCACAAGGGCACCATCTTTCTCGACGAGATCGGCGAGTTGCCGTTGCCGGGACAGGTCAAGCTGCTGCGCGTGCTGCAATCGCATGAAATCCAGCGCGTCGGGTCGGACGAGACGATTTCGGTGGATGCGCGGATCGTGGCCGCCACCAACAAGAATCTGCGCAAGCTGATCGAGCAGGGCACGTTCCGGGAGGACCTGTTCTACCGCCTCAGCGTGATCCACGTGACTTTGCCGCCGCTGCGCGAGCGCAAGGACGAGATACCGCTGCTGATTGCTTACTATGGCGACGAGGCGGCGGAGGCGCTGAAGCGGAGGCCGGTGGCGATGGCGCCGCGCCTGCGCGATTTTTTGCTGCGCTACCCCTACCCTGGCAACATCCGCGAGCTGCGCAACATCATGTACCGCATCTCATGCCTGGCCGGCGAGACGGCCGATTTGTCGCACCTGCCGGAAGATATCAGGCCGGCGTTGCCGCGCATCAGCGTGCCGGAAGCGGCGGGGGTGTCGGCGGGGATTTCGCTGGCTGAGGCGAAGCGGGCCGCGAGCGACGAGGCGGAGCGCATCTGCCTGGAACGTGGGTTGCAGGAAGTGGGAGGGACAGTTGCCGAACTGGCGAGGCGCTGGGACATGAACCGCTCGCACCTGCAGATCCTGTTGAAGAAGCACGGACTGCATTCGAAGGATTTCCGAAAAGAGGCGTGACCGTAGCGTCACGCCATGCTGTGGCAAGAGCCCGCTGCGGCGACAACCCCGGGGTCAGGTCCGCCGGACCTGACCCCAGCCCTTGGACCGCGGCGCGTGAATCAAGACGCGACAGGCCAGCGCCGCAAGCCGTCCCACAGGGGTCATTAGAGTGCGGGGTTGAGCATCGTTTTGTCGCCCGACACATCATCAGCCCGCACCACCACCACCGTGATGTTATCGCGCCCGCCATTCGCCAGCGCCAGCGCGATCATTTCCTTCGCCGCCTGCGCGCAGTCGCCGGACGCCAGCGCCCCCATGATCCCTTGTTCGTCGACCGGATTGCTGAGCCCGTCGCTGCACAGCACGAACATGTCGCCATCGCGCGCCGTCAGCGTTGCCAGCTCGAGCTCAAGCGTATCGCCCGCGCCGACCGCGCGCGTGATCATGTTCGCAATCGCCGGCGCCGCCGCGCCGGTGTCGATCCCGCGCGATTTGAATTCTTCCGCCTGGCTGTGATCGCGCGTCAGCTGCTGCAGCCGCGCGTTGCGATACAGGTAGATCCGGCTGTCGCCCGCCCACAGGCACGCCACTTCGCGTCCGCACGCGAGCATGACCACCACCGTGCTGCCCATCACCGACACCCTGCGCGCCGCCGCTTCCGTCCGCAGCTCGTGGTTGACCTTCTCCATCTGGTCGCTCACCGCGGAAACGAAATGCGCCATGTTGTCGGGCACGCCGATGGTGTCGAGGGCATCGACCACCTTGCGGCTCGCCACGTCGCCGAAGGCATGGCCGCCCATCCCGTCGGCAACAGCCCACAGGCCGCGCTTCGGCTGGGCGAGACAGGAATCCTCGTTGCGGCTGCGCACCAGCCCGACGTCGGTGAGTGCCGCTGATGACCAATCGAATTCGATATCGCAGCTCATCATGTCACCCTGGGCCGGTCAGTCGCTGCGTTAGATGATGCGGTTGTTGACGCTGCTTTCATCCACCTTGACGTCCAGCGCAGAGTTCGCGCCGGTATTGAGCACTGAGATCGTCTGGAACTGGTTGATCATCTGGTCGGCGAAATTATTGATCTGGAAGAAATTGATCACCGGCGCCGGTCCCCTTTGGGAAGCTTCCACGAACGGCGTGATCCACCCGTAAACCCACTCTGCGCCGGCGCCGCGGATGTGCGCCAGTGCCTTGCGGTCCAGTGTATAGCTGGCGGGCAGGTCATTGATCGTAATGGTAGCCATGATGCATCTCCGTGTTGGAAAAGGAGGCCGGGGCCGGCCTCCTAAGTTTAGACGAACTTTGGAAAGAACGCCTTGTTCTCGCCCTTCTGCAAGGCGTCGACATCGATGTGCGGGCCGACGAATCCCGCGCCGATAGAACCGTTGTTGTTGAGGACATTGACGTCGATGTCCTGCACCTGGAAGATCTGCTGGTTGACGCTCAGGTTGATCTTCGCATCGGGGCCAAACGAAAAACCCCCGCGGACGGCGCCCATGGCGTCGTGGTCAAGCTCGGTGCTGCGCGATAAATCGCGGATAGCAATGGATGGCATTTCAATTCTCCTGGTTGAGTGGTGACGGTGGAGGCCGGCGTAGCCTCCACCCGGTGCCGGCTGGCTTAGCCAATGATCTTGTTGCGGGCATCCTGCGACACGTCGTTGTCGACATGGATGTCGTGCAGGAAGGCCGAGTCGTTGGCGGTGGCGTTGAAGACGCTCTGCGCTTGCTTGATGTCTTGCATCGCAGTGATCGACGAGTCGTAGCTTGGCGCGTAGGTCACGTCGCCGAACTTGTAGCCGCCCATCTTCATGCCGCCGCGTACGGCGGCCAGTGCGGTGCGGTCGAGTTCTTCGGTGCGGGCCAGGTCTTTGATGATCAGGGTTTTCATGATGATTCTCCTAAAATATGAGTTTGGTTTGTATTGCGAAAGGGCGGATTATTTGCGGACGATCTTGTTGGTGGCGTCTTGCGACACGTGGTTGTCCACATGAAGGTCGTCCAGGAAAGCGGACTCATTTGCCGTGGCGTTGACGACGTCCTGCAACTGCATGATGCTTTGCTTGGCGTGGATCGAGGAGTCGTCGCTCGGTGCATAGGTCAGGTCGCCGAATTTGTACGACGGGTCCATTTTCCAGCCGCCGCGCACGGCAGCGAGTGCGGTGCGGTCGAGTTCTTCGGTGCGGGCCAGGTCTTTGACGGTCAAGGTTTTCATGATGATTCTCCTAGTAAGTAAGTTGGTTTAAGTGAGGCATTTGGTTTGCGCTCGATAGACATAGAGCAGAATGCGTGCCAGCTTCCAGGAGAAGGTGATTGCTACTCGCAAGTCGCTGATTTTTAAGCGTTTACTTCGGCGGAATGGGATGACCGTTGGCTGATTCGCATGCTGCGTAATCGGAGTGGTGTCTGCTCCCTCCCAACAAATTCAGCAGACCTGTTTGGCGCGCCACAACAGCCATCTCGTCAGCCCGCTAGCCCAAAGTCCGAGGTCAACGAAATTATTGGCTATGTCACCGTAAAGTGTGTGACGGCTTTCGGCGTTGACGTGCCGCCTCTTCATACACGCGCCGCGGCCCAAGGGCTGGGGTCAGGTCCGGCGGACCTGACCCCGAGGTTGTCGCCGCACCGGGCGCTTGCCGCCATCGCCGTGCGGTCCCACACCTGACGGTGACATGGCCAAGTTATTTCGGACACTTGGTTGTCGCCACTCGCGGAAACAAAAAAGCCGTTCAGCTTTCGACTGAACGGCTTGTGCTGACGCGCGCGGCGTCACCGCACTGGCGGCCTCACCGCAGCCGGCTTCGCCGCGACGCGGGACGCAAAATCGAACAGCCGGACGCGCTGCCGCACGAGGCGTCCCGCACCGGTGCGAAAACGCGATCCGCCAATCACCGCCAGCATTGCCTGGCGATCGAGCTCGGTGCTCTCCGGTAAATCCTTGATGACGATAGTAGCCATGATCCCTCCCTGGTAAGTGTTAACGCGGTCCATCCCAGCCATCTGGAAATGGCTGGGATGGACCGGGTGGTTTGCGTGTTAGAGCCTTGCCTAGGCCGCCCGGTTCGCTTTCCATTCCTCGGCGGCCAGCGCAAGGTCGTGATCGCCGAAGCCGAGGCCGGCGCCGATCACGCCGTTCCCGTTGAGGACGTTGACGCCGATCTTCTGGAACTGCGCGAGCTGCTGGGTGACCGCCACGTTGACGTTGATTTCGGGCGATGCGAAACCGCTGCCGCCGCGCACGGCCGACATGGCCCGGCTGTCCAGCGACGCGTTGTGCGCCAGGTCGTTGATGCTGATGGATGACATGATATTTCTCCTTTGTTGAGGGCGCCGCACGGAAGCCCGGTCCGGGCTTCCGCAGCTGCACTGCTTACGCAACGATGACGTTTTTGGCGTCCTGCGTGACGGAATTGTGGACGTCGATGTCGTGCAGGAAGGCCGAGCCGTTGGCGGTGGCGTTGAACACGCTTTGGGCCTGTTTGACGTCCTGGCTCGCGGTAATCGACGAGTCGGTGCTCGGCGCGTAGGTCACGTCGCCGAACTTGTAGTACTTGTCCATGTTCCAGCCGCCACGTACGGCAGCCAGTGCGCTGCGGTCGAGTTCTTCGGTGCGGGACAGGTCTTTGATGGTCAGTGCTTTCATGGTGATTCTCCTAAAATGAGTTTGTATGGCGAAAGGGCGGATTATTTGCGGACGATCTTGTTCGTGGCGTCTTGCGACACGTGGTTGTCCACATGAATGTCGTCCAGGAAAGCGGACTCATTTGCCGTGGCGTTGACGACGTCTTGCATCTGGAAGATGTCTTGCTTGGCGGTGATCGACGAGTCGCTGCTTGGCGCATAGGTCAGGTCGCCGAACTTGTACTTATCCATTTTCCAGCCGCCGCGCACGGCGGCGAGTGCGGTGCGGTCGAGTTCTTCGGTGCGGGCCAGGTCTTTGATGGTCAAGGTTTTCATGGTATTTCTCCTAAAGTAAGTTGGATTTGATTGAGGCATTTGGTTTGCGCTCGATGGACATTCAGCAGAAAGCGTGCCAGCCGCCCGCGCCAGATCCGGCGACGTCATAAGCCATTGAATTCAGGGAGGTTTTCGCCGCGCGCCCCGAGTCAGAGAGCGAAGTGGCAAGACGCCGCGTCGGCACGGTGGCGGGTGTCGCCCAACAGGTTTCGACGGTTTGTCTGGCGCCGACAAACACCTGCGACGGAATCGCGCTCCGGTACGCCGTGAGGGCTTGATCGCCGGGGTTTTCGTGCTAGTCTCCAAATGAGCCGGTTGGGATTTGAACAATTCGAGGCCATGGAAACTCTCGCTCACGCGATCCGTCAACTGCAGAGCGGCGCCCTGAAGCGCCCGGAGTTTTTCGCCCAGCTCGATCGCGTATTGGAAAGCGCTCCCGACAGCGCGGGCCGCCTGCTGGAGGTGCTGAGCGAAGAGAACGCGCGCATGCCGCTGCAGGGCGAGGTGTACACCGAAGTGCAGCAGCGCATCGAGCGGCTGATCGCCTCGCGCCAGCGCATGGGCGGCGACGACACCTTCGTGCAGACCAAGCCTGGTGCGCACGCGCCCACCACCACCAACGCCAACGAGTCGCAAACGCTGCCGCCGGATGCCGACGACGAGCCGTTCGGCGCGGCGCCGGAACGCATGAAAGGCGTGGGCGACACGCTCAACGGCCGCTTCGTGCTCGAGGAGTGCATTGGTTTCGGCGGCATGGGAACGGTGTACAAGGCGCTCGACCTGCGCAAGCTCGAGGCGTCCGACCGCAAGCCCTACATCGCCATCAAGGTGCTCAACGTCCAGTTCCGCGGCCATCCGAAATCGCTGATCGCATTGCAGCGCGAGGCACGCAAGGCGCAGGCGCTCGCGCATCCCAACATCGTGTCCGTCTACGATTTCGACCGCGACGGCTCGATGGTGTACCTGACCATGGAATACCTGTCCGGCAAGCCGCTCAGCCAGGTGCTGCGCGCGCCAGGCTTTGCCGGCCTGCCGTACGCGGAAGTGATGCGCATCGTGACCGGCATGGGCAACGCCCTGGCGTATGCGCACGGACGGGGTTTCGTGCACTGCGACTTCAAACCCGGCAACGTGTTCCTGACCGATTCGGGCAATGTGAAAGTCATCGACTTCGGCATCGCGCGGGTATTCCAGAAGACCGAGGAAGACGTCGACGTCACGGTGTTCGATCCGGGCAGCCTGGGCGCGCTGACGCCGGCCTATGCGAGCCCGGAAATGCTCGAGCACCGCGAGCCCGATCCACGCGACGACATTTATGCGCTAGGCTGCATAACCTACGAGCTGCTGACCGGCCGCCACCCCTTCAACCGCATGTCCGCGATCCAGGCGCGTGGCGCGGGGATGAAGCCGCAGCGTCCGCCCAACCTGTCACGCGCGAAATGGAACGGCCTCAAATGTGCGCTGGCGTTCGAGCGCGAGGCCCGCACGCCCACGGTGGCGCGCTTCCTGAGCGATATCGGCGAAGCCAGCCCCGCCTCGCGCTACGCGGTGCTGGCCGCTTCGGGTGCGGGCATCGTCGCGCTCGCGGCGCTGGCCGTGGTCGGCTACCGCTCGATCGCGCCGGGGCAAGGCGCCGGTCCGGAATCGCCGGCCGCCTCGGCACCACCACCTGCCGTAGCAGCTGCGGACACCGCGCCTTCGACAACCGTAGCTGCGCCGGCCGCGGTCCCTGCGCCCGAAGCGCCGGCGCCGACGCCGGCGGTGATCGCCGCCGCGCTGGCGCGCATCCCTTGTTCGGCGCTGGTCGGTTCCGCGAGCGACCACGCGCTGGCCGTGAAAGGCTTCCTGGCGAAATCGGTCGGACCGGCGCGCCTGACGGAAACCCTCACCGCCATGCCGGGCGTGTCCACGGTAAGCCTCGATGTCCAGCAGGTGGATCCCGACAAGTGCGCCGTGGTATCGGCCTTTGCGCCGTATTGGGTCGCGCATCGCCGCGCCGGCGGGGGCGCCGCGATCCGCCTCGCCGGCGCCTCCACCGGTGCGGGTGCCGCCCTGGTGGAGGGCGATTCCCTGATGGTCGATGTGACGACGCCCGCGACGGCAGAGTCCTTCATCGCGGTCGACTACTACGTGCTCGACGCAAGCGTCGTGCACCTGCTGCCGAACCCGCGCGCGCGCGACAACCGGGCGCCGGGCAACTACACCGCCACCATCGGCAGCCTGGGCGAGTGGGCAATCGGAAAACCGTTCGGATCCGAACTGGTGGTGTTACTGACGACGCCCGTCCCCTTGTTCGACGCATTGCGGCCGGTCTCCGAACCCAGCGCGACATACCTGGCGGAAGTAACGAAAAGACTGGAGCAGATCGGCGCGCGCAACGGCGCCGACAAGATCGCTGTCGACTTCCTGCAGATCAGCACCAAGGCGCGCAAACGCTAATCAAGTGGGAGCGCGCGACGATGGCGGGAAGTGCCCTGTGCGGCGACAACTGCGGGGTCAGGTCCGCCGGACCTGACCCCAGACCTTGGACTGCGGCTAACGCTTTATTTGAGGCTGCGCGCCACCCTGAAGCCGTTCTGCGAATGGCGCACGCTGGCGTCGTACTTGAAGCGGGTGGACGAGACCATGTAGGCAGCCCCTTCACGCCACGACCCGCCCCGGATCACGCGCACTGTGCAATTTGGCTGGTCCCAGGAGCGGCCATCCGAAGGTGCATCCTTGAAGGAGTTGTGCCAGCAGTCGCTGACCCATTCCCACACGCTGCCGTTCATATCGTATAAACCGTATGGATTGGCGGCAAAGGTTCCAACATTGGCCGGCCCTTCGATCGTCCATGGCTGGCCGCAATCCTTGCAGTTGGCCTTGCCCGTGGCCATTTGTTCGCCCCACCAATAGCGCGCTGTGGTGCCGCCCCTTGCTGCGTATTCCCATTCGGCTTCGCTTGGCAGGCGATACTGCTTGCCGCTGGTGGTACTGAGCCATTTCAGATATTGCTGCGCGTCGTCCCAGCTGACGTCGCGTACCGGTGTGCTGGCGTTCGAGGATTGCGAAATTTTCTGGCAGGCGCCGGCGTCGGCGCAGGCATTCCATTGCTGCACGGTGACCTCGGTTTTACCGATCGCGAAAGGCGTGGCCAGAGTGACTTGGTGCGCCGGCTTCTCGCTGGGATCGCTGGTGTTGCTGCCCATCGTGAACGATCCGGCCGTCAGGGAGATGAGCGGCGGACAGGCAGGGCAGTCCTTGATCTCCGCTCCGTTGGCGACCTTGGGCGCGGCCGCGGGCGCCGCCGCCGCCACAGCCGGCGCGGGCTTGGCAGGCGTCTCCCTCTGTCTCTTATACACATCTGACGCTGCCGACGACAACTGCAACGTGGGGTTC
>JBKPEJ010000001.1:0-365673 GCA_046728335.1 Pseudomonadota bacterium | reverse complement strand
GCGCCATGCTGCGCGGCCTGATCGCAGGCGCGGCGCTGCTGGCCGGCGCGCCGGTGCTGGCCCAGCCGGCCGGCGCGGCGCTCGAGCGCAGCGTCAAGGCCGCCTTCATCTACAAGTTCCTGGCCTATACCGAGTATCCGGCGGGCGCCTTCGCCGACGCCGCGGCGCCGATGGTGATCGGCGTGGCCGGCTCGGAGGATATGGCGGCCGAAGTGGCGCGCATCGCCGCCGGGCGCAGCGTCAACAACCGTCCGGTCGTGGTCAGGCAATTGCGCGACAACGAAAGCGCGGCCGGAGTACACCTGCTGTTTGCGGCCGGCGCCGACAGCGCCCGTGCCGCGCGCGTGCTGCGCCAGGCGTCCGCCGGGCCGATGCTGCTGGTGACAGAATGCGGCAACGGCCTGCAGATCGGCAGCGTCATCAATTTCAAGATTGTCGAGGCGCGCGTGCGCTTCGATGTGTCGCTCGAGGCGGCCGACAAGAATAATATTAAACTCAGTTCGCGCCTGCTCACCGTCGCAAACCACGTCAGCAAAGGAGCACCCTGAATATGCCGACGCACGATACCGGCTCGGTCCGCAGCAAGCTCATCATCATGGCGGTGTCGACCACCTTTGTGGCACTGCTGTCGGCTTCCATCGCCATGCTGCTGTACGACCTGCGCACCTTCCAGCAATACTGGGTCGACGATCTCACCACCCAGGCCGACATCATTGCCAGCGTGACCGCGCCGGCGCTGGCGTTCAACGACGCCAAGACCGCCCAGCTGAACCTGGCGGTGCTGCGGGTGCGCCCGCAGATACTCTCGGGCGCGATCTATTCCAGCGCCGGCACGCGCTTCGCGTCGTATGCGCAGCAGCAGTCGGCCGACCTGGGCTTCCCGGACAAGCCGGGCAAGGCTGGCTACCGGATCGAGCGCGGCGAACTGGTGGTGGTGCATAACATCGTCGAGAACGGCGAACTGCTGGGTACCGTCTACCTGCGTTCGCGCTACGGCCTGGTCGAGCGGCTGATCAATTACGCCACCATCCTCGGCGCCGTGATGCTGGGCGCGCTGGTGATCGCCGCACTGGTCGCTTCGCGCCTGCAGGAGGGCATCACGCGGCCGCTGCTGGCGGTGACCAACGTGGCGCGCGAAGTGATGCAGCGGCGCGACTTCACCTTGCGGGTGCCGGGCAATAACAGCGGCGAGATCGGCGTGCTGGTGGCCGCCTTCAACGACATGCTGGCCGAGATCGGGCGCCGCTCGCACGCGTTGCAGGAAGCCAACCTGACCCTGGAACATGAGATGCAGGTGCGCCACCGCGCCGAACAGGCCTTGCTGGTGGCCGACCGCCGCAAGGACGAGTTCCTCGCGACCTTGGCGCACGAACTGCGCAATCCGCTGGCGCCGATCCGCACCGGCCTCGACATCCTGCGCCTGCGCAGCGGCGACGCCCAGGCCACCCAGCGCGCCACCGACATCATGGAACGCCAGCTGCGCCAGATGGTGCGGCTGGTGGACGACCTGCTCGACGTCTCGCGCATCAATACCGGGAAGTTCGCCATCAAGATGGGCCGGGTCGAACTGAAGGCCGTGGTCAACGACGCGCTCGAAGTGGTGCGCTCCTACATCGAGCTGCACGGCCACGAGCTGGTGATCGACCTGCCGGACCGCCCGGTGTTCCTGAACGGCGACGCCACCCGGCTGGCGCAGATCCTGTCGAACCTGCTCAACAACGCCGCCAAGTACACCAACCGCGGCGGGCGCGTGACCCTGACCGCGCGGGTCGAGGACAAGAACCTGATCGTCTGCGTGGCCGACAACGGCATCGGCATCGCGCCCGACATGCTGGCCAATGTGTTCGAGATGTTCGTGCAGGTCGACTCCACGCTCGAGCGCACCAACGCCGGCCTGGGCGTGGGCCTGTCGCTGGCGCGCCGTTTGGTCGAACTGCACCACGGCACCATCGAGGCGCGCAGCGGCGGCATCGGCCGCGGCAGCGAATTCACGGTGCGCCTGCCGATCGTGGTCGAGCCGGAACTGCCGACCAAAACCACGCCGGCCGCCTTTATCAGCTCGGAGACCTACCGCATCCTGCTGGCCGACGACAACGTCGACTTCGTCAACAGCATCGGCGCGCTATTGTCGGCGATGGGCCACAGCGTGGTGATCACCCACAACGGCCCGGATGCCCTGACCGCCGCGGCGCGCTTCTGTCCCGACTTCGCCTTCCTCGACATCGGCCTGCCGCAGATGTCGGGCTACGACCTGGCGCGCGGGATCCGGCGCCTGCCGTGCGGGCCGATGACCCTGCTGATCGCGGTGACCGGCTGGGGCCAGGAAAAGGACCGCCAGCTCGCCTTCGAAGCCGGCTTCGACCACCACATGGTCAAGCCGGTGCGCTTCGAACAGATCGAGGAAATCCTGTCCAACCGCAGCGTCATCAAGAAGCTGCGCACCTGACCGGGGCGGCGGACGACGCCCATGGTCAAAAAAACGGAAGCGTTGCCGCTTCCGTTTGCATTGCGCATGGACGCAATGCTGCGACGACGCTTACTTGCTGTCGCGGCGGCGTGCCATGAAACCGAGGAGGCCCAGCCCTGCCAGCATCAAGCCATAGGTTGCCGGTTCCGGCACGGGCGCCAGCATGACCGCACCGCCGAAAGTGCCGGAGGTGGCCGAAACCATGGTTCCGCTCACCTGCAGGTAGTAGTCGCCCGCCGCCAGGTTATCGGTCGTCAGGGTCCACACGTCGATTGCGCCCGAATGCAGCGAGCTGCCGGTCGCCACCGAGGTGCCGGTGCCGGTGAACAGGGCCAGCCCGGTGATGTCCAGGCCGGTTGCAGCGGTACGGCTCATCGACGAGACGATCGCATCGAGGTTGGCCGGTACGCCGCCGCTGACCGAGAACGTGAAATGGTCGGCAAACGTGTCGTTCATCTGGTCGATGTCGAAGGCGTCGCCAAAGAACGCGCTGTTGCCCACCAGGTTCAAGGCCTGCGGTGGCGTCGTAATGTCGGCCGCCATGACGCCCGAACCGAGCGATGCGGTGGCGAACACTACGCCGGCGACAATGGTTTTCAAGTTTTTCATAAAAGATACCTCGCAAAAAGCAGCCGCGACATGCAGCATGGGTTTCAAGGATCGGGGGAACTTCATGCTATCAAAGCGACTTTGCAAAAGCGGCGTTTGGCGTTGCTCGTGCGCGCTTTCGTGAAATGGAGCCTGGCGTAAATTGATTGCGTTTGGCACAAGGCGCGGCTCAGCGCTTCATAGGAGAAGTGCCGTTTTTGCGTTTCCATTCCATAAAAATTGCTAGGCTTGCCACAAAGGCGTCAGTTTGGGACTACTCGCACAGACGTGACAATCCTGTGCTGAGGTAACGGTCTATTGTGGGAATTGCCGTGTTGCGCGGCAAGGGAAAGCGGGCCCAAAAGAAAAATGGCCCAAAGATTTCTCTTTGGGCCATTCAACTTACGAATTATGGTGCGGCTGGCAGGAATTGAACCCACGACCCCTTGGTTCGTAGCCAAGTACTCTATCCAACTGAGCTACAGCCGCGAAAAACAAGATTATAGCAGGGCTTTGGAGAAACACCAAGACGTATAGTTCAGAGGTAACAAACGACGTTCCCGGAATTGAAAAAAGGGACCAGGTCTTTCGATCTGGCCCCTCATATTCTGGTGCGGCTGGCAGGAATTGAACCCACGACCCCTTGGTTCGTAGCCAAGTACTCTATCCAACTGAGCTACAGCCGCGAAAGCAAGCATTTTAGCAGTTTCATCTTGTTTCCGGAAGGGCAAACTGGCCGATTCGGTAAGCAAAACTTCTATGCCCGGAGGGCTTGCCCCTCCGAAGAAGCAGCATTGTAATGGGGCGTCCGCGGTTTGTCTAGGGGACAGGGCAGAACCCCAAAATCGGCGCCATCGAATGATTAATCTCCGCTCGACTATTCTGGTAGATTAGATGTTTCATTCATAACCCGAGGATCGCTCCAATGACCATCATCACGACCATCGAAGATTTGCGCGTGCTTGCCAAGAAGCGGGTGCCGCGCATGTTCTACGATTACGCCGATGCTGGCTCGTGGACCGAATCGACCTACCGCGCCAACGAGGCGGACTTCGGCAAGATCAAGTTCCGCCAGCGCGTGGCGGTCAACCTCGCGAACCGCAGCCTGCGCACTACGATGATCGGGCAGGAGGTGGCGATGCCGGTTGCGCTGGCGCCGACCGGCCTGACCGGCATGCAGCACGCGGACGGCGAGATCCTCGCCGCGCGCGCCGCCGAAAAATTCGGCGTGCCGTTCACGCTGTCGACGATGAGCATCTGCTCGATCGAAGACGTGGCGGCCAACACCACCAAGCCGTTCTGGTTCCAGCTGTACGTGATGAAGGACCGTCCCTTCATCGAGCGCCTGATCGACCGCGCGAAGGCGGCGAAGTGCTCGGCGCTGGTGCTCACGCTCGACCTGCAGGTGCTGGGCCAGCGCCACAAGGACATCCGCAACGGCATGACGGCGCCGCCCAAGATGACAGTGGCGAACATCGTCAACCTGATGACCAAGCCGGCGTGGTGCATGGGCATGCTGGGTACGCAGCGCCGGGGCTTCGGCAATATCGTCGGCCATGCGACGGCGGTGTCGGACATGTCTTCGCTGTCCTCGTGGACGTCGCAGCAGTTCGATCCGGCGATGTCGTGGGCCGATGTGGAATGGGTCAAGCAGCGCTGGGGCGGCAAGCTGATCATCAAGGGGATCATGGATGTCGAGGATGCGAAGCTGGCGGCCAGCAGCGGCGCGGACGCGCTGATCGTCTCGAACCATGGCGGGCGCCAGCTCGATGGCGCGCAGTCGAGCATCGGCGCACTGCCGGCAATCGTCGACGCGGTGGGCAAGCAGATCGAGGTGCACATGGATGGCGGCATCCGCTCGGGCCAGGATGTGATCCGCGCGCTGGCGCTGGGCGCGAAGGGCGTGTACATCGGGCGCCCGTTCCTGTATGGCCTGGGTGCGGGCGGCGAAGCCGGCGTCGCCAAGTGCCTGGACATCATCCGCAACGAGCTCGATCTGACGATGGCGTTCTGCGGGCTGCGCGATGTGAACGACGTCGACAAGAACATCCTGCTGCCCGGGACTTTCTAGCGCGACCGCACCCGCAGTGGGCTGGCGCGCAGATTGGGTCCCCGCGTGCGCGAGGACGACAGCTTTCAATCTACTGGCCGATAATCCGTCGTCCTCGCGCACGCGTGGACCCAATTATTCTTCGCCTACCCCACGACGTTGACCGGCTTGCCCGCCACGAACGCCTCGACATTATCGACCAGCATATCGGCCAGCGTCTGCATCGCGCCCGCGCTCGCCCAGGCCACATGCGGCGTCAGGATAAAGTTCGGCAGATGCAGGCCTAGCAGCGGATTCTCCGGCACGGGCGGCTCTTTGCTCAGCACATCGAACCCGGCCCCGCCGATCACGCCATCCTTCAGCGCCTGGGCCAGCGCCGCTTCGTCCACCAGGCCGCCGCGCGCCGTGTTGATCAGCAGCGCGCTGCGCTTCATCATCGCCAGCTCGCGCGCGCCGATCATGTTGCGCGTCTGGTCGTTGAGCGGCAGGTGCAGGCTGATCACGTCGCAGGTGCGCAGCAATTCTTGCAGCGGCAGGTTGCTCACTTCCGGGTCGGCCACCGGCGTGCGCGACGCCACGCACACCTGCATCCCGAACGCGCGGCCCAGCTGCGCCACCTTGTGCCCCAGCGCGCCGTAGCCGACGATGCCCAGCTTGCTGCCGGCCAGGTCGCCGATCGGATGGTCGAACAGGCAGAAGGTGCTCGACTTCTGCCACAGGCCGGCATCGACATCGGCGCAGTACGCGCGCAGGTTGCGCCTGAGCGCCAGGATCATCGTGAACACATGCTCCGGCACCGCCACCAAAGAATAATTGCGGATGTTCGAGACGACGATGCCGCGCTCGCGGCATGCGGCCAGGTCGACGTTATCGGTGCCCGTTGCGGCCACCGCGATCATTTTCAGGCCCGGCAGCTGCGCAATGTCGGCGGCGCGCACCGGCACCTTGTTGGTGATCGCGATGGTGGCGCCGGCGAGCCGCTCGGCCACTTGGCCAGGCTGGGTGGCGGGATAATCGCGCCACTGGTGTTCGAATGCGGGCAGCCGCACCGTGGCCAGCAGGCTGTCGCGGTCGAGGAATACGATGTTCTGCATGTCACACCTTTTCTAAAGCGGGGCGGCGCACAGGCGCCTTGATTTGAAAACCCGGGTGCGACATGAACAGATCCGCGACCCACTCGACAAATACGCGCACCTTGGCCGACAGGTGGCGGTTCTGAGGATATACCACATTGACCGGCAACGGCGTGGAGCCCCAGTCTTCGAGCAGCAACTCGAGCTTCCCCGATTTGATATGCGGATCGATCGTGTAGCTCGCCATCTGCATCACCCCCAGCCCGGCCAGGCCGGCGCTCATGTAGGCGGTCGAATCGTTGACCGCGAGGCTGGCAGGCACGGCGATCTGGATCTGCTCGTCGCCGCGCGAAAAGTCCCAGTCGTAGATCTTGCCGGTCTTGGACGAGAAGTAGTTGATGCAGTGGTGCTTCAGCAGGTCGTTCGGATGCGCCGGCCGTCCGTGCTCGGCAAGATAGGCCGGCGAAGCGCAGGTCAGGAAGTGCAGCACGCCGATGCGGCGCGCGATCAGGCCCGAGTCGGGCAGGATGCCGCCGCGGATCGCGCAGTCGACGCCTTCTTCGATCAGGTCGACCGGGCGGTCGCCGCATCCCAGTTCGAGCGCAATGTCGGGATAGCGCGCGAAGAAATCGGGCAGGGCGGGGATGATGATGTCGTTGGCAACGCCGGTGGCGACGTCGACCCGCAGCCGACCGCTCGGGCTGGCCCGGTTGCGCGACAGCGATTCCTCGGCCTCGCGCACGTCCGACAGGATTCGCAGGCAGCGCTCATAATAGGCGGCGCCGTCCGAGGTCACGCTGACCTGCCTTGTGGTGCGGTGCAGCAGCTTGACGGCCAGCGTCTGTTCGAGCGACTGCACCAGGGTCGACACGGTCGCTTTCGGCAGCTGCATATGCTCCGCGGCCCGGGTAAAGCCCCCGGAATCGACCACCTGTACGAATACTTCCATCGCGAGCAGCTTATTCATATCTCTCCGTATTGTTCAGAAATATGAACAATCAATTCGTTAATGGCACCTTTATCAGATTGTAGAACAAGTTTAAAGTAGCCGTACTGGATCAAGGGATGCAGGAAACAAACGGAATTGGGAAGGAGAAGGTCATGCGATACAAAGATGCCATTATTGCAGCGCTTGCGCTGGTGATCAGCCTTACGGCGCTCACGGGCATGGCCTATACCGAACAATTCCAGCAAGCGGCGCAGATCGAAAACGGCAGTTTTGACGCACTTGCACATGATTTGTTCAACGGCTCCAAGCTCGCTTGCAACGACGTCCAGCAATCCGAAGGAAGCGCGCAATGAACGACGCCGCGTGCCTGCCGCAGCTGACCATCCGCGAACTCGAAGTGGCGGGCGCCCAAGGCCCGCTGGCCGCGCGCCTGTACATCGGCGCTGCGCCGAAGCTCAAGAAGGACAGCCTGGTGGTGTTTTTCCACAGCGGCGGTTTCGTCGGCGGCGACCTGGATGAAGCGGACGGTTTCCTGCGCCACATGAGCTGCGGCGCGGCCAACCAGCTGGTGCTGGCGGCGAGCTACACGCTGGCGACCGAGCGGCCGTTCCCGGCCGCCGTCGAAGACGCCCACGCTGTGCTGATGTGGGCTCGTAAGAACAAGTCGAAGCTGGGCTGGAACGGCAAGCGGCTGGTGGTGGCGGGCATCGAGGCCGGCGCCAACCTGGCGGCGGTGTGCGCGCTGATGTCGCGCGACCGCGGCGGCCCCGAACTGGCCGGCCAGATCCTGATCATGCCGATGCTCGATCCGGGCCTGACCACTTGTTCGATGCGCGAAGTGAAGCTCGACGAAAGCATGGCCGGCGTGGCCGATACCTGCGCGGCGAGCTACCGCGGCTACCTGCCGAACGGCGCCGACCGCACCCACCCGTACGCGTCGCCGCTGCTTTCGAGCCGCCTGAAGCACCTGCCGCCGGCGCTGATCCTGTCGGCCGAAGACGACCCGTTGCGCGATGAGGCTGAACAGTACGCCGCCAAACTTTCCGCCGCCGGTGTCGGCACCACGCTCAAGCGGCTGGCGCCGGACTCGCTGGAAGATGCCGCGGCACGCAACGAATGCGCATGCAAGGAGTCGGCGCTGAACGAAATCGCGCGCTTCCTGGCCGCACTGGAATCACCCGTAGCCCAAGACTGACCGTCACCTGCTTTCACCGCTGAACCTGGCGCCCGGCCGGGCGTCACGGGACCGCTTTGCCTTCGTTTTGCCTGTCACCGAACAAGCAGGCCGCTTTACGCCTGATGCATTTTGATTTTTCATAAAAAGGGATAAACCATGAAAACCACCCACCACTTCAAGCAAATTGTCCGACCGCTGGCTGCCGCCATGGCGCTGGCCGGACTGGCTGCGATCGGCCTGGCCGGCTGCAATTCGGCCAACAGCGCGGCGCCGGCTGCCGGCGCGGGCGGGCCGCCAGTCACCGCCGCGGCGGTACTGGAGCGCTCGGTCAACGAGACCCAGGAATTCTCCGGGCGCCTCGAAGCGGTGGAACGGGTCGACATTCGGGCCCGCGTTGGCGGCTTCATTACCTCGGTCAACTTCAAGCCGGGCAGCCTGGTCAAGAAAGGCGACGTGCTGTTCGTGATCGATCCACGTCCGTTCCAGGCAGAGGCCAACCGCGCCGAAGCGACCGCCGTATCGGCGCGCGCCAAGGCCGACCTGGCGCGCCTGGAAATGGGGCGCTCTGAGCGCCTGCTGGCCGACAAAGCCATCGCCCAGCGCGAAGTCGACGAGAAATCGTCCAGCCTGAAAGAACTCGATGCCAATGTCCGCGCCGCGCAGGCCTCGCTCGAAGCGGCCCGCCTGAACCTCGGCTATGCCAACGTGACGTCGCCGATCAGCGGCCGCGTCTCGAAAGCCGAAATCACAGTGGGCAACCTGGTCGACGGCAGCGCGATACTGACTTCGGTGGTGTCGAACAAGGACATCTACGCCAGTTTCGATGGCGACGAAGAGACGTACCTGCGGGTTGCCCGCGTTTCGCAAAAGGGTGCGCCGGTGATTGTCAAGGTCGGGCTGGCCAACGAGCAGGGCTTCCCGCACGAAGGGAAACTTGAGTTCGTCGACAACCGGCTCGACGCCGCCACCGGCAGCGTGCGCATGCGCGCCACGTTCGCCAACGACGACAACACGCTGGTGCCTGGCCTGTTTGCCCGCGTCCAGCTGGCCGGCAGTGCGGACACGGTGCGCAAGGTCTCCTTGATCAGCGAACGCGCGGTCGGCACCGACCAGGATCGCAAGTTCGTCTACGTGGTCAAGGCCGACAACACCGCCGAATACCGCAACGTCAAGCTTGGCCCGATCATCGACGGACTGCGCGTGGTGCGCGAGGGCCTCAAGCCTGGCGAGAAAATCGTCATCAATGGCCTGCAGCGGGTTCACCCGGGTGCACCGATCACTGCCCAGGTCGTGGCCATGGATAGCGACGACAAGCCGGCGGCAGATCTCAAGGTCGCCGCGCTGACGGCCAAGAAATAACAAGGATACCCCATGAATTTTTCACGTTTTTTTATCGACAAGCCGATTTTCGCGGCTGTTCTGTCGGTCATTATTTTTGTGGCCGGCTTGATATCGATCTTCAAGCTGCCGATCTCCGAATACCCGGACGTGGTGCCGCCGTCGGTGGTGGTGCGCGCCCAGTACCCGGGCGCCAACCCGAAGATCATCGCCGAAACCGTCGCCGCGCCGCTTGAAGAGCAGATCAACGGCGTCGAGGGAATGCTGTACATGTCCTCGCAAAACACGTCGGACGGTGCGCTCCAGTTGACGGTGACGTTCAAGATCGGCACCAATGTCGACCAGGCCGAAACCCAGGTCCAGAGCCGGGTGCAGCGCGCCTTGCCGCGCTTGCCGGAAGAAGTGCGCCAGATCGGGGTGACCACCGTCAAGAGCTCGCCCAACCTGACCATGGTGGTGCACCTGGTGTCGCCGGACAATCGCTACGACGACCTGTACCTGCGTAACTACGCGGTGCTCAATGTCAAAGACCAGCTCTCGCGCATCCCCGGCATGGGCGAAGTGAACCTGTTCGGTTCCGGCGACTACGCGATGCGGGTCTGGCTCGATCCGCAGAAAGTGGCCGAGCGCGGCATGACCGCGGCCGATATCGTCGCCGCCATCCGCGAGCAAAACGTGCAGGTTGCCGCCGGCGTGGTCGGTGCTTCGCCATCGAAAGACTCGCAGTTCCAGCTGACGCTCAATACCAAGGGCCGCCTGCAAACGGTGGAGGAATTCGGCGATATCGTCGTGCGCACCGGCGCCGACAGCGCCACCACCCACCTGCGCGATGTCGCCCGCATCGAACTCGGCTCGAACTCGTATTCGCTGCGCTCGCTGCTGAACAACAAGTCGGCGGTCGGCATGGGTATCTTCCAGGCGCCGAACGCCAACGCGCTGCAGCTGTCGACCGACGTGCACGCCAAGATGGACGAACTGAAGAAGGACTTCCCGCAAGGCGTCGATTACCGCATCGAATACGATCCGACCAACTTTGTGCGCGACTCGATCAAGTCGGTGATCGAAACCCTGCTCGAGGCAATCGCCCTGGTGGTGCTGGTGGTGATCATCTTCCTGCAGACCTGGCGCGCATCGATCATTCCTTTGCTGGCAGTGCCGGTATCGGTCGTCGGCACCTTCGCGGTAATGCTCGGTTTCGGCTTTTCGATCAACACACTGTCGCTGTTCGGACTGGTGCTGGCGATCGGTATCGTCGTCGACGATGCGATCGTGGTAGTGGAAAACGTCGAGCGCAACATCAGCACCGGGCTGTCGCCGCGCGACGCCACCATTCAGGCGATGAAGGAAGTATCGGGTCCGATCATCGCCATCGCCCTGGTACTGTGCGCGGTGTTCGTGCCGATCGCCTTTGTGTCCGGCCTGTCGGGACAGTTCTATCGCCAGTTTGCGCTGACGATCGCCATCTCGACCGTGATTTCGGCATTCTCTTCGCTGACGCTCGCGCCGGCCCTGGCCGCAGCGCTGCTCAAGCCGCACGATGCGCCGAAAGATGCGCTGACACGCGGCATGGACAAAGTATTCGGCGGCTTCTTCAGCTGGTTCAACCGCTTCTTCGGACGCGCCTCCGTCAAGTATGAGGGCGGGGTCAAGAGTGTCCTCGGCCGCAAGAGCGCCTCGGTGGGCGTCTATCTGCTGCTGGTCGTTGCTGCCGCATTCGTGTTCAAGTCGGTGCCGGCCGGCTTCGTGCCGGGCCAGGACAAGCAGTACCTGGTGGGCTTCGCGCAACTGCCCGATGCCGCCTCGCTCGACCGCACCGACGCCGTGGTGCACCGCATGACCGAGACGATCATGAAGGTGCCGGGCGTGCAGTCGACGATCGCCTTCCCGGGCCTGTCGATCAATGACTTCACCAATGCGCCGAATGCCGGCATCGTGTTCGCCACGCTCAAGCCGTTCGACGAGCGCACCAAGCCCGAGGAATCGGGCGGGGCGATCGCCGCCGAGATCAACAAGCGCCTGGGCGGCATCCAGGATGCGTTCATCATGGTGTTCCCGCCGCCTCCGGTCAACGGCCTTGGCACGATTGGCGGCTTCAAGATGATGATCGAAGATCGCGGCAACCTCGGTTACGACGCGCTCAACAAGGCCGTGCAGGACCTGCAGGCCAAGGCGCGCCAGACGCCGGAACTGGCCGGGGTGTTCTCCGGATTCCAGATCAATGCGCCGCAGCTGTTCGCCGACATCGACCGGGTCAAGGCCAAGCAGTTGGGCGTGCCGCTGCAGACGATCTACCAGACGCTGCAGATCAACCTGGGCTCGCTGTACGTGAACGACTTCAACAAATTCGGCCGCACCTACCAGGTCCGGGTCCAGGCCGATGCACCGTTCCGCTCGCAGGCGCAGCAGATCGAGCAGCTCAAGGTGCGCAACGACAAGGGCGAAATGATCCCGCTGTCGTCGCTGATGCGCATCAAGGACACATACGGTCCGGACCGCGCACAGCGCTACAACGCCTACGTTTCGGCCGACCTGAATGGCGGCCCGGCGCCTGGCTACTCGTCGGGCCAGGCACAGGCAGCGCTGGAACGCATCGCGAAGGAAGTTCTGCCGAAGGGGATTTCGTACGAATGGACCGAGCTGACCTACCAGGACATCCTGTCTGGTAACACGATGGTCTATGTCTTCCCATTGTGCGTGCTGCTGGTGTTCCTGGTGCTCGCCGCGCAGTACGAAAGCTGGACCCTGCCGCTGGCGGTGATCCTGATCGTGCCGATGTCGATCTTGTGCGCCATGCTCGGCGTGAAGCTGACCGGTGGCGACAACAATGTGTTTACCCAGATCGCCATGTTCGTGCTGGTCGGGCTGGCGTCGAAAAACGCCATCCTGATCGTCGAATTCGCCCGTGAACTGGAAGATCACGGCCGCACCATCGTGCAAGCGGCGCTGGAAGCTTGCCGCCAGCGCCTGCGTCCTATCCTGATGACCTCGATCGCGTTCATCATGGGCGTTCTGCCACTGGTGTTCTCGCACGGAGCCGGCGCCGAGATGCGCCATGCGATGGGCGTGGCGGTGTTCGGCGGCATGCTCGGCGTGACGTTCTTCGGCCTGTTCCTGACGCCATTGTTCTACGTCCTGCTGCGCACCTTGGCCAAGCGCTTTGAAAAGAAAACCAGCGTGGCGATTGCCTCGCAAACGGAAGGAGCCCATTGATGAGCAAGCTCGCACTACGAATCGCACCACTGCTGGCGGCGCTGCTGCTGGCGGCGTGTTCGACCACCCCCGAGCTGAAGGCGCCGGAACTGCCGACGCCGACCGCTTTCAAGGAAGCGCAGCAGCCGGTGCAGGCGGCCGACGGCACGCAATGGAAGGTGGCGCAGCCGGCCGAAATCCAGCCGCGCGGCCAATGGTGGCTGGCGTTCCATGATCCCGAGCTGACCTCGATGATCGACCAGGCGACCGCGGCCAATGCCAGCCTGGCGGTGGCCGCGGCGCGCGTCAAGCAGGCGAGGGCGTTGGCCGGCCTGGCCGAATCCGCGCGCAGCGTCCAGGTGGGCGCCGGTGTCGGCGCGCAGCGCGGCCGCGCATCGGCCCTGTCGCTTGGCCTGCCGGAGGGCACGGCGGTAGCTCCGGCGACCGCTTACCAGGCTAACCTCACCGCCAGCTACGAGGTCGACCTGTTCGGCCGGGTCGGCGCCGGCGTCAGTGCGGCGCAGGCCGATGCGGCAGCGTCCGAAGCGACCTACCGCTCGGTGCTGCTGGCATTGCAGGCCGATGTGGCACAGACCTACTTCCGCATCCGGGCCACCGATGCCGAGCTGGCGACGCTCGGCAAGAGCGCCGACTTGCGCGCACAAAGCGTGAAGGTCAACCAGAGCCGTTTCGACAATGGCGACATCGGCGAATTCGACCTGGTGCGCGCAAAGGGCGAACTGGCCTCGGCCCGCGCCGAGGAAATCGGCCTGCAACGCCAGCGCGTTCAGCTCGAACATGCGCTTGCGGTCCTGCTGGGCAAGCCGGCAGCGGCTTTCTCCGCCGGCGCCAATCCGCTGCTCGAGACGAACCTGCTGCCGTCGATCCCGGCCGGGCTGCCATCGAAGCTGCTCGAGCGCCGCCCCGACGTCACCGCGGCCCAGCGCACGATGGTGGCGTCGAACGCGCGCATCGGCGTGGCGCGGGCGGCCATGTTCCCTGCGCTGAGCCTGAGCGCCGCCGGCGGCGGCGAGTCGGACGCGCTGTCGAACGTGCTGAAATGGAGCAGCCGGTCCTGGATGCTGGGCGCGCTGATGTCGATGCCGATCATCGACGGCGGCCGCAACAAGGCCAATATCGCGCGCAGCGAGGCGGTGCTGGAGGAGTCGGTGGCGGCCTACCGCCAGAACGTGCTGGTCGCGTTTGCGGAAGTCGAGGACAACCTTGCCGGCCTGCGCATCCTGGCGGGGCAGTCGGAACAGGTCGACGCCGGCGTGGTGCTGGCGCGCCGTTCGGCCGACCTGGCGCAGAAGCTGTACCAGGCGGGCCGTTCGAGCTATATCGATCTGCTTGACGCGCAGCGCAACCTGGCCGGTGTCGAGCGCAATGCGGCCCAGCTGCGTGGCAGCCAGGCCGTGACGACGGTGGCGCTGATCCGGTCGCTGGGCGGTGGCTGGGATAATTAAGGTTTCGGCCGTACCCCGGCGATTGTGAATTGCCGGGGCAGGCCATCTACACGAAAAAAGACAGGGCGAAAACCCTGTCTTTTTTTTGCCCAACAGCGTTGAACAACTTACTTGGCTGGCGCAGCCTTGGCGTCGATTGCGGCTTCGGACTTTTCGGCTTTTGCCTCGGCCTTCGTCTTTTCAGTTTTCTTGTGAGCCTTCGCTTTTGACTTCTGTGCCTTCGCCTCGGCGGTGGCTTTGTCGGCATTTGCTTCGGCGGTCGCTTTCTCTACTTTTTCGTTTGCCTTGACGGCTTCCTTGGCTTCCTTGGCCTCGGCCTTCTGGACCTTCGCGTCGGCTTTGGTTGCCGGCGTGGCCGGAGTGGCTGGGGTTGCAGGAGTCTGCGCGTAGACGGAAGTTGCAAACAGGCCGGCGATCAGGGTAGCGATGAGTTTGTTCATGATGGGTTCCTTAAGCTTGGTTAATCTGGAATGGGACTATCCAATGGTCCTGCGGTCAAAAACGCTATCCGCGCGCGCCGGGTTGACGGTCCTTACATTCCCTTACAAACGTCGCAACATGGTTAGCTGGCGTACAGTCCGCGCTGCCGCGCACCAATAGACTCGGCAATATAGCGATCAACCGGCACACGTCCATGGCAGACGCCCTCAAGGTTTACAAATCGAAACGCGATTTTTCCATCACCTCCGAACCGCCAGAAGGCGGCGAGGTGGGCAAGGACGCGCTCAGCTTCGTGATCCAGAAGCATTGGGCCAGCCGGCTGCATTACGATTTCCGGCTGGAACTAGACGGCACCATGAAGAGTTGGGCTGTGCCGAAGGGCCCCAGCTACGACACGAAGGACAAGCGGATGGCGGTGCATGTCGAGGACCATCCGATTTCGTATTCGAGTTTCGAAGGCACGATTCCCGAGAAGCAGTACGGCGCGGGCAAGGTCATCATCTGGGACAAGGGAACCTGGACCCCGCTCGACGATCCGCACAAGGGCTACGAGTCAGGCAACCTCAAGTTCGAACTGCATGGCCACAAGATGCACGGTAAGTGGGTGTTGGTACGCATGAAGGGCAAGGGCGAGAAACAGGAGCCGTGGCTGCTGATCAAGGAGAAGGATGAATTCGCCCGGCCCGCCAGCGAGTTCTCGGTGATCGACGAAATGCCCGACAGCGTCAAGGATCTGAAGTTGCCGAAAAGTGTGAAGAAGGCGAAGCCCGCCGCGACGGAAAAGGCCGCGCCGAGCCTGCTGCCGCCGGAGGCGGTCGCCGCCGCGTTGCCGGATATGCTAAGCCCTGAACTGGCAACGCTGGTCGACAAACCCCCAAGCACGCCGGAAGACTGGGTGTTCGAGATCAAATTCGATGGCTACCGCATGCTGACGCGGGTCGAGGGCGACAGCATCAAACTGTTCACCCGCAACGGCAACGACTGGACCGGCAAGCTTGGCGTTCTGCACAAGGCGCTGCGCAAGATGAAGCTGCCGGATGGCTGGTATGACGGCGAAATCGTGGTGCACGACGAGAACGGACGCCCCAGCTTCGGCATGCTGCAGACGGCATTCGACGGTTCCGATACTGCCGAGATCGTCTATTTCCTGTTCGATGTTCCCTACCTGAACGGCTACGACTTGCGCGAGGTGCCGCTCGACGCCCGCCGCGCCTTGCTCAAGATGGTGCTCGAGGCCTTGCCCTCGGAAGTAGTGCGCTTCAGCGACGAATTCGGCACGAATCCGGAGGAACTGGTCGAGGCGGCCTGCAAGCTGGGACTGGAAGGCGTGATCGGCAAACGGCGCGACTCGCGCTACGTGCAGCGGCGCTCCGGCGACTGGATCAAGCTCAAGTGCGGGCAGCGCCAGGAATTCGTGATCGGCGGCTATACCGATCCGCAAGGTTCGCGCACCGGCATCGGCGCGCTGCTGCTGGGCACTTACGACAAGGACGGCGTGCTGCAATACGCCGGCAACGTCGGCACTGGATTCAATGAGGCAAGCCTGCGCGACTTGAAGGCGAGGTTAAGCAAGCTCGATACCGACGAGAGTCCGTTTCCGCCGAAAGCGGTGGCCGGGCGCAAGCATCACTGGGTCAGGCCGACACTGATTGCCGAAGTGAGCTTTGCCGAATGGACCAGCGCGGGCTCGGTGCGGCACGCGGTGTTCCAGGGTCTGCGCGACGACAAGCCCGCCAAGGTCATCACACGCGAAACGCCCAAACATGTGGAGGAGGTCGTGGACAAGCAAACCGAACCGGCTGCGCCAGTAGGCAAGCTGCCCGCCAGCCTGAAAGTCACCAACCCGGAGCGCGTGATCGACGCGCAGAGCGGCGCCACCAAGCTCGACCTGGTGCGCTACTACGCGCTGGTCGGCAGCTTGATGATGGAGCATTTGAAAGGGCGCCCCCTGTCCTTGGTGCGCGCGCCGGCCGGCGTGGGCGGCGAGCTGTTTTTCCAGAAGCACGCCGACGTCGCCAAGCTGCCCGGCATGAAGCAGATGGACCAGGCGCTCGACCCGGATCATCCGTCCATGCTGGAAGTGGGTAGCGTCAACGGCATCCTGTCGGCGGCGCAATGGAACGTGGTGGAATTCCATACCCAGAACGCGCTCGGCAAGTCTTACGGCACCCCGGACCGGATGGTGTTCGACCTCGATCCGGGCGAGGGCGTCGGCTGGAGCGCGATGCAAGAGGCGGCACAGCTGGTACACGCCTTCCTCGAAGAGCTGGGCCTGCCGGCTTTCCTCAAGACCAGCGGCGGCAAGGGCCTGCATGTGGTGGTGCCGATCAAGCCTGAGTATGACTGGGATACGGTGAAAGATTTCTCGGAGGCGATTGTGCGCCACATGGCGGAAACCCTGCCGGACCGTTTCGCCTTTAAGAGTGGTTCGCGCAATCGTGTCGGCAAGATATTCATCGACTACTTGCGCAACGGGCGAGGTGCGACCACGGCGTGCGCATGGTCGGCGCGAGTGCGGCCGGGGCTGGGCATTTCTGTGCCGTTGGGCTGGGATGAGCTGGCGAAGGTGAAGGCCGGCGACCAGTGGAATGTGCACAACGCACACACACGGTTGGACAAGGGCAACGAGCCCTGGTCGGCTTACGCGAAGAGCGCGAAGAGCCTGACTGCGGCAATGAAGAAGATGGACTTCGCGCCGCCAAAATAAAGCGCCGCACGACGCGTGCGGAACGGGGCCGTTCCGCCTCCTACACGCGCCGCGGTCCAAGGGCCGGGGGCAGGTCCGGCGGACCTGACCCCCGGGGTTGTCGCCGCACCGGGCGCTTGCCGCCACCGCCGTGCGGTCCCGGGGAGGCATCGCCAAATAAAGTGCCGCACGACGCGTGCGGAACGGGACCGTTCCGCATCTCGGATGTACACTTGAAGAAGATGGATGGATAGCTAACCGTTTAAAAACCGGAGGCAATCATGGTCTGGCATCAAGTCTACGATCCCTTGCAAAACTTCGCGCTGTCCACGATTTCGGCCGGCATTCCGGTAGGCGTTCTACTGGCCACACTGGCGTTTTTGCATTTGCGCGCGCACCTCGCCGCTGGCCTGGCGCTGATCATCGGTATCGGGATCGCGGTTGCGGTGTTCGGGATGCCGGCGCCGATGGCCGTCAAGGCGGCGGGACTGGGCATCGCGTCCGGCCTGTTCCCGATCGGCTGGATTGTCCTCAATATTATTTTCCTGCACCGGCTGACTACGCTGAACGGCTACTTCAAGGTGCTGCAGGACAGCATCAGCGGCATCACCGAGGACCGCCGGCTGCAGCTGCTGCTGGTGGCGTTTTGCTTCGGCGCATTCTTCGAGGGCGCGGCGGGCTTCGGCACGCCGGTGGCAGTTACTGGCGCCATCCTGATCGGGCTCGGATTTTCGCCGCTGGCCGCATCCGGGCTGGCGCTGATCGCCAACACCGCGCCGGTAGCGTATGGCGCGCTGGGGGCTCCGGTGATTGCCCTGTCGACCGTTACCGGACTTGACCTGAATTCCCTTTCCGCGATGATCGGACGGCAGTTGCCGTTCTTTTCCCTGCTGGTTCCATTCTGGCTGATCTGGGCGTTCGCCGGCCGGCGTGGCATGGCCGAAATCTGGCCGGCGATCCTGGTTGCCGGGGTGTCGTTCGCCATTCCTCAGTTCCTTGTATCGAACTATCACGGCCCGTGGCTGGTGGACGTGATCGCCTCGATCGTCTCGATGGGTTCGCTGGTGCTGTTCCTGAAGGTGTGGCAACCGAAGCAGATCTGGCGAACTGTGGCGTTCGCGAACTATCACGACGACTCGTTGAAGGACGTGGTGCACGACGTGGTGCCGACGCACGACGCGACGGGCGTGAAAATTTCCGTGGTGAAGGCCTGGATGCCCTGGGCGCTGTTGTCGGTGCTGGTGTTTATCTGGGGTACGCCGATTTTCAAGAAATTGGTCGACAGTATCTGGGCGTGGAAGTATGCGATTCCGGGACTCGACAAGATGGTCATGAAAATGCCGCCGGTCGTCAAGGCGCCTATCGCTGAAGCAGCTGTATTCAATTTCAATGTGCTGTCGATGGCGGGCACCGGTATCTTCGTCGCCGCAATCATTGCCGGTTTGATCATGGGATACTCGTTCCGCAGCCTGCTGAAGGAATACTGGGAGACCATCAAGCTCGTGCGCTTCTCGCTATTGACGATTTGCGCGATGTTCGCGATCGGGTACCTGACCCGGTATTCGGGCCTGGATGCGACGCTCGGGCTGGCGTTCGCGTACACCGGGGTGTTCTACACCTTGTTCGGCACGATGCTCGGCTGGCTGGGCGTGGCCTTGACTGGTTCGGACACCGCCGCCAACGTTCTGTTCGGCAGCTTGCAGAAGACCACGGCGGAGCAGCTTGGGCTGTCGCCGATCCTGATGGCGTCGGCCAATAGCTCGGGCGGCGTGATGGGCAAGATGATTGATGCGCAGTCCATCGTGGTGGCGGCGACCGCAACCAAGTGGGTGGGTCACGAGGGAGATATCCTGCGCTATGTGTTCTTCCATTCGATCGCGCTGGCGATATTGGTGGGATTGCTGGTATCGCTGCAAGCGTACGTGCCGCCGTTTACGCGCATGGTTGTGCACTAGCTAGCAAGCTCGCTAGCTCACCTAACTTTGTTGCGGCGCAAGTAGTAGTGGTGTCAGGGGCATAGTATTTTCCGGCAGGAATCGAATCTCTCGATCCCCCTTCCGCCGAGGCCCTTCACCTATGAGTTCCACGCTGGCAGGTCAGGTGTTGACCACGCTGTCCGAATTCTCCAGCCATACCCGGCTGTACGAGCTCACGCTCGAGGATGGCGCCGATGCCGGCCTGTTGGTCGAGGCATTCGCTGCCGATGAGCAATTGCAAGGCATCGGCACGCGGGATGTGATTGCCCTGTCAACCCGTTCCAACATCGCGTATGCCGACCTGCTGGGACAACAGGCCTCGCTGGAGATCAGCCTGGCGGACGGGACAAGGGCCAGTTTCAGCGGGTATGTCAGCCAGGTCGCGATGCTGGGAAGCGATGGCGGCCTGTCGCGTTACCGGCTGCGTTTGTCCCCATGGATATGGCTGCTGAGCCAGGTGCGTAATAGCCGCGCCTGGCAAGATAGCAGCGTGGTCGAGATCATCGATTCCGTATTCGCTCAGTACCAACCGCATGCCAGGTGGGCGTGGAGCGGCGATGTCGGGCCGTTCATGGGAGGCGCCACACCACGCAGTTATTGCTGCCAATATCGCGAGACCGATTTCGACTTTGTCACCCGCGTGTTGACCGAAGAGCGCTTGGCGTGGCGCTTCGAATCCTATGATGATGGCGACCGGATGGTGCTGTTTGCCGACAGCAGCCAGCTCAGCGCAGTGCCGGAAGACGCAAGCAGCGCGGCGGGAGGGGGCATCCGCTATCACGCCGCCAGTGCGCTCGAGCAGAGCGACAGCATCCAGTACTTGCAGGCCGTCCGCAAGGTGGGCGCCGCGATCGTAAGCGTGCTCAGTTACGACTACAAGACCAAGCAGGCAGTAAGCGTCAGCGTGCCGACCCGGTTTCCGATCGGTGGCAAGAATGCGCAGGCAGTCGAAAGCTTCGACTCTCCGGGGCAGTATGCGTACACCGATTCGGCTCAGGCGCGCCGGTATGCCGAACTTCAGATGGAAGCGCATGAGGCGCGAACCCTTTTGTGGCAAGGGCGTTCGACGGTTAGGACGCTGCGCGCCGGCACGCGGATAGGCGTCACCGACATTCCGATGAAGCAGTTTGCCGCCGACGTGCCTGCTTTCGTGCTGGTGCGTGTGGCGAGCGTCGGCGTCAACAATCTCCCGGTCAGTGCAAAGAACGGCCTAGCCGAACTGTTTGGTGCCATTCCGGAATTGCTAGAGGAATCGCTGAAGGAAGTCCCGCTCGCCGAGTTCGACCGCGCGATCGAGCAAGCGCAGCGGAGCGGCTACGCCAACTGTTTCGAGGCGATTCCGGCCGAGCGGCCGTGGCGACCGATGATGGATGTCGATGCTGGTCCAACAGCCCACGGCAGCCAAAGCGCGATCGTGGTGGGGCCAGACGGGGCCGATCTTCCGAACGGCGCCGACGAGATCTACTGCGACCGGCTGGGGCGTGTGCGGATTCGCTTTCACTGGCAAGACAACGATGCAAGCTGCTGGGTCCGCGTCGCTCAGCGTTCGGCCGGCGGTGGAATGGGCAGCCAGTTCCTTCCGCGAATTGGCCAGGAAGCGCTCGTGAAGTTCATTGAAGGCGACATCGACCGGCCGATTATCGTCGGCGCGCTGTACAACGGGCAAGGCGAGGGCGGCGTGTCGCCGACGCCGGGCGGCCGGCCGGATCGCGACGCCAGCGGCGCCGTATTCGAAGGCGCGCACGACCATGCGGCGTCGGCGCAGGGAAACCTCGCTGGGGGCAATAGCCCGCTGTGGCACGGGTCCTCATCCGACAGCGCGGGGCATCGCAACAATTCGGCCCAGTGGGGCGTGCGCAGCAAGGAGTTTGGCGGCCGCGGGTACAACCAACTTCTGTTCGACGACACCGATGGCCAAGGCCGCATCCAGTTGAAAAGCACACATGCGGCGAGCGAACTGAACCTGGGGCGCCTGATCCACAGCGCAGACAACTATCGCGGCAGCTTCCGCGGCGATGGCGCCGAATTGCGCACCAATGATTTCGGCGCGGTGCGGGCCGGGGCAGGGCTGCTGGTCTCCAGCTACAAGATCGATCATGCGTCGGCGTCGCGCGCGCCGGCCGGCGAAAATTCGGCGGGCGCTTCGGTCTTGGAACAAGCGATGAAGGTGGCTGGCAGCTTCAACTCCGCAGCTAAGTCACACCAGACGGTTGGGTTTGGCGGTCATCTTGGCTCGACCAAGGCCGACACCAGCGTCATCGATGAAACGGCCGCACCTCTGAAGGCCTTGTGGACGACGTCGGCGGGAGTGCTGAGTAATCGAGGCGTCGACGCGGCGCAAGTTGATGCTGAAGCGAGGAGCGTCGATGCCGGTGACGACAAGCTGCCGCACGTGAGCGCGCCAATGATCGCTATCGCAGCGAAGGCCGGAATGGCAGTCACCGCGGGCCAGGACGTGCAATTGGCAACCGGCGAAACCGTGATGGTCATGAGCGGCGCGGACAAGCAGCTCGTCGCCGGCGGGCAGATGCGCGTGCACTGCGGACAAGCCATCGGGATGCTGTCAGGTGTGGTGCAAGCGGGCGAGGGCGGCATCGGTCTCCAATTAATCGCCGGAAAAGGCGCAATCGACTATCAGGCGCAAGCCGATGAGCTCATGGTGCAGGCTCGCGACGAGGTCAACGTAATCAGCGCCAACGCACACATCGACTGGGCTGCAGCGAAGAGCATCACGCTTTCCACCGCAGGCGGTGCCAACATTACGATCGCTGGCGGGAACATCACTGTGCAATGCCCAGGCAAGATTTTGGTTCAGGCCGGCATAAAGAAATTCTCGTCGCCTTCAAGCATCGGAGGTGATATGCCCGTTCTGCCACGCGGCATCATGCAGTTCGACGAGAAGTTCCAACTAGTCGATCCGGCGGGGGATCCGATTGCAAGCATGAGATACGCGATCCTGAAGGAGGATGGCGGAAGGATTGAAGGGGTTTCTGATCGACAAGGCATGATTCCGCTTCAGCACGGATTTAGCCCCGAAAATCTAAAAATCCAGATTCTCGGCAAACTTGTAAGTAAGTTGTGAAAGGGACATCGTCATGGTATCCGTTCCAAAACAACCAGTCCGAAGTCAGCAGGCTCGCCCTGAAAATTCAGGTAGGCCGACGTTCAATTGGCAGATTACTGATACGAAAATTTTGGATACTGTCAAACTCATAATGCCCCCCACGATAGTCTTACCGATCGTTTTTGTCCCAGGGATCATGGGATCCAATTTGTGTAATAGCGCGGGCGATCCTGTTTGGTTGCTCAACAGTACGCTTGGGGAGCCAATGGGACTGGCATGGCGGTGGGTAACCAAAAAGGCCGGAGCAAGACAACGAATATTGCATCCTGCTCGCACGTTGGTTTATGCCGGTGGATCTGTGCCAACGGAGCAGTGCGGGACCATTCAACGCCAGCAGGAATTTCTTGCGCGTGGGTGGGGGGAGGTCGGAGAGGCTAGCTATCACAAATTCTTGCTGTGGTTGGAACGGAAGTTGAACGCAGAGGGATTCGAACCTGCCAAGTGGAGCGATTTTTTCTATGAATCTATAAGTTCTAAGCCTGCAGTGGGACTTTCATCCGTATCGGATCGGCTCTATCCAGGCACGGTCATGAAAATGAATGGATTGCCCACCGTTTCGGAAAATCACAAGATTCCGGAGCCAATAAAGTCCGATGACCTTATCAGTCGTTCGAAATGTCGATTTCCTGTCTACGCGTCCGGTTACAACTGGCTTGCCTCAAATAAGGACGCGGCAAGCGCCTTACAAACACGTATTCTCAAGACAATTGATGAGAATAACCGTGGCGGATTCAAGTGCAAACAGGTGATCTTGGTGACTCATTCGATGGGTGGATTGGTTGCGAGGGCCTGCTCCCAACTCCCGGCGATGGAGAAAAAAATCGCAGGAATTGTGCACGGCGTGATGCCCTCTGTTGGAGCGGCTGTCGCCTACCGTCGCTGCAAGATCGGGATGAGGGATGAAGACTTCAAGGCTGGCCTCGTAATTGGATCGACAGGGCAAGAAGTAACCGCAGTGTTCGCGCAAGCTCCAGGGGCACTTCAATTGTTGCCATCAATTGAGTATGGCCCCTTTTGGCTCCAATTTAAGAACGAGAGCGGAAATATAATAGAACGAATGCCAGTGAAGGACCCATATTCTGAAATTTACCTTCGCAAGGATCGATGGTGGGGACTCGTACGAGAAGAGTGGCTAAAGCCGGATAGCGGTTCGCCGATTGACTGGAATAGATTTGTATATAACGTAACGCTGGCACGCGACTTTCACAATCAGCTGGCTGGCAAGTTTCATCCCCGGACGTATGTTTTTTACGGAGCCGGTAATGGAGAGCAGGCTAGTTTTCAAACGGTTCGGTGGACGATGAACCGAGGGAGTGATGCCCGCAAACCAGTTCGCACGTCAGAGGCTGAAAATATCAATCTTTCGCACGAACAGATTCGTGAAGATGGGACCAACAATATTCATGTGGGCAGTGAGAAATTTTTTTCGGTGTCTAGCGGCGCCATCGGGTTCGGAGTGGGTTTCGTTTCATCCGCTGAAACCGGTTCCTGGGCGATTCAGTGCGAAAGTCAGGACGCTTGCGGCGACGGGACGGTTCCAGCAAGTTCCGGCATGTCTCCGCGGGAAAGCGGTGGAAAAAACATCCGAGAACAATTTCGCCTAACTGGATTTTCGCATGAACCAGCATATAAGGATGCCATTGCGCAAAGGGTCACTTACTATGCCATCACAAAGATAGCAGCTGCGGCTGATCTGCCGTGAGAGCGATCTCTGCGGCGGCGTGCTGCGTTCTACTTTTGATTTCTAGCTGCAAGAGCAAGGAGGATGCAACTGTGCAAGCCGACGAAAAAAATCAAACATTTTGCATTGGACGCCACATGATCGATCTGCCGGCAGACTTCCGACAGATCCTACCAATTTCCGCGACATTCGCGCCTCCACGTAATTCCGAAGACGCCACTTCGTTAGAAATTAAGGTGAATGATAAGGGCGCCACGTTAGAAACGTTTGAAAAATCCGTTGGGAAGCGTCGGGGCGAAATTGTTGCGTTCGCGAACGATACAACAGATATCCTGAAAGAGGTGATAAGACATAACGATGGCGAGGTTCTCTTCCGAATTCAACGGATCGACGACACCTATTCGAGTGAACTCCACTTGCTAAAGGCTTCGAGTTACTTAACTGTTGACGCTATGTCTTATGGAGGTCATTTCGTGGAGATGGAACAGAAAATTTGGGAGCTCGCGCAGGAAAATATCGACGCTCTGCAGGACGTTCCGCTATCAAAACCGGGATTCTGTCTTGGCCCCGTACAGTTAAACGGAAAATACGAGCAGGAACTGGCGAATTTCGTCTTTCGGAGCAAAGAACGTCCGGGTGTTGTTGTGTCAATTGAAATCGATACATATACCCGCGACGCACGTGAAGACTTGCTCCAAAGAGTGAGCGGGCCGAATTCCTTGTTAAAGGTATTTGATGTACGAAACAAGGTCTTGCGGAAGGGGGAGAGAGCAGTTGCTGGGATGAGGGCTCAAGAATGGTTGAGCTCCGCGATGCTCGGGGAGAAGCGCGAACAAAAAAACGTTAGCTTTGTGTTGGAGACGATGCGTCCTGATCCAGGTCCGAACAGTCCCAGTATTCGTGTTGAATTGAATGCGACTCCAGAGGGAGTAACGGCTTCCGATAAGCAACTAATTGCATTATGGGATTCGATCACAAGCACGATTCGCCTGGCCGAATCGGTCCATCCTTGAAATTCTCATTGAGCGAGGACATATGTTAAAGAACTTACTCTGGACATGGCTCGGATTTATGACTCTGATTGTCGGAACGGTGTTGACGAGCTTGATGTGGACCGGCTTCCGGGGTGCTATCGATTGCGGAACCTGGGGACTTGATTGCGTTTTCTACTCCGTGCTAACGCTCCCAACGGCGCTCGGAATTTCATCGTTCATATTCTGGATTGGAGTTCCTGTGGATACAGGAAATGTTCGGAAAAAGACCTTTGCGCGGATCATCGCTATTGTCACCACCACCGGTTTCGCAATAGTGATGGCGGGTTTGATTTTCCTTATCCTCGCCATCGGGGGACGCGGATAAACCTGTGATTCCTAATTCAAGGGGAGTCGTGGTAATTTTCACGGCTCATTCTTGAGAATCCCCCTTACGTTCATCGAGAACAATCCAACCTGCAACGCGATCAGCGCCCACGCTTCATCGTGCCAACCCCAGGCAATCCACAGCACGTTACTTAGTATGAACATCGAAAACCCGAGGATCCGCCGATCCTCGCGCTTCGACCCGATCAGGTAGGCCGCATACAAAGTCACTGCCATCGCCGGCCATTGCACCAGGTCGAGCCAGTCCCCCATCGAATCAGGCCGCCGACTTGCGTCGCGCCGGCGCATGCGTCTTGGCAGACGGAGCCGCCTTCGCCGCAGCAGTCTTCTTCGGCTTGGCCGCCGTCGCCGCAATTTTCTCAGTGCTCTTGGCCGCCACCTTGCGCGGCTTCGCTGCGGGCGCTTCCTGTTCCTCGTCGTTGGCCGCAGAAGGCTTGCGCGCCTTGCGTGGCGGTGGCGGCTCGTCATCATCCTCGGCCTCGGCGACTTCCGCACGTGCCGCCGTCTTGCCCGGTTTCTTCCCGATACTCTGCTGCAGCAGCGCCACCAGGTCGACCACATTGCTCGAAGCGCGATGCTCGGTCTCCTTGCCCGGCATGGTGATGACCTTGGTCTCCTTGGCCTTCACCTTCTTCTCCACCAGCGACATGATGTCTTCGCGATAGGTGTCGTGGTACTGCTCCGGCTTCCATTCCTCGCTCATGCCCTCGACCAGTGCCATCGCCATCTTCAGCTCCTTGTCGGTGACGGTTGCAGTCTTGGAGCTCTTTGTCGGGATCTTCAATTCATCGGTCTCGCGGATCTCGTCGGCAAAGCGCAGGGTATTGAGAACGATGGTATCGCCCACGCACACCAGCGCCGCCAGATGCTGCTTGACCCGGATGATCACCGTCGCGATGCCGATCTTGCCGGCCTTGCGCAAGGTTTCGCGCAGCAGCGCATACACCTTGTCGCCACCTTTGCCGGGCGCGAGGTAATAGGGCTGCTCGTAATACAGCAGCGGTACTTCCTCCGCATCCACAAAGGCGAGGATGTCGATGGTGCCGGTCGCTTCCGGATTCGCGCGCCGCAGGTCTTCCTCGGACAGCACCACGTACTCGCCGTCGGTGTACTCGTAACCCTTGACGATATCGTCCCAGGTCACTTCCTTGTTATTGTTCTTGTTGTAGCGCTTGAATCCGACCGGCGAGAAGTCGCGGCGGTCGAGCATGGTCAGGTCCAGCCCATGTTCACGCACTGCCGGATACATCTCCACCGGGATGTGGACCAGTCCGAAACTGATCGCCCCTTTCCACAAGCTGCGCGCCATGTCGCTTCCTTTCCTATTCGCCGACGGAGCCGGTCACCGGCAGCACAATCCCGGTAATGTAGCTGGAACAGATCGATGACGCCAAAAACACATACGCCGGCGACAACTCTTCCGGTTGCGCCGGCCGGTGAAAGTCGGTGTCCTCGCCGAACCGGGCGATATCCTCAGACGATTTGTCGGCCGGGTTCAGCGGCGTCCACACCGGTCCCGGTGCGATCGCATTCACCCGGATGCCTTTGTCGAGCAGGTTCGACGCCAGCGACATCGTGAACGCGTGGATCGCGCCCTTGGTCGTCGAGTAGTCGAGTAGGTCTTTGTTGCCCTTCAGCCCGGTCACCGAGCCGGTATTGATGATCGAGGCGCCGCGCTTGAGGTAAGGCAGCGCAGCCTTCGCCATGTGGAAGTAGCCGTAAATATTGGTGCGCATCGTCTCGTCGAAGCGCTCCTCGGTCAGGTCGAGCAGGGACGACGCATGCTCCTGGAACGCCGCGTTGTTGACCAATACATCCAGCCGCCCCCATTGCGCGACCACCTTGTCGACCGCCTCCTGGCAAAACTCCATATCCTTGACGTCGCCGGCCACGGTCACGCAACGCTGGCCTTCGGCTTCCACGCAGCGCTGGGTGAACGCGGCGTCTTCATGTTCGTTCAGGTACAGGATCGCGACATCGGCGCCTTCGCGCGCAAACAGCACGGCCACCGCGCGGCCGATGCCCGAGTCGCCGCCGGTGATGATCGCCACCTGGCCCTGCAGCTTGCCGCTGCCCTTGTAGTGCTCCGCCATGAATTGGGGCTTGAGCTCCATGTCCGCTTCATTGCCTGGCTTGCTCAAGTGCTGCATCGGCAGCGGCGGGCCGGGGTGCTTCACCGGCCCGGTCTGGATCGGCGCCTTGCTTTCCTCGGCGCGCTGTTCCGACGCGTCCTTCTGGTCCTGCCGGCTCTGGATCGCCTTCTGCTTGTCGGCGACGTCGTCCTGAATTGCCATGATCCGGTTCCTTTCGTGGTCGTGTTCAAGTATCGGGCGGCGTAACCGGTACTCACAGTGCGCTCGCGCACACTGGAACGCATTTCGTCTTTGCCCCTATGGCGTGCTTTATGGCAAACTACGGGCGGACAACCATGCCCCGGACGAGACCGCGGCGATCACGAGGAGTTTGTATGCCGCAGCCGGCCGATGCCCGCACCCAGCAAGTTGGATTGTTTCTCAATCCGGCCGCCCAGCGCCGGGTCGATTTCCAGGCTGCTTGCGGCAATCAGTTCGGCCGGCTGTTCGTCGCGGATAGCCTTGAGCAGGCAGAACACATTCTTGCTCAAGAGCATGTTGACCTGCTGATTATCGACCTGGAGCACTTCGACCGCAGCCTCGACCTGGCGGCGCTCGGCGCTCTGGTCCGCCATCGCAAAGGCGCGCCGGTGCTGCTCGTTTGCCCGTTCGCTGTCGCCGGCTGGCTGCCCGAGCTGATGGCTTTCGGAGCGCTCGATTACGTGATCGGCCCGCTGACGGGCGAAGCGCTGAATCGGCGCCTCGACTCTTATTTCCGGTCCTCGCAGGTAAGCCAGGACGCAGGTGCTCAGGAACTGCGCAACATGCTGGCGATGCGCTCCCGGGTGCAGCAGGCCGTCGTCGACGTCGACGACCAGGGCCAGTTGGCCGAACGGATTTGCGCGGCCATGTGCAGCTGGCCTGGCGTCATCCACGCCGCGATGTTCCGCATGAACGCCGGCGGCAACCTGGACCTGGCCGCACAGCACTCACCGAACGGAATCGACCTGGCCGCGATCCTGACCGCCGCCGAAACGCTGCTGCAATCGCCGCTGCACCTCGCGTTCCCCGGCCTGCTGGCGGCAGGCACCGGCGAAATCGCCTACCTCGACGTGCCGGAAAAATCGGATCATCCCGAAATGGCGGCCGCGCTGCGCAAGATGGGCGTCGAGATGGCGGTTGGCGTGCCGATCCTGTCGCGCGGGCCCGGCGCACCGCTCGGCGCCATCAGCCTGATGTTCGATCGCCACTACCTGCTGTCGAAGGATGAATTGGTTACGCTGACCGACCTGGCGCAGCTGGCGCAATCCGGCCTGCGCATGGACGACATGGCGCGTGACGGCGAACAGCTGCTGGCGCGCGTGACCGACCTTGCCACCACCGATGCGCTGACCGGGGTCGCCAACCGCCGCCGCGGCGAGGCGGTGCTGGAGCGCGAAGTCAAGCGTGCCCGCCGCTACAAGGCGCCGCTCGCGCTGATCGCCTTCGACATCGACCACTTCAGGGGCATCAACGACCGCTACGGCCACCCATGCGGCGACGCCGCGCTGCGCATCGTCGGCGCCGCGACCCAGGCCATGCTGCGCGACAGCGACCTGCTGGCCCGGTCCGGCGGCGACGAATTCCTGCTTGTCGCGGCGCATACGACCGCGATCGACGGCCTCAAGATGGCCGAAAAAATTCGCCACTCGATCGCCGATACCGCGTTCCCGGGCTGCGACCGGCTCACCATCAGCCTCGCCGTGGCCCAGCTGGCCGAGGAGGAGAGCGCCGATTCACTGATGCTGCGCGTGATCGCGGCACTGGCACGCGCAAAACGCGCGGGACGCAATTGCGTGGAACTGGCGATGCAGTGACCCACATGCTTGCCTGGCTGAGAAACTACCGGCGTGGCCTGCTGGCTGGCGACATCAGCGCCGGTATTGTCGTGGCGATGATGATGATCCCGCAGGGCATGGCGTATGCGATGGTGGCCGGCCTGCCGCCGGTGGTCGGCATCTATGCCAGCATCCTGCCGCCGCTGTTGTACGCAGTGTTCGGCTCGAGCATGACGCAGTCGGTCGGCCCGATGGCGATCATCTCGCTGATGACGGCAGCCGCGCTCGGACCGATGGCCGCTGCTGGTTCCGGGCTGTACACGGTGCTTGCGGCACAGCTTGCGTTGCTGTCCGGCGTGGTGCTGCTGGCTTGCGGTTTGCTGCGCATCGGCTTCCTCGCCAACTTCTTCTCGCGCCCCGTGATGAGCGGCTTCACCATCGGCTCGGCCATCGTGATCGCCTATGGCCAGGTGCCGACCTTGCTGGGCGCCTCGCTTTCGCATCCGCACTTTGCAAGCACCGCACTGGGCCTCGGCTCGCTGGCGCTGCTGCTGCTCGCCCGCTCTTATCTTGCGCGCCTGCTGCGCTGGCTCGGTCTCGGAACTACCGCCGCCGACGTCGGTGCGCGCCTGGCGCCGATGCTGGTGGTGATCGGCGCCACAGTGCTGGTGTCCGTGCTCGACCTGAGAGCAGCCGGCGTCCATACCACCGGCACCGTTCCTGCCGGCCTGCCTGGCCTGAATCTGGCAATCTCCCATGCGCACTGGCGCCCTTTGCTGCAGCCGGCGCTGCTGATCGGCTTCATGATTTTCCTGATCAGCATGTCGGCCGCGCAGGCGCTGGCCCTCAAGCGCCAGGAGAAACTGCACAGCAACCTGGAACTGGTCGGTCTCGGCGTGGCCAACATCGGCAGCGCGCTGACCGGCGGCTTTCCGGTCACCGGCAGCATGTCGCGCTCGGCGGTCAATTTTTCGGCCGGCGCCAACACGCCGCTGGCCAGTGTCATCTCCGCGCTGCTGTTGGCGATAGCGCTGGTCGCGCCGACCGGCTGGCTCGCGCTGCTGCCGCTGCCGGCACTGGCGGCCACCATCATCGTCGCCGTGCTCGGCATGCTGGACCTGCAGACCCTGCACACGGCCTGGCGCTACGACCGCGGCGACGCGCTGGCCCTGGTCGCCACTGCGGCCGGCGTGCTGGTGATGGGCGTCGAGGCGGGCGTGGTGATCGGCGTGGTGCTGTCCATGGGCACCCTGATCTGGCGCGCGAGCCGCCCGCACATCGCGGTGCTGGGGCGCATCGCCGGTACCGAACACTTCCGCAACATAGAACGCTACCCGGGCGGCACCGCGGCCGACGTGCTGTTCCTGCGCATCGACGCCGGGCTTTTCTTCGGCAACGTCGAAGCGGTCAACGCCCGCATCGAGGAAGAACTGGCGACGCGTCCGGCCACCCGCAACCTGGTGCTGGTGCTGTCGGCGGTCAATGCGATCGACACCTCGGCCCTTTTCGGCCTGGTCGAATTGAACCAGCTGCTGCGCCATCGCGGCATCGGCCTGCACCTGGCCGAAGTGAAGGGCCCGGTGATGGATCGCCTGAAATCGAGCGATCTGCTGTCCACGCTGAACGGGAAGATTTTCCTCAGTACCGTGATGGCCTGGGATGAGCTGGCCGGAAAAGGCGTGGTACGATCGAATTGATGTAGCATTATCCAATCGTCCGAACCGAAAGGATCCAAGATGCAAGCGCGCCACCTGATCACTGTCGGATTCCTGATGGCGTCCCTTGCCATGTACTACTTTGGGCTGCAGACCGGCGCCGCAGTGCTGTTCGTCGCCGGCATGGTATGCGAAATTGTGTTCTGGAAGCGGCTGTTCCGCCGCAAGCGGGCCTGAGCCATGCAGCTGTCCTGCGCGATCCCAGTCCTGCGCATCTTCGACGAAGCGAAGGCGCGCGAATTCTATGTCGACTTCATGGGCTTCAAGGTCAACTGGGAGCACCGCTTCGAACCGGACACGCCGCTGTACTGCGAAATCGAGCGCTCCGGCCTGACGCTGCACCTGAGCGAACATTACGGCGACTCGGCGCCCGGTGCGACAGTGTTCGTCCGCATCGATGACATCGCCGCGCTCCACGCGGAGCTCAACGCCAAGAAATTCCGCTTCGCGCGGCCCATGATCGTCCAACAGGACTGGGGCCCGGTGATGCAGATCGACGACGGATTCGGCAACCGTCTTCGTTTCGTCCAAACCACCTAGTGTAGTGTTGCGCCGCCATTCACCGCACCAGGGCGGTGCACGCCATCCGGTTTTGGTGCGGCCGGCGGCCATGACCATGCGCTCCGCACCTTGATGGATTGACCCCGGCTGGCACGTATCGTGCTCATTGGTGATCTATGCCTGATTGCTCACGCCCCGACCCGCACACCGCCGCCTGGCATGCCAGCCTGCGGCTGCGGTTCGCCGATGATGGCGGCACCACGCGCCTGGTCGAGCGCGCGCACAGCGGGCCGCTGCGGGTCCAGAAGCCACTCTATCCGGAAGGCCCCGGCATCTGCCACGCGATTGTGATCCACCCTCCCGGCGGAGTGGTCGGCGGCGACTGCTTGTCGGTCGATGCGGCCGCCGGCACGGGGGCGCACGCATTCGTGACCACGCCCGGCGCCGCCAAATGGTACCGCGCCAACGGCCGGGTCTCGCGCCAGGATGTGCGGATTTCGGCCGGCGCCGGCGCGGCCTTCGAGTGGATGCCGCAGGAGACGATCTTCTTCGACGACGCGCACGTCGTCCTCGAACACGAGGTCGACTTGGCGGCCGGCGCGCGCTACATCGGCGCCGAGATCCTGTGCTTCGGCCGGCGCGCATCGGGCGAAACGTATCGAAGCGGCGTAATCCGCCAGCGCACCCTGGTGCGGCACGCGGGAAAGCTGGTGTGGTGGGAGCAGGGCGCGATCGACGGCGCCGGCGCTTCCATGCACAGCCGGTTCGGGCTGGGCGGCGCTTCAGTATGCGCGACGCTGATCGGCGTCGGCGCGCCGGTGCCGGCCGCGCTGCTGTCGTCGATGCGCGCCATCGACCCCGCGCTGGGGCTCAGCCAGGTCAAGTCAGTATTCGTCGCGCGCTGGCTCGGCGACGACAGCGAAGCGGCGCGCAGCGCAATCGCAAAGGTCTGGCAGACGCTGCGCCCACACCTGCTCGGCTGCGCGGCGCCGCTGCCGCGCATCTGGAATACTTGACACTGGAACCGACATGGACCTGACCCCTCGTGAAAAAGACAAGCTGCTCATCTTCACCGCAGGCCTGCTGGCCGAACGGCGCCTCGCGCGCGGCCTGAAGCTCAATTATCCTGAAGCGGTGGCGCTGATCAGCGCGGCGATCATGGAGGGTGCGCGCGACGGCAAGAGCGTGGCGCAGCTGATGTCCGATGGCGCCAGGATCCTGACCCGGGCCGACGTCATGGAAGGGATCCCTGAAATGATCCCGGACATCCAGGTCGAAGCCACTTTCCCGGACGGCAGCAAACTGGTAACCGTCCACCACCCGATTCCATGAGGAGCGCCATGACACCGGGCGAATATATTCTCGAGGCAGGCGACATCGATATCAATCCAGGCCGCCGCACCTGCACGCTGGTGGTCGCCAACAGCGGCGACCGGCCGATCCAGGTCGGCTCGCATTTCCATTTTTACGAGGTCAACAACGCCTTGCTGTTCGAGCGGGCCGACGCACTGGGGATGCGGCTCAATATCGCGTCCGGCACCGCGGTGCGTTTCGAACCGGGCCAGCGCCGCACGGTGGAACTGGTGGACCTGGCGGGCGACCGCAAGGTGTTCGGCTTCAACGGCATGGTGATGGGCGCCCTGCCGGCGCGGGGAGCGGACTGATGGCCACGATCACCCGCCAGGCTTACGCGGAAATGTACGGCCCCACCACAGGCGACCGCATACGGCTCGCCGATACGGAGCTGTTCATCGAGATCGAGAAGGACTTCGCCAACTACGGCGAGGAGGTCAAGTTCGGCGGCGGCAAGGTGATCCGCGACGGCATGGGCCAGTCGCAGCGCTGCCACGCCGACGTGATGGATACCGTGATCACCAACGCGGTGATCGTCGACCACTGGGGCATCGTCAAGGCCGACCTCGGCATCAAGAACGGGCTGGTGGCGGCGATCGGTCGCGCCGGCAACCCGGACATCCAGCCGAACATCACGATGGCGATCGGCGGCGCCACCGAAATCATCGCCGGCGAGGGCATGATCGTCACCGCCGGCGGTGTCGATACCCACATCCACTTCATCTGCCCGCAGCAGATCGAGGAAGCCCTGATGAGCGGGGTGACCACGATGATCGGCGGCGGCACCGGTCCGGCGGTCGGCACCGCCGCCACCACCTGCACGCCCGGCCCGTGGCACCTGCATTCGATGCTGGGCGCGGCCGACGCCTTCCCGATGAACCTCGGATTCCTGGGCAAGGGCAATGTCAGCCTGCCGGAACCGCTGGAAGAACAGGTGCGCGCCGGCGCCATCGGCCTCAAGTTGCACGAGGACTGGGGCAGCACCCCGGCCGCGATCGACAACTGCCTGTCGGTGGCCGACCGTATGGACGTCCAGGTGGCCATCCATACGGACACGCTCAACGAAGGCGGCTTCCTCGAAACCACGCTGGCCGCGTTCAAGGACCGCACCATCCACACTTTCCATACCGAGGGCGCCGGCGGCGGCCATGCGCCCGACATTATCGCAGCGGTGGGGCAGTCCAACGTGCTGCCGTCGTCGACCAATCCGACCCGGCCGTTCACCGTCAACACACTCGACGAGCACCTCGACATGCTGATGGTGTGCCACCATCTCGATCCCGCCATCGCCGAGGACGTGGCGTTCGCCGAGTCGCGGATCCGGCGCGAGACCATCGCCGCCGAAGACATCCTGCACGACATCGGCGCAATCTCGATGATGTCGTCCGATTCTCAGGCGATGGGACGTGTCGGTGAGGTCATCATGCGGACCTGGCAAACTGCGCACAAGATGAAGGTCCAGCGCGGCGCACTGGCGCCCGATTCCGGCCGCAACGACAACTTCCGCGTCAAGCGCTACATCGCCAAGTACACCATCAACCCGGCCATCACCCACGGCGTGTCGCATGTGGTGGGTTCGCTGGAAGTGGGCAAGATCGCCGACATCGTGCTGTGGAAGCCGGCCTTCTTCGGCGTAAAGCCGTCGATGATCCTCAAGGGCGGCATGATCGCCGCAGCCCAGATGGGAGATCCGAACGCGTCGATCCCGACGCCGCAGCCGGTTCACTACCGGATGATGTTCGGCGCCTTCGGCGGCGGGCTGAAAAAATCGTTCACCTTCGTCTCGCAGGCGGCTTTCGACGCCGATATCGGCCGCCAGCTCGGCCTGGCCAAGACGCTGATCCCGGTGCGCGGCATGCGCCACCTGCGCAAGTCCGACATGATCCACAACGGCGCGACGCCGCACATGGAAGTCGATCCCGAAACCTACGAAGTGCGCGCCGACGGCCAGTTGCTGGTCTGCGAGGCGGCCGCCGTCCTGCCGATGGCGCAGCGCTACTTCCTGTTCTGAAAGCGACCATGCTGACTCTCCATACCAAGACCACCAGTCCTTGCGAGCTGCACGGCAGGCTGGTGCTGCCTTACGACCAGCGCGAGAAGTGCCGGCTGCGCGGCCGGCTCGAATCGGGCGAGGAAGTGGCCATCTTCACGCCGCGCGGCACCGTACTGCGCGACGGCGACCTGCTGACCGGCGAGGACAAGCGCGTCGTGCAGATCGTCGCCGCGCTCGAACCGACGTATGCGGTGTATTGCGACAGCGAGCATGTGCTGGCGCGCTGCGCCTTCCACCTCGGTAATCGCCACACCCAGGTCCAGATCGGCGCCGGCCTGCTGCGCATCCGGATCGACCTGGTGCTCAAGGAAATGGTCGAAGGACTCGGCGCAAGAGTGGTCGAGGAAACCACGGTGTTCGAGCCGGAGCAGGGCGCTTACGCCGGCGCGGGTCACAGCCATCGCGGCGATGGCCACTTGCTTGCGCCGGTTCCGCTGCGCCAGAAGATCCACCGTCCCGGCGACGAGGCATCCGAATGAATGCCGCCGCCCTGCTGCACCTGCTGCAGTTCGCCAGCCCGGCCTTGCCGATCGGCGGCTACAGCTATTCGCAGGGACTCGAAACGGCTATCGACAGCGGCGCCGTGATCGACGCCCCCACGGCGCGCGAATGGATCGCCGGCTACCTGCACGAAGTGATCGCGATGTGGGACGCGCCGCTTCTGTGGCGCCTGTTGCAGGCGTTCGAGGCAGGCGACGATGCCGCTGCCGCGCTGTGGAGCGAACGCTTCATCGCCTCGCGCGACAGTGCTGAGTTTCGCGCCGAGACGATCCAGATGGGCTACTCGCTCACACGGCTGCTGGCCGAGCTGGGCGTGGCCGACGTGGCACCGCTGGGCGAGGAAGTCGCGCTGCCGACCGCATTCGCCTGTGCCGCGACGGCGCTCGGCATCCCGCATGAAGAAGCCCTGCTGGCGATGCTGTTCTCGTGGGCCGAGAACCAGGTGCTGGTATGCGTGAAGTCGGTGCCGCTGGGGCAGGTGGCTGGACAGCGCCTCTTGCTGTCGCTGGCGCCGGACCTCGAACGCGCAGCGGCGCACGCCCGAACGATCGGCGACGACGAGATGTCGAACTGGGCGCCCGGATTATCCATGCTGTCGATGCGGCACGAAGTGCAGCATGGGCGGCTTTACCGTTCCTGAACAAGCGAGAATCAACATGAGTTCAAATCCACTGCGCGTCGGCATCGGCGGCCCGGTCGGCTCGGGCAAGACCGCCTTGTGCGAGAAACTGTGCAAGGGCATGCGCGACCACTACGACATGGCTGTCATCACCAACGACATCTACACGCGCGAGGACATGGAAATCCTGCTGCGCGCGAATGCGCTTGCGCCCGAACGGCTGATGGGAGTTGAGACCGGCGGCTGTCCGCATACCGCGATCCGCGAGGATGCATCGATCAACCTGGAGGCGATCGCGCGCATGCAGGCCGACTTCCCCGAACTGGACCTGATACTGATCGAGTCGGGCGGCGACAACCTCGCGGCCACCTTCAGTCCCGAACTGTCCGACCTGACCTTGTATGTGATCGACGTGGCCGGCGGCGAGAAGATTCCGCGCAAGGGCGGGCCGGGCATCACCCGTTCCGACCTCCTGATCATCAACAAGACCGACCTGGCGCCGCACGTGGGCGCGGACCTGGGTGTGATGGCGCAGGACGCCAAACGGCAGCGCGGCGACCGGCCCTTTGTATTTACCAACCTGCGCAGCGGGGAAGGTGTCGACGAGGTGATGGCCTTCATCCGCGAGCAGGGCCTGCTTGACGCGGTGTACTAGTATTCGTTCGGCGCCACCGCTTCTAGGCAAAACGCCTGTAGAACGAGAACGCTGAATGGTGAGGGAGGCGGAGGGAGACCGGGGGATCGTCGGGGCGCGCTGCTTCGCAACGCGCCCTCGGACTGCCACTGACGAGATTTCGGGGCTAGGCGCGCGCGCGTGCTGGATCCGCCGGGCGCGGCGGCGCCAGCACGATCGGCGCTTCCAGTTCCGGATACAGGCCGTGGTGGCCCTTGTAGGCAGCCGCGATGGCGTCCATGTCGCGCTGCTGGTCGCCGGTCAGGTCGATGGTATCGACCACCGACAGTTCCTTGTTCGGGTAGTCGATGTACACGATCAGCAGTGGCACCTTGGCGGCGATCGCCAGGTGATAGAAGCCGCTGCGCCAATGCGGGCGGTAGCTGCGCGTGCCTTCCGGCGTCAGCGCGATCCAGCACCAGTCGGCCGCGTTCATCGTGTCGGCCAGGCGCTGGGTGGCGCCGGTGGAGGTGCTGCGCTCGACCGGCATGCCGCCCCAATGGCGCATCGCCATCCCATGCAGGCCCTTGAACAGCGACTCCTTGCCGAGCCAGCGGAACGGCAGGCCGACCGCCCATTTGGCGAGCAGGCCGACGATAAAGTCCCAGTTCGAAGTGTGCGGGTAGACCACGGCCACGCCGTGCGGCCCTGGCAATGGCTTGAAGCGCACGCGCCAGCCGAACACGTGCAGCAGCCGCAGCGCGGTACGCTGCCCCCAGGTAGGAAGTGCCGCAGGTTGCAGCTGGTATGGATCCATGTTCTCTCGGTAAATCTCTTGCTTGCAAGCTCACCGAGCAAGAAAGATTGCACAGCGGAAAAATCGCATTCTATCGTGGGCAGGCAGGCCCGACAAGCGAAAAGGTGGCGGGCCGGCCCCCGCTGCTTGTATGATTCGGTGACCAAACCGACAGGATTTACATGGACATTACGATTTATCACAACCCGCGTTGTGGCAGTTCGCGCAACGCCCTGGGCCTGATCCGCAACACGGGCGTCGAGCCGACCGTTATCGATTACTTGTCCAATCCGCCATCGCACGCGCTGCTGAAGGCGATGATTTCCGCGGCCGGACTGACGGTGCGCGAGGCAATCCGCCCGAAGGAAGCGGCCTACGCCGAACTGGGGCTGGACAATCCGGCACTCGGCGACGACGCGCTGATCGACGCAATGCTGGCCCATCCGGTGTTGATCAACCGGCCATTCGTGGTGACTGCGCAAGGCGTGCGCCTGTGCCGGCCGGCCGAGCTGGTGCTCGATATCCTGCCGCTGCCGCAACTGGGCGCGTTCAACAAGGACAGCGGCGAAGCGGTGATCGACGCCAACGGACGGCGCATCGGCAAATCAGGCGACGACGAAGGCCAGTGCTGATAGGCGCCGATGTCGATGCCGGTGACGGCGTTGCGCGGGGCGCCCTTGAAATCGCTCAAGCGGCGTGGCGCGCGTCGCCTTTGCCGATGGCGGGGGAGGTGCTGCTCAGGCGAAATTCAGGCGTACCGTCGGGCGACTTATGGATCAGCTCATCCGTTTGCGCGCGGGACGGCGCTGCGGTATGGTGGCCTTTTCAACCATGAGGGGGCGCGCGATGAGAACCTTGCTTTTGCCATCCGGACGAACAATTCCCGTGCTGGGCCAAGGTACCTGGGCGATGGGCGAGGATCCCGCCAGGCGGCGCCAGGAAGCCGACGCGTTGCGGCTCGGCATGGACCTCGGCGTGAACTTGATCGACACTGCTGAAATGTATGGCGAGGGCGGGGCGGAGGAAGTGGTGGCCGAAGCGCTCGCCGGCCGGCGCGACCAGGCCTTCATCGTCAGCAAGGTGTATCCGCACAACGCCAACCGGCGCGGCGTGCAGGCGGCCTGCGAGCGCAGCCTGCAACGGCTCGGGACCGATCGCATCGACTTGTACCTGCTGCATTGGCGCGGCTCGGTGCCGCTGGCCGAAACGCTGGAAGGATTCGAGGCCTTGAAAAGCGCGGGCAAGATCCTCGACTTCGGCGTCAGCAATTTCGACGCGTCCGACATGCGCGAAGCGGCGCGGCTGCCGGGCGGCGGTGAACTGGCTGCGAACCAGGTGCTGTACAACCTGGCGCGACGAGGCATCGAGTGGAATCTGCTGCCGTGGTGCCGCGAGCATGGCTTGCCGCTGATGGCGTACTCGCCGCTTGAATCGTCAGCGGAGGAGCAGGCCGCCATGCTGGCCAGGCCGGAATTGAAGCAGGTCGCGGCGCGGCACGGAGTAAGCGCGGCGCAGGTCGCGCTGGCCTGGCTCCTGCACCAGGATGGCGTGGTCGTGATTCCGAAGGCGGTCAAGCCCGCGCACGTGCGGGAGAACCGCGCCGCGCTCGACATCGCGCTAACCGCGCAGGACCTGGCGGAACTCGACCAGGCGTTTCCGCCGCCGCGGCGCGCGACACCGCTCGATATGCGCTGACTCCGCAAAGTCCGGGCCTCTGAAAAACTTCAGGCCCGCGCGATCAGGCCTTCGGCACCGTCATCGCCTTGCGGATCATCAGGCAGCGCTTGTCTTCCTGGTGCGTGCCAAGCAGCGCGCGCCGGGTTCCGGCCGACAGGTCCTTGTACTGTTCCGTAGCCAGTTCGAGCCGTTTGACGCTGGCCGGCGTGCAGTTCGCCGGAATCAGTTCGGCGAAACTACGCATGTAGACAGGGCCCGCGGCCTTGTCCAGAGCCGGCAGCTTGGCCAGGCGGTCGGCGGCACTCGCTTCGGCGAGGCTCGCCTGCTCGACCGGGTAAAGGCTGCCCATCGCGATGCGCACCTTCGAGAACGGCAGCGTGGTCTTCAAGTCTTCCACCTTGGTCAGCCACTCGGCTTTGGTTTTCGCATCCGGACGGATCACGGTCGCTGCCAGCGCAGAGGATTGTCCGGTGTCGGACTTGTCGCGCGCCAGTTCGGCGGTCACCAGTTCGGCGCTGCCGGGATACGCGAAGCGGTTCAGGCGGCCGATGATTGACCAGCGCAGGTCCTGGCTCACGGCCAGGTTCTCGACCACCAGCTTGCCCTCGAGGATGGCAGCCAGGCGGTCCAGCGCTCCCTTGCTGCTTGCCATGCCCAGATAGTGGCTGAACCAGCGGCGCAGGAAGTTGCTGTCGCCCTTATTCGCTTGTACGCCGGCCCACGCCTGGTCTTCCATCGCCTGCGTGGCCTTGCGCGCATAGGCAGCGTCGCCATGCATCGCATCGAGGTAGTGCCTCGACCTCGAGATCATGCCCAGCGCGTTGCCGAGCAGCGTGTAGTCCTTCTCGCCCGACGCGTTGGCCAGCGCGGTGGTGATGAATTCATTGAGAGGCAGCTGGCCGTCGCGCACGCCGTCCCACAGGCTTTGCCACAGCATCGAGCGCAGCAGCGGGTCATCGACCTTCGACAGACTTCCCTGGGCGGTCGCGAATGAACGCTTGTCCAGCTTGACCTTCGCGAAGCCCCAGTCCTGGTAGTTCGGGTAGACCAGGTCGGGACAGGTGCTGCCGACCAGCTCAGGCACTTTGGTGGTCGCGCCCGAATAAGTGACCGCCACGTTCTTGCCGAGTGCGAGCTTGCCGCCATCGAGCTTGAAGGCGCCGACCTGCACGCGCTGTTCGCGCAGCGTCGGCAAGGCGGCGCTCTGGGCGCTCTGCTGCAGGGTGAAGCTGTTGATCTTGCCGCCCGCGCAGCTGTATTTGGCCGCGATCGTGTTCACGCCGGCGTGGTACAGCCATTGCTGGGTCCAGGGTCCGAGGTCGCGCCCGGCCGCTTCGCCCAGGCTCCCGATGAAGTCGTCCAGCGTCGCATTCTTGTATGCGTACTTGACCAGGTAGTTGTGCACGCCCTTGCGGAACACATCTTCGCCCAGCAGGTGGCGCAGCTGCATCAGCACCGAGGCGCCTTTCGAATAGGTGATCGCGTCGATGTTGTCGAAGGCGTTGGCGGTGGACGGCACCGGCACCTCGATCGGGTGCGTCGTCAGCGACTGGTCGGTGAAGTAGGCGCCTTGCTTGCCGCCCGAGTAGAACGACTGCCACGCGTTCTTGAATTCGGTCGACTCAGCGGTCGCCAGGGTTCCCATGAAAGAAGCGAAGCTCTCGTTCAGCCACAGGCCGTTCCACCACTTCATCGTCACCAGGTCGCCAAACCACTGGTGCGCCATCTCATGCATGATCACGCCGGCCAGGCTCTGGCGCTGCGCGTCGGTCATTTCGGCCTTGTACAGGAAGCCGCGCTCGGCAAACGTGATCGCGCCGGCGTTTTCCATCGCGCCGTACAGGAAGTCGGGCACCAGCAGCTGGTCGTACTTCTCGAACTGGTATGGCACGCCGAAGTATTCGTCGAAGAACGCCAGGCCCTGCTTGGTGTACTTGAACCAGTCGGCCGGCGATACCTGCGCCGCCACCGACTGGCGCGCGAACAGGCGCATCGGATATTTACCGCTGCTGTCTTCCCATACCTTGTACGGGCCGGCGTGCAGCGAGAAGTTGTAGGGGCTGAGCTTTTTCGATTTCGGGAAGGTCCAGCGCTTGCCGGCCGGGTCCTCCTTGACCGCGCTCTCGCGCGTGGTGGACACCACCTGCCAGTCGGCCGGCGCGGTCACGTTGACCTGGTAGGTCGCCTTCAGGTCGGGCTGGTCGAACAGCGCGAACATCTGGTGCGCTGCGGCCGGCTCGAAATGCGAGTAGGTGTATACCTTGCCGTCGACCGGGTCGACCATGCGGTGCAGGCCCTCGCCATTGGTGCTGTGCAGCCGCGTGTAGCTGACGGCCACCGTGTTGCGGCCCTTGACCAGGTCCTGCGGCTCCAGCGTGATGAAGAACTGGTTGTATGCCGGGCTCAATGGCTTGCCGTTGACGACCAGCGTAATGATGGTCGCCTTGTCCAGGTCGATGGTCAGCGGCGCGGTGGTGTCGGACAAATCGAAGCTGGTGGTGCTGGTGCCGCTGAACGTTTCCTTGCCGGTCAGGGCGAAGTCGAGCACGTAGTCGACATTGGCGATGCGCGCGGACCGGGCGGCCGCTTCCGCCTGCGTGATGAACGTGTTCGCGGCGCGCGCGGGAGGCGCGTCGGCGGCGAAGACGGCACTGCTGGCCAGGGCGGCGGAAATGGCGACGGCAAGAACGCGGGGAGCGAAAAGTTTCACGAATTATCCTTAGTAAATACGACGGCGCCGGGAGACGGCAAGCACAACTGCGGGGCAGAATAGCACGCCGGCAACGGAAAGAAAATCTTGACTTGATATGCATATCGACGTATTTTACTAACTGGTTAAATACGTTTTCAGGCGCGGGACAGGATATGGAACACGACCGACTCAGCATGACTTTCGCCGCGCTGGCTGATCCGACCCGGCGCGCCATCCTTGCCCGGCTGACGGCGGGCGAGATTTCGGTCACCGAATTGGCCGCGCCGTTCGAGATCAGCCTGCCGGCGGTGACCAAGCACCTGCAGGTGCTCGAGCGGGCCGGGCTGGTGTCGCGCAGCCGCCACGCGCAGTGGCGCCCGTGCAAGCTTGAAGCCGCGCCGCTGCGCGCCGCCGGCGGCTGGATCGACGAATACCGCCAGTACTGGGAAGCCAGCCTCGACCGGCTGGACACTTATCTTCAAGAACTTCAAAAGGAGCCAAGCGATGAGCAATCCTGACACCACCCTCCCGGACAGCGATGTGGACTTCCACATCACCCGGACTTTCAACGCGCCGCGCGCGCTGGTCTTCAAGACCATGACCGAAACCGAGCACCTGCAGCACTGGTGGGGGCCGAAAGGCTGCCGCATCGAAGTCGCGCGGCACGAACCCAGGCCGGGCGGTATCTTCCACTACTGCATGCACTTTCCGGGCGGATTCGATATGTGGGGGAGGTGGGTCTACCGCGAGATCGTCGCGCCCGAGCGCATCGTCTACGTCAACGGTTTCGCCGACGCGGAAGGCAACGCCGCGCCGAATCCGATGAGCGCGGACTGGCCGATGGAGATGCTGATCACCAACACCTTGACCGAACTCGACGGCAAGACGGTGCTGACCGTGTTGTCGCGGCCGATCAATGCGACCGAGCGCGAGCGCGAAACCTTCAAGGCCGGGCATGAATCGATGCAGGGCGGCTTCGGCGGCATGTATGACCACTACGAGGAATACCTCGCTTCACTGATTCAACAACAGGGAGCATGAGATGGAACACGACATTGCAGATCGCGAACTGGTCGGCGCAGCAGCTGGAGGAGATGAAGAAATTCGGTGCGGTCTAGGGCGAGGTGCAGACGCTCGATCGGCTGGAGAAGTATCTGGCCGAATCGAGCTGAAGATTACGCGAAGGTGCGATGGGTTCCCGCCTCCGCGTGAACGACAGTAATCGTGAAGTGTGGGACCGCGCGGCGATGCCGGCAAGCGGACCGTGCGGCGACAACCCCGGGGTCAGGTCCGTCGGACCTGACCCCAGCCCTTGGACCGCGGCGCGTGAATGAAGAGGCAGCACGTCGACGCCGCAAGTCCTCCACGCTTAGCTAAAATTACGCCTGCAGCGCCGGATAATCCGTATAACCTTCCGCGCCAGAACCATAGAATAACTGCGGACGCGCCGGATTGAATTCCGCGTTGGCTTTCAGGCGGCGCGGAAGATCCGGATTCGCGATGAACAGCTTGCCAAACGCGATCGCATCCGCCTTGCCCGCGGTCATCAGCTGCTCCGCGCTATCGCGCGTCATCTGTTCGTTGGCGATAAACACGCCGCCGAATTCCTTCTTCAACAACGGCCCGAGGCTGTCTTCGCCCACCGCTTCGCGTGCGCAGATGAACGCGATGCCGCGCCGCTTGAGTTCGCGCGCCACGTAGCCAAAGGTCGCCGCCGGATTCGAATCGCCCATGTCGTGCGCGTCGCGGCGCGGCGCCAGGTGCATGCCGACGCGGTTCGCGCCCCACACGGCGATGCAGGCGTCGGTCACTTCGAGCATCAGGCGCGCGCGGTTTTCAAGGGAACCGCCGTAGTTGTCAGTGCGCTGGTTGGTGCTGTCTTGCAGGAATTGGTCGAGCAGGTAGCCATTGGCGCCGTGGATCTCCACGCCGTCGAAACCGGCCAGCTTGGCATTCTCGGCGCCTTTGCGGAAAGCCGCCACGACGCCCGGGATTTCCTCGGCGGCCAGCGCGCGCGGAACCGGGTAGCCGCGTTCCGGACGCAGCAGGCTGACGTGGCCCTTGGCGGCGATAGCGCTCGGAGCGACCGGCGCCGCGCCGTCCAGCAATTCAGGATCGGAGATGCGGCCGACGTGCCACAACTGCAGGAAAATCCGGCCGCCCGCCTTGTGCACCGCCGAGGTCACTTTCTTCCAGCCTTCCACCTGTTCGTCCGACCAGATGCCGGGCGTATCGGCGTAGCCGACGCCTTGTGCGGTGACCGAGGTCGCCTCGCTCAGGATCAGGCCTGCGCTGGCGCGCTGGACATAGTATTCGGCCATCAGCCCGTTCGGCACACGGTCGCCGCCGACAGCGCGGGCGCGGGTGAGCGGTGCCATGATGATGCGGTTCGGCAGTACGAGGTCGCCAATGGTGATCGGGTCAAATAATGTCGTCATGTGAGTTCCTATAGTCCGTGGTGCATGTGGGCGAGAAAGGCCTGGATGGTTTCCTCGTTGCGTTTGTAAAAAATCCACTGGCCGACGCGGCGCGACGTGATCAGCCCGGCACGCTGCAAGGCGGCGAGGTGGGCCGACACGGTCGACTGCGACAGCCCGGTGCGCGCGTCGATCAGCCCGGCGCACACGCCGATGTCGAGCGGGTGCTCCTGCTGCGCGAAATGTTCATGCGGGTCTTTCAGCCAGCAAAGGATCTGGCGCCGCACCGGATTGGCCAGCGCCTTATGGATCGCATCGATGTTCATCTGAGGCCTCTTGGTATATCGGGTTTCTTCGAACCCAATATCGCAATTTTACGATATATCTAAAAATGCTGCTGGCGGCGGAAAAATGCGCCGCTTCTTCTCTCAGGGAAAGTGGACCAGAATGAGCGCCGCCAGGGCCGGCAGCGCCTGGATGTACAGAATCGACCGCTTCACCGTCACCGCGCCCCAGATGCCCGCGACGATCACGCAGCTCAGCCCGTACACCTTGAACAGCAGCGCGGCGTGCGGATCAGGATGCAGCAGCCCGATCAGTAGCGCCGCCACCAGGAAACCGTTGTAGCAGCCCTGGTTCGACATCGCCGGCGCCATGATCTCGGCCTTCTCGGCGCTGAGCCCGAACACGCGCCGCCCGCGCGTCTTGAACAACACCGTCTCGAGTAACACGAAATACACATGCAGCAATGCGATCAGGGCGATCAGGACTTGGGCGGCGATGGCCATGGTGGCTCCATTGATGATGATGAAGCCATAGTGTACAGCTTGCTAACGGGGCGCCGTCGCCATCGCCCAGAGCCGGCCGCCGAACTGGCTCAGCGCCAGCCCGCCGAGCACCAGCGCGCCGGCCGCCACTTTCCACCATTGCAGCGGTTCGCCCAGCACGATCGCCGCGCTCACCATGCCGGCCACCGGCACCAGCAGCGAAAACGGCGCCACCGTCGCGGTCGGATAGCGGCGCATCAGCATCGACCAGATGCCGAAGCCGAGAATGGTGTTCGGATAGGCCTGGAACAGCACAGTCAGCAAGGTCTTGCCGCTGAAGTTGTGCGCCGCCAGCTGCCAGGCCGTGCCGCCCTCGATGATCCATGAAGCGAGGAACAGCGGCGGCGTCGCCACCAGGGCGCCCCACACCACCAGCGACAGGGCATTCACCTGGCCCATCTTCTTGGTGACGATGTTGGCGACCGCCCAGCACGCCCCGCCGAGAACCACCAGCACGAAGCCGATCACGGTGGCCTTGCCTTCGAGATGCATTGCGACCAGCGCCATGCCTGAAAACGCTATCAGGGCGCCGAACAGTTGCATGCCGCGGGGCCGTTCGCCCAGCATCAGTACCGCGAGGCCGATCGTGAAGAAGGCCTGCAGCTGGATCACCAGTGAAGCCAGCCCGGCCGGCAAGCCGAGCTTGATGCCGGTGAACAGTAAAGTGAATTGGAGGGCGAACTGGAACATGCCGTAGGCCAGCACCAGTCCCATCGATGTCTGCGGCCGCTCGATGAAAAACACCAGCGGCAATGCGGCGAACAGGAAGCGCAGCGCGGTGAACAGGATAGGCGGCAGGTCCTGCAGCCCGATCTTGATGACCACGAAATTGACGCCCCAGATCGTCACCACGCCCAGCGCGGTGAATACGTCGGTGAGCGTCATCGTGTGCTTCATCGGTCTGCCTTGGTTGCCTGGTGTGCATCGATTATGGCCCACATCCGCTCACCTTGCTGGCGAGGCCCCCGGCGCGGCAATTGACCAGCGCGCGCGCCGCGTGATAAGTTCGCTTCATTTTTGCAACCATGGCTAGGACAATCCGGCCAACATCGAGGAGTTGTCCATGAGCTGGATCATCTTGTTTTTCGCGGGCGTGCTGGAAATCATGTGGGCGGTCGGGCTGAAGCAGTCGGCCGGATTCACGCGGCTGTGGCCGTCGGTGTTCACCGCGGTGACGATGGCCGGCAGCGTCGTGCTGCTCGGACTGGCGCTGCGCCATTTGCCGCTGGGAACTGCCTACGCGGTGTGGACTGGCATCGGCACCGTGGGCACCGCCGTGGTCGGGATGGTCTTGCTGAATGAGCCGGCCGGCGCGCTGCGCCTGTTGTCGATCGCGATGATCGTGGCCGGCATCGCCGGCTTGAAAATGCTGACGCCGGCCTGAGGCTAATGCACGCGGTCAGGTCGGATATTCGGGACATTCCGTTTCCTGAAATGTCCGAATATCCGACCTGACCCGAACTACATCATTTCATCCGCGTCCAGCGGTCGTAGATGCGCGCCAGTTCGCCGTTCGCCTTCAAGCGCACCAGCGCCTGGTCGAGCATGGGCGCGAGCGCCGGATCCGATTTGCGGCTGACCCAGAAGTACAGGGGCTCCTCGTTGAACACGGCCGGCAGCATGCGGACCTTGCCTTCCAGGTGCTCCGAGCGGATCAGGTGCAGCAGGCTCAGCTCGTTCATGTAAGTATAGCGGCCGTGGCCGGCCAGGATCTTGCGCAGGTTGACCACATTGTCGCCGGTGGAGTCGTCCACGGCGATGCCGCGCTCCTTCAGCTGCACGATGAAGCCTGAACCACGCGCGGTATTGACCAGCGGCTTGAGCCGGACCAGGTCGTCGAGGTTGTTCACCACCTGACGGTCGCTGGCGACCGCCGCCAGCCGCAGCTTAACCTCGTACATGGGGATTTGCGACCGTAACGCCACGCTGCGGCGGCGCGACGAATCGAGCAGTCCGCAGGCGAGGTCGACCTTTCCGCTGGCCAAGCCGTCTTCGATCACCAGCAGCGAACGTCCGCGGTCGAAACCGTTAAAGCTCAGGCGCGGTTCGACCCGTGCGAGCGCCTCGAGCACGTCCGGGCACAGGCCTGATGCCTTGCCTTCTTCGACGATCCACTTCGGGGGAATACTTTCCTGTGCCAGCACGCGCACATTCAGGTGGGTGGCGCCCGCATTGCCCCCAAGCAGTACGGCGCCGGCCAGCAGGAGCGCAGCGCAGGGAAGATCGTGGTACCCAAATCTTGACATTTTTATTAGTTATAAGTTGATAACTTGGCGCTAGATTGTCGCATAAATTATAGCGATGCGCTGCACTGTTTCAGTGCGCCGGTTTGCTGCCATAGCGCACGATTTCCCGGTGCGGGCCGATGTTCGGGGAGTTCTGGAGGCGTTTTTCCCTGGCAAGCCCGATTGGAGCGATATCCGCGTTCGTTTGACATGGATCGCCTGAGCAGTTCGGCGCGCGGTGAACATGGAATCTCTTTCGCCCCCACGGCGAGCCTGTCCAACCGCACTGGAATTGCCGAATGATCGATTATGCCGGCGTCGCTGCTTCCATCGGAATGCATGCCACGCGCCCGGGCCACCGGCTGTCGCTGGTGGTGCCGCTGCTCAACGAGGAAGACAACGTCGCCGCATTGGTAAGCCAGGTGCGCGCGGCGTTGGCCCAGCTCGAGTGGCCCTGGCAGCTGATCCTGGTCGACGACGGCAGCAGCGACCGCACCGCCGACCGCATACGGCAGGCGGTGGCTTCCTGCCCGGGCCATATCAGCGCGCTGATCCTGCGGCGCCGTTTTGGCCAGACCGCCGCGATGCAGGCCGGCATCGACATGGCGCAGGGCAGCATCATCGCCACCATGGATGGCGATTTGCAGAACAATCCCGCCGACATCCCCCGCATGGTGCGCCGTTTGCTGGACGAAGACCTCGACCTGCTGGTCGGCTGGCGCCGCTCGCGCCAGGATGGCCTGTGGCTGCGCAAGATTCCTTCGTGGTGCGCCAATCGCCTGATCGTCGCGGTGACCGGGATCCGGCTGCACGACTACGGCTGTTCGCTCAAGATCTTCCGCGCCTCGGTGATCCGGCAGGTACGGCTGTACGGCGAAATGCACCGCTTCATTCCGACCTGGGTGGCCACCGTCACGTCGCCGGCGCGCATCGCCGAGGAGCCGGTCAGCCATTTTCCGCGCGTGCACGGGCGCTCCAAGTACGGGCTGGGGCGCACCTTCAATGTCATCCTCGATCTGCTGTCGGTGTATTTCTTCACGCGCTTCCGGGCCAGCCCGGGACATTTCTTCGGGCGCATCGGCCTGCTGTTTGCCGGCGCCGGCGGTGCGGCGCTGGGCTGGCTGGCCTGGCAAAAACTATGGTACGGCGAGGCGATCGCCAATCGCCCGCTGCTGCTGCTGGGCGTGCTGCTGGCGGTGATCGGGGTGCAGATCATCTGCACCGGGATCGTCACCGAAATGTTGGCGCGCACTTATTTCGAATCGGGCAGCACCAAGACCTATGCAGTGCGCGAGATGCTCGGCGCGGCCGGTTTCAGCGAGCAGGCGGCCGGGCAGGGCGAACCCGTGCGCCGCGGAGCGGACCAGCGGTGAGAAAAATTGCCGCACTTGTCGGGTCGAGGGCAGCGCGCGCCACCTGGCAAGTAGCACGCAGCGCGCCGGCGCCGGCAGCGCTGCCGGCTTTGCTGGCGCTGGTCGCCTGGCTGGCCTTCTTCAACCAGCTGAACGCTTTCCCTCTATTCGACGTCGACGAAGGCGCCTTCAGCGAGGCGACTCGCGAGATGCTCGAACGTGGCGACTTCGTCACCACCTGGCTGAACGGCCAGCCGCGCTTCGACAAACCCATCCTCACATACTGGCTGCAGGCCTTGTCGGTTTCTCTGTTCGGCATGCAGGAGTTCGCGTTCCGCCTGCCATCGGCGCTGGCCGGCCTTGGCTGGGTCGGCGCCATCCTCGTGTTCACCCGCCAGCAGTCCGACCGGGGCACCGCTTACGTTGCGGCGCTGATCGCCGCCACCACGCTGGGGGTGGGGGTGATCGGGCGCGGCGCCACCGCAGACGCCTTGCTCAACCTGCTCCTGGCGCTGGCCATGTTCGACATCTACCGCTACATGCAGCAGCCACTGGCGCGCTACAGCTACCGGGCCTGGCTGTGGATGGCGCTCGGGATGCTGACCAAGGGGCCGGTCGCGCTGCTGATACCGTTTGCCGCGAGCGGCCTGGCGTTCGCGCTGCACGGCAAGGGGCGCGCCTGGCGCCAGGCCGTGCTCGATCCGGCCGGTTGGCTGATTCTGCTGGTTGTGGCCGGCCCCTGGTACCTGCTCGAATACCTGCGCCAGGGCGACGCTTTCATCGCCGGCTTCTTCATGCGCCACAACGTCGAGCGTTTCATGTCGCCGCTGCAGGGACACCACGGCAAGCTGTTCTACTACCTGCCTGCGGCCTTGCTGCTGATGCTGCCATACACCGGCCTGTTCCTGCGCATCCTGCCCGGCCTGCGCAGCCTGCGCACCAGTCCGCTCGACAGCTTCCTGTGGTGCTGGTTCCTGTTCGTGCTGGTGTTCTTTTCGCTGGCCGGCACCAAGCTGCCGCACTACCTGCTGTATGGCGTGTCGCCGCTGTTCGTGTTGATGGCGCAGCGGCGCGGCCTGCTGGTGTCGCGCTGGCTGGCGTTCGTCCCGCCGATTGTGCTGATGGCCGCGGTGCTCGCGCTGCCGGCGGCGTTGCAGTGGTTCGGCCCACATATCCGCGACGTCTATGTGCGCGAGGCCCTGATGCGCCCGGAAGCGTTCGGCCGCGGCTACCGGCTTGCTTCGTCGAGCCTGCTGCTGGCCGTGCTGGCGCTGGCTTTCCTGCCGCGCTACGAAGTCTGGCAGCGGCTGCTGGCCGTCGGCGTGCTGTGTTCGCTCGCCGTGGGCGGCCTGGTGCTGCCGGCGCTGGGGCAATTGCAGCAGGCCCCGATCAAGGAGGCGGCGCTGTTCGCGCGCGACGCCGGCCTGGCGGTGCGCACCTGGAATTTCAACGTGCCCAGCTTCAGCGTCTATCGCGGCGAGGTGACCGAAAGGGCCGTTTCGCCGCGGCCGGGCGAGGTTTTACTCACGCGTAGCAGCGCATTGCCGGCGCTTGGGCCGGTGGAGGTGCTGTATCGCAAAGGAGGCGTCATGCTGGTCAAGATTCGTCCATGAGGCCGCCATGCGCCCCGACACTCGCTCCCCCTGGGTGTGGCTGCCGCCCACCCTGTCGCTGGTGCTGCTGGCCGCGCTCGCAGCCGGCGCCGCCAACCGCAGCGCGTTCCTGCTGCTGAATCGCCTCGGCCATCCGTTGGGCGACGCGTTCTGGCTGCACCTGACCCTGCTCGGCGACGGCGCGGTGGCGCTGGCGCTGTTGCTGCCGGCGATACGGCGCTCACCGCAATGCTTCTGGGCGGCGCTGCTTGCCGGCCTGTTCGCAGCGCTGTGGGTGCAGGTGCTCAAGCAGGCGGTTAGCGTGCCGCGGCCGCTGGCCGTGCTCCCGCCCGGGCTGTTTTTCCAGAGCGGTCCGCCCTACCGGGCGGTGTCGTTCCCGTCCGGCCATGCGGCGGCCAGTTTTGCCGTCGCCGGTATCTGGATCATGACGCTGCCGGGCCGGAACTGGATGCGCGCCGCGCTGTTGGCGCTGGCCGTGCTGGTGAGCTTGTCGCGCGTGATGGTCGGCGTGCACTGGCCGATCGATATCTTGTGGGGAATGCTGGGCGGCTGGCTGGGCGCCTGGACGGGGCTGACATTGTACGCGCGCTACCAATGGAAAACGGACGGCCGCGGCGGCTTCCTGGCCGGACTGCTGCTGTCGCTGGTGGCGACGGCGCTGCTGTTCAGCCATCACGTGCAGATCCCGGAAGTGCTGCCCTTCCAGCATGCGCTGGGCGCGATCTGCCTGGCCTGGGGCGCCTGCGAGATGTTCCTGATGCTGCCGCGCATGTCCCTGCGGCGGCCTACGAAAGGGGAATTCGATGGATAGCGACATGTGGTGGCTGCTGGTCGGCTTCGGCGGCCAGGGCCTGTTCATGCTGCGCCTGGTGATCCAGTGGCTGCAGAGCGAACGCCAGCACAGAAGTGTGATCCCGGTCTCGTTCTGGTACTTCAGCCTGGCCGGCGCGATTGTGCTGCTGGTGTATGCGGTGCACCGGCACGACCCGGTGTTCATCGCCGGTCAGCTACTCGGGGTGGCAATCTATTTGCGCAATCTGATGCTGATCCGCGAAGAGCGGGCCGGCGCACGGCAGGCGCCGACGCCGGTCAGCGATGCTTAGCTGCGCGCAAAGTCCGGGTTCGGGCGGGTCAGGTAGTACCACTCCTGGTTGGCGCCGGCGTTCACATCCGGGAAAAGGATGCGGCCATCCAGCTCCGAGCTTACCGGCGTGCCGTCGGCGCGCACGCCGATCTGCTGGCCCTTGGCGACCGGGTCGAAGCTGGACCACTGGCGTACGAAGGAATCGCCCTTGTCCTGCTTGTCGTGCACGACAACCATCGACAGCGCCTCCATCTGGTCGGCGGCGACCGGTACAGGTTCCGGTGCATCGATCACCTTCAGGAATGCCAGCGTATTCATGATGGCGCGATAGGCGACGTCCGGCGCGGCCGGGTCGGCGTGCTGGCCACATTCGAGCGTCAGCGCGTAGCCGCCGGTGGTGCGCATGTATTCGGTGGTGCCGACGCCGTAGCGCAGCACGGTCTCCAGTTGCGAGGCGTCGGTCATGCGGCGCTGCACGCCCTGGCCGTAGGTGCCCAGCCAGCCGTCGACGAAGCGGCGCACGCCGAGGCGCACCGCCAGCGCGCGCTCCTTGTCGGCGTGCTTGAACGGCTGCAGCGGACCGTCATTGTTTTGCGGTCCGACCATCACGAACGGCTCGCTCTGGGCGTTAAACGAATGCAGGTCGAGCAGCACCTCATGCTGGGCCAGCAGCGGGCACAGCCAGTTGGCGATCTGGTCTTCGAAATCCTGCGGATGATCGTTCGGGAACAGGTTGCGGTTCAGGTTGCGTTCGCCCGAGCGCTGCTCCAGCGCGTAGGCGAGGGGATTGGTCACCGGCACGAAGGTCACGCTGCCGTTCGCGATCAGCAGCTTGCCGCTGTCGATCTCGTCCATGACGCGGCGGATCGCCTTGGTGCCGCAGGTTTCGTTGCCGTGCACCGCGCCGGTGATGATCAGGCGCGGGCCCTTGCCGAGTCCGGTGTAGTTGATCGATTTGAACTGCAAGTCGCGTGCTGTTGTCATTGAAGCATTCCAGAAGTTGGGGTTGCCGTCATTTTATCGGGAAACACTGGTGAATGTGGAAAGCGCATGGCATGATTTGCGCGTCCCTTTTTGCCCGGCGGAGCATGAACGTCATACAACCTACCAAGCGGGTACACGGCCTCGATACCCTGCGCGCGCTCGCGATCGGCCTGGTGGTGCTGCACCATTACGTGCTGTTCGTCGCCGCCGACGACACCTTCGGCTGGGTCGGCCAGATTGGCTGGGTCGGGGTGGACCTGTTCTTCGCCCTGTCCGGCTACCTGATCGGCAATCAGATCTTCGCGGCGATGCGCGGCCCGGATGGCTTCTCGCTTGGGCATTTCTACGGGCGCCGCCTGCTGCGCACCTTGCCCAATTATTACGCGGTGCTGGCGCTGTACTTCCTGCTGCCGGCGTTCCGCGGCAAGCTCGCGTTGCCGCCGCTGTGGGAGTTCCTCACTTTCACGCAGAACATCAACCTCAATCCGGGCACCGCGTTTTCGCACGCCTGGTCGCTGTGCATCGAGGAGCAGTTCTACCTGCTGCTGCCGGCTGCGGCGCTGGCCATCGCCGCGCTGCGCCGATCGTTGCGCTGGGCCTGGATTGCCATCGCCGCCACGCTTGCGGCCGGCATGCTGGTGCGCGGCGTGCTGTGGACTGAAGTGGTGGACGGCAGCGCGCGTCCGCTGAATCACTACTACAAATATATCTACTATTCGACCTTTTGCCGCTTCGATGAGCTGGTGGCCGGCGTCGCGCTGGCGCTGCTGAAAAACTACCACTCCGGCCTATGGCGCCGCATCACCGCGCATGGCGACCTGGCGCTGGCCGCCGGTATCGCGGTTACCGCGCCGACGTTCGCGCTGTTCCTGGGTAATCATTTTGGTTTCGCGATGACAGTCGTCGGTTATCCGATGCTGGCGCTCGGGTTCTCGCTGCTGATCGTTGCCGCGCTAAGCGAGCGCTCGGTGCTGCGCACCCTCCGCATTCCGGGCGCCGCCAGCCTGGCGCTGTGGTCGTACGCGATCTACCTGACCCACAAGCAGGTATGCATCCTGCTGGCGGATCCCTTGGCTGCGCGCGGATACGGGCCGGAATCGCTGGTGGCGATTGGTGTATCGTTGGCGCTGTCGTTGCTGTCGGGGTGGGTGTTGTACCGGCTGGTCGAGACGCCGTTCATGGCGCTGCGAAACCGCTACTTGCCGAGCAATCTGCGGGTGCCTGTGGCGCTTACGGTGCAGCCTCGATAACGTCGAAGGCCGCCGGCATCGCGCCGAGGAATTCCATCACTGCGCGCACGTCGAAGCCGCTGTCTTCAATCACGGCGCGCAGGCCGGGCATCGCCTCGGCGGTGTATTGGCTGCGGTAGGCGTTGACCAGCAGCGAGGCCAGGTCGACGGGATTGCCGCAGGAACGCCGCATCCGCGTTTCGATCACGGCCAGCAGTGCGCGCTGCATGCGCGGCGTCGGATGGGTGATGTGGGCGAAGATGAGCGGGGTGTTGGTGATCGATTCGCACAGGGAGCGCTCGATCTGCTCGGGCTTGACGTCCGAGGCGATGTCGAAATAGGCGCGGTTCCAGCGGGTGCGCGCGTGTTGGTGGCCGGCTGGGAAGGAATCGATCGTGTCGAATCCGCACACGCGGCTGACGTAGGCAAGTGCCTGGAGGAGGGCGGGAATTAATGGCATGAGGTGAATTCTAGCTGAATCAACGGTGGCTCACATACAAATGGGGTCCCCCCTTCGCGACCGTCGTTCCTGCCACTGGCAGAAACGACTCCTCGCGAAGGCGGGACCCCATTTCAGCAAAAGCTTCAGATAACTCAGGCCGCGAATCGCCCAGCCCTGAAGTCCTCCACCGCCTGCTGCAACTCCGCCTGCGTGTTCATCACAAACGGCCCATACTGCGCAATCGGCTCGCCCAGCGGACGACCCGCAATCAGCAGCACCCGGCTCGCCTCGGCGGCCTTGATGCGCACGCCTTCGGCTTCCGGCGGATTGGCCAGGATCGCCATCCGCGTGCTCGGCACGGCCTTGCCTTCAACCGTCACCTCGCCGCGGAACACGTACAAAAACGCGTTGTGCCCCGGCGGCAGCTGCTGCTCGAAGCTCGCGCCCGCCGCAAGCTCGATGTCGAGGTAGATCGGTTCGGTGCCATCGCGAGTAACCGCGCCTTCGACACCGTGACTGCTGCCGGCGATCACCTGCACCGTCGCTCCCGCATCGGTAGCAAAACGCGGGATCTCCTGGCTCGGGATGTCGCGGTACCACGGCGCGCTCATCTTATCCTTGGCGGGCAGGTTGAGCCACAGCTGGAAGCCTTCCATCAGGCCGTCGTTCTGCTCCGGCATTTCGGAATGCACCACGCCGCGGCCGGCCGTCATCCACTGCACGCCGCCGTTGGTAATCAGGCCTTCATGGCCCGCGCTGTCCTTGTGCCGCATGCGTCCCGTGATCATGTACGAGATGGTCTCGAAGCCGCGGTGCGGATGTTCCGGGAACCCGGCGATGTAGTCGCCCGGCTTGTCGCTGCCGAAGGCGTCCAGCATCAGGAATGGATCGAGCCGGCGCTGAAGCGTCTGTGTCAGCACGCGGTTGATCTTGACTCCGGCGCCGTCCATCACGAATTGTCCATTGACCAGGCGCTCGACGCCGCGTGGCGTCTGCACCCGTTCTGCTGTCAACTGCTGTGTCATCTTGCTCTCCTTGATTAAGGCGCCGCTCGCGTCACCGGGTTGATTGGGTCTGTCCCTCGGGCCAGACCCTGGTGCTGCTTACGCCAGTGCTGCTTCGATGTCCGCGTCGGCCTGGGCGCGCGCTTTGGCGACTGCTTCCGGTCCCATGCCGTGGCCTTCCGAGTACACGAACGTCACGTCGGTCAGGCCGAGGAAGCCGAGGAAGGTGGTCAGGTGCGGCACTTGCGAATCGCTCGCGCCGTTACGGTGCACGCCGCCACGCGACAGTGTCACGAATACCTTTTTGTCCTTCAACAGGCCTTCAGGGCCGGTCGCGGTGTAACGGAACGTCACGCCGGCACGGGCGATAGCGTCGAACCAGCTTTTCAGCTGCGTGGTGATGCCGAAGTTGTACATCGGCGCGCCGATCACGATCACGTCCGCTGCCTGCGCCTGGGCGATCAGGGCGTCATCCAGTGCCACGCGTGCTGCCTGCTCGGCGGTACGCTGGTCGGCTGGGGTGAACAGGGCGCCCAGGGCCGCTTCGTCGATGGTCGGATGCGGCTGGGAAGCCAGGTCGCGGCGGGTGACGACGGCGCCAGGATGGTCGGCGACCAGGCCGGCGACGATCTTGTCGTTCATACGGGTCGACTCGGAACCGGTGCTGCGTGCGCTGGAATTGATTTGCAGGATGTTCATGTGGAGCTCCTTGGTGTTTGGTTGTGGGACTGCGATGAAGATCACTTTAACAGTTCCAAAATCAATGCGGAAGGCGTTAAAATGGATAACATTATTCGCCTGATGGGACAATCAAATGGACGTCGAACCGAACGATTTGCTGTTATTTGCACGCATTGTCGAGAGCGGCAGCTTCAGCAAGGCTGCTCAGCGGGTGGATTTGCCGAAATCGACCGTGTCGCGCCGGATTTCGCTGCTCGAGGCGAAGTTGGGCGAGCGGCTGCTGCAGCGGACCACGCGCAAGCTGATGCTCACCGAATTCGGCGAAAGCCTGCTCGAGCATGCGCGCAAGGTGGTCGAGGAAGTGGAAGCGGCAGGCGCGCTGGTGGAACACCGCCAGCAGGAGCCAAGCGGACGCCTGAGGGTGTCGATGCCGTCCGACTTCGCCAATCTCGGCCTGACCCGCGTGATGACCGAGTTCATGGCGCGCTATCCGGCCATCACGCTGGAACTGGACCTGTCACCGCGCAGGGTCGACCTGGTGGCCGAGAACTTCGACATCGCCATCCGGATGGGCGACCTGCCGGACGACTCGTCGCTGGCCGCGCGCCGCGTGGCGCTGGAAAAAGTGGGCCTGTACGCGGCGCCGTCGTACATTGCGCAGCGCGGCCTGCCGGAGCATCCCGACGACCTGCAGAAGCACGACCTGCTGTGCCTCCTGAGCCGCAACGGCGGCGCGCAGCCCTGGGTGCTCACGCGCGGCAAGACCGAGTGGTCGCGCGACCTTCAGGCCCGCATGACCGCCAACTCGCCTGACTTGCTGGCGCGGATAGCCTGCACCGGCGCCGGCATCGCCGCCAGCTCGGACTTGTTCGCGACGCCGTTCCTGGACAAGGGTGAACTGGTCAGGGTGCTGCCGGAGTGGGACCTGCCGACGGTGACGGGATGGGCGGTCTTTCCCGGCCGGCGCCTGATGCCGGCCAAGACCCGCGCCTTCCTCGACATGATGGAATCGCTGTGCTGCACGGAGGCGCGCAAGCGCTTCGTGGCTTAGCGCGGGCGGTCGCCCATCATTTCGCCGAGGCGGATGCTGCGTTCGGGCGCCCAGGCAGGATTGAAGGAGATGGTGTCCTGCCTGAACAGCATGACGATGGTGGAGCCGAGCAGGAAGCGCCCCATCTCCGCGCCTTTTTTGAGTTCGATGTTCTGGTCCTGGTAATCCCATTCGCAGATGCGGCCCGGGCGGGTCGGGTTGACCACGCCGTGCCAGACGGTCTCCATGCTGCCGACGATGGTGGCGCCCACCAGCGTCAGCACGAACGGGCCGTGTTCGGCCGATTCGAACACGCACACCACGCGCTCGTTGCGGGCGAACAGGCCCGGAATGCCGCGGGCGGTGGTCGGGTTCACCGAGAACAGCGCGCCAGGCACATAGATCATGCGCGTCAGGCGGCCGTCGCAAGGCATGTGCAGGCGGTGGTAGTCCTTCGGGCTCAGGTACAGATTGGCGAAGCTGCCGTGCTGGAAGTGCGCGGCCAGGCTGGTGTCGCCGCCCACCAGTTCTGCGGTGGTGAACTTGTGGCCCTTGGCCTGGAAGATCTGGTGGTCCTCGACCTGGCCGAACTGGCTGATCGCGCCGTCCACCGGGCAGATGAAATCGGCGTGCGCCAGCGGACGCGCATCCGGTTTCAGGGGACGGGTGAAGAATTCGTTAAAGCTCGAATAGCTCGTGATGTCCGGATTGACCGCCTCGTCCATGTTGACCCCGTATTTGCCGACGAACCAGCGGATCAGGTTGGTGGTCCAGACCCCGCCCTTGGCGCCGGCGACGCGGCCGGCGAAGGTGGTCAGGGCTTGCTTCGGGAGCAAATATTGGGGCAAAACTTTGATGCGATCAGACACGGTGAGGGCCTCTTACTTGGACGATTGGCAATTATAACGGTGTGCTGAGCGTTGTCATGGTTTTCCGGCGTGCGTCGCTTGCACGCGATGTGCCCGCGAATTAAGCTGTTGATATGGAAGCGGGTCCTACAAAACTGGAAGAATTTGCCGCCGAGGCGCGGGAGCGCTTCGCGCGAATCGAAACGCGGCTCGACCAGATGGCAACCAGGGCCGATCTGGCCGAGGGCCTTGGCGCTTTGCGTATCGAGATGCATAAGGAATTCGCGGGCATGGTGAAATGGATGGTGGGAACCGCAGTTGTGCTCGGAGCTTCCGCGATTACAGTAATCACTTTTGTACTAAATTACGCCACGCCTCCGAAGAATCCCGCGGCACCGCTCGTACAGTCTGCACCGGCAGCGCAACCTGCGCCGGTCATCATCCAGTTGCCCCCTTATCCGGCGTTCCCGCCCAAGCCGTGAGATTCATTGTCGATATGACAATGCAACATGCATACGAAAAATAGTTCTCCTCTGCCAACTCAAGCTCAGTGCAATGACGGACAATAGCGGCCTCTGCAATAAATCCGCTTTGTTTTCATGTCCGCCCACAAAAATCCACTCCGTTTGACCGTTATCGCCGCCGCATTGGCCGCCGCGATGTCCGCCCACGCACAGCAGGCCGAGCCAGCCGCAGCGCCAGCGCCGGCCAAAGCCGCCGACGACAAAATGCAGAAAGTTGAAGTGCGCGGCACCGCCGACAGCTACGATCCACGCCGTGACGACACCGCCAGCAAGATCGTCGTCAACCACGAGGAAATTGTGAAGTACGGCGACACCAACGTGGTCGACGTGCTCAAGCGCCTGCCGGGCATTACCGTCAGCGGTGCGTCGGGACGCGGAGGCGGAGAGATCCGCATGCGCGGCCTCGGCGCCGGCTATACCCAGATCCTGCTGAACGGGGAGCGCGCGCCGGCCGGATTTTCGCTCGATTCGCTGGCGCCCGATGTCATCGAAAGGATCGAAGTGCTGCGCGCGGCGAGTGCCGAATTTTCGACTCAGTCGATCGCCGGCACCATCAACATCATCCTGAAGAAGGCGATCAAGAAAGCGCAGCGCGAGCTGAAGCTCGGCGTCGGCGGGGGGCACGGCTTCCTCAACCCGAACGCCAACCTGCAGCTGTCGGACAAATTCGGACAGATGTCATATTCGCTGTCGATAAACGCGTTTTACCAGAAATTCAATCGCGAATCGCCGACCGTGGAAGAAGGCTTCGATCCGGCAGGCCGCCAAACCCTGTTGCGCAACAGCTCGACCAATGAACGGGGCCAGTTCAGCGCCATCAATCTTGCACCGCGCCTGAACTGGACGCTGGAAAACGGCGACACTGTCACCTCGCAGACTTTCCTCAACGTGAACCGCTTCAGCCGCGGCGCCAGGACCGACGTCGTCACGCCGGTCGGCGCGGCGCCGACCTATCCGGGGATCGAGTCGTTCCTGTCGAACGAAAACGAGTTCTTCCGCACCGACCTCAATTGGGTCCACAAGCTCGCCTCGGGCGCCAAGCTGGATATGAAACTGGGTGGCGTGGTCGGTGGCCTCGGCAACGAGCAGCGCCGCCTCGGCTACAACCAGGCCGGCGTCCTGATCCTGGACAGCTCGATCCATTCGAAAGGCACCGACCACGGCGTCACCTCGACCGGCAAATTCTCCACGCCGGTAGTGGAAGGCCATGCGCTGGCGATCGGCTGGGACGGCGGCATCAGCACCCGCGAAGACGCGCGGCTGCAGCAAGAGGTGGCGCTGCCCGGCGCATTCCCGATCAACAGCGATGAGCATTACGACGCCCGCGTGACCCGGTTCGCAGCGTACGCGCAAGACGAATGGAACATCACCCCGCGCTGGTCGGTCTACTTCGGCGCGCGCTGGGAGGGCATCCAGACCAGCACCTCCGGCAATACGTTCGCAACGGCGGAATCGAGCAGCAGGGTGTGGAGTCCGTTGTTCCAGACCCTGTACAAGCTGCCAGGTACCAAAGCCGACCAGGTGCGCTTTGCTGTGACCCGCACCTACAAGGCGCCGAACACGCAAAGCCTGATCCCGCGCCGCTTCACGAGCGTGAACAACTCCTCGACCGAACCGGATTTCCAGGGAAATCCGAACCTGAAGCCGGAGCTGGCGCTCGGCCTCGACGCCTCTTACGAACATTACTGGGGCGAGGGCGCGCTGCTGTCGGCCAGCGCCTCGATGCGGCGCATCGATGGATACACCCGCAACGGAGTGAGCCTGGCGAGCGATGGCCGCTGGGTCTCGATGCCGATCAATGACGGCCAGGCGCACACGCGCGGCATCGAGCTGGAAGCCAAGTTCCCGCTCAAGTCGCTCGTCGCGAGCGCGCCGGCGATCGACCTGCGCGCCAGTGTCAGCCGCAACTGGTCGTCGGTCGATGCGGTGCAGGGCCCGAACAATCGGCTCGATTCGCAGACGCCGTTCTCGGCCACGCTCGGGATGGACTACAAGGAAGGCGCGCTGACCACCGGCGGCAGCTTCGCATTCAAAAATGGTGGGCCGGTGCAGATATCGGACACGCAGAGCAGCTACCAGTCGGTGCGGCGTGACCTCGAAGTGTACGGGTTGTGGAAGTTCGACCCGCGCAACCAGTTGCGTGTCGCGGTCTCGAACATCCTGCGCCAGGATTTCATCGCGCAGAACACGTACTCGGACATGTTCGGCTCGGTGCACCGCACGTCGATCTTCCCTGGCGTGGTCGTGCTGCGCGGGACGATGGAAATGAAGTTCTGATCCTAGCCGAGCCGCATCGCCACGGCGCCGCAGGCGACCAGGGCGACTGCGGCGAGGCGCTGCGCGCTCACTTTCTCGCGCAGCACCAGTCCTGCGATCGCCACTGCGAACAGGATCGACGTTTCCCTCAGTGCCGCCACCGCGGCCACCGGCGCATGCGTCATCGCCCACAAGGCCAGGCTGTACGAGCCCAGGTTTGCGGCGCCCCCGAGCAGCATCACGCCCATGTTCATGCGCGCATACGCAGCCAGCTGGCCGGGCCGGCGCGCGGCCGCCCAGGCGAACAGGCCCATCCCGGTGAGCATGAAAATCCACATCGTGTAGGTCACGGGAGCGCCGGACTTGCGCACGCCAATCCCGTCGACCAGCGTGAAGGCGGCGATCATGCATGCGGTGAGCAGCGCGAAGACGGTGGTGCGTTGCGCGCCGGGATGCTTGCCGCGCGCCGTGAAGTACAGCGCCATGATGCCGCCGCTGATGCATCCGATCGCCAGCCACTGCACCGCGCCGAGCCGTTCGCCGATCAGCGGGCCGCTGGCCAGCGCGACCAGCAGCGGAGCGCTTCCCCTCATCAGCGGATAGGCGTGGCTCATGTCGCCATCGCGATAGGCCGCGACCAGCAGCGCGTAGTAGGAAAGCTGGATGACGGTCGATACCGCGATATACGGCCAGCTGGCAGCGGCGGGAGCAGGGAGCAACACCAGCCCGAGCGCCGACAGCAGCCCGGCGCCGCCGGCGACCAGCACCGTGACGAGGAAGGTATCGGTGCGCGACTTGACCAGCGCATTCCAGGTGGCGTGGAGCAGCGCCCCAAGCAGCACCGCGCCGAGTACTACTGAACTCATGCGGTCTTGTGCGAGCTGAAATAACGCCTTGCGACGACGATGGCGAGCGCCTGCATCGCGGCGCAGAGGAAGAAGGTCGCGCCGATGCGCCAGTCCTGCGGCGGCAGGTGGCTGGCCGCGCCAAGGATCGCGGTGCCGACCAGCGGCATGAAGATGACCCCCAGGCTGGCGATCGATTGCAGGGAGCCCATCAGCTCACCCTGTTCGCTCGCTGCCGATGATTTCGAGATGATCGACTGCAGCGCCGGGCCGGCTGCGAAGGCGAGCAGGTTGCACAGGATGAAAACGTACATCATCCAGCCTTGCGTGGCCAGGCCGTACAGCATATAGGTGATGGCGCCCGAGGCCAGGCCGAGCAGCGACAGGCGTACTTCGCCGAAGCGGTGCATCAGGACGCCCAGCAGGCCGGCCTGCACCACCGCCGCGGACACGCCGACGCAAAACAAGGCGATGCCGTTTTCGCGCGGGGTCCAGTCGAAGCGGAAGGTGGTGTAGAGCACCCAGGTCGACTGCAGCATCATCTGGGCGAAAGTCATCAACGCGTAGACGATGATCAGGCCCCGGATCTCGGTTCGCTTGAGCAGGCGGCCCAGCGCGGCGAAAGGATTGATGCGTGCGATTGCAAATGGCGAACGGCGGTCGGCGGGCAACGATTCGGGCACCGCGAAATAGCCGTACGCGAGATTGGCGGCTGACAGCGCGGCGGCGACGTAGAACGGCAGGTGCAGGTTGACGCTGCCGAGCAGCCCGCCCAGCATCGGCCCGCAGATGAAGCCGAGGCCGAACGCCGCGCCCACCTTGCCGAAACTCTTGGCGCGGTTTTCGTGGGTCGAGATGTCCGAGGCATAGGCTGAGGCGACCGACATGCTGGCCGAGGACATTCCGCCGATGACCCGGCCGATGAACAGGCAGGCCAGGTTGGGAGCCCATGCGGTGGTCAGGAAGTTGATGCACATGCCGGCCATCGACACCATCAGCACCGGGCGGCGGCCGACGCGGTCGCTGAGCGCGCCCAGCATCGGCATGAAGATGAATTGCATCAGGCCGAACACCGTGGTCATGAGCCCGAACCACAGCGCCTGTTGCTCGCGCCCGGCGACGAATTCGCCGACCAGCAGCGGCAGCACTGGCACGATCAGGCCGATTCCGAGCATGTCGATGAAGACGCAGACGAGGACGAAGTTCAGGTTGCCGGCCGTCGGCCTGGCGAGTGCGCTGCTGCTGGTCATTGGTAGGTCAGCCCGGGCAGGGCGCGGATCGGTCGAAGCCGTATCTTAACGCATCGGCATGTCAGGCTGTTATGGGGCGCCTGCCCCGATCCATTCGCGCGCAAAGCCGCAGCGAAATGCCAGCAGCTGCTCCAGGCGTTCTTCGCCCAGCGCACGGCCGGCGGCGGTTTGCATCATGCCCGGCAGCGCGGCCAGCTTCGCCTCGATGTGGTCGAGCGCGAACGCGCGGTCGTCGTGCGGGCGGCTTTCGGCCAGCGGGTCGTCCGGGTGTGCCAGCGCTATGCCCATCTGGCCGGCGATGTAGAACATGCGTGCCAGGCCAACGGCGCCAAGCGCGTCGAGGCGGTCGGCGTCCTGCACGATCTGCGCCTCGATCGATCTCGCTTCGATCGCCGCCGAAAAGCTGTGCGCTTCGATGGCGTGCGCCACCGCGCCGATCCGCGCAGTCGGGAAGCTTTGGGCGGCCAGTTCGCTCGATGCCAGAGCAGCAGAGCGGCGCGATGCCAGCGCGCGCTCCGGGTGGTTCTTCGGCAGGTTGACGAGGTCGTGCAGATAGCAGCCGGCCATCACCACCAGCCGATCGGCCTGCGGGTACGATTCCAGCAGCGCCTGCGCGTTGCGCCAGACCCGGTGCAGGTGGCTGATGTCGTGGGCGCCGTCGCTGCCGGGTGCGGCGCCCGCGAGCGCAACGAGCTTCGGCTGCCAGGTGTTCAATTCAGGATTCATCGATGAGTTCATTCGGTACGGTGGATGGGGCGCGGCCTGCCAATTGCGACAAGGCGTCCGCTTCGGCGTTCTTGTGGCGGGGAATCCAGCGCAGAGTGACGTCGCTCAATGCAGCGATCAGCGCGAGCGCGTTCTGACGGCATTCGCTCAGCGAAACGGCGGCTGCGGCATCGTTGCCGTTGACGTCATCAATCACCACTTTGCTGTCGCCGTAAATGGTCAGGCCGTGAGCGCCATTCTGGACGGCCGCTTCGAGCAGTGCAATCAGCGCGCGGTATTCGGCCTCGCTGCTGTTGCCGTAGCCGGCGGTGCGCGAAATCTCGACGCGCCGGTCGCCCGGTCCCTTGAGAACGGCGCCGATGCCGCAGTCGCCCGGATTGGGATGCGCGGAGCCGTCGAACCAGGCGCGCCACGGGGTCGGCTTGCCATCGTGCCTGGCCTGGCGCCGCGTCAACGCGGCCGCGCGTGCTTCACTGCGTTCAGCTTGGCGCACCGCATTGGCTTCCTTCGCCGCGAGGCGCGCGCCAAGCATCCCGGCGAGTGCGCCGGCGCCCGCGACTCGTTCGAGCGTCTGGCGCAGCGCCTGTTCCGGCGAGCATCCGGTGCGTTCGGACAGCCGGCGGCTCGCACTCAATTCAGACTTGAAAGCGGCAAGTTGGAGGCGGTCGAAATCGATCATGCCGGCAGGATACCGTATTCGACGCTGGGGGTCAGGTCCGACAATCGGACAAATTTCACAAAAATGCGTGAAGTGCATGCTATTAAATTGCGAGCCGACAAAAAAAAGCGCCCGAAGGCGCTTTTTCTTAAGCCGCGTTAGTTACGGCGCGGATTGTCGGGACGGGCGTCGCGGTCGTTGCGCACGCCATCGCCATCACGGTCGGCATCGCGCCGGTCCGGGACGCCATCACGGTCCTGGTCGCGGCGGCCATTGTGTTCCAGACGATCGGGGACGCCGTCATGGTCGCGGTCACGACCGTGCTCAAAGCGGTCCGGGATGCCGTCGCGGTCACGGTCGCGGCCACCGCGCGCTACCCAGCGCGACGGTTCCATGGACCAGCGGCCATCGCGCTGCACCCAGTTCGGCTGCGAGTACACGTAGCCCGGACGCTCGGCGATCCAGATTCCCGAGGTCCATTCGTAGCGATTGCCACGCCAGTCCCAGTAACCAGGCTGCCATACATAGCCGTCACGCAAACGCGGGATGCGTTCATACCGCGGCGATGGCGGTGCTACGCGGATTTCGTCGTAGCGCACCTGCGCCACTGGCTGCCAGCCGCCGGCGCGCAGGCGGTAGCCGCCGCCGTCCCGCTGCCATTCACCGGATTGGTATTGGTAGCCGTCACGTGCATTTTCCCAGTGGCCGGCGAGCCAGACGTGACGGCCGCCGTCCCAGTTCCAGTATCCCGGCGCCCAGACATAACCGCGGCGAGGTGCGGGTACGCTTTCGAAACGGGGCGCCGGCGGGGCGGAATTGATGACCAGGTTGAAGCCGGTCTGCGCCATCGATGGCAACGGCATCCAGGCTGCGGCGCCGAGGGCGATCATTGTTGCGAGTGTGAGTGTGCGTTTCATTTTTTTCTCCGTTTCAAAAACCTACGATTCAATATAGCAAGCTGAACCTGGGATTCGGAGAAAAGAATCAGTTGCTTACAACTGAAACAGATTACGGGAAAGTCGGTGTTCGCTACCGTACGGACAAGGGCTATTCGCCTGCGCAGCGCCAGCTTTGTCAGCTGGCGCTGCGCAGGGAAAACCGGGCAATCAGATGCGGTTCCCGGCGGCGATACCCTGGCGCGCCAGGCGGCGTTCGTCTTCCAGCGAGCGCTGCTTTTCGACGCTGCTCATACGTTTGGCGGAAACTGTCACCACGGCCATCTTCGAAGGCGTCGCGACGCTCGCGCTCTGTGCTTGAGGGGCCGCGGCGATCGCCTGTTCCGGCGACTGCGACAGGAAGCTTGCGGAGGCGGCCACACCGAGGGCCACGACGAACACTGCTTCGAAGTTTTTCAGGACGTTCATGGTAGTTCCTTTCAATGTGGCGTTGCGATGGATGTACTGTATCCAATGGCCTCCCGCACCGCTATCCGAATGCGACGGGCCGCACGATCGGCGGAACGACCTGCAGAAAATGGCGATAAAACGTATTGCCGAACTGGGCTTTTCCGTTCTCCCCCCGCTAAGCCTGTGCAGGCGGCGTGCGCAGGTGCGAACCCGGCCTTATCCAGACGGGGAACCCATGGCAGGCATGATCGGAAACATCGTGAGGGAGGCGTGCAAACGCCACACCGCGTGGCGGCGCGCGCGCAACCTGCGCATGGGCGCCCGCCCCGCGCCGGGCCGCAATTGCAAGCCACCCCCGCCTGCCGAGCCTGCCGTCGCCGCGGTCCGTCCGCGCGGTAGCTCTGCCGTACACTGGATTGGCGCGGCGGGCGCGCTGGCGGCGATCGGCGGCGCCTTCCTGATTGGCGGCCATGCGCGCAGCCTGGCCGCGGCCGGCGACACGCTGGGCGCCAGCGCTCATCCATTTGGCGCGCCGCGCTCAGTGGATCAGTTCCAGCCAGCATTGCCGGGCATTGCGTTCAGCGTCCCCGCCAAGGCCGGCATATCGCTGGCGCAGCAACCCGGCGGCACGCTGCTGGTCGCTGCCGGGATCCGCAGCGCGCCGCCACTGCGCATCGACTTGTGCAGCCAGATGGCGGGCAACGCGGGCGGGCGCCTGCTGCCGGTGCGGATCGGCTACGGCTTCGACGATGTCGCACGCTGGGTCGCACGCAACGACGCGGCCGCGCACCCGGTCGCGTTGCGCAATGTCGTGCTGAGCGGGCCGGAAGACGCCGGCATGCCACAGATTCAGGTTAGCGGGAACGCCGGACCCGGCGCCGGGCCGTTGCAACTGCGCTGGGACAGCCTGGACCCGGTGGTCAGCTGGATCGGCGACGCCGGCTACGGCAAGCCGGAGCAGGGCGCACATGGACAAGTGGCGCTTGGCCGTGATGGCTGGCTGGTGTGGAGCCCGGTCGCGGCGCTGCACATCCAGCGCCGCGCCAGCGCCGGCTGCGCGCAGGCAGGCGAACTGGTGGTGCAACTGGTCCGGACTGTTCCCGGTGTCGCCGCGGCGAAGGCGCAAGTTGTCGCCTATCCCGCCAGCGGCCAGCCCGTCTCGGCGTGGCTCGGCGCGGGCAACTACCAGGTACCTGCCGACATGGGGCGCAGCCTGGAAGACCAGGCGCTGTTTCAGGAATTGCGCGCACGCGGCATGGTGCGGCTGGGCGCCGGCGGACTGGCCGAGCTGGTCCCGCGCGATCTGGCTGCTTGGCGCTCGGCGACGGGGGCGGCGCGTGCAAGCCAGCTAAGCAATTGGGACCAGGTGACACTGGATCCGGCCGCCGTCAAGCTTCTCAAGCGCGTATACCGCATGGCCGATGGCGATTTCGTGCGCGAACAGGTGCGCGTATTTAACGGCGAGCGGCGCCTGCTGGCGTGGCGCGTCGCGCAGGGGGCGGCTCATGGCACGTGGCAGGCCGCCGTCGATTCCGCGCCGGCCTCGGTGAGCGGTGCGATGCCGGTGGCCGCGGCGCGCCTGTTTGCGGCGGTGGAGCCGGGTTGGGCGCCCTGGACGCGCATCGGCTCGTGGCCCGAAGCGAATCCGTCCGCGCCGGCGCGGCTCACGCTGTCGCTGGCGCAGCCCGCGCGGGGCGGAGAAACCTTGCGGCTGATGCTGATCGGGCGCTCCGGCGCCGCGCATGGCGCGCGCATTCGCAGCGTTGAGGACGCGTGCTCCGGGCGCGCCTGTCCCGCGCGCGATGCGGCGCAGCTTGTCGTGCTCGAATTGCTGCCCGGAGCGCGCAGCGTATCGCTGGACGCGGCCGCACTCGACATGTCGGCGTTCGCCCTACCCGGCGACCAGCAGTATCGCCACCTGCGCGTGGCGAACGGACAGCTCGACTGGCAGCCGCTCGCACCCGCGGCGGCGATGTCCCGCCCAGCGGCGATTGCCGAGGTGACGCTGGAAGACCGGAACGGCGTCCCGCTGTGGGGCGGCGGCGCGCCGACCCGGGCCGCGATCGACGCCGGCCTGGCGCCCTTGCTCGGCATCCGCGCCGACCATGCTTCCAGCGTCGCCGGCATGCTGGCCCGGCTGCCCTCGCCGAACGGATTGCCGCATACGGCGCGCCTGACGCTCGATATCGCGCTGCAGACCGCCAGCCAGGATGCGCTGGCATGCATCGGCATGCGGCGCGGACATTGGGACGGCAAGACGTGCAGCGGCGGCCAGGCCCCGCCGCCAGGCAGGCGCGGGGGCATTGTCATCATCGACACGGAAACCGGCGATGTGCTCGCCGCCGCCGGCGCCGGCGGTGCGCCCGTGAGTGCGGCCAACTGGAACGAAGTGCGCAACTTCGACCGCACCGATCCGGCCCGCAGCCCGCTGCGGCTGCCCGCTTTCCAGCACGACGGCGGCGCCCACTCGAGTCCCGGCTCGACCTTCAAGGTCATCAGCGCGATGGGGCTGGAACAGGCGGCGTTGCGCGATCCGCAGCTTGAAGCGCTGCTGGCCGGGATGCCGCTGGCGGCGATTAACCGGATGGCGCGCGACAAGGGGTTCGCGTTTCAGACCGATTCGTCCAGCTATCCGGCGGCAACCGGCCTGGCGCACATCACCAACTACAAGGACCAGCACCTGGACCGGCGCGCCCAGGATGGCAGGCTCGGACTGTCGCAGGCGCTCACCTACAGCCTCAATACCTGGTTCGCGTGGTCGGGCGAATTGAGCGACCGCAGCCTGTTCGGCCGTCCGGAAGGCGGGGCGCCCGACCTGCAGCCGCTTGAAGGCGGTGCGCTCGACAGCGTACGGCCGATTGTCGGCATGGCGCACCACCTCGGCTTCGGCCAGGCGCTGCGCCTGGACGGCGGCCTGCTGCCGGCCGATTACAGCTGGTCGAGCTGGGACGCGCTGCAGGCCAGCGCCTCGAACATCGACCCGATCCACACCCGTCACGAACTGCGCCAGATGTCGATCGGACTGCGGATGCAGGTCACCCCGCTGCAGATGGCGCTGGCGGCCGGCGCGGCCGGCCAGGGCAGGATCATCGCCCCGCGCCTGCTGCTCTCGCTCGACCAGCGCCAGGCCGAAGTGCCTGCCATGGCGCTGGTCGGCGTGCGGCTGGACCGCATCCGGGCCGGAATGAAGGGCGTGGTCGATATCGGCACCGCGGCGGGCGCATTCCGCGGCGCGCGCTTCGATACGCTGCGGCGCGGCCTGTCCGGCAAGACCGGCACCTCGCCGACCGGGCCCCAGGGCGGCGCCGACTTGGCCACAGTCTGGTTCACCGGCTGGCTGGAGCCGGGAAGCCTCCCCAGACAGGCGCACAGGCTCGCCGTTGCCGCCTTCGTCAGTCACTCCGAGGCGACCGGAGGCGAGCATGCGGCGCCGATCGTGGCCGCGGTGCTGGCCTCCGCCCTGGGCCAGAATCAGGAACAGAGGGGTAAATAGGGGTTTCAAGCGCGCCATCCCCGGCGTCGTTGTATGGCATGATTTTAGTGCGTCCGCCCCATGCGGCGGACTGGCCAGACACGAGACGAGGAAAGGTATGCGCCTGCCGGGAACCCGGTATCAAGAGCACGGGTGGGAACAAGTGCGCAAATTGCTGGGACAATGCTCCCTGCATGCGTTCGCCCATGCCTCTCCCGCGCGCCTGCTCGATCGGGCCTGCGAAGGCGACACCCTCGGCGAATACGTCGACTTGACGGCGGGTGCGTTGCGCGCCGCGCGCCGTTCCTCGCGCGCCGAAGCGCCAGGGAACAGCTATGGCGAAAGCGTGCTGGAACTGGCGCTCGGCCTGCTGTACGAACTGCACGCAAGGCCGGGCGACTGGACCGCGTTCGCCGTCGCCTTCGGCAATGAACACGCCAAGAACGGCCGGTTCTGGGAGCATGTGGGCGGCGAGGTGATCCTGCGCAAGAAGGTCAACGACATGTACGCCGTCTTGCGCGACAAGGTCGATTCCGACAACTACCTGGCGGCTTGCGGGCGTGCCTGCAGCCCCAATAAAATCTATGCCTACCGTATGCTCGATACGGCGTACGGCGACATCGCCCGCATTTTCGACGACTGGCGGCAGCATTCCACGCAATTGGGCGCCATCCTCGGACGTCCGGTGGATGCGGCCGTGGCGCCGATCGAAGTGCGCCAGATGAAGTCAATCTCCGGCTGCAAGGCGGACTGGCTGATCCGCTGGAGCGAGTCGCGCGAACAATTCACCGGTGCGGCCGGCCCGCTGCACACCCGATCCAAGCGATTCGCGAGCCTGAAGAACAATCCCGAGAAAATCGGCGCCATGCTGCGCGAAATCGGCGAATATGAAGAACTGTCGGCCAACCGCGATTGCGAGTGGCAGCAGGGCACCGTCGAGGCGGCAAACTGGCTGGAAGACCTGACGCGCGTTTTTGACGAATCCGAACAGGCGGCCAGCACCGAGGATGACCAGATATTGCCGGCCCCGGGGGCAGAGGGGGATAATGAATATGCACCGGAGGAGTCCGCGCCCGAAGACGACGAGCGGATTGGACTGATTGCCGTCAGTGTTTCACTGTCCCCCCGCTTCATGGAGTTGGCGAGGGCCGCGCAGGATCGCGAGAGCTGGAGTGCGCGCGCGATGGCAGGCGATTCGCTGCCGGTGCGCCTCGCCGTGTACCTGAAGATGCTGGGCGCGCAGGACGACAGCTACCCCGCGCAATGGCTGGACCCGGCGACCGGCGAACTGCCCACCATGCAGCAGCTGGCCGCGCTGGACCAGGTGTCGTTGCCGACGCTGCGCAAGCGGCGCGATGCCGCGATCGCCACTTTGCTGGCGGCGGCACGACCATGAGGAGAACGATTTGAAGACAACACCCGGATTCGAACGCAAGCTGCATGAGCAGGTCCTGCTGGCGCGCCGCCTCGAAGGCGACCATCTGATGCTGGCCGACGCTGTCATCATCGCCGCGCTGGACGGCAGCCGCCGGCTCACGGCGAACGAACGCGCGGCGCTGGCGCAGTCGCCGCTCACCATGCGGCGCTTTCGCCAGCTCTCGATCGACCGCTCCGCAGCCGAAAACGCATGGCAGGGCAGCACCGGAATGCTGCGCGCCGCCTCTACCGATGCCGCGCTGGACGAATTGCTCACCGACGACAAACACTGGGCTTTGCACTTCCTGCCGCAGGACGGCGGCTGGCAGGTCATCCTGAAGCTGGCCGCCGACGCCCCGTTCGCGCCGCAGCTGATGCGCGAACAGCCGATGCTGCGCGTGATCGACGGCGGTGGCGCGATCCTCCTGCAGGGACGCCTCGACGCGGATGGCGAATGTGAAAATGCCTGGCCGTTCGACACCGCGCCGGCGCCGCACTTCCAGCAATTCGGCGCAAGTTTCGCCGTCGAACCGGTCAGGGCGTGAACACGATGATGGGCATCTTCAAATGGTCTGAACGCGGCGCGGCGGTGGATACATCGGCGCTGGGAACGGCCGTCATGGCGATGCCCATGCAGTCCGGTTGCGCCGTGCCGGCGGGATGTGCCGGCATGGTGATCGACGAGGGAGGGCGCACGCGGCGTCCGGCCGATGGCGGCCGCTTTGCGCTCGCGCCAGGGGAATCGGCGTATGCCTTCCATCCCGGCCCGTATGCCGCCGACCTGTTGCCATTCGCCGCCGCACCCGAAATCGGCTTGCGCGTTTGCTTCGCGATCGATAATCCCGATCCGCGCGTCGCCCAGCAGCGCTTCGACCTGTTCCTCGCCAGCGAGGGGGATGGCGTGCTCGCGCTCGCAGACTTCTGTGCCGCGGTCGAATCGGCGCTGCAGCGCGAGCTCGTCCAGGGGAACCTGGACCTTCCGCCGTGCACCTCGCTGGCCGAGTGGAACGCGTTTCGCGCCGGCTTCAACCAGTTGCTGTATATGCGTTTTGGGGTGACGGTGGAAGAATGCGTTCCAGTCGACCTTGGCGAAACGGTCGATTTCGCCGCTACGCTGCTGGCGCGCGCCGCGGCGCAGGCGACCGAGCCCCAGGAGCCGACCGAAGCCGACGCCTCCATTCCCGCACCGGAGCCCATGTCGGATGCGCGTGCGCTGCGCCGCCTGTTCCTAGAGCTGCCGTGTGTGATGTGCGCGCTGCGCCTCGCCGTCCTGCCGCAGGGACAACAACTGTTCCGCCGTCACCAGGACCTGTTGCAGCGGCTTGACCTGGTCAGCCTGTCGGTGTCCACCATGCCGGCGCTGGAACTGGCCGCTCCCGGCGTGCCGCTCGAACCAGAACAGCAGGCGCGCCGGATCCGCCACAGCATCCGCGCGGTCGCCGCACTGGACGAGGCGTGGGCGCTGCTCTCGCGCCTGCAACTGGCCGACGAGGGCACGCTTGACTTGCTGTTCGACGAGGCCGAGCGGATCGTCGCCAACTTCGAATTCGACAGCGGTGAACGCCGCTTGGCGCGGGCCGAAAGCGAGCAGGCATGAAAAAGCTTCCCGACACCGCCGAATGCCGCAGCCTGCTGGCCGATGGTTCAACGCTCACCGTAACGGCCACGCGGCGCCCGCGCGCAAACCGGGCCGACGTCAAATGCAGCGCGGCCGGCTCGCCGGCGCTGGCGGAGCGCATGCTCAATGTGCTGCGCCTGGCGCGCCATACCGAAGCGCGCTTCGACAGCCGCGACCAGGTGGTCGTCAGCATCGATCGCACCCCGGGCTTTCACTCGCGCGACTGGGAGCTTGCCGTGGTGCTGGCCGATCGCATCGTGCGCGGCGTCTTCCAGCCGGCAGCGCCGGTGCTGGCCAACGGCTGGTCGGACGAATGGCAGCTGGGCCGCATCGGCGGACACGACATCGCTGCGGCGCCGGCGGATGCGGTGCTGGGCGGGCCGGCCGGCCTGGCCCATCTGGGCATGCTGACGGGCCAGCCCGATCCGGCGGCGGCTGTATCGTCGGCGCGCGCCTGGTTTCCGCTTCACAGCGGCGGCATCAACGACAGCCTGTGCTGGGTCGAGGTCAGCGTGTATCCGCTGGAGCGCGAAGGCGGCGAGGAAGAGGATGCGATCGCGGTACCAGGGCTTGACCTCACGCAGCAATTGGCGGTGCGCCAGGCGCTTGCCGGCGCGCGCCATTTCGATGCGCGAGGACTCGGGCGCTGGCGCAGCGTGGTGCGTTTCGGCCAGCCTCGCTTCCACGGCAATTCGTTCGAACTGGCGCTCGTGATGGCCGACCGGATCGCGCGCGGCCGCGAATTCCTGCCGCGTGGCCGGGTCATTGCGACCGGCTGTTCGGGCGCATGGCATGCCGGACGGGTCGACCCGGTCGATGGCTGCGAACCAAAGTGCGCGCTGATCCTGCAGCAGGCGGTGGCTGGCGACCGCATCCTGCTGCCGGCCGCCTGGGAAAACGCGCTGGTGCCGGGGTTTCGCGAGGCGGCCGCCGAAAAAGGGGCGAGCGTGGCCTGTATCGACCGAATCGGGATCATTTGAACAATAGCGGCGCGCGCTAGCGTGCGTCATGTAAAAGCGTGCGTGCCCCTGCTAGAATCGAGCGGCCGGGGCGCAAACGCAGAAAATAGCCGTGCCGATTGAATAACCAGGAGTGGATATGTTCCAGATGTTTGGATTTGGCGGCGTCAAATGCCCGCGTTGTGAGCACAAGAATGCCGACGATTCGGGCTACTGCGCCCAGTGCGGCCTGACGCTCGGCGCGCCGCGCAACGAGCCGGTGCTGCGCGAGAACCGCTGGATCCCCGCATCGAATGAGCTTGCGGTGTTTTTCGGCGTGCGCGAGCTGTCCGGCTTGTTCGTCAAGACGCTGCGCGTGCCGGCCACCACCCGCGCCTACATCCTGCAGGGCGACAAGGCCACCGAGGTGCCGCAGGGCGAATACGAAATCGAGGGTTTTTTCACCCGCCTGAACCACCTGCTGCGCAACCAGCATGCCGAGATCCTGATCACCCGCAGCGCGGCGATGCCGGTCGAATTCGAATTCGACGACCTGCAAACCGCGGAGCACCTGAAGATATCAGCCGGCTTCACCGTCAGTGTAAAGATCGAGCAGGTCGCCGCCTTCGCGCGCCACTTCATGACCCTGCCGGGCACCGTCACCAGCGAACACCTCAGGGAGCTGCTGGCGCCGTCGGTGCGTCAGCTGGCCGCCGAATTCATCGCCGGACAGTCCTTGCGCGACATGGCGCGCAACCCGGAGCTGCGCGCGCAGCTCGATGAACGGCTGCAGGGTGCGCTCAAGATTCGCCTCGCGCAGTACGGCCTGGCGGTGGCGCAGGTCGACACCCTGGCGTTGCGCCACGATAAATTCGACGCCAACCGCGAACGCATCGGCACGCTCTGGCTGGTGGTCGACGACCGCCATGTCCAGCTCGAGCACGCCAAGCAGCTCGACCAGCTGTACGACGACTCCGAATGGCAGCGCATCCACCGCGAGGAGCAGGAAAGCCGCCTGCGCTACCGCCGCGCCGAACTGCGCCAGGACGAGGCGATCGAACGCGCCGAACTGTCGCTGCAAAATTCCGAACGCATGCAAGCGATCCGCGCACGCGAGATCGATCTGTACGGCCGCATCGTCGAATCCAAGAACCGCAAGCAGGCGGTCGAACGCGGCGCCGGCGATGTGCTGGCCGAACTCGAACATGAGCTGGCCAAGAAAGACGCTGCACGCGGCGACGAATCGTCCGAGTGGGCGCACCTGCGCCATGTGGCGCAGATCCGCATGCGCACCGAGCTTGAAATATCGCAGCAGGAAGCGCTCGAAGCGCGCCAAATGGCCCAACAGCGCTTCTCGCACTTGCTGCTGCAGCAGCAGATCGAGAACAAGGTCGCCCAGGCGATGCTGATCGAAGACGAGTCGCGCAAGCGCGCCGAACTCGAACGGCTGCACGCCAACCAGCAGGCGGCGGCCAGGAGGCAGCTCGAAATCGAGGCCGAAGAGCACAAGGCCAAGTGGCAATCGCTTGCGCTGGTGAGCGCCGCGCACAAGCGCGAGGCGGAGCGCGTGCAGGAATGGGAAGACCAGGTCGCCCTCGAACGCCAGCGTGCGATGCTGCGCGACGGTTCGCTGCTGGCCGAAGAGACCAACCAGAAGGTCGAAGAGATGCGGCGCGGCGGCGCGCAGGCCGAAGCCATCGCCCAGTACGAAAAGCTGCTGCGCACGATAGAGGCGGACGGCGTCCAGTCGCGCCAGTCGCAGCAGCTCGCGCTTGAAGGCGAGGAAGCGCGCCATGCGATGAAGCGGCAGATTCAGGAAGCCGAATGGCAGCACGAGCTGCGGCGCCTGGAGCACGAGCGCGAGGACAAGTTTGCGCACCTGGCCCACGTTGCCGATATGGCGCGCATCGAGATCGCGCGGGTCGAATCCATCGGTGCAATGAGCGATGCTGCGAAGGTTGCCCTGGCGGCGGCGCCCAACGCGGCGGCGCTGGCCGACTACATGAAAACCCAGGTCCACGCGGGGATGAGCCCGCAGCAGCTGGCGGCCCTGTCTGGTGTCGTCGCCGCGACCAACAGCGTGACGGCGCAGGAAGCGGCGCGCATGGCCGCCGAGCGCGAGCAGCTCGAACGCGCGCGCCGCGACGCCGAAGTCGACAAGGACCGGCGCCACCAGCTCGACCTGCTGAACCTGCAGAATGATGTGAACAAGGCGGCGCTCGCGTCGCAATCGCAGCTTGGCGTCGGCGTGGCGCAGGCGCACGCGCCGGCTTCGGCGCTGGTGCGCCAGTGCGCCAACGGCCATGCCGCGCAGGCCGGCGACCGGTTTTGCGCGCAGTGCGGCGCAACGCTTCAACCCTGATCGGAAAGATGCAGACAGCACGAGACAAGATCCGCGAACTGCGCGCCCTGCATGAAGACGGCCTGTTAAGCCAGCAGGAATTCGACAGCCGCAAGAACGCCATCCTGGACGCGGAGTACGCGCCCCCCGGAGGCGTTGTCGCGCCGATGCCCGGTGCAGGCTACATCCGACAGGGCACCGAGATCGGCCTGATGGTGGGGCAGGAGATTGGTCCCCAGAACCGGCGCTACCGGCTCGAGCGCCTGATCGCGCAAGGCGGCATGGGCCAGGTGTGGCAGGCGATGGACCTGGCCACGCACGCCGAACTCGGACACAGCGCATGCGTGGCATTGAAGATCCTGCCGCCCCAGCTGACCATGAGCGCAAGCCACGCCAAGCTGCTGATCGAGGAAGCGACCCAGGCGCGCCGCCTCGCCCATGAGAATATCGTGCGGGTCTACGAATGGGCGCAGGACCCGGCCACTGCCAGCTACTTCATCATCATGGAATGCCTCGAAGGCGAGGACCTCGACAGCCTGCTCGCGCGCGAAGGCCCGTTCACCCTGGAACGCGCGACCGGCCTGCTGGCGCCGATTGCCGAAGCCCTGGAGTACGCATGGGACAAGCACAAGCTGGTGCACCGCGACATCAAGCCGGGCAATGTGTTCGTCACCAAAAAAGACGAAATCAAGCTGCTCGATTTCGGCATCGCCGCGCGCGCCCGTTCGAGCGCGAGCAGCATTGGGCTGGAGGCCCCGGCCAACTCCGGCACCGCCGGCTACCGCGCGCCAGAAGCCGGTGCCCACCAGCGCGAACCGGCCCGCGCGCTCGACGTATATGCGGTTGCCGTGATGATCTACCAGATGGTCGAGGGACGCATGCCGTTCGACGGCGCGCGCACGGCGGCGCACCATCCATCCAAGCCCGAAGCGCTGACCGAGCGCCAGTGGGAAGTGCTGCAAAGCGGTTTCTCTCTGGCGCCCGAGGACCGGCCGGCCACCGTGGCGGAGCTACTGCATCAGCTGCGCCATGCGGTCGGGCCGACGCCGCAGGAGCTGGAAGCGCAGCGCACGGCCCGGCAGGCGGAGGAGCGCGCCAGGGAAGAGCAGCGCCAGGGCCAGCTGTCGGCGCAACGCAAGGCCAACGCCGAAGCGGCTGCGGCCGCGCAGCTGATCCGCGAGCGCCAGCGCAAGGAACTGGAGAAGGCGCAGCGAGCCGAGGCGGAAGCGGCCAGGCGCGAGCGCAAGGAAGCGCTGCGCCAGCAGCTGCTCGAACGGCGCGATGCCGACGCCGAAGCGGCGCGGCTGGCGAACGAGGAACAGCAGCGCAAGGCTTTGCAGGCAAAGGCCGCGGCCGCCTATCGCGCCGAGCAGCAGCGCGCCCGGGCCGAACTGGCCGCGCGCACCCAGGCCGAACTGGAGAAGCTGATGCCGATGCCGAACAGCCCGGTGGCCGACGCCGAGGGCGTGCTGCGCGACCGCTTCCTCGACGGCAGTGGCACGGGTCCCGACCTGATCCTGATCCCGACCGGACGCTTCCAAATGGGTTCGCCCGAGCACGAGCGCAAGAAAGCGATGGAGGCGGGCTCCAAGAAAAATTGGCTCGACCGCGAAACGCCCCAGCACTGGGTCGGCATCGAGCAGCCGATCGCGATGGGGCGCTACCCGGTGACGGTCGGCCAGTGGCGCGCATTCACCGAGGCCACCGGCTGGCAGCCGCCGGGTGATTTCAACTGGGCGGCGCCGGGCTTCAGGCAGGCCGACGATCATCCCGTGGTGGGCGTGAGCTGGAACGATGCGCAGCAGTACCTGCACTGGCTCGGCGAGCAGACCGGCCAGCGGTATCGGCTGCCGAGCGAAGCGGAATGGGAATACGCCTGCCGCGCCGGCACCAAGACCGCGTTCTACTTCGGCGACAACATCGGCACCGACCTCGCCAACTACGACGGCAACTACAGCTACAACGGCAGCCCGAAGGGCGTCTATCGGCAGGGCACCAGCCGCGTTGGCGAGTTCGCGCCCAACCCCTGGGGGCTGTACGACATGCACGGCAATGTCTGGGAGTGGGTGCAGGATGCAGTGCACGATAATTACGATGGCGCGCCCAACACCGGCGCGGCATGGGAAGAAGGCGGCGACCCGACGCGCCGCATCCTGCGCGGCGGTTCATGGCTGTACGCGCCGCACTACCTGCGCTCGGCGTTGCGCAACGGTTTCTCGGCCGCGCTGGGCAACGACATCGTGGGCTTCAGGGTCACCCGCAACCTGATTTGATTTTGGCGATGTCACCGTTCAGTGTGGGGATGCATGGCGATCGCGGCAAGCGCCCGGTGCGGCGACAAACCCAGGGTCAGGTCCGCCGGACCTGACCCCAGCCCTTGGACCGCGGCTCGCGCATGAAGGGGGGCACGTCGATGCCGCTCGTCCCACAATTTACGATGACATAGCCTTGATTTTTGGTGTAAATTCTCAGGTTCCACCACAGCCAAGCCGAAGGAATTTTATGTCGATCACCGTTACCCGCGACCTGTCCCAGCCGATGCGCCATGTGGTACAGATCCGCGACCACCAGTTCGCGGTCGACGGCAGCGTGGAGGAAGGCGGCGACGATTCCGGCCCGTCGCCGCACGACCTGTACGACGCGGCGCTGATCTCGTGCAAGGCGCTGACCCTGGTCTGGTACGCCAAGCGCAAGGGCATTCCGCTGCGGGATGTGCAGGTCACGGTCGAGCGCGACGCCAGCGCCGAACGGCAGGGCGTGTACCGCCTCGCGACGACGCTGCACCTGGGCGGCGACCTGTCGGACACGCAGCGCCAGGAGCTGCTGGCGGTCGCTTCGAAATGCCCGGTGCACAAGCTGATGACCAGCGTGACCACCGAAATCACCACCTCATTGGGCTGATGCCATGACTATCTCGAACTTCTTCAAGGCGCACGACAAGGACCTCGGCGGGGGCTTCTTCGTGCGCAGGGTGCTGCCGGCCGCGGCGAAACAGGCGGTCGGCCCGTTCATCTTCTTCGATCATTTCGGCCCCGTCGATGCGCCACCGGAGGCGAATCACGACGTGCGCCCGCATCCGCATATCGGCCTGGCCACCGTGACCTATTTGTACGAGGGCGCGATCGTCCACCGCGACAGCCTCGGTTCGGTGCAGCGCATCGAACCTGGCGCGATCAACTGGATGACGGCCGGCAGCGGCATCGTCCATTCGGAGCGCGTTCCGGCCGACCTGGCGGGCAAGCCGCGCCGCAGCCACGGGCTGCAGCTGTGGGCGGCACTGCCGCGCGAGCATGAGGAAGTGGCGCCCGGCTTCACTCACACGCCGGCGCACGCGATCCCGGTGGCGACACTCGGCGGCGGCGAAGCGCGCGTGCTGATCGGCAGCGCGTTCGGGCTCACCTCGCCGGTGGCCACTTTCAGCGAAACCCTGTACCTCGACATCTGGCTCGACGCCGGCTCCGAACTGATCCTGGCGGACCTGCCGGAAGAGGCTGCAATCTACGCGGTCAGCGGCGAACTTTCCATCGACGGCGAGGAGCTCGAACCGAGCACGATGGCCTATCTCGAACCGGGCACAAATGCGCGCGTGAGCACAGCGACGGGAGTACAATTTGTTGTGATTGGCGGCGCACCGCTCGACGGTCATCGCTTCATTTTCTGGAATTTTGTTTCGTCGAGCAAGGAGCGCCTGGCGCAGGCGGCGGACGACTGGGAACAGCAGCGTTACGCCAAGGTGCCGGGCGAAACCGAGTTCATCCCGCTGCCAAGGCCGCTGCGCTGATTCGGACCTGTCCGAGGGTGGCGCGGTGCATTAGCTAGGTGGCAATGCCTGGAAGGAAGCGCCATGAAAATCCCTGAAGACATCAAAATACCCGTCATCGTATTCACGCTGGAGGCATGCCTGCTGCTCGGCGCCGGACTGATCTTCCTGGTCCTCAGGCCGCACTGGTAAGCGCGGTTCACGCAGCCCTCTTGCGGCTGCCGCCTTTCGCCGCGGCCGCGAGTCCCTTCTGGTAGCGCTCGATATAGAGTGCCGCCGGCAGGCGTCGTATTGCCTCGCCGATCACCTCGAGCGCGATGTCGTCCAGCTTCTTGACGCGCACGCAGGCCTTTCCCATATCGAGCTTCTTTTTGCCGGATGCCGCCCAGGCGTCGCGGAACCATTGTTCGTCCGAGGTTTTGCCGTCACCGGTGCAGCCGACATACAGCCCCATCAGGTAAATCGACACGTAATGCTTTTGCGACGCGATGCCGGCAAACGGCAGGGGCTGTTTCGGATCGCAATGGTAGCCGGGAGGAAAGACGCTATGCGGCACCGCATAGCCGATCATGCCGTATCGAATGCTTTCGCTGTAGCTGCTGTCGAGCTTGTCGAGGATGGCCTTGCGCACCGCCTCGACCATGCGGCGCCGGTCTTCCGGCAGCGAGGCGAGGTATTCGGCGACGGTGGTGGCGGACGATTGAATGCGATGCTCCTGCGGCAAATGCGGATTCTATGTGTCATGCGTGCAATACGCAATCGCGGCGTTCAGGCCGTATGCATGTCCTGCGCAAGGGCTTGCTGCAACTGGCCCGAGCTGCTGCGGATGATCCAGCATTCCGGATACGGGTCGCTGGCGAAACGGGTGTGCCGCTGGAACGGGCTGAGCCGGTCGAGCGCGGTGGTCGGGCAGAGCGCGGTCTCGGCGCCGGTCACCGCGTCGAGGTGCCAGAATCCGCCATTCTGGTGGTACAGCACCGGCATCACGGCGGCGCGCGGCTCGCGCGGGAAACTGGGCATCGGGAAGCCAGGATGGCGGCCCGGCTCGAGGAAATAGAAGCACTCGGCAAATTCGCCCTGGTCGATGCGGTGCATGATGACGCCGTGCGGCAGCAGCGCGGTGACGTTGAGCACGACGATGCCCTTGATGCTGGCGGTCAGTTCGATGCGCATGCCGAGGCGCAGCGGCACCGGCTTGTGCTTGCCCGGCCACACGCCGTCGAGCATTACGCCGTAGCGCGACACGTCCTCGATCTCGAAGCCGCGGCTGCCGCGCCGGATGAGCGCGTGCTTGCCGGACAGGCGGCGCGTGAGGCCGTCGCGGTCCTGGCCGTCGTCGCCGAAATGGGCCAGCAGCACATCGGCTTCCGGATCATATTGCTCCCAGCGGCCCAGCACGCATTCGCCCAGCGCGAACAAGCGCACCTGGCGCTGCGAGCCGGCTTCCGGCGCCGCATTGACCAGGCAGGCGCTGCTTGAAGGGAAGGGATGCGGCTCGGCCTGCGCCGGCACGTCGATCTCGATCAGGTCTTCATCCCACGCGATGGTGGAAAAGCCCATGTCGACCTTGCCCGCGCCGGCGTCGAGGTTCAGGTGCGTGATCGAGGCGTTGCGCGCGGTCACGTCGATGTCCATGCGCCCGCCGCCGGTTTGGGCGTTGACCTTGGCGATCGAAGCGTCGTCGGCGATCACCCGCACGTTCTTGTGGGTCGACAGGAAGATCTGATGGATTTCGGTCAGGCTGGCGTCGGCGCGCGGCACCAGGATCACCATGGTGCATACCCAGCGGCTGACCGCCTGGCCGTCGGCCTGGCTGTCGAGCTCGACGTCGATCTGGTACTGGCCGTGTTCCTTGTCGCGCGAGGAAAACTCGATGAAGACCGGGCGCCAGTCGCCGCGCATGGTGCGCGCGAAGGTATGGCGCGCGCCGCCCTGGGCGATCAGCGCCGAACGCAATTGCATGGTGACCAGCGGCGCGGTGTTGGCCGGCATGCCGCGCAGCTCGACCTTGATGGCCTGGCGCCCGCCCGCCGCGCGCGGATCGAAGCCGCTGACGTGCAGGTGAGGACGCTGCAGCACCGGCAAACCCTGCTGCTGCGCCGGGGCAAGCGGAAACCCCGGCCCGCTGGTTGCGGGACGGCCGCTACGCAGCGCGCTGATCAAGTCGAAACTCGTCGGCGGCTGTGTCAGCTGCGCATGTCCACTGGCGCAAGTTTGGTCCCCTGGCATCACCCACAAGGTGCAGTGCGGGTGGTCGGGGTTACTACATTTTTTCATAGTAACGTCGGTCGCTCATCCAGCATAAAGCTTACGCTAAATTAGTTTGATTGCGGCAAGGCAATACGTACAGAGTGTAACATTTGTTCTCCCTGGGAATGTATTTTGTTGAGTAATCAAGCATATGTCTCGTCCGCCGGGTCGGGATCGGCCAGCGGGCGCAACACAATGGCGGTGAGATTGTCGATGTGCAGGCCCGGCGGCGGATTGGCGCACATTTCCTCGAACAGCAGTGCGGCCTTGGCGCGTGCGTCCTTGCCCTGCGCCAGCAGCTGCGGCCAGCCGCCGACCCACAGGTGCGGCTCGGCGCAGGCCCAGAAGCCGTCGGTGGCCAGCAGGTAGACCGCATCCGGCCGCAGTTCGATCGCGCGGCGGTCCGGCAAATGGCTCAGGTAGGGCGGCAAGGTCTTGCGCGACAGTTCGAACAAGGGATCGCTCAGCGCGGCCGGGTTGGTGAATGCATTGCCGAGGATGAAGGCCTGGGCGATCTGCGAGCGATGCTCGCCGTGCACCTGCTGCCACCATTCCTGTTCGCCCAGCACGCCGGCCATTGCGAACGCGGTCGCCGGAACGTGGTCCACGGTCATCGGGAACACGCGCTGGGACGTGATTTCGTACAGCCGCGAATCGCCCACGTGGTACAGCAGCGGCGCTTTGCCCGGTGGCAGTTCAAGCAAGCTCAGCGTGGTGCCGGGGCGCTTGGCGCTGTCGCCATTGGCGGCGAATTCATTCTGCAGCCTGGCGTGCAGCGCATCGAGGTGGCGCGCCAGCAACTTGATGGAGTCGCATGGGGGGATGTCCAGCAAGCCCGCCACCACCGCCTCGGCGGCTTCGCGTCCCTGGCCGTGGCCGCCCATGCCGTCGAGCACCGCGAGCCGGACGTGGCCGTTGGTCCAGCCGGCCAGTTGTTCCTGCTGCGCTTGCTGATCGCGCATGAAGACGGCGCGTCCGCGCGTGTCGATCAGCAGCAGATTATCCTGGTTCTCCAGGTGCAGCGCCGGGTTGGCGCCCGCGCTGGTGCCTGCCGCAATATCGAGATGGGGGCCGAACTGGAGGGCGTCGAGCGCAGGAATCATTGGGCAAGGGAACAGGCAGAATAACAACCTTGACAGCTTACCTCGGAAGCGCCATTTTCTAAGCCGCGATTAGAGCGGCTTTTCCCGCTTCCCGCTGACCAGCGCGATGGCGTTGACGATAACGCAGGATCCGGCCGCTGCAAACGCTGCCTGGACGCCGAAATGGTCGGCGACCCGGCCCCAGACCAGGCTGCCGACGGTATAGCCGGCCGCCATCACGAATAGATAAATCGACAAGGTGCGCGCGCGGATGTTGGCGGGGAAGGAAGACTGCGCCGCCGCATTCAGGGTCGACACGGTGGCCGACCAGGCCATGCCGCCGCAGACGATCAAGGGCACCAGCACCTTCAGCGAACGGGTGAGGGACATGGCGATCAGCATTGCGCCGAAGACCAGCAGCGCGCCGGCCAGCAGGCGGGTCTTGTCGATCCGGGTGCGCAAGGTGGGCAGGAAGAAGGCGGCCAGCACGGCGCCGGCGCCGAGGCTGCCCATCAGCGTGCCGAATACATTCGAATTCATGCGCAGCACGTCGCGCACGAATACCGGCAGCAGGCTGGCGAAGGCGATGGTGGCGAAGAATACGGTGCAGACATTGAGCAGGATGTTGCGGTAGCGGCTGCAGCCGAATGCGCACGAGAGGCCCGCCTTCAGGCTGTCGATGAAGGCGGTGCGGGTGGCCGTGCCGGGCAGGCGCTCCTGCCACCATGCCCAGTAGACGCTGAGCAGGCCGACGAAGGAAATCGCGTTGACCAGGAACAGCGCGCCCGGCCCGATCCAGTTGAACAGGATGCCGCCCATCGCCGGACCGACGATGGCGGCGACGTTGTAGCTCAGGTTGTTCAGGGTGGCCGCCGCTTCGACCTCGTCCGGCTCGACCAGGCCCGACATCGATGCCTGCCAGGCCGGCCACATGAAGGCCGAGCCTGCTCCAAGGCAGAAGGTGATGGCCAGCACGAAGCCGGCCGAGGCGTGGCCGGTGATCACCAGGCCGGCCAGGGTGCAGGCGCACAGCGCCATGAAGAAGTTGCAGAAGAACAGGAATTTTGGCCGGTCGACGGCGTCGGCGACTACGCCGGCAAACAGCGCGAACAGGAAGATCGGCAGGTAACTGGCAGTCTGGACCAGGGTAGTGGTGGTTGCCGAATGGGACAGCGAGGCGATCAGCCAGGCCGACGCGAATGTCTGGGTCCAGGTGCCGAGATTGGAAACGAGGTTTGCAGCCCACAGCCGCCGGTACCGTGCATGCCGCAGCGGTTTGGATAGCGGCACCTTTGGACGCAATGCGCGCGCCGGCAGGGGGGCGGACAAACTATTTTTGGACATGGTGAATCTAGTCTACGGGGCTATTGTGCCGTGCGTCAACATGCAGAGAGGCAATATGACTGTTGGTATGGTATTTTCGTGGTATTGCCAACGTGACGAATCGACAAACATGCTGATCAGGGCGATTGAAGAGGGGGATATCCCGGCGGTAGCGCGATTATTGAACGCGCTGGCGCGGGAATTCATCGTGCATGAATCGACACCGGAAGGGGCGTCGACCTTCCTGCGCGAGAACGATGAGGAGGGAATCCGGCGCTACATCGGCATGGGGCATGTCTACCATGTGGCCGAAATCGATCGCGAGATTGCGGGATTCATCGCGATCCGCGAGCGCAAGCATGTGTTTCACATGTTTGTCGGCGCGCGGTGGCAGCGCCAGGGCGTGGCCAGGAAGCTGTGGGAAGTGGCGCGGGAAGTCGCGATTGCGGGAGGCGGAAGCGGCAGCTTCACCGTCAATGCGTCCAATTTCGCTGTGCCGGTTTATGAAGCGATGGGATTCGCGCGCACCGCGCCGACCCAGTGTATGAAGGGGCTGTACTTTAATCCGATGGAACTGGGCACCGGATAAAGCGTGCCCTTGCTAGTCAGGCGTTCTGCCGCACACTGTCCAGGCGCGTGCGGTCAGCCTGATCGAGCCGTCGTCGTCGACCGGCAGGGCCGCGCGGATGTGGTCGCGCAGGATACGGCGGTGCTTGTCGCTCAGTGACATCGCATAGGCGGGCGCCGGGCCCTGGCCACCGAGGAACGGCGTCCAGAATTCGTCGAAGTCCCGAAATTGCGTGGGAATGTCGATTGCGCCGACTTCGACTTCGCCAAGCCCGGCCTCCTGGAACAGTTTGCGCAGCGGTTCGGGTGCGCACATCGGGAAGCGGCGTGCCTCGTCGAAATCGGCCGCGCCCGGATTGAGCGCGACAGCGTTATCCCAGAAGTAGCGCATCAATTCCATCTTCTCGGCATAGTCCCATACATACGCCGCGATTCGCCCGCCCGGGCGCACCGCGCGCGCCATTTCGCGCACTGCGAGCAAAGGAGTGGTGACGAAATTGAGCGCCAGGCCGGCGACGGCGATGTCGAAGTGCGCCGACTCGACCGGCAGCGACTGGGCGCCGGCAATGCGGAAGGTCGCGCGCGGATCGGTAATATGCTCTCGCGCGTACTCGATAAAACCAAGTGAAGGGTCCATGCCGGTGACGTAGCTTGGATAGGTGTCGCGCAGGATGGCTTCGGTCAGCGCGCCTGTACCGCAGCCGACGTCCAGCCATTCCAGGTTCGATGCGGGCTGCAGCCACGCCAGGAATTCTTTCGCGACCAGCCGGCTCCAGCGGCCCACATATGGCTCGTAGAGTTTGCCCTCTGCCCAAGTGTCCCTGCCGGCGCCTTTCATTGGGTGCCCCCGCATGCATAATGCGGATTATTCTAGACCCTTTCATTCATTTTTACCGTGTGATTTTCGGTAAATTTCGGCGCCGGCGCGATGGGCTGGATCACTGGCGGTGATGCTCGTCCGCCCGGCGCAGCCACAGACTGCTGACCCATCCTCTAACTTGCCTGTCGCCGGTCTTTACGCTCACCTCCCACCAGTCGCCATCGCGCGCCCCGGTGGTGGTGACCGTGGCGCCGGCCGGCACGACCGCTACCCGGCGCGCGCCGGTGCCGCTGGCTGCGCGCAGGTTCAGGTCGTCGAATACGTGATAGCTGCGCCCTGCAGGCGCGGCGGCCGGACTGACCGCGGCGACGCCTTCTACGGCCGGGTGCGAGCTCGCCATCGCCGGCGCGGGCGCCAGCCAAAGGAGCAAATTGCCGATGCCCCAGGTGCCGGCAACCAGGATCGCCAGCGCACGCAGGTTGGGTCGCTTCCACCAGCGTCCTGGCGTCAGGAAGGCCGCGAGCACCAGTGTGATCGCCAGGCCAAGCACGAACGCGCCGGCGAGCCAGGTCTTTTCGTTCACCATGCCGTTCTCCGTCAAGCGTCGAAGCGCAGCACGTAATGGCCAGCCACCAGGTGATGGCCGGGCGGCAGCGTGTATGGCTTGTCGCTGGACGCATCGCCGATGCTGGCCACGAACCGCATCTGCTCGTCGAGATGGTACAGCGCCTGCGTGGCGCTCAGACGGCCGATCTGGTAGCCGCCGCCGGCGGCCTCGAAGCTGAAGGCGTTGCGCGACAGTCCGATCCGGTCGGCGCTGGCGGGATCGAAGCCTTCCGCGCGCTTGAGGAAGCGTTCCGAATCGAGCACGCGCAGCGCGGCCAACATCGGCGCGCTGCGGCCGAACACAAACCGCGCCCCGCTGGCGACCGGCACGCTCACCGGCTGCGGCAGGCAGAGCATCGCGCAGTAGCGCTCGGCCATTTCAGGCGCCATCGCGCCCAACTTTACGGTGCCGGAATCGACCGGCGTGAAGCTGGCCGGTGCGCTGATCAGCTCACGGCCGGCGCTGGTGATGGCATGCAGCTCGTCGCTGGCGTCGACTGCGAAGCTGATCACCGCGTCGTGGGCGCTGGCGGCCAGGCCGAGCGAGCGATTGAGGCCGATTTCCAGCGCCAGTGCGCCCGTTTCCCGATAGCGCGAGAGCCGCGGCATGGCCAGCGCGACGAGGCTGACGCGCTGCTGCGCGACAGGCGCGTAGGTGGCGTCGCCTTCGAATGCCGCCATGGCCGGTCGATGGCTGACCGGCACGGCCGTCTGTTCGGCCTCGTCAATCACCTTCGACCTGGTCTTCCAGACTGTCGCGGGCTTCATTTGAATCGGCGCCGCAGCCCGCTTTTCAGGCTGGACCTGCGCCGCAGGAGTGCTCGACACGCGCGTTATTTTCATCAGCAGCCGGGGCGCGGCGCCGCTGGCGTCCGTGCCGCCATGTTTCGACTTGATCGTGTAGTAGCCATTGAGGGGATCGAAGCCGCAGTCGAATGCGCCCTTGGGCCGCACCTGCACTTCGATCGGCGTATCCGGCCCATCGTTGATCAGCAGGATTGCGCCGTCGGCGCCGAACGGCCAGGCCGGCACCGCGTGGCTGGCCGATTCGTCGTCCTTGCCGACCAATGCGAGGCGCTGGTTCGGGTAGATTGGGCAGACCGGCTTCCAGATGGCGCTGTCGCGCGAGGTGGTGACGCTGTAGAGGATTTTTTCGTCGGGCGCCGGAAGGTACACCGCGTGGCCGAACTTGACCTCCACCTGGCCCGGTTCGAGCGCGTCGGCGCCGACAACGTCGTAGCGCACTTCGTCGCCGCCGAGCAGGTCGCCGAAATCCTTCTGGTGCAGCGCCGCCAGCGTCTGCGCGAGATCGCGTACCCGGGCGCCGCGCGTGAGGTGGCGATCGTCGTCGACGTCGTCTTGCGGCAGCATCAGCGTCACGTGGGAGAAGCAGCGGGTGGCGGCGCGGCCGCGGTGTTCGCGCGGCGAGCGCTCGAGCAGGTCGCGCAGCAGTGGCTTTCGGGAAAACAGCGCCAGGCCCGGCGCCTGCCACAACGCCTCCGCGTTGAATACGTCGGGAACCTTGCCTAGCACTTCGTGTTGGACATAGACCGGCATGATGGAATCTCCTCTAATGATTGGGCACTGATCGCACTGAACGCTAGCAGGGGGCAGATGAAAAACAGCAGGTGGCTGCCGCCGGCGGAAAGGAAACTCATGGGCTGCCCCATGATCGGGAAGATCGCCAGGTTGGTGCCCCAGGACAGCAGGAAGTGGCCGAGCACGAAGGCGGCGCCGCCGCACAGGGCGAAGCAGCGGAAGCGGCCCAGCCACGCCTGGCGGAAGTCGCGCGCCTGGCGGCTGGCGGCGTACGAGAGCGCCGCTGTTTGCAGCACGCCGACCAGGAACAGCGCCTGCAGCATCCACAGGGCGAGGGCACTGAGTAGCCCATGCCGGTTCAGGAAGAACGACGGTGCAAAGTCGTCCTGCACCGCAGGAATGTGCAGTGCGCTGCCGGCCGGCTGGCCCAGCGTCGAGATGCCGAGCAGCTGGTCCGACCCCCACCATGCGCCTTCGGCAATGGCGCGCGCGCCGAGCAGCAGCTGCTGGCCGGTATGCGGATGGCTGGCCGGGTCGAGCCAGACCAGGAAGCGGTCGGCGTAGAAGGTCCATTGGGCCACCTCGCCGGCGCCTGCGTTGCGCAGCCAGGCAATGGCGGCCGCGGCCAGGCATGCCACGCAGACGATGGCGGCAGTGGCGATGTATTTGCGCGCGGCGATCGACCAGGCGAACGCCATCGCGGTGCTCCACACGATCAGCAGGATCAGCGGCGAGTAGTCGTCCACCTGCACCAGCGCGAGTCCGAGCAAGGCGATGAACAGCAGCGCCGGCGCCGCGAGGCGGAACCAGCGCAGCAGCGGGCGGGTGTGTTCGGGCATGGCGGCGTCCCATCCCAGGCCGATGGCGATGCAATGGGCGGTGAGCGCGGTGAGCGCGAGCTTGGCGAATTCGACCGGTTGCAGGTCGAATACGCCGGTCTCGTCTCCCAGCATCACCTGCAGCAGCAGCGCGGCCAATGCGCCGGCAGCCAGCAGCGCCAGCATCCATTCGAGCCGGGTCTGCGGCATCATCCCGCCGCGGCCCCGCAGCCGAAGCCGCAGGTGGGCGCCGATCCCGAGGCCGATAGCGAGCAGCGCCGTGGTTTTCTGGTAGTGGCGCAGCCACGACGATTCCATCGCACCGAGTCCAAGCTCGAGTTGCGCCAGCATGCCGACCGCGAGCAGCAGGATGCCCGCCGCGGTGACCAGCGCCGGGCGCCCCGGCAGCAGCAGGCAGCACCACAGCGCGCAGCATCCGAGCAGGATCGACAGCCCGATGCCGGGCGGCGTACCGCTGCGCTGCAGGATGAGCGCGACGATTCCCGCAATGGCCAGCAACGCGGTGCCGAAACCGGCGCCGAGAGTAGCGGCTTCGGTATCGCGTGTGAACGGCCACTGTCCGCGCTGCCAGGCCATTGCGCCTGCCAGACCGAGCGCGCAGCACAGGCCAAGCCCAACCCACCATGCGGGGCCCGACGGCAGCGCCCATGCCTGGCGCTGGCGCCACTGCCATTGCACGTTCAGTGGAAGCTGGTTGCGGGCTTCGGCGAACAGGGCGGCGTGGCTGATCGGTCGCAGGTCGAGCTGGTCCCCGTGCATTGCGAGGGCCATCCTGGTGCGGCCGGCCACCACAGCGCCCACTCCGGCCAGCGGTTCTTCGTTGCGGGCGAGGTCGAACTGGCCCGCGGCGGAGGACATCAGCAGGGGAGCGCGGTCGCCGCCTGCGCCCGCGCTCGACAGCAACAGCCTTCCTTTTACGCGCGCAATGGTAGCGCTGCCGTACTCGATGTGCCCCAGTCCGAGCCGGTTGTCGCAATACAGGTTTCCGCCGAAGCTGAGCGGCCGCGCCATCGTCAGCGCCTGCGGAACCCAGCGGTTCCAGGCCGCGCCGAGGCGGCCGGCAATCCGCGCGTCGGGACAGGGAGCTTGCGCCTGGCCGCCGCGCAGCAGCGTGGCGCCGTCGTAGCTCCAGTGCTCGCCTTCCCTGGAGAACGACACGGTCCGTTCGCCGCCGGCGTCGACGCTGAACAGCGCGGCGCCGATCCGAAACTGCTGGCCCTCGCGCAAGGCGATGCTGCCGGTGTGCTGTTCCACGCCGTCGCGCTGCAGCAGCAGCTGCCTGGCGCTGCTGTCGTTGCGCGCGAACCAGCGGCCGGCCATGTCGCGCCGCAGGCCGAGATGGCTCTTGTCGGCCTGCGGCGCGGCCAGCTCGCGCTGTCCCAGCGTGATCGATTCGCCGGGTTTGAGGGTGATCGAAACAAGCGCGGGCGACCACGCCGCTGGTGAGCGCCACAGCGACAGCGCCTGCAAGGCGCACAACAGCGCCAGCAGGCCGGCCGTGAACGCAAAGGCGCTGATGCCGCCGATATTGAAGCGGCGCTTCACGCACAGCTCCACATCGCTGGCAGCGCTGCCGCGCGCGGGATCGAAACGGGCTTGCGCATGGCGCCGCGGATGTCGGTGATCATGCGGCTGATGGCCAGGGCGTGGGGCGGCCTCGCGTCGCGGTCGATGCTCAGCAGACTGCGCAGCAAGGCCAGCGCCTTGGCCCCGCCCGCGGCAGGGGCGCCGGCGGGGCACCAGGTCGGATCCTGGGCCGCGCCCGATTCGATCCGGTGCGCGAACAATGCGGCTTCGTCATCCCGCATGGGCGGTGGAATGGCGCCGGCGTGGCGTTCGAGCAGCAGCGCTGCGGCGCCGGCCTGGCTGTCGCGATACGCCTGGCCGCAGTCGCTGCAGTAGCGCAGCGGCTGCCCGTTGGTGACGAGGTAGTAGAACATGGCGCCGAGCGCGAAGTAGTCGCTGCGCGCATCGGTCATATATGCCCCGCCGGCGCCGGGGAAGAATTGCTCCGGCGCCTGCCAGTTGGCGGTGCCCGCGTAACTGTGCGGATCGCGGTCGCCCAGCAGGCGGTTGGTGCCGAAATCGGCCAGCTTCACGCTGCCGCTGCGCGCATCAAGCAGCACATTGGACGGTTTCAGGTCGAGGTAGCGCCAGCCGTACTGGTGCACCTTGGCGAGCGCCTGGTTGATCTGGCCGAGCCAGTCCAGTGTTTGCGCGATATCGATGCGGCGGCCGGCGCTGCGACCGCGGGCGACGTGCTTGCCAAGGTCGCCGTCGAGCAGTTCCAGCGCCATCACCGGCAGCGATTCGTGCACGCCGCTGTCGAGCAGGCGGACGATATGCCGTCCATCCCACGGTTCGAGCGAGCGCAGGAAAGCGATCTCCTTGCTGGCGCTGGCGACCCAGCGTTCCTGCTGTTCGGGATGGGCGCGCGCCATTTGCTCGCGATTGATCAGTTTGAGGGCGACCTGCCTGCCGGCGGGGAGGCTGTCGGCGCACCAGACCACGCCGTAAGCCGAGCCGGCCATGGCCTCGCGCAAGCGGTAGCTGCCCGCTTCCAGTGTGATGACTGCTCCCGCTTCCAGCATGCTCCCCCCGATTATTCACGCAACGGCGAATGCCGTCAGGGAGGACTAGCTGGGGGAAGCGGAAACAAAAAAAACCATGACTTGCGGCGTCGACGTGCCGCCTCTTCATGCACGCGGCGCGGTCCAAGGACTGGGGTCAGGTCCGGCGGACCTGACCCCGAGGTTGTCGCCGCGCCGGGCGCTTGCCGCCAACGCCGTGCGGTTCCACGCTTAACGTTGACATAGCCAAAAAAACGCCGCCGGTTGCCCGGGCGGCGTCTTGTTACTTATTGCGAAGCGACAGCTTAGCGGCGATGGCCGTAACCGTGATGGCCGCCGTAATAACCATCGTAATAACCGCGGCTCGAACCGACGTACACTACCGCCGAAGGCTGGCTGTAGTAATAGCGCGGGGCCGGGGCGTAGTACACCGGCGCCGGTTCGACATAAACCGGTGCAGGCTGGTAATAGCTGCTGCGGTTGTCGTAGTACACTGGGGCCGGAGCCGACGTCTGGTAGTAGCCGCTGCCGCGGTTGTCGTAATAGCCGCTGCTGCGATTGTCATAAGCGACGTTGCGGTTGTCATAGTAACCATTATTATTACTTGGCGTGATGGCGTTGCCGACCGCTGCACCCAGTACGCCGCCGACGATCGCGCCGTCACGGCCACCAGTGTTGTGGCCAATTGCCGCGCCGATCAAGCCGCCCACGAGTGTATTTGCACCGCGATCTTGAGCCATAGCCGTCGACGTGACGGCCGTAGCGGCCAGAAGGACCGCACCAAAAACTTTTTTATTCAACATGGCGTTTCCTCTTGCCTCAAGCTTGATCGGGATGATCGTCTAAAGTGCTGGGCATGTGTTCACTATATCGTGTCCAAAATCCCGCGCCATTGTTAATACAGACTCTTACAACTCGTCGGTTGGCTGTAACATATGCCTGTATTTACCCTTGCAGTCCAAGCCTTCCGCCCCATCTGTCACCCGTCACTTATTCGTCCCGGATCTGCCATGCCCCGTCGCGCCTTTCTTACTGTCGTGGCTCTGCTCGCGCTGCTCCACACCTACATCGGCTTCCGCCTGATCCCCGCAATGGCGCTCGGGACCTCCGGCATCGTTGTTGGCATCTTGTTACTTTTGGTATCGACCCTGCTGATGCCGGCCGGCCTGTTCGGCTCCAGCCTGAAACGTTTTCGTTGGTCCGAGCAGCTGACCTGGGCCGGTCTGCTGGCGATGGGGTTCTTCTCCTCGCTGATGGTGCTGACCGTGCTGCGCGACGTGGCCTTGCTGGTGCTATCGGTGGCCGGGATGGGCGGGCCGGCGATCGCCCGCGCCAGCGCCATCGGTGTGCCGCTGCTCGCGCTGGGCGTCACGCTGGTCGGCTTCGTCAACGCGCGCCGGGTGGCGCAGGTGGTCGAGGTCGAAGTGCCGATAGCGGGCCTGCCGGCCGCCTTCCGCGGTTATTCGATCGTCCAGATTTCGGACATCCACGTCGGACCCACCATCAAGCGCGGCTACCTGAACGCGATCGTCACCAAGGTCAACGCGCTCAAGCCTGACGCAATCGCCATTACCGGCGACCTGGTCGACGGCAGCGTGCAGCGGCTCGGCATCCATACCGCGCCGCTGGAGCGCCTGTCCGCGCGCGATGGCGCATTTTTCGTCACGGGCAATCACGAATATTATTCTGGCGCGGACCAATGGATCGACGAGATGCGCCGGCTCGGCGTGACGGTACTGATGAACCAGCACGTGGTGCGCGAACGCGAAGGCAACGCGCTGATGATCGCCGGCGTGGCCGATTTCATGGCCCACCAGTTCGACGAATCGCATCGCAGCGATCCGCATGCCGCCGCGGCCGGCGCGCCGGACAACGTCAGGATCCGCGTGCTGCTCGCGCATCAGCCGCGCAGCGCCGAAGCGGCGGCCGACGCCGGTTTCGACCTGCAGCTTTCCGGCCACACGCACGGCGGCCAGTTCTTCCCGTGGAACCTGTTCGTGCCGCTGCAGCAACCCTATACCGCGGGCCTGAACCGGCTGCGTTCCTTGTGGGTCTACACCAGCCGCGGCACCGGCTACTGGGGACCGCCGAAGCGCTTCGGCGCGCCGTCCGAGATCACCCGCGTGACGCTGGTGCCGGCGTAAGCGAACGTAAACACACATCGGAAGCACATGCAAAATGTGAGTAAATGCGATATTGTTCGAGTCCTCTCTGACCGTATCGAAGGATTCGCTGCATGAACCGTAACCTGCACCACACTTTCGCCTTGACCATCATCGCCGGCAGCCTGCTCGGCGCCGCCAGCGCATTCGCCGCCACGCCGGGCAACGATCCCGCCGCGTTGGGCCAGATCCGGAACGCCGCGCTTAAAAGCGACTGGGCTTACGAGCGCCTGGCCGACATGACGGACCTGATCGGCCCGCGCCTGTCCGGTTCCGCCGGCGCCGCTGCCGCGGTGACCCAGGTGGCTGAAGCGATGCGCAAGGCCGGTGCGACCGTGACGCTGCAGCCGGTCAAAGTGCCGCATTGGGTGCGCGGCCTGGAAACGGCCGAACTGGTGGAATACGCAGGCCGTCCGGCCGGACTGACGCAGCGCGTGGTGCTGACCGCGCTGGGCGGCTCGGGCGCGACGCCTGCGGCCGGACTGACCGCTCAGGTCATCGTGGTGCATGATTTCGACGAACTCAAGGCACGCCGCGACGAGGTCAAGGGCCGCATCGTGCTGTTCGACGTGGCGTTCGACCAGAAGATGGCCGACCGCGGCCAGGCCGGCACGGCCTACGGGCAGGGCGCCCAGTACCGTACCGTCGGTCCGCGCGTGGCGGCCGAGATGGGCGCCGCGGGGGCGCTGGTGCGCTCGGTCGGCGGCGCCGATTATCGCCTGCCGCACACCGGCGCGAGCGGCCTGCAGGATGGCGCGCGCATCCCGGCGGCCGCCGTGTCGGCTGAAGACGCGATGCTGATGGCGCGCCTCGCCAAGCGCGGCCCGCTGAGCATGCACGTGACGCTGACGCCACAGATACTGCCGGATGCCGACAGCTTCAACGTCATTGCCGACCTGCCTGGCACCGACAAGGCCGACGAAATCGTGATCGTCTCGGGCCACCTCGATTCCTGGGACCTCGCGACCGGGGCCAACGACGACGGCAGCGGCGTGGTCAGCGCGATGGCCGTGATCGACACGCTCAAGAAACTCGACTTCAAGCCGCGCCGCACGATCCGCGTGATCGCCTGGATGAACGAAGAAAACGGCGGGCGGGGCGCGAGGGCCTACCTCGACGCCAATCAGTCGGTCACGGCGAAGCACGTTGCGGCGATCGAGAACGACGAAGGCTCCGGGCGGGTATTCGGCATGCGCACCAGCGTGCCGGTCGAAGCGATGAAGGGATTTGCTGGCCTGAAGGCGGCTTTGCTGCCGATGGGCGCCGCCGCGCTGCAGCGCGCCGACGCTTTGGGCACCGGCGACCTGCACGGGCTCGAGGCCGCGGGCGTGCCGAGTTTTTCGCCGCTGATCGACGACTCGACCTATTTCAATTACCACCACACCCCGGCGGACACGCTCGACAAGGTGAACCCGGAAGACCTGCGCCGCCACGTCGCGGTAATGGCGACCACGGCCTGGTACCTGGCCAACATGGAGCAGCCGATCGGCCGCGCCATCGTTCCGGCGCGCTGATCAGAACGCGTTGATCGGAATCTTCAGGTAGCGCACGCCGTTTTCCTCGGCGTCGGGCAGGCGCCCGGCGTTGAGGTTGACCTGGATAGCCGGCAGGATCAAGGTCGGCATGTCCAGCATGGCGTCGCGCCGGGTGCGCATTTCCACAAACTGCTGTTCGGTAATGCCGTCGCGGATGTGCACGTTGTGTGCGCGCTGCTCGGCGACGGTGGTGATCCAGCGCGCCTCGCGGTAGGCCGGTGGATAGTCGTGGCACATGAACAGCCGGGTCGCATCCGGCAGCGCAACGATGCGGCGCACCGACTGGTACATCGCCTGCGCCGAGCCGCCCGGAAAATCGCAGCGCGCCGTGCCGAGGTCCGGCATGAACAGCGAATCTCCAACAAACACCGCATCGCCGATCCGGTACGCGATATCGGCCGGCGTATGACCCGGCACGTGCATGGCCAGCGCTTCGAGGCGCCCGATGGTGAAGCTGGCGTCGGCCGCGAACAGCTGGTCGAACTGCGATCCGTCTTCCGGCGTGCGCGGATGGGTGTTGAAGATATTCGCGAACGCATGCTGGACGGTGCGGATGTCGGCCCCGATGCCGATCCGTCCGCCCAGCTGTTCGGCCAGGTAGGGCGCCGCCGACAGGTGATCGGCGTGGGCGTGCGTCTCCAGCAGCCATTCGACGCTGAGTTCCTGCGCTCGCACATAGGCGATCACGGCGTCGGCGGAATGGGTGGCGGTGCGGCCCGATTTGGGATCGAAGTCGAGCACGGAATCGATGATGGCGCAGGCAGTGCCGGGTCCCGCGCTGACCACGTGGGTCACGGTGGAAGTGGCGTGGTCGAAAAATGACTGAACGGACGGCTGCATGGCGATCGAAGACCTGGTCGAAAGTGGGGGGCGTTAATTATATAGCCGTTCGAACATGCTGGATACAGGCGAAAAAAACCCGGCGCAAAGCCGGGTGTTTTGAGCTTGCGCCGCGCGCGCGGGCTAGATGTTCAGCTTTGGCAGGTAGCCGCCTGGGATGATCCCGAATACCGACAGGACGATCAGGATCAGCAAGATGATGAAGAGCACCCGCACGATTTGCGCGACCGGGGACGGCAGCGGCAGCAGGCTGACCAGCCACCAGATGAGCCCGAAGATGACGAGATAGACGATGAGGCTGATAAGTATGTTCATTTTTTTCCTCTACTGCGGTGAATGACGAATTGTCGATTGGACAGACCGACAATATCGGAATTTCCCTAGCTCGACTGTTCGGTACAGCACATAGGATCGGCAGGCGCCATCAGCTGCGGCGCCCGGAAAAAATATTTGAGCACGCGCTGCCGTTGGCGACCAAAGGCCGCAACTAAGACGTACAGAACGGGTCTTATCTGGTGATCAGGGGATTACCGAGGAGAGCGCATGAGCAGGCCAGACCCAGTCAGGGAAACCTTGAACGACGGCGAGTTCTACGCCGGCTTGATCCTCGGGAAAGGCGGCGCGCCCGACCACCACCTGATCCTGTTGCCGGGCGACGCCGAAGACGTCACCTGGGCTGCAGCGCGCGAGTGGGCGACATTGGCGGGCGGCGAGCTGCCGACCAGACGCGAGCTATCGTTGCTGTTCGCCAACCTGAAAGAACAGTTTCAACGCGTGTGGTACTGGTCCGGCGAACCATCGGAAGTGCGCTCGCAGCTGGTGTGGGGGCAAAACTTCACTAGCGGCATCCAGACCATGTATGGCCGGCCGTTCCACGGAAGGGCGCGGGCGGTTCGTCGGATCCAGGCCGAATAGCCGGCGCGGCGCGGACAGTGGCGCATACGACGACTGTCCCATTTACTGCAGCCTGATTCCCGGTCGCAGCGACGATCAATTCTTGCTGCTGGCCGAAGGGTTCCGAAACAGCGAACGCTCGCCGCACTTGTTGCAACGGATCCTCACGCTTTGTGGAAACAGAAGGCGCATCCACCATGTGCGTGCTACGCGGCGGGTTGCTTCTGCACCGCAATATGGACAATTTTTCATTATTACCCCATTGCCAACTTTCGATGCCGCGGAGTGTAGAGGGAATGCGCGACGGGCGGAGGGCGCCCTGACCGGCCTGGCCAGCACCGAAGAATCTGCCAGGATTTCTTACATCGCTTCGCGGTTCGACCAGTTTACACGTGCCAGCTTGAGGCAGGCCTTTGATTATCTGGCGTTAATAGGAAACTGCACGGGCGCCTGACCGAAGTGACGCCGCGGGCTTTCGTGTTGGGAGCCCCCTTCAGGATCCTGGACGATTTCTACACCGCCGCCAGCCTCGCAGGCGACCCACTCCGGAGCCACCGGCTGCAGGTACAACTCAGGCGCCGCAGGCGCCGTTTCGCGAATGGCATGGCATCGCAACGGAAAAAAGCTCCCTCGCGGGAGCTTTTTGGTGTGTCGCTTTGCACCGGCCGCCGGCAAGGCGACCGTGTCGGTCAGCGTGTGGTCACGCTCACCGTTGCGGAACCGGTATTGCCGGCCGCATCCTTGGAGATTGCCTGCAGGGTGTGGCTGCCTGAGGACATTTTGCGGGTATTCCAGTTGTACGACAGCATGCCGCCCGTGCCTTTCGCGGTCAGCTTGCCGTCGATGTACAGCGTCTGCGAAATACCGGCAGCGCCACTGTTGTCGGTGGCACTCACGTTGACCGACACATTGCCTGCTACCGCCCCGGCGACCGGGTTATTGAACTTCACTGCCGGTGGCGTGGTGTCCACAACTATCGGCACGACTGCGTTCGCGACGTTGACGGCCACTGTGGCCGATTGTCCACGGTTACCCGCTGCATCGTAAGCCACCGCGACGAGGTTGGCCATGCCGTTGGCGACGCCTTTGGAGTCCCAGCTGAAGGAGAATGGCGCCGAGTTGTCAGTGGCGACCGTGGTGCCGTTGACCTGCAATTCGACGCGGGCAACGCCGACGTTGTCGCTGGAGCTCGCATCGACCGCGACCAGGCCCGATACCGTGCTGCTACCGATCGGCGCGTTGATGACGGCCGACGGCGCCTGGGAATCGACCAGTACCACGGTCGATGCGGCCGCCTGAACGGCGGCGGCGGCATTGACGCGGCCGTAACCGAACACCGGATCCCGGCCTGCTGCGCCGAGGTCCACCGAGGTCGAGTAGATCAATTGCTCGATCTTGGTGTTGGACAAAGTCGGACCGGCCGCGAGCATCAGCGCGGCCACACCTGCGGTGACAGGGCTGGAGAAGGAAGTGCCGTTCCATGGCTGGTAGGCGCCGCCGCGCGAGGTGGTCCAGATGCCGGCGCCTGGCGCCGACACGTTCACATAATTGCCGTAACTGGAAAAGCTGGCCTTGGCATCGTTCGAATCGGTGGCCGACACGATGATCATTGAAGCAGACGATGCAAAACCAGGGTCGCTGTTGGTATTGCCTGCGGCAACAAACACCAGGCCGCCCTTGCTTTTCATATAGCTGGCCGCACTTTCCACCGCGGCGCTGCCTGAAATGCCGGGATAGCTGATGTTGGCGATGCGGACGCCGTGATCAGCCGCGTACGTCAACCCACTCGCGATGGTGCTGAAATAAGCGTAGCAGCCGTAAGTGGCGTCGTAATAGGCGATACGGACTGGCATGATCTTGGCGTTACCGGCGACACCGGCGACTCCCGCTGCATTGTTGGTGGCGGCGGCAGCAGTGCCGGCGACAGCCGTGCCGTGGCCGCACACGTCCGACACGTCGTTGTTGTTGTCGTAAGCGTTGTAGCCAGCGACCAGGTTTGGCGCCAGGTCAGGGTGGGTGGTGTCGACGCCCGAATCGAGGATGGCGATGGTGACGCCGGCGCCTTGGGTGGTATCCCAGGCATTCTGAGCACCGATTTTCGCAATGTGCCATTCACTGCCGATGTAAGGATCGGTGACCGCCATGCCGGCCTTCACACGGCGATCCAACTCGACAAACTTCAGGTTGGGATCATGCTTGAGCTTCTCAATGACCGCCGTTTCGGACGCATTGCCGGGCAGGTCGACGATGTGCACATTGCCCTGGCCGAGCTTGCGGCGTTTGCCACCATGCACCTTCAGGATTTTGTCGAATTCGTCGTTGGACAAGCCCGCGCGTGGCTCGACCAGAATGCGGCCGCGTGCATAGTCTTCTGTACTGGCGGGAGCGGCGTTCGCGTGAAAGGGAATGGCGCCGACGATGCTGATGATGAGTGATGCGCCGAGTTTCAGTTTCAGCTGGGAAATGGTCATTTCAAGTTATCCTGTTTTCAAAGTTGCTAAAACAGGACTGCCGTTTGCGCGTCGATTCCTGATCATCCGGCATGGCCGGTTGGGGAACGCCGCCCCACGCATGGGCAGCGTGGGATCACAAGTGTCTGGCAGTCCTGCCGTCGTGGGGCTAGCGCCCTTTAGACCGTTGACTTTGCGCCCCCCGTTTTCGCGGGGTTTGCCCTTTTCAGTGTCCGTTCAAATAGTAGAACAAGATATTCCAGCCGGCAATTGCAAAACCATATCTTGCGGCAATTTATTTGCGCGGCTTGATAATAAACAATGTTATCTAGGCGCTAAAATGTTTTATGGTTTACTAAAGAAAGTTAAATGCAATTGTGTGTTTGCAGATAATCAAATTGTCGAAATGGCAGCGCGTCTCGATGTGTAATATGTCCATGAGGAGCTATCCGGCCTGGATAGCTGACCGATAACTATTATTTGTTTGAAGAAAATATTTGCGAAAATTGCAATCAGCGTGACTTAACGCAATAACTCGACGGAACGGAGCGCGTGGAAGGCCACCGAATAAATACTCCGCTAATTGTGGGATTTTCATTTTAGAATCTTTATCGAGTTGATAATGGTGCGATTATCAACTAATACTGCCAAGACCGTATTTAGCGGGTTCTGCGGTAGGCGAAAGCCGCGAGCCTGAGCGCAATCGGAGGCGCCCATGCCGATTCCGCATGCGAGTTCTGGAGAGGGAGAGGATTGGTAGCGGCGCGATTGGCGACTACGATTGACTGGTGCCCGGGACCGGAATCGAACCGGTACGCCATTTCTGACACGAGATTTTAAGTCTCGGGTGTCTACCAGTTTCACCACCCGGGCAGCGGGCAAGATTCTAGCACAACGGGGCCACGCAGCGACCGGCTACTGAGCCTTGGCGGCGGAAATTTTGTTGCTTTGGCTGGAACGGCGGATGGTGTAGCATTCGGGGCGGCGCACCGGCGGTCCTGGTCGCGCCTGAACATCCAAGGACAAGAATTGAATATCACTATCAACGAAGAACTGCGTTCGTTTATCGACCCGCTCACCGCCAATGAACACGCCGCGCTGGAGCGCAGCCTGCTGGCCGAAGGCTGCCGCGATGCGCTCGTCCTGTGGGGCGATGTGCTGATCGATGGCCACAACCGCTACGACATCTGCATCCGCCACGGCATCGAATTTCGCACCGTGCAGAACACCACCTTCAATTCACTTGACGACGTCATGCTGTGGATGATCGATAACCACCTTGCGCGCCGCAGCGTGTCCGATTACCAGCGCGGCGTGCTCGCGCTGCGCAAGAAGGACATCGTTACCGCGCGTGTCGCTCAGCGCGGCGCCGCCGAACCGGAAGCCTCCGCCGCGCCGGATGACGCCAAGGTTGCGGAATCACCGCCATGGAATACGCGCGAAGACGTGGCGAAGGCCGCGCGCGTATCGAGCAATACGATCAGCCAGATTGAACGGATCCAGAAGGCGGCCACGCCGCAGCTGGTCGAAGCAGTCCGGGCTGGAACGATTTCGATCAACGCCGCGGCGAACGTCGCGTCGCTGCCGGAGTCGGTGCAGATCGCCGCCGTCGCGGGCGGGCGCAAGGAGCTGCAGCAGGCCGCGCGCCAGGTGCGCGAGCAGAAAGCCGCCACCCGGCCGCCGAAGGAAACACCGCCAGACGAAGTCGGCGAACTGCGCGCGCAAGTGGCCGCATTGCGCCAGAAGGTCGACGCGCTGACCCAGGAAAACGCGGAGCTCAGGCAGCAGCTCGGCGACGCCGCATAACCCACCGAAGCATTCACCAGGAGATCGTCCCGATGGTTTTACCACGCCTTATAGTCAGTACACTGCTCGGTTGTGCGGCCTTGTGCTCGCAGCTCCCCGCCCAGGCCGTGGCGCCGCAACGCGCGGTCAAGGCGCAGGCGCCGGCCGAGCAGGCGCGCTGGATAGCGACGGCGAAACGGGTGACGATCATGCGCGACAAGTGGGGCATTCCTCACGTATTCGGCAAGACCGATGCGGACGCGGTGTTCGGCCTGCTGTACGCCCAGGCAGAAGACGACTTCAATCGGGTCGAGCTCAATTACATCAACGCGCTGGGACGGCTGGCCGAGGTCGAAGGCGAGGGCGAAATCTGGCGCGACCTGCGCATGAAGATGTTCATCACTCCGCAGGATATGCAGGCAAAGTACGCCGCCAGTCCCGCATGGCTCAAGCAGCTGATGGTCGCGTTCGCCGACGGCCTGAATTTTTACCTGCATACGCATCCGGACGTGAAGCCCAAGCTGCTGACCCATTTCGAACCCTGGATGGCGCTCGCGTTCAGCGAAGGCAGCATCGGCGGCGACATCGAATCGATCGACCTGAAAAAGCTCGAACAGCTGTACGGCAAGCGGCCGCAGGTCGCGATGGCCGACAACGGCACGGGCTTCGATCCGGAACCGCGCGGCTCGAACGGCTTTGCGATCGCACCCCAGCGCAGCGCATCCGGCCATGCGCTGTTGCTGATTAACCCGCACACCTCGTTCTACTTCCGTCCCGAGGTGCACATGGTCAGCGGCGAGGGCCTGAATGCCTACGGCGCCGTGACCTGGGGCCAGTTCTTCGTCTACCAGGGCTTCAACGAGCGGGCAGGGTGGATGCATACTTCCGGCGGCGGCGACGTGATCGACGAGTACCTCGAGACCGTGACTGAAAAGAACGGCAAGTTCACCTACCAGTATGGCGGCGAACAGCGGCCGATGCGCGCGGTGCCGATCGCGCTGCCCTACAAGACTGCCGGCGGAATGGCCAGAAAGACCGTCACCGCCTACTTCACCCACCACGGACCGGTGGTGCGCGAGGCCGGCGGCAAATGGGTGTCGGTCAAGCTGATGGAAGAGCCGCTCAAGGCGCTTACGCAATCGTACACGCGCACCAAGGCCACCAATTACACCGCCTTCTACAAGTCGATGGAGCTGCGCACCAATTCGTCGAACAACACCGTGTACGCGGATGCCGATGGCACCATCGCCTACTTCCACGGTAACTTCGTGCCGAAGCGCGATCCCGCGTTCGACTGGGTCCACCCGGTTGACGGCAGCAATCCTGCTACTGAATGGAAGGGACTGCACGAGGTCCGGGACACCATCACGCTGCACAATCCGGCCAGCGGCTACATCCTCAACACCAACAACTGGCCGTTCGCGTCGTCCGGCGCGAGCAGTCCGCGCCAGGCAGACTATCCAGCATACATGTGGTCTCTGCCCGAGAATGCGCGCGGCCTGCACGCGGTCAGGGTGCTCAAGGGCCAGTCGGGCTTCACGCTCGACAGCCTGGTCGCCACGGCCTACGACAGCTACCTGACCGGCTTCGAGCCGCTGGTGCCGGCGCTGGTGGCCGACTGGGAGGCGCTGGCGGCGGCCAATCCGCTCAAGGCGCAGCTGGCGGCGCAGGTCGCGGCGCTGCGCGGCTGGGACCTGCGGTTTTCCGCCGCTTCGGTTCCCACTTCGCTGGCGGTGTACTGGGGCCAGCAGATGGTGTCGGCCGCATCAAGCGCGGCGCGCACCCAGGAAATCCCGGTGGCCGATTTCATCAGCACCCGGCTAACGCCGCAGGAGCGCCTGCAGGCGCTGGCGCGCGCCTCGGCCAGGCTGGAGGCGGACTTCGGCAGCTGGCAAACGCCTTGGGGCGAGATCAACCGGTTCCAGCGTATCAGCGGCGATATCGACCAGCAGTATGACGACAGCAAGCCGAGCTATCCGGTTGCGTTTACTTCGGCCACCTGGGGCTCGCTGGCCTCGTTCGGCATGGTGGCCAAGCAGAAGACCAAACGCATCTACGGCGATCGCGGCAACAGCTTCGTGGCGGTGGTCGAATTCGGCCCGCGCCTGCGCGCCAAGAGCATCCTGGCCGGCGGGGAGAGCGCCAACCCGGCGTCGAAACACTTCAACGACCAGGCCGAGATGTACAGCAAGGGACAGTTCAAAGACGTGCTGTTCTACAAGGCGGATATTGAAAAATTTCTCGAGCGAAAATATCATCCGGGCGAATAGTTCCTTGAAAGCCAGAACATTCTAATTAGCGCAAAGTGTAATTTAATCAATATCTAGGTTCTGGCAATATTTCCGGAAGTGCGATTTACGGGAGGCAGCTTCCGAGCTGTCTCGATCGATCCATTTCCACAGGAATGCTATCGTGAAAATCGGTCAACCTATACATCACGACCGTCGAAAATTTCCTCGGCTTCATTTCGACCAACACACTGTCTTCGGTGACCCTGCGTCCCGACGGCTGCCCGGCGCCGCGTACTAGGCTAGGGCCCATAACGTCACCCTGGCAATGGTGTCACAGATCCCTGAACCGGCAACTTGCGGCATGCTGATGGCCGGCCTGAGGCTGGTCGGTTTCGTGGCCCGCCGCCGCATGCGCTGATTGCGGCGCCTCCCGATCGAACGGGCCGTAGCGGCGCTACCCGCGGCCCTAATTCGCTGGCGTCCGGAAAGGGCTTTGAGCAAGCACCCTGGATCCGTGTGTCTGACCAAATCGGACGGGACTCATCACAGCATTCTTGTTGGTGGATATGACTGTGAATTTTAAAGAAGAATGAGTCCTGTCTTGCCAAACCGCGTTGATAGGAAAATGGTCTATTGATCAATTAATTTATTGATTCAATTCAAATAATAAATTCATGGACAGGCAATTTATATTTTGCGTGATGGAAAAGTTAATAAATAAATATTCAAAAGTTGATATCGTTTAGATTTAAATTTGTCGATTATCTTTACATGTAATTTCTAGTTGTTCATTGCTGATGGAAAATGCTGCAGAAAATCAGCTGCTTATGGCGTCGGGCCCAATTTATGCTTTATCAAAAGTGGGGTCTGTAGTTAATAAAACGCTGGAACTTTCTGAAAGGTACGATCATGAAGCGCTTTCTTGGAATGACGTTGGCAAGTGTCGCTCTGGCAATTTCGACCAAAGGAGAATCAAAGATGAAACTTCAATTATCTAAATTTTGCAATCGCGTTAGTGCAATTTTTGCAAATGGAGTCCGCGTTCTGCTGTCGGCCGGCTTGTTAGTATTTGCGGTTCCGGCTGCGCACGCGGATGTTGTATATCAATTCACCAGCGACCATTGCACAGGCACTTGTGGCACCGCACCGTTTGGCACCGTGACACTGACGCAGATCGGGGCGAATGTCGGTTTCGTGGTGGATCTAGCTGATGGGGTTAGTTGGGCACAGACGGGTTCCGCAGACTTTCAGTTGTTCAAATTCAACGGGACAGGAATTGTTGCGGGGGACATTTCGGTCACTCAGACCTTTGCCGGCCAGACCCTAGCGGGTACGGCCGCGGCAGTCCCCGGGGGGTACAATGGGGATGGCACGGGGCTTTTCTCATTCGGGATCGCTTGTACCACCTGCGGCAACGGGGCTCTCGGCTCCAGCAACCTTGTATTCACTGTGGCCAACGCGACGATTGCCGAGTTGACCGTTGCGAATGCGCTAGGCAACATCTTCGTTGCTGACATACTCGGCACAAATGGCTTGACGGGGCCGGTGGACGTTTCTACCCCTCCGATTTGCACTGGCAATTGTGGCGTTCCCCCTGGTGGCGAAGCGCCCGAACCTGAAACGCTTGCCTTGTTCGGCGTTGCATTGGCTGCGCTTGGATATAGCCGCAGGCGGCGTGCTTGAGCGCTTGGCTTCACCTTTCCGCGAAATTGCGGTTCGAACATAAAAGCCGGTTAGTTCCGGCTTTTATGCGTCCGGCAGGCAGTTTCGATGCCTCGCCAAACTGCCGCAGGTACAAAGCCAGTCGGACTGCCCTTGGGGCGCAGCGTAAAGCGGACCCTACGTAACGGTATTCTTTCGAGCCGGCGATAGGCTGGCGCGGTGCGTTCCCGGCTTGCTATAATCGCGCTCTTCGATCGGCGCACAGGGCAGGCAGCAGTGGCAAAACTTTATTTCAGATATTCGGCGATGAACGCCGGCAAATCGACCGCCTTGTTGCAAGTGGCGCACAACTATGAAGAGCAGGGCCAGCAGGTGCGCCTGTTCACCGCCGCGATCGACAGCCGTTACGGGCTCGGCAAGGTCACCTCGCGCCTCGGGCCGCAGCGCGCCGTCGAAACGTTCGACGCCGACCACGACTTCCTGGCCGACGTGCCGCAAGTCGCCTGCGTGCTGGTCGATGAAGCCCAGTTCCTCAGTACCGCCCAGGTCCAGCAGCTGCACCAGCTGGCCCAGGTGCGCGGCGTGCCGGTGATCTGCTATGGCTTGCGCAGCGATTTCCGCGGCGAACCGTTCCCCGGCTCGGCCTACCTGCTGGCACTGGCCGACGATATCGAAGAGCTCAAGAATATTTGCACCTGCGGCAAGAAGGCCACCATGAACGTCCGGGTGGACGAACAGGGCCAGCGCATCCGCGAAGGCGAGCAGGTCAGCATCGGCGGCAACGAGCGCTATCGCCAGGCTTGCGGCCGCTGCTTCTACGCCTGACCGGGCAGGCCGCCCGATGCTGCAGCGCGCCGGCTGACCGATGTCTTTCCTTGCCAGCTGCCGCGCCCTTGCGCCGGCCTTGCTCTGCAATCACACCGACCTGCTGGTCTACCTGATCCCGTCGGCCGCGCTGGCGTTCCTGATCCGGCTGCTGGCCGGTTCCCATCCGTTCTTCTTCCTGTTCACCGTGGCCGGCACCATCTGCCACGAACTGGCGCATTATTTCGTCGGCCTGCTGACCGGCGCGCGGCCCACCTCATTGACCATCATCCCGCGCCGTGTCGGGCACAACTGGGAGCTCGGTTCGGTCACGCTGACGCGGGTGCGCTGGTACAACGCGGCGCCGGCGGCGCTGGCGCCGTTCCTGATCATCGCGTTGCCGTTCCTGGTGGCGCGCTGGCGCACCGTGCCGGGCTGGCACTTCCAGCCGGCCGACCTGCTGATCGCCTTCGCGCTGGCGCCGCAGTTCCTCTCGTTCTGGCCGTCGGCGGTCGATTGGCGCATCGCGCTGCGCTCCTGGCCTTATCTGTTGATCATTGGCGCGCTGGCGGCGCTGCTATTTCACTACCATCCCAGTCTGTTTCAATTTGTAAAACCGTGAACGTGCGCGCCGCGCGCCCCGTAAGCTGGCCGTGCGAAATCACTCAAGCTGCTCTGCGCGGAGCCGCTATCCTGTTAGAATCGAGCAGATTGGCCGTTCGGCGCATTTGCCAGATTTTTGCGACCCGACCGCCGCCGTTACCTAGCACCAAGCACGGAGAGACCAAGAATGAAGAAGCAGATGTTCATCGTAGCACTGGCATTCGCCATGTCCGCCCCGGCCGCCTGGGCCCAGCCCGAGAAAGTGGGCAATACCCAGCTCAAGCCGATTCCCGAACAGGCGCAGGCCGCGCTATGGGCCTCGAAAGTGCTGGCGCGCGCCCACTACAAGGCCGTGCCGCTGGACGACGTGATGTCCGGCAAGATCTTCGACCGCTACTTCAAGACGCTCGACGGTGAGAAGCTGTACTTCCTGCAAGGCGATATCGACCAGTTCGACATCGTGCGCACCAAGCTCGACGACGCCATCAACAATGAAAACCTGACACTGCCGTTTGCCATCTACAACGTCTACCAGCAGCGCTTCAACGAGCGCATGGCGTATGCGCGCGAACTGCTCAAAGGCAAGTTCGACTTCACCACGGATGAAACTTTCCAGCTCGACCGCGAGAAAGCGGCCTGGCCGAAAACCGACGATGAAGCGCGCGACCTGTGGCGCCGCCGCGTCAAGAACGACTGGCTGCGCCTGAAGCTGGCCGGCAAGGAAGACAAGGCGATCCGCGAGACGCTGGACAAGCGCTACGACAATTACCAGGCCCGCATGCGCAAGCTGAACAACGAGGACGTGTTCCAGATGTTCATGAACGCCTACGCCACCTCAATCGAGCCGCACACCAATTACCTCGGCCCGCGCTCGGCCGAAAACTTCGATATCGCGATGCGCCTGTCGCTCGAAGGCATTGGCGCGGTGCTGCAGACGCGCGACGAATACACCGTGATCCGCGAGATCGTGCCGGGCAGCCCGGCCGGCCTGTCGGGCAAGCTGAAGGTCGGCGACCGCATCGTCGGCGTGGCCCAGGGCGAATCGACGGCGTTCACCGAGGTGCTCGGCTGGCGCATCGACGATGTGGTGCAGCTGGTGCGCGGCGCCAAGGATTCGGTGGTGCGCCTCGACGTGCTGCCGGGCGATTCCGGCACCGACGGCAAGCACGTCGCCGTTGCGCTGGTGCGCAAGAAGATCAACATGGAAGAGCAATCGGCCAAGAAGTCGATCATCGAAGTGCGCGAGGGCGGCGTCAAGCGCCGGGTCGGCGTGATTTCGCTGCCGACCTTCTACCAGGATTTCGAGGCGCGCCGCAAGGGCGACCGTGAATTCAAGAGTGCCACGCGCGACGTGGCCCGCATCCTCGGCGAACTGAAAAAAGACAAAGTCGACAATGTGCTGATCGACCTGCGCAACAACGGTGGCGGTTCGCTGATCGAGGCGGTCGAACTGACCGGCCTGTTCATCGACAAGGGCCCGGTGGTGCAGCAGCGTACCGCCGAAGGCCGGGTCGAGGTCGAGAGCGACACCAATCCTGGCCTGGCCTGGGACGGTCCGGTCGGCGTGCTGGTCAACCGTGGATCGGCTTCGGCTTCGGAAATTTTTGCCGCGGCGATCCAGGATTACGGCCGCGGCCTGATCATCGGCGAGCCGACCTTCGGCAAAGGCACGGTGCAGCAGCTGGTCAATCTCGATCGTTTCGCACAAAACGACAAGGTGCATTACGGCGAGCTGAAAATGACCATCGCCCAGTTCTTCCGCATCAACGGCGGCACTACCCAGCTGCGCGGCGTGACGCCCGACATCAAGTTGCCGATCACCTCCGACAACGAGAACTTCGGCGAGTCGAGCTACGACAACGCCTTGCCGTGGGTGTCGATCAAGCCTGCCAGCTATGTGCCGTCGGGCGACCTGAAGGAACTGTTCGCGCCGCTGCAGAAGCGCCATGACGTCCGCATCGCCAAAGACAAGGACTTCCAGTACCTGCAGGAAGATATCGCCGAAATGCGCAAGCTGCGCAAGGAAAATGCCATCTCACTGAACGAGGCGGTGCGCCGCAAGGAGCGCGATACCCAGGATGCCCGCGCCAAGCAGCGCGAAGCGCGTCTGGCCGCGCAAGCCTCGGCCGACGACGCCATCAACGTCGAAGTCAAGGATGCGCGCAGCAAGGCGCCGGCGCCGACCAAGCCTGCCAAGGCAATCGCGCTGAAAGGCTCTGCCCGCCAGGACGACGGCCTGCAGGCGGACGAGCGCAACCTCGCGGCCGAACTCGCCGCAGAGAAAGCCGCGAAAAGCGCCAAGGACGTGTTCCTGCAGGAAGCGGCGCATATCATGGCCGACGAGGCAGGCCTGCTGAAGACCGACACGCGGATGGCGTCGCGGGCGATGCCTTACATGCCGCTGGCGAAGGATGTACCCAACTAGTCCCCGCGGCTAGCTGTGCAAGAGGAGGGCGCCAGGTTGGCGCCCTTTTTTTGTTCTGTCGCCGTTAAGGGGGGCGCGGCATTGGCGGCAAGCGCCCGGTGCGGCGACAACCCCCGGGTCAGGTCCGCCGGACCTGACCCGGGCCCGTGGGCCGCGGCGCGTGCATGAAGAGGTGGCATGTCGAGGCCGCTCGCATACTTTACGGTGACAAATAAGGAGGCGCGCGGCATTGGCGGCAAGCGCCCGGTGCGGCGACAACCCCCGGGTCAGGTCCGCCGGACCTGACCCGAGCCCGTGGGCCGCGGCACATGCATGAAGAGGTGGCTTGTCGATGCCGCTCGCATACTTTACGGTGACAAATAAGGGGGGCGGCATTGGCGACAAGCGTCCGGTGCGGCGACTACCCCCGGGTCAGGTCCGCCGGACCTGACCCGAGTCCGTGGACCGCGGCGCGTGCATGACGAGGTGGTATGTCGATGCCGCTCCCACACTTTACGGTGACAAATTTTTTCGCGCGAGCCATCGTCCGACATCCACCGGGAGAAATGCCGGAATGGGTATATTTTTTCAGGTACAATTATTGTGAACGGTCGTGCTTTTTCAGGCGACGATAACATGGAGACAATATGGACCTGAACTACACCGCCGAGGACCTGGCGTTTCGCGACAGCGTGCGCGCCTTCCTCGACCAGAACTTGCCGGCCGACTTGCAGCAGAAAGTGCGCAAGCACCTGCGCCTGGATAAGGACGACTACGTCCGCTGGCACCGTATCCTGGCCAGGCAGGGCTGGGTCGCGCCAGGCTGGCCGGTCGAATTCGGCGGCCCGGGCTGGAGCCCCGTCGAGCGTCACCTGTGGGAAGAGGAATGCGCGCGCGCCGGCACCCCGCCGATCCTGCCGTTCGGCGTCAACATGGTCGCCCCGGTCATCATGGCGTTCGGCAGCCAGGCCCAGAAGGACCATTTCCTGCCGCGCATCCTGTCGTGCGAAGACTGGTGGTGCCAGGGCTATTCGGAACCGGGCGCCGGCTCCGACCTCGCCTCGCTGAAGACCACCGCGGTGCGCGAGGGCGACCACTACATCGTCAACGGCCAGAAAACCTGGACCACGCTGGCGCAGCACGCCAATATGATCTTCTGCCTGGTGCGCACCGATTCCGGCGTGCGCAAGCAGGAAGGTATCTCGTTCCTGCTGATCGACATGCACACCCCCGGCATCACGGTGCGCCCGATCATCATGCTCGACGAAGACCATGAAGTGAACGAAGTGTTCTTCGATAACGTCCGGGTGCCGGTCGAGAACCTGGTCGGCCAGGAGAACAAGGGCTGGACCTACGCCAAGTACCTGCTCGGGCACGAGCGCACCGGCATCGCCGCGGTCGGCCGCTCCAAGCGCGAACTCGGCTTCCTCAAGCGCTACGCCGCGAAGCAGACAGTGGACGGCAGGCCGCTGCTGCAGGATCCGCTGTTCGGCGCCAAGGTCGCCACCCTTGAAATCGAACTGATGGCGCTGGAGATGACGGTGCTGCGCGTGCTGGCGCAGGCGCACAAGGCGCCCGGTCCGGAGGCGTCGGTGCTGAAGGTGCGCGGCACCGAGATCCAGCAGACCCTGACCGAACTGATGGTCGAAGCGGCGGGACCGATGGCGCTGCCGTTCGACCCGGCCTACCTCGAAGGGGAGACCGAGCACAGCGCCGCCGGCGACGACGATGCCGCGCCGCTGGCCGCGCACTACTTCAACGTCCGCAAGACCTCCATCTATGGCGGCTCGAACGAGATTCAACGAAATATCATCACCCAGATGATCCTGGGCCTGTGAGGGATTGAGCATGGATTTCAACTTCAAGGAAGAACAGCTGCAGTTCGCCGACGCGCTGAAACGCTGGGTGGCCAAGGACTACAGCTTCGAGGAGCGCGCGAAGATCGTCGGATCCGATGCGGGCGTATCGGGTGCGGCGTGGGCCACACTGGCCGAGCTGGGCATGACCGCCTTGCCGGTGCCTGAGGAACAGGGCGGCTTCAGCGGCAGCGCGGTCGACATGTTCGTGGTGATGCAGGAACTGGGCCGCGGGCTGGTGGTCGAACCCTACCTGGCCACGATGCTGGGCGCCGAGTTCCTGAAGCTGGGCGGCGGCCACGACGCGCTGCTCGAACAGGTCGCAGCCGGCGAATTGAAACTGGCGTGCGCGCTGGGCGAGCGCCAGTCGCGCCATGAGCTTGCCGACATCGCGACGACCGCCGTGCAGGATGGCGACGCTTACGTGATCAACGGGCGCAAGAGCGTCGTTGTGCATGGCGCGCAGGCAGGCAGCCTGCTGGTGTCCGCGCGCAGCGGCGGCGGACAGCGCGGCCACGAAGGTATCTCGCTGTTCGTGCTGCCGGCCGATACTGCCGGCATCACCGTCACCGGATACCGCACGCTCGACGGCCAGCGCGCCGCCGACATCGCGTTCGACAATGTGCGCGCGCCGTCGGCGGCGCTGGTCGGCGCTGCGGGTGCGGGCTGGGACATCCTCGACGCCGCGGCCGATTACGGCGCGGGAATGCTGTGCGCCGAAGCGCTCGGCGTGATGGAAGCGATCTTCGCGGCGACCCTCGAGTACCTGAAGACGCGCACCCAGTTCGGCGCGCCGATCGGCAAGTTCCAGGCGCTGCAGCACCGCATGGCCGACATGTACATCCACCTGGAGCAGGCGCGCTCGATGGCCTTGCTTGCGGCCGTCAAGCTGGCGTCAAGCGATGTAGCCGAGCGCCGGCGCGCGGTATCGGCGGCCAAGTTCAGGATTGGGCAGGCGATGAAATTCGTCGGCCAGCAGGCGGTGCAGCTGCACGGCGGCATGGGCGTGACCAATGAACTGCCGGCCGCGCACCACTTCAAACGCCTGACCATGATCGAACTGACGCTGGGCGACTCCGATCACCACCTGCGGCGCTTCATGGCGCAGCCGGGATTCGCCGCGGACGCCGTCGCATGAAGAAGACCAACTGGTACTTCGAAGATTTTTTTCCTGGACAGGAAATCGCGCTGGGCAGCCGCACGGTCAGCGAAGAGGAGATCATCGCCTTCGCGAAGCAGTTCGATCCGCAGCCTTTCCACGTCGACCACGATGCGGCGGCGGCCTCGATTTTCGGCGGCGTGATCGCCAGCGGCTGGCATACCTGCAGCATGATGATGCGTCTCGTGGTCGATAACTTGATGAGCGAATCGTCGAGCATGGGCTCGCCCGGACTCGACGGGGTGCGCTGGCTGTTGCCGGTGCGCGCCGGCGACACCATCAGCGTCAGCTACCTGACCACCAAGGTCAAGCCGTCGACCTCGCGCACCGACCGCGGCGTCGTGTGGTCGAAGTGGACCGCGACCAACCAGCTCGGGCAGGACGTGTGCACGATCGAAGGAATGGGCATGTTCGGGCGGCGTCCGGCGGCGGGCGCCGATGCGTGATATCGCCAGCCTGCAGGAACTGAGTACGCTGATCGGGACCGAGGTCGCGGTCAGCGACTGGATCGAGATCACGCAGCAGCGCGTCAATACGTTCGCGGACGCCACCTCGGACCATCAGTGGATTCATGTCGATGTCGAACGATGCAAGCGCGAGTCGCCGTTCGGCGGGCCTGTGGCGCACGGCTTCCTGACTTTGTCGCTGCTGCCTGCGATGTTCGAGAACGCGATCCGCATGCTCGACGTGAAGATGGCACTGAACTACGGCTTGAACAAGGTGCGCTTTCCGGCGCCGGTGCCAGTCGGGAGCCGTTTGCGTGCGCGCCTGACGCTGGCCAGTGTGGATGAAATCGAAGGCGGGGCGCAGCTGGTATGGAGTGTGGTGGTCGAGTGCGAAGGCGCTCCGCGCCCGGTATGCGTGGCCGAATTCGTAATGCGCCGCTACCCTTAGCCACCAACCAAAAAACCGTCATCCTCGCGAATGCGGGATTCCATTTTCGCTTGCAAAATGGGGTCCCCGCGTGCGCGAGGACGACGGGTCGAGTGTAGCTAATCAGGCGCGGGTTATTGGCGGCGAGGTGTCTTCGCCCAGGCTAATCCATTTGGCCAGCTCCAGCTTGGCGATGGCGTTGCGGTGCACCTCATCGGGCCCGTCGGCCAGGCGCAAGGTGCGGTTGCCCGCCCACTGCGACGCCAGCGGAAAGTCGTCCGACACGCCGCCCGCGCCATGTGCCTGGATCGCCCAGTCAAGCACTTCCTGCGCCACGTTCGGCGCCAGCACCTTGATCATCGCGATCTCCGCCTGCGCGTGCTTGTTGCCGAGCGTGTCCATCAGCGCCGCGGTCTTCAGGGTCAGCAGGCGCGCCGTGTCGATCTTGATGCGCGACTCGGCGATCCGCTCGCGCCAGATGCTTTGCTCGGAGATTTTCTTGCCGAACGCAACCCGGGTATTCAGGCGCTTGCACATCAGCTCCAGCGCCCGTTCCGCCACGCCAATGGCGCGCATGCAATGGTGAATACGGCCCGGCCCGAGGCGGCCCTGGGCGATCTCGAAGCCGCGTCCTTCGCCCAGCAGCAGGTTCGACGCCGGCACCCGAACGTTCTCGAACAGTATCTCGCAGTGCCCGTGCGGCGCGTCGTCGTAGCCGAACACCGGAAGCGGGCGCACAATGGTGATGCCCGGCGTATCGGCCGGCACCAGGATCATCGACTGCTGCTGGTGGCGCGCCGCCGTCGGATCGGTCTTCCCCATCAGGATGAAGATCTTGCAGCGCGGGTCGCCGGCGCCCGATATCCACCATTTGTGGCCGTTGATGACGTAGTCGCTGCCATCGCGCTCGATGCGGGTGGCGATGTTGGTCGCGTCCGAGGATGCGACGTCCGGCTCTGTCATCGCGAACGCCGAGCGGATCTCGCCGCGCAGCAGCGGCTCGAGCCATTCGCGCTTGTGCTCTTCGCTGCCGTAGCGCTCGATGGTCTCCATGTTGCCGGTGTCCGGCGCGGCGCAGTTGAACACTTCCGGCGCCCACACCACGCGGCCCATGATTTCGCACAGCGGCGCGTAGTCGAGGTTCGACAAGCCCTCCGGCGCGCGCGCAGACTTAGGCAGGAACAGGTTCCACAGGCCCTGCTGGCGCGCCAGCGGCTTGAGCCGCTCGATCAATTCGGTCGGAATCCAGCGATCGCCTTTTTCCAGCCCGTTGCGGTCGACTTCGCGCTTGAACGCCTTTTCATTCGGGTAGATATGCTCGTCCATGAAGGCGAGCAGGCGCGCCTGCAGTTCCTTGCAGCGCTCGGAGTAATCGAAATTCATGGTCGGTCCTTGGAGTGGGTAAGGGTTGCGCATCAAGCCATGCTGGCCAGCGCGTACTGCCAGCCCATTTCGGCCATCGGGCGGGCGGCCTTGCCGTTCTGCAGCGCCTGCGCGCTCGACGCGGTGCCGTCGACGTAGCGCTTCATGATGCCCTGCATGATGCCAGCCAGGCGGAACATGTTGTAGGCCAGGTAGAAATTGAAATCTTCGGGACGAATGGTGGCGCCGGTGCGCGCGCAGTAAGTGGCGATGTATTGTTCCTGGCTCGGGATGCCGAGCGCTTCGAGGTCCAGGCCGGCGATGCCGCGGAACTGGCCCGGTGCGATGTGCCAGCTCATGCAGTGGTAGGAGAAGTCGGCCAGCGGATGGCCCAGGGTCGACAGTTCCCAATCCAGCACGGCCAGGATGCGCGGCTCGGTCGGATGGAAGATCATGTTATCGAGCCGGAAGTCGCCGTGCACGATGGAAGTCGCTTCCCCGGCGGGGATATTTTGCGGCAGCCACGCAATCAGCTGGTCCATCGCTTCGATGGTTTCGGTCGCCGAGGCCTGGTACTGGCGCGTCCAGCGTTCGATCTGGCGCCCGAAGTAATTGCCCGGCTTGCCGAAATCGCCCAGCCCGATGGCGGCGTAATCGATCGTGTGCAGCTGCGCGATGACGCGATTGAGTTCATCGTAAATGGCGGCACGCTCCGTCGGCGTCATGCCCGGCAGCGACTGGTCCCACAGCACGCGGCCTTCGACGAACTCCATCACAAAGAACGCGCGCCCGATCACCGATTCGTCGGTGCACAGCAGGTACTGGCGGGCCGCGGGAAAGCCGGCCTTGTTCAAGGCGTCCATTACGCGGTACTCGCGGTCGATCGCATGGGCCGAGGGCAGCAGCTTGGCGGCCGGGCCGGGCTTGGTGCGCAGGACGTAATGCTGGTCGCCGGCGGAGAGCTTGAAGGTCGGATTCGACTGCCCGCCCTTGAACTGCTCGACCGACAAGGGGCCGTCAGGGAAGCCGGGAATATGCGCGCGCAGGTAGCCTCCGAGCGCCTCGACGTCAAAACGCTGGCGCTCCGAAACCGGCTTGGTTCCCATCATTTCTTCGAACATGGCGTCTCCTGCGATGAATGATTTGTCTATTCTAGCCGATAGAAAGGAACGATCGTACTATTTATTTGCAGGCGCTAGCGGGACTTCTTGTATTGCTCGAACAGGGCTTCCATCGTGGTGCTGCGCGACTGGCCGTGCAGCGGCGTGGGCGGAGCGTAGTTGACGAAGCGGACCACCCAGTCGGCTTCGGCCTGGCCGACGTCGAGTGCGTTGATGCAGCCGGCCGTTTGTGCCAGGCCGCCGAGGAACATGCGCTGGCCGGTCAGCGCGAGCGACAGGATTGCGCAGTTGACGCCCCCGTGCAGCACCAGCAACACGGTGTCCCAATCGGGATCGGCGCGCAGGCGGGCGATGGCGGGATGGACCCGGTCCATCAGTTCGCCCACCGATTCGCCGCCGAGGAAGCGCTTGTCGGCACTGACCATGCCCTCGAATGCGCCGGTGAAGGCATCGCGCAGTTCGGCGTCGGGAATCGCCGACAGGCGGCCGCCACGGATTTCTTCCAGCTCGGGCCAGGTGTCGATGGCGATGTCCTGGCCCGTTTCGGCCAGTACGCGGCGCGCGGTTTCCGCGGTGCGCGGCAGGCCGGAGACGATCACGCGGTCGAACCGTACCTGATGTTCGGCGAAGGCCAGACCGGCGGCGCTGGCCTGGGCGCGGCCTTGTTCGTTGAGGGCGACGGTCTCGGGAAGGAACGGTTTTCCGGCCGCGTCGAAATAGGTGACGCTGCCGTGGCGCATGAGGAAGACGCGCCGGCGGTTAGGAGGTGTCATAGTCATTTCACCATATTACACGGTCGGCGCGTCCGGGGTCTGACCCCCACGGGTCAGACCCTTTCACGCGGTGTGTCCACACAACCACACCATAAAAATGATGCCCAAAATAAAAATTTCGACAAGTTCTGTCATAGAATGGCCTCGCATAACGACAACGATCTGAAAGCAGTCCATGGCAAGGCCCGAAAAAGTCCGACTTGGCGAAATTCTCGTCCAGCAGAAGCTGCTGTCCGAAGAACAGTTGGGGCTCGCGCTGGCCGACCAGAAGCGCACAGGACGCAAACTCGGCCGGGTGTTCGTCGAAAACGGCTTCGTCACCGAAGAGCAGATTTCCGGCGCGATCGCGCGCCAGCTCGACATCCCCTATATCAACCTGAAGTTCTACAACACCAGCCCGGACGTGGTGCGCCTGCTGCCGGAAACCCAGTCGCGCCGCTTCCGCGCGCTGGTGCTGGAAGACCGCCGCACCTCGCTGCTGGTGGGGATGTCCGACCCAACCGACCTGTTTGCGTACGATGAAATCGCGCGGCTGCTGAAGAAGACGGTGGAATTGGCGGTGGTCACCGAGACCGAAGTGCTGCAGGCGATTGACCGCATCTACCGCCGCACCGAGGAAATCACCGACTTCGCGCGCGAGCTCGAACAGGACCTCGGCGACAGCCTGATCGACTTCGGTGCGATGGCCGCCAATCCAGGGCTGGAAGAAGCGCCCATCGTCAAGCTGCTGCAGTCGGTGTTCGACGACGCCACCCAGGTGCGCGCTTCGGACATCCACATCGAGCCGCAGGAGTCGCGCCTGCAGATCCGCTTCCGCATCGACGGCGTTCTGCACCTGCAGACCGAAGCCGACATCAAGATCGCGACGCCGCTGGCGCTGCGCCTCAAGCTGATGGCCGACCTGGACATCTCGGAAAAGCGCCTGCCGCAGGACGGCCGCTTCGCCATGAAGGTCAAGCAGCAGCGGGTCGACGTGCGTATTTCGACCATGCCGACCCAGTACGGCGAGTCGGTCGTGATGCGTTTGCTGAACCAGGGTGGCACCACCTTGCGGCTCGATGCGATCGGCATGCCGCGCCGGCTGGTCGATAAATTCCGCGCCATCGTGCAGCGCCCCAACGGCCTGGTGCTGGTCACCGGCCCGACCGGCAGTGGCAAGACCACCACCTTGTACAGCGCGCTGGCGGAACTGAACTCGGTCGAGAAGAAGCTGATTACGGTTGAAGATCCGGTCGAGTACCGGCTGCCCGGGATCAATCAGGTGCAGGTCAACGAAAAGATCGACCTGACGTTCGCGCGCGTGCTGCGCTCGGCGCTGCGCCAGGATCCCGACATCGTGCTGGTCGGCGAGATGCGCGACCAGGAAACCGCCCAGATCGGCCTGCGCGCCGCGATGACCGGCCACCTGGTGCTGTCGACGCTGCACACCAACGACGCCGCGTCGACGCCGCTGCGGCTGATGGACATGGGCGTGCCGCGCTACATGGTTGGTAGCTCGCTGCAGGCCGTCCTTGCGCAGCGGCTGGTGCGGGTGATCTGCGAAAGCTGCAACGAGCCGCATACGCCGACGCCGGCCGAACACGAATGGCTGCGCACCGAACTGGGTGAACTGGCCGACCGTACCCCCACCTTCCACGGCAAGGGCTGCTCGCACTGCAACGGGCTTGGCTACCGCGGGCGTACCGGCGTGTTCGAGCTGCTCGAGATGACGCGCGCGGTGACCGATGCGGCCAGCCATCCCGATCCGTCCCATTTCATCAAGGTCGCGCAGGCCGAGATGGGGGGCGATACCATGCGCCACCATGCAGTCGAACTGGTGGTGCAGGGACGCACCACCGTATCGGAAGCGATGCGCATCAGTCACCAGCTAGAGGATTAAGGTGCCATATTTCGCATACAAGGCACGCAACGCGCGCGGCGAACTGCTGCGCGGGGTGCTGGAAGGGGCCGACAGCGGCGCCATCGCCGACCAGCTGTTCGGCACCGGCGTCACGCCGGTCGAAATTTCTCTGACCACCCGCGCCGCCGTCGACGGCGCGAACCGGCTGGGCTGGTGGGCCAGGCTGACCGAGAAAAAGGTCACGTCGATGGACGTGCAGCTGTTCAGCCGCCAACTCTATACCTTGCTCAAATCGGGTGTGCCGATCATGCGCGGGCTGGCCGGCTTGCAGGAATCGGCGATCAGCGCGGCGTTCGGACGCATCATCAAGGACCTGCGCGAGTCGCTCGATTCGGGCCGTGAACTGTCGGCCGCGATGCGCCGTCATCCCGAAGTGTTCTCGAACTTTTACCTGTCGATGGTGCGGGTCGGCGAAATGACCGGGCGCCTCGAGGAAGTGTTCCTGCGCCTTTTCGACCACCTCGAGTTCGACCGCTCGATGCGTGAGCGGGTCAAGACCGCGACCCGGTATCCTACCTTCGTGGTGGCCGCGATGGTGATCGCGATCGCGATCGTGAACATTTTCGTGATCCCCCAGTTCGTCAAGGTGTTCGCCAGCTTTCATACCGAGCTGCCGCTGATGACGCGGATCCTGATCGGCACTTCGGCCTTCTTCGTCGACTACTGGGCGGTGCTGCTGTTTGTCGCGGTCGGGACCGTGCTGGCGCTGCGCGCCTGGATCGCCACGCCGGCCGGACGCTATTCATGGGACATGCGCAAGCTGCGCATCCCGCTGGCCGGCAAGATCATCGTGAAGGGCACGATGGCCCGGTTCGCGCGCAGCTTTGCGCTGTCGGCCCGCAGCGGCGTGCCGATCGTGCAGGCGCTGACCCTGGTGTCGCAGACCGTCGACAATGCCTATCTCGCGGCGCGCATCGAGCAGATGCGCGACGGCGTCGAGCGCGGCGAAAGCATCCTGCGCACCTCAGTCACGGCCGGAATCTTCACGCCGGTGGTGCTGCAGATGATCGCGGTGGGCGAGGAGTCCGGCCGGCTCGATGAGCTGATGGACGAAATCGCCCAGATGTACGAGCGCGAGGTCGACTACGAACTGAAGACGCTGTCGAGCCAGATCGAGCCGATCCTGATCGCCTTCCTGGGCGCGCTGGTGCTGGTGCTGGCACTGGGCATCTTCCTGCCAATCTGGGATCTTGGCAAAGCTGCATTGCACAAATGATGCGCAGCTTGCTTTCATATCAATATTGCGAAATGGTGGATTGGCGGCGACAATGCGGTTTTTCGCTGTTTGAATTCGGCGTCGTGGCTGCTTTGTTCGCTTTGTTGGTCGGAATTGCCGCAAATCGGCTTAATTTCTATCAGGACGAGGCCGAAAGTGTGGCGGCTGAGCAACTAATTTCCACGTTGCGGGTCGCATTGCAACTGAAAGTCGCGCATGCGATCGCCGCCGGCCAGCCGGAAGAGCTGATAGTCCTTGCCGATGCGAATCCCATAGCGTGGCTCGAGAAAGCACCGATGAATTACCTCGGAGAATATTATTCTCCGGACAAGCAAAAGTTGAAAATTGGTCACTGGTACTTTGATCGGGGCGAAAAAAACCTCGTTTATTTATTGAGCCATCGAAATAGTTTTGCATTTCGTTCATCGATATTGCTCAAATTCAAGGTAGAATCGGTACGCTTGCCCTCGATCCCCGCCAAGCAGGCGCTTGCCGCCGAATTTCATAATCTGGCCCTGGTCCAGATCGCCGGTCAGAACAGCGTTGGCGGGCAGTAACCGTCGTTTGTTCCTTACCCTTATTTTTGACAAGATTTCGGAGATTCAGATGAAAAAGACGAGCATGATTCGTAGCGCGCAGGCAGGTTTCACTTTGATCGAATTGATTGTCGTGATCGTGATCCTGGGCATCCTAGCCGCCACCGCGCTGCCGCGTTTCGCCGATATGGGCGGCGACGCTCGCTTCGCAAAAATGCAGGCAGCCTTGGGTGCGGTGCAAAGTGCATCCGCGATGACTCACGGCTCGTGGCTGGCGGCCGGATCGCCCGCCGCCACTGGTGCCAATTCGACCTCCGCCACCAGCGTGCTGACCGCGGAAGGCCAGCGTATCGCATTCCTGAACGGTTATCCTGACGTCGGCGGTGACGGTGGCACGGATAGCTCGACCGCCGGCGGGACTACTTCCGGTATCGTTGTGGCCGCAGGCGGCCTCGCTGACTACAAGGTCGACGCAACGGCTGCCACCAAGTCGGTTTTGACGATCCGCCCGGACGCCGACCCAGATCGCGCCAGCTGCAATTTCACTTACGCCGATTCGGTTGGTGGTGCTGCACCTGTCATTACGGTCAACATGACAGCCGCGAACTGCAAGTAATCGCTGCGGGAATTTCATCCATGTTACTCAAGACAGGTCAGGCCGCTTTGCGTCCCGGCCTGTTTTTTTATTGCCTCGCGCTCCGATGAAAGCGTTGGCGCGCGGCTTTACGATGATCGAGCTGGTGGTCGTGATTGTCCTGATGGGCATTCTCGGCGCCGTGGCGACCGCCCGTTACTTCGATAGCGCAGGCTTCGACGCCGCGGCCTACGCCGAGCAGACGCGCACCATGCTGCGCTACGCGCAAAAAATTGCAGTTGCTCAGCACCGTAATGTCTATGTCATCTTCACCAGCAAGCGCATCGCCCTTTGCTTTACCACCGCCTGCGCCGCGGATGACCGTGTGCTGGTTCCGGCCGGCGCCAACAGCGGCGGAAAGTCCACTGTGGCCAGCTGCGCGGATCCGAGCTGGTATTGCGAAGGCACTCCGGCCAACCTTGCTTACGGGCTGCAAGGCGGAACCCCTGGAAACTTTTTCTTCGACGCATTGGGACAGCCGAACCCCACAACGGGTCTGTTGTCCTTTTCGGGCATGGCCGTGCGCGTTACCGGCGACGGCCGCAATCGCGACATCAACGTCAGCGCGGAAACCGGGTATGTCTATTAGCGGCATGCGCCAGCGCGGCGTCACCCTCATTGAGCTGATCGTCTTCATCGTCATTATCTCGGTGGCGGTGGTCGGTGTGCTGCAGGCATTGCGGTTGAACACCGCCAACAGTGCTGATCCGCTGCGCCGCAAGCAGGCCCTGATGATCGCCGAGAGCCTGATGGAAGAAGTGCAGCTGGCAAAATTCACCTATTGCGACCCGACCTCCGACAACGCCGCCGACGTCGACGACACTGCTTCATGCACGGTGCCGGAACGCTTCGGTCAGGGCGGCGGAGCGGGTGCGACGGCGGAACCGGTCGGGCCGCGGCCGTACGACAACGTCAACGATTACGTCGCCGCCGCGAATACGGCGACAGGCGCTTTTGACGTCGGCGGTGTGTTGAGCGACGCCAGCGGGGCGAACATGAAACTGGCCGGATACTCGGTGCTTCTGACCATCGTGCCCGAAGCACTGCACAATATCCCATCCGGCAATTCGGCGAACGACGTCGGCGACGTGCTGCGCATTTCCATTGCTGTCAGCTACGACGGCCAGACGCTGGTGCTGGACGGCTATCGCACGCGCTACGCGCCGAAATCGCTATGACGAACCGCTTCCACAGCCGGTACCAGCACGGCTTCACGCTGGTCGAGGCGATCCTCGTGATCGTGATCATCGGCTTGCTGGGCGGGATGGTCGCGGTGTTCATCCGGGCGCCAATGCAGGGCTATGCCGACAGCGTCGCGCGCGCTGAACTGAGCGACGTAGCCGACCTCGCGCTGCGCCGCATGGCGCGCGACCTCCGCCTGGCGCTGCCCAACAGCATCCGCGTTAGCGATGACGGCAATTCGCTCGAATTCCTGATGACGCGCGCGGGCGGGCGCTACCTTTCGGCGCAAGATTCCGTCGATACGTTGCCGGTTCTCGATTTCGTCGATCCCGCAAACAAGAACCTGACCGTGGTGGGCCCGATGCCCGACGACGCGCACCTGACGCTGAACCAGGACTACCTTGTGGTCAACAACCTCGGAACCGGTTTTGCACCGGCCGACGCCTACGGCTTCGGTTCGGACCAAAGCAATATCGCGATAGTGAAGGGACGGGACGACAGCAGCCACCAGCTGACCTTGGACAGCAACCCGTTTGCCAGGCAAGTGCCGGCTTCGCCTTCGCCGTCGCAACGATTCTTCATTGTCAGCGGGCCGGTAAGTTACTACTGCGGCCTGGAAGCGGACGGAACCACCCGGCTGCTGACGCGCCAGTCGGGCTATCCGATCAACGCGACCCTGGTGGCCAATCCGGTGCCGCCAGGCAGCACCAATACCCGCAGCTTGTTGGCCGGGCGCGTCAAGTCCTGCCAATTTCAATATCAATCGCTGGCCAGCCAGCGTCGCAGCGCGCTGGTGATCCTGAGCTTGGAACTGCAGCCGCGCAACAACACCGACGCGACGATCAAGCTGGTGTACCAGGTCCACGTGGATAACGCACCATGAGCATCCATCCCTTCGAACACCATCGGCGCCTGCACCGCAGCGCGGGGATCGGCCTCGTCACCGCGATCTTCCTGTTGGTCGTGCTGGCCGGGCTTGCCGTGGCGCTGGTCGGCATTTCGAGCGCCCAGCAGTCCGCGTCGGCGCTCGACGTGCAGGGTGCGCGCGCCTACCAGGCGGCCCGCGCCGGCATCGAATGGGCGGCGTTTCAAAAATTGCGCAATTCGTCGACCTTCGTCTGCAACCCATCCGCCGATACCTCGTTCGCACTTCCTGCTGCCAGCGCGCTGCACGACTTTGTCGTCACCGTGCACTGTGAACCGGTTGCCGCACCTGCAACGGCGCCGACGGACAGCGAAGTGGCCCAGGAACGCGCCGTCATTACCGCTACCTCCTGCAACCTGACGCCGGCCACCGGCAGATGTCCGAATCGGACCAATAATCGCGACTACGTCGAGCGCCAGATGATGGTGATCCTATGATGGGCGCGCCCTTGCGCCGCGCCGCGGCCACCTTGCTCGCGGCCGCGCTGGCGCTGGGTTGCGTCGCCGCGCGTGCCGACACCGCGCTGGCGCTGTCCAAAAGTTATGCCGGCAATGTCAATTTTGTCGGCACCCAGGTCACCATCCGCAGCAAGGCCACCAATACCAACGGCAACAACAAGAACGCCTGCAAGGTGATCGCCGCCAGTAAAGATGTCAGCGCGACCCTGTCCGGCATTCCCACTGGCGCCACCATCCTCAGCGCCCAGCTGTACTGGGCCGGATCTGGCAGTACGCCCGACAATACGGTGAGCATCGACGGCGTGAACGTGTCGGCACCCGCGGGCCGCCGGTATGTCTCCAACAGCGGCGGCTCCGGCTACGATTTTTTCGGCGGCGCGATCGAGGTCACGGCGCAGGTGGTGGCCAAGCGCAATGCCACTTACATCTTTTCCGGCCTGACTGTCGACAACGGCGCGCCGTATTGCCCCGTCGAGACTGTTGTCGGCGGCTTCGCCTTGCTGGTCGTGTACTCCGACCCGGCCGAGCAATACCGGCTGCTGAACCTGTATGAAGGCTTCCAGTATGTGCGCAACAGTGCCGTGACGGTAACGATGACGAACTTCCGCACCCCCAATCCGCTCGGCACGTCGAGCGCGCGGGTCGGACACCTGACTTGGGAGGGCGATCCGGCGCTCGGCGGCAGCGAAGATTTCACCTTGAACGGCGTCCAGCTGTTCGACAGTACATTGAATCCGCAGCATAGCCAATTCAACTCGACCAGCAACATCAATGGCGACAACGCGTCCTACGGTATCGATTTCGATGCCTACACCGTCGGTTCGAGCGCGCTAACCGCCGGACAGGGCAGTGCGACGACGACTTACCAGTCCGGCCAGGATATGGTGCTGCTCAATGCCCAGGTGATCGCGGTGCCGGCCGTGCCGGCGGCCGACCTGTCGATCGTGATGATGCGCAATACGGCGCTGGTCCAGAACCAGAACGCGCGCTACACCATGAGCGTGTCCAATGCCGGCCCCAATCCGGAAACAGGACCGATCGTCGTGATCGACACCTTGCCGGCCGGTTTGAGCTTCGTTTCGAGCGCCGGCACCGGTTGGTCGTGCGGAAGCGCCGGCAAGCAGGTCAGCTGCAGCTATACCGGCACCGTTGCCTCCCGAATCACGCTGCCCGACCTGGTGCTGACGGTGCTGGTGGATGGCAGCGGCACGTTGACGAACAGCGCGACCGTGGGCGGCCAGGGGTACGACATCAACAGCACCAACAATTCCGCCAGCGACACCGCGGCGACGACGTCGGCGAGCAATTATGTGTTTACCGACGCAGCCTGCGTCACTGGCCAGGCATTCGGCAGCGCGCAGCAACCATGCAAACAGTTGAGTGGCGCGCCCATCGTGGCCGGCGCTGCGACGCCGATCTTCGTGACGGCGGTGTCGGCCGGCGTGCCGACGCAGTTGAGCGCATCGCTGGACACCAATGTGCCGATGCGGTTTGCGTTCGGCTGCGCCAATCCGGCCGCGAACGCCGGCGTGCAGGCCCATTACGCTGGCATCCCGCTGCCGCTATGCAGCGCCAACGGCGCCGTGCCCGCGCTGGCCGGCGCGCAGTGGTCGGGTTCCGTCAGCCTGGCGTTCAAGGCGGGCGCGCCGTCCGCCGTGGCCAACGCCAGCTTCGACTACGCCGACGTCGGCAAAATCAAGTTGTTCATGCGCGACAGCGCCGACGGAATCGTCGAATCGGTGCCGTTCGTGGTCAGGCCGGACAAGCTGGCGATCACCTCGGTGACGCGGACCGATGGAGCCATCAATCCGAAGGCGACGAGCGGCGGCGGCACCGGTTTTGCACGGGCCGGTGAAGCGTTCACCATCAAGGTTGCCGCCTTCACGACCGCGGGCGCCGTGGCGCCCAACTTCGGCAGCGAAAGCGAAGGAGTGCTGCTTGCGCTTGACGCGGTGCGCGGCGGTGATGCGGCAGCGCAGGCGGCCATGCTCTACCCGCCGCAATTGGACGGCAGCTTCACCACGATCGTCGGCGGCGTATTTTCCGGCACCGCCTTCACGGTCGATGATGCCGGGATCCTTTCCGTCACGCCGCGTCTTACCACCAACGACTATCTCGGCGCCGGTTCGCCTACCACGAGCGCGACGACGATCGGCCGATTCTACCCGGATCATTTCGACACCATCATCGCGGCCGCGCTGCCATGTCTGCTCCACATGAATTGTCCAATCAATGTGAGCGGCGCGGCCTATTCCAGCCAGGCATTCGCAGCCACGGTGATTCCGATGAGCGCTGGGAATACCCAGATGCGAAATTTCATCGGCGTGCTGGCGCGCCCGGTGACGCTGGCGGCATACGACCAGCCAGGCGGAGCAACGCCGAACCCGTCCAGTGGTGGCCTGTCGGCGAATAGCATTGCCGTCGCGGCGATGCTGCCGTACCTGCCGATCGGCGCTATGCCGATGTATACCTTGCCGCAGTCATTTTCCCAGGCTTTCGCTCCTCCGCCACCAGCGCCGCCAGTTCCTCCAGTTGCGCGCAACTGGAGCGCGCCGACCCCGATCTACCTGCGCGCCAGTGCCTCGGAAAGTGTTGCGGCTCCCAACGGCGTCTCCAGCCCCATTAACGTCGTCATAAGCTCGCTGCGGCCCGGCGGCACCGCCAGCACCGAAGGCGGCGTGACGGTCATCAGCGGTCGGCTTGCGCTCGAAAATCCGCATGGGTCGGAGCTCCAGAAAATGCCGGTCAAGGCCGAAGCGCAGTATTGGGCAGCGACCGGGCGCTGGGAAACGAGCGCGTCGGACCAGGTGTCCACGCTGCAAAGCGGCGGCGTTGCGTTCGCAAATTGCCTGCAGAAACTCATCGCCGATCAAAGCAGCTTCGTGCTGCCGGGCACGAATTGCAAGGCCGTGCTCAGCGTGGTGACGCCGTCGACGCTGCCAATGAAGAACGGCGTCGCCACGTTCTGGCTCGCGCCGCCTGGCGCAGGCAACAACGGCAGCGCCGAATATCAGATGAATAATCCCGTCTGGCTGCCGAGCACCGTCAGCCGTGCTGTATTCGGTGTCTACAAGGCCAGTCCGGTGATCTATGTGCGCGAGATGTACTGATGGCGGGACGTGGCGGATTTGTGGCGCGCTGCGCGAAAACAAACATTATTTTTTCCTTGATGGAAATTTGATATTTCTTTCATGTAAAACTTGAATATAATCAATTAACTACCGTGCGGTCTTGATCCAAGTCGCTAACCATTTTTGGCCGTTCGCATGCGTTTTTTCAGAAAAACAAAGAAGAAAGACAATTGTCTGGCGATTGCCTGGGCGGGCGCGGGAATCACCGTCGCCAGCGTGCGCCGCGTTGCCGAGGGGACGCCGACGGTCGAACTGGCCAATTTCTTCCAACGGGGCAGCGGCGCCGAAGCGCTCGAGAAGATCGGGCGCGAACTGCAGGCCAACAATTACCGCTGCATTACGGTGCTCGGCGGCCGCGAATACCAGATGTTCGCGGTGGACGCGCCCAACGTGCCTCCGGAAGAGCTGAAGACCGCGGTGCGCTGGCGCCTGAAGGACATGCTCGACTTCCATGTCGACGACGCGACCATCGACGTGCTCGACATCCCGATCGACAAATCGGCCGCACAGCGCGCCAGCCACAGCCTGTTCGCCGTGGCCGCGCGCAACAGCGTCATCGAGCAGCGCCAGGGCCTGTTCGCCGCCGCCAAGATCGGCTTGTCCGTGATCGACATTCCCGAAATGGCGCAACGGAACATCTCCGTGATGGTCGAGCCGGCCGGCCGCGGCGTGGCGATGCTGTCGTTCGGCGAGGACGGCGGCCTGCTGACGGTCACCTTCGGCGGCGAGCTGTACCTGTCGCGCCGGATCGACGTGACCCTGGCCGACGTGCTCGACGCCGACCACGAACGCAAGCACGCCAACTTCGACAAGATCACCCTCGAAGTACAGCGCTCGCTGGACCATTTCGACCGCCAGTTCCACTTCATCAGCCTGTCGAGCCTGGTGCTTGCACCGACCGGCGCCGGCGGCCTGGAAGAATACCTGTCGAGCAACCTGTACACCCCGGTCAGCACCATGAACCTGGCCGACGTGTTCGATCTGGCCGGCGCGCCGCACTTGCTCGAGCCGGCGGCGCAGCAACGCTTTTTCCTGACGCTCGGCGCGGCCCTGCGGCATGAGGAGACGGTGCTGTGAGCCAGCAGATCAATCTCTTCAACCCGGTCTTTCTCAAGCAACGGAAAGTGTTCACCGCGCCGGCGATGGCGCGCGCGCTCGGCGTGCTGCTGACCGGCGCGCTGGCGGTTGGCTTCTATGCGCGCCAGAACGTGGCCGGACTGCAGCGCGAGGCCGACAGTGGACGCGACCTGCTGGCCAAGCGCGAACAGCGCCTGGCCAAGGTGAAAACCGATTTCGCGCCACGCCAGAAGAGCGCAGCGCTCGAAGGCGAAATGAACGAGGCCCGGGCGCGCTTGCAGGCTTTGCGCGATATTTCCGGCGTGCTCGACCGTGGCGAGCTGGGCAATACACAGGGTTACTCCGAATACTTCAAGGCGCTGGCGCGCCAGAACATCAGCGGTGTATGGCTGACCGGCGTATCGATCAGCGGCGCCGGCGCCGAAATCGGCGTGCAGGGCAGGGCACTCGACGCTGCGCTGGTGCCGGCCTACCTTGGCCGACTGACGCATGAAGAGGTGATGCGCGGCAAGGCCTTCGGCAGCCTGAAGATCAATCAGCCGGCTTCGGCCAAGGACGCGCCGGCCGCGCTGGCGCCGTACGTCGAGTTCAGCCTCGAATCGACGTTGGTGGAGGCCGCCAAATGAGCCAGCGCCTGCAAATCATCGCGAACCGGATCGACGCACGCAGCTTGCGCGAACGCGCCATGCTGTTTAGTGCGGCGGCGGCGGCTATCGTTTTCCTGCTGTACGCGCTGTTCCTCAATCCCTTGCTGGTCCGGCGCGCTGGGCTGCAGGCCCAGATCGCCCAGCAGCAGGACAACATCGGCGGTATCGACCGCGAAATTACCCAACTGGTGCAGGCGCATTCGCAAGATCCCGACGCCGCGGCGCGCGGCCGGCTGGCCGAGCTTACCGGCAACACCGCGCAACTGGCGACCAACCTGCGCGCGATGCAAAAAGGGCTGGTCCCGCCGGACCGTATCGCGCCCTTGCTGGAAACAATCCTGAAAGCGAATGGCCGGCTGCAGATGGTGGCGATGAAGACGCTGCCGGTCAGCCCGCTCGGCGGCGGCGCACAGGCTTCTGCCGCAGCGCCGCCCTTCCCGCGCCCCGTCGTCAACCCGAACGAGCTGCTGTACCGCCATGGCGTCGAATTGACGGTGCGCGGCAACTACCTCGACATGATCAATTACATGGATGCGCTCGAAGCCATGCCGACCCAGTTGTTCTGGGGCCAGGCCGGGCTTGAGGTGGAGGAATATCCGAACGCGCGATTGACGCTGACCCTGTACACGCTAAGCCTGGACCGCAAATGGATGAAGCTGTGAAACTGAGCGCCGCGCTCGCACTGTGCGCCGCATGCGCACTGCACCCGGCGAGGGCGCAGGCGCTGGCCGACCCGACCCGCCCGCCGGCAATCATGGCCAGGCCGGCAGGCGGTTCACCGGTTGCCGCGGTGGCTGCGGGACCGGTGCTGCAGTCGGTGCTGATCGGCCGCCAGGCAGGCGGACGCCAGGTCGCGGTGATCGATGGCGAAACGGTCCGCCTCGGCGGCAGCTTCCGCGGCGCGGTGCTGGTGCGGATTACCGAAACCGAAGTTGAATTACGGCGCGGACATGAGCGGCAGGTGCTCAAACTGTTCGTCGTCCCCGGCACCACGATAGCCCGCTCAAAATGAGAGAGACCAGCAGCATGCATAATTACCTCGTGAAGGCGGCAGCGGTCGCAGCAGCGGCAGCCCTCGTCGGCTGCGGCAGCGCCACTCCGAAGCGCGATACCTACGATGCCATCAACGCGCAAATGGCGGCCGCCGCCAGCGTGCGCAGCACCGGCGCACCGGTGACTGATGATGCCGTGGCGAACGCGCTGCTGCCGCCAGTTACCGAGCTGGCCGGCCAGCTGCCGAAAGCGCGCCAGACTCTGGACGAGCGCTTTAACGTTTCCTTCAACAACGTGCCGGCTCCGCAGTTCTTCCAGTCGATCGTGGCCGGCACCCGCTACAACATGCTGGTCCATCCGGACGTGTCGGGCACCATCAGCGCCAACCTGAAGGACGTCACGCTGATCGAGACGCTCGACGCGATCCGCGAAATGTACGGCTACGATTACCGCATCGACGGCAGCCGCATCTCGATCAAGCCGCTGACCATGCAGACCCGCATGTTTCAGGTGAACTACTTGATCGGCAACCGCAAGGGCAGCTCCAACCTGCGCGTGGCGTCGACCTCGGTGTCGAACACGCCTTCCAGCGGCCAAGGGGGCCAAAGCGGCGGCCAGAACGGCCAGGGCAACCAGGGCAACCAGGGCAATCAAGGCAATCAAGGCAGCCAGGGCGGCACCCAGGCCGACAGCACCGTCGTCAGCACCAACACTGCCAACGACTTCTGGGTCGACCTGAAAGCGGCGCTCGAAGCGATCGTCGGCGCCGGCGCCAAGGAGAGCGGGCGCAGCGTCGTGATCAGCCCGCAGTCGGGCGTGCTCATCGTGCGGGCCATGCCTGAGGAACTGCGCAGTGTCGACATGTACCTGAAGGCGACCCAGCTGTCGGTGGACCGCCAGGTGATTCTCGAGGCGAAGATCCTCGAAGTCGAACTGAACGACAGCTTCCAGAGCGGCATCAACTGGGCCTCGTTCGCCTCGTTCCGCAGCAGCCACGAGAACCGCGTGTCGACCGGCTTCGTGTCCCCCGGCGCCACCCTGACGCCGCTGCCGTTCGGCGGCGGCAAACCGGATCCGCTGTCCAACGGCAGCGGTTTGCTGGCCACCGCCGGCTTCTCGCTGTCGAATGCCGCCGCCGGCGCCGGACTGTTCGGCATGGCGTTCCAGACCAGTAATTTCGCCGCGCTGATTTCCTTCCTTGAATCGCAAGGCACGGTGCACGTGCTGTCGAGTCCGCGTGTGGCCGCGATGAACAACGAAAAGGCAGTGCTGAAAATCGGCACCGACGAGTTTTACGTCACCGGCGTCAGCACCACCACCAACACCAGCGCTGCCGGCAACGTCACTTCGCCGAACGTGACGCTGACCCCGTTCTTCTCGGGCGTCGTGCTCGACGTCACGCCGCAAATCGACGACAAGGGCAACATCTTGCTGCACGTGCATCCGTCGGTCAGCCAGGTCACCACGATTAACAAGCAGATCAACCTGGGCAGCATCGGCAACTTCAACCTGCCGCTGGCGGCGTCGTCCACGTCGGAAATCGACAGCATGGTGCGCGGCCAGGATGGCAAGGTCGTCGCCATCGGCGGCCTGATGCGCCAGTCCTCGACCGCCGACCGTGACCAGATTCCCGGCGCCGGCAACATCCCGCTGCTCGGCGCGCTGTTCGGCAACCGAAAGAACGTCAGCCAGAAACGCGAACTGGTGGTGCTGATCAAGCCGACCATCGTCGAGGGCGCCAACAGCTGGAACCAGGACCTGCTCGATTCGAGCCGCCGCATCAAGGAACTCGATCCGCGGGGGCGCAGGTAATATGTACACGGCCCATTTCGGCATGCGTGAGATGCCCTTCGGCATCACGCCGGATACCAGTTTCTTTTTCAGCAGCGCGCACTCGCAGGAGGCCTTGAATACTTTGCTGATCGCCGCGCGCAATGGTGAAGGCTTCATCAAGATCATCGGCGAGGTCGGTACCGGCAAGACGCTGCTGTGCCGCAAGTTCATGAGCACCCTGGGCGACGGCTTCGTCACCGCCTACATCCCGAATCCTTACCTCGAACCGCGCACGCTGATGCTGGCGCTGGCCGACGAACTCGAAATCAAGCTCGAGAAGGATGTCGACCAGCATCAGCTGCTGAAAGCGATTGCACACCGCCTGATCGGCCTCGCCGCGCAGGGCAAACGGGTGCTGCTGTGTCTGGACGAGGCGCAGGCGATCCCGGTGGAAAGCCTGGAGGCCTTGCGTCTGCTGACCAACCTCGAAACCCAGAAGCGCAAGCTGCTGCAGATCGTGCTGTTTGGCCAGCCCGAACTGAACCGCAAGCTCGAACTCGACTCGATCCGCCAGCTGGCCCAGCGCATCACCTTTCATTACCATCTCGGCCCGCTCAAGCGCGACGACCTCGACTACTACCTGGCTCACCGGCTGCGGATCGCCGGTTTCCCCGGCTCGCGCCTGTTCAGCCGCGGCGCGGTGGCCAAGCTGTTCTCTGCCAGCGGCGGTATCCCGCGGCTGGTCAACATCATCGCGAACAAGGCCCTGATGCTGGCATACGGCCAGGGCCGGCAGGAGGTGAGCCGCGAGAACATCGCCGACGCCGCGCGCGACACCTTGCCAGCGCGCCGCCGAATGTGGCCATGGCTGGCCGTCGCTTCCGCGCTGGCCGCGGTTGGCGTGACCTGGACGCTGATCCGATGAGCCTGATTAACAAGATGCTGCAGGACCTCGATGCGCGCGGCGGCGCGCACCTGGAGGCGGTCGAGCCGGCGACGATCCGGCCGGTGCTGCGCGAATCGCGCCGGCCGCCCTTGATGCTGGCCAGCGGTGCACTGCTGCTCGTCGCGCTCGCTGCCGGCGGCTACTTCGGCTGGCGTGTACTGCAGCGGCCCCGCGAAGTGCCGGTCGCTTCCGTGCCGACCCCGATTACGCCGGTCAAGACTGTGCTGCTGGCGCCGTCCAAACCTGTTGTGCAAGTAATCGCGCCACAGGATCCCGCGCCCGCGCCGACGGTGGATTCGATTCCGGCGCCGCTGCCTGCTGTTCGCGTGCGAGCCAATGCCGAACCGAGTGCAAAAGAGATTCGCAAGGCGCGCCGCAAGGAACAACGGGAAGAAAAGCTGCACCTGGCGGTCGAGAAAAAGAAAGCCGTCACCACAGCGAAGCCGGATCGGGGCGACGCCGTCGGACCCGCATCCCGGCAGCCGGCTGTCCAGCTGAGTGTCCAGCAACGCGCCGAGGCCGAGTATCGCCGCGCGCTGGCGACCTTGCAGGAAGGCCGCGAGAACGAGGCCATCGCCTCGCTCGAGCAGGCTCTGGCGATCGACCCGCGTCACGAAGCGGCGCGCCAGACCCTGGTCGGGCTGCTGATCGAAAGCAAGCGGCCGGACGAGGCCGCGCGCCAGTTGCAGCAGGGCCTGGGCGCCGATCCGCGCCAGCCGCAAATGGCGATGCTGCTGGCGCGCCTGCAGATCGAGCGCGGCTGGACCGGCATCGAGACCTTGCAGCGCACTTTGCCGTATGCGTCCGGTAATGCCGAATATCACGCCTTCCTCGCGGGCGCCTTGCAACGCCAGCAGCGCCACCGGGAAGCAGCCGAGCAATACCAGGCGGCGGTGCGATCCGTGCCGAACAACGGCGTGTGGCTGATGGGCCTGGGCATTTCCCTGCAGGCCGAGAAACGCAACGACGAAGCGCTCGACGCCTTTCGCAAAGCCCGCGGTGCGGGCAGCCTGACGCCCGAACTGCAGGCCTTCGTGGACCGCAAGTTCCAACAACTCTCCCACTGACAACGAAGGGGTTTTCCATGCTGACACTCTGCGGATTCGCCGTGAGCAACTACCACAACAAGGTCAAGCTGGCCCTGCTGGAAAAAGGCATTGCCTTCACCGAACAGGAAGTGTTCCCGATTCCGACGCCGGCCTTGCTGGCCAAGTCGCCGCTCGGCAAAATTCCGTATGTGGAAACGGACGACGGTGTGCTGGTCGAGTCCCAGGTCATCATGGATTACATCGAGGCGCGCTATCCACAGCCGGCGCTGATTCCCGCCGATCCCTACCGCGCGGCGCAGGTGCAGGAGCTGCTGACTTTCCTCGAACTGCACATCGAGCTGGTCGCGCGCGAGATGTACGGCGAAGCTTTCTTTGGCGGCAAGATGGACGATGCGTCCAAGCAGCGCGTCGGCGCGCAGCTGAAAAAGAATGTGGCGGGCTTTGCGAAACTGGCCAGGTTTGCACCGTACGTTGCGGGCGACAGTTTCAGCATGGCCGACTGCGCGGCGATCTTCCACTTTCCGGCGGTGTCGGCCGCCAGCGCCAAGGTGCTCGGCGAGGACGTGCTGGCGGGACTGCCGGTCAAGGCCTATCTGGAACGCATGGAGCAGATGCCCAACGTGCAGTCGGTCAACGCCGCCCGCGTCGCCAACTATCCCGCCTTCATTGCCGCCTACACGCGCTAGCCGCGAACCCTACGGACCGTCGCTTCCGGGTTCGGCGCCCCCTTGGCGGGAGCCTGTGCTGAGTCTGATTGGCAAGTGCGATGACATCCACTGCGCGAAGGTAGTATCTCCTGCCTGCGCGGGAGCGACGGCGGATTCTAGAGCGCGGCCAACTCGCCCCACACCGACTTCATGCTGAAGCGCAGATGCGCGTCGTCCTCGTGCAGCGCGCTTGCGATCGCATATTCAGCCTGGTCGGTGCGCCGGACAAGTGACAGCGGTTTGCCCGCGGCGCAGCGCAGCGCGTGCACCAGCAGCGTGCCGCGGCTGTCTGCTCGTCCAGCCACCACTCCCGTTTCGCCGTTCGCCAGCCGCACCAGTGTTCCCGGCGGATAGGCGCCAATTTCCGCGGTGAACAGGCGAGCCAGGGCAGGGTCGTTGCCGGCATCGGCGCACAAATTCTCCAGCGCCAGCGGCGGCAGCATCGAACGCCGGTAGTTGCGCGCGGAAACGCAAGCGCAGTAGCGGTCGGCCAGCCCGACCAGCTTGGCGTTGAACGCGATTTCATCCTGCCGCCTTCCCTCGGGATAACCGCTGCCATCCGCGTTCTCGTGGTGCTGCAGCACGCAGGCCAGCCATTCCTCGTCGGTGACGCCGGCACGGCTGAGCAATTCCGCGCTTTGGCTGGGATGGCGCATCACCAGCGCGCGTTCGTCGTTGCTCAGCGCGGCGATTTTGTTCTGGAAGCTTTCGATCTGGTTCATCATGCCCACGTTCATCGTCAGCGCGGCGGCAGCGATCGTCAGCACCTCGAGTTCCGGCTTGTCCAGCGCGCGCGCCAGCAGGCAGGCGACGATCGCCGTGTCGACGCAGTGGCGCACCGCGTAGCGCCCGCCGATCTGGTTCAGCAGCACGCAGGCGATCGCCACGTCGGGCGCGCTGGCGGTCGCCGCGGCCACCTCGTGCGCGATCTGGCGCAAGGCGGGATCGGCGTCGTTCCAGGCGCTCAGACCGTCCAGCAGCTGCTCGAGCCGGCCCGTGGCCGCGTTCAGGCTATGCAGCACCGAGGCCGGCGCGAAGGGAGTGGTCGACGCAGTCATTCAGAGCCTCGCCAGCCGTTCGAGCGCCAGCGCGAGTGTTTGGTCCTGCTTCGCGAAGCAGAAGCGCACGATGCCCGATTCGGTGCCATCGCTGTAGAACGCCGAAACGGGAATCGCGGCGACCTTGACGTCGCGCGTCAGCCATTCCGCAAAGGCCGCTTCCGGCAAGGATGAAATGGCGTCGTAGCGCACGCACTGGAAGTAGGTGCCATCGGCCGGGAGCAGCGTGAACCGGCTGCCATTCAGGCCACCGCGGAACAGGTCGCGCTTGCGCTGGTAGAACGCGGGCAGGGTGAGGTAGGGCGCCGGATCGGCCATGTAGCTGGCGATGCCGTGCTGCATTGGTGTGTTCACCGTGAACACGTTGTACTGGTGGACCTTGCGGAATTCGGCGGACAGCGCCGCCGGGGCCGCGACATAACCGACCTTCCAGCCGGTCACGTGATACGTCTTGCCGAAGCTCGAGACCACGAAGGCGCGCTCGGCCAATTCGGGATGGCGGCACAGCGACTCGTGCTGCGCGCCGTCGTAGACCATATGTTCGTAGACCTCGTCGGCCAGGATCAGGATGTCGGTGCCGCGCACGATCGCGGCCAACGCATCGATGTCGGCGCGCCGCAGTACCGAGCCGGTCGGATTGTGCGGCGAATTAATGACGATCAGGCGGGTGCGCGAGCTTGCCGCGGCGGCTACCCGGTCCCACGGCACGCTGTAGCCCTGTTCGCCCACCTGCATCGACACCGGCACCACCACGCCGCCGGCCAGCGCGATGGCGGGCGCGTAGCTGTCGTAGGCTGGCTCGATCACGATCACCTCGTCGCCCGGATGCACGCAGCACAGGATCGCGGTGGTCAATGCCTGGGTCGCGCCGGCGGTGACGGTGATCTCCAGCGCCGGGTCGTAACGGCGGCCGTAGATGCCGCCGATCTTCGCGGCGATGGCTTCGCGCAGCGGCGCGGCGCCGGCCATCATCGGGTACTGGTTGTGGCCTGCGCGCATGGCGTCCGCCACCATCGACGGCAGCGCCGGGTCGCAGTCGAAATCGGGAAAGCCCTGGCCCAGGTTGACCGCGCCATGTTCGGCGGCGAGCACCGACATCCGGGTGAAAATCGTGGTGCCTACCGCGGGCAGCCTGGTGCGAAGTACGGGTGTCGTCATGAACGGAAGCGAGTAGTGTTGGTTTGCCTATTCTAGCGCAGCTTCGGCCTGCGCTTTGACCCATGCTTCAGGGAGCATGATGCGAAACAGTCCGGCCTGGGCGGTCTTGCGCGCCAGCTTGAGCAGCGCCTTGTCTTTGGTGATCAGCACCGCGGCGCGGGCGTCGCGCGCCACTTCGAGGAATTTCTGGTCGTCGCGGTCGGTGCACACCGGCAGCCGCACCAGGCTCGCTTCGGGCGCCACCACCTTCACCAGCGCGTCGAAACGGGCCGACGCGAGCGGGCGGCTGTCGTCGTCCAGCGGCAGGTGCGCGTAGTGCAGCACGATGTTGTATTCGTCGCGGCAGTCGGCGCGGGTGACTGCTTCGACCGCGCCGCTCTCGAGCGCAGCGAGCAGGCTGGCCCAGCGGGGGTCGTGGAACACGAGCAGGTCGAGGCAAACATTGGTATCGATGACGATGCGTTCTGCTGGTACGGGTATCATGTCGGCAATTCTATTTGTTGGATGTTGATCGAATCTTATGCTGATTGTCTTGTCGCCTGCAAAATCCCTCGACTTTGAAACGCGCCCCACCACGAAACTGAGCACCACGCCGGACATGCTGGACCGTTCCAGCGCGCTGATCGACGTGTTGCGCGACTACTCGCCCGGCCAGCTGGCCGAGCTGATGGCGTTGTCCGACGGCCTCGCCGCGCTCAACGTCGCGCGCTACGCCACCTGGAGCACCGAGCCTCAGCATGCGCGCCAGGCCATCATGGCCTTCAACGGCGACGTCTACGCCGGCTTCGACGCGCGTTCGCTGAAACCGAAGGCGCTCGGCTACGCGCAGCAGCATGTGCGCATCCTGTCGGGGCTGTACGGCGTGCTGCGCCCGTTCGACCTGATCCATCCGCACCGGCTCGAGATGGGCAGCCGGCTGGCGACGCCGGGCGCGAAGGATTTGTACGGATTCTGGGGCGACGCCGTGACCAACCGGCTGAACGACGCGATCGCCGCGAATGGCGCCGAAGTGCTGGTCAACCTCGCATCGGAAGAATACTTCAGGTCGGTGAAGCCGAAGCTGCTGCCGGTGCCGGTGGTGAGCCCGGTGTTCGAAGACTGGAAGAACGGCAAGTACAAGATCATCTCGTTCTTCGCCAAGCGCGCGCGCGGCATGATGGCGCGCTATGCAGCGGAGAAGGGCATTACCGATGCGGAAAAGCTGAAGAAGTTCAAGGTCGACGGCTACGCCTTCAGCAAGCGCGATTCCACGGAAACGAGCTGGGTGTTCCGCCGCAAGCTCGAGGCCTGAGATTTATGTCGTGAAGTGGCGGGCAATCGCCCAACTTCCTGACGCTACCCTAAAGACCGTCATTCCCGCGAAGGCGGGAACCTAATTACTGCGCGACTCGCCGGCGATCACCTGTGCTGAGCGCGCAAATTAGGTTTCCGCCTCCGCGGGAACGACAACCTTGATTAGTCAGTCTGCTTCGACCAGAAATTCCACGAACTGCGCGCTTTCGCATTCGGATTGAGGAAGGGACTGTTCGGGTAGTTCTTCACGAACACGCGCTGGGCATCGTCGCGCAGGTCCAGGTTGCCCATCTTGTCGTAGCAGCGGATCATCAGGAACAGTGCTTCCTCGATCGCCGGCGCATCGCTGTAATCGGTGACCGCGCCCTGGGCCCGGTTCAAGGCGGCCAGGTAGGCGCCACGCCGGTAGTAGTAATTGGCCACGTGCACTTCATACTGCGCCATCGCATTGACCAGGTACTTCATGCGCGAAATCGCATCCGGCGTGTACTTGCTGTCCGGGAACTTATCAACCAGCGCCTTGAAAGCGGCGAACGATTCGCGCGTCGCCTTCGGATCGCGCTCGGTCGGATCCTGCGAATAAATCGCCGACAGGAAGCCGATCTGGTCGTTGAAATTGATCAGGCCGCGCAGGTAATACATATAGTCGGCCGCCGGGTGGTTCGGGTGCAGCTTGATGAAGCGCTCCACCGCCGCCAGCGCCTGCGCCTGGTCCTGGGTCTTGTAGTAAGCGTACGCAATCTCCATCTGCGCCTGGGTGGCGTAGGTGCCGAACGGGTAGTTCGACTCGAGCCGTTCGAACAGCTTGATGGCAGCCTCGTAGTGGCCGCCATTCATCTCATCGCGCGCCTCAGAGTATAATTTCGTTACCGACCAGTTCTTGGTTTCATCGGCTTTTTCCGGAAATAAGCTGCATGCAGATAAGCCAAGCAGAGCACAAGCAGCAACCAACACACGTAATTTTTTTTGCATAACTTTTTGCAAGAGAGTATTAACCGAGATTCAACGAAAGGCTGATTATAGCCGATGGGACTGCTGTGATATTAACTCCAACGCCGAATTCGGCGGATTTACCTTTAGACCCAGATTTTGACGATGAGATCGACGCCGAATTCGCGCCGCTCGACATCGCCATCGACCTGTCCCCGATCACCCTGGAACTGACACCGGAAGCCTGTGGCCAGCGCCTCGACAAGGTCATCGCTGGCCTGGTGCCGCAATTTTCGCGCAGCCGCCTGCAACTCTGGTTCGACGCCGGCCATGTCATGGTCGACGGCAAGCCGGCGCGCGGCAAGGATACCGCATATGGCGACGAAACGGTCGTCATCGAGCCACAAAGCGCTCCCGAAGACCGAGCCTACACGCCAGAAGAGATTCCGCTCGACATCGTCTACGAGGACGAGCACATCATGGTCATCAACAAGCCGGCCGGGCTGGTGGTCCATCCTGGCGCCGGCAACTGGTCGGGCACCTTGCTCAACGGCCTGCTGCACCATGCCCCGCAGCTGGTGGGCGTGCCGCGCGCCGGCATCGTGCACCGGCTCGACAAGGATACCAGCGGCCTGATGGTGGTCGGCAAGACCCTGGCCGCGCAAACCGACCTGGTGCGCCAACTGGCTGCGCGCAGCGTCAAGCGCGAATATTTTGCGCTGGTGTGGGGAACACCGCGTATCAGCGGCACCATCGACGCCTCGATGGGGCGCCATCCGAAGGACCGCGTCAAGATGGCGGTGTCGACCAATTTTTCGGCCAAGCCGGCGATCACGCACTTTCAGCTCATCGCCAGCGGCCTGCTCGACCGCCGTCCGGTCAGCCTGGTGCAGTGTCAGCTCGAGACCGGCCGCACCCACCAGATCCGTGTGCACATGCAGCACCTCGGCTTCGCACTGGTGGGCGACTCGGTGTACGGCAAGCAGCATCTGGCGCCGGTGTTTCCGCGCCAGGCGCTGCAGGCGCGCCGCCTCGGGCTGGTGCATCCGGCCACCGGCGAAGACGTCGAGTGGATTGTGCCGCTGGCGGACGATTTCGCCGAACTCATCGAGCGCGCCGGCATCGCCGAGCCTGAACTGGTGACATGGGTCCCGGACTGATCACGCCGGAATGGCCCGACGCGCCCGCCAATGTCGGCGCGCTGGCCACCACCCGCCGCGGCGGTTCCAGCGTGGGGCCGTATGACGACGGGGCCGGCGGGGGAGGGCTGAACCTCGGCATGCATTGCGGCGACGATCCCGAGGCGGTGCAGGCTAACCGCGCCGCGGTGCGGGCCCTGCTGCCCGGCGCCCCGGCCTGGATCTCGCAGGTGCATGGCATTGCGGTGGTCGATGCCGCCAGTGTCCAGCCCGGCCAGCCGGTGCGGGTGGGTGACGCCAGCATCGCCACCGCTCCCGGCGTGGTGTGCGCGGTGATGACCGCCGACTGCCTGCCGGTGCTGTTCGCCGACCTGGCCGGCACGGTGGTTGGCGCGGCGCATGCGGGCTGGCGCGGCCTGGCCGCCGGTGTTCTGGGTGAAACGGTTGCCGCGATGCGCGCGGCCGGTGCCGGCGAAATCACTGCCTGGCTGGGGCCTGCGATCGGCCCGACCCGGTTCGAAGTCGGCGTGGACGTGCTGGACAGCTTCCTGGCCGGTGCGCGCGGGGAGGCCGAGGCAGCGCAGGTGAAGGCCGCGTTCGCACCGTTCGAAGGCCGCCCAGGCAAATACCTGGCCGACATGAATGCGCTGGCGCGCATTTTCCTGGCGCGGGACGGCGTGACTCGGGTGTGGGGTGGAGACCGCTGCACGGCCAGCGAGCGTGACTATTTCTATTCGTACCGGCGCGATGGCGTCACCGGCAGGCTGGCCAGCATGGTCTGGCTGAAACCGGACTAATCGCTGCCGGCGTCGTCGGCGCTCTGGCTGGCGCGCAGGCGCGCCGCCTCTTCGTTACGCAAGCGACGGCGTTTCGAGCCCGAGAGGTAGTACAGTATAGATAATGGCAACACGCAGTAGCCGAAAAAAGTCATAATTCCAGCTACGACGTTCGGCTCGGTGATTGCCATCAGCCCGACCACGTAAATCCAAGCAACGGCGACGATCCACATACATTTCCTTCGGCTGAAACCGCAATTGTAAACAACGGAACCACACATGAACAAGCCTGATCCCCACGCCATGGCCAGTGCCTGGATGACCCAGTTTGCAGATCCTGCCAGTTGGCAGTCATGGATGAAGCTCCCGGAACCGGATGCGAACCCGGTGGCCGGCATCCTGAAGGAAGCCGGCGCCCATATCAGCCAGGCCAAGCTGGAATCGATCAAGAATGATTACCTGCAAAAGGCCGGCGCATTATGGCAGGACATGGCGATGATGAAAACGCCGGCCTTGCACGACCGTCGTTTCTCGGCGCCGGAATGGAGCGCCAATCCGCTGTCGGCCTTCAGTGCCGCCTCCTACCTGCTCAATTCGCATTTCCTGATCGCGATGGCCGAAGCGGTCGAAGCGGCGCCGCGCGAGCAGCAGAAGATCCGCTTCGCGGTGCAGCAGGTGGTCGACGCGATGTCGCCGGCGAACTTCCTGGCCACCAATCCGGAAGCGCAGCAGAAGCTGCTCGAGACCAAGGGCGAGAGCCTGACCAAGGGCCTGGCCAACATGCTGGCCGACATGCAGAAGGGCCGCATCTCGCTGTCCGACGAGTCGGCCTTCGAGGTCGGGCGCAACGTCGCCACCACCGAAGGCCAGGTGGTGTTCGAGAACGAACTGTTCCAGCTGATCCAGTACACGCCGCTGACGCCAACCGTGCATGCGGTGCCGCTGGTGATGGTTCCGCCTTGCATCAACAAGTTCTACATCCTCGACCTGCAGCCTGAAAATTCGGTGGTTCGCTACGCGGTGGAGCAGGGCAATACGGTGTTCCTGGTGTCATGGCGCAATCCGGACAAGACGCTGGACAAGGTCACCTGGGACGACTACGTTGAAAAGGGCGCGATCAAGGCCATCGAGGTAGCGCGGGCCATCTCCGGCAGCGACAAGGTCAACGCCTTCGGGTTCTGCGTCGGCGGCACCATCGTCACCACTGCGCTCGCGGTGCTGGCTGCGCGCGGCGAACAACCGGCCGCCAGCCTGACCTTGCTGACCACCTTGCTCGACTTCGAGGATACCGGCGTGCTCGACGTCTTCATCGACGAATCGCAGGTGTCGCAACGCGAGAAGACCCTGTCCAAGGGCGGTTTGATGCCGGGGCGCGACCTGGCCACCACGTTTTCGTCGCTGCGGCCGAACGACCTGGTGTGGAACTACGTGCAGTCGAACTACCTGAAGGGCAAGGAACCGCCGCCGTTCGATCTGCTCTACTGGAATTCGGACAGCACCAACTTGCCGGGACCGATGTTCTGCTTCTACCTGCGCAATATGTACCTGGAAAACAAACTGCGCCAACCGGGCAGCCTGACCACGGCCGGATCGAAGGTCGACCTCGGCGCGATCGATGCGCCGGTGTTCATCTACGGCTCGCGCGAAGACCACATCGTCCCTTGGGACGCCGCCTTCAAATCGCTGAGCCTGCTCAATCCGGGCAAGCCGAAGAACAACCGCTTCGTGCTGGGCGCGTCCGGCCACATCGCCGGCGTGATCAATCCGGCCTCCAAAGGCAAGCGCAGCTACTGGACCAACGACGCTAACCCGAAGGCCAGGGCCAAGGCCAAGGAACTCGATTGCGCCGCGTGGTTCGAAGGCGCAACCGAGCACAAGGGAAGCTGGTGGTCCGAGTGGGCAACTTTCCTCGCGGAACATGGTGGCAAAGATGTCAAGGCGCGTGGTAAGCTTGGCAACAAGGAACATCCGCCGATCGAAGCGGCGCCGGGCCGTTACGTGAAGGTGCGCGCGGACTGAGGCCTGATGGATAAGAGGCAATTGTTGTTGCTTTGTATGTACGATTAAGTTGCGCCGCAATAAAGGCTGCATAGCGGCGCGCAACATGGTATTTTGGCGGGTATCCAACCTATAATGCAGATCGTAGGCATGTCAGGAGCGGACAGTCGTCCGCTTTTTTTTAGAATGCGCTGCGGCGCAATAAGTGGAACTTGAGATGAGTAGTGCAAAAAAAAGTACTGAACGCCTGATCAAGAAATATCCCAACCGTCGGCTGTACGATACGCAGACCAGCTCGTACATCACGTTGACGGACGTAAAGCAGCTGGTGCTCGATGCCGACGAATTCACGGTGGTCGACGCCAAGTCCAACGAGGACCTGACCCGCAGCATCCTGCTCCAGATCATTCTTGAAGAAGAGGCGGCTGGTGCGCCGATGTTCTCGAGCGCGGTGCTGTCGCAGATCATCCGCTACTACGGCCACGCGATGCAGGGCATGATGGGTTCCTACCTGGAAAAGAACGTCCAGGCCTTCACCGACATCCAGAACAAATTCACTACGGGCGCGACCGGCACCTTCGAAGGCAAGCCCTTCAGCCCGGAAATGTGGACCCAGTTCATGAACGTGCAGGGTCCGATGATGCAAGGGATGATGAACAACTACATCGACCAGAGCAAGAACCTGTTCGTGCAGATGCAGGAGCAGATGCAAAGCCAGAGCAAGAGCATCTTCGGCGCCTTCCCGTTCCCCCCTGTCGACAAGAAATAAAACCCGGGTCTGACCCGCAGGATCAGACCCAACTAAATGGGGTCAGACCCGTTTTTCCAACGGCTTTTATGAAAAAAGCCATAGGGAAAAACGGGGCTGACCCCATTTTTAGTTCGTGTTCTAAAATCGGGGTCAGACCCCGGTTTTGGAACATATGACCTCACCTTGGCTGATTGGCACGTTTTGCCTGGAGGTGGCCAGCACTGTACAATGGAGGATTAGCCTGCCTTTTCCTCGCCTCCCGCCATGTCCGAACTTCGCCGTATTCCCGTTCCCGCCGCCTCCGACTCCCTCGTCAGCGCTCCCGTCGCCGCCCCCAAGGTGGGCTTCGTTTCGCTTGGCTGTCCGAAAGCCCTGGTCGACTCGGAACAGATCCTGACCCAGCTGCGCGCGGAAGGCTACGAAACCGCCAAGTCCTACGCCGGCGCCGACCTCGTCATCGTCAACACCTGCGGTTTCATCGACGCCGCGGTGCAGGAATCGCTCGACGCGATCGGCGAGGCGCTGGCCGAAAACGGCAAGGTCATCGTCACCGGCTGCCTCGGCGCCAAGAAGGACGCGGCCGGCGACGACATCATCATGAAGGTGCACCCGAAGGTGCTGGCCGTGACCGGCCCGCACGCACTGGCCGAGGTGATGGACTCGGTCCACCTGCACTTGCCGAAACCGCACGAGCCCTTCTTCGACCTGGTGCCGTCGCAAGGCGTCAAGCTGACCCCGAAACACTACGCCTACCTCAAGATCTCCGAAGGCTGCAACCACCGCTGCAGCTTTTGCATCATCCCGTCGATGCGCGGCGACCTGGTGTCGCGCCCGATCGCCGACCTGATGCTGGAAGCCGAGAACCTGTTCAAAGCCGGCGTCAAGGAACTGCTGGTCATATCGCAGGACACCAGCGCATACGGCGTGGACGTCAAATTCCGCTCCGGCTTCTGGAACGGCCGCCCGGTCAAGACCCACATGACGCAGCTGACCGATGCACTGGGCCAGCTGGCCGCGCAGTACGGCGCCTGGATCCGCCTCCATTACGTCTACCCGTATCCGCACGTCGACCAGGTGATCCCGATGATGAGCGGCGGCCACGTGCTGCCTTACCTCGACATTCCGATGCAGCATGCCCATCCCGATGTCCTCAAGCGCATGAAGCGCCCGGCCAGCGGCGAGAAGAACCTGGACCGCATCCAGGCCTGGCGCGCAATGAATCCGGACCTGACGATCCGCTCGACCTTCATCGCCGGCTTCCCGGGCGAGACCGAAGCCGAATTCGAATACCTGCTGGACTTCCTGAAGGAAGCGCAGATCGACCGCCTCGGCTGCTTCGCCTACTCGCCGGTCGAAGGCGCGACCGCGAACCTGCTGGACAACCCGGTGCCGGAAGAAGTGCGCGAAGAACGCCGTGCCCGCGTGATGCTGCTGCAGGAAGAGATTTCGGCCAAGCGCCTGCAGGCGAAAGTGGGCAAGACGGTGCGCGTCCTGGTCGATGAAGTCAACGCGCGCGAAGCGGTGGGCCGTTCGTCGGCCGACGCGCCGGAGATCGACGGCGTGGTGCACATCAAGCGCTCGCTCGTGCCGGGCAAAAAGCTGGTCGTGGGCGAATTCGCCGACGTCGTCGTCACCTCGGCCGACGCGCACGATCTGTGGGCTTCGGTGGCCTGACCATGAAGAAGTCTGCGCAGACCACGCTGATCCACAGCGACTACGCGGCGCCGCAAGGATTCGCCGCCTATCCGACCGCGATCCACCATGCTTCGACGGTGCTGTTCAAGAACGTCGCGGCGATGCGCTCGGGCGAGTGGAAAGAGAAGAACGCCTATACCTATGGGCTGCACGGCACGCCGACCACCTTCACGCTGGAAGCGCGGCTGGCCGAGATCGAGGGCGGCGGCTTCTGCCTGCTGGCCCCGAGCGGCCTGGCGGCCATTGCGATGGTCGATTTCGCACTGCTGAAAACCGGTGACGACGTGCTCTTGCCGGACAACGTCTACAACCCGAACCGCGAGCTGGGCAACTGGCTCACGCGCGATTTCGGCATCACCGCCCGCTACTACGATCCGACCATCGGCGCCGCCATCGCGGAACTGATCCTGCCGAACACGAAGCTGATCTGGACCGAAGCGCCTGGATCGGTATCGATGGAAGTGCCGGACCTGCCGGCCATCTGCAAGGCGGCGCACGACAAGGGCGTGCTCGTCGCGCTCGACAACACCTGGTCGGCCGGCCTCGCGTTGCGCGGTTTCGACCTTGGCGTCGACATCATCATGCAGGCGCTGACCAAGTACCAGTCGGGCGGCTCGGATGTGTTGATGGGCGCATTGGTCACGCGCGACCGCGCGCTCAACGACCGGCTGGCGCTGGCGCACATGCGGCTCGGGATGGGCGTCAGCCCGGACGACGCCTACCTGGTGATGCGCGGCCTGCCGAGCATGAAGCTGCGCTTCGAAGCGCACGACGCCAGCGCGCGCCAGGTGGCGACGTGGCTGAAGGCGCGCCCGGAAATCAGCAAGGTGCTGCATCCGGCGTTCGCCGATTGCCCGGGCCACGACATCTGGAAGCGCGACTTCAACGGCGCCGGCGGTTTGTTCTCGGTGCTGTTCGATGCTAAATATACCGAGGCGCAGACCGACCGCTTCGTCGACCAGCTCGAACTGTTTGGCCTGGGCTATAGCTGGGGCGGCGCCAACAGCCTGGTGATGCCGTATCGGATCCAGGGCATGCGCAAGGGCTGGACCGACGGCGGCATGCTGGTGCGCTTCAACATCGGCCTCGAAGACACGGCCGACCTGATCGCCGATATCGAACAGGCGCTTGCCGTCCTGTAATCGTTTGCCGTAATATCGTCGTTCCCGCGTAGGGAACCTATACCATCTGCGCTAAGTGATGGCGTTAGCAATTGCCTCGTATATGCTGCTTTTGCCTAGGTTCCCGCCGTCGCGGGAACGACTGCGGGGGGCGCTTAGGGTGTCGTCCTCAAACCGGCATCGGCCGATTGTTGTTCAAGTCCACGAACCCCTTGATCAGCCGATACGCCTTCCACAGCCACGCGCCGATCCCGACCAGCCAGGCCAGCGGAATGCCGATGATGGTCACGAACAGCACACCCGCGACCACCAGCCACAAAATGTAGAACACGAACGAGCGTATCATCCACGTGTGATGACTATGCACCATCGTGCCTTCCGTGTAAGGCCGCTTGACGAAGTTGAGAATCAGCGGGATGAACGACAAGAGACCGAACGAAAAGAAGAAGGTCAGCGCATGCACCACGTACAGGATGCGCGCGGTTTGCTTGGCTTCTTCGAGGCTGCTGTCTAACACCAGTTGCTGGGACATGGTCGCTCCTTTGTTGTCGATGCGGGGATTGTAGCAGGCGACGTTGGCAATTCGATCACAACTTTCGTGCGCGCCTCAGGAATTGGCCTTCGCCCACGCGACGATCCCGCCCGCATCCATCGCCCCGGCCTGGCGCGCGATCTCGCGGCCGCCGCGAAACAGTGCGAGGGTCGGGATGCTGCGGATGTTGAAACGCGCCGCCAGGTCCTGCGCCTGCTCGGTATCGACCTTCAGCAGCCGCACGCCCGGTTCGAGCTTTTCCGCGGCCTGTTGGTAGGCCGGCGCCATCATCTTGCACGGCCCGCACCACGGCGCCCAGAAGTCGACCAGCACCGGGATGTCGTTGCGCTCGATGTGCTTGGAGAACCGCGCGCTGGCGACGTCGAGCGGCTTGGCCACGAACAGCCCCCGCGCGCACTTTCCGCACACCGGCTGGTCGGCCAGCCGCTCGCGGCTGAGGCGGTTGACGGCGTCGCAATGCGGGCATACCACGTGGACGGGATCGCTCATCGGAATCCTCCGTTAGGGCTGGTTATCGATGCGGTTATTGTAAGACCAGTGCGCGCGGGCAGCGTGTTCCCTTCGCCGGGACCGCTTCCAATCGTCGTGGCCGTTTCCCGGTTCTGCCGTAATATTTGCGGATGGCCAATACGAAAAATCCAACCGGCGCCGCGCTGGTCGGCTGTGCCGGCTGGACCATCCCGCGCGAAGCGGCCGCCTCTTTTCCCGCCGAGGGCAGCCATCTCGAACGTTACGCAGCGCGCTTCCCTGTGGTGGAGATCAACTCATCCTTTCACCGGCCGCACAAACCGGCGACATACGCGCGCTGGGCCGAGAGCGTGCCGGAGCGATTTCGCTTCTCGGTGAAGTTGCCGCGCACCATCACGCATGACGCGCGCCTGGTGGCCGTCGATGACCTGATGCGCCAGTTCGCGGCCGAAGCGGGCGCCCTGGGCGGTAAGCTCGGTTGCGTGCTGGTGCAGCTGCCGCCGTCGCTGCAATTCGATGCGGCGCTGGCCGGCGGCTTTTTTACTTTGCTGAAGAACTCCTTCAGCTGCATGCTCGCTTGCGAGGCACGCCACCCGAGCTGGTTCTCGGACGAGGCGACGGCGCTGATGACGAGTGAACGGATCACACGGGTGATCGCCGATCCGCCCAAGGGCCAGCCCGGAACGCATGTGCCGACCACCGCCGACATCTATGTCCGGCTGCATGGTTACCCGCGCGTGTACTACTCGGCTTATGACCAGGAATACATCGCGCAACTGGCGCGCGACATGGCCGTGCACAACAGCTTCGGCCGTACGGTCTGGTGCGTATTCGATAATACGGCGTCGGGCGCCGCGGTGCCGAATGCCGTGGCATTGCTGGACGCCGCGGCAGGCGTCAGCTGATGTGCGCGGTCAGCAGGCGAGGGTGGCGCGCGCGGTGACCCGCGGATAGCCGATCGCGGCGGCCGAAGCTTGTGCCTCGGCCAGCGACAACTGGGGATTGAGCGATTTGACGATGGCGGCAGTCAGCGCGCCGTGGGCATAAATATGCTCGATGCTGGCCAGCGGCGGCTCGCATTCGAAGTAGTCGGTGGCGTAATCGTAATAGCAGGCGGCCGGCGCCAGCAGGATCGACAAGTAGTCGGCCGAGCCGTCCGTCCAGTTTTCCAGGCCGGCGTCGGGATGGGCAACCTTGCTCCATGCACGGTCGTCGCTGCGGCGCCAGTAGCAGTAGCTGACATCGCTCATTTCGAACGCCGGCTCGTGCAGGAAGGCGCCGAATTCGGCCGGTACGCCGCGCTGCACCTGGCGCGCCATTTCGCGCGCCGTGCCGGGCGGGAGCTCCTTGACGTATCCCTTGATCGCGGCGCCGGAATCGGAGAGGTGCATGAACCAGTGATCGCCTTCGCCATTGCGCATTGACGCCACCTGTTCGTCATCGCCCCATGCGGCGTCAAAATTGAAATAGCGGTATTCGGATTCGGGGCAAATGATCGCGTCGAGCATGGCCAGCGCCATGGCCCTGTTACCCAAATTGCGTGGGTCGGGGAACGACTGGGGATCGAGCAGCATGGCGGCCTTTTGCGGTTGCCCGGGCAATGCGCGCATGGCCGTAGCCGCGCGTCGTTCCACCGGGCGGTGAGGTGAACAAGGAAGGGCTATGGTCCCACACAAGCCAATTTCCCCGCAATCACAATGCGCCTATACGGCCCTGTAAAGGCCCGCTTAGTGGTACGGAACCAACGCATTTGGCGAGAGTGCAAGCTCAAGTTGTTCGTGCGATATCGGCCTGATGAAATGCCGCTGGAATCCTGCATCGAAGGCGCGCTGGCGATCATCGGCATGCCGTATCCGATCAGCGCGATCAGTCTGGACCGGTCGCCGCGGTCAGCGCCTGGCAGGATTTGCAAGTTTTCGTCACGGCCGCAGCCAGCGGGCGCCGAACATCACGGTCGCCAGCGAGGCCACCACCAGCGCGACGCCGGCCCATTGCCAGCCGCTGATCACGTCGCCGAGCACCAGCATCCCAGAGCTGATTCCCACGATCGGCACCGCCAGGCTGAAAGGCGCGACGCGGTTGGCGGGATGCCGCTTGAGCAGGCCGGTCCACAGCGCATACGCAAGGATGGTGGCGAACCAGCCCAGGTAAGCCAGCGAAACCCAGGTGCTCCATGGCGCCGCGGTCCAGCGCCACCGCGTCGCCGGCGGGTCGAACGCCAGCGACAGGAGCACGAAGGGAATGATCGGCACCAGCGAACTCCAGACCATGAACGGCATGACGTCGAAACGCGGGGTCGATTTCTGTGCGCGCCGCACGACGATGTTGGAGGCGGCCCACATCGCCGCCGAGCCAAGGCACAGCACAAACCCGGCTGCGGTGGTGCTGCCCGTGTTCGCGCCCGGCGACAGGTAGTTCATCGCGAAGCAGGCGATGCCCAGGGCGGCGAGCAGCAGGCCCGCCAGCAGCGCGCGGCTGGCGTGTTCGCGCAGCACGGCAAAGCCGAACAGCGCGGTGAAGAAGACCTGGGTTTGCAGCAGCACCGAGGCCAGCGCGGCCGACATGCCGATCCGCAGCGACAGGAACAGCAGGCCGAATTGGCCGACGCCCTGCAGCAGTCCGTACAGCGCGACCCACTTCCACGCCAGCTTGGGCGGCCGAACGAACAGGATCAGCGGCACGATCGCGAACAGGTAACGGCCGGTGCCGAGCTGGAACGGCGTCATGTCGTGCAGGGCGTACTTCATGGCGATGAAGTTGGTGCCCCAGATCAGCACAACGCACAGCGCGGCCGCGTAATCGCGCCCGCTCAGGGAGGCGTGGTTCACACGACGCCGTTAATGCGCCTGCCCGCCGCCCAGGTAGGCGGCGATCACTTTCGGGTCCGTCTTGAGACTTTCGGCCGGGCCGTGCACCGAGATGCTGCCGTTTTCCAGCACATAGCCGTAATCGGCGACGTTCAGCGCGGCGGCCGCGAACTGCTCGACCAGCAGCATCGTCACGCCTTCCGACTTCAGGCGCGTGATGATACGGAAGACTTCCTCGACCAGGATCGGGGCCAGGCCCATCGACGGTTCGTCGAGCAGGATCACTTCCGGATTGAGCATGACCGCGCGCGCCATTGCCAGCATCTGTTGCTCGCCGCCCGAGAGCGTGCCGGCCAGCTGGTGCTGGCGCTCCTTCAGGCGCGGGAACAGTTCCAGCGCTTTCTCGAGGTCGTGCTTGACGTCGCCCTTCGGCCGCGCGCGGGTAAAGCGCGGGAAGGCGCCCAGCAGCAGGTTGTCGGTCACGCTCATGGTCGAGAACACGCGCCGGCCTTCGGGCGAATGGGCCAGCCCGGCACGCGCGATCTTGTGCGATTCCAGGCCGGTGATGTCGCGTCCACCCAGGGTGACGCTGCCGCCCTTCGGCTTGATCATGCCCGAGATGGCGCGCATGGTGGTGGTCTTGCCGGCGCCGTTCGAGCCGATCAGCGTGACCAGCTTGCCCTTCGGGACTTCGAGCGAAATGCCGTGAAGGACTTCGACTTTGCCGTAGGCAGCTTGCAGGTTTTGAATCGATAACATGGCTGTCCTTTTCAATGCACCGCGACAGCGGGCGGAGTTTCGTCGCTGCTGCCGCCGAGGTAGGCTTCGATCACTTTCGGATCGCTCTGCACGACGCCCGGCGTGCCTTCGGCGATCTTCTGGCCGAAGTCGAGCACGGTGACGGTGTCGGAAATGGACATCACGACATCCATGTGGTGTTCGATCAGGATGATGGTGATGCCGTGGTCGCGGATCTTGCGGATGATCGCCATCAGGTCCTTGATGTCAGGCGCTGTCAGGCCGGCGGCCGGCTCGTCGAGCAAAAGCAGGCGCGGGTTGAGGCCGAGCGCGCGGCCGATCTCGAGCAGGCGCTGCTTGCCGTACGGGAGGTTGCGCGCTTCTTCGTTGGCCAGCGATGCCAGTCCGACGAATTCAAGAATGCTCGCCGCCCGTTCGCGCGCCGCACGTTCCTCCCGCCGGTAGCGCGGGGTTTGCAGCATCACGTCGAACACGTTCGATTTGAAGGTGTGGTGCAGGCCGACCAGCACGTTCTCGGTGGCGGTCATCTCGCCGAACAGCTGCACGTTCTGGAAGGTACGCGCGATGCCGCCCAGCGCGATCTGCGACGGAGTGCGGCCGGTGATGGCGACGCCGTCGAACTGCACGGCGCCGGCGGTGGGCTGGTAGATTCCCGTCAGCACGTTCATCATCGTGCTCTTGCCCGAGCCGTTCGGGCCGATCAGGCCGTGCACCGAGCGCTCGGCCACGTTCAGGTCGACCTGGTTCAGCGCCTTCAGGCCGCCGAACTGCATCAGCACCTTGTCGACCTTGAGCAGCGCGCCGCCGCCGGTGACGCCGGCCTTGGCGCCGGCGAACGGATCGGCGCTCTTCGCCGCAACCGCCAGCGAGGTGTCGTGCACCGCGCCGCGACCCATCAGCGAACGCAGGAAGCCGACAATCCCGTCCTGCAGATAGTAGACGACGAACAGCGTCATGAGGCCGAACACGGTCAGGCGCCAGTCGGTCATGTTCTCCAGCCGGTACGAGAACCAGGCCATGCCGACAGTGGCGACCAGCGGCACCAGCACAGCGCGCACGTCGCTGCGCTTTTTCACCAGCACGTAGGCCGAACCGGCAACCGCCAGCACGGCCGCGGCGACGGCAATCTTGCGGAACAGTTCGATGTCGGCCAGCAGGCTTGGCAGCATGACGACGATCAGCGCGCCGATCAGCGAGCCGGAGCGGGTCTTGCGCCCGCCCATGATCACCGCCAGCAGGAACAAGATGGTCAATTCGAAGTTGTAGGTGTTCGGCGAGATGTACTCTTCCGAATACGCGTACAGGCTGCCGGCCAGGCCAGCCAGTCCGGCGCTGATGACGAACGCATAGACCTTGTAACGGTACACCGACACGCCCATGCAGTCGGACGCGATCGGACTGTCGCGCAGCGCTTCGAAGGCGCGTCCGAGGTTCGACTTGAGGATCCGGTGCACCACGATCAGTGAGATCACCATCAGCGCGGCGACCATATAGAAGTAGCCCACTTCGGACAGCTTGGTACCGAAGATGACCGGCTTGGTGATCTTGATGCCCATCGGGCCTTCGGTCAGGAAGGTCATCTCGTTGATCAGGATCTGGATGATGGTGCCGAATGCCAGCGTGACCATCGCCAGGTACGGTCCCGTGACGCGCAGCGCCGGCAATGCGAGGATCGCGCCGAACAGCGCGGTGCCGCCGATACTGGCGAGGATCGCGAGATACCAGGGCACGCCCAGCTTGAACACCAGCGCGCCGGTGAGGTAGGAGCCGATGCCGAACAGGCCGGCGTGACCCAGCGAAACCTGGCCGGTGTAGCCAACCACGATGTCGAGCCCGAACAGCAGGATCGCGTAGATCAGGATGGTCTCGGCCAGGTGGATGTAATACGGATTGGTGAACACCATCGGGAACGCGACCAGCGCCGCGATGCCGATGATGCCGAGCGCGAAAATTTTCTTGTTCATGTTCAGACTTTCTTGATCGCGGTTTTGCCAAACAGGCCGGCCGGCTTGATCGCCAGGACCAGCAACAGCAGCAGCAGGCCGGGCACTTCCTTGTAGCCGGTCGAGATGTAGTAGCCGGTGGCCGTTTCCGCGATACCGAGAATGAGGCCGCCGACGATGGCGCCCATGCCCGAGGTCAGGCCGCCAATGATCGCCACGGCGAACGCTTTGAGGCCGAGCGAAGCGCCCATGGTGGCGCCGGTCAGCGTCAGTGGGGCGACCAGCACGCCGGCGAATGCTGCGGTGGCCGACGACAGCGCATACGAGAAGGTGATCACCATGCTCGTGTTAATGCCCATCAGGCCGGCCGCGTCGCGGTCGTTGGAGGTAGCCACTACAGCTTTGCCGTAGATCGATTTGCGGTTGAAAATCTCGACCGCCAGCATGATCGCCAGCGCGCCGACGATCACCGCGATCTGCATCGGCTGCACGTTGGCGCCGAGGATCTGAAACGGGGTGGAGCTGAGCGGGGAAGGGAAGGTCAGGTCGTCCTTGCCCCAAATGTTTTCGGCGACGTTCTTGAAGATGATCGCCAGCGCGATGGTCGACATGATCCAGCCGAACTCCGACTTGATCTTGATCGCCGGGCGCACGCCGATCCATTCGACAAACATGCCCTGCAAGGCGCCAAACACCAGCACGATCGGGATCATCAGCAGGTAGCTCATGTAGGGTCCGCCGTGGATGGTGCCCACCAGCGACAGGCCCACCAGCGCCCCCAGCATCAGCGATTCACCCTGCCCGAAATTAAGTGTGCCGGAGGTGGCGAAGGTCAGTTGATAGCCGAACGCGATGACGGCATAGATCATGCCGAGCGCGATACCGCTGAAGACGAGTTGCAAAAGGATTTCCATGATTTCACCCAATGGATGACGCGCGTGCGCCACCGGTCAACAAGAAAATGGCCAGGCTTGAATCGTCAAGGCTGGCCACCATACGGCATGAATCTATTCGCTTACTTGGCCAGCACCACTTTGCCGCCTTTGACTTCACCGAACACCGTGTTGCCGAAGTCGATCGCTTCGTGGTTGGTCTTGCTGTACGGCTTGTTGTAGCTGGTGACCACGCCTTCAACTTTCTCGTTCAGGTTTTCCAGCGCCGCCAGCACTTTCGGGCCGTCGGTCGTGCCGGCCTGCTTCATGGCCGCGGCCAGCAGGTATATCGAGTCGTAGCCCTGGGCGGCCGATACCGGCGACGGCATACGGCCGCTCGGTGGGTTGTAGGCTTTGACGTAGGCGTCGATGAAGGCCTTGCGCTTCGCGTTATTCGGATCCTGGATAAAGGTCTGCGGCATGCGGGTGCCGTCGCCGTTCTTGCCGGCGTTGTCGATGAAGTTACCCATCGACAGAGTCCAGCTGCCGATCAGCGGCACTTTCCAGCCTAGTTTTTCCATGCCGTTGGCGATCTGCGCCAGTTCCGGGCCGATGCCGTAGGTCAGCACGACTTCGGCGCCGGCCTGCTTGGCTTTCAGCAGCTGCGACGTCATGTCGACGTCCTTCAGGTTGTATTTCTCGACCGCGACAGCCTTGATGCCTTTTTTCTCGAGGGCCTTCTCCAGGTCTTCACGGCCGAGCTGGCCGTAGTTGGTCGAGTCGGCCAGGATAGCGACCTTCTTGAACTTGCGGCGGTCGATAGCTTCTTCGACGATCATCGCAGACTGGATCGTGTCATTGGCCGAGTTGCGGAAGATGTAGTTCTCCGGCTCTTTCGCGAACTGCTGGGTGATGATCGAGCCGGTGGCCACGTTGTTCATGACAGGAATCTTGGCTTCCTGGTAAAAACGTTGCGAAGCCAATGCGACGCCGGTATTGATGAATCCGACGGTTGCCGCGACTTTTTCCTTGTTGATCAGTTCCTGGGCGATTTGCACGCCGCGTTCGTTTTTCGCTTCGTCGTCGCGCTCGACGATCTGCAGCTGACGACCGAGTACGCCGCCCTTGGCATTGATTTCAGCAACCGCCAGTTTGACGCCGTCGCGCATCGATACGCCCATTGGCGCCGAGCCCGCGGTGAACGGTCCGGAGACGCCGATCTTGATCGGCTCGGCAGCCATGCCCGACATCGAAAAACCCAGTGCTACGCCCGCAACGATTGCTTTCAATTTGAAATTCATTTTTGCTGTCTCCATAGTGTTTTTATAGTGCCGTACGCTGGTCTGTTGCCCCCATCGATAGTTCATTGTAGGGGAGCATTTTGTTCACAGCAATCTAATGCTGTGATGCGTCGCACCACGCAACCATGTAAGGAAATGGTAAGAAAACAATAGTAGAGAAAACAAGAACTTATGACGTAATGACAAAAGGCCGCAACTCAGTGCGGCCTCCCCAAAATGGTGCAGATTTTCAGGCGATTATCGGTGCCAGCCGGTCCCGATTCCGATGCCTCCCCAGTTGCGGCCGCCATGATGGCCACCCCAGCTGCGGCCGAACATGAAGTCGAGCCCGATCGAGACCGGTGGATAATAATAATACGGCGCCGGCGCGGCGTAGATGGGTTGCTGTACGTAAATTGGTTGCTGGACGTACATCGGCGGTGCGAGGTACTGCGGCTGCGTGTTCACCTCCGTGTCCGACCTGTACAGGACAGGCGAACCAGGCTCGGGTGCGCCTTGGCCTGACGTGGCGGCAAGGCGCTCGCCGGTTCCGGGCGCCACCGGAGTCACCGATACCACATGCCATTGGCTCGGATCCGCGGGCGGCGGCATCCGGTTGGCGTAATTTCGTTGGGCCGGAGGCGCGCTCGCACAGCCGCTCAGCACCGCCACGGCAAGAATGGAAAGCAGGGTTTTCATGATGTCCTCACAATTGATAATCCCACTATAAGAAATTTTGGATTATTCTGCCACTCAATTACACCTGGTTACAAAGCGCGCGAATCTGGAAATAATATGGAAATCAACCCTGTTTTCACCATTCGCCCCGGGCAGGCGGCCGACGTGCCGGTGCTGCGGGCGCTGATCGAACGCTCGGCGCGTGCGCTCAGCGTTGGATTTTACACACAGGAACAGACCGAATCGGTCACGCGCGAGGTGTTCGGGGTGGACAGCCAGCTGCTCGCCGACGGGACTTACTGTGTCATCGAGGCCGGCGGACTGCCTGTCGCCTGCGGCGGCTGGGGCAAACGCTCGACCAGTTTCGGCGGCGACCAGGCCAAGACGGCGCCGGAGCGCCTGCTCGATCCGGCCACCGAGCCGGCCAGGATCCGGGCGTTCTTCGTCGACCCGGCGTGGGCCCGGCGCGGACTCGGCTCGATGCTGATGACCCATTGCGCGAAGCAGGCAGCCGCCGCCGGCTTCGGCATGCTGGAACTGATTTCGACGATGCCGGGCGAACCGCTGTATCGCGCCCTCGGCTTCGCATTGATCGAACGCTTCGACCTGGTGCTGGGCGGAGGCGTGCGGGTGCCGGTGGCCCGCATGCGCAGAAGCGTTTGATTCGGACTGGAGACCAGCCATGGCGCAGTTTTCTCATGTAATCGGCAGCAGGACCTACATTTTCGACGACCTGCGCGCATTGCTCGCACGGGCGACCCCCGCGCGCTCCGGCGACGCACTGGCCGGCCTGGCCGCCGAAAGCGCCGAGCAACGCGTTGCGGCGCAAATGGCCCTGGCCGAACTGCCGCTCTCGACCTTCCTGAACGATGCTGTGGTGCCCTACGAGAGCGACGAAGTCACGCGCCTGATCATCGACACTCACGATGTTGCGGCATTCGCGCCGATCCGCCACCTGACCGTTGGCGACTTCCGTAACTGGCTGCTTGGCGACGCCGTCGATGCGGCGGCGCTGGCCGCGGTAGCCGGCGGCATCACGCCCGAAATGGCGGCCGCGGTATCGAAGATCATGCGCGTCCAGGACCTGATCCTGGTCGCCGCCAAGTGCCGCGTGGTGACCGCCTTCCGCAACACGATTGGCTTGCCCAGGCGCTTATCGACCCGGCTGCAGCCGAACCACCCGACCGACGACGCGGCCGGCATCGCCGCCAGCATCCTCGATGGCCTGATGTACGGCAGCGGCGATGCGGTCATCGGCATCAACCCGGCCGGCGACAACCTGCCCCGGATAGTCCGGCTGCTCACCATGCTCGACCAGCTTATCGACCGCTATGCCATACCGACCCAGTCCTGCGTCCTCACCCATGTCACCAATACCATCGCCGCGATCGAGCGTGGCGCCCCGGTCGACCTGGTGTTCCAGTCGATCGCCGGGACCGAGGCGGCCAACCGCGCCTTCGGCATCGACCTGGCGATGCTGGCTGAGGCGCGTGCGGCGGCCCTGTCGCTCGGGCGCGGCACGGTCGGCGACAACGTGATGTATTTCGAGACCGGGCAGGGCAGCGCGCTGTCGGCCAATGCGCACCACGGCGTCGACCAGCAAACCTGCGAGGCGCGTGCCTATGCCGTTGCGCGCGCATTCAAGCCGCTGCTGGTCAACTCGGTGGTCGGCTTCATCGGGCCGGAGTACCTGTACGACGGCAAGCAGATCATCCGCGCCGGGCTGGAGGACCATTTCTGCGCCAAGCTGATGGGCCTTCCGATGGGCTGCGACGTCTGCTATACCAACCACGCCGAGGCAGACCAGGACGACATGGACAATCTCCTGACATTGCTGGCCGCGGCCGGCTGCACCTTCGTGATGGGCGTCGCGGGCTCGGACGACATCATGCTGAACTACCAGAGCACCTCGTTCCACGACGCGCTGTACGTTCGCCGCCTGCTTGGCTTGAAACCGGCGCCGGAATTCGATGCATGGCTGCAGTCGATGGGAATGACGGCCGGCACGGCGCTGCCGCCCCGGTTCCAGCGCGCCTTGGACGGGATCAAGCCATGAGCGACATTGTCATCCGCAATCCGTGGGACCAGCTGCGCCGGTTCACTGCCGCCCGCATTGCACTCGGCCGCACCGGAGTCAGCCTGCCGACGGCGCCGCAGTTGGCATTCCAGCTCGCGCATGCGCAGGCGCGCGACGCGGTGCACCTGGAACTGGACGATGCCTCACTGGCGAAGGATCTCACCGCGGCGCTTGGCCTGCCATGCATTTCGGTGCACAGCGCCGCGCCGGACCGGGCGACCTACTTGCGGCGGCCCGACCTGGGCCGCATGCTCGATCCGGCCTCGCGCTCCGCGCTGGACCGCGCGGGAACTTACGACATCGGCTTCGTCATCGCCGATGGCCTCTCGGCGCTTGCCATCGAACGGCATGCGCTGCCGTTCCTGCGCAGCTGGTTCGCTGCGGTGGCGCCGGGCGCGATGCCGGTCGCGCCCCTGGTGATCGTACGGCAGGGCCGTGTCGCGGTCGGCGACGAAGTGGCGCAACTGCTTGGCGTTGAACTGGTGGTCGTGATGATCGGCGAGCGTCCGGGCCTCAGTTCGCCCGACAGCATGGGCTTGTACCTGACCTGGCAGCCGCGGGTCGGCATGACCGATGAACGGCGCAATTGCATCTCGAACGTGCGGCCGGCCGGCCTTGCCTATGCGGACGCAGCGCGCAAGCTGCACTATTTGGCGGCGCAAGCGCGCCGGCGCGGCCTGTCGGGCGTGGCGTTGAAGGACGACTGCGGCGACGATGCCCCCGCCGTCGACGATCACGCGAACTTTCTGCTTTCAACGGGGTCTGACACATAGTGTCAGACTTCTTTAAGCGAGGATGGCGAGCAGGCCGTCGAGGCCGGAGAAATTGAGCGCGACGCCAGCTTGGGCGCGCACTACCGGCTTGGCGCGAAACGCCACCGACAGGCCCGCGATGCCCATCATCTTCATGTCGTTGGCGCCGTCGCCCATGACGATTGCCTGCTCCGGATCGATGGCGAGGTCGGCGCAAATTCTTTCCACCGTCAGCATCTTGACCTCGGCGTCGACTATGCCGCCGGCCACGCGGCCGGTGAGCTTTCCGTGATCGATTTCGAGCACATTCGCGTGCGTGTAGTCGATCCCCAGCCGGTCTTGCAGCCGCTCGGTGAAGAACGTGAACCCGCCCGACACCAGCAGCGTTTTCAGGCCCGCGGCCTTGACCCCGGCCAGCATCGCTTCGCCGCCCATGGAAATTTGCAGGCGCTCGTCGTACACGCGCTGCAGCGCGCCGGCGTCCAGGCCCTTGAGCAGGGCCACGCGGCGCGTCAGGCTTTCGGCGAATTCTAGTTCGCCGCGCATGGCGGCCTCGGTGATTTCGGCCACCTGGGGCTTCAGGCCCTGCATGTCGGCGATTTCGTCGATGCACTCGATCGTGATCAGGGTCGAATCCATGTCCATGGCCACCAGCCGGTAGTCCGCCAGGCTGCGCGCGGCGTCGATGAAGGTTGCGTCAATACTCGCGCCGGTGGCGGCCAGTTCGACCGCCAGCCTGGTGGCTTCCGAATCGTCGACCTGTTCGCAGCGCAGCGCATGGGGATTGAGTGCGAATGTGCGCACCGGACGCGCGAGCGCGGCGACACGCTGGAGTTCCTGCTGGCTCGCGCCGGGGCCTTGCAATACGAGGTTCATCGTCATGGGTTCGTTACGCTAACAGTTGTTTGATCGTTTGCTTCACCTGCGTCACGCGGGCGGCGAGGTCGGGCATGCTGGCGGTGATCTTGAGCTTGTCCTGGCCGGCCAGCTTGATGTGGCGATTCTTCTGGATCAGCGCGATGATCCGCATCGAGTCGATCGGCGGATTGACCATGAACTGCAGGTTCGCCGCTTCGCCATGGGCATCGATCTTGACGATGCCGACCGCTTTCGCGGCGATCCTCAGGCGGTGCGTTTCGATCAGCGCCTTGACCGGATCGGGCAGCTTGCCGAAGCGGTCGATCAGCTCTTCCTGCATATCGTCGACCTTCTCGGCCGTGCCGCAGTTGGCCAGCCGCTTGTAGATCGACAGGCGCTCGTGCACGTCGCCGCAGAAATCGGACGGCAGCAGGGCGGGCACGTGCAGGTTGATCTCGGTGGTGGTCGCCAGCGGCGCCGCCAGGTCCGGCTCCTTGCCGGCTTTGAGCGAGCGTACCGCCTCGTGCAGCATGTCGGAATACAGCTGGAAGCCGATTTCGAGCATCTCGCCGGACTGGTTCTCGCCCAGCACTTCGCCGGCGCCGCGGATCTCGAGGTCGTGCATCGCCAGGAAGAAGCCGCTGCCCAGTTCTTCCATCTGCTGGATCGCGTCGAGACGGCGCTGCGCCTGCTTGGTCAGGCTCATCACGTCGTGCACCAGCAGGTAGGCGTAGGCCTGGTGGTGCGAACGGCCGACCCGGCCGCGCAGCTGGTGCAACTGGGCCAGGCCGAACTTGTCGGCACGGTGCATGATGATGGTGTTCGCGGTCGGCACGTCGATGCCGGTTTCGATGATGGTGGTGCACAGCAGGATGTTGTAGCGCTGCGCCACGAAGTCGCGCATCACCTTTTCCAGGTCGCGCTCGTGCATCTGGCCGTGCGCCACGCCGATGCGCGCTTCCGGCAGCAGTTCGCCCAGCATCGCCATCCGGTTCTGGATGGTCTCGACCTCGTTGTGCAGGAAGTAGATCTGGCCGCCGCGTTTGAGTTCGCGCAGGCAAGCCTCGCGGATCACCGAGCCATCCTCGCTGCGGACAAAAGTCTTGATCGCCAGGCGCTTTTGCGGCGCGGTGGCGATGATCGAGAAGTCGCGCAGTCCTTCCAGCGCCATGCCCAGGGTGCGCGGGATCGGCGTCGCGGTCAGGGTCAGCACGTCGACCTCGGCGCGCAGGGCCTTGAGAGCTTCCTTCTGGCGCACGCCGAAGCGGTGCTCTTCGTCGATGATGACGAGGCCGAGGCGGGTGAACTTGACGTCCGGCGAAAGCAATTTGTGGGTGCCGATCACGATGTCGAGCGTGCCGTCGGCCATGCCCTTGATCGCGGTGTTGATCTCCTTGCCGGTGCGGAAGCGCGACAGTTCGGCGATGCGCACCGGCCAGTCGGCGAAGCGGTCGGCGAAGGTCTGCGCGTGCTGTTCGGCCAGCAGCGTGGTCGGCGCCAGGATGGCGACCTGCTTGCCGCCCATGACTGCGATGAAGGCCGCGCGCAGCGCCACTTCGGTCTTGCCGAAGCCGACGTCGCCGCACACCAGCCGGTCCATCGGCTTGCCGGAGGTCATATCCTTGATGACGTTGCGGATCGCCTCGGCCTGGTCGGGCGTCTCCTCGAAGCCGAAACTGTCGGCGAAGTTCTGGTAGTCGTGCCCCGAGTACTCGAACGAGTGGCCCTTGCGCAGCGCGCGCCGGGCGTACAGGTTGAGCAGTTCGGCGGCGGTGTCGCGCACCTGTTCGGCCGCCTTGCGTTTGGCCTTTTCCCATTGGCCGGAACCGAGCGAGTGCAGCGGTGCGTCCTCTTGCGAGGCGCCCGAATAGCGCGAGATCACATGCAGCTGCGACACCGGCACATACAGCTTCGTGTCCTTGGCGTATTCGAGGTGGAGGAATTCGGTTTCGCCTTCGCCCAGGTCCATGCTCGTCAGGCCCATGTAGCGCCCGATGCCGTGGTTGATGTGCACCACCGGATCGCCGATCTTGAGCTCCGACAGGTCGCGCACCATCGATTCGACCTGGGTCACCGTTTCCTGCTTCTTGCTGCCGATGCGCCGGCCGGAACCGGCATACAGCTCGGTCTCGGTGATGAAGACCAGGTTGCCCACTTCCTTTTCGAACAGTTCGAAGCCGGCCTGCAGCGGCGCCACGCCGAGCGCCAGTTTGGCGTCGGACGCGCGGAAGCCGGCGAAGCCTTCGACCGGCGCCAGCGCCAGGCTGTATTCGTTGAAGTACTGCTGCAGCGTTTCGCGGCGGCCGTTCGACTCCGCGCAGATCATCACCCGGCTGTCGCTCTGGAACAGGAACGAACGCAGGTTGGCGAGCGGGTCGTCCATGCGGCGGTTGACGGCGATGTTCGGGATCGGCGCCGACAGTTCGGAGGCGGCCGAATCGGCGTCCTTGCCGACCGCCCAGCGCGGGAAGGGCTTGGCCAGCGTGAAGAATGCCTCGTCGCTGAGGAATAGTTCGTCCGGCGGCAGGATCGGGCGATCACGGTCAGCCTTCAGGAAGCGGTAGCGCGAGCCGGTGTCGGTCCAGAAGCGCTTGATGGCCGCGTCGATGTCGCCCACCAGCGCGAGGCTGGCGTGCTGCGGCAGGTAGTCGAACAGGGTCGCGGTCTCTTCGAAGAACAGCGGCAGGTAGTACTCGATGCCGGCCGAGGCGATGCCGCTGCCGATGTCCTTGTACACCACCGAGCGCGAAGGATCGCCTTCGAAGCGTTCGCGCCAGCGGCTGCGAAAGCTGGTGCGGGACGGCTCGTCCATCGGAAATTCGCGGCCGGGCAGCAGGCGCACTTCGCGCACCGGGTACAGCGAGCGCTGGGTGTCGGCATCGAAGGTGCGGATGGTTTCGATCTCGTCGCCGAACAGGTCGAGCCGGTAAGGCAGCGCGGAACCCATCGGGAACAGGTCGATCAGGCCGCCGCGCACCGAGTATTCGCCGGGCGACATCACCTGCGACACGTGGGTGTAGCCGGCCAGGGTGAGCTGCGCCTTGAGCCTGACCTCGTCGAGTTTTTCGCCCTGCTTGAAGAAGAAGGTGTAGGCCGCCAGGAACGAGGGCGGCGCAAGGCGCACCAGCGCGGTGGTGGCCGGCACGATCAGCACGTCGCACTGGCCGTTCTGGATTTCGTGCAGCGTGGCCAGGCGTTCGGACACCAGGTCCTGGTGCGGCGAGAAAGCGTCGTATGGCAGCGTTTCCCAGTCCGGCAGCAGGTGGCAGGCCAGCTTGCCCTCGGCGAACCACGGGATCTCGTCGAGCAGGCGCTGACCGTCGCTGGCATTGGCAACGACCACGGTCAGCATTTGCTTGTGCGATTTCAGTTCGAGCGCGGCCACCGCCAGCGCGTAGGCGTCGGACGACCCGAACAAGGCCGGCAGCGCGAAACGGGTTCCGGGTTTAGGGAGGGATTTCTTTAAATCGAAAGGCATGCAGGCGCGAAAACGATGGGCTTTAATGGCTAATTATAGTCGTTATCGCCTCTCTCAGCGCCGCGCCGCGCGCGCCCGGCTCAGGGCTGCGGACGGCGGTTCGCGATCCCGAACGGCACGTGCACCATCGGGATGGTCCCGCCGGGCGACGACTTCAGGTGAGTCAGCTGGTCGTCGAAGAAAATATGCGGCTTGAATACCGACAGTACGCGCGCCTTGTCCATCCCGCCGAGGAAGAAGGTCTCGTTGGCCGATACGCCCCAGCTCTTGAGGGTCGTGACGACGCGCTCGTGCGAGGGCGCGTTGCGGGCGGTGATGATGGCGATGCGCAGGACCTTGCGGTAGTTGGGATCGCGCTTTTGGGCCCGCTCTTCCATGCGCTGCATCAGGGCCAGTTTCTGGAACATGTCGGCCAGCGGACCTGGCTGGTGCGGCCGGTCGACGTGCAGCGCTTCATGGGCGTGGAACTCGTCGAGATCGTTATTTTTCTTGAAGACCGTCTCCGATTCGTCGTCGGCGATCACGCCGTCGAAGTCGAAGGCGACGCGCAGCTCGATATCGTCATCGTCGTCGACGATTTTCGATGGCAACACCAGGCCGGCCGGGTAGTTGGCCGCAATCGCGTTCTTGACGTCTTCTTCGTTCGCGCTGAGGAAGAGCGAAGTGTTGAATGCTGGCAAGTAAGGATAGGGCGATTTCCCGGTCATGAAGGCCGCGCGCGAGATGTCGAGGCCGTAATGGGCGATCGAGCGCATTACGCGCAGCCCGGTTTCGGGCGAATTACGGGAAAACAGCACCACTTCGACCGGGGTCTGGCGCGGGAAGCACTTGTTGATGTTCAGGAAGCGGCGAATGAAAGGAAAGGCGACGCCCTTGTCGAGGATCGTGTCGATGTGGCGTTCCTGGTAGTTGCGGTATTCGTCCGGGCCGCTGTCCAGGTAGACCTGGTTCGACACCGTCAGGTCGAACAGCGCGCTCGACGCGACCCCGATCACCAGCTTGTGCTCAATCTGAAACGCCATCAAGGTTCCTCGTTGCTGAGTTTTTCGAAGCACGCCGCCGCGGCCGGGTCCAGGCCCTGCAGCACGATCGGGTCGTCGGCCGCCAGCCGGCCCGCGTCGACCAGCACCCTCAGCGTGGCGAGACGGTCGGCGAGCGCCAGAACCTGGGCCAGCGGCGGCGCGCCGGGCCGGCCGGCATCCGCGATTGCGCTGGACACGGCAACAGGGAATTCCCACAATGCCGCAATCCGCGCCGACAGCAGCTGGGCATTCGACAGCAGAGCGTCGCAAAACTGGTCGGAGCGGGGCAGGGCCTCGCCCGTGTAAATGCGGTCGACCAGGCGGAACGCCACGACCAGGCCGACGTTGCGCAGCAGCCCGGCGAGGTAGGCTTCGAACGGATTGGCGCGCATGGCCGGCGCCAGCATGCTGGCCGCCAGGGCGCAGGCCTCGGACTGGCGCCACACCTGCGGCGCCGCCTGGTGCGCGAACGGGCCGCTTTGCATGCTGATGATCGGGCGGAAAGCGACGCGCGCCAGCAGCATGCGCATGCCGTTCTGACCGAGCAGCATGATCGCGCCTTCGATCGTTTTGACCGGTGTCGCCGGGCGGTAGTACGGGCTGTTCGCCTCGCGGATGACTTCCGCGACCAGCACCACGTCCTGGGCCAGCTGGCGCGACAGGTCGGCGCCGGACATGCTGTCGTCGCGCAGGCTGCGCAGCAGCTGCGGGATCACCGCCGGCACGCGCGGCACCAGGTCGGCGCCCGACTGCGGCGCTTCGACCAGCCGCGCAAATTCGTCGATGATCATGTTCTCGGCGGTCGGCAGCACTGCCGCACCGGAAGGCCCGGCCAGCAGGCGATAGAACATGGTGTGAATGTCGTCGGATTGCTGGTGGTGCGGCTCACCTTGGACCGCGACGCCTGGCTGGTCCGGGCGCACCGCATCGTCCAGATCCACGATGGCGGGCGATCGGTTGAACAGTTGCGCAATCCAGTTGATCATCGGGTGAGGGGGCTGGTGAATATGGATGGGTCATTTTACCCGGGATGCCAGGGGAGGCCAGCCCGGTTGGCAGCGGCGCTCGCAAAAACGACAGGGGTCCCCGCCTGCGCGAGAACCCCTGCTGAAGCGCCGGACAAGGGCGAACTTAAACTTCGACGCGGCGCGCGTTGGTCGCTGCCCAACGGTACAAGCCCGCCACCAGCCCGGCGCCGAGGATGGTCGCCACGATCATCGCCTGCGCTTCGCTCAGGCCATTCTTGATTGCCAGCGGCTCGCCGGTGCCGCTCGATACGATCAGGCCGGCCAACGCCACGTTGAACAGGCTCTCGCCGACGATGAAGCCGGACATGATCAGCACGCCCATCCGCTTGGCCGGCTCGCCCCAGCTGCGCTTGGCGACCGAGCGTTCGAAGAACCAGCCGGCGACCGCACCGACGACCACCGGAGCGGTCACCGCGCTAGGCAGGTAGATCGCCAGGCCGACGCCCAGCGGCGGCAAGCTGTATTTGCCGTTGCTGGATTTCTTGAGCGCGAAATTGATCACCACTAGGATCAGGCCGATCAGCGCGCCGTATCCGAGCAGGTTCCATGGCAGGTCGCCGCCGATCACGCCTTTCGCGAGCGTCGAAATCAGGGTGGCCTGCGGCGCCGCCAGCGGAGTCGATGAAATTGCCTCCAGGTTGGGCGCGCCGGCAAATCCATTGGCGCGGTTGAGCAGTTCAAGCACCGGCGGCACGACGACCGAACCAGCCGCAACGCCGATCAGCAGCGAGACCTGCTGTTTCCATGGCGTGGCGTCGACCAGCTGGCCGGTCTTCAGGTCCTGCAGGTTGTCGTTGCCGATCACCGCGACGGCGAGCACCACGGTCGTGACGAACAGCGCGAAAGCGACCAGCGCGTGAGCCACTTCGGGCCCCATGATGTGGCGCCCGACCATGCCGACGCTGAGCGACGCGCCGAGGATGGTGAGGATGGCGATGCCCGACACCGGCGAGTTCGACGAGCCGATCAGGCCCGCCATGTAGCCGCAGACGGCGGCGGCGAACACGCCGGCGATCATGATGTAGCCGACGCCGACGGCCACCAGCGGGACCGACAGGGTCTCCAGCGGGCCGCCTTTCAGGAAGCTCGTCAGCAGCCAGCCGGCGGGGACCATGGCGATCAGCGTCACCAGGCCGACGATGAAAATGGGCAGGTCCTGTTCCGAGCGCGCGATCACGGCGCCCTCGGTCTTGGCGTGGCGCGAAGCTGCCATTGCCGACTTGAGGCCGCCGAGGACCGGCTTGGCCAGGCCCGCGAGCGTCACGATAGCCGCGGCGCCGATCGCGCCGGCGCCCAGCATGCGTACCTGTTTGCTCCAGACGCCCAGCGCCAGGTCGGCCGCCGAAAGGTTCGACATCGGTTGCATCGCCGTCATCAGCGGCACCAGGAAGCCCCATGCGATGACCAGTCCAACCAGCATGGCGATGCCGACCGTGATGCCCATCAGGTGGCCGGCGCCGATCAGCGCGAGCGAACTCGAAGCGCCAATGCCGGTGGCGCCCTGGCCGGTGCGGAAATACACCGACACTTCGGCAGCCATCAGCTTGGCGGCGGCGAAGGCGGCAAACAGCGCCGAGGCGACGCTGCCCCAGATCACCGCCCACAAGCCGGCCTTGCCTTCGGCGGCGCCGGAGCGCGACGACATGCCGACCTTGAGCACTTCGGCCGCAGCCACGCCTTCCGGATAGGGCAGGTCGGACTGCGACACCAGCGCGCGCCGCAGCGGCATGGTGTACATCACGCCGAGCACGCCGCCGATGGCGCAGGCGCCGAAGGTCGGCCAGAACGGCACGTGGGCCCACCAGCCGATCATCAGCAGGCCAGGCAGCACGAAGATCACCGACGCCAGCGTGCCGGCGGCCGACGCGATGGTCTGGACGATGTTATTTTCCTGGATCGTCGCATCCTTGAAGGCGCTGAGCAGCGCCATCGAGATCACCGCTGCCGGGATCGAGGTGGCGAAAGTGAGACCGACCTTGAGCCCGAGGTAGACCTGGGCAGCGGTAAAGATCAGGGTGATGAGCACGCCGAGGATGACGCCCCGGATCGTGATCTCTTTTGGTTCAGCCAGTGATACCGTCGCCATCCGCAGCACTCCAATATGAGGGGTTGATTAAAAACGCGTCCCATCATAACCGTGCCCGGGCAAAATCCCAAGCTTCGGATAGTGTAATTACGACCATAAAGGCATCCCTGTCGGCGGAACCCATGTCGAATGGGCCACGCCGGCGGCGCCTGCCTAGTTGGACTGCTGACTCGGGAGCGGTGCGCCTTCGGGCGCCGGCTGGTCCGGCGCGGCAGGCGCCGCCTCCACGTCGATCGTCTTGAAGTCGCTGCTGCCGGCGTATTCGGTGTACAGCCAGTCGTCGTCCTGCCGCACCACGCCTTCCGGCGCCTTGCGTTCCTGCTCCGGGCGCCTGGCCAGCGCCACCCGCATATAGTCGATCCAGATCGGCATCGCCAGCGTGGCGCCGAATTCGCGTCCGCCCAGCGACTTCGGCTCGTCGTATCCCATCCAGGCCACGCCGACCACATTCGCACCATAGCCTGCGAACCAGCCGTCCATTGCATCGCTGGTGGTGCCGGTTTTGCCGGCGATGTCGTGCCGGTTAAGTTTTTTCGTCGCGTCCGCGCCGGTGCCGTAGCGCGTTACGTCGCGCAGCATGCTGTCGGTGACGAAGGCGTTGCGCTCATCGAGCACGCGGTTGTCTTCCTGATGGACTTCACGTTTCCTCGCGACGGTGATCGGCACTCCGCGCGCATCCTCGATCCGGCTGATCAGGTAGGGCTGGACCTGGAAGCCGCCATTGGCGAACACCGCGTACGCGCCGGCCATCTGCAACGGCGTGACCGCGCCTGTGCCGAGCGCCATGGTCAGGTTCTTGGGATGGCGCGCCACATCGAAGCCGAACTTGCCGAGGTAGCCGTGTACATACGGCACGGTCACCGCGCGCAGCAGCCGCACCGAGGCCACGTTCTTCGAATGGGCCAGCGCGTAGCGCATGGTGATCGGCCCGTCGAACACCCCGTCGTCGTTCTGCGGCGACCAGGTCTTGCCGGCGTCCTCGCCCGGCATATCGAGCGGTGCGTCGAGGATTTGGGTCGCCGGCGAATAGCCTTTTTCCAGCGACGACGAGTACAGGAAAGGCTTCAGCGCCGATCCCGGCTGGCGCCACGCCTGCGTCACATGGTTGAATTTCTGGAGGTTGAAATCGAAACCGCCGACCAGCGCATGGTAGGCGCCCGTATCCGCGTCGATCGACACGAACGCGGCCGATACCTGCGGCAGCTGCACGATGCTCCACTTCTTGTTCTCGAGACTGACCCGCACAATGGCGCCTGGCGCCAGCTTGACCGACGCTTTGGCGTTGGCCGCCAGTCCGGCCGCGGCGAACTTCAGGCCGGCGCCGGTGATGTCGACGGTTTCGCCATCTACTGTTTCGACGCGCACCAGCTTCGGCGACGCTTCCAGCACAACGGCTGGCAGCAGGCCGTCGCTCGAGCGGCGTTTCTGCAGCGCCTCGTCGATCGCGTCGTCGCGCTCTTCCTGGGCGGCGGGCAGGTCGATGACCGCTTCCGGTCCGCGATAGCCGTGGCGCTGGTCGTAAGCGAGTACGTTGCGCCGCAGCGACTGGTAGGCCGCATCCTGGTCGGCTTTCAGGATGGTGGTGGTCACCACGATCCCCTTGGTGTACGCCTCTTCCTTGAGCTCCTCGTACACGACCTGGCGCGCCAGTTCGGCCACGTATTCGGCGTGGGTATCGTATTCCTGGCCCTTCGGATTGATGTGCAGCGTCTCGACCAGCGCCTTCTGGTATTCAGCTTCGGTGATGTAGTCGAGCTCGCGCATGCTTTTGAGGACCGCATGCTGCCGCTGGCGCGCGCGCTTCGGATTGACGACCGGGTTATGCCGCGCGGGGTTCTGCGGCAGGCCGGCCAGCATCGCCATCTCCGCAATCGACAGGTCTCCCAGCGATTTGCCGAAGTAGATCTTGGACGCGCTGCCGAAGCCGTAGGCGCGCTGGCCGAGGTAGATCTGGTTCATGTACAGCTCGAGGATCTGTTCCTTCGACAGCGCTGCCTCGATCTTGTACGCCAGCGCCACTTCATTGAGCTTGCGCGCATACAGCTTGTCGCGCGACAGGAAGAAGTTGCGCGCCACTTGCATCGTGATGGTCGACCCGCCCTGGCGCATGCCTCCGCGCAGGTTCGACTTCGCCGCGCCTACCGCGCGGATCCAGTCGATGCCGCCGTGATCGTAGAAGCGCTTGTCTTCGATCGCGAGGATCGCCTTCTTCATCAATGGCGGCACCTTCGAGATCGGGACGAAATCGCGGTGCTCCTCGCCGAATTCACCGATCAGCACATGGTCGGCGGTGTAGATGCGCAGCGGGATCTTCGGGTTGTAGTCGGTAACCTTATCGATCGAAGGCACATTCGGTACGATCACCGCGAGGCCGTAGACGACGGCGCCCACAATCAAAATCAGGAAAAAGGCGGCGATGGCGGCGAGGATGAAGAACCCGCGGGCCAGCGCAGGGCGATTCGCCCGTTTGTGCGACAGCTTGCTCGATAGTGTCAAAAGATACTCTCTTGGTGAGGCCGTTCTGGTTGTGACGGCCGGATTTGGCGAATTATAATCCCGCTTTCGTTCGTCGCAACCTTATGCGATAGTCTCGCCTGCGCCAAGCGGCCATTCGAAAGGCGCGCCTGTCAATACCACGCAGCCCTTCCAGGAATACCACATGCCCTACGATCCCGCACCTTCGGCGTTCAAACCCTATATCCCGGCCGAGGCGCAACTGCCGGAGATGACCTTGCGCGCGCTGCTGATGGGCGTCGTGCTCGGGATGGTATTCGGCGCCTCTTCGCTGTACCTGGTGTTGAAGGTCGGCCTGACGGTGAGCGCATCGATCCCGGTGGCGGTGATCGCGATCACCTTGTTCGGGCTCGCGAAAAAGGCCGGCGGCAAGGATTCGACCATCCTCGAGAACAGCATCACCCAGACCGCCGGATCGGCGGGCGAGTCGATCGCCTTCGGCCTCGGCGTGACCATGCCGGCCATTATGATTCTCGGCTTCGACCTGGAGATCTCGCGCGTGATGCTGGTCGGCGTGCTGGGCGGCCTGCTGGGCATCCTGATGATGATCCCGATGCGGCGCACCATGATCGTCGACCAGCACAGGGAGCTCAAGTACCCGGAAGGAACGGCCTGTGCCGAGGTGCTGATGGCGGCGGCGACCGAGACGTCGCGCGTGGCCGCGGGCGACTTGCGCGAGGAGGGCTCCGAGGCGGCGATCGAAGCCCGGCGGCGCGCGTTCATCATCTTCGGCGGCTTCGGCCTCGGCCTGCTGTACAAGGTCGCGAGCATCTCGCTCAAGGGATGGAAGGACACTTCCAATTTCATCTTCGGGGCGCCGCTCAAGGCCGGTTCGATCGGCGCCGAAATTTCGCCCGAGCTGCTCGGCGTCGGCTACATCATCGGTCCGCGCATTGCCTTCACCATGGCCGGCGGCGGCGTGCTGTCGTACCTGCTGCTGATCCCGATGATCAAGTTCTTCGGCGAGCTGCTGACGGTACCGCTTTCGCCGGGCACGATGCTGATCAAGGACATGGGGCCGGACGACATCCGCAGCGCCTACGTGCTGTACATCGGCGCGGGCGCGGTCGCGACCGGCGGCTTGATCAGCCTTGCGCGCTCGCTGCCGACGATCTGGAAGGGTCTCAGGGGCGGCATGAAAGGAATCGGCAATGGCAGCAGCGCGAAGGCGGCGCTGCGCACCGACGACGACATTCCGTTCAAATGGGTGGTGATCGGCTGCCTGGCCATCATCGCGGCGATCACGCTGGCGACGCCCTTGCACATGAACGTGCTCGGGGCCCTGCTGATCCTGGTGTTCGGCTTCCTGTTCTCGACCGTTTCGTCGCAACTGACCGGCGAAATCGGTTCGTCGTCCAATCCGACATCCGGCATGGCGGTCGCCACCTTGCTGTTTACTTGCCTGATATTCCTGATCATGGGCTGGACCGGCGGGCAGTATTACGTCACCGCGCTATCGGTAGGCGCCATCGTCTGCATCGCCTCGGCCAATGCGGGGACCACGTCACAGGACCTGAAGACCGGCTTCCTGGTCGGATCGACGCCGCGGCTGCAGCAGTACGCGATCCTGTGGGGCGCTCTGGCGTCGGCGCTGATCCTCGGCCCGATCCTGCTCCAGCTGAACGAAGCGAGCACGGTGTACGTGCCGGCCGCGCAGGTGGCGCCCGGCGTCACGATCGACGCCTCGAAGCTGACCGCGACCGCCAAATTGAAAGGACCGCAGGCCGCGGGCGACAGCAAGACGTACAAGGTCTGGCAGAAGGCAGATACCGTCGGCGGCCCTGCCGGTAAATACCTGGTGGCCGACGACGGCAAGCTCGCCTGGCTGGTCGACCCCGGCATCAACGGCACCCACCACAAGCGTCCGGACGGCTCTGAAGTGAAGAAGTACGACGCCCCGAAAGCGGTGCTGATGTCGTACATCATCAAGGGTATCCTCGACCAGCAGCTGCCGTGGACGCTGGTGCTGCTGGGCGTGATGATTTCGATCGTGCTGGAGATGTCGGGCGTGCAGTCGCTGGCGTTTTCGGTGGGCGTGTACCTGCCGCTGGTGTCGACGCTGCCGATCGCGGTCGGCGGCTTTATCCGCTGGCTGGTGGATCGCCGCAACGGCAAGCTGCCGCACTACGCCAACATGACTGAGGAAGAGCGGCAGGCAGCGGGCGACCGCAGTTCCGGCACCTTGCTGGCGTCGGGCTACATCGCCGGCGGAGCGCTGGCCGGCATCGTCATCGCGATCACCGCCGGCGTGATGACCGACTTCGACACCGCGCTCACCGCGTGGGCGGAAAGGGTGAATCCCTTCTTCGGCGGACCGATGGCGGACTGGCTCTCGCTGATCCCGTACGCGGCAATCGCCTTCCTGCTGTACTGGATCGGGCGCGAGAAGCTTGTAGCGCGCTAGACGAATGCCAGGTCGTGCTGGCGGATCAGCGTATCGAGCCACTCGTCGCTGTGGCCGAAGCGGTAGCCGAGTTTCGCGGCGCGGCTGGTGTCGGCCATCAGCTGCGACGGGAAGTCGAAGGGACTCAGTTCGCCGGGCTTCGCCGTCTTCGATGCCGGCAGCGTCCTGACCGGTTCGTCGAGCGCCATGCCCACCCGCTGGAAGATATCGAAGGCCGACAAGGCGCCTTCGCAGGCCGCGTTGACCGGTCCCTTGAAATCCTGCGCCCCGGTCCACACCAGGAAATCGCTGATCGCCTGGGCGGACATGAACGACGTGGCGGCCGCCGCGCTGGAGTAACGCAGCGGCGCACCAAGGCGAACCAGGTCGACATAATGCGCGAGGCGGCCGGTGAAGTCCTCGGCGCCGGCCAGCACATGGCCGATCCGCACCGACACCACCGGCAGCGAGCCGTCGCGGTAGAAATAGGCTTCCGCCTGCAGCTTGCCCGCCACGTAGCTCGCGCAAGCCAGCTTCGGGTCATGCCATGGATATTGGGTGTCGATCGGCTGGGCCAGCACGTTGATCGCCGATTCGGCGAACGGAGCGTCCTGGCTGCCCAGCAGCGGGCGGTAGACGTCGATGGCCGAGGCCATGATGTAGCGTTTGACCTTGCCGGCGAAGACCCGCGCCGAAATCGCGGCGTCGAGCGGGCTGTAGCACATCTGGTCGTACACGATGTCGTAGCCGGAAATGGTGGCGAAGGCGGCGCGCATGGCCGATTCGTTGCGGCGGTCGACCCGGATCCGCTCGATGCGGGCGCCGAATGGGTCCGGCGCCAGGCCGCGGGTGGCGATCGTGACGCGGTGGCCGGCCTGCAGGAGGCGCTGGACGAGCAGTTTACCGAAATAGCGGGTGCCGCCGATAACCAATATATTCTTGCGCATGGCGTTTCCTTATCGAATCGGTTATATTTTCTCCCGAGTGGGGCGAACCATCAACCGAGAAAAATTAAGGCTATGACTAAGAAAAACTTATGCATGGAGGCACTGTGAAGCCTTTGCGCAGTCTCTCGGGCCTGGTCGACTTCGATTGCGCGGCGCGCTGGGGCAGTTTCAAGCTGGCGGCGCAGGAGCTGCACAAGACGCCGGCGGCGATCAGCCAGCAGGTCAAGCACCTGGAAGAAAACGTCGGCTTCGCGCTCTTCATCCGCCATCCGCGCCACATCACGCTGACCGCAAAGGGGCAGGAGTTGGCGATCACGGTGCGCCGCTTGCTGGGCGACCTGCATGCCAAGATCGGCGCTCTGCAGGGCGGCGACGAGGAAGCGATCCTGCGCATCTCGACCACGCACTCGTTCGCGATCAAGTGGCTGGTGCCGCGCATGCACCGCTTCACCAAGCTGTATCCCGAGCTCGATATCCGGATCGATTCGAACGACGCGCCGGTCGACCTGGAGGACGACAGCATGGACGTGGCGGTGCGCTATGGGCCGGTGTCGGACGGCGATCCGGCGCTGCTGTTTCGCGAACGGCTGATTGCCGTCTACAGTCCCGACCTGCTGGCGCCCGGCCAGGCTGAGCTCACGCTGGCCGACCTGCCCAATTTCCCGCTGCTGTATGAGAATTCGCCAGAGTCGTGGCTGCAGCTGCTCAACGAGAACAAGGCCTTGAAGGGCAAATACGATTTCTCGCGCGGCTACAGCCACTGGGGTGTGCTGGCGCAGGCGGCGGTCGCGGGGCAGGGGATTGCGCTGGTGGCGTACGGGATCGCGTTCCAGGACATCCTCAAGGGATCGCTCAGGCAGATCAACTGCCGCAGTGCGCCGTTCGGCAGCGGCTACCGCTTCCTGGTCAACCGCAGCAAGGAGAACATGCCGAAGGTGCAGCACTTTCGCGCCTGGCTGGTCGCCGAGATGGACGACATGCGCCGCGCGCTGGCGCAATCGCTTTGAAGCTGAGGCAGAAATGAAAAACGGCGGCCCGAAGGCCGCCGTTTCTTTTGATGCGAGCGGGATTATTTCACGCCGTGCATCAGCTTCTGGATCGTCGGTGCGAGCAGGAACAGGATCACGCCGCCGGCCATCAGCGACCAGAAACCGAAGGTGTAGCCGCTCAGCGCGGACGCGACCGACATGCCCGATTCGCCTGATACATGGCTGGCAAAAATGCCGGACAGGTTGTTGCCGATGCCGGTCGAGAGGAACCAGCCGCCCATGCCCAGGCCAACCAGGCGCGCAGGCGCCAGCTTGGTGGTCATCGACAGGCCGATCGGCGACAGGCACAACTCGCCGATCGACTGGATCCAGTAGACGGCGAACAGGGTCCAGAACGGAATCTTGTTGATGGTCGGGTCGACCAGGAACGACAGCGCGTACATCAGCAGGCCGAAGGCGAGGCCGTTGAACAAGATGCCCAGGCCGAATTTGCGCGGGATCGACGGGTTCACGTTACGGCGGGCCATGGCGACCCAGATCCACGCGATCAGCGGAGCACAGGCGATGATGGCCACCGAGTTCACGCTCTGGAACCAGGCGGTCGGAAACTCCGTCATGCCCAGCGCGCCGGTGCGGTTGACGATATTCTCAGCCAGGAAGGTGAACGAACTGCCAGCCTGCTCGAAGAACATCCAGAACAGGATGTTAAACCCGAAGATGATGAGCAGGGCGATGGTCTTGTCGCGCGCGACTTTGCCGTCGCGGATACCTTCGATCATCAGCATCGCGACGAGGGCCAGGAACAGGATCGACAACACGACCTGCAGATTGGCAGCGCCGGCTTTGAGCAGGAAGTACACGACCGGGATCACGGCGATAGCGCCGAGGGCGACGTACACCATGCGCATCGGGCTCTGGGCTTCGGGCTCGGGGGCGCCGATACCTTTGAGCGTCTTGCGACCGATGGCGAACCACACGAGGCTGATCAGCATGCCGATACCGGAGGCGATGAAGACGATTTTATACGCCGGGGTGTCGCCGGTATTGAATACCTTCTGGGCCAGCACCTGGGTCAGGATCGGCGCAAGGAAGGCGCCGGCGTTGATGCCCATGTAGAAAATCGTGAAGCCGCTGTCGCGGCGCGTATCGCCCAGCGAATACAGTTTGCCGACCATGGTCGAGATGTTCGGTTTGAACATGCCGTTGCCGACGATGATGGTGGCGAGGCCGATCTTGAAGATATCCGGGTCGGGAATGGAAATGGCGAACAGGCCGGCGGCCATGAAGGTCGCTCCGATCAGGATCGAGCGTTGGTAGCCGATGACTTTGTCGGCGACGTAGCCGCCGAACACGGCGCCCGCATACACCAGCGCCAGGTAGGAACCGTAGGTCAGGTTGGCGTCGGCCTGGCCGGCCGCGGCGCCACTATGGAACTGGGTGACGATGTAGAGAACCAGCGCCCAACGGATGCCGTAAAACGCGAAGCGTTCCCAGAATTCGGTCATGAACAACATCCACAGCGGACTTGGATGTCCCAAGATCTGCTTGAACTCTGGTATTACAACTGGCTGGGTAGGTGTAGCTTCACCGTGCATGCGGGTTTCTCCCGAATATAGTTATGAATGGATAAATCATATGAAACGTTCAAGGCCTGCCCTGCCGCATGGTGTGCTGTGTGCGCCGGCCGTCGATTCCAATAGGGCTGCATTTTAATGTAAATTGTCGGCCCTCAGCGAATTTTTGCCAGATGTGTTATTTACACGCCGTTTGGCCATGCGCACCCCTGCTTGAATCTGGCAACCCAAAGTGCGGCGAGTTGTCGTATATTGGCATTGCAGGCCCGTTCACAGAATCAGAAAAGGAATTTGCATCATGGACCACGACGTTGTCGATACCCTGATTTCACCCGAAGGCCGGCTCGAAGTTTTGTCGAAGGCGGAAGTCATTAAACTTCTCGACACCAGCCAGGGCGGCCTCTATCAAATTTTCCGCAATTGCGCGCTCGCGGTCCTGAACTGCGGCAGCTCGATCGACGACGGCAAGGAACTGCTCGAGCGTTACAAGTCGTTCGACATCAGCATCGTGCAGCGCGAGCGCGGCATCAAGCTCGATATCAAGGGCGCTCCGGCCATTGCCTTCGTCGACGGCAAAATGATCAAGGGGATCCACGAGCACCTGTTCGCCGTGCTGCGCGATATCGTCTTTGTCAGCAATGAGGTGACCGACAATCCGAAGTTCGACATGTCGCGCTCGGACGGCATCACCGATTCGGTATTCCATATCCTGCGCAATGCGAACGTGCTGCGTCCGCAGCGCAATCCGAACCTGGTGGTGTGCTGGGGCGGGCATTCGATCAACCGGGTCGAATACAACTACTCGAAAGAGGTCGGCTACCAGATGGGACTGCGCGACCTGGACATCTGCACCGGCTGCGGGCCCGGCGCGATGAAGGGACCCATGAAAGGCGCCACCATCGGCCATGCCAAACAGCGCATGACCGGCGGGCGCTATCTCGGCATCTCGGAGCCTGGCATCATCGCGGCCGAATCGCCGAACCCGATCGTCAACGACCTGGTCATCATGCCGGACATCGAAAAACGGCTCGAGGCATTCGTGCGGACCGGCCACGGGATTATCGTTTTCCCGGGCGGCGCCGGCACCGCCGAGGAAATCCTGTACATCCTCGGCATCCTGCTCCATCCGGACAATGCGGAAATCCCGTTCCCGCTGATTTTCACCGGCCCCGAAACGTCGCGCGACTACTTCAGGCAGATCAACGAATTTATCGGCTCGACCCTGGGCGAGGAAGCGCAGAAGCGCTACAAGATCATCGTCGACGATCCTGAAATGGTGGCGCGCGAAATGCAGGTGGCGATCAAGGAGGTGCGCGAATTCCGCAAGTCGCGCAGCGACGCCTATTATTTCAACTGGCTGTTGAAAATCGACGAGGAATTCCAGCGTCCATTCAAGCCGACCCACGAAAACATGCGCAGCCTGAGCCTGCACAAGGACCAGGCAACCCATCTGCTGGCGGCAAACCTGCGGCGCGCGTTTTCGGGCGTGGTGGCGGGGAACGTCAAGGATGAGGGAATCCGGGCGATCGAGAAATACGGCCATTTCGAAATCCATGGCGACTCCGCCATCTTGGGGCCGATGGACGCGCTGCTGTCTTCATTCGTCGAGCAGAGCCGGATGAAGCTGCCGGGTAAAACCTATGTTCCGTGCTATCGGGTGATTCAGTAGTATTCCTGAGTCGACGCAACGGCCGCGCGGGTCCTATCGTGCGACCGTTGACGGGAATCCCATTTTTATTGGCTGTGTTACCGATAAGTGTGGGACCTCGTGGCGATGGCGGCAAGCGACCGGTGCGGCGACAACCCTGGGGTCAGGTCCGCCGGACCTGACCCCAGTCCTTGGACCGCGGCACGTGCACGCCGCAAGTCGTCCCACTTTAAATCAAACGGGGGCTCATCCGAGCCCCCGCAACCAACTAAGCTATCACTCTTCCCGGCGCAAGTGCGGGAACAGGATCACGTCGCGGATATTCGGCGAATCGGTAATGAGCATCATCAGGCGGTCGATGCCGATACCGCAACCGCCGGCCGGCGGCATGCCGTATTCCAGCGCGCGGATGTAGTCGGCGTCGTAGAACATCGCCTCCTCATCGCCCGCATCCTTGGCGGCGACCTGCGCCAGGAAGCGCGCCGACTGGTCTTCGGCGTCGTTCAGCTCCGAAAAGCCGTTGGCGATTTCGCGGCCGACGATGAACAACTCGAAGCGCTCGGTGATGCCAGGCGCCGTATCGGACGCGCGCGCCAGCGGCGACACTTCGGCCGGGTAGTCGATGATGAAGGTCGGTTCCCACAGCTGCGCTTCGGCAGTCTCTTCGAACAGCGACAGCTGCAAGGAACCCAGGCCCGAAGTCGAGAATGGCTTGACGCCGAACTTGAGCAGTTCGGCCTTCAGGAAGTCCATGTCGTGCAGCTGCTCGTTGGTGTAGTGCGGCGCGAACTTGTTGATGGCGCCGACGATGGTCATGCGGTGGAACGGCTTGGACAGGTCCAGTTCGAGCCCGCCGTAAGTGAGCGTTGCGGTGCCGTGCGCGTCGACCGCGGCCTGGCGGATCACCGCTTCGGTGAAGTTCATGATCCACTGGTAGTCGGTGTAGGCCGCGTAGAACTCCATCATGGTGAATTCCGGATTGTGGCGCGGCGAGACGCCTTCATTGCGGAAGTTGCGGTTCACTTCGAACACGCGGTCAAAGCCGCCGACCACCAGGCGCTTGAGGTACAGCTCCGGCGCGATCCGCAGGAACATCTCCATGTCGAGCGCGTTGTGGTGCGTGATGAACGGCTTGGCCGCAGCGCCGCCCGGGATCGTGTGCAGCATCGGCGTTTCGACTTCCATGAAGTCGTTCTTTTCCATGAAGCGGCGGATCGACGACATCGCGGCGGTGCGCGCCTTGAACACGCGGCGGGTGTCTTCGCTCATGATCAGGTCGACGTAGCGCTGGCGATACTTGGTCTCCTGGTCGGCCAGGCCGTGGAACTTGTCCGGCAGCGGGCGCAGCGACTTGGTGATCAGGCGCAGCTTGCTGACCTTGACGGTGAGCTCGTCGGTCTTGGTCTTGAACAGCGTGCCTTCGACGCCCAGGATGTCGCCCAGGTCGTAGTGGTGCAGTGCTTCCATCGCTTCGGCGCCGGTCAGGTCGAGCGTGGCGTAGATCTGGATGCGGCCGTCGGCGCGTGCGCCGGACGAATCCTGCAGCGTTGCGAAAGCGGCCTTCTTGCCGGCTTCGCGCTTGAGCATCATGCGGCCGGCCATCACCACGGCGACCGGGTTCGCTTCGAGTTCTTCGCGCGTCTTGGCGTCGAATGCAGCATGGATATCGGCAGCCTTATGCTGCGGGCGGAAGTCGTTCGGGAAGGCGATGCCCTTGTCGCGCAGCGTGGCCAGCTTGGCGCGGCGCTCGGCGATGATCTTGTTTTCGTCAGCCGGCTGGGCGGCTTGGTCCTGGATATCCGTTGTCATGGTAGGTATTTTTAATGTTGGTTGATCTGGTCAGGCGGCGAACAGCGCATCGATGTCGAGCGCCGAAAAATCGCTGGCAACCTGGATGACGTTGTCGAATTCGGCGAACGCTTCGGCGGGCAGGGTGGTGGTCAGGACCACGCAGCGCATGCCGGCGCGGCGCGCAGCTTCCACGCCCAGCGGCGCATCTTCGAACACGATGCAGTGCCCGGGCGCGACGCCGCAGCGTTCGGCCGCGAGCAGGAAGCCATCCGGATTCGGCTTGCCGCGCGCGACATCGGCAGCGCCGACGACGACGTCGAAATGGCGCCGCAGGTCGAGGCCATCGAGCGTAAATTCGATGTTGGCGGTCGGCGCGGCGGTAGCCACGGCCAGGGCCACGCCCTCCGCCTTGGCGCGCGCGATCAGGCCATCGAAGCCGCCCACGGTCTTGCGGTGCGGGGCGTACAGCTCGCGGTAGACCGATTCCTTTTCGTGATTCAGTGCGAGCACTTCATCGTCGTCGAGGTGTTCTCCCATGTGCGAGCGGATGATCTCTTTGCCCTGGCGGCCGGCGGTGGTGCGGAAAAACTCCTCCGCATCGAGCGACATGCCACGCTGTTCGAAAAAGGTGATCCACGACTGCGTATGGAAGGCCATGTTGTCGACAATGGTGCCGTCCATGTCGAAGATGAAAGCGATTTTGTTGACGGCCATCGATTACACGCCTTGCTTCAGGGACGCCGAAATGAAGTCGTCCAGGTCGCCGTCCAGCACGCCCTTGGTATTCCCCGTTTCGAAGTTGGTGCGCAGGTCCTTGATGCGCGACTGGTCCAGCACGTACGAGCGGATCTGGTGGCCCCAGCCCACGTCGGTCTTCGAGTCTTCCAGCTTCTGCTGCTCGCTCATGCGCTTGCGCAGTTCGTGCTCGTACAGCTTCGCCTTGAGCATTTCCATCGCCTCGGCGCGGTTGCGGTGCTGCGAACGGTCGTTCTGGCACTGGACCACGATGCCGGTCGGCCCGTGCGTCATGCGGACCGCGGAATCGGTCTTGTTGATGTGCTGACCGCCGGCGCCGGACGCGCGGTAGGTATCGACCCGGATATCGGCCGGGTTGACGTCGATCTCGATCGAATCGTCCACTTCCGGATACACGAACAGGCTGGTGAACGAGGTGTGGCGGCCGTTGGCCGAGTCGAACGGCGACTTGCGCACGAGGCGGTGCACGCCGGTTTCGGTGCGCAGGTGGCCATAGGCGTACTCGCCCTCGACCTTCAGCGTGGCGGTCTTGATGCCTGCGACCTCGCCGTCGGACTGCTCGAGGATATCGACCTTGAAGCCCTTGCGTTCGCAATAGCGCAGGTACTGGCGCAGCAGCATCGACGCCCAGTCCTGCGCTTCGGTGCCGCCGGCGCCGGCCTGGATGTCGATGAAGCAGTTGTTCGCGTCCAGCTGGCCGCTGAACATGCGGCGGAATTCCATGCCTTCGATGACTGCCTTGATCGTATCGGCGTCGCCGACCACCGCTTCGAGCGTATCGTCGTCATTTTCTTCGCGCGCCATTTCGAACAGGTCGTTCGCATCCTTCAGGTCGGCCTCGGCCTTCTGCAGGGTGTGCACGACGCCTTCCAGCGCCTTCTTCTCTTTGCCGAGATCCTGGGCGCGTTTCGGATCGTTCCAGACGGTCGGATCTTCTAGTTCTTCGTTGACTTGTTCGAGCTTCTCTGACTTTTTATCGAAGTCAAAGATACCTCCGAAGTTCGGCTTCGCGACCGGTCAGGTCGTTGAGCAGGGCGGAGAGGGCGTTGATGCGTTCGGCTTCCATGGCGTTTCCGGTATTTAGTTGGTTGAATCGAACCTTCGATTATACCTGACCGGACTGCATCGCCGTGCGCCACCATCAAAGCTGGGGTCAGGTCCGACGATCCTACAAATTTTACAAATATCCGGGCGATGGATCGGACTTTGCAGTCGAGTCCTCGGAAGAATCCGAACATGGTCTTGCGAAATTTGTTAAAAATGTCCGAATGTCGGACCTTGACCCCAGGGGGCTCTCAGGCGGGCGAGTTGTCGCCCCTGGCGGCCCCGGCCAAGACGGTCAGCAGGTCAATCGGCATCGGGAACACGATGGTCGAGGTCTTGTCGCCCGCGATGTTGGCAAGCGTTTGCATGTAGCGCAGCTGCATGGCGCCCGACTGCTGGTTCAGCACCTGAGCCGCCTGCATCAGTTTCTCGGACGCTTGCAGCTCGCCCTCGGCGTGGATGACCTTGGCGCGCCGTTCGCGCTCCGCCTCGGCCTGGCGCGCAATGGCGCGGATCATCGACTCGTCCAGGTCGACATGCTTGATTTCGACATTTGCCACTTTGATACCCCAGGCGTCGGTCTGGGCGTCCAGCACGTGCTGGATGTCGATGTTGAGGCGCTCGCGCTCGGCCAGCATCTCGTCGAGCTCATGCTTGCCGAGCACCGAACGCAGGGTGGTCTGGGCCAGCTGGCTGGTCGCTTCGAAGTAGTTGGCGACCTGGATGATGGCCCGTTCCGGATCGATCACGCGGAAATACAGCACCGCGCTGACCTTGACCGAGACGTTGTCGCGCGAGATCACGTCCTGTTTGGGGACGTCGTGCACGACCGTGCGCAGGTCAACACGCACCATTTGCTGGATCACCGGGATCAGCAGGATCAGGCCCGGTCCCTTGACCGCCCAGAACCGGCCCAGCTGGAACACCACGCCGCGTTCGTACTCGCGCAGGATGCGCACCGACATCGCAAACAATGCCAGCAGCAGGATGAAAAAGCCGCCCACGCCGAAGCCGAGTTCGAAGATCATTGCATTTCTCCTTTGTTGTAATTGTCGAGCGGAATGACTTCGAGTGCCGAGCCGCGGCGCCTCACAATGCGTACGATTTGCCCGCGCTGCAGCGGGACCGGGCTCTCCACCCGCCAGGTTTCGCCGCCGGCGTTGGCCCAGCCTTCGCCGCCGGCGCCGTCCAGCACTTCAGCGAAGGTGCCGGCCAGGCTGTCGACACCGCTCACTACGGCGCGCCGGCGGGTGCGCAGCGCGACGCCGACCGTGGTGGCCATCAGCAGGGCGCTCGCGACCGCGACGGTGGCGACCAGCGCCACGGGGATGCCGAAGTCCGGAAGGTCGGTGTCGATCAGGATCAGCGCGCCGGCCACGAACGCGGCCACTCCGCCCAGTCCGACCGCGCCGAAGCTGGGCAGGAATGCTTCCGCGATCATGAACGCGATGCCAAGGATGATCAGCGCCAGCCCGGCATAGTTGACCGGCAGCAGCTGCAGGCCGTAGAGCGCGAGCAGCAGGCAGATGGCGCCGATCACGCCCGGGGCGACGGCGCCCGGACTCATGAATTCGAACAGCAGACCGTAAATACCGATGGTCATCAGGATCAGCGCGATGCTGGGGTTGGTGATCACGGTGAGCAGGCGCGAACGGGCGTCCGGCAGCAGGTTCGTGCGCGGGGCATCCGCGGTCTGCAGCTTGATCGCGCGGCCCAGTACCTGCACCTTGACGCCGTCGAGCCGCGCGGCCAGCGCTTCGACGTCGGACGCGATGTAGTCGATGACGTGTTCCTTCAGCGCATCCTCGGCGGACAGGCTGAGGCCTTCGCGCACCGAGCGCTCGCCCCATTCGGCGTTGCGCCCGCGCATTTGCGCCAGGCCGCGCAGGTAGGCGGCCGCGTCGTTGATAACTTTGCGCTCAAGCGCGGAACCGCCTTGCGCCTGGCCGGGCGGCGCCGAAGCCTTGCCGGCACTCGGGCGTTCCTCGCCTTCCTTGCGCGCGGGCTGCTTGTCGGGCTCGGCGCCTATTCCCGGGGGGGCGACTTGCACCGGCGTGGCGGCGCCCAGGTTGGTGCCCGGCGCCATCGCCGCAATATGGCTTGCGTAAAGGATGTACGTACCGGCGCTGGCGGCGCGCGCACCGCCTGGCGCGACAAAGCTGGCGACCGGCACGGGTGAATTGAGGATTGCCTTGATGACCGAACGCATCGACAGGTCGAGGCCGCCCGGGGTGTCCACCTGGAGGATCACCAGCTGGCTGCCATCCTTGGCGGCGCGGGCGATCCCGCGCACGACGTAATCGGCGCTGGCGGGCCCGATCGGGCCGTCGATGGTCAGGACGGTGATCGGCGCCTTGGCCGCGGCGGTAGGCAAGACGCAGGCGAGCAGCAGCGCGACGATGAGCAGGCGGAGCAGGCTGTCGAGCAAGGCATGGGTTCTGCGGAACATGTGACGTCCCAAGGTGCGGCGACATGGCGCACCATCCATATGTTAGAAGTGTAGACGCCGAATTTGGTTCCGGCAAGGCAGTCAGCCTGCCCGCGCCGCGCTTGATGCGGGCGGATGCACTGCGTATCATGCTGGCAATCCTAATCTTTCCCTGAACATACTATGCGCGTCCAGTATTGCCTGCCTCTGTTGCCTTTGCTCATCAGCGCCTGTGCGGCGGTCGGCGGCGGACAGCCGCGTTCGGCGGCGCCGGCCGGTTCCACGGCCGTGCTGGCCGTCCTCGAAACCACCGACGTGCATTCGAACGTGCTCGGCTACGATTACTACAAGCTGGCGCCCGATCCATCGTTCGGGCTGGACCGCACGGCAACACTGATCGCGCGGGCGCGCAAGGAGTTCCCCAACACGCTGTTGCTGGACAATGGAGACACGATCCAGGGAACCGCGCTGGCCGATTACCAGGCGCTGGTCGAACCGCTCAAGTGCGACCAGGTGCTGGCGGTGTACAAGGCGATGAACAAGCTCGGGGTCGAGGGCGGCGGCATCGGCAACCATGAATTCAACTACGGCTTGCCCTACCTTAGCCAGGTCACGGGCAGCCGTTTCGACGTCGACGGAGTCGATCCTGCCAGGCCGCGCTGCGCCGGCCCGGCGTTCCCGCAGGTGCTGGCCAATGTTTACAGCAGCAAGTCGCACAAACAGCTGTTCGCGCCGTACCGCATCATCGACAAGCAGGTCCGCGCGCTCGACGCGACCGGCAAGCCGGTGAGCGCGACGGTCAGGATCGGCATCATCGGCTTTACGCCGCCAACCATCGTGGCATGGGACAAGCGCTGGCTCGAAGGCAGGGTATACACCGAGGGAGTGCGCGAGACGGCGATGAAGTACATCCCGCAGATGAAGGCCGAAGGCGCCGACCTGGTCATCGCGATTTCGCATGGCGGGCTCGATGACAGCCCGTATTCGCCGTCGATGGAAAACGGGAACTACCACCTGTCCAAGGTGCCCGGCATCGACGCGATGCTGATCGGCCATTCGCACCAGATATTCCCGAACGCGGCCAGCACGGTTGCCCAATTCCAGCTGCCCGGCGTCGACAAGGCGGCCGGCCTGGTGAACGGGGTGCCGACGACCATGGCCAACCTGTGGGGCAAACACCTCGGCGTGATCGGGCTGCACCTGAAATTCGACGGCGCACATTGGGTTGTCGACAAGCGCCAGACCACAGTCGAGGCGCGCGGCGCGCAGCAGGCCGACAAGTCCTTCGTGGCGCCGGATCCGGACATTGCGGCGCTGGTCGCGGCCGAGCATGAGGCGACCATCCGCTATGTCAGGACGCCGGTGGGTTCAAGCGACTTCCGGATGTCGAGCTATTTTGCGGACGTCGGCGACGTCTCGGCGATCGCGGTGGTGAATCACGCGCAGGCCGACTATGTCAGCAAGTACGTGAAGTCGAACCTGCCGCAGTACGCCAAGCTGCCGGTGCTGTCGATGGCGTCCGCGTTCAAGAGCGGCTCGGCCGGCGTGACTGACTTTACCGATGTCCGGGCCGGGAACATCGCCTTGAACAACGCCGCCGACTTGTACCTGTATCCGAACTCGCTGTATGCGGTGAAAGTCGACGGCGCCGGGCTGAAGGCCTGGCTCGAACATGGCGCGGGGCGGTTCAACACGATCGATCCGGCCAGGACCGCGCCGCAGGAGCTGGTCAATCCGGGCTTCCCGAGCTATAACTTCGATACCATCACGTCGGACGATGTGCGCTACGAGATCGACATCACGCAGCCGGTCGGCAAGCGGATCGGTAAACTGGCGTATCGCGGCAAGCCGGTCGAAGCGGCCCAGGAGTTCATTGTCGCAACCAATAACTACCGGGCCAGCGGCGGCGGGGGATTTCCTGGACTGGACGGCAGCAAGACCGTGCTGGCGTCGCCGGATACCAATCGGGACGTCCTGATCGCGTATTTCAAGTCGTCGAAGCAGCTCGCGTTTGCCACGCACGGGGCACAGCGCAGCTGGCAGTTCGCGAAGGTGAAGACGGCGGGGCCGGTGGTGTTCCACTCGGCGCCGGATGTGATCGGGCTGGCGCAGCAGGCGGGCTTGAAGAACGTGTCGCTGCTGCGCGCGGATGATGGCGGCGGGAAGGGGTATTCGCTGTACGCTGTCGATCTGTCGCGATAACGGTATTCGCAATGCACACGCCGCGGTCCAAGGGCTGGGGTCAGGTCCGGCGGACCTGACCCCCGAGGTTGTCGCCGCACCAGGCGCTTGCCGCCATCGCCGCGCGTTTCCACACTAACAGCACCGCTTAATTCAGTTTTTTCTTTTCCTGCTGCACCAGGATGAACGGGTGCACCACGGAAGTCCACAACGCCGTCTGGGCCTCTGCCCAGGCCTGCGCCTGCGCGTCGGTCACCTTGCCGATTTTGCCGTCGGCCATCCAGAGCGCGATGCTGTCCTTGTCGTCGTGCGAGATCCGCACCGCCACATCGATCAGATCCAGCTCGGGGCTGACGAATACCACCGAGCCCAGGGCAAAATGGCGCTCCAGTTCGGCCCATGGCAGGCGAGCGGTCTCGCTGTTGATCTTGGCGCGCAGTTCGATATCTTTGTCAGGATTGGTTTTCATAGGTACAAATAAAATGTGGTCAGATGGACTCGACGACCGGGGTCGGCGAACCCGCCCATGTTAACCGATACGCCTGGCCCTTGCGTACATTGCCCACCAGGGCGGGCCGAAAGCACGCCAGGTTGGTGCCGCCGTCGCGCCGCACGCTGGGGAAAATCACGCCCAGAGAGCCGGTTTCGAGCAGCTGTGCGGCCAGCTGCTGCGAGGCGATATAGCTGTCCGGCGCGAGCACCCTGGTGTAGCCGCGCGCACCGCGCAGGTCGTGGAAGGTGCTGTTGAAATCGGCCAGCAAGGTCTGGTAGGTGACGCTGTCGTCGAATCGGTCGATCTCCTGGTACTCGACGGTTTTGTGGAAGGTGATCTCGGCGAGGGCGGTTTCGGGTTCGAATGCGCAGTACCATGCACCGCGCTCGGCGTCGTTGAAGCGGCTGCCTTCCGGACGCGGGTAGGTGTAGGCTGCGTTGATGATGCGGAAGTTGGGTACGCCAAACACCAGTTCATCGACGCCGATGCCGGGCAGGCCGCCATATTCGCCGCGCAGGCGTTCGTTGGTCGCGTTATCGAGGTCGAACAGGTCGCGCAACATATCGTCGTTATCGGCCAGCGGTCCGAGCACCGAGTCTTCGACGTCGGCGAAACGCGAGGGGATCAGCCGGCAGGTGTCGAACTGGCGCAGCGCGGTCAGGGGCGGTACAGCGGCCAGGCTCACAGACCACCGCGCCGCGCGTCGAGCAGCTTGCGTACCGTCTGCATCGCGAGCAGGCCGCCGGCCAGCATCTGCGACAGCGGCGTGCGGCCGGCGAACACCGGGTTCTTGTTGGGCAGGGCGACCCATTCGTCGGCGAGCTTGTCGCCGTACAGGATGTGCAGGGCCTTGTAGATGCCGAGCAGGTAGGATATGCGGGTGATGCGGTCCACTTCGAGCACGCGGTCCGGATTCTTCTTCCACTCGTAGAACGCGGACGAGGACAGGCCGCCCAGCAGTTCGCGCGCGTCTTCGTCGCGCAGCTGCCACGCTGCGGCCAACTTGAAAAAGCCCTTCAGGGCAGACTTCGAAAGGCGCTCGCGCTCGGCCCGGGCATTCAGGTCGACCAGCACGGCGGGTTCGAAACGGCTTTTCGGGTAGGCGTAGGCAAGGCTCATGATTTGCTCCGGTTGTGGAGTCTTTATACTCCTTTTTCGGTTTTTGCGCAAACAGGGTTATGTTGTCGTACCGACATTGTCGTGTCAGAATGAAACCCAAGCCGACCCAGGGGGATCACGATGGGACTGAGGAAACTGATCGCGGGTATTGCCTTGGCCGCCTTCGCCGCGGGCGCCAGCGCGGCGCCGCCCAGCAATGCGGAATTGAAGAAGCAGGTGGCCGATACCGAGCGGGCGTTTGCCGCCACCATGAAGGCGCGCGACCACGCCGCATTCGCCAGCTTCCTGTCGGACGAGGCGGTATTCTTCATGGGGGCCACGCCGCTGCACGGCAAGGAAGCCGTGGCAAATGACTGGAAGCGCTTTTATGACAAGCCGGTAGCGCCGTTCTCGTGGGAACCCGACGAGGTGGAGGTGCTGGCATCGGGCACCCTCGCGATCAGCAGCGGCCCGGTGTACGACCCGGGCGGCAAGCTGATATCCCGATTCAGCTCGATCTGGCGGCAGGAAGCGCCGGGCCGGTGGCGCATCGTGTTCGACCGCGGTTCGGAGGTGTGCGACTGCAAGAAGCCGTAGCCGCTTCAGATCGCGCACACGCCGGCGCTCACGCGCGCGCACCGCCTGTGCGGCCGTCCAGCGAGTCGGCTGTGATGCGCACGCGGCGCGCTCGAGCGCCGTCCAATGGCGGATGGCGTCGCGCGTGCAACGCCGAGCGAGCAGCCGTTGCCGTCCCGCGGGAGAGCAGCCTGCGGCACCGCCAGGGTATGTCCGGTTCGATCGACGGTAGTGAGCTGCCGCTTTCCCTTTTCATTGTCGGGAAACCCTTGGACAGGCGCCGAACCCCGCTGCGGCAAACCAGCGTATTTCAGGCCGCGCGCCGCAGCTCGAAATGGTTCTGCCAGGACGCGTCGTCGTGCGGCAGCACGTCGCCGAAATCGATCAGGTCGGCATCGACGAAGGAACCGGCCACGCAGGCGCTGATCGCCGCGTCGAGCCGCGTCCAGCTGGCGGCCGTTGCGATCGCCACCGGCTCCCTGAGCCAGGAACAGGTCTTCAGGTTGACCCCAGTCAGGTCGTTTATGTGCGCGCCGAATTCGCGGATCGAGCTGGCCCAGGCATTCCTGAGCGCCAGCAGCTGGCCGACGACGCCGCTCGAGGCGGGCAAGGAGAACTTCATCAGCTGGTCCAGCGCACCGAGGTCGGTGCGGAAACATGCGCAGCTGGCGAAGTAGCCCGATTCGGGCTGGATGTCGGCGACCAGGTTGCCGTAGGCGGTGCGCGCGGCGCCGGCGGAGGTGCGGAGCGCGGCGACGAAGGCTGCGCTCCGGGCGCCTGTCGGGGCGGGGCCGACCGCGAAACTGGCCGCTGCCGGAGGAACGGCCAGCAGCACCATCACCACGATGCCGACAACGGCAATTGTGGCCGGCACGATGCATGTCGTGCTCGTCAGCGACAGCCAACTTTGGTAGGCGGCGTCGCGGGCGCGTTCCAGCGCGACGACACGTATCTGCAGCGCGCCGATCTCCTTGTCGAGGCATGCGCGGATCCTTGACGAGCGGTCGGTGAAGGCCTGCATGGCCAGCTGGGCGGCGTCGAGTTCGGCCTCGAGCGACTGGAATTCGTCGATCAGCAAATCGACTTGCGCGACCGTATGCCGCATGGTGTCGATGACCTGGCCGCGATCGAAGAAGCGGGCCTTGATCGCCGCCGCGATCTCGCTGGGATACTCGCGGCGCGCCAGTGCGGGCAGGCTGCGCAGCGTTTCGGCCAGCATGAGCGCGTCGTGGTGTGCGTGTTCCAGTGTCCACACGGTGGCTGAGAACGCGTCGTTCCGGGGACGCGCGGCCGATGCCAGGAACCGCGGCTGGTTCAGGATACGCGCGCACAGCCGCTTGGGGCAGCCGTAGCGCGACGCGGCCTGCTGCAACTTGTGCATCGCGTCGAAACACTCCTTCATTTGCGAGCCGGCCGAGGCGAAGCCGTAGCATTCCTCGTATTCGCCCAGGTCCGACGGCAAGGCCAGCAGGGCCTGCACGCGCGTCTGCAAATCCAGCCATTCGCTCGAAGCGAGCACGAAACGCTGGGTATCCTTGCTGTCGCCGGCTTGCGGCAACAGGGATGAGGGAGCGAGCAGACTCATGTTGACTCCTTCACTAAATTGGGGCGCCCGGGTTCGGCGGCTGCAAACGCAGCGACTCGGAATTCCAGTTTAGTCAGTGGGAGATTGGCCGCAAGCTATCACAATGCGTAGCTTTCTAGCGGCCAATAAAGCGGGTGTCTGGCAATCGCCATTTCTCGGGGGCGGGTCCGACATTTATCTTCCAAAACCTGGGTCTGACCCTGGTTTTGGAAGATAAATGGCGGACCTTCCCCCGGTGATTCCAGCGATTTAGGCGGGTTCGGCGTGCTCGACCATCAGTTGCACTTTGGTCACGCCGTTGTATTCGTTGGCGTCGAGGCGGAACGCGATGCGCGCGCGCTCGCCCAGCGATGCGGTATGGCCGAACCAGATCGCGTCGTAGCGCTGGCCGTTGCGCTCGAGCAGGAGTTTGAGGTGGCGCTCCTTCAGGATGCGCTGGCTGACCACGCGGAATTCGTCGCAAAACACCGGCGGCGCAAAGCCCTGGCCCCATACCTGGCCATCCATCAGTTCGATGAACTGGGTGGTGTAGTACGCGTCCTCGAGCGGGCCGTCGGTTTCGATCACGCGTTCGAGCTGGGCGGTGCTGAGCCAGGCGCGTCCGACCGCTTCGAAGGCTTCGGAAAATGCGTCGAAGGCGTCAGCCCGGATGGTCAGGCCAGCGGCCATCGCGTGGCCGCCGAACTTGTCGATCAGGCTGGGCGCGCGCTTCGATACCAGGTCGAGCGCATCGCGCAAATGGAAACCGGGTATCGAGCGCCCCGAGCCCTTGATCCAGCCTTCCGCGCCAGGCGCGAAGGTGATCGTCGGCCGGAAGAATTTCTCTTTCAGGCGCGAGGCGACGATGCCGATCACGCCCTGGTGCCAGCCGGCGTCGAACACGCTGATCGTGCTGCTGTCGGCCGGCTGGTAGGAATCGAGATGCAGCAGTGCGGCATCCTGCATCTCGGCCTCGATCTCGCGCCGTTTCAGGTTGATCTCGTTGAGCTGCTGGGCGATGGCCCAGGCGCGACCCTCGTCGTCGGTGACCAGGCATTCGATCCCGAGCGACATGTCGTCGAGCCGGCCGGCGGCGTTCAGGCGCGGACCGAGCGCGAAGCCGAGGTCGAACGGAGAGGCGCTGCGCGCTTCGCGCCCGGCCACGCGGAACAGGGCCGCCACGCCGGCATGCATGCGCCCGGCCCGCATCCGCTTGATGCCTTGGGCAACCAGGATGCGGTTGTTGGGGTCGAGCCGCACCACGTCGGCCACGGTGCCCAGCGCAACCAGGTCGAGCAGGCTGTCGAGCTTGGGCTGGGACTGGGCGTCGAACACGCCGCGCCGGCGCATCTCCGCGCGCAAGGAGAGCAGCACGTAGAACACCACGCCGACTCCGGCCAGGTGCTTGCTGGGGAAGCCGCATTCGGGCTGGTTGGGATTGACGATCACGCGCGCCGCCGGCAGCGTGTCGGCCGGAAGGTGGTGATCAGTCACGACGACTTCGATGCCGCGCCGGTTCGCCTCTGCCACGCCGTCGATGCTGGCAATGCCGTTGTCGACCGTGATGATGATGTCGGGCGCCTTTTCGCGCGCGGTCAGCTCGACGATTTCAGGGGTCAGTCCGTAGCCGTATTCGAATCGGTTCGGCACGATGTAGTCGACCGTGGCGCCCATCGAACGCAGCCCGCGCAGCGCGGTCGCGCAGGCGGTGGCGCCGTCGCAGTCGTAGTCGGCCACGATGACCATCTTTTTGCCGGCGGCGATGGCGTCGGCCAGGAACACGGCGGCCGCGTCGATATGCAGCAAACCGGCGGGCGCGATCAGCGAAGCGAGTTCACTCGACAATTCGCGCGCGTCGGTCAACCCGCGCGAGGCGTACAGGCGGGCGAGCACGGGGTGCACGCCGTCCTGGCGCAGCATCTCGGAAGTACGGAACGAACAGGGGCGGGTGGCAATGCGCGTCATGGCAGCAATCGGTCGAGAGTCGGCTGGCGCCAGAACTTGCGCTGGGCCATAGGGGTTGTCGTGAATTCAGCCAGCGCGCCGCGATGGCTGAGCACCAGCCGCACCTTGCCGGCGCCGCCGCCGGTGAGCGCCTTGAGCAGGGGTGCGAAGATGTCGTGCTCGAGCCGCTGCATGTGCGCCAGCCAGCCGGCCCAGTCGGAAGCAAGCGCCGCTTCGGCCAGGCTGCCGCAGCAGAGCAGCGCGCTCTTGCCCGGTTCGGCGAGCAGCTGCGCGAAGCTCGCGCCATGGCGTTGCGCGATGGCGGCAAGCCACGGCGGCATGTCGAGGGCCGCCAGCCCGGCCGCGGCGGGCACATCGGCCGCAGTGGCGGCGCCCCATGGCCAGAACGAGTTGATGGCGGCGAACCCGCGCGACTCGCGCTCGACGTTCGCCGGGTGCTGGTGCCACAGCATCTGCACTTCATTCTGCAGTTTTCGGTATTCGATCGCGCGCGAACCGGACGGCAGCCAGTCGGTCAGGTTCATTCCGGTGGCGGCATCGGGCGAGGCGGTGTCGAGCTCGGTCCAGCCGTCGGCGCGCATGAACCAGGTATGGGCGTCGCCATATAGGAGCGTGTTTCCGGTTTCGTCGAAATACGGCTTGGCGCTGTCGAACAGCGCGCGCGAATGCGACTCGACCAGCCCGAGACGGCGCATGTCGGTCATCAGCAGGTGGCTGCGGGTGATTTCTATATGCGCCGGATTGACGATGAACCAGGTGCCGCCGGCGGGATCGAGCCCGGAGCCGCGCATTGCCGCCGCCGCAAACGACAGCCTGGCGCCATCGGTCAGGCCCAGCGCCCGTCCCAGCCACAATTCGTGCGGCAGCGCGCGCGCCGCCTGTTCGGCCGCACCGACCCGGTGCGCCGACGTGCGCGACAACAGCGCAGCCAGGGACGGCGCCTGCAGGGCGCGTACCAGGTCGGGGGCAAGTTCGGGTGGGGGCAGGGCGAACGGCAGGACAAGCGTAATTTCGGTCATGCCGCACATTGTAGGGCATCCGCCGCCCGCCGGACAGTTTGCGCCCGGTGGTTCGCCGGTGGTGATTCAATTGTGGCAACCTCTGTCTTGGACCCGCTTTGTATGGCACACTTCGTCCTCACACGAATTTCCCGTCGGAGCCCATGAGTATCATCCAGAAATTGCCGTACGAATGGCTGGTTGGCCTGCGCTATACGCGCGCCGGCCGGCGCAGTGGCCGCAACAGCTTTATTTCGTTTATTTCCCTGATCTCGGTGGCCGGCATCGGCCTCGGCGTGGCGGCGCTGATCGTGGTGCTGTCAGTGATGAACGGCTTTCGCAAGGATGTCACCGACCGCATGCTGTCGGTGCTGGCGCATATCGAAGTGCTCGACCCGCGCGGCGGCATGGGCAACTGGCAGGAAGTGATGCAGGACGCATTCAAGAATCCGGCGGTCAGGGGCGCGGCGCCTTTCGTGCAGACCCAGGGCATGCTGCTGCGCGACGGCGCCATGCGCCCGGCCGTCATCCGCGGCGTCCTGCCATCCGAGGAGCCGAAGGTTTCCGATGTCGCGAAGACCGTGGTCCAGGGCAGCCTTGCTGCGCTGCGTCCGGGCGAATTCAATATCGTGCTCGGTTACGCGCTGGCGCGTTCGCTGGGCCTGCAGATTGGCGACAAGGTGACAATGGCGCTGGCGCAGGCGCAGATCACACCGGCCGGCATGGTGCCGCGCATGCGCTCGTTCACCCTGGTGGGCGTGTTTGAAGCCGGCCACTACGAATTCGATAACGGCATGGCCTTCGTGCACATGGAAGACGCGCAAAAGATGGAACGGCTCAATGCGCCGTCCGGGGTCCGCCTGCGCATCGCCGACATGCACCAGGCGATCCCGGTGGCGCAGCAGCTCGAGGCAAGCCTGCCGGGCCATCTGGAAGTGCGCGACTGGTCCAAGCAGAACAAGACCTGGTTCGCCGCGGTGCAGACCGAAAAGAAGATGATGCTGATTGTGATGGCGCTCATAATTACCGTCGCTGCCTTTAACCTGGTATCGACACTGGTGATGACGGTGACCGACAAGCAGGCCGATATCGCCATCCTGCGCACGCTCGGCTCGTCGCCCCGCTCGATCATGAAGATCTTCATGATCCAGGGCGCAGTGATCGGGATCCTGGGCACGCTGGCCGGCGTCGGCCTCGGGGTCGTGGTGGCCTTGAACATTGACGTCATCGTACCGTTTTTCGAACACCTTTTTGGAGCGCAGGTTTTGCCGAGCGATATTTATCAAGTAAGCGCCTTGCCGTCGGACTTGCGCTGGCCCGACGTCTTCGGCATCGGCGGCATCGCCGTGCTGATGGCCTTTGTGGCGACGATCTATCCGAGTTTTGCCGCCTCGCGCGTCAAGCCTGCCGAGGCGCTGCGTTATGAATAGGCCTGCCGATAACATCGTCCTGGCCTGCCGCGGACTGGGCAAGACCTATACCCAGGGCAGCTACCAGGTGAAGGTCCTCAGCAATGTCGACTTCAGCGTCGAGCGCGCCGAGCATGTCGCCATCGTCGGCGCCTCCGGTTCGGGCAAGTCGACCTTGCTGCACCTGCTGGGCGGGCTTGATACGCCTACTACCGGGTCAGTTTCCTTGCAGGGGCGCGACTTCGCTACCCTGTCGGAGACCGCGCGCGGCGACCTGCGCAACTCTTCGCTCGGCTTCGTCTACCAATTCCACCACCTGCTGCCCGAATTTTCCGCGCTCGACAACGTCGCCATGCCGCTGTTGATCCGGCGCGAGAAACGCGCAACGGCGCTGGAGAAAGCCGTCGCCATGCTGGAGCGCGTGGGGCTTTCCAGCCGTGCGATCCATGTGCCGGGTGAACTGTCGGGCGGCGAACGCCAGCGCGTGGCCTTGGCACGAGCGCTGGTTACCGAGCCGGCGTGCGTGCTGGCCGATGAGCCAACCGGCAACCTCGATCACGCAACCGCGCAACAGATATTCGCCTTGATGCTGGATCTGTCGGGTACCCTGGGCACGGCCTTCGTGATCGTCACCCACGATATCGAACTGGCGCGCCGCTGCGACCGCGCGCTGCGCCTGACCGAGCACGGACTGCAGCGAGCCGAATCCGTATCGACCACACTTCTTAGCGGCGCCAGCACATGAGCTTCCTCGACAAACTGCCTTACGAATGGGCGGTCGGCATCCGCTACACGCGCGCCGGCAAGCGCAGCGCGCGCAACAGCTTCATTTCGTTCATCTCCCTCATTTCCGTGTCGGGCATCGCGCTGGGCGTGGCCGCGCTGATCGTGGTGCTTTCGGTCATGAACGGCTTCCAGAAAGAAGTCACCGACCGCATGCTGTCGGTGGTGGCGCATATCGAAATCTACGATGCACGCGGCGGCATGCCCGACTGGCAGGGCGTGATGAAGGAAGCGTTCAAGCACCCTGCGGTCAAGGGCGCGGCGCCGTTTGTCGAGACGCAGGGCATGCTGATGAACGACGGCATCATGAAGCCGGCCTTGTTGCGCGGCGTGCTGCCAGCGGAAGAGGTGAAGGTGTCGGATGTGCCGAAGAACGTGAAGCAGGGTAGCTTCGATGCCCTGCGCGCGGGCGAATTCAATATCGTCCTCGGCATCGAACTGGCGCGCTCGCTCGGACTCAAGATCGGCGACAAAGTGACGCTGGCGGTCGCGCCGGGCCAAGGCTCGGCTGCCGGCCTGGCGCCGCGCATGCTGCACCTGACGGTGGCCGGCATTTTCGAGGCTGGCCACTTCGAATACGATTCCGGACTGGCGTTTGTCAATATGTCCGACGCGGAGTCCATCGCCAACCTCGATGCGCCATCCGGCCTGCGCCTGCGGCTCGCCGACCTGCACGATGCGCCGCTGGTGGCGCAGGAACTCAGCCGCAGCATTCCGGGCGCGCTGCACTTTCGCGACTGGTCGAAGAACAACCCGACGTGGTTTGCTGCCGTGCAGAGCCAGAAAAAGATGATGTTCATTATCCTGGTCCTGATCATTGCGGTCGCCGCGTTCAACCTGGTCGCTACGCTGGCCATGACGGTCACCGATAAGCAGGCCGATATCGCTATCCTGCGCACGCTGGGTTCTTCGCCGCGCTCGATCATGAAGATCTTCATGATCCAGGGCGCGCTGATCGGCATCATCGGCACGGTCGTCGGGGTCAGCACCGGCGTGCTGTTGGCGCTCAATATCGATGTGATCATTCCGTTCATCGAGCGCGCGCTGGGGATCCATTTCCTGTCGAAAGATATCTACTTCATCAGCGCCTTGCCGTCCGACCTGCGCTGGTCAGACGTTATCGGTATCGCCGGCGTGTCGGTCGGACTGGCCTTCCTCGCCACGCTATACCCGAGCTTTGCCGCCTCGCGCGTGAAACCGGCGGAGGCGCTGCGCTATGAGTGATCAAGCCAATCTGCCGGTACTATCCTGCCGCGCCCTGGGCAAGACCTTCACGCAGGGATCGTACTCGGTCTCAGTGCTCAATAACGTCGACTTCAGCATCTTCCGCGGCGAGCGCATTGCCATCGTCGGGGCGTCCGGTTCCGGCAAGTCGACCTTGCTGCACCTGCTGGGTGGGCTCGATACGCCGACCAAGGGATCGGTGACTTTGCTGGGCGAAGACTTCGCGAACCTGTCCGAGACGCGCCGCGGCGACTTGCGCAACGCCGCGCTGGGCTTCGTCTACCAGTTCCACCACCTTCTGCCGGAGTTCTCCGCGCTCGACAACGTGGCGATGCCGCTGATGATCCGGCGCGAAAAGCGCGCCGACGCAATCATCAACGCGCAAGCGATCCTGGAACGGGTCGGCCTGTCGAAGCGGGTGATCCATGTGCCGGGCGAACTCTCCGGCGGCGAGCGCCAGCGGGTGGCATTGGCGCGTGCGCTGGTGACGCAGCCGGCCTGCGTGCTGGCCGACGAACCGACCGGCAACCTCGACCACGCGACCGCGCAATCGATCTTCGACCTCATGCTGGAACTGTCCAAGACGCTCGGCACCGCGTTCGTGATCGTCACCCACGACATTGAACTGGCGCGCCGCTGCGACCGCGTGTTCCGGCTGACGGAAAACGGATTGCAGCCCGCCGAGGCCTGAATCATGTGGATCGACACCCATTGTCACCTTGACGCGCACGAATTCGGTGGTGAGTCGCTGGCGGTGGCGCAGCGCGCCGGCGCGGGCGGGGTGTCGATGATCGTCATTCCCGCAGTGGACCGCTACAATTTCGACGTGGTGGCCGAACTGGCGGCCACGGCGACCAACGCCAGCTATGCGCTCGGGATCCATCCGATTTGCGTGCCGAAGGCGAGCGAAGGCGACCTTGCGACCTTGCGCGCCAAGGTCGAAGCGGCGCTGGCCGATCCACGCTTTGTGGCGATCGGCGAGATCGGCCTCGATTTCTTCATCCCGATGCTGACCGAACCGGCGATGCGAGAAAAGCAGGATTATTTTTTCCGCGAGCAGTTGCGCATTGCGCGCGATTTCGAGCTGCCGGTACTAATGCACGTGCGTCGTTCGCAGGACCAGGTGCTCAAGCATGTGCGCCAGATCCGGCCGGCCGGCGGCATTGCGCATGCATTCAATGGCAGCTTCCAGCAGGCGCAAACCTATATCGATCTTGGCTTCAGGCTTGGCTTCGGCGGCGCCATGACATTCACGCGCGCACTGCAAATCCGCCGCCTGGCGGCGACGCTGCCGCTGGACGCGATCGTGCTCGAAACCGATGCACCGGATATCTCGCCGGCGTGGATCCACCCGGCGCGCAACAGCCCGGAACAGCTGCCGGCGATCGGTGCGGCGTTGGCGGAGCTGCGCGGTATCACGCCGCAGGAAGTCGCATCAGGAACCTGCGCCAGCGCGTTTGCCGCCTTGCCGCGGCTTCGCGCCTTACTTCCAGCCTGAGCGCTCGAGCGGGAAAAAATCCGATGCGGCGCGCGCGCACTTGATCGCGACGCCGAGCGCGGCGACAAAGAACGCCAGCAGCATGAAGCCCCAGGCGTTCGGCGCTTCGAGCATCGCGGCCATGGCCTCGTCGTTGTGCGAGGCGAGCTTGTTCTGCTCCATCTCGTGGATTTCGTCGGCGATCCGGATCGCCTCCGCGACCGTGTCATCGCAATCCGAATGGCGCGTAAAGACGTTCGGGATGCAGCCCGCGTAGTTGGTGCCGAATGCGCGCAGATTTTTTTCGGCCATCTCCCAGTCGGCGTCGGCCGCGTACACGCCGATGTAGTTGCGGGCGATCGCGCACAGTTCTTTCTTCGCGACGCTCGGGCTGAACGGCTCCAGGGCGCTGCGGCCGGTAGGGGCGCAGTTGTGAAGCGTGGCGAGCCGGAGGCTTTCGCCGACCGTCGCCTGGGAGTGGTGAACCTGCGCCTCGAGATCCTGGTGGTCCGCGCTGACCTTCATCCGGCCCGCGAATGTGGCCAGCCCGATCAGGCCGACGGCGACGCAAATTTCAGCGAGCAGCGCAAGCAGCTTCCAGTAACGGCCGGAGGCGGAGGGTTTCTGCGTGCTGCCGATCCGGTAGAACAGATAGCCGAAACCGGACACGATGATTGCCGAAATGACGAAAGCCATGAACGGCGCGGAAAAGAGCCTGACGAAGCCGAGATAACTCATCGTGCTCCAGACACCAATAGTTTTTCGTTCTTGATCATCGTGCCTCCATAGCTCATTGGCTCGATTATGGTGGGTTTTTCCGGGCTTGTGCAAGCGAAGTCGTAGTGTGATGTCCTTGACAATGCATTCTGGCCGCACTAGTATTTAGACAGATATCTAATTAGGCGGTGCTCGAAATGGCAAATGCGATCAACCTGGCGTTCAAGGCGATCGCCGATCCCACCCGGCGCGAGATCCTGCGCATGTTGCGCAAGGAGGAGATGACGGCGGGCGAACTGGCCGAGCGCTTCGATATGACCAAGCCGAGCATGTCGCACCATTTTGCGGTGCTGAAGGCGGCCGACCTGGTCACCACCCGGCGCGAGGGACAGACCATCTGGTATGCGCTCAACACCACGGTGGTGGAAGATGTGATGGCATGGGCGGCGGACCTGGTGGGCGGCGTCAAGGGAGAGGGAAGATGAGAAACCGGTATTTGCTGTGGTGCGCGCTGGTCGTACTGGCGACGATGGCGTTTACTTTGGCGTTGTACGCACAGCTTCCCGCGCGGATTCCCACGCACTGGAACTCCCAAGGACAGATCGACGGCTATGGACCGCGTCATTTCGTGTTCCTGCATACCGTATTCATGGTGGTGTTCATGTTGATCTGGTTGGCGTTGCCGTCGCTGTCGCCGAAGCGGTTCACAGTCGATACCTTCAACACGACCTACTGGCATATTTGCCTGATCGTGGTCGCGCTGCTCGGCTACATCCAATGCGTGCTGGTATGGGGCGCTTACTCGCCCGCGATGTCGATGAACCGCGCGCTGTTCGGCGGAATCGCGGTGTTCATCGGCCTGTTGGGCAACGTGATGGGCAAGGTGCGCCGCAATTTCTGGATCGGCATCCGCACGCCGTGGACGCTGGCCAGTGAAAAGGTCTGGTACTCGACCCATCGATTCGCCGGCAAGACGATGGTGCTGGGCGCCATTCTGTCGCTGGCCGGCGTGGTCGCGGGACTCCCGCTTGGCGTGTGCCTCGCGCTGGCGATCGCGGGGGTGCTGGTCCCGGCCCTCTATTCACTGTGGGTCTACAAACGCCTCGAGAGGAGTGGAAGCCTTGATAGCTGATACCGTTCGAACGATGTTCGCAACCGCGTTGGGGTCTTCGCCACAGTTGTACAAGCTGCGCCAACCGACCAGCGCATCGTACTGGATGCGGCGCTGCCGCGTGCAAGGCTTGCGGTTGTCGCCGAGATGAACCACTTGAGATCGTGCCAACCGGTAGCGCAACGCCGCTCGCCTCGTATTCCGATCCGGCGCTGCCGCTGGCGCCGGGCCTGATTTCGGTGTTGGTTGAATTCATGAGAGACCTGCCGCCAAAATGAGCGGAATCGTCGTCATTGAAGGCCAGAAAATGTCACGTGGTAGACGAAAAATGTCACTTTTTGGGCCCGCGATCGCGCATTATTGAGTTCACCCCATCGGTTTTGCCTGAAAAGTGTCGATTTCCAGCTGGCACAATATTTGCGGATATGCAAACGTGATCGACGCGCAACTTTGCTGCGTGATCCCTTTGAGATTCGCAACAAAATGACAGAGAAACTGATATTTGAACTCGAACTGCAACGGCTCGGACGCAGACGATTTCTGACGCTGCTCACTACGTCCGCCGCCGTCGGCGGTCTGTCGGGGTGCGGCGGCGGGGGCGCAGCGCCTGCGGCGACTCCGCCCCAATCTTCGCCCGTTCCGTTGCCGGCACTAGACCCCGCGCCGCCGCCGGCTGCGACGAAAAAGAGCGCAAAGCGTGGCATCGCCTACGACCTCTCGGCCGCCGTCGACCTGGCGGCGCTGGCGGCGGGAGTGAGCTGGTGGTACAACTGGGGCACTTCACCGAACAGTGCGGCGCCGTCGGATTATTCTGCGCGCTACGGCATGGATTACTATCCGATGCTGTGGAACGGCCAGTTCGATGCCGCGGCGGTCGAAGCGTTCCTCAAGGCGCACGCCAACGTCAAGTACCTGCTGCTGCTGAACGAACCGAACCTGCTCGACCAGGCCAACCTGACGCCCCAGCAGGCGGCCGAGCTGTGGCCGCGCTATGAAACCATTGCGGAGCGCACCGGAGTCAAGCTGGTGGGGCCATCGATCACATGGGGCACCATGCCGGGCTATAGCGACCCCGCTGTGTGGCTCGACGCATTTTATGCGGCGTACAAGGCGGCCAACGCCGGCCGCGCACCGCATATCGATTACCTGGCGTTTCACTGGTACGACTACGGGCTCGCCGGTCAGCTCGATCGTCTCGCGAAATACGGCAAGCCGTTCTGGGTGACCGAGATGGCGAACTGGCACAGCCAGGCCGATGGCGCGCAGATCGACACGCTCGCAAAGCAGAAAGCGCAAATGAGCGAGATGGTGGCCTTGTGCGAAAGCCGCGCCGACGTATTCCGCTATGCCTGGTTCAGTGGCCGCTGGAACCCCGACCCGCACTTCACCAGCCTGCTCGGCGCCAGCGGGGAGTTGACTGCACTCGGCCAGCATTACCTGTCGCTGCCTTTCGCGACTGCTTAAGGGCCCGGTGCAGGCACGTCGTGCGGCACGAGGAACCGGTTGGTCGCCCGTCCCATGAATAAGTTTTTCTTATTCATTCCTGCAATTTTCGTCGTTTGACCGAATCGATTGCCTCACCGGATAATCAGGCTCCTTTTTTAAGTCAGCCGCCAATGAAAACACACAAGGTTCTTGTCACAGGCGCCGCCGGTCGCATCGGCTCCGCCTTTGTTCGCACGCAGCATTCAAACTTCGATCTTCGTCTCGGCGATCTCGATATCGAGCGGCTGGGACACTTGGGCGATGATATCGTCCACTTGGACGTGACCGATCTGGACGCATGTATGCGCGCTTGCGCCGGTATCCAGACAGTCATTCATCTGGCCGCAGACCCTTCGCCGGATGCCGACTTCCACACGTCCTTGCTTCCTACGAATATCATCGGTACCTATAACTTGTTCCTTGCCGCAAAGGCCCAGGGATGCCGACGCGTGGTGTTCGCTAGTAGCGCACAGACCGTCGAAGGATACCCGCTCGATGTCCAGATTCACGAAGATATGCCGCCCCGGCCCAAAAATATGTACGGTGTCAGCAAAGCCTTCGGCGAGGCGCTCGCATCATTTTTCGCACATGAATCGACGCTGGTCACGGTCGCGGTGCGGATCGCCAATGTGGCCGAGTTTCATGCGGGCGAACAGCACACCGCGCGCGACGTTGCCGCCTTTATCAGCGAACAAGATGTTGTGCATCTGCTGGCCCGTTGCGTCGAAGCCGACCTCACCGGGTTCACCGTTGTCCATGGTGTGTCCGACAACCGCTACAAACGACTGGCCATTGATCACACCCGCAAGGTGTTGGACTACCAACCGCGAGATGACGCTTTCGCAATCCTCGCCGGAGAATGTGCCAGCTAAGCACTCTTGTCGCGGCCTTTCGCGACCGCGTAATCATCCGGCGCAGATATTGTGCGGCGTCTTTTGACGAAAGTTAGACTGCAGCCAAATCGCCGGCCACCGCCGCCGCGCACACTGGTCATTTTTGCGAACCTCGCCATAGACCATGCGTTGTGCGATTCTCGGATTTGTCGCTGGGGCGGCGTTGCTGCAAACGTGCGCGGCTTTGCCTGCACAATCGTCGCTGCTCGCTTGCGTCGCTCTCGCTGTCCTGTTTCTGATTGCGTTGCGCGGCCCCCTGCGGGCATCCATGGCCGGCGCCTTGCTCGGCTTCTGCTGGGCCGCGCTGATCGCGCAAATAGCGCTGACACCGCAACTGGCCAAGGACGACGAAGGCCGCGACGTGACGCTGGTCGGTACGATCGACAGCCTGCCGTTTCGCTTCGACCAGGGAGTGCGCTTCAATTTCGCGGTAGAACAGGTCGTCGGCGCGACCATGTCGGTGCCGCCGCGCATTTCGCTGGCCTGGTATGCAGGATTCCGCGATTCGCTGCAAGCGGTCGGCGCCGTGCAGCCGGCCGAACGCTGGCAGCTGACGGTGCGCCTGCAGCGGCCGCACGGCAACGCCAATCCCTACGGCTTCGATTACGAAGTATGGCAGCTGGAGCAGGGCGTGCGCGCAACCGGCTACGTCCGGCCGGAAGGCGACCGCAACCGGCGCCTCGACAGCTTTGTCTTCAGCATCGGCAACCTGGTCGAGCATTGCCGCGCCAGGCTGCGCGACCGCATCCTGCGCGCTTTGCCGGACAAGCAGTACGCCGGCGTGATCGTCGCGCTGGTAGTCGGCGACCAGCGCGCCATCGATCAGTCGGACTGGATGGTATTCAACCGCACCGGCATCAGCCACCTGATCTCCATCTCCGGCCTGCACATCACCATGATCGCTGGCCTGTTCGCCATGCTGGCGTCGTGGCTGTGGCGGCGTTCGTTCTTTACCTCTGCGCAGCTGCCGCTGCTGCTGCCCGCGCAGAAAGTGGCGGCGCTGGCCGGCGCCGGCGTGGCACTGCTGTATGTGCTGTTGGCCGGTTTCGGGATTCCGGCGCAGCGGACCCTGTACATGCTGACCGTCGTGGCGGCCGCACTGTGGTCGGGGCGGATAACCAGCGTGTCGCACGTGCTGTGCGCGGCGCTCGGCCTGGTGGTGCTGCTCGACCCTTGGGCCGTGCTGTGGCCGGGTTTCTGGCTGTCGTTCGGCGCGGTCGCCATCATCCTGTTCGCAACAGTCGGCCGTATCGGCGCTGCGCAGGGCGGATTCTGGCATGCGCTCAGGCTGGGCGCACACACGCAGTACGTGGTGACCCTGGGGCTGGTGCCGCTGACCATGCTGCTGTTCGCGCAGGTATCGATCGTCAGCCCGATCGCCAATGCGGTGGCTATCCCGCTGATCAGCTTCGTGGTGACGCCGCTCGCGCTGGCGGGCAGCATGCTGCCCTCACCGCTGTCCGACATGCTGCTCAACCTTGCCCACTTCGCCGTGGAGGGGCTGGCGCTGTTCCTTGCGTGGATAGCCGCGAGCCCGCTGGCGGTATGGAGCGCGCCGACGCCCGCGCCGTGGGTATTTTGCTTCGCACTGGCCGGAACGGTGTGGATGCTGGCGCCGCGCGGGTGGCCGCAGCGCTGGGCCGGCGCGGCGGCATGGCTGCCGCTGTTGGCCAGCCTGCCGTCGCGGCCCGGCCAGGGCGAAATAGATGTGACGGCGTTCGATGTGGGGCAGGGCATGGCGCTGCTGATCGAAACCGGCGGGCATCGGCTGCTGTACGACGCGGGGCCGCAGTATTCACCGGAATCGAATGGCGGCAACCGGGTGATCGGCCCGTACCTGAAGGCGCGCGGGATCGACGCGCTGGACGGCATGGTCATCACGCACAGCGACACAGACCATGCCGGAGGCGCGCTGGCCGTGATGCAGGCGGTGAAGGTCGGCTGGGTTGCTTCTTCGCTTTGGAACACGCATCCGATCGTCCACGCGGCGGCCGCGCATACGCGCTGCGTGGCGGGCCAGCGCTGGAACTGGGACGGGGTGGAGTTCGAGATGCTGCAGCCGACCCTGGCGAGCTACGACAATCCGGCGCTGAAACCGAACGCGCGCGGCTGCACGCTGCACATCAGCGCGCACGGCCATGCGATCCTGCTGGCGGCCGATATCGAGGCGGCGCAGGAAGCGCAGCTGGTGCTCGGCTCGGCCGGCAAGCTGCGCGCCGAGGTTCTGCTGGCGCCGCACCATGGCAGCGGCACTTCGTCCACGCCGGCCTTCCTGCAGGCGGTGCGGCCGGCGCTGGGTGTATTCCAGGTGGGTTACCGCAACCGCTACCACCATCCGAAGGCGGAAGTCTTCGAACGCTACCGAGAAATGGGCATCGGCCGCATGCGCACCGATGAAGATGGGGCGGTCCTCATGCATTTCGGCGCCCAGATCGAGGCCGGCGCATTCCGCAGGCAGCACGCCCGCTACTGGTATGGGCGCTGAGCTGCGGTTGAGTACGTTCTTGCCCAGCTTAATCTGTAGGGGATTTCCTCTACTCGCCAGCGGCGCACCCGCATTACAATTGCGTTCATGACAAAACCACTGCTGCACTTCACTCACGGCAACGGCTTTCCTGCCGGCGTGTATAGCCGTTATTTCGACAGCCTGCGCGGCGACTTCGACGTGCACGCGATCGACATGGTCGGCCACGACGCGGCTTTTCCGGTCTCGGACGGCTGGCCAGGCCTGGTCGCCGAACTGATCGCGCAGCTGGAGCGCTATCCGGAGCCGGCAATCCTGGTCGGCCACTCGCTCGGCGGAATGCTCAGCATGATGGCGGCCAAGCAGCGCCCGGACCTGGCGCGCTGCGTGGTGATGCTCGATTCGCCGGTGGTGGCCGGCTGGCGCGCGTGGCTGCTTCGCATTGCGAAAGCACGCCGATGGGATGACAACTTCTCGCCCGCCAAAGCCTCGCACCGGCGGCGTACGGTGTGGCCAAGCGTCGAAGCGGCGTACGCGCATTTTGCCTCGAAGCCGATCTTCGCTGCCTGGGCGCCGGGAGTGCTGTCCGATTATCTCGAACACGGGCTCGAGCCTTATCCGGAAGGTGTGCGGCTGCGCTTTTCGCGCGAGGTGGAGACCGCGATCTACCGCTCGCTGCCGCATCATCTCGGCGAATTGATGCAGCCGCCTTTTCCGGTCCCGATCGGATTCATCGGGGGCACCGACTCGTACGAACTACGCCAGGCCGGGCTCGATGCGACGCGGCGCCTGGTCGGCGGCCACTTCAAGCAAATCGAGGGCGGCCACCTGTTCCCGATGGAGAAGCCCGAGTTGGCCGCCGCACTGACGCGCGAGTTGGTCGGCGAGCTGCTGGCGGAACCGCAAAAGTAGAACTCCCAGGGCATTTCGCGTAAAATCTGGTGAATCCGGCGCGCTGCGCGCGACCCAAGCTTCCCCCGACTTCACTATAGAAAAGCCCTAGCGATGACAATCAAAAGCGATAAATGGATCCGCCGCATGGCGCAGGAAACCGGCATGATCGAACCGTTCGAGCCGGGCCAGGTGCGCGAATCGAATGGTCAAAAGGTCATCTCGTACGGCACTTCGTCGTACGGCTACGATATCCGCTGCGCCGATGAATTCAAGATATTCACCAACATTAACAGCACCATCGTCGATCCGAAAAACTTCGATTCGAATTCCTTCGTCGACGTCAAGAGCGACGTGTGCATCATCCCGCCGAATTCGTTCGCGCTGGCGCGCACCATCGAGTACTTCCGGATTCCGCGCAATGTGCTGACCATCTGCCTGGGAAAATCGACCTATGCGCGCTGCGGCATCATCGTCAACGTGACGCCGTTCGAACCCGAGTGGGAAGGTTATGTGACGCTGGAGTTTTCGAACACGACACCGCTGCCGGCCAAGATCTACGCGGGCGAGGGCTGCGCCCAGGTGCTGTTCTTCGAGAGCGATGAAGTGTGCGAGACCTCGTACAAGGATCGCGGCGGGAAGTACCAGGGGCAGCACGGCGTGACGTTGCCGAAGGCCTGATTGCAGGAACCGAAAGAATGAGCCTTCGCGGCTCATTTTTTATGAGTATGTCTCCGTCAAGTGTGCGACCGCGTGGTGATGGCGGCAAGCGCCCGCTGCGGCGACAACCCCGGGGTCAGGTCCGCCGGACCTGACCCCAGCCCTTGGTCCGCGGCGCGTGCGTGAAAAGGCGGCACGTCGAAACAGCAAGTCGTTCCAACCTGTTCAATTCATCTCACTTTTTTAGCTCGGGAATACCATGAAAATGATGCCGGGGGCCGCTATGGCCGTTGCATGCGTGATGTCCTTGCTTGCCAGTTGTCCTGCCGGCGCCGCCGACAGCGCGGACGCCCACTTCAAGTCGATCTACACGAAGGAATGGAAGTGGCGCGTGGCGCAGCACCTGGAGGACGACTCCGACGACCGCAAGGGCATCAGGGCCGATTTGCCGCACGTGGATGCAAACACCCAGGCGGAGCGCCTCGCATACTGGCAAAACGTGATGCGTCAACTCGACGGCGTCGCGGTCGGCAAGCTGTCCGCGGGCGAGCGCCTCAATTATTCGGTCTATCGCGCCCAGATCGCATCGCTGGCGGACGCCCTGCGCTTCCGCGAATACGAGCAGCCGGTCAATGCCGACAGTGCCTTCTGGTCCGACATCAGCTACGACGCGCGCAAGACCTTCACGAGCCTGGCGGATTACCGAAACTTCATCAAGAAGCTGGGCGCGCTGCCGGCTTACTTCAGCGAGGAGATGGCGAACATGCGCGCCGGCCTTGCGCGCGGCTTTACGCCGCCGAAGGTGACCCTGACAGGACGCGATGCCGCACTGGTCTCGGTCGCCGAAGCGAAGACGCCGCAGGAGACTGTGTTCTACGCGCCGTTCAAGTCCATGCCTTCGACGATTCCGACAGCTGAACAGGATGCGCTGCGCCAGGCGGCCGTCACGGCGATCCGCGACGGCGTGCAGCCGGCGTATGCCTCGATGCTCAAGTTCGTGCGTGAGGAGTACGTTCCGCGTGCGCGCGAGACTCTGGCCGCCGAGCGCCTGCCGGACGGGAAGGCCTATTACCAGTCAAAGATCACGGAATTCACCACCACTTCGCTGAGCGCCGACCAGATCCACCAGATTGGCCTGAGCGAGATGGCGAAGATTCGAGCTGAAATGCAGCTGGCGATTGCGCAGGCGCAGTTCAAGGGCGATTTCCCATCGTTCCTCCAGTTCCTGCGCACCGATCCGCGCTTCTATGCCCGCACGCCGGAAGAGCTGCTGATGCGTGCTGCCTACATCGCCAAGAAATTCGACGGCAAGGCCGACAAGTATTTCGGTTACCTGCCGCGGCGCAGGTTCGCCATCACCCCGGTACCGGACGACCAGGCGCCGTTCTACACTTCTGGTCGCGGCGGTCCTGGAGTGTACTGGGTCAACACCTATAACCTGCCGTCGCGCGCGCTGTATAGCCTGCCCGCGCTGACGCTGCACGAGTCGGCGCCCGGCCATGCATTCCAGATGCCGGTGGCGATGGAGCAGCAAGGCATGCCGCCATTCCGGCGGGCGTACATTTCCGCTTATGGCGAAGGCTGGGCGCTGTACGCGGAGCGCCTGGGCAGTGAGATGGGGATCTACGAGACGCCCTACGAGACGTTCGGCATGCTGAGCTACCAGGCGTGGCGCGCGGCGCGGCTGGTGGTCGATACGGGGATACACGCGCAGGGCTGGTCGCGCGAACAGGCGCAGGCCTATATGCACAACAATACGGCGCTGTCCGAGCATGAAATCGAGACCGAGGTGGATCGCTATATTTCGTGGCCGGGGCAGGCGCTATCGTACTACCTCGGCGAAATGGCGATCATCAAGGCGCGCAGGAAGAGCGAAGCCGCGCTGGGGGCGAAATTCGATATCCGCGCGTTTCACGACACCGTGCTGCAAATGGGCTCGGTGCCGCTGCCGGTGCTGGAAGAGCGCATCGATGCGTTTATCGCCAATGGGGGCAAGAGTCCGTATCCGGCCGTGAAGTAGGGCAGGGCTGCCGAACGGCCGAATAAAAAAAGAGCCTGCGCGGCTCTTTTTTCATTTCTATACGTCGTCCTCGCGGAGGCGGGGACCCCATTTCGTGGCTTACCTGCGAAATAGGATTCCCGCGCGCGAGGTCCCGTTAATTCTTCACGCAATCCACAAAGTAGCCGCGCTTGCCGTCGACTTCGCGTTTCACCAGGCCGTGCACGTCGGTTTCGAAGCCCGGGAAGCGCTCGTTGAAGTCGCGCGCGAAGCGCAGGTAGTCGACGATCGTCTTGTTGAAGCGCTCGCCCGGAATCAGCAGCGGAATGCCCGGCGGGTACGGCGTCAGCAGGATCGCCGTGATGCGGCCTTCCAGCTCTTCGATCGCCACGCGCTCGATCTCGCGGTGCGCCATCTTGGCGAATGCATCCGACGGCTTCATCGCCGGGATCATGTCCGACAGGTACATCTCGGTCGTCAGGCGCGCCACGTCGTAGGCCTTGTAGAAGTCGTGGATCGACTGGCACAGGTCGCGCAGGCCCATCGCTTCGTAGCGCGGATTGGCAGCGGCGAACTCCGGCAGGATGCGCCACATCGGCTGGTTCTTGTCGTAGTCGTCCTTGAACTGCTGCAGCGCCGTCACCAGCGTGTTCCAGCGGCCCTTGGTGATCCCGATCGTGAACATGATGAAGAACGAGTACAGCCCGCACTTCTCGATGATCACGCCGTGTTCGGCCAGGTACTTGGTCACGATCGAGGCCGGGATGCCGGTCTCGCCGAACACGCCGTCCAGCGTCAGGCCCGGCGTCACCACCGTGGCCTTGATCGGGTCGAGCATGTTGAAGCCCGGCGCCAGGTTGCCGAAGCCGTGCCAGTCGTCCTCCGCGCGGATCATCCAGTCGTCCTGGGTGCCGATGCCTTCTGCGGAGAAGGTGTCCGGGCCCCAGACCTTGAACCACCAGTCGGCGCCGAATTCGGCGTCGACCTTCTTCATGGCGCGGCGGAAGTCGAGCGCTTCGAAGATCGATTCTTCGACCAGCGCAGTGCCGCCAGGCGCTTCCATCATCGCCGCGGCGACGTCGCACGAGGCGATGATCGAATATTGCGGCGAAGTGGAGGTGTGCATCAGGTAGGCTTCGTTGAAGGCGTCCTGGTCCAGCTTGACCGATTCCGATTCGCGCACCAGCACCTGCGAAGCCTGCGACAGGCCGGCCAGCAGCTTGTGGGTCGACTGGGTCGAGAAGATCATCGACTCCTTGGCGCGCGGACGGTCCTTGCCGATCGCGTGCATGTTCTTGTAGAAGTCGTGGAAGGTCGCGTGCGGCAGCCAGGCTTCGTCGAAGTGCAAGGTGTCGATCTTCCCGTCCAACATTTCGCGCAGGGTCTCGACGTTGTAGACCACGCCGTCGTAGGTCGACTGGGTGATGGTCAGGATGCGCGGTTTCTTGTTGACCGCTTCGCGCGCAAATGGATTCGCCTCGATCTTGCGGGCGATCGACTCGGGCGTGAATTCTTCCAGCGGGATCGGGCCGATGATGCCGAGGTGATTCCGGGTCGGCATCAGGAACACGGGAATCGCACCGCACATGATGATTGAGTGCAGGATCGACTTGTGGCAGTTGCGGTCGACCACGACGATGTCGCCCGGCGCAACCGTCGAGTGCCACACCATCTTGTTCGAGGTCGAGGTGCCGTTGGTGACGAAGTAGCAGTGGTCGGCATTGAAGATGCGCGCCGCATTGCGCTCGGACTTGGCGACCGGGCCGGTGTGGTCGAGCAGCTGGCCGAGTTCTTCGACCGCATTGCAGACGTCGGCGCGCAGCATGTTCTCGCCGAAGAACTGGTGGAACATCTGGCCGATCGGCGACTTCAGGAACGCCACGCCGCCCGAGTGGCCGGGGCAGTGCCACGAGTACGAACCGTCGTTGGCATAGTTGACCAGCGCGCGGAAGAACGGCGGCGCCAGGCCGTCGAGGTAGGACTTCGCTTCGCGGATGATGTGGCGGGCGACGAATTCCGGGGTGTCCTCGAACATGTGGATGAAGCCGTGCAGCTCGCGCAGCACGTCGTTCGGGATGTGGCGCGAGGTGCGCGTTTCGCCGTAGATGTAGATCGGGATATCCGAGTTCTTGTGGCGGATCTCCTTGACGAAGGCGCGCAGCGCGGTCAGCGCGAAATTGGTTTCTTCTTCGGAGCCGCCGCCGAATTCCTCATCATCGATCGACAGCACGAAGGCCGACGCGCGCGACTGCTGCTGGGCGAACTGCGACAGGTCGCCGTAGCTGGTCAGGCCGAGCACTTCCATGCCTTCCTTTTCCATCGCGGCGGCCAAGGCGCGGATGCCCAGGCCGGACGTGTTCTCAGAACGGAAATCCTCGTCGATGATGACGATTGGGAAACGAAATTTCATGGACAGCTCCAAAGCGAAGCGCCGTGGAGGCAGCCCACGCCGGCGAAGGCGGGGCGCCGCTCACGGCACCGAAGAAAAATAAGTAGCGGATTTTCGCAGAAATGTGCGCAATCCGGTGAAAAAACTTTACTCAGCTTAGCCGACAAGGCCTGTTTGCTGTCGCACAATTGTTTGTCAGCTAGTCAACAGTGGGCAGCCCGCTCAGTGGGCGGCGGCCGCGCCGCCCAGCAAGGCGCCGATCGGGTCGATGTGCAACCAGGCGAACACGCCCAGCGCCATGCCCACCGCAGCCACCGCGTAGGCGCCGATCATCAGCCAGCGCTTGCGGGTCAGCAGGGTGATCGCGGCCAGCGAAATGGCGATCTGCTCGGCCGTGGTGGCCAGCGCCCATTGGTGGTGCTGGTGCATCGCGCCGTCCGACCTGTGGTTCCAGTCGGAGGATGAGGCCTCGAACTTCTCGGCCTTCTTCTTGATATCTTCCTTTTCCGACTGGTAGCGCGTCACATCGGCCTTGTATTTGGTCGGATCGACGCCGGGCAGGGTCATCGCCATCTCGGCCAGGTTCTGCTTGTTCGACTTGGCCTGGTAGTAGTTCCAGGCGTTGGCCGCCTCGGTCTTGTCGATCGCCGCGTTGTTCTTGAACAGCGCGGCATCGTTCTGGGTGGAGCCGCCCAGGTAGCCGAACAGGGCGCCGACGGTGGCCAGGATCGCCGTCATCACCGCGATATTGTTCGAGAAGCTGTCGCCGCCGTGGGCTGCGTGTTCGACCGCGTGGTCGTGCGGGCCGTGTACGTGGAATCCGTGTCCTGACATGGTTATTTCACTTTACTGTAGGTGACAAAGGAATAGTCGAAGCCGTTCGCTTCGGAGTGGTGCCGTTCGCGCGCGGTCTCGGTCCATTCGCCCGCGGCGAGCGGCGGGAAGAAGGTGTCGCACGCGAAGGTGTGGTCGATTTCGGTAATGACCAGCCGGTCGGCGATGTCCATCGACTCGTTGAAAATCTGCGCGCCGCCGATGATGCAGGCCTCCTCGTCGCCGGCCAGCGCGATCGCATCGGTCAGCGAAGTGACCGCGTCGACGCCGTCGCGGCGCCAGTCCGCGTTGCGGGTGACGACGATGTTGCGGCGGTTCGGCAGCGGGCGGCCGATCGAGTCGAAGGTCTTGCGGCCCATGATGATCGGATGGCCGGTGGTGACGCGCTTGAAGTGCGCCAGGTCCTCGGGCAAATGCCAAGGCAGGGTGTTGTTCACGCCGATGCCGCGCTGCTTGTCGATGGCCACGACCAGGGTAAGGCGGCCCACGGTCAGCCACGCTCCAGGCAAGGGGATGCCGATGGCGGCGCGGATTCGGACGGGAGCAGTGCGTTGTTCATGGGCAGGAAAAAATCGATCAACAGGAGTGCGTATTCTAGCAGCCGGGACCGGCCGGCGGGTAGATCGCCTACCGGCGGCGGAGGGGATCGCTAGCGCCGCTCGGCGCGCCTCGACCCGCTCGCCGGAATCGCATACGATGGCGGCAGGGTGGCGACCAGCGCGCGCATGCTGGCAAACCGCCTTTCGTCGAGCAGGAATGCATTGCCCGCAGCGCCCTGGGCGAGCAGTTTCTGGTGCAAGCTGAGCCCGGCGCGGGGATTCATGCCGAGTTTCTGCATGTGCTCGAACGCCCATTTGTCGGCCTGGCCGAAGCTGTCGGCAGCAACACGGCTGACGCCGGTCAGCGAGGCGCGGTTCGCCGCGGACTGGGCCATCAGCGACGCTGCCGATCCGGCAAGCTGAACGGCAGCGACCTGGCCGGCCGATGTCGTTCCGGCGGCAGCGGCGCCGCCGCCATGCAGCGAGGCGAGCGCGCCGCCGGAGCTCGCCCCGAGCCCGAGAACCACCATCCACTTGATGCTGCCGACCATGAAGGCGTAGGTTTTCATGCGCGTGCCGCCTGCTTCGGACAGGCCTTGTGTCCACAGGACAATCCATTGCGCTTCATCCGCTGTCAGGCGCTCATGGAATACTTCCAGCGGATGCATCGTTTGCGCCCAGTGGTATTGCTGGAGCGTGGGCTGGAACGGCGATGCTACCAGCACATGGCCCCGGCACAAGGTGAACGGTGAAATCGTGACCCGGCGCCCCGAGGCGAGCGCCAGCTCGAACGGTTCGCCGCGATCGCGCGCCTCGGTCAGCGTATCGGCCAACTTGCGCGAATTGTCGCTGCGATCGCCAGCGACCTCGACGATGACGTCGCCCATCTTCAGTCCGGACGACGGGACCGCCGCGATGATTCCCAGCTTTTCATTGACGCCCAGCGCGCGCATCAAGGCCATTTTCGAATCGTCATCCTGGACGCCGTACGAAGTCATGACTTCGAACGGCAACTCGTACTGGACGCTGCAGTCGCTGTCGCGCGCCGACGCCGCGCGCACGATCGCCGGGCGGATCGCCTCGGCGGCGTCGCCGTAGGACATCATTTCGTACAGCAGCTCCGTGTTCAGTTCGCGGCCGTCGTCGACGATCGGGCTGGTCGCGCATCCGGCCAGGGTGGCCAGGAACATCCCCGCAATGAGCGCTGGGATCGCTTGCTTCATCGCATACTCTCCAGACACTTCCAATCTTATAGAGAGCGCGCGCGGCTGACAACACGCATGGGGCAATCGTGCGGGACCCGCTTATCGCGGCGCGGCGTGCGCGGCGTCCTTGGGCACCAGACCGTCGGCCTGGTCGACCCAGCCGCCGCCCATCGTCTTGTACAGATTGACCAGCGAGGCGAACATCGTATTTTGCGTCTGGGTGTAAGCCACCTGGGTGTCGAACAACTGGCGCTCGGCGTCGAGCACCTCGATATAGCTGGTATAGCCGTTCTCGTAGCGGATCCGCGCCAGCCGCGCGTAGGTGGCCAGGGTCTTGACCTGGCGTCCCTGCGCATCGAGCTGGACGTGCGACTTCTGGAGCGCCACCAGGGCGTCCTCGACTTCTTGGAACGCCACCTGGATCGCCTTCTGGTATTGCAGCAGGGCCTGGCGCTGGACCGCTTCGGCCTGCCGCACCTGGCCGCCGATGCCGCCGGCGGTAAAGATCGGCATCGCCGCCGCCAAGCCGTAGGACCATACCTTCGCCGGGCCGGTGAACAGATTGTGCAGCTCGGTGCTCACCGAGCCGAGCAGGCCGGTCAGCGAAATGGTCGGGAAGTACTGGGCCCGGGCCGCGCCGATCAAGGCGTTGGCCGAGATCAGGTTCTGTTCGGCCTGGCGCAGGTCGGGCCGGCGCGCCAGCAGGTCGGACGGCAGGCCGGCCGGCACCGCGGGCAGCTGCAGCTGGTCGAGCTCGCTGCCGCGGCCGATCGGGCCGGGATTGCGGCCCAGCAGGATCGACAGCGCATGCTCCTGCTGCGCGATCTGCGTTTCGAGCGGCGGGATACGCGACAGCGCGTCCTCGTATTCGGCCTGGTTCTGGGTGCGTTCGAGCTCGGACACGGTGCCGGCGTCGAAGCGCAGCTGGAACACGCGCAACGATTCGGCCCGGCTGGTCGCGGTCGCCTTCGCGATGTCGAGCTGCCGGTCGAGGCTGCGCAAATTGATGTACGACTGCGCCACCGAGGCCACCAGCGTCAGGATCGTCGCGCGCCGGCCTTCTTCGCTGGCCAGCACGTCGGCGCGCGCCGCCTCGCTCTCGCGGCGCAGGCGGCCGAACAGGTCGATCTCCCAGCTGACCGACAGCGACGCGTCGTACAGGTTGCCGATCGGCGAGGCGCCGGCCGGCAGCGGCAGCGCGCCGATCTGGCTGACGCGCTGGCGCTGCCCGCCCAGGTCCGCGCCGACCTGCGGGAACAGCGGCGAGCGGGTGCTGGCCAGGCGCCCGAGGAACTGGTCGACGCGCGCGGCGGCGATCTGGACGTCCTTGTTTTCGGCCAGCGCGATGTGGATCAGCTTGTCCATCGCGGGATCGTGGAACTGCGACCACCACAGCGTGTCGGCCACCTGGCGCGCCTCCTTGTCGGCGTAGTGGAAGGCGGCCGGCGCGTGGACTGGCGGGCGCTGGTAATCGGGGCCGACGGCGCAGCCGGCCAGGATCAGCGACAGCAGAACGGCGGGGCGGGGCGAAGTAGGCATGGCGGCTCACGGTTCATCATGCGGTGCATGGGGCGCGGACGGCGCCGGCGTGCCGCCGGCGGCGGCTGCCTTGGCCTGCTTGCGCCGGCTGAATTTGTCGGCGCCCGTCTCGATCGCGTAATAGAACAGCGGGATGAAGAACACCGCGATGACGGTGGCCGCCAGCATGCCGCCGATCACGCCGGTGCCGATCGAGATCCGGCTGTTGGCCGAGGCCCCGGTCGCAATCGCCAGCGGCACGCAGCCGAGGATGAAGGCCAGCGAAGTCATCACGATCGGGCGCAGCCGTTCGCGCGCCGCCGTCATCGCCGCCTCATGCACGCTCATGCCGCCTTGCCGGTTCAGCACGGCGAACTCGAAGATCAGGATCGCGTTCTTGGCCGCCAGCGCGACGAGCATCGTCAGGCCGATCTGGAAGTAGACGTCGTTCGACAGGCCGCGCAGCAGGATCGCCAGCACCGCGCCGAACAAGGCGAACGGCACCGCCATCAGCACGCCGACCGGCAGCGTCCATTTCTCGTATTGCGCCGCCAGGATCAGGAATACCATGACCAGGCCGAAGATGAACACGGACGAGGACGTGCCGCCGGACTTCTTCTCCTCGAACGCCTCGCCGCTCCACGCCAGTTCGAAGTCGGCCGGCAGCACCTGCGCGCCGATGGTCTCGAGCGCGGCGATCGCCTGGCCCGAGCTGTAGCCGGGCGCGGGATTGGCAGTGACCTTGATCGCCGGAAAGTTATTGAAGCGCGTCATCAGGTCCGGGCCGGTCACGTACTCGGTCGTGACGACCGACTTCAGCGGGATCATGCTGCCGTCCTTGCTGCGCACGAAGATCTGCTCGAGGTCGTCGGGCTTGAGGCGATAGGCCGGCTCGGCCTGCAGGATCACCTGCCACAAGCGGCTGAACTTGTTGAACTGCGACACGTAGAGCGATCCGAACATGGTTTGCATCGCGTTGTACACGTCTTCCACCGGCACCCCGAGCGTCTCGGCCCGGTCGCGGTCGACGTTGACCATCAGCTGCTGCGACAAGGCGTTGAAGGTCGAGGTGACGCCGCCCAGTTCGGGCGTCTGGCGCGCCTTGGCGGTGAACTGGTTGACCACCTCGGCCAGTTGCTGCGGCGACCGTTCGCCCTTGCTCTGGACCCAGACCTCCATGCCGCCGGTGGTGCCCAGGCCGGGAATCGACGGCGGGTTGACCGGCAGGATGATGCCTTCGCGCACGCCCGACAGCGCCTTGCGCGCATTGCCGATCACCGACACCGCGTTCTGGCTGGCGCGGTTGGCCGAGCTGTAGCGCTCGTCGAAGTCCTTGAAGCCGACGAAAAAGGTGGACGCGTTGTTCTTGTTCTGCGAATCGAGCAGGCTGTAGCCGTCGACCACGGCGACGCCGCTGACGGCCGGGTCCTTCATGAAATGCTCGGTGACCTTGCTGCTGGTCGCACCGGTGCGGTCCAGGCTGGCGGCGTCGGGCATCACCACCGCGCCCAGCAGGTAGCCCTGGTCCTCGGGCGGCAGGAAGGAGCGCGGCACCTTGCCCATCATCAGCACGGTCAGGCCGATCATGACGGCGAACAGGATCAGCGCGATGCCGCCGCGCCGGAGCGTCAGCGCGACCGAACGGCTGTAGCCTTCGGTCATGCGCTCGAAGCCGCGGTCGAACCAGGTGAAGAAGCGGTTCTTCTTGCCGTGCGCCGGCTTGAGCAGGATCGCCGCGAGGGCGGGCGACAGGGTCAGCGCGACGACGCCGGAAATGACCACCGAGATCGCGATGGTGATCGCGAACTGCTTGTACATCTGGCCGGTGATGCCGCTCAGGAACGCGACCGGTACGAACACGGCGCACAGCACCAGCACGATCGCGATCACCGGGCCGGCCACCTCGTCCATCGCACGGCGCGCCGCTTCCTTCGGTTCGAGATGGTGCACGTGCATGTTGCGCTCGACGTTTTCGATGACGACGATGGCGTCGTCGACCACGATGCCGATCGCCAGCACCATGCCGAACAGGGTCAGCATATTGACGGAAAACCCGAGCGCGGCCATCCCGGAGAAGGTGCCGACGATCGACACCGGCACCGCCAGCACCGGGATCAGGGTCGCGCGCAGGCTTTGCAGGAACAGGTAGACCACGATCACCACCAGCACCAGCGCTTCGAAGAAGGTGTGGATCACGTCGGCGATCGAAGCGCGGGTGAACTTGGTGGTGTCCATCACCACCTCGTACTGCAAGCCCTCGGGGAACGCCTTCTTCAGTTCGATCAGGCTGGCGGTCACCTGGCGCGACACGTCGAGCGCATTCGCGCCGGGCTGCTGGTAGACCGCCATCATGGTGGCCGGCTTGCCCTGGAAGGTGCTGCGGATCGAATAGTCTTTCTGGCCCAGTTCGGCCCTGCCGACGTCTTTCAGGCGCACGATCGCCGCGCCCCCGCTGGCGGCGCGGATGATGATGTTGTCGAACTGCGCCGGCTCGGTCAGCCGGCCGGTGGTCGTCACGGCGAAGGATTGCTCGACCGCCTTGCCGGTCGGCGACTGGCCCAGCCGCCCGACCGCGAATTGCTGGTTCTGGTTGGCCACCGCCTGCTGAATCTCGGTCGCCGTCACTCCGAGCTGGGCCATGCGGTCGGGCTTGAGCCAGATCCGCATCGCGTAATCGGGCGTGCCGAAAATGGCGGTCTGGTTGGCGCCGGGAATGCGCTTCAGGGCGTCGAGCACGTACAGGTTGGCGTAGTTGGCGACATAGGTCGGGTCGAAGCGGTTGTCGGGCGAATAGATGGCGATCACCATCATGAAGGCCGACGATTTCTTCTGCACCTGGATGCCTTGCTGCTGCACCGACGTGGGCACCTGCGGCAGCGCGAGGTTGACCCGGTTTTGCACGTCCACCTGGGCCAGTTCGGGGTCGGTGCCGATTTCGAAGAACACGTTCAGCGTCATGTTGCCGGTCGATGAACTCGACGAGTTCATGTAGATCATGCGGTCGGCGCCGTTGACCTGCTGCTCGATCGGCGCGGCCACATTGTTCGCCACCACCTCGGCATTGGCGCCCGGATAGGTCGCCGCGACGGTGATCTGCGGCGGCGTGATGTCCGGGTACTGCGCAACCGGCAGGCCGAACATGGCCACCGCGCCGCCCAGCGTGATGACGATCGAGATGACCGTCGCGAAAATGGGGCGGTCGATGCAGAAGCGGGAAATATTCATTTGAGCGGGGCGTTTTCCTGGTGAGGGTTAGCGCGGCTTGTCGGTGGATTTTCCCGGGCCGGCCGGCGCGCTGGCGGAGGCGCCCGAACCAGTCGTACCGGTACGCGTCGCCGCGCCGGGTTCAGCGCCGGCGAGGCCGGTGGGCGCCTGTTGGACGACTTTGAGCGGGGCGCCGGGCGCCACCCGGATCGCGCCGTCGACTACCGCGCGCTCGCCCGCCAGCAAACCGCTGGTGATGAACCAGTCGTCACCGTTCCAGTCCCCGGTTTCCACCGCGCGCTCGCGTGCCTTGCCGTCCTTGTCGATGATCCACACATAGTGTCCCTTGGCGCCCTGCAGCACGGCGCGCCGCGGCACAAGGATCGCGCCCGGCCGCACGGCCCCCATGACCCGCGCGCGCACGAACTGTCCGGGCTTCAGTACGCCTTCCGGATTGGGCATCACCGTGCGGATCAGGAAAGTGCCGGTTTCCTTGCTGAACGATGGGTCGATGAAGTTGATGTGGGCGCGCCTGGGAAGGACGGTCCCGTCGCCAAGCACGATTTCAACCTCGAATAGGCGGTTCGGCGGCACGTTGAGCCGCCCCTTGTCGACGTCCGCACGGTATTTGAGCAGTTCATTCTCGGACATGCTGAAATTGATCCACATCGGGTCGATCTGCGACACATAGGTGAGGAGCCCGCTTTCGCCGGGAGTCACATAGCTGCCTTCCTGCTTGCGCGCGAAACTGGACAGTCCGACCAGCGGCGACGCGATCGTGGTGTAGCTGAGGTTGAGCTTGGCGGTCGTGACTTCCCCCTCCGCCGCGAGCACCGCGGCCTGGGCCTGCTGCATGTTGCCGATCGCATCGTCGAGGTCCTTCTTGCTGACCGCGTTCTGTTCGGCCAGGGGGCGGACCCGGGCCAGCGTCTGTTTCGCGACGCTGAGCCGGGCTTGCTGCTGCTCGAGCTGTCCCTGGGCGGTCAGCAGCGCCGCTTCGAACGGCTTGCGGTCCATCTGGAACATGGTCTGGCCGGCGCGCACCGGCGCCCCTTCGGTATAGAGCCGCTTTTCCAGGAAGCCGGCCACCCGCGCGCGGATTTCGACTTCCCGTGAGCTTTGCGTCTGCGCGACAAATTCGAAGGTGACCGGCGTGTCTTTCGGCTTGATGTCGATGGCGGTCACTTCGGCCATGCGGGGCGTTGGAGGGGCGGCGGGCTTCTTGCAGCCGGAAAGCAGGGCAAGTGCGGCGCCGCAGCAAGCCAGCAGCGCCAGGGATGGCCGTGACGACACGCGTTGAACTGCAGGTATCGGCGGGCAGGACAAGACCATTATGAAAGTTCCTCGATAGCGGATCCGCATTTCGCTTTCCGGCGTCAACTGAACGCGTCGCCATTCGCAAGCTGAGCATCGTCATCGCTGCACAGGCAGCCCATCCTTCGGTCAGGACCACGGTAGGCCTGTTGGGAAAAGTGGGCAATTGGACTTTGGTCTCATGCGAAAACGATTGACACCGGCTATTCCATGAACCATCCATGGCTGACGATCAGCGACTGGCCGGTCAGGGCATTGGACGGGAAGGACGCAAAGAACAGCGCCACGTCGGCCACGTCCTGCGTGGTGGTGAACTGGCCGTCGACGGTTTCCTTGAGCATCACGTTCTTGATGACTTCGGCTTCCGTGATGCCCAGTGCGCGTGCCTGTTCCGGAATCTGCTTGTCGACCAGCGGCGTGCGCACGAAGCCGGGCGCGATCAGGTTGGCGCGCACATTGTGCTTCGCGCCTTCCTTGGCCATGGTCCTGGTCAGGCCCAGCAGGCCATGCTTGGCGGTCACGTACGGCGCCTTGAGGACAGAGGCTTCCTTCGAATGCACCGAGCCGATGTAGATCAGACTGCCGCCGCGGTCGCCCTGGTACATGCGGCGTAGGCAGGCACGGGTAGTGAGAAAGGCGCCGTCGAGATGGATCATCAGCATTTTCTTCCAGTCGGCATAGGTGAAGACATCGAGTGGGTTCACGATCTGGATGCCGGCGTTGCTGACCAGGATGTCGATGGCGCCCCATTCCGTGACGACCGCCGCCACGCCGGCCTCGACCTGGTCTTCGTTCGTCACGTCCATCGCAACGCCGAGCGCCTGGCCGCCGGCCGCGCGGATCTGGGCGGCGGTGCCATTGGCCGCTTCCAGGTTCAGGTCGGCGATGGCGACGCTGGCGCCTTCACGTGCATAGGTGAGGGCGATCTCCTTGCCGATGCCGCTGGCCGCACCGGTGACGATGGCGGTCTTTCCTTGCAGTTTCATGATGATTTCCTTTGCGTGTAGGGATGGCCGCGGACGGCAGCGCCTCGCCCGAGCGGCAGGGGAAGCAAGGACATTAGGCCTGGCCCGGCATGGCGGCAATTGGACCTTGGTCCAGTGCTCGCTAGTGGTCGACTGCCGGACGTCTGGCTTGTCGAGCGCGCTTCCTCGAGGGGCGTGGTGTCGATTCCATCGCCCAGTCGTGCCGCACCGCACAGGCAACCGCCATCAAGACGAGGATGAACGGCATATCGCTGCTCTTGCCGATCAACATAGGCTTGAGCACGTTATCGGACACGATGGCCCAGCCGAAGAGAAACACGGCCCAGGCGATGCCGAGCCCGCCATAGGCCGCGCCCCGCACGGTCTTGCCGACCCGGTCGAGCAGGTAGGCGCCGCGCGGGCCGGCGCCACGTCTTCATTCACGCGCCGCGGCCCACGGTCTGGGGTCAGGTCCGGCGGACCTGACCCCGAATTTGTCGCCGCACTGGGCGCCTGCCGCCATCGCCGCGCGGCTCCACGCTTAACGGTGCTGGTAGGGAGCCCAGGTGCCGTAGGCCAGCACCGCGCCCCATGACAGCGCGGTGCCGAAGGGCGCAACGACGAGCAGCGCCCCACCGATCAGCACGATCAGGGCGAAGACGCCGGCCAGCAACTCCATCAGGCGCTCAAACTTCATGCGGGATCCTCCCGGCCGGCACTGGCACGCCAACCCGGGGCGCGGCGGTCAGCTGACGGTGTAGCCGCGGCCCGACATGCATGCACCGTATGCGCGGTAGTAGGTGCTGAGCGCGGATTGGTTCTGCGCCTGCCCCTCCTGCTCCCTGGCGGCCTTGTTCTTGCGCGCCTGGCGCCCGCCGGCAACCGCCCCGACGGCCGCGCCGGTGCCGGTGTCGCCGGCGATTGCACCGATTGCGGCGCCGCCCACCGCGCCGCGCGCCCGCTCACCGCCGCCGACCGACGACTGGGGTGGCGGCGGGGCGGCAGCCAATGCCGCCGGATCGATGCCGGTGTTTTTCTTGGCCCACGAGAGGCATTCGCCTTCGTCCTTGGCCTGCTTTTCGGCGCTCTGTCCCTTTGCCGGGTAGACCGCCGGCTTCTGGGCCGCCGCCGCCAGCGAGAGCGCGAGCATTGCCGCGCCCAGCAAGGTACCCGATCGAATCTTCATGCTGTCTCTCCTTCCTTGTCCGGCGCCGCGCGCGACGCGCAAACGCCCAAGGCCAGCCGCTCCGCGCCGGCCCTGTCAATTGACTGTATGAGGGCGCCGCGGGATCGGCAATAGGACTTTGGGCCTACGAATGGAAGAAAAGCCGCCGGCCCGCTGAGCCGGCGTGAAGGTCAGACCGCTACCGGCGCCTTGATGTGAGGGTGCGACTCGTAGCCGACGATGGCGAAGTCGTCGAACTTGTAGTCGAACAGGTTCTCCGGCTTGCGCCTGATTTCCAGCTTCGGCAGCGGCAGTTCGGCGCGCGACAGCTGCAGCTCGACCTGCTCGAGGTGGTTCGCGTACAGGTGGCAGTCGCCGCCGGTCCAGATGAAGTCGCCCACTTCGAGTCCGGCCTGCTGCGCCATCATGTGGGTCAGCAGCGCGTACGAGGCGATATTGAAGGGCACGCCGAGGAAGATGTCGGCGCTGCGCTGGTACAGCTGGCACGACAGCTTGCCGTCGGCGACGTAGAACTGGAACAGCGCGTGGCACGGCGGCAGTTTCATCTTGGGCACGTCGGCCACGTTCCAGGCCGAGACGATCATGCGGCGCGAATCGGGGTTGTACTTGATCTGGTCGAGCACCTGCGAAATCTGGTCGATGTGGCTGCCGTCCGGCGCCGGCCAGCTGCGCCACTGGTAACCGTAGATGGGGCCCAGTTCGCCGTCGGCGTCGGCCCAGTCGTCCCAGATCGAGACGCCGTTCTCTTCGAGGTAGGCGATGTTGGTGGAACCCTGCAGGAACCAGATCAGCTCATGGATGATTGATTTCAGGTGCAGCTTCTTGGTCGTCACCAGCGGAAATCCGTCCTGCAGGTTGAAGCGCATCTGGTAGCCGAACACCGAACGGGTGCCGGTGCCGGTACGGTCGGTCTTGACGGTGCCGTGGTCGCGCACGTGGCGCATGAAGTCTAGGTATTGGCGCATGGCTGGCTCACTGTATTGATGTGGTGATTGTAGCGCACTACACCGGATCGTCGAGGGCGGCGGAGAACTTCTCGAGGGCGTCCCGCACCGCCCGGTCCGGCATGTCCAGCAAGTTGTCGCCGACGTACAGCTCGACCACGCTGGCGCCCGGCAGCGCGGCGTGCGAGGCGCGGCCGAACATCCAAATGCCGTGCTGTTCGGCCAGTTGGTTGCGGATGGCCAGCGCGTGCTCGCGCGAGACCGGCAGGTGCAGGTGCAGCATGTTGGCCTGCGGCTGGGCGGGGTTCGGCTTGATCAGCGGGAAGGCGCGCAGTTCGCGGTACAGCCACTGGGTGCGTTCGAAGTAAGCGGGAAATGCGGCCAGCCGCTGGTCGAACTGCATCGCGGCCGACACCACGTAGGGTGAACGGTGGATCACGTTGCCGCCTTCGCGCCGGAACCACTCGGCCGCGCGGGCAACGAACAAGGCGCTGCCGGCCAGCAGTGAGCCGCCAAGCCCGCCGATCCCCTTGTACAACGAGACGTAGGCGGAGTCGAAACCGGCGGCGACTTCGCGCGGCGTGCGGCCGTAGCCGGCGGCCGCTTCCCACAGGCGGGCGCCATCCATGTGCAGGTGCGCGCCGCGCTGGCCGCAATGCGCCTTGAGCGCGTCGAGTTCTTCCCACGAGGGATTCTGGCCGCCGATTTCGCGCATCGGCACTTCCATCGCGACGGCGCCCAGCTTGTCGGGAATCGCGGCCAGGTCGTCCACGCTCCAGGTGCGGTGGCGGTCGCCCGCCTGCAGCGCATGGAAATGGCCCAGCAGCTGGTAATTCGATTTCTCGTGCACGATGATGTGCGAGGTCGGATGCAGCGCGACCAGTCGGCTGGCGCGGTCCTCGCAGGCCAGCCGCAGCGCGGTGACCTGGGCCATCGTGCCGCTGATGCAGAATACGGCCGCCTCGAAGCCCAGCAGATCGGCGATCTTCTGCTCGAATTGCTGCAGCAGGGCGCCGCTGCCGTAGACGTCGTGCGCGATCTTGTTCTGCTCGCACCACTCGGCCATGGCGGCGAACATCTGCGCGGGCGAGCGCGCACGGTGGCCCGGGAAGACGGTGTGGCAGGCTGCGAGCAGTTCGGCGTCAGTCACCACGGCTCCTTAGTGAACCACGTGCACGCTGTGGAACTGGAGCGCGGCCAGGTTGGCGTAAATGCCGCCCAGCGCCACCAGCGACGAGTGCGTGCCGGTTTCGACGATGCGGCCATCTTCCATGACGATGATGCGGTCGGCGCGCTGTACGGTCGCCAGGCGGTGCGCGATGATGACCGTAGTACGGCCGACCATGGCCGCTTCCAGCGCGCTTTGCACCAGGCGTTCCGATTCCGCGTCCAGTGCGCTGGTTGCTTCGTCGAGCAGCAGCAGCGGCGGGTTCTTGAGCAGGGCGCGCGCGATCGCGATGCGCTGGCGCTGTCCGCCCGACAGGCGTACGCCGCGCTCGCCGAGGAAGGACTTGTACCCTTGCGGCAGGCGTTCGATGAATTCGTGGGCGGCGGCCATCTTCGCGGCCTGGATCACTTCGGCGTCGGTGGCGCCGGCGCGGCCGTAGCGGATGTTCTCCATCGCGTCGGCCGAGAAGATCACCGTATCCTGCGGTACGATGCCGATGGCGCCTCGCAGGGTGTGCAGATCGAGTTCGCGGATGTCGACGCCGTCGAGCGTGATAGCGCCCGATTGCGGATCGTAAAAGCGCAGGAACAGCTGGAACAGCGTGGTCTTGCCGGCGCCCGAAGGTCCGACCACCGCCACCGTTTCCCCCGGCTTGATCGACAGCGACAGGTGCGACAGCGCGGCCGTTTCGGGACGCGACGGATAATTGAACACCACGTCCTTGAGCGCCAGCGCGGCGCCGTTGGCGGCGCGCGCCGGCAGCGGCAGGGGAGCGGCCGGGTTCTGGATGTTGGAGCGGGCCGACAGCAGTTCGAGCAGGCGCTCGGTGGCGCCGGCGGCGCGCTGGGCCTCGCCCATTACTTCGGACAGGGCGCCGATCGAGCCGGCCACGATCGACGCGTACAGGATGAACTGGCCGAGGTCGCCGCCGGTCATCGAGCCGGCCAGCACCGCGTGCGCACCCAGCCACAGCACGAACACGATGGTGCCGAACACCAGCACGATCGCCACCATCGTCAGCAGCGAGCGCGCGCGGATGCGCCGCATCGCGGTCTGGAAGGCGCCTTCGACCGATGCGCCGAAGCGGCTCGATTCGATGTTCTCATGGGTGAATGCCTGGACCGTCGGCATCGCATTGAGGATTTCGCCGGCCATCGCCGAGGCATCGGCGATGCGGTCCTGCGAGTCGCGCGACAGCTTGCGCACGCGCCGTCCGAACAGCACGATCGGCACCACCACCAGCACCAGCAGGCCGAGGATGATCGAGGACAGCTTGACGCTGGTGATGAACAGCATGACCAGGCCGCCCAGGAACAACAGGGTGTTGCGCAAGGCGAGCGAGATGCTGGTGCCGACCACCGCCTGGATCAGGGTGGTGTCGGTGGTGATGCGCGACAGGACCTCGCCGGTTTGGGTGGTCTCGAAGAATTCGGGGCTCTGGCTGACCACGTGCGTGTACACGGCGCTACGGATATCGGCGGTGACGCGTTCGCCCAGCCACGACACCGTGTAGAAGCGCGCCGCGGTGGCCAGCGCCAGCACGGTCGCCACGCCGAACAGCGCGAGGAAGGTGGCGTCGACGTTGCGGATGCTGTGCGCCCCGCCCGCGGCACCGAAGCCGAGGTCGATCATCTGCTTGAACGCGGCGGGAATCGCCAGCGTGGCGCCGGCGGCTACCACCAGCGCGATCGCGGCGAAGATGAACTGGCGGCGGTATGGCCGAAGGAAGGGGAACAGGCCCTTGAAAGCGGCGAGGCTGCCTTTGCGGCTCGAATCGGATTGCGTGCTGCTGGTGGAACTGTTGGTCATCGTGTCAGTGCTTCGGTTGTTCGTTTTATTTTAAAGAGTCATCGGCTTGTCGTAGCCCGTCAATTCCAGATATCCGTGACCGGCCGGTACGCCGTCGCGCGTGATCGTGACCGCGCCTTCCCAATATACGGAGCCGGTCGAGCGCCGCGCATCGAGTTCCTGGTCGTCCTGCAAGGGCTTGATGCTCCAGCTGGCGGCGCCGGTAACGAGGGTGGTCGCCACCGGATACACGGCATTGGTGCGCGGAGACTTCCACCGCGCCTGCGGGGTAAAACTGACCTGGTCGGGCAAATACTGCGTTACCTTGCCGGATGCATCCCGCAAGGCCGCATGAGCCCATAGTTTACCACCTTGTTTGCTGCGAATCTGGAAAGCCATCAGCGCCGAGCCGTCGTCGAGGTTGGCGCCGATCCAATCCCATCCCGCGGCGTCCGGATCGAGCGCCTGGCTGGACCACTCGTGATCGAGCCAGGCGGTGCCCGTGACCGCCAGCGGCGCGCCGCCGCCACGGCCCGCCAGGCCGCTCACTTTCAGCTGCGGCTCGCTGTAATAATAGCTGGCCGATTCCGGTTTCGGCCCCTTGCGCGAGAAGCCGCGGTCGCCCTGCGGCAGTACCGGTCCGCCCGGCGCGAGGCGCAATTCGAGCGTCAGTTCGGTGGACTTGATGCTGACGGTATAGGCGCCGTCCGCGCCGCGCCGCATGCGCCAGTCGTCCAGTTTCAGGTCGGTTATGCGAGATTTTGCATAACTGAGGCCGAAGCCCTCGCGTGCGCTGCGCTGGTCATGCACCAGCTTACCGGCGGCGGGATCGGACAGCGCGGCGTGCGCGATGATCAGCTGCTTCGGCGCGAACGCGCTGGGATTGGCGTCGTCGGCGCCCGTCCGGCTGCGGAAGAACGTCACCTGGAAGCCGAGCGGCTTGCCGTCGGCGGTATTGAGCCAGCCGGTGACGTACCACCATTCGGTCTTGAACTCGGGATGCGCGCCGAAATCGGCCGGAAAATCCAGCGCGCGCCCTGGCAGGACCGGGGCGAATCGCGGCGCCGCGGCGTGGCAGCATTGGGCCAGCAAGATCAAGATTGCCGCGATAAGATGCTTCACCAGTCCTCCCTCACGGCGCGAATCGGGCCGCCCGACAGCGCATACCGTCCCGACACCAGCGCGGTCAGCACCGACGCGACCAGCAGCAGCACGGCGACACTGGCCAGCAAGCCCCACGGAAGGTGCAGCTGCATGGTCCAGTGGAACGACTGCGGATTGACGACGAATACCAGGATCAGGCTGATCAGCAGGCCCAGGCCGAATCCGCACGCCACCCCGAGCGCGGTCAGCGAGCCGCCTTCCAGCGCCAGGATGCGCAGTACCTGGCCTTTGGTGACGCCGACGTGGCGCAGCATGCCGAATTCCCGCGCCCGCGCCAGCGTCTGGGCCGAGAAGGTGGCGGCCACGCCGGACAGGCCGATGGCTATCGCGATCGCCTCGAGCAGGTAGGTGACGGCGAAGCTGCGGTCGAAGATCTTCAGGCTCATGGCGCGGATCTGGCCCGGCCGCGCGTACATCAGCGCCGCGCCGAACGGCAGGGCGCGCAGGCGTTGCTCGACCTGGTCGGCGCTGACGCCTGGCTGCATCCAGACGGCGGCGTCGCTGACGTCCTGGTCGCCCGTCAGCGCGCGGTAGTCCGGCAGCCGGACCTGGACCGAGCCGGCCTGGCTGGCGTAGTCGCGCCATGCGCCGGCGATGAAGAATTCGTGCAGCTTGCCACTGAGCGGAATCAGGATGCGTCCGCCGACCTTGGCGCCGTACAGGTCGAGCATCGCCTCCGACACCCACGCCGGCATGCTGCCAGCCGGCACGGGCGCGCCGGCGCCGACCATCACCATGGCTTTGGCCGGATCGGCCACGTCGATATCGCGCGCGATCAGCGTGACGGCCGGGCGCGCGGGATCGAGCGAAACCGGCCGCGAACGCAGGAACTGAGCGCGCGCCACGCCGGGCACCGTGGCGAGCGCGGCTTGCTGCGGCGGCCCGAAGCCGGTCGTGTTGCCGCTTGCCGCATTGCGTACATACAGGTCGGCCGGCAGGATCTGCAGCAGCCAGTCGTCGACCGACACGCGGAAACTCGACACCATGATCGCCATCGCAACCATCAGGCTGAAGCTCGACAGCACGCCGCCCAGCGCAATCGCGGCCTGGCCGGACGCATTCGCCAGCCGCGCCAGGGTCAGCGCAGGCACCGGGCGCTGCGTCGACCGCGCCGTCGCGATGCGGTTGAGTGCACTGAAGACGGTAGCGGCCACGCGCGGCATCATGCCAATTCCGCCGATCAGCAGCAGCGCGATGGCGAGGTAGCCAAACAGGGGCAACTCGAATACGGGCGGCGCGCGGGTCAGCAGGGCCGCAACGGCCAGGCACGCCATCGAGGGCCAGATCCGCGCCAGGCCGGAGAGCGCCGCTTCGTCGCTGCCGGACTTGAGCGCAACGGCGGGCGCCGCGCGCGCAGCCTCGAGCGCTGGCGCCAGGCATCCCAGCAGCGCCACGCCAAGTCCGAGCGCAAAGAACACGCAGGCGGCGACGGGGGTGAAATGCACCTCGGGCCGCACGCCGCTGAAGATGCCCGCACCGAGGTCGGCGCCAAAGAAATGCAGCGCGGCCGCGGCCAGCGCGTAGCCGGCGGCGATGCCGAGCAGGGCGCCGATCACGCCCAGGCTGCCGCCCTCCAGCAGCACCTGGCCGAGCAGCTGGCGCCGTTCGACGCCCAGCACCCGCATCAGCGCAAACTGGCTGCGGCGGCGGATCACCGACAGCGCCTGCGTCGAAAACACCAGGAAGGCGCCGGTAAACAAGGCGACCAGCGCAAGCACGGTGAGGTTGACGCGGTAGGCGCGGCTGAGGGTATTGGTGCGGCTGGCCTGGTCTTCGTCGTTCGGCCGGGATACCTGGAAGCGGCCCGGGAATTCGCCCTCCAACTCTCGCGCCAGTTCCCGTTCGAAGCTTGCGCGGTCGATGCCGTCGCGCAGCTTGAGGTCGATCCGGGAGAGCTTGCCCGCCTGGTTGAAGCGCCACTGCGCGGCGCCGATGTCCATCACGCCGATGCGTTGGCCGGCCCGGGCGCGCAGCAGCCCGCCGGCCACCCGGAGGCGAAAATCGCTGGTGCCGGAACGCAGCGCGATGCTGCCTCCGCCGGCCGCTTTCAGCCAGTCCATCGCGGCGGGCGAGAGGAATACGGCATCGTCGGCCAGGATGTCGAAGGGCTTGTCGGCGGCCGGAATGCCCAGCAGGTCGGGCGAGACGGCGCCGGCGCGGAAGGCGTCGATGCCGAGGATCTTGAGCGCGCCGCGAATCCCGGGCACGCCCGCGTCCAGTTCCAGCACCGGCGAAGCGACCGCCACGCCGCCGCGCTGCGCCAGGCGCGGATAGATCGCTTCGTCGAACACGGCCTCGCGCCCCGAGACCTGGACATCGGCCTGGCCCGACAGGCTCTTGACCGCGGCCGAGAATTCATTGAACGCGGCGGCGTTGATCAGGTGGATCGCGAAACCCATCGCCACGCCGACCGCGATGGCGGCGATCGCGAGCAGCGCGCGCACCGGGTGGGCGCGCCACTCGCCGAACAGCAGCCAGCGCGACAGCAGGCCCGGTCCGGTCACAGGACTTTGCCGGGATTCATGATGCCGAGCGGGTCGAGCGCGGCTTTGATCGCCCGCATCATGTCGAGCTCCACTTTCGACTTGTAATGCGCCAGGTCGTCGCGCTTGAGGGCGCCGATGCCGTGCTCGGCCGAGATCGAACCTTTGCAGGCTTCGACGCTGTCGTGCACGATGCGGTTGATGACGGACTGGTTGGCGAGGAACTCGTCATGCGGCTGGCCGTCGGGCGGCGCCACGTTGTAATGCAGGTTGCCGTCGCCGAGGTGGCCGAAGCAGACCACCTGGCAGGACGGGAACGCCTCCTGCAGGCGCGCGTCGGTGGCGTCGATGAAGTCGGCGATGCCGGAAATGGGCAGCGAGATGTCGTGCTTGATGTTCTTGCCGGCCGCCGCCTGCGCCAGCGGGATATGTTCGCGCAGGTGCCACAGCGCGCGCGACTGGGTGCTGGAGGTGGCAAGCACGGCGTCATCGGCCAGGTCGCGCTCCACCGCCATGGAGAGCGCCTGCTCGATCAGGCCGACCGCATGGTCCTCGGATTCGCTGCTCGACACTTCCAGCAGCACGTAGTGCGGATGGCGTTTGAGGAAAGGCTTGGGCAGGTGCGGGAAATGGGTCGCCACCAGGCGCATGCAGTAATCGGACATCAGTTCGAAGCCGGTCAGGCTCGGGCCGCAATGGTCCTGCATCAGGGTGAGCAGCGCAAGCGCCTCGCGTGGCGCGGCCAGGGCGACCAGCGCGGTGATCGACGCCTTCGGCTGCGGAAACAGCTTGAGCACGGCGCCGGTGATCACGCCCAACGTGCCTTCGGCGCCGATGAAAAGGTCGCGCAGGTCGTAGCCGGTATTGTCCTTGCGCAGGCCGCGCAGGCCGCTCCACAGTTCGCCGTGCGGGGTCACCACTTCCAGGCCCAGGCACAGTTCGCGCGCGTTCCCGTAGCGTAGCACCGCGGTGCCGCCGGCATTGGTCGAGAGGTTGCCGCCGATGGTGCAGCTGCCTTCCGCGGCCAGCGACAGCGGAAACAGGCAGCCCTGTTCCGCCGCCGCCTGCTGGATGTCATGCAGAACGCAGCCGGCATCCACCGTCATCGTGCGATTGACCGGATCGAGCGCGCGGATGCGGTTCATGCGCGCCAGCGACAGCACCACCGCCTGGCCGCTGGCGTCGGGCACGCCGCCCAGCACCAGCCCGGTCTTGCCGCCTTGCGGCACCAGCGCAGTGCGGGCGTCGGCGCAGGCGCGCACCAGTTGGGCCACCTGCTGCGGGTCGGCCGGGCGCAGCACCGCCAGCGCGCGGCCGGTGAAGCGGCCGCGCCAGTCGGTGAGGTAGGGCGCGCAGTCTTCGGGAGCGGTCAGCACGTAATCGGTGCCGGCGATCTCGCGGCAGCGCTGCAGGAATTCAGCACTCATTCTTGGCGGCTTTTACCTTGTCGAGCAGTTCCTTGGCGATTTTCTTGGCGGCCTTCTTGTACGGACGCAGGTACAGCAGCGCGCACACGAAGTAGATGCACACCAGCGCGATTTCGCCCATCGCCATGTAGCGCGACAGCGCCAGGGTGTCGCTCCAGGCGCGCACCACGCCTTCGGTGAAGTACAGCAGGATCACCATCGACGACCACTGCAGCGTGTAGATGTCGCGTTTGAGCACGCCGCGCAGCGGAATCAGCAGCGGCACCGCCTTCAGCGCGACGATCGAACCGCCCGGATGCAACGGCGCGACCCACATTTCCCATGCCACCAGCCAGCAGATCAGCACAATCAGGCTGCCAATGGCGCCATAGTGAAACACCTTTTGCTGTTCCATCAGCGAGCTCCCTGCAGCGCTGCTGCGGTTTCGGCCAGGCGTCGCCCGAGTGCGATCGCCAGCCGTTTCTCGTCTTCCGTGATTGCCTTGTCGCCGTCGATGCCCGACCAGTGGGTGGCGCCGTACGGGCTGCCGCCGCTGGAAGTCGTCATCAGCTCCGGATGGGTGTACGGCAGGCCCATCACCATCATGCCGTGGTGCAGCAGCGGTATCATCATCGACAGCAAGGTCGATTCCTGGCCGCCGTGCAGGCTGCCGGTCGAGGTGAACACGACCGCCGGCTTGCCCGACAGCGTGCCGGCCAGCCATTCGGCCGCGCTGCCGTCGAGGAAATACTTGAGCGCCGAGGCCATGTTGCCGAAGCGGGTAGGCGAGCCCAGCGCCAGCCCGGCGCACTCGGCCAGGTCCGCGCGCTCGACATAGGGGGCGCCGTCGGCCGGGATCTCCGGCTGGGTCGCTTCGGTCACGGTCGAGATCGCCGGCACGGTGCGCAGGCGCGCGTCGACTCCGGGAACGCTCTCGATTCCCTGGGCGATCAGTTCGGCCAGCTTGCGGGTGGCGCCGTGGCGGGAGTAGTACAAAACGAGAATAATCGGAGTGGTTGGGTTCATCATTGGTATTATAGGGCGCTTTACACTCTGAGATAACCGCTGCCGGATGCTTTCGAAAACCGTTCATACACTTTCAAGGTCGACCAGCGAAATGATCAATGTGAGCGTGGACATGGTGCGCGGATTGACCTGGAGCGAGGTGCGCGACCTGGTCCGCTTCGCGCGGCGCCGGCTGAACGAGGAGAAACTGCCGCAGGTGGCCGGCAGCCTGACATTTACCACCACCCTCGCGCTGGTGCCGTTGCTGACCATCGTGTTGGCGATCTTCACCACTTTTCCGATTTTCAATTCGTTCCGCGCGTCGCTGGAAGGGTATTTCGTCCAGACCGTGATGCCGAAGGGGATCGCCAACACCATCATCAACAACCTGACCCAGTTCGCCAGCAAGGCGACCCGGCTGTCGGCGGTCGGCGCGGTCGCGCTGATCTTCACTTCGACCGCGATGATGGGGATGGTCGAGCGCGCGTTCAACCAGATCTGGCGCGTCCGGCGCACCCGCCCGCTGGCCCAGCGGGTGATGATGTACTGGGCGCTGCTCACGCTCGGGCCGCTGCTGTTCGGCCTGTCGCTGACGGTGACGTCGCAGCTGTTCATGGCCACGAACGACCTGGTGCGGGTGGTGCCGTTCATCGGGGCGCTGTTCTATACGGCGGTGTCGCTGGCGCTCACCACCGGCGCCTATACGCTGCTGTACATGGCGGTGCCGAACCGTTTCGTCGACTGGCGCGACGCGGTCTGGGGCGGGCTGGTGGCGGCGGTCGCGTTCGAGATCGCCAAGCGCCTGTTCGGGGTCTTCATCAAGCAGTTCCCGAACTACACGATCATTTACGGGGCGCTGGCGGCGTTGCCGCTGTTCCTGCTGTGGATGTACCTGTCGTGGATGATCACCTTGGTCGGCGCGCTGCTCACGGCGGCGCTGCCGGTGGTGAAGTACGAACGCTGGTGGTACGAGCCGATTCCCGGCGGCGCCTTCGTCGACGCAGTGGCGGTGCTGAAGGTGCTGCACGCCGGCGCGAAGCTGAGCGATTCGGCGCTGGTGTCGAGCGCATCGATCCGCGCGCATACCCGGATCGGGTACGACGAGATGACCACGCTGCTGGACCGGATGGTGACGGTCGGCTGGGTCGGGCGGGTGCAGACCGACGTGGCGGCGCGTTCGCGCTGGGGCAAGCTGGTGCGTGAGAGCGACGACAACTGGGTATTGCTGATCAATCCGGAGAAGCTGCGGCTGGCCGAGGTGTACCGTTTGTTTGTGTTTGGCGGCACGGCGGTCGACGCGGGGGCGGCGAAGGACATGGACCAGGCGTCGCCGATGACGCTCGATACCAGCGCGCTGGCGCGGCAGGTGGAGGACGCGGTGGAGAATGGGCTGGAGCAGACGCTCGCCGAGCATTTCTCGATGAAGTGAAGTCGCAGTCAGTACGGGTTCCGGCCAAGGGGGCGCCGAGCCCGGAAACGACAATCAACTGCCGTCATTCCCGCGGAGGCGGGAACCTATTCCGAGTATGCACTTTGCCGCATTCGCTGACTTACCAGCTCAGCTTCCCCGTCAGCATCTGCCAGTACATGATCCAATCCGCGCGAAACGAAAACAGCGGCTGGGCAAACGACGCCGGCCGATTTTTCTCGAACACGAAATGCCCGACCCACGCGCCGCCATATCCCATCACCAGCGCGACAAGGATCCACCACGGGTTGCCGCTGTAGACGAAGGTGGCGAGCGACACCAGCGCCAGCGACGAGCCGATGAAATGCGCGCGCCGGCACATCCGGTCTTCATGCTGGGTCAGGTAGAACGGGTAGAACTCGGCGAAGCTGGAAATGCGTGCGGTCATGCCACTCTCCCTGGTTTCACGCGCTCGCGGTGGCGAACGCAAACAGCGCGTCGAGTACCGCGCCGGGCTGCTCGGTCATCAAGGAATGGCCGGAGTCGACGTGGACGATTTTGCCATGCGCAATCGCGGACGTCAGCATTTTTGTCGAACGCGCCGGGGTCATCATGTCCTTGCTGCCGAAGATGAACAGGGCAGGGCATTCGAGCGCGCGCGCCGCGGTTTCGCCGTTTGCATAAGCATTGCACGCCGCGAAATCGGTATAGAACAGCTGCTCCGGATTGATCTGCGACATGCGTTGCATCAGCCGCCGCGAGGCGCCCATCGTGCTCACGCCGGCCGACGGACACGCCGGGTTCTGCGCGCGCATCGAATGCGACCAGATATTGACCATGTCGATCGCGGCCGGTTCGTCGTTCTTCGACGTCTCGAGCAGCGCATCCGACACCTTCATCGGATACGTGGTGCCCAGCATCGCGATGCAGCTGACCCGCGCCGGCGCCTGGTACGAGGCTTCCAGCGCGACCAGCGATCCCATGCTGTGGCCCACCAGCATTGCGCGATCGACGCCGGCAGCGTCCAGCAAGGCCATCAGCCAAGCCGCCATCGCCTCGACGCTGGTCTTGGCCGGGCCCTTGCTGCGGCCATGCCCGGGCAGGTTCACCGCCAGCACGTTGAAGCCGTGATGCGCGAAGTAGCGCGTCTGCTGGCTCCACACCGAATGGTCGTTCTGCGCGCCGTGGATGAACACCACGGTGGGCCGGCCTGCGACGAACTGCTTGCCGCCCGTGTAGCAGTAGGCTTCCTTGCCCTCGACGTCATAGATCACGTCAGGCTCCTTTCTGCGACAGCTTGAGGCCGCGCGCCAGGTCTTCGATCAGGTCGTCGACGTTTTCCAGCCCGACCGACAGGCGCATCGTGCCTTCCTTGATGCCGGATGCGGCCAACTGCTCGGACGGCACGCGGAAGTGGGTGGTCGAGGCGGGATGGATCACCAGCGACTTGGCGTCGCCGACGTTGGCCAGGTGCGAGAACACCTGCAGCGAGTCGACAAAACGGCGCCCGGCCGCGCGGTCGCCTTTGAGGCTGAAGGAAAACACCGCGCCGCAGCCCTTCGGCAGCAGCGTCTTGGCCAGTTCGTAGTCGGGATGCGAGTCCAGTTCCGGGTAAGAGACCGATTCGACCGCCGGATTCTTGAGCAGGAATTCGACCACCTTGCGGGTGTTGGACACATGCCGGTCCATGCGCAGGCTGAGCGTTTCGATCCCCTGCAGGATCGCGAAGGCATTGTGCGGGCTCATGACCGCGCCGAAATCGCGCAGGCCTTCGCGCCGCGCGCGCAGCGCGAACGGCGCGACCGTCGATTCCTCGGAAAATACCATGCCGTGGAAGCCGTCGTAGGGTTCGCACAGTTCGGCGAAGCGGCCGGACTGCTCGTACGCGGCCTGCCAGTCGAAGGTGCCGCCGTCGACCAGCAGCCCGCCGATGGCGGTGCCGTGACCACACAGGAATTTGGTGGCGGAATGGAATACCAGGTCGGCGCCGTGATCGAAGGGCCGCAGCAGGTACGGCGTCGTGAAGGTCGAGTCGAGCATCAGCGGCAGGTGATTGTCGTGTGCGATCTCGGCCACGCGGGGGATGTCGAGCACGTCGAGTCCCGGATTGCCCAGCGTTTCGGCGAACAGCACCTTGGTCTGGGGCCGGATCGCTGCGCGCCAGGCGTCGAGATCGCGCGGATCGACGAAAGTGGTTTCAATGCCGAAGCGCTTGAGGGTGTAGGCCAGCAGGTTTTGCGAGCCGCCGTACAGTGCGCGCGAGGCGACGATATGCGAGCCGGCGCCGGCGATGGTCGCCAGCCCGAGGTGCATGGCAGCCTGGCCGCTGGCGGTGGCGATGCCCGCCACGCCGCCTTCGAGCGCGGCGATGCGCTCTTCCAGCACGGCGTTGGTCGGGTTCGAGATGCGCGAATAGACGTGGCCGGCCCGCTCCATGTTGAACAGCGACGCCGCATGATCCGAGTCCTTGAACACGAACGAGGACGTGAAATACACTGGCGTGGCGCGCGCGCCGGTGGTCGGATCGGGCGTGCTGCCGGCGTGCAGCGACAGGGTGTCGAAGCCGGGATATTGTGGTCCGCTCATGGTGAACTCATCTTCAGGGAAAGGATGGGCCGAATCGTAGCACCGATTGATCGCTTTGCGGGAATGCGGACGGGCCCGCGCCGGCGTCAAAAATGAGAGGAAGCGCGCAACAGTCGCGCGCCTGACTGGCTTTGATTATTCGCAACGCTGGATTTTTTGCTACGCTTAGGCTACATTCGATACGTGCCTGATACAAAAATGCAATCAGACTTACCAATCGTCAAGACAAGGGTGGCCATCATGAAAGTCTCCGAAATTCTCCAAGTGAAGGGCAACATCCTTTACACCGCAAACCCCGAGATGGCCCTGGTCGACGCTGTCAACACCATGGCTGAAAAGGACATCGGTTCGCTGGTGGTGATGGAATTCGGCGACCTGGTCGGCATGCTCACCTTCCGCGAAGTGATCAAGGTGCTGCACAAGAACGGCGGCGCCGTCGGCGCCGGCACCGTGCGCAAGCACATGGACGACCATCCGATCACAGTCACGCCGGATACCGAAGTCAATGAGGTGCGCCGCATGATGCTCGAGAAGCATGCGCGCTACCTACCCGTGATGAACGCGAAAACCCTGCTGGGCGTGATTTCGTTCTACGACGTGGCGAAAGCGGTGCTGGAAGCGCAAAGCTTCGAGAACCGCATGCTGAAGGCGTATATCCGGGATTGGCCGGCTGAAGCCGAGCAGGAAGATTAGAGGGGCAGACGGTGGCCGAGGGGTCAGACCCCGGTGTTGCTTTGTTAGGGTCTGACCCCGGGTGTGTTGGCGTCAACTCTACCGGGGTCAGACCCTAAAATAGCAAAACCGGGGTCTGACCCCTCGTCAAGCGGCGATGGTTTGGGCGTGTTCGCCGAGCCAGTCGTACAGTTCCGGTGTCGACATCGGCCGCGCGAACAGGAAACCCTGCGCCATCGGACAGCCCAGCGCCTGCAGGATCTGCGCCTGGCGCTCGTCCTCGACACCTTCCGCCACTACCGACAACCCCAGGTTGCGACCGAGCTGGATGACCATCTCGGCGATGCTGCTGCCGCGCGACGAACCGGTGATCTCGGTGACGAAGGCGCGGTCGATCTTGAGCCGGTCGATCTGCAGCCGCTGCAGGTAGGACAGCGAGGAGAAGCCAGTGCCGAAGTCGTCGATCGCGATCGACACCCCGGTGTGCTTGACCTCCGCCAGCATCTGGATCAGCAGGTCCGGCTCTTCCATCGCCATCGATTCGGTGATTTCCAGTTCGACGAATTCGGGCGGCGCACCGCTGTCCTCCAACGCCGAACGCAGCATGTCGAGGAAGTAGGGGTGGCGGAACTGGACCTGCGAGACGTTCACCGACATCGTGAAATCGCGGTGGCCGGCAGCGCGCAGCAGCACCAGTTCGGCGCAGGCGGCGCGCAGCACGAACTCGCCCAGTTCGATGATCAGGCCTGAATATTCGGCAATCGGGATGAAGCGGTTCGGCGACACGAACTCGCCGTCGTCGGTCTTCCAGCGCAGCAGCGCTTCGGCGCCGACCGGGCGCCGGGTCGGCAGGTCGATCTGCGGCTGGTACACCACGAACAGCTCGCCCTTGGCAAATCCGGTGCGCAGCGCATGCATCATGCGCACCCGTTCGCGGATCTCCACGCCCATGCTGCGCGAGAAGTAGAAGTGGCCGGTGCGCTGTTGCGACTTGGCGCGCTTGAGCGCGATGTCGGCGTCCTTCAGGGCGTCGGCGCCGCTGCCGTCGTGTTCCGACAGGCGCACCAGGCCGAGCGTGGCCGACAGCTGCACGTCCTGGCCGTCGATCGAGAACGGGGTCTGGAACAGCTGCAGGATATTGGCCGGATTGACGGCGCCGGAGTCGCCCAGCACGCTGAAGATATCGCCGCCGATGCGCGCGACGGTCAGCTGGCCGCCCAGGCGCGACTGCAGGCGCGTGGCAACCGCCACCAGCAGCATGTCGCCGAACTGGTGCCCGAGCGCGTCGTTGGTTTCGGCGAAATGGTCGAGATCGACCAGCGCCAGCGTGGCGCCGTCCTGGCCCGGGCCGGCCAGCGTCGCGTCGAGGATCTCGACCAGGCGCGTACGGTTGGGCAGCTTGGAGAGCTGGTCGTAGAAGGCCGCGTCATGCAGGTGGGAAACCAGTTCGACGTTTTCCAGACCGACTGCGACGGTGCTGCAAAATACGTCGAGCAGGCGGATTTCGATGTCGATCAGCGGGCGTTCGAAACGGATGAATGCGGCGAAATCGCGGCAGGATTTTCCGCCGAAGTACAGGCTCGCGTATTCCGGCCCGTAGATGCTGGCGCGCTGCGCCAGCGCACGGCCGATGGCTTCGAAGGCGCTGCGGTCGCCGCGGCTGGTCAGCCTGGCGCCGTTCAGGCGGCAGAACGAGCCGGCGCAGGCCATCACGGGCAATTGGGTATCGTGGTCGTCGCCCGGCTCGTGCACGCACAGCACGCCATCCGCTTCGGTGCCGAGGATGTCGGCGATCTGGGTCAGCACGCCGGAGGCGAAATTCTTCACGCCGTGCAGCGACATCAGTTCGGTGCTGGCGCGTACCACCTGGTCGAGGCCGCGCCGGCTGGCGTTGATGGCGCGGATCTGCTCGTACGAGCGGATCGCCGCGGTCACTGTCGTATACAGCTTGATGCGGGTCAGCTCGGATTTGGTCTTGTAGTCGTTGATGTCGAAATCGCGGATGGCGTCGATCTCGGGCGCGTAGCCCGGTTGGCCGGTGCGCAGGATGATGCGCACGTCGGCCAGCTTCAGCGTTTCGCGGATGTAGCGCACCAGGTGCAGGCCGGCGTCGTCCTGCTCCATCACCACGTCGAGCAGGATCACCGCGATGTCGGTTTGCTCTTGCAGCATCTCGCGCGCTTCGGCGGCCGAATAGGCGTGCACGAATTCCAGCGGGCGGTGCTGCATGTCGAGATTGCCAAGTGCGAAAGTGGTAGTTGAATGAACATCTTCGTCATCGTCGACGATCATTACCCGCCAGACTGCCTTGGCGCCGTGTCCGGTGGCGGGCGCAGCGTGCTCTTCCAGGAATACCAGGTCGTCGTGATCGTCCTTGACATCTTCGAAGGGCGTGCTCGCTTGGGGCATGTGGGGCATCTCCAGGATTTTCTCGATCTTTCAGCGTCTTAAGTATATAGGGGTTTTTCCGGGGGAAGCGGTATACGATGTATTTCGGATAAAAAAGTGTGTTCAGAGTAACTTAATTGCGACAGATGTCAGCAACCAAAAGTCGATCAATAATGCCGTCTTCGGGTAGCTCCGATGCAAGAGTGCGCAGGCTGGTAGAATTGTCGTTTCCCTCATTTGGCCTATTTCCCATGTCCGGCAACTCATTCGGCAAGTTGTTTACCGTCACGACCTTCGGCGAATCCCACGGCCCGGCGATCGGCTGCGTCATCGACGGCTGCCCGCCCGGCATGGCGCTGTCGGAGGCCGACATCCAGCCCGAGCTGGACCGCCGCAAGCCCGGCACCTCGCGCCATGTGACCCAGCGCCAGGAATCCGATACCGTCCAGATCCTGTCGGGGGTGTACCAGGGCCTGACTACCGGCACCCCGATTGCGTTGCTGATTCCCAATGAAGACCAGCGCAGCAAGGATTACGGCAACATTGCCGAGAGTTTCCGTCCTGGACATGCAGACTACACCTATTGGCATAAATACGGCGTGCGCGATCCGCGCGGCGGCGGGCGCTCGTCGGCGCGCCTGACCGCGCCCGTGGTCGGCGCCGCCGCGATCGCCAAGAAATGGCTCCAGAAGCAATACGGCACCGTGTTCATGGGCTGCATGAGCCAGCTGGGCGATATCGAGGTGCCGTTCCAGGGCTGGGAGCACGTGGCCGGCAACCCGTTTTTCGCCGCCAGCGGCGACGCCGCACTGATCGCCCGGATGGAAGCGGCAATGGATGAACTGCGGCGCGCGGGAGACTCAATCGGCGCGCGCATCGATGTCGTCGCGCACAACGTACCGGTCGGGCTGGGCCAGCCGATCTACGACAAGCTCGACGCCGACATCGCCTACGCGATGATGGGAATTAACGCGGTCAAGGGCGTCGAAATCGGCGCCGGCTTCAAGTCGGTGGCCCAGAAAGGCTCGGAGCACGGCGACGAACTGACGCCGCAAGGCTTCGTCGGCAACAACGCGGGCGGCATGCTGGGCGGGATTTCGACCGGGCAGGACATCACCGTCTCGATCGCGATCAAGCCTACCTCGTCGATCCGCACGCCGCGCCGCTCGATCGACAAGGACGGCAATCCGGTCATGGTCGAGACTTTCGGCCGCCACGACCCATGCGTGGGCATCCGCGCCACGCCGATCGCCGAGGCGATGCTTGCGCTGGTGCTGATGGACCACGCGCTGATGCACCGCGCCCAGTGCGGCGACGTGCGCGTGACGACCCCGGACATCGCCAGGGTGCAGGCTTGATCGACCGCGCGGGCCGCGCCTGATGCCGGCCCAGTCGTCCAGCTTCGCGCTGTTCCTGTTCACTTACTACGCCTTCGCAGGCACCTTCGCCACTTACGCCAGCCTGTTCTTCGCCGAACGCGGCATGAGCGCGCCCGAGATCGGCATCCTGATGTCGCTGATGCAGGTGATGCGCATCCTCGGCCCCAACCTGTGGGGCTGGGTGGCCGACCATACGCAGCAACGGGTCAAGGTGCTGCGCCTGACCACGGTCGCGGCGCTGGTGGCCTGCGTCGGCATCGCCTTCGGCCGCGGCTTCGCCCAGCTATTCGCGGCGATGGTCCTGCTCAATTTGTTCACCAGCGCGCAAGCGCCGCTGTCGGAAGCGCTGATGCTGGCGGGGATGAAGGGTGACCTGTCCAATTACGGGCGGATCAGGCTATGGGGTTCGCTCGGATTCATCCTGGCCGTGATGGCGGCGGCGTATGGCCTCGACTGGCTCGGCATCGGTTCGCTGCCATGGATCGCGGGCGCGCTGATGGTGCTGGTCCTGGTCGCTTCGCTGCGGATCCGCGAGGCGCCGCACCCCGAATCGCCGCATGCCGCGCCGGCCTTGCTCAGAGTGCTGCGCCAGCCGGCGGTGATCGCATTCTTCGCCCAGCTCGCGCTGATGGTCGCGGCGCACAGCGCGCTGTACGTTTATTACTCGCTGTACCTCGAGCGGATCGGCTACGGCAAACCGGTGATCGGCGCCATGTGGTCGATCGGCGTGCTCGCCGAAATCGTGTTCTTCTATTACCAGGCGGCGGTATTCCGGCGGCTCGCCGCGCATCGCCTGATCCTGTTCGCATTCGCTGTGGGGCTGGTGCGCTTTGCGATGATCGGCGCCGGCGGCCGCTGGCTCGCGGTGCTGGTGCTGGCCCAGCTGCTGCACGCGGCCACGTTCGCGGCGCACCATTCGGCCTCGGTGATGGCGATGCAGCGCTGGTTCGCGGGCCCGCTGCAGGGGCGCGGGCAGGCGCTGTACGTAAGCATCGGCTACGGTATCGGCGGCACCCTGGGCGGACTGTTCATGGCGCTGTGCTGGGACCGGTTGGGGCCAAACGCGGTGTATTTTGCGGCGGCCGGGCTGTGCGCGGCCGGGGCTGGCGCGGCGATGCTGTCGCGCCGCTGGGAGCGCGGCGCCTGATCAGGGGCGGGCCAGTTCCACCTGCCTGGGCCGCTCGATGCTGCGCACCACCAGCGCGCGAACCTCGTTGAGCAAGGTGAACTCGGCCTGGTTCAGCGCGATCGCCGGGAAGCTGTCGTCCCAGTCGCCGTAGATGAAGCCGGCCGGCTTGCCGTGCGCGCACAGCGGCACGATGACGAAGCTGCGCGCCTCCGGTAAGGTCGACTTCCACCATGGCGGAAGCTTGGCGGCAAACTTGGGGTCGCGCGCATTCTCGATGAAGATCACGCGGTCGCTGGTGAGGGCGGCGTGGAACACGTTCGGCTCATAGGCTTCGCTGAACACCATGCGCGGCAGCAGCTCGCTGACGCCTTCGCCGAAACCCATCTTGGCCATGTAGACGCCTTCGCGGCGGTTGCGCAGGAAGGCCACCGCGCGCGAGAAGGTGAGGCCCTGGTGCACCGTCTCGAGCGCCATCGAAATCATCTGGCCCGGGTTCGCGCTCGCCACGCAATCACGCATTTCCGCCAGGCCGCTGGCCAGGATCTTGTTGCCCTCCGCGCGCTTGCGGGTGCTGGCCAGCGCGCGGGCGCGCCGCTCGGCCGGCTTGGACAGAGGCGCGATCGACAGGTCCGAGGCAGCTGCGGCCTTGGCGCTTTCGATTGCCACCAGAATTTTGGCCGGTTCTACTCCCAGCATCGGCGCAAAATCGGCTGCCAGTTCGCGCACCCGGGCCGCGCCCGCGGCGTCGTCGTGCCACAGCGATTCGGCGCACGCGGTCGACATGGTCGACACCGCGGCGAGCCAGTCGGAATGAGTGAAGCGGGCGCCCCGTGCACCCGGCTCGACATGGCGCATGCCGTCGAGCAGGCTGCGCGGCAGACCCCACTGCTCGGCCACCGCGCGGCCGATTTTTTCCAGCGACAGGCCGAGGACCGCGGGCGCGGCCGCGTCTTCTGCGCCGATCCCGCCGTGCTCCTGCAACCGAGTCCAGTGTTCGGGCATGTAGAAGGTGACCATCATGCGCCCGAGCGTGTGCAGCATCGAGCAGACCACTGCTTCTTCCGGATCGCGCGCGGCGGCGCTGAACGCAAGCTGCTGCGCCACCATTCCGGCCAGCACGGCTTTCTCCATTTCGATGTGGGAGCTGTTCGCCCCGGGCGACGCCGCCGACAATTCCTCGATCAGCTTGAGTCCGAGCGCCAGGTGGCCGATGGCGTCGGTGCCCAGCACCAGGATCGCCTTGGTCACGGTGTTGATGCGCTGGCCGAAAGCCGAATACATGCCGCTGTTGGCAAGCCGCAGCACCTTCTGGGTCAGCACCGGATCGGTCAGCACGGTTTGCGCCATGTTGAATTCGTGCTCGTCCTCGCCGCGCATGGCGCCCAGGATGGCGCCGATGGCGCGCGCGAATCCGGGCATGTCGCCCTGTTCGCGCACCCGTTCCCATAGCAGGGCGAGCGTGGTGTCGGCGCTTGGCGCGGCAACTGGCGGCTCGGGCTTGCTCATAAGATATCCGTTCGCTTGTCGGCCGGCAGAAATGCCGCGTACATGTCTTCCTTGAGGGCCGCCATGGCCACGTGGGCCGTCATCGGCTTGCCTGTCAGGTAGCCCTGGATGTACTGGCAGCCGCGCTGCTCGAGGAAATCGAGCTGCTGTTCGGTTTCGACGCCCTCGGCCACCACCGACAGTCCGAGGTGCCTGGCCAGGTCCAGCACCGCATTGCAGATCGCGCCGTCCTTCTCCGATCCCGGCAGGTCCTTGACGAAGGCGCGGTCGACCTTGAGCACCGAAATCGGGAAACGCTTCAGGTAGGCCAGCGACGAGTAGCCGGTGCCGAAATCGTCGATCGCGATGCGCGCCTTGCGTTCGGCCATCCGGGCCAGGATCGTCTCGGCGTGTGCGGGATCGATCATCAGCGTGCCCTCGGTGATCTCGAGCACCAGCTGTTCGCCGCGCAGGCCGGAAAAGGCGAGGGCGTCGTCCAGCACGTCGAGGAATTTATCGTTGCGGAACTGGCGCGGGCTGATGTTGACCGAGATGTACAGCTCGCGCCCTGCGGCCTCCTCGAAGCGCTTGAGCTGCACGCAGGCCGCTTTCAGCGCCCAGGCGCCGAGCAGGTTGATCAGGCCATTGGTTTCGGCGATCGGGATGAAGCGCACCGGCGGCACCATGCCCAGGGACGGGTGCTTCCAGCGCATCAGGGTTTCGAAGCCCTGGATCTGCCGCGTTTTGGTATCGACGATCGGCTGGTAGTAGAGCATGAATTCGCCTTCGCGCACCGCCTGGAACATCGCCGCTTCGAGCGAGATGTCGTGCTCCGGAGGGCCGCTCTGGCGCGCGCTGTAGACCAGGCAGCGGGCGCCGCCGGTTTCCTTGGCGCGCGACATGGCCGCGTCGGCAAGCGCCACCAGACGCACTTCGTCCTCGGCATGCAGCGGGTAGACCGATACGCCGACCGAGGCGCCAACGTAGATGGTATGGCTGTCGACTTCGAACGGCGACTGCAGCGTCGCCAGCAGGCGCCCCGTCACCAGCTTGATCTGCGCTTCGGTGAAGGTGCCCGGCAGGACCGCGACGAATTCGTCGCCGCCGACCCGCGCCAGGGTGTCGCTGTCGCGCAAGGTCTTGCGCAGGCGCGCCGCGGCCATGCGCAGCACGGCGTCGCCGACCGGATGACCCAGCCCGTCGTTGATGCGCTTGAATCCGTCCAGCCCGATGGTGACGACCGAGAAGTGCTGGCCGGAGCGGCGCGCGTGCGCGATCACCATGCGGATCCGGTCCGACAGCAGCAGCCGGTTCGGCAGTTCGGTCAGCGTATCGTGGGTCGCCATGTGGCGCAGGCGCGCTTCGGCCGCGTGCTGGGCCGACATGTCGCGCCCGACCGCCAGCAGTTCTACGGCGCCGTCAGGGCCGGCGCAGTGCGACAGGCGCAGCTCGAACCAGATATCTTTTTCGGGGGTGGTGAAACGGGCTTCGACCAGCACCGGCTCCGGGCCGGCAGCGGCGATCGCATCGCGCAGCGCCGGTTGGTCGATTTCCGCCACCAGCACGGTGAGTGCGAGGCCGGCCAATGGGCGCGGATGCTTGAGCAGGCGGGCCGCGCGCGGGCTGGCGTAGAGAATGACTCCGTCCGGCGCGAGCTTGAAAACGGCATCGCCCGCAGCGTCCATCAGCTGGTCCAGCCCTTGGTTTGGGTCCTGCAGCGGCAAGGATGGTGAGCTGGAGCGCATTGGTCAATAAGGGCTTGGGCGGATTGATTCAGTGCAAGTATATAAAATTAGTATGAAATGTATCACTTAAAGATGCCAAAACGCATTAAATAGTTACATCAGCGCGTGTAAAGCCGGTCGATTTGATACTGAACAACTGTGGTCGGCGCATCTATGCAAATTGAATAACGCCATCCGTGGCGGTGGCCGGATGATCGAATTTGGCGATGTAGTAATATTGGCAAGGATATTGCGAGTTTTCGGAGATCTGCGATGAATCAGTTCGACACCCACGAAGTCTTCAACCAGGCGCCGCCCTTCGCAGACGTGAATCTGTTCGCCTGCGACCCGGCGCTACGCGAGGCGCTCGAGCGCGAAGGCGGCGGATGGGCCGCGCCGGCGCTGGGCGAACTCGGCGCCGTGCTGGGGAGCGCCGACGTCCTCGACCTCGGCCGCCAGGCCAATGCCAATCCGCCCAGGCTGGTCAATTTCGACCGCACCGGCCGCCGCATCGACGAAATCGAATTCCACCCGTCCTGGCACCAGCTGATGGCGCTGATGATCGGCGCCGGCGTGCACGCTTCGCCCTGGGACAGCGGGCAGCCCGGCGCACAGGTCGCGCGCGCCGCCCGTTTCCTGCTGTTCGGCCAAGTCGAAAACGGCGCCCAGTGCCCGGTGACGATGACCTATGCCTCGGTGCCGGCACTGCGCCAGGCCGACGCCATCGCGGCCGAATGGCTGCCCAAGATACTGTCGCGCGAATACGATCCACGCTCGCTGCCGATCGGCCAGAAGCGCGGCGCGCTGATCGGCATGGGCATGACCGAAAAGCAGGGCGGCACCGACGTGCGCGCCAACACCACCCGCGCCGAGCTGCTCGACCCGGCCGAAGCGCAGCGCCGTTTCGGCGAAGCGGGGGCGGGCGCCTGGCGCATCGTCGGCCACAAATGGTTCTTCTCGGCGCCCCAGTCCGACGCCCACCTGATCCTGGCGCAGACGGAAGGCGAAGGCAGCGCCGGCCTGTCGTGCTTCTTCGTGCCGCGCTACCTGCCGGACGGCAGCCGCAACGACGTCCGGGTGCAGCGCCTCAAGGACAAGCTGGGCAACCGCTCCAACGCCTCGTCCGAAGTCGAGTTCTGCGGCGCCTTCGGCTGGCTGGTCGGGCAGGCGGGGCGCGGCATTCCGACCATCCTCGAGATGGGCAGCCACACCCGCCTCGACTGCGTGCTGGGCAGCGCCGGCATCATGCGCGCCGCGCTGACCCATGCGCTGCACCACGCGCGCGCGCGCGCCGCGTTCGGCCGCAAGCTCGCCGAACAGCCGCTGATGCAAAACGTGCTGGCCGACCTGGCGCTCGAATCGGAAGCGGCGACCGCGTTCGCGCTGCGGCTGGCGCGCTGCTTCGACGAAACCGGCGACCCCGCGCAGGCACTGCTGGCGCGGATCCTGACCCCCGCCGGTAAATACTGGCTGTGCAAGCGCGGCCCAGGTTTCTGCTTCGAGGCGATGGAGGTCATGGGCGGCAACGGCTACGTCGAGGACGGCCCGCTGGCGCGGCTGTATCGCGAGGCGCCGGTCAACTCGATCTGGGAAGGCTCGGGCAATGTGATGTGCCTGGACCTGCTGCGCGCCTTCGGCAAGACGCCGGCGGCGCGCGATGCGCTGGCCGCCGAACTGGTGCTGGCGGGCGACGGCAGTGCGGACTTCAGCGCCGTCCGCGAACGCCTGCTGGCCGACCTGGGTGGGCAGCAGGGCGACGAATACGGCGCGCGCCGGCTGGCCGAGCGCATCGTCGTCGCGGTGCAGGCCGGGCTGCTGCTGCGCCATGCGCCACCTTTCGTGGCCGACGCGTTCGTCCGTTCGCGGATCGCGCAAGACGCCGGCGGCGCCTACGGGCGGCTGCCGCCCGGGATCGATTGCGCGGCCATCCTGGCGCGCGCGCTGGTCGAGTGAAGCGCCCGGCAAAAAGATTCTGATATTTATTTGCCAAACTGCGGACAAGGGACCCAATGGCTGGGATAATGCCGCCACAAGCCACAACAATCGACAGAATGCCCTCCATGAAACAAGATCCACGCTTCCCCAACCTGTTCATCCTGAATCACCCGCTGATCCAACACAAGCTGTCCCACATGCGCGAGCGCGACACCTCGACCCGCACGTTCCGCGAGCTGCTCAAGGAAATCACGCTGCTGATGGGCTACGAGATCACGCGCGACCTGCCGCTCACCACGCGCAAGGTCGAGACGCCGCTGGAAACGATCGACGCGCCTGTCATCGCCGGCAAGAAACTGGCGATCGTGCCGATCCTGCGTGCCGGCATCGGCATGAGCGACGGCCTGCTCGAGCTGGTGCCGTCGGCGCGCGTCGGCCACATCGGCGTGTTCCGTGATCCGGCCACCCACAGGCCGGTCGAGTACCTGGTGCGCCTGCCGGACACGGCCGACCGCATCTTCATCCTGTGCGACCCGATGGTAGCGACCGGCAACTCGGCGGTGTACGCGGTCGACGTGCTCAAGAAGCGCGGCGTGACCGACGACCAGATCATCTTCCTGGCGCTGGTTGCCGCCCCGGAAGGCGTGACCGTGTTCCAGAACGCGCACCCGGGCGTCAAGCTGTACGTCGCCTCGCTCGACTCGCACCTGAACGACCACGCCTACATCGTGCCGGGCCTGGGCGACGCCGGCGACCGCATCTTCGGAACCAAATAAGCGGGCCGATGGCGACCCTGATCGACCAGGACTTTTTCGCGCGGCTGCGCGCGCTGAACGACAAGTTCGCCGCCGGCGTGCCGGACACGCTGGCGCGCCTGGGGGAACTGCGCGCGGCGATCGAACCGCAATCGCCTGACCCGAAGCTGGTCGCCGACCTGCACCAGGCCCTGCATACGGTGGCCGGCTCGGCCGCCACCTTCGGTTTTCGCACCATGGGCCAGCAGGCGCGCGCGCTCGAGCAGCGCCTGCGGGTGCTGATGGCGTTCGAAGTGGTGGCGGCGCGCGACTGGGAAAACTGGCTGGCCAGCCTGGATGAATACCGCGCGTGGGCGGCCCTCGATCCCAAGTCGGACGACTTCCCAAGCGACAACTGGGGTTAGGTCCGTCCCCTTGGGGGGATTCGGACGAATTTAACAATTCGCCGTCGTTGCGGGCTCGGGCGGCCATAGCGGGCGGGGCGAATCGTTTGATCTAGCGCAAACATGGACTTGCTTAATAGCCTATATTCGTCCCAATGCCGCTGTGAACACAGCACTGCAAAAAAGTTGATGTTCGGAATTGTTAGGGTGCCGCGCATTTTTATTTTGCGAAGTACGTGTTTTTTGTGTTTTCTTCGGTATAATACGGGATCGTTGGATTCGAGGTAGTAAGTGCAGTCTGTCTGTCATTTCTTTCTTGCTTCTTTAAACGATCTAAAACGGGCGTATGCCCAACTTAACTGAAATAGGAAATTGTAATGGCAACTGGCATCGTAAAATGGTTCAATGATTCGAAGGGTTTTGGCTTTATCACCCCTGACGAAGGCGGCGAAGATCTGTTCGCTCACTTCTCGGCGATTCAGTCGAACGGCTTCAAATCTTTGCAAGAGAACCAGCGCGTCTCTTTCGAAGTAACCGCTGGCCCTAAAGGCAAGCAAGCTTCGAACATTCAGCCTATCTAATCGCTGAGTCAACGAACGAAAAATCCTCGGTTTCCGGGGATTTTTTTTCGCCTGTACATTTTGAATTCAGGGTCTAATCGGCTTGGCCGCTCGGCTGCACACCGGGGTCAGGCCCCCAACGGAACAACCGGGGTCTGACCCCTCGGTCGCGGTGTGATCACGCAGTGCGCCAGTAGGCCGGCTGATTGTAGGTGTGGCGCAGGAAATCGACGAAGGCGCGGATCCGCAGCGGCAGGTGGCGTCGCTGGGCGAACACCGCGTGGATGTCGTTGCCGGGCGCGGCATGCTGGTCCAGAACGGTACGCAGTCGTCCGGCGCGAATCTCCGGCCCCACTTCCCACATCGAGCGCCAGGCCAGCCCCTTGCCGGCCAGCGCCCAGTCATGCAGCACCTCTCCGTCGTTACACACCATGTTGCCGGCCACCTTCAGTGTGACTGGCTTGCCATGGTCGAGGAAGGTCCAGCCCCGCTGGCTGCCCTCGCTGCTGATCGCCAGGCAATTGTGTTTCGCCAGATCAGCCAGCGCGAGCGGCGTGCCGTGCCGCTTGAAATAGGCGGGTGAGCCGACCAGCACGCGGTGGTTGTCGGCTAGCTTCACGCCGACCAGGCTCGAATCCGACAGGCTGGCGATCCGGATGGCTACGTCCACGCCTTCGCCGACCACGTCGACCACGCGGTCATTCAGGTTCAGGTTGATCGTCACATCGCGGTGTTCGGACAGGAAGGAGGGCAGCAGCGGCGCCACGTGCTGGCGCCCGAACCCGGCCGGCGCCGACACCAGCAAATGACCGCTGGCGCGCGCGCTGCGTTCCGCCACCGCCGATTCGGCCTCCTCGAGTTCACCAAGGATACGCTGGCAATCCTCGAGGAAAGCGGCGCCCTCGTTGGTCAGCGCGAGCCTGCGCGTGGTGCGCTGCAGCAGCTTGACGCCGAGCCGCGCTTCGAGCGCGTCGAGGCGGCGCCCGATCATCGCCGGCGCAATCCCTTCAGAACGCGCCGCGGCCGACAGGCTGCCGCGCGCAACGACCTCGACAAAGGTTGAAATCTGGCGAAACTGTCCCATGCAAAGTCTTTCCTATCTGTGACAAAAACGCACAGATGAATGTATTTATTGTCTCGTTTAGCTACCGTTTGGTGAATATACTTGAAATGATATTAAACGCCAACTGTCCTATACTGAGGGCAGTGCGTGGGCGCGCAAGCGCCATTTGTATCGCAGCGCAACATTCGACAATTCAATCACCAGGAGTCATGCATGAGCATCGCCACCCCGACCGGTATGGAAATTACCGGAGACATTCAGCCAGGTTACGAACAGATCCTTACCGCTGATGCGCTTGCGCTGGTCGCCAAGCTGACCCGCGCCTTCGAACCACGCCGCCAGGAACTGCTGGCGTTGCGGGTGGAAAAGGCCAAGCGCCTCGACGCCGGCGAGCGTCCCGATTTCCTGGCCGAGACCGCGCACGTGCGCGCCGGCGACTGGAAGATCGCGCCGATTCCGAAAGCGCTGGAATGCCGCCGCGTGGAAATCACCGGCCCGACCGATCGCAAGATGGTGATCAACGCCCTGAACTCGGGCGCCGACGCCTATATGACCGACTTCGAGGATTCGCAGACGCCGAACTGGCACAACCAGGTCGACGGCCAGATCAACCTGATGGAAGCGGTGCGCGGCACCATCACCCTCGAGCAGAAGGGCAAGTCGTACAAGCTCAATGACAAGGTCGCCACCCTGATCGTGCGGCCGCGCGGATGGCACCTGGATGAAAAGCACGTGCTGGTCGACGGCAAGCGCATCTCCGGCGGCATTTTCGACTTCGCGCTGTTCACGTTCCACAACGCCAGGGAGCAACTGGCGCGCGGCGCCGGCCCGTACTTCTACCTGCCAAAGATCGAGTCCTATCTCGAGGCACGCCTGTGGAACGACATCTTCGTGATGACGCAGAAGGAACTCGGCCTGCCGCAGGGCACCATCAAGGCAACCGTGCTGATCGAGACCATCCTGGCCGCGTTCGAGATGGACGAAATCCTGTACGAACTGCGCGAACACAGCGCCGGCCTGAATGCGGGCCGTTGGGACTACATCTTCTCGTGCATCAAGAAGTTCAAGCTGGACAAGGACTTCTGCCTGGCCGACCGCCCGAAAGTGACGATGACCGCGCCGTTCATGCGCGCTTACGCCTTGCTGCTGCTGAAGACCTGCCACCACCGCGGCGCGCAGGCAATGGGCGGCATGGCCGCGCTGATTCCTATCAAGAACGATCCGGAGAAGAACGAGACCGCGATGGCAGGCGTGCGAGTCGACAAGGCGCGCGACGCGACCGACGGCTACGACGGCGGCTGGGTTGCGCACCCGGGCCTGGTCGAGCTGGCGATGACGGAATTCACCAAGGTGCTGGGCACTGCGCCGAACCAGCTCGGCAAGCAGCGCATGGACGTCGACGTGACCGCCGCCCAGCTGCTCGATTTCAAGCCGGAAGCGCCGATCACCGAAGCGGGCCTGCGCTATAACATCAACGTCGGCATCCACTACCTCGGCAGCTGGCTGTCGGGCAACGGCTGCGTGCCGATCCATAATCTGATGGAAGACGCGGCCACCGCCGAGATCAGCCGTTCGCAGGTGTGGCAGTGGATCCGTTCGACCAAGGGTGTGCTGGACGACGGCCGCAAGGTCACCGCCGAGATGGTGCGCGCGATGATTCCGGAAGAGCTTGCCAAGGTGAAGGTCGACGCGCCGAACGGCGACAACCCGACCTACCAGCGCGCCGCGCAGATCTTCGAAGAAATGGCGACCTCCGATTCGTTCGCCGAATTCCTCACCCTGCCGCTGTACGAGGAAATCTAAGGCCAGTCGCCAAGTTAGTCGCGGCAATGGCGGCAAGCGCCCGATGCGGCGACAAATTCGGGGGTGAAGCAGGGGTTTGGTGAAGCGAAGCTTCGCTCCTGCGAAACGGTCGCGCCTTGCAAGGCGCGACTCCTTTCAGGTCCGTCGGACCTGACCCCAGCTATTCGAGGAGATCTAAGGCCAGTCGCCGTGAGCCGCGGCAATGGCGGCAAGCGCCCGATGCGGCGACAAATTCGGGGTCAGGTCCGTCGGACCTGACCCCGGCTATTGGGCCGCGGCGAATTCAGGAAGAGGCGGTACGTCCATGCCGCAATACGCTCCGCACTTGTAGCGGTTCTATTCAGCCGGGCGCTTCCGTTCCGCGAGGGGCGCACGCGCCAGGAAATCGGCGAGCGCGCGCTCGTCGATGCGCTGTCCCTGCAAATGGCGCAGCAGCGCCTCGATGCGGTCGGCGCCCCAGAACAGCTCGTCCCCGACCCTGAAGGTAGGCACGCCGAACACACCGTCAGCAATTGCTTTTTCTGTGTCGGCGGCCAGCTGCATTTTGACCGCCGGCTGCTGCACTGCGCTCTGCAGGGCTGTGCCGCTCAGGCCGCAGCTTGCCGCAACGCGCAGCAGGACTGCGGCGTCCGAAACATCTTCCCCCTGTTCCCAGCACGCCTTCATTACCGCGATCGCGAACTTGCGGCGTTCGTCCTGGCGCGTCAATGCCAGGCACATGCGCATCGCCTGCAGGGGATTGAACGGATGGCCCGGCGGACCCTTGAACGCGAGTCCCTCGCGCGCCGCTTCACGCATCACGTCCCTGAAAATATACTGCCGCTTGGCCGGGATCTCCGCCGGCCCTGTGTTGCCGTGCGCGTTGAGCAGGGCCGCGAACAGGACAGGCTGGAACACCACCTGTGCACCCGCCGCTTCGATCCTCGCGATCGCTTTGATGGCCAGCCACGCATACGGGCTGACCGGATCGAAATAGAAGCTGACGACGGGCGTAGGAGTCATGCGGTCCTTAAAAAGTGTTCTTCCACTCGCGCAGCGCGGCGAACGCGGCGACCGGTGCGGCGCCTTGCTCGAGCCGGTGCGCGGCGACCAGGCTGGCGACGATCTCCGGTTCGCGGTAGCGCAGGAAGGGATTGGTGGCTTTCTCGATGCCGATGTTGGACGGCACCGTGGGAATGCCGGCGGCGCGCTTGGCGGTATCGCGCTCGACACGTTGCCGCAGCTGCGCATTGGCGGGTTCGACCGCGCACGCAAAGCGCAGGTTGGCCAGTGTATATTCGTGTGCGCAATAGACGTTGGTATCGTCGGGCAGCGCGGCAAGCTTGCCGAGGGAATCGGTCATTTGCGCCGGCGTGCCTTCGAACAAGCGGCCGCAGCCGCCCGCGAACAGCGTATCGCCGCAGAACAGCCAGTGCGCGCCCGGGGTCTCGCGGACGTAGGCGATGTGGCCCTTGGTGTGGCCGGGCACGTCGAGCACGCGCATCGCCAGCGCCAGGCCGGGCACATCGATGCGGTCGCCTTCGCCAAGCGCCTGGGTGACCACGGAAATGTTATCGTTGCGCGGGCCGAACACCGGCACCTTCGCATGGGCCAGCAACTGCGGAACGCCGCCAATGTGGTCAGCATGGTGATGGGTGAGTAGAATGGCAGTGAGGGTGAGCTTGTGCGCGGCCAGGGCTGCAAGGATGGGGCCGCTGTCACCGGGGTCGACCGCGGCGGCGTTCACGCCGTCATGCATCAGCCACAGGTAGTTGTCCTTGAATGCGGGAACTGCCAGCACGCTCAAGGCGCTGCGCGGTAAATTTGTCATAGTGTGGGTATCGATGAAAAGGCAGGCATGGACAGCGCGGCATCTGAAAAATCCATTATAGCGCTCGACGGCTGGCTGCAATCCCCGGCCGGCGTTTACGTGCGTGCGTGGGAGCAAGCGTGCCTCGACGAACTGACCGCCGACATCTTCGGCTTCAACGCGGTCCAGATCGGCTTGCCGCAGATCGATGCGCTGTCGGCCAACCGCATGCCCAACAAGTGGCAGGCGGCCACCCGCACTTCCACCGCCGAACAACTCGCGGCCGCGGCAAGCGGCAAGCAGATCGCGGTGGCGCTCGACTTCGCCGAACTGCCGTTTGCATCGCAAAGCCTGGACCTGGTGGTGCTGCCGCATGTGCTCGAGTTTGCCGCCGAGCCGCACCAGGTGTTGCGCGAAGTGGAGCGGGTGCTGATTCCGGAAGGGCAGGTCATCATCTGCGGCTTCAATCCTGCCAGCCTGTGGGGCATACGCCAGGGCATGGGCAAGATCACGCGCAGCCCCTATTTGCCGGTGGCGGGAGAATTCATTTCTATGCCCCGGATGAAAGACTGGTTAAAATTGTTGAATCTTGGGGTCAGCCGCAGCCATTTCGGCTGCTATGCGCCGCCTTGCCGCACCGCCCAGTGGCTCAACCGGTTCGCGTTCATGGAACGCTCCGGCCAGCGCTGGTGGCCGTACCTCGGTGCGGTGTACATGGTGCATGCGATCAAGCGCGTCAAGGGCATGACCATCATCGGTCCTGCCTGGAACAGAAAATCGGCGACGGCGCCACAAGCCGTGCCCGCAACTAACAGAAAGTAATCCGCAGGATGAGCAAAGTAGAAATTTTTACCGACGGCGCATGCAAGGGCAATCCTGGCACCGGCGGCTGGGGCGCCTTGCTGGTGGCCGATGGCCACGAGAAGGAAATCTTCGGCGGCGAACTCAACACCACCAACAACCGCATGGAGTTGCGCGCGGTGATCGAGGCGCTGACCACCTTGACGCGTCCGTGCGAAGTCGTGCTGCACACCGACAGCCAGTACGTGCAAAAGGGCATCTCGGAGTGGATCCACGGCTGGAAGAAGCGCGGCTGGAAAACCGCCGCCAAGGAACCGGTCAAGAACGAAGACTTGTGGAAGGCGCTCGACGCGATCCAGGCGACCCATACAGTGGACTGGCGTTGGGTGCGCGGCCACAACGGACATCCGGGCAACGAACGAGCCGACGTGCTGGCCAACCGCGGCGTCGAAACCGTCCGCAAGTAGGCGGCCTCGGCGCTTTGCTATACTGCGGCCCGCACCGCCCGATATTCCACCGCCTGTTCCAACCTGAGTCTTTATGCGTCAAATCGTTCTCGATACTGAAACCACCGGCCTGAATCCGCGCACCGGCGACCGCGTCATCGAAGTCGGCTGCGTCGAGCTGCACAACCGTATGCTGACCGGTAATAACTTCCATCGTTACATCAACCCGGAGCGCGATTCGGAAGAGGGCGCGCTGGCGGTACACGGCCTGACCACCGAATTCTTGCGCGATAAGCCGAAGTTCGCCGAGATTGCACAGGAGTTGCGCGAATATATCCAGGGCGCCGAAGTCATCATCCATAACGCGCCGTTCGACCTAGGCTTCCTGAATGCCGAATTCAAGCTGCTCGGCCTGCCCACCTTCACGGAGCATTGTTCCGGCGTGATCGACACGCTGGTCAACGCGAAGGAAATGCATCCGGGGAAGCGAAATTCGCTCGATGCACTGTGCGACCGGTACGGCGTGTCGAACGCGCACCGCAAGCTGCACGGCGCGCTGCTCGACGCCGAGTTGCTGGCCGATGTCTACCTGTCGATGACCCGCGGTCAGAATTCGATGTGGACGGAAGAAGAAAAGGAGACTTCCTCGGAGGGCGGCTTGCTCGAAGCGGTGCCTCTGGCCGCGATCATCGTATTGGCCGCGAGCGCGGAGGAAGAGACCGAGCATCAAAGCGTGCTGGGCGGGCTCGACAAGGCGGTCAAAGGTAGCTGCATCTGGAGAAATTACGCAGACGCATAAGTTTTCGTGACGTTTGCGCGGCTGTATGCGATAATACGCCCCGCTTTGGGAGGTTAGCTCAGGGGTAGAGCACTGCATTCACACTGCAGGGGTCGCAAGTTCGAAACTTGCACTTCCCACCAAAATTTCTTCAGTAAAATCAGCTAGTTAAGCTGCCCAGCCGGACGTGTGTTTCAGGTTTGGCAGTCATCTGGCAGTAAAGCCTCTCAAGCCGTTCGCGCTTGTCTCCGTCGATACCGTTAGCGATCCACCTTCCGTAGTGTTTAGTAATCATCGTTGTGTCAGCTTGTCCGAGCTGAGTAGCAACGTAAAGTGGATTTCCACCAAGACGGCCCACATCAGCTAGCAAAATGACACGATGGGCCATGAGCCGACTGTGCCGTAAGGTGAGGTGGCGATTTGATTTGCGCCGCTACCTCTTTTCCTTCACATTCGTTTTTTCCGATGACGACCGCACTCGTAATAAGTAATGCGGATTGGAAAATTGGCAACTGGCAATTTTTTACTCCGGCGAACTCATCCTGCTTGTACAATCGTCGCTGCTCGATCAGGTCGAACCTATCTTCATATCCAGATGACACTCATACAATTGCGCGTTCTGACCGCCGTGGCGGGGCAGGGCAGCGTGCGCGGCGCCGCACGCGCGCTGGGCATGGCCCAAAGCGGGATCACGCAACAGCTGCACAAGCTCGAGCAGTTTGCCGGCGGACCGTTGTTCGACCGCACCAACCGCGGTGTCACACTCACGTCGCTCGGCGAACATCTGCTCTCGCGCGCCGGCACCATCCTCGGCGAGTGCACGCGCGCAGAGCACGAGATGCGCCAATTGCAAGGCGATATGTCGGGGGTAGTTTCCTTCGGCATCGCCCTCGAGCCGCTGATCAGGACTTTTCCTGCGGTGCTCAATGATTTTCGACGCCGTTTTCCGCGTGTCGAGCTTCACCTGATGGGCGGCACGTCGCGCAAAATGATTTCGTGGGTACGCAAAGGCAGCCTGGACTTTGCGGTGGCCCTGGTCTCCGCCCAGACCGACACAACCGACCTGTCGGTGTCGGCGCTGTATCCCTCGCAGCCGGCCATTGTCTGCCGCAAAGGCCACCCACTGCGAACCCGGCGCTCCATTGTCGACCTGGTCGAATGCAGCTGGATCAGCACACGCCAGCCGGATCTGTCGGCATCGGCGGCCAGTCGCCTGATAGATCTGTTCACGGAACATGGCTTGCCCAGGCCGAACGTCGTGGCGACGACCGAGGCGCTGTTCGATACTCTGCACCTGGTCGCCCAGACCGACTATCTGTCGCTGGAACCGCATATCGTGACCCAACACCCATTTTTCGAAGGCGCGCTCACCGCCATCCCGATTGCCGAAGCGATCCAGGCCTCGGAGATCTGCCTGGTCCACCGTTCGGCTGTTCCGCTGACCCCCGCCGCCCAGCAAATGTTCGCCATGCTGGGATCGCATTCGCGCACGATGGCCTGGAAGGCCAAGTCCTAAATCTCCACTCAAGCGTTGCGGCACCCATTTTTCCCGTCCAGGCTGACCTGGGGATGTGCAGTCAGTGATCGGTAAAACTGATCGTGATTGCTCGATTATGACTATTCGGATGCCCGCTTCCCCCATAGGATCAGTCAATACCGTCAATCAACATAAAGCCGTATTTATGAAAATCACATCGAATCCGCTTGTTCAGGGCTGCGTTGGAACCGCGCGAGAACTGACCAGTTTTCATTTCGGCGTGCAGGGCAAGCAGAAGATCTATATTCAATCGTCGCTGCATGCCGATGAGACGCCGACGATGCTGGTGGCAACGCTGCTCAAGCGGCGGCTGCAGGAATTGGAGCAGGACGGTGCCCTCGATGCGGAGATCGTGCTGGTGCCGGTGGCTAACCCGATCGGGCTCACGCAAAACCTGCTCGGTCAGTTTGTCGGACGCTTCGACCTGGCGACCGGACTCAATTTCAATCGCAATTTTCCGCTGTTCGATCATGTTTCGGTAGCCGAGCGCCTGGGCGGCGATGCGGCCGAAAACAAAACCATCATCCATGCGGCTTTGCACCACGCCCTGGCCGCTATGCAGCCGGCGACGGAATTTGATTCCTTGCGCCTAAAATTGCTCAGTCTGTCAATCGACGCCGACCTCGTGCTCGATTTGCATTGCTCGCTCGAGGCCTGCATGCACCTGTATGCCAACGCCGCCCATTGGCCGGTGGTCGAGCCGCTAGCGCGCTACCTGGGGGCGGAAGCGTCGCTGCTGGCGACAGATTCCGGCGGCGCCTCGTTCGACGAAGCCCACACGCTGTTCTGGTGGAACCTGCAGCAAAGCGTCGCCGGCGCCAAACCGCTGCCCGATGGATGTGTCGCCGTCACGGTGGAGTGCCGCGGCCAGCGCGACGTCTCGTATGAACTGGCGCAGCGCGACGCAGACGCGATCATCGCCTACCTGGTCTGGCGCGGCGCGATCAAAGGGCCCCAGCTCGAATTGCCGGCCCTGATGGCGGCAGCAACCCAGTTGGCGGCCAGTGAACAATTTTATGCGCCGGCGAGCGGCATCCTGGTCCATCGGGTGGCGCTGGGCGCATACGTCAAGGAAGGCGACGCGGTGTTCGATATCGTCGATCCGCTCACCGACCATACGACCACCATTTATAGCGCAACGACCGGAATTCTGTATATGAGGCGGGCGATCCGCTTCGTCCAGAGTGGCAATCCGATAGGCCGCATCAGCGGCACAAAACCGATCCGCACCGGCAAGTTGGTCGGGCTGTAATGCGGCACCAAGAATTAATCAACCCGGCATGGCAACGCATGTCAATTTCGAAGGAAGTGGAATGTGTAAAGCAACTACAAAAAAGCCAGTGAAAACAGCGTTGGTCTTGGCGATCTCGGCGGCGTTCTCGTGCGCCGCCAACCCCGCCGCGGCGCAGAGCGATCCAGTCCAACCGATGGCGCGGGTGGAAATCACCGGCTCGTCGATCAAGCGCATCGATGCCGAAACCGCGCTGCCGGTGCAGGTATTGAAACGCGAGGATATCGACCGTGCCGGCGTGACGACGGCCGCCGAACTGCTATCGAAAATTTCGGCCAGTGCCGCCGGCCTGACCGACGGTTCGAGCTTTACCGACGCGGTCGGCCAACGCGGCTTTAGCGGCGCGAACTTGCGCGGCGCCGGCGTATCGTCCACGCTGGTGCTGCTCAATGGCCGGCGCCTGGCCAACTTCGCTTCGCCGGGCGGTAACTCTGGCGTCGACCTCAATTCGATTCCAGCGGCCGCCATTTCGCGCGTCGAAGTGCTCAAGGACGGCGCATCGGCCATTTATGGCGCCGATGCGATCGGCGGCGTGATCAACTTCATCACGCGCAGCGACTATACGGGCGCCGACGTTTCCGTGTACCAGAGCGCGACGCAGCACGGCGGCGCCGGCAAGAAGATGGCGACCATCTCGGGTGGCATCGGCAACCTCAGCACGGACCGCTACAACGTGATGGCAGTGCTCGATTTCCAAAAAACCGACGCTCTCAGCGCCACCCAGCGCAGCTGGGTCGGCTCGTCCTATCAGCCCGACATCAACCTCGATGTGAGTAGCTCGAATACCTTCCCGGCGAACGTTCGGCGCACCAACGCGAGCGGCGGCCCGACCGGCCCTCGCCTCAATCCGAGCACGCCGGGATGCAATCCGCCGGCGACCGTGTATGCGCCCAACAGTTTCGTCGGCCCCACCGCCTGTCTGTACGACTACATGCAGGCGACCCAGATTTTCCCGGAATCGACGCGCCTGTCGCTGCTCACCCGCGGCCAGTTTGCGATCGACGCCAGCAATACCCTGTACGCGGAAGCGCTGGCCGGCCAGACCGACACCACCTACCGGATCAGCCCGGCCACGCTGACGAACCTGAACTATCCGGTCAATGGCCCTTACTATCCGACCTCGTTGATTACCACCAACCAGACGCCATTGCGCGTCGCCATGCGCCTGGCAGCGGTCGGCCCGCGCACCAACAAGATCGAGGCGGCGAACCAGCGCCTGGTGGTCGGCGCGAAAGGGGCGGTCGCCGGTTGGGACTACGACACTGCGCTCAACCACAGCGTGAGCACGGTCGATGACATTTATATCGACGGCTATGTGCGCGCCTCGCTGTTCAATAGCGCCTTCCTGACGGGTAAAATCAACCCGTTCGGCACCACCGGCGCCGACGGCCTGGCGCTGCTCGCTGCGGCCAGGATCAGCGACAAGGCGCGCCATTCGCGCGGCACCACCGATTCGGTCGACTTCAAGGCCTCGCATGAACTGTTCGCCATGGCCGGCGGTAACGCGGCCGTCGCCTTCGGCGCCGAAGTGCGGCGCGAACGCATGGAGTTCACGCCGTCCGCATTGCTCGCTGCCGGCGAACTGCGCGGCGACGTCGCCACCACTGCGTTCAGCGGCAGCCGTCTGGTGGAAGCGGCGTATGTCGAATTGAACCTGCCGGTGCTCAAGCACGTGGAAGTGCAACTGGCCGCGCGCCACGACCATTACGACGATGTGGGTGGCACGACCAACCCTAAACTGGGCCTGCGCTGGACCGTCATGCCGGAAGTGATGGTGCGCGGTTCCTACGGCACCGGCTTCCGCGCGCCGTCGATGGCCGACCTGTACTCCCCGCCGTCGCAGGACACCACCGGCGGCGTGTATAACGATCCGCTCGGATGCATCAAGGCTGGTAGTATCGACAACACGAAAAACCCCGACTACTGCGGCCTGCAGCCGGTCAAGCTGATGGGCGGCAGCAAGGACCTGAAACCGGAAACGTCGAAGCAAATGTCGTTCGGTATCGTGCTCGAGCCGAGCCGCCAGATGACCGGCTCGTTCGACTACTGGCGCATCGAAAAGGAAGACGTCATCGTGGCGCCGGAAGGCTCCTTCTTCCGCGATCCGGTCAGGAACGCCGCCTTTATCCAGCGCGGCCCCGCCAATCCGGCGCTGGGCGGCATTCCGGGCCCGATTTTGCAGATCGATTCCCACCTGCGCAACATGGGCTCACTCAAGACCTCCGGCGTGGACGTTGGCCTGAACTGGCGCCTGCCGGCCAATGGCATCGGCAAGTTCGCGGTCAACCTGAACGGCACCTATGTGATCGATTATGAGTCGCAGGAGCAGGGCGGTCCGGTGCTCAGCGGCGTAGGCATCTACGTCAACGACCAGGTTGTCCAGCGCTGGCGCCATACCCTGAGCTTCGATTTCGACCGCGGTCCGTTCTCGGCGACCTTGCAGCAGACCTTCTACAAGGGCTACCAGGACCAGAACCCGCTGGCGGACGGCACGATCCGTCACGTGGAGGCGTATTCGCTGTGGGATTTCTCGTCGAGCTACGCGCTGTCGAAAGCGCTGCGCCTGCGCCTCGGTATCAAGAACCTCTTCGATACCAATCCGCCGCGTTCGAACCAGGTGAACAGCTTCCTGGCCGGCTATGACCCGACCTACACCGATCCGCGCGGTCGTTCGTTGTATGCTTCGGCAAACTATTCGTTCAAGTAGGCGTTCAAAGTAGGCGTTCAACGTGATGGCCAGTCCGCATGCGGGCTGGCCATCCGTTCGAATTGCTCAACATTCTGTTCAACATCCCTGGCGCCATCATGAAAAGCAAAACATCGATCCTCGTTGCAGCCGTATTGAGCACCCTGTGCCTGTCGCTGGACGCGCTTGCGCAGGCGGCGCCGGAAGGCTATCACCTCGAACATGTGGTCACTGTCCCGGGCAGCAGCACGGGATGGGATTACATCGCCCTCGACCAGCAACGCCAGCGCGTCTTCATTGCGCATCGCAAGGATGGCTTGCAGGTGTATGACATCCGTAGCGGGGCGGTCATCCGCACCCTGGCGGACAGCGAGGGCGCCAACACGTCGGCCATCGCCGGGGAGTTCGACCTCGGCATCGCCGGCACGACCGACGGCCACATCGTGGTCTTCGAATTGTCGACTTTGAAGACGCTTGCGCGTTACCAGAGCACGACGGGCGGCTTCGATGGCGCCACCTACGATGCAGTGAGCAAGCGCTTCGCCATCGTGGGCGAGGCGGACGAGGGCAAGGGGCGCACGCCAGTGTTGTTCTTCGACGGCCGCAGCGGCAAGCCAGCCGGTTCGGTGCTGCTCGACAGCGTCAAGGTTGACGGCCCGCGTGCCGATGGCGCGGGCAACATCTTCCTGCCGCTGCGCGACAAGTCGATGGTGGTCAAGGTCGACGCGCGATCCATGCGGCGCGTCGGTAAAATTCCCTTGAAGGGGTGCGTGAGGCCGGCGGCGCTCGAAACCGATAACGCCAGCGGGCGGATTTTTGTCGGCTGCCGCGGCGATGCCAAGGTCGCACCGGCGCTCGCCGTGCTCGATGCCGCTTCCGGCCAACAGGTCGCCACTTTGCCAATCGGCCATGGCGTTGACGATGTGTTCTACGATCAGCGCTCCGGCACGATTTTTAGCGCGAACGGCGACGACGCCAGCCTGACGGTTATCCGGCCTAGTCCGGCCGGCCAGTACCGCGTGGCAGCCACGGTCGGCACGCGCCCGCGCGCGCGCACCGGCGTGCTCGATCAGGCGACCGGAAAGATCTACCTCGTCAATGCAGAATATGTCGACACCTATCCTGAGGGACGCGACATCGAAACCAGATATTTTCCGAACACTTTCAGCATCCTGACCTACTCGCAATAAGATGGCTCCCGTTCCGGTTATACCTAGTCCCGCAGGAGAAGCTTTGAATCAAAACCGATGGTGTCCCCTGATTCTGGCGGGCGCCCTGATGATGTCGTCCAGCGCGGTCGCGATGGCGGAGCAGCCTGGTGCCACGATGCGCGTGCGGCTCAGCTCCGATATTCGTTCCACCGATCCCGGCACCAATCGCGACGACAACACCGATGCGGTGGTGCTGCACATGGTCGAGGGACTGGTGGCCTTGCGCGAGGATACCTCGATCGGCCCGATGCTCGCCTCGAAAATCGCGGTGTCCAACGACGGCTTGCGCTATACCTTTACTTTGCGCGAAAGCGTGAAGTTCCACAACGGCGCGCCGCTGACGGCTTCCGATGTGGTCTGGTCATGGAAACGCTACCTCGATCCAAAGACCGGCTGGCGCTGCCTGCCCGAGTTCGATGGCCGCGGCATGACCCGGCTGCTGGCGGTCGAGGCGCTCAATGCGCGCACCGTCATGTTCCGGCTTGAGCGCGCCGCGCCGCTGATCCTGGCGACCATGGCGCGCACCGATTGTGGCGGCTCGGGCATCGTGCACAAAAGTTCGGTGGGAGCGGACGGCAAATGGATCTCTCCGGTAGGCACCGGCCCCTACCAGTTCCAGGAATGGAAGCGCGGCCAATATGTCGACCTGGTGCGTTACGAAGCCTACGCCTCGCTTCCGGGCGTGCGCGATGGCTACACCGGCGGCAAAAATGCGCAAGTCGGCAAACTGCGCTTCATGGTTATTCCGGACGAGGTGGCCGGCAAGACGGCCTTGTACAGCGGCGCCATCGACGTATTCCCGGAGGCGCGCAGTATCGACGTCGACGAGATCCGCAAGCACCCGCGCACCAAGATTGAAGTGGCGCCGTCGATGAACATGTTCGCGCTGCTGTTCCAGACCAGCGATCCCTTGCTGCGCGACGCTCGCATCCGCAAGGCGCTGGCGCTGTCGCTCGATACGCCCGGCATCGCCGCGGCGGTGACCGAAGGCGGGAGCAAGCGCAATAATTCTGCGATACCGGCCGCCAGTCCGTATTACGATGCGGTGCAGGCCACCGGCTTCACGCGCGACATCGCGCAGGCCAGGAAGCTGTTGGCGCAAGCCGGCTATCACGGCCAGCCAATCAAGATGATCGCCAACAAGCGGCACTCGGAAAGCTTCGACACCGCAGTGCTGGTGCAGGCGATGGCGGCGGAGGCGGGCATCATCGTCGACATCGAAGTGCTCGACTGGGCCACCCAGCTCGATCGCTACACCAAGGGAAAATACCAGTCGATGGCCTTCATTTATTCGGCCCGGCTCGACCCTTCGCTGAGCTACGAGATGGTGTCCGGCCCCAAGGCCACGCAGCCGCGCAAGGTGTGGGACGATCCGGAGGTGCAGGCCAGGCTGGCGTTGTCGATGCAGCTTTCCGATCGCAGCCAGCGCCAGGCCGTATTCGACGAGCTGCATCGCAAGATGCTCAATGACGTGCCATTCATCGTGCTGTTCAACAGCGCCGACGCGGTCGGGCTGCGCAAGAACGTGGTCGGCTTCAAGAGCTGGGCGCCGGCCAAGCCGCGGCTGTGGAATGTGCGTTTCCAATAATCCAACAGGCCTCCCCCGATGATTACTTACCTGGCGCGCCGCGTCGCGATGGCGCTTCCGACCCTGATGCTGGTGGCGATCGCCGTATTTACGATGATCCACCTGATCCCGGGCGATCCCGCGCAACTGATGTTGGGGGACGCTGCCGACGACAGCTCGGTCGCGCTGCTGCGTCAGCAGCTCGGCCTCGACCAGCCTTTGAGCATGCAGTTCTTCCACTGGATCGGCCGCATCCTGCACGGCGACTTCGGCCACTCGATCACCAACGGCCTGCCAGTGCTGCCGCTGATCCTCGAACGCTTCGAGGTCAGCGCCACCATCGTGCTGGTGGCAGTCGCGCTGGCGACGATGATCGCGGTGCCGGTCGGCCTGATCGCAGCCTGGAAGCAGAACCAGACGCTTGACGTCGCCATCGTCGCCGGCGCCACGCTTCTGCTGTCGGTGCCGAGCTTCTGGCTCGGCCTGCTCCTGCTGCTGCTGTTCGGGCTGAACCTGGGGTGGCTGCCGGTGGTCGGCTATGTGTCGTTCCACGACAGTGTCGCGCAGGGCGTGCAGTACGTGATGCTGCCGATCGTGACCCTGGTGATGATCGAAACCGGTGTGCTGATCCGCATGGCGCGCGCCAGCGCCATCGAGGTGCTGCGGCTCGACTACGTCACCCATGCCCGCGCCAAGGGTCTGCCGGAATGGCGAGTGCTGGCGCGGCACGTGCTGCCCAACGCATTTGCGCCGACCTTGACGATGGTCGGTATCTTGCTTGGCAACCTGCTGGGCGGCATCGCCGTACTCGAAACCGTGTTCACGCTGCCGGGTCTCGGTCGCCTTCTGGTCGACGCGATCTACGCCCGCGACTATCCCGTAGTGCAGGGCGTGATGCTGTTCACCGCGCTGATTTATGTATTGATTAACCTGGTAATCGACCTATGCTATCCATTCTTCGACCCGCGCGTCGCGACCCAATGAAGCGGCGCGCACCACTATCGGCCAACGGCATGATCGGCTGCGTTTTGATCGGCGCGGTCGTGCTGGCGGCAATGACCGCGCTGGTGTGGACCCCGTACAACCCGCTCGCCGTGAACCTGCAAATTCGCCTGCAGGCGCCGTCGTCTGCGCATCTTCTGGGCACCGACGAATTCGGGCGCGATGTGCTTAGCCGTGCGATGGCCGGCGCCGCCGCGAGCGGGCAGGTCGCCGCGCTGACCGTCGCAATTGCCGTCAGCAGCGGCCTGGTGGTCGGATTGCTGACCGGCTTTTTTCGCGGCTGGACCGACCGCATCCTCTCTGCGTTCAACGATGCGATGATGGCTTTCCCGGGCATCCTGCTGGCGCTGGCGGTGATGATGGTGGTCGGCGCCAATCGTTACGGGATCATCATCGCGCTCGGCCTGGCTTACGCGCCTACCGTGGTGCGCGTGGTGCGCGGCACCGTACTTTCGCTGCGCGAGAAGGAGTACGTGGAAGCGTCGCGCATGATCGGCAATCCCGACTGGCTGACCATGTGGCGTCACATCCTGCCGAACTGCATGGCGCCCGTTGCGGTGCTCACCACCAGCATGTTCGGCTGGGTGCTGCTATCTGAAAGCGCACTGAGTTTCCTCGGCCTGGGCGTGCCGCCGCCGGCGCCGACCTGGGGCAACATGCTCGCCGCGTCGCGCCAGTACATGCAGAACGCCATGTGGCTTGGCCTCGTGCCTGGCCTGTGCATTTCCATGACGCTGCTGGGGATTAACCTGCTGGGCGACGCCGTGCGCGACCGCTTTGATCCCCTGATGGTGGGCAAATGAGCGCGCCCTCGCTTTTGCGCGTCGAAGCGCTGCGGCTGGTCGTTTCCGGCAGCGGCCATGCGGTCGTCAACGACGTCTCGTTCGACGTACGGGCCGGCGAGTTCCTGGCCATCGTCGGCGAGTCGGGCAGCGGCAAGACCATGGCCGCGCGCGCCATCCTTGGGCTGCTGCCGCCGGGGATCGCTTTGGCTGGTGGCCGCATCCTGATGGAAGGGCGCGACCTGCTGCAAGTCACGCCCGAGCTCCTGCGTTCGCTACGCGGCGGGCAGATCGGCATGGTGTTCCAGGAACCGATGACGTCGCTCAATCCGTCGATCCGCATCGGCGCCCAGATGGCCGAAGGCCTGCGCCTGCACACCAAGCTAAGTGATGCGCAGATCGAGGAACGCTGCCTGGCGATGCTCTCACGCGTGCAGATCCGCGATCCAAAGCGCTGCATGCAGTCCTTCCCGCACCAATTTTCGGGCGGAATGCGGCAACGGATCATGCTCGCCAGCGTCATGCTGCTGCGCCCGAAGCTGCTGATTGCCGACGAGCCCACTACGGCGCTCGACACCCTGTCGCAAGGCGAGGTGCTCGACATGATGCGTGAGCTGGCGCGCGAAGAGGGCACGGCGGTACTGCTGATCACTCACAACCTCGGCCTGGTTTCCCGCTACGCGCAACGCGCGATCGTGATGAACAAGGGCGACCTCGTCGAAACGGGCGAGGTGCACCAGATTCTATGCAACCCGCAGCATGCGTACACCCGTCAATTGGTCTGCGCCTTGCCGCGCCGCGGGCCGGCCGGGCGACGCGACACGCCGCCGACGCCCTTGATCGAGGCGCGCGGCCTCTCGGTGGCATACCAGGGTGCGCGGGCCGGCTGGTGGGGCAGGCACGCCGAGCGCAAGGTGCTCGATGCCGTCAGCCTGACGATCCACGCCGGCGAGACGGTCGCCGTAGTCGGCGGCAGCGGCTCCGGCAAGACCACGCTGGGCCGCGCCATGCTCAAGCTGATTCCGGACGCGGGCGGCGACGTTTATTTTCGCGGCAAGCCGGTCGGCAAGGCTGGCATACGCGAGCTGCGGCTGGCCTGTCAGCTGGTGTTCCAAGATCCGTTTTCATCGCTGAACCCGCGCCAGCGTATCGGCGAGATCGTGCTCGAGCCTCTGAAGCTGGTGCCTGGTTTGACCAGTACGGAAGCGGCGGCCCGCGTGATGGAGGTGTTGAGCGAGGTTGGCCTGGAAGGCTTCGAGCACCGCCTGCCGCACCAGCTGTCGGGCGGACAGCGCCAGCGCGTGGCCATTGCGCGCGCCATCGTCCGGCGCCCGGCTTTCGTGGTTGCGGACGAACCGGTGTCCGCGCTCGACATGAGCATCCAGGCGCAGATACTGGCCTTGTTCCAGCAGTTGCAGAAGGTGCACGGATTCGCCTGCCTGTTCATTTCGCATGATCTCGCGGCGGTGGAGCAGATTGCCGACCGCGTGGTGGTGATGGAAGCGGGGCGCATCGTCGAGCAGGGCAGTCGCGACCAGGTTTTCGATCATCCACAGCACGCCTATACCCGTGCGCTGCTGGCAGCTGCGCCGGTGGTCCCGATGAACGCGAATCGCGACGAAGCGGCGTCGATTCGTCAGCCGGCCAAGGAGAATGCATGAATCCGACACACAACCATCTGCCCATACCAGCCGAGCAGGTCTGGGCCAAAGTTCCGGCGCTGACGCTCGGATTCTGGCTTATCAAGATAGCGGCAACGACGCTGGGGGAAACGGCAGGCGACGCCGTGACGATGTCGATGAACCTTGGCTACCTGGTGGGCACGGTCGTGTTTGCCGCGATCCTGCTGGTGGCGCTCACGGTCCAGATTCGCGCGACACGCTTTCGGCCCATGTGGTTCTGGGCTGTTGTCGTCGCCACCACAACGGTAGGGACGACGCTGGCCGATTTCTGCGATCGCTCGCTGGGGATTGGTTACCTGGGCGGTTCCACGCTGTTGTTCGCTCTGCTGATCGCGTCGCTGTTCACGTGGCATCGCACGCTCGGATCGGTGTCGATCAACCGCCTCGATTCGCGCAAGGCTGAGGTTTTCTACTGGACAACGATCCTGTCCTCGCAAACTCTGGGCACGGCGCTTGGAGACTGGGTCGCCGACCCCGTCACCGGCTGAGGACTTGGCTATGGCGGGGGCGCCTTGCTGTTCGCGGCGGCGCTGGCGCTCGTCATCGCGGCTTACCTGTGGACCAGCATGCCGCGCACGGCATTGTTCTGGACCGCATTTATTGTCACGCGTCCGCTGGGCGCGATGGTCGGTGATTTCCTCGACAAACCGGTAGCCGACGGAGGATTGGCGCTGAGCCGGTACGGCGCCTCGGCCGCCTTGATTGTCTGCATGCTGGCACTGATTCTCTTATTACCTCAACGAGCCGAAAGAATTGAGCGCATTGCCCACCGCCAGTAGTGCCCGCGTGGCCACAAGGCGCTCAATGCGCGTTGCGGCCTTGCTGGTCACCAGTCTGTACGCGGTGCCTGCCTATGCCGGCCCGCCGTTCGTGACTGATGATCCCGAACCGGTTGCCTACCTGCACTGGGAGGTCAATTACGGTTCAACCTTTAGCCGCAGTGCCGGCCATACCTCCGGCTTGCTGCCGGGATTCGATATCAACTATGGCCTGTACCCCGGCGTCCAGTTGCACGCCCAGCCGCAGATGGCGTATTCGCGTGGCGACGGCATGCATGCATATGGAGTTGGCGACACCGAGCTTGGCATCAAGTACCGATTGACCCCTGAGACGGAAGACAGGGGTGCCTGGATGGTCAGCATCTACCCGATGGTGGAACTGCCTACCGGCTCCGCGCGGCGCGGCCTCGGCGTGGGCGCGCGCAGCGTCTTCCTGCCGGTGTGGGCGCAGACCATACGCGGCCGCTGGACCGTCTTCGGCGGTGGCGGCTATTGGCGCAATGGCGCCCCAGACGCGAAAAATGCGTGGGCAGGCGGCGCATCCATGCTATACCAGGCCAGCGACAAATTGCAGGTGGGCGGTGAATTCTCCGGGACGACGCCCACTAGTGTCGAAGGTCGGGCATCCATGTTCTTCAATGTTGGCGGCGTGTATGCGGCGACGCAGAGCCTGAGCGTGTTGTTCTCGGCCGGCCACGGAATGCGCAATGCAGCGGCCACCAATCAGGGCGCAGCCTACTTCGGCCTGCGCGTAGCATATTGACGCAAGGCTCAGGCGCCAATCCTATTGGGGCGTCTATCGAATGACCTTCCCTGCATGGGAAGGTGTAGAGTGAGCGAACATTGTCGATGTCTGAAGGACTGTTGTATCATTCAAGAATATGCGCGCACTCATCCGTCTACTGCTCTGGATATTGATAGCAGCTCTACCTTTGCAAGGTGGCGCCGCTGCTTTCATGTCGTGCGGCTCCGGGACGGCGCCAAGCTACTCCGCGGAACATCACAACGGAGATACAGCTACCGCAGCGCACGAGGAGCATTGTGCGCAGTCTGGGGCAGACCACTTGAGTGCTCCGCATGGTAAGTGCAGCCACTGTGCAAGCTGCTGTGTCGGTGCCGCAGCTCCCCCGACCGTTCCGTCGCTATTGATGCCCACCGCTTTTACTACCTTTGCGGGGTCCGTTGTTGAACCTGCAATGACCGCCTACATCCCTGCCACCCTCGAGCGTCCGCCTCGCCGCCTTTCCTAAATATTGCTGAAGTCACGGACTGACGTCCGTATCACCTTGGGTATCTATATCCCAGGTGCCAGTCTATTTTTAAGGGAAAATAATGATACTCCTCCGCTCGCTGCTTCTCGCAGCGGCAGGCTTGCCGTTGCTTGTCCATGCACAGGCCGCTAGCACAACAGCGGCAGTGGCGGATGCTAACGCCAAGGTGCCGCCGCCGAAATATCAATCTGCTTTTGCTGATTATCAGCCACTCGCCGAACCTAAAGCATCGCCCGATAAGCGGTGGATTCAAGCTAATCGGGAGGTGTCGGGGCAGGCGGAGCACGGGTCGCACGGTAGTTCGTCAATGGAGACGTCTCCGGCGACCACGCCTGCTGAAAAGCCCAAGACCCCTCCGGTAGACGACCCGCACAAGGGCCATGAAATGAAAATGAAGGGCCAATAAGATGATGCGACTACCTATGCCCACGCTCGGCCGCGCAGCCGTAGGGCTTACGGCAGTGTTCCTTGCCGGTTGCGCGAGCTTCTCGCCGGACGGTGGGCTGACCGATGTCGCGAGCCTGACACAATCCCGAATCGGGCAGCCGGTGAGTTTTTCGAAAGACCCGCATAGCGGGACTGCCACCGGCGATGCAATGGTGAGGTCCTTGCTGGCCAAGCCGCTTACCGTCGATTCAGCGGTTCGTGTTGCGCTCCTAAACAACGCATCGTTGAAAGCATCTTTCGATGAGCTAGGTGTCTCCGAGGCTGACTTTGTCCAGGCCGGCCGGATGCGCAATCCGGGCTTCAGCTTCGGACGCATCAGTGGCGGTGGCGAGACTGAAATAGAACGCAGCATCATGTTCGATATCGTCGGACTACTGACGCTGCCGACCCGCACGCGCATTGAGCATGGCAGATTCGAGCAAGCCAAATTGCAGGCGGCTTCGCAGGCGGTTCAACTTGCTGCCGATACGCGTCGCGCGTATTTTATTGCGGTTGCTGCGGTTCAATCGGCAACGTTCGCTGAGCAGGTACGCGGCGCGGCTGAGGCATCGTCCGAGCTTGCGGAGGCCATGACCAAGGTCGGCAATTGGAGCAAGCTTGACCAGGCACGTGAGCGCGCCTTTTACCAGGATGCTGTGACACAGTTGGCCAGGAAACGGCATGAGGCGATGGCGGCTCGTGAACAGTTAATTCGCATGCTTGGCGTTTGGGGCGAGCAGCAGAATTTTTTGCTTCCAGAGCGTCTACCGGACCTGCCGCAGAAACTTCAGGAAATGAACAGTGCGGAAGCGCAGGCGATGTCGCAGCGCTTGGACATGTTGTCGGCACGTCGCGATACTGAAGCGACAGCGGCAGCCTTAGGCTTAACGAAAGCGACTGGCTTCATCAACGTTTTTGATGCGGGCTACGCAAACAAGAGTACGACAGGTCTGCCACGCCAGAACGGCTACCAGATTTCTCTCGAATTGCCAATTTTCGACTGGGGCGGTGCGAAGGTCGCGCGGGCAGAGGCGCTCTACATGCAGTCGGTGCATCGCACGGCCGACACTGCGGTGCGAGCTCGCTCGGAAGTGCGTGAGGCTTACTCCGCCTATCGCACCACGTACGACATCGCCCGGCACTATCGCGACGATGTTGTCCCGCTACGAAAGAAAATATCCGATGAAGTCCTGCTTCGCTATAACGGCATGTTGGCCAGCGTATTCGAGCTGCTGGCGGACTCGCGCGAGCAGCTAACGAGCGTGAACACGGCCATCGAGACGCAGCGCGATTTTTGGATTGCTGACAGCAAGCTTCAATCAGCCGTGAACGGCGGGAGCAATAACGACACAAGGACCATGCCATGATTTCACGTAGGGATTTTTTCAAAGGCGCTGGTGCGCTTGCAGTCAGTGCCGCAGCAGTCAGCAAGGCTGGTGCGGCTTCGTTGCCGGAAGCGATGTTGATGGACAATGCCAAAACCCATATACCGCCGGCACCACCGAGCGGCCGCCACTTCAATCCTGTGGTCACGCTCAATGGCTGGTCACTGCCCTGGAGGATGAACAATGGTGTGAAAGAGTTTCACCTGGTAGCCGAGCCGGTTGTGCGCGAACTAGCGGTTGGAATGAAGGCCAATCTGTGGGGATACAACGGCCAGTCTCCAGGACCTACTATTGAGGTCGTCGAAGGTGACCGCGTCCGTATTTTCGTGACCAACAAATTACCAGAGCACACGAGCATTCATTGGCATGGACAGCGCCTGCCGAATGGCATGGATGGTGTGACCGGTCTTACGCAGCCAGGGATTGCGCCGGGTAAGACTTTTGTCTATGAGTTCGAAGCGAAGCGGCCCGGCACCTTCATGTATCACCCACATGCTGACGAAATGGTGCAGATGGCAATGGGGATGATGGGCTTCTGGGTAACGCATCCGAAGGACCCCTCCCTCCATGCGGTTGACCGCGACTTCGTGTTTCTGCTCAACGCGTATGACGTAGAGCCAGGTTCATACACCCCAAAAGTCAACACAATGTTGGATTTCAATTTGTGGACGTTCAATAGCCGCGTGTTTCCTGGGATTGATTCGCTGCCAGTGCGCCAAGGCGACAAGGTTCGCATCAGGGTCGGCAACTTGACAATGACGAACCATCCAATTCATATGCATGGCCACGAGTTCTACGTCACCGGAACTGACGGCGGATGGACTCCGCCGGCCTCGCGCTGGCCGGAAGTCACAACCGACATCGCGGTGGGACAGATGCGGGCCATCGAGTTTGTCGCTACCGACCCTGGTGACTGGGCACTGCACTGTCACAAGTCTCATCACACTATGAATGCGATGGGACATTCGGTGCCGACGATGATTGGGGTTGACCAGCGCAGCATCGCCGAGAAGATTAACAAGATTGTCCCGGACTACATGGTCATGGGCGACAAGGGCGGTTCGATGGGCGGTATGGAAATGCCGCTTCCCGACAACACCTTGCCCATGATGATGGGCGAAGGACCTTTCGGTGGCGTTGAGATGGGCGGCATGTTCACCGTAGTGAAAGTTCGTAAAGACCAGAGGCGCGGCGACTACTCCGACCCGGGTTGGTACAAGCATCCGGCGGGAACACTCGCCTATGAATGGACCGGCGCCTTATCTGAGCCAGAACGTGTTTCCAGCGCCGGCGGCCAGTCGATGCCAACCATGAACATGCCAAATGTTGAGGTCACTGTCCGTAAACCGACCGGACACAGCGGTCACTAATTTTTTTCCACACAAAAGGAAGCACCATGAAAATTCTGCACAAAGTTGTGTTGGCCGCCTTGATTGGCGCATCGTCTGTCGCTACCACCTCAATCGCGCTCGCCCAGCAGCCCGCTGCGTCGGCCACCCATGACTCGATGAGCGATGGAGAAATCAAGAAAGTCGACAAGGAGGCCGGCAAACTCACCATCAAGCATGGTGAGCTGAAGAACTTGGGAATGCCCGGCATGACGATGGTATTTAAGGTCAAAGACCCCGCCATGCTTGACCAGGTCAAACCTGGTGACAAGGTTCGTTTTATCGCGGATAAAGTTGGTGGCGCACTTACGGTCACGTCAATCGAAGCAGCCAAGTAATTCATACAAGGAGAACTGACGATGAAAACATTGCGCGCCGCAATTTTGGCGGCTACTTTGGCGGCGGCAACGCTGGCTAGCCCGCTTGCTTCTGCGCACGCGAGCTTGAAGAGCTCCAATCCAGAGGCCGGTGCAACGGTAGCGACGGCACCGAAAGAAATTTCCCTGACGTTCAATGAGAAAGTGGAGGAGGTTTTTAGCACCGTCACCTTGGTAGACAGCGCGGGTAAACCGGTCGTCACAAGCAAAGCCAAAGTCGATGCCGGGAACCCAGCCATCCTGCGCGTGCAAGTTCCGTCGTTGAGCGCCGGCGCTTATGCCGTGTCCTGGGCGGTTGCAGGCCATGATGGCCACCGCCGCAAGGGTGACTTCAAGTTCACGGTGAAATAATTGGATGCTGTCTCGCTGCTGCAGCTAGGTTCTACATTGCTGCTTAACATCGGCTTTTCCTGGCTGGTTGGGTCATGGTTTTCACGTCGCTGGATGCGCTCAAGTGGCGTTGGTGCGAATGACATCGAACCGGCCCTCCGCAAATTCGACCTGGCGGCAGCGGGACTAAGCGCGGTCGGGAGTGCATCTGCGATGCTGGCCGCAACTGCGGTGATGGGGGGCGTTGGACTTCGGGAAGCATGTCCAATGTTTTGGACGATGGTTTCCGCTACCGATTATGGACGCGCCGGCTGCGTCACAATTTTGGCAATGGCGGCCCTTTTTCTTGTTCGCCTCGTTGGCGGAAAGGGGGGCGCCACTAATGCCGCTGTGGCCGCCGGCATGGCGGTATTCGCCGTGACGCGAGCATCCATGGGACATGCGGGAGAAAACGGATTCTGGACAATCACCGTAGCCGCCGAAGCGATGCATTTTTCTGCAATCGGAGTGTGGACGGGAGCCGTCATGGTATCGGGTTGGGTCGTGCTGAGTGACTCTCGGGTAAGTATGTTCCCTGTCCACTTTACCGATAGGTACCTCGAATTGATGTCACAGGCCGCAATGTTCGCCGTGGTCGCAATCATCGGAACGGGCTTTTACAGCGCCTGGCATCGAGTAGGAACGACGGAGCATCTTCTCAACACTGCTTACGGTTTGACCTTACTTGCAAAGGTCGGATTGGTGCTGGCCGCCATTGCCTTGGGCGGGTACAATAAATTCGTTGGACTCCCCGCTGCGTCTCGCTCACCACGCGGGCTAAGTCTGGTCCGAGCCGTTCTGGAAGTTGAAACCTTCTTGTTGCTCGGTGCGCTCCTGGCCGCAGTTGCGCTCACTTCACAACAACCACCCCGCGATGTAGTGATGCCGCAGGTTTTTCCCGGAGGAGTTAATTCGTTTTTCCTTCGTTAGCCGTATCCGCCAAAATCTTCTGCAGTGATGATTTCACTCTTGCGTCGGAGAGACCAACCAAAATCTGTATTCCGACGCGAATGAGTTCGCTCTTCTTCACCTTGATGCCTTGCTCATTCAATCTTCCTTTGAACGCGACAACCGCGTCGTGCTCGGACTTCGGCATCGTCAAGGAGTACTTTTTGACCTTAACCCGTGGTGCCTTCGATGGCGGTTTTGGGCTGGCCCAAAGTCGGCGAGGCAGCGCTCGCTTTTGCCGAAACTTTTGCTGGCATGGTTACCCTCTTCAAATCTGCGGACTCGACGAGGCACTTGAGTGTTCCAGTTTTGGAATTCGAACGAATTCTGTGTCAACCAGGCTGGCGGTGGTTGCCCGTCGCAAGGTATCGAGCAAGCGCCATTTCCATATTGAGGAACATCCTGTCGCGCCCCAGGGTTGCTCCCAGGGGCGAGCGTCGGACCATTTCAAGCACGCCGGGATTGAGGCCAATCAGCCAAAGCGTCACGCCCTCTTCGCGCAATCTATTTTCTGCTTCCATCAACATCTTGAGCGCGGTGTATTCGAGGTCGGGCACGCCCCCGAGATCGAGCGCCAACACCTTCGGATTCGCGCTTGCGACCAATTCCCCGATCTTATGCCCGATGCGTCGCGCATTGGCGAAGAAGACTCTGCCCTCGGGCCGCACCATCAGCAAGCCGGAAAAGGTCTCGTCCCCGGGATGGTCGGAGGACAGCGGACGGAACACGCCGGTGTGCGCCTTTCGGGCCAGCACATGGACCGGTGGATTGGACACCTGATAGAACAATGCCAGCAGCGAGACGATGATGGCGACTACGATGCCTTGCAAAGTACCGAGCAGCACGACGCCTGCCAGCGCTACCAGAGCCCAGATGAATTCCATGCGGCGGATTTTTAGGATGTGGCGGAACTCCACCGGCGCGACCAACCCGATGGAATATACGATCACCACCGCCGCCAGCGTGGCTTCGGGCATCAGGCCGATCAGTGGCGCCAGAACCAGCATCGTGCCAAGCGCTGCCACCGCGGTCACCAATTCGGCCAACTGTGTTCTCGCGCCGGAGAGCCGGTTCACGGCAGTCTGCGTCGTCCCGCCGCCGGCAGCCATGGCGCCGAAAAACGCGCCGCCGATGTTTGCCAGCCCTGTCGCCAGCAATTCGCGGTTCGGTTCCGGTACCTGTTCGCCGCTTCGTGCGAATGCGCGTCCGGCCGCGATGGTTTCGGTAAAACTCATCAGCGCGATTCCCAGCGCCGACGGCCAAAGCGCAGAGAGCAATTGCGTGTCAGGCAGCGTGAGCGCGGGCAAGCCGATCGGCACATTGCCTACTGTTGCCACGCCGAAGGCCGGCCAGCCCAGCAGCGTGACGCCGGCAATCCCGGCCGCTACCGCGATCAAAGGGGCGGGTGCGCGCGGGAGCAGGCGCTCCAGCGCTGCCAGCAGAACAATCATGGCAAGGCCTACCGCCATGGTCGCCAGCGACGCTTGCGGCAGCGCGTGCACCATGGCGATCAGCTTATCCAGGAAGGATTTCTTGTCGAAATGAATACCTAGCAGCTTAGGCAACTGATCGACGACGATGACAATGCCGATGCCGGCCTTGAAGCCGACCAGCACCGGCTCAGAAATGAAATCGGCAACAAAGCCCAGTCGCAGCAATCGCGCTACGACGAGGAATATTCCGACCAGGCAGGTCAGGGTTGCCGACGCTGTCAACAGATTTGCCGTCGCGCCAGAGACTACCGCGCGGTCCAGCGCCGCGGCGACCAGGATCGCGATGGTGGTCGTAGTGCTGACGCTGAGTGGGCGCGACGTTCCCAGCAAGGCATAAATCAGCATCGGCATGAAGGCCGTATACAGGCCGACCTGGAGCGGCAAGCCTGCGATGGAGGCATACGCGAGCGCTTTCGGGATGACGACTGCCGCGACAGTCAATCCGGCGATGACATCGGCCCCGAGCCATTCCTGCCTGTAGTCGCGCAACCAATCCGGCAATGGCATGCGGTACGCGCCTGCCGAAAAATGCCGCGCGCGCGGCACGGAATGGTCCCATGCCTTTCGCCGTCGCGATGTGTGTTCTTGCTTCATCGCTAGTCACTGTCATCCATACTGGCGCTGGTGTAATCGACGGCAGGCACATCGGCGCCTTCGCTGCACTCAAAACTGCTCGGCGACGTACTTGTACGGATAATCTGGTTCTTGATAGCCGTGCGGCGTTTGCCTTTGCGGAAGCGTGACTTTCTTGTGCTGTATCGCCTTGTACGGGACTTTTTTGAGCACATCGCTGATGATGTTCAGGCGCGCCCGCCGCTTGTTGTTCGAATTGGCCACGAACCATGGTGCAATCGAGGTATCGGTGGCCTTGAACATGTCGTCGCGCGCGCGTGAATAGTCGTACCATCGGCTGTAAGACTTCAGGTCCATGTCGGTCAGCTTCCAGACCTTGCGGCCATCGCTGATGCGCGCTTTTAAACGCCGGGTCTGTTCTTCCATGCTGACTTCCAGCCAGTATTTAATCAGGAGGATGCCGGAACCGGCGATGGCATGCTCGACCAACGGCAATATTCGCAGGAAGCGCGTGACGTCCTCCTCGCTGCAAAATCCCATGACGCGCTCGACGCCCGCGCGGTTGTACCAGCTGCGATCGAAGATCACGACTTCGCCGGCAGCCGGCAGGTGTGGCAAATAGCGCTGGATGTACATCTGGCTCTTTTCGCGGTCGGTCGGTGCTGGCAAGGCAACCACGCGGAACACGCGCGGACTGACCCGCTCCGTGAGCGCCTTGATGGTGCCGCCCTTGCCGGCGCCGTCGCGTCCTTCGAAGACGATACAAACCTTGCTGCCGGTTTGCACCACCCATTCCTGGAGCTTGACCATTTCCACGTGCAGCGCGAACAGTTCCTTCCTGTACTCCTTATACGACATGCTCTTAGGTTCACCTGCCTTTGGGCTTTTACTTGCCTTGTTCTTCAGCTTCGCCATGTCCGACTCCCCATGGTCATGTTCAACATCAAATGCCCGGAGACCTGCGAGGAACCCGTTGCAGTATGAGAGTCTCTGGACCTATTTCCTTACTCATACTATGAGCAGCGTGGCCGGACTTCTTTGACCTAATACCAATCCGCGCGAACAACGTGACACTGAATTGCGCTTTTTTTCGGGGACGCCGCTGGCGGGACTGCATGATGGCGTTTCAGGATCTTTTGCGCATCCATCAACACAGGTTCCTCAAGGTTTTCGCGCGTCACGCCGGCCATCTGGAACGCGAGACCTTCGCCTGCACCTAACGCGTGATGTTGAGCGTCCAGCTCACAGGGCCGCAACCGCCTCGCGAATATGCGCCACCAAATCGGGAATGAGCCTGAGCCGTCCCGCTTCCTCCTCGACCACGCGTTCAAACGCAGCCTTCTTCAATGCATGAAAATCAATAACGTTCCGCGTAGTCGCCGGCACGGTCGTGGCGAGAATGTCGAACAGCCGATCGACCGCATGCAGCCGGCCCCAGAGGTAGTCGTTCTCACGCGTCGCGCGGCTGAGAAAGCCGCCAAAGCCGGCAAACGTTCCGCCTAGCAGCACCCTGGGGCCGCCCGGTGACGCCAGGCTGATTGCATCGTCCGGACTGATGCGGTCGATGAGGATCTCTTCAATCGGTCCGGATTCGAGCGACAGGGCACTTACCACCGGGTGAAGGATCACGTCCCAGTAGAAATAGCCCAGGTAGCCAGTAAGAATGGCGTTGCGGTAGCGCGGCTCGAGATCGAGCACCAGCGGAGACGACAGCACCGCGTCTGAATCGTCGAGCTTGCGCGCAAGGTCGCATTCGATGCCCAGGCGCTTGAGGAGACTGGATATGGCGGCATCATTGCTGTCGACAAACTGCTCGATTCCCAGCTGGGCGAAATCGGGCGGGAACAGTTTTCGGCACAGCGCGACCGCGTGATCGCTCAGGAAACCGGTATCGTCGTAAATCGACATTTCATCGATGAGCTTATGGATCTGGATCTTGATGAGATCGAGGTCTTCGGATTCGGTCGCGCCGCAACGCTGTTCCGAAGAGCTCCCATACAGATCGTTTATCTCATGCAGCACGAAATTCAATCGGCGTTTTTTATATACCAGGCCGAAGTCGATCATCATTTTTGCGGATAAAGGCATATCCTTGTTTTCATACACATCGTCGCTGATGCCGTAGGAGTCGGAAAGCAGTATCTGCTGGTTCTTCGCCCACTGTTCGACGGCTTCTTGTACTCTGCGCGCCGGCGTGGAGTCGCCGGAAAAACCGCAGGCGCCGTTGATCAGTTTGGCCACGAAATCGAGCGCTTCCAGCACCTGTGTGCGTATGTAGGAATCATAGACAATCGGCGTACCTTTCAGCAAGTTGGTGGAGGTCAGGCGCCAGTGCCGCAATTCGTGGATGGTGAAACTGCCGCTCAGCCGCCCTCCGGTCGAGTGCTCGATCAATTGCGCGACCTGGGGCCTGGCGTAATAAATGGCGTCCTTCAGCCGCCGCACGTGCTTGTTGTAACGGCTGACGTCGGCCAGTTCGTTATAGGTCGGATCGGTGCGCGGCAAATCGGAAAGCGCCCCACGCAAGGTGGCGAAAAAGCCCGGCACGCTGCTGCTCGGCGCCGGCTTGTCGAACTGCGAATGCGGGTCGATATAAATGAGGCGGCGATCTACCTCGCGGAAGGCGCCGTGAGAGCGGATTGCCTCAAGTGTCGCCATGATCGGCTTGTTGTCGAGAATGCTGCCGTCGACCAGCACCGCGTCCTCCGGATTTTTGCTCTGGTCGCGATATCCGCTGAAATTGCGCAGCACAAAGCTCGAGCGCGCGGGCCAGGGAATGTGGCGGGCGGCCAGCAGGTCATCCATTTCGCGGATCTGGGCCGGTGGAAACGCCCCCGGATAGGAAGCCGATGCACGCGCGGCGAAGGCAAGCGACGGCACGCTGTCGAGGTCGAAGTCGCTGTAGAGATGGCCGGCCTTGTCATGGTCGAGGTGGAAGCGGAGCGGGCGGCGATGCTCGCGTTCCTTCACCACTGGCGGATCGTGAATGAAAATCGAGCGATCGAGACCGCGGAAATCAGTCACCGTCACCATCAGGTCGAGCCTGGTGCCTGCCGGCAGCAAGGATTCGGTCGATGCTTCCGGGCGCTCCATGGCGGTCAGGCCATCAAGTGCGAAGGTAGCGAGGCGGCGGCCGTCAAGCGGCGGTTTGAACCAGCGCGAGCGCAGGAACACTGACACGCGCTCCTGCATTTCGGTGTCGATTTTGCCGATTATCAGGCCTTCGCGCTTGAGCCGGGCCAGCAAGGGCCCAACGAAAGGCCAGAAAATCCATTTGTTCCAGCGCGGCGGCTGTGCCTCGGGCGCGATCAGCTTGAGCATGTCCGCATCGGCCAGCCACATGTCGGTAAGCGGTGCAAGGCTGAGATCATGGGCCAGGGCCCGGGCGAGCGCGATGCCGTTCATGGCGCCGGCGGACGCACCGGAAATCACGTCGACGATCACGCGCAGGGACAGCTGTTGCCCGATTGCATCCAGACACTGGAGATAGACATCGCCGGTCGATTGCTCCGGTTCGTCCGGATAGCGGCTGTGAAATGAAGCGGCCTCGCTGCCGTACTGGTGTCCGTGATAGAGCTTCGACGCCCGGACCAGGTTCAGGAGCTCACGGTTGATGCCATGCTGGTAGACGGCCAGTGAAACGCCTCCGAAGAACACGATCGCCAGCCGCAATTCTTTCTCTTTCATCGCCAGACTCGCTTCCGCTCCACCAGGGAGCAATAACCATTTTAGGCTTTACCCAGCGGGGCCGCCAACGGTCATGAGCGGAAGTGGGCCCGGGGGGCAAACGCGGAAAGTGGACAACTGAAGTTGAATTTTGTCATCCGATTTTTTCAATGTCGGGTTTGACCCTGGCCCGTCGCGTAAAGCGGACGCGCGGGCCGATCACCTGCCGTCAAGCTAACGGTGTTTGATGGTGACACCAACCAGTTTGCGGCCCCGAGTTGGGCAGCTTCCTGACGCAGTTTGTCCTCGAGTCCAACTCGGGGGAGAGATTGAGGGGAATTGTGCATCGGAAAACAATCATAAATGGGCGCTTCGCGGCGCCTTTTTCGCGAGTATGATCATGAAGATATCTTTCCCAGCAGCGCTCTTTAAATGATTAATTTCTGAAGGAGAACTAACATGGCAGGCAAGAAGATTTTATTTCTGACGGGTGACTTCGCGGAGGATTACGAAACGATGGTGCCGTTCCAGGCGCTGCAGATGGTCGGCCATACGGTCCACGCCGTCTGCCCCGGGAAGAAGGCCGGCGACAAGATCAAAACCGCCATCCACGATTTCGAAGGCGACCAGACCTACACCGAAAAGCCGGGGCACATGTTCGCGCTGAACGCCAGTTTCGACGATGTCGATGTGGGCAAGTATGACGCTCTGATGATTGCCGGCGGACGGGCGCCGGAGTATCTTCGGCTGAACAGCCGCGTCATTGAGATCGTGAAGCAGTTCGCCGCCGCCGACAAGCCGATCGCCGCCGTGTGCCATGGCGCGCAGTTGCTGGCAGCCGCGGATGTCATTCGCGGCAAGCGGATTTCTGCCTATCCCGCCTGCTCACCCGAGGTGCGGCTGGCCGGTGGCGAATATGCCGAGATCGAGGTCGATCAAGCCGTCACGGACGGGAATTTCATCACCGCGCCGGCCTGGCCCGCCCATCCGCAATGGCTGGCGCAGTTCCTCAAGCGGCTCGGCACCGAAATCAAACTCTGATCGATTAGCGTCCGCCGCCGGCCGATTTATGCGCCGCGCGCGACTGCGCGACGATTTCAGGACAAGCGCGAGGCGACCAGCCGCAGCACGTCCAGATAGCCCGGGGGCGGGGCGACGATGCCGCGCGCGCGCAGCATGGCGTGCATCTGCGGCAGCCGGAAATACGGCACCGCCGGCATCAGGTGGTGCTCGATATGGTGGTTCACCCGCAGCGGCGCCACGGTGGCCCTGGCCAGCAGGCCGGCGCGGGTCGACCGCGTGTTGCGCAGCATATCGGTGCTCTCTTCCGTGCAGGCGTGTTCGGCCATCGAGCGGATCCGCATGAACAGGCTGTAGGTAGTGAGATAGGCGCCGATCCAGGCAAGGTAAAGCAGCGGATGCCCGGCCGCCCACAGTGAGCCGAACATCAGCAGCTGCAGCGCCGCCGGCTTCCACATGTTGTGCGCGCCATCCGCCAGATAGTGGCGCCAGGTGCGACCCTTTTGCGGCAGCCTCTCGACGTCGCTCGCCACGGTCCAGCGGATCACCCCGGTGTGCATCAGGATCAATCCGTATTCGCGCTTGAGGCCGGAGATCCCGGACAGGTCGCGCAGAAATTTCCGCGTCAGCGAGGCGCGCGTGGTGGGGAAGGGCGCCGACAGGCTGCGGTCGGTGTCGGCCTCGGTGCCGGTCTTGCTGTGATGGACCAGGTGGTGCCGGCGATAGCGCCCGATGTCGACGCCGACCGCGCTGCCGCACGCGTAGTCGGCCAGCACGTCGTTCAGCCAGCGCGTCCTGAACAGCGTGCCGTGCGCCGCGTCGTGCATCATGATTGCAAGGCTCAGCTGGCGTCCGCCCAGGATCACCAGCGCGGCCAGCCAGGTCGCCACATACGGCCAGCGCGCCAGCGCGACGAAGCTCAGTCCGATCACGCCCCATGTAAACAGCAGCGCGCGCCAGCCCATCGAATCGGAGCGGGCGGTCAGGCGCACGATCTCTTCCTTGCTGAAGATCTCGCTGAGCTTGCGGCGCGGCGCTCGGTCGGCCGACTGTTGCATATTCTTCTCCGGTTGAACGGGCGCCTGGGCAGGTAGCCGGCAAGCCGATTATTGCGCCCATTTTGAATTAGGTCAACAGACCTATTCGATTAAAACGTCGTTTATATTGCTTATTGATAAATTCAAGCGCTTGATTTAGTATTTGTCGGAATCTTCGCTAAATGGACGAACACCGGATGGACATGGAACTGGAATTGCGAGAGTGGAGCTACTGCTGATGCGCAAGGAGATCGTCCGCATCGGCGGCGCTTCCGGGTTTTGGGGCGACAGCGCGACCGGCCCGGTGCAACTGGTGGAATCGGGGCAGGTCGACTACCTGGTGTTCGACTATTTGTCCGAACTGACCATGTCGCTGCTGGCGGTGGCGCAGACGAAAAATCCCGCGATGGGCTACGCGACCGACTTCGTTGAAATCGCGATGCGTTCGGTGCTGAAGGAGGCGCTCGGGCGCGGCATCCGCATCATCGCCAATGCGGGCGGCGTCAATCCGCGCGCCTGCGCCGACGCGCTCGCGAGCCTGGCGGCCGAACTCGGGGTGGAGGTCAGTATCGCGGTGGTCGAGGGCGATGACATACTGCCCCAGCTGCCCGCGCTGCGTGCCGAAGGCTTGTCGCTGCCGGAGAAAATTCTGAGCGCGAACGCCTACCTCGGCGCGCTGCCGATCAAGCGCGCGCTCGACGCCGGCGCGCAGGTAGTCATCACGGGGCGCTGCGTCGACAGCGCGGTGACGCTGGGCGCGCTGCTGCATGAATTCGACTGGCGCATTGACGACTACGACCGGCTGGCGGCGGCAAGCCTGGCCGGCCACCTGATCGAATGCGGCTGCCAGGGCGTGGGCGGCCTGCACACCGACTGGGAGGCGGTGCCCGACTGGGCGCACATGGGTTATCCGATCGTCGCGTGCCGTGCTGACGGCGGCTTCAGCATCAGCAAGCCGGGCGGCAGCGGCGGCCTGGTGACGCCGGCGACCGTTGCCGAACAGCTGCTGTACGAAATCGGCGACCCGGCCCGCTATGTGCTGCCTGACGTGGTGTGCGACTTCACCGCGGTCACGCTGGAACAGGCGGGACCCGATGTGGTGGAAGTGCGCGGCGCAAGAGGCTTTCCGCCAACTCCCCACTACAAGGTCACCGCGACATACGCGGACGGCTATCGTTGCACCGCCCAGTTGACTGTGGTCGGCTTCGACGCGGAGAACAAGGCGCGCCGCACCGCGGAAGCGATCCTGCAGCGGACCCGCGCGCTGTTCGCGCAGCAGGGACTGGGCGACTATAGCGGCACCCATATCGAGCTTCTCGGTTCGGCGTCTTCCTTCGGCACGCATTTTTCGTTTCCTCCTTTGTTCGAAACGGTGATGTGGCTGGCGGTGACGCATCCCGACAGGCAGGCGCTTGAATTGTTCGCGCGCGAAATCGCGCCGGCGGGGACCTCATGGGCGCCCGGCACCACGGGCGCTGCGGGAAGACCAGGCGTGGCGCCATCGGTCCGGCAGGCCAGCTTCCTCGTCGACAAGCAGCGCCTGGTTGCCAGCTTTGCCATGCTGGCCGATGGCGGCGTGGCGCTGCCCGTGCCGGTGCCTCCCGGCGCTTGCGGCGACACGCCGCCGGTCGCGCGCTTCGCAGAGGTGCACGCACCGGAAAACCAGTACGGTGTGATGGTCGAGGTGCCGCTTATCTGGCTTGCGTACGCGCGCAGCGGCGACAAGGGCGATACCTCGAATATCGGTGTGATCGCGCGCAGGCCGGAATATATCGCGATGCTGCTCGCCCAGCTGACCGGGGAAGCCGTTGCGCGCCACCTTGCGCACTTGGTCAAGGGGAGTGTCACCCGCTTCGAGCTGCCTGGCATCCATGCCCTCAATTTTGTCTGCGAACGGGCGCTCGGCGGGGGCGGCATGGCATCGCTGCGCAACGACGCACTGGGAAAGGGAATGGCGCAGGTGCTGCTGGCGATGCCGATTCGCGTTCCCTCGCGTTTCACCGTCAGATGACAGGTCCGATCGGTAGCGGTCCACATATGGGTTTGAAGGCTGACAGGAGAGCAATGATGTATCGTTCGATCTTTACGCGCGCGTGTTTCAAGGACCGGGTCATCATCGTTACCGGTGGCGGCAGCGGCATCGGGCGCTGCGCCGCGCACGAATTGGCGTCGCTTGGCGCCATCGTTGCGCTGGTCGGGAGAACGCCCGCGAAGCTCGATGCGGTAGCCGTCGAAATCGGCAATGCCGGCGGCCGCGTGGAAACCTGGCCTTGCAATATCCGGGACGAGGATGCGGTCAAGGCGATGGTCATGCACCTCGTGGCCAGGCACGGACGGGTCGACGCGCTGGTCAACAACGCCGGAGGCCAGTTTCCCGCGCAGCTCAAGGATATTTCGCTCAAGGGCTGGGAGGCGGTGCTGCAGACGAACCTGACCGGCGGCTTCCTGATGGCGCGGGAATGCCTGAACCAGGCGATGCAATTCGGCGGCGGCGCGATCGTCAACATTGCCGCCGACATCTCGGGCGGAATGCCGAATATGGGGCACTCGGGCGCCGCGCGCGCCGGAATGATCAACTTCACCGAGACCGCCGCCTTCGAATGGGCGCAATTCGGCGTGCGGGTCAATGCCGTGGCGCCTGGCTATATCGCCTCATCGGGGATGGATGCCTATCCGCCTTCGATGCGCGATACCATCCGGGCGTTCCCCGAGACTGTTCCGCTCAAGCGCTTCGGCACCGAGGCCGAGGTGTCGGCGGCCATCGTGTTCCTGCTGTCGGACGCAGCCGCCTTCATTACGGGAACCACGCTGCGCGTCGACGGCGGCCGGCCCAATGTGCGGCCCGGGATGCCGATGCCGGGCAGGCGCAATCCGACCGCGCCGTTCAATGGCTTCCACCTTGCCTCGTTACCGAAGGTGCTTGGCGATCGAGGGAACGACTGATGCCGGTGCTCGAATCGCGGATCGACCCGCGCAGCGATGGTTTCGAGAAGAACTGCACGGCGCTGCTCGGGATGGTGGCCGAGCTGCGCGCCCTGGAGCAGCGGGCGCGCGACAAGTCGGGCGCTTCGCGCGCACTGTTCGAGAAGCGCGGGCAGCTGCTGCCGCGCGACCGCCTCGGACGCCTGCTCGATACCGGCGCGCCGTTTCTCGAGTTGTCGACGCTGGCCGGTTTCGGCCTCGACCAGGCCGACCCTGCCGCCTCGATCCCGGGCGGCGGCATGCTGGCGGGGATCGGCTACGTCAGCGGGGCGCGCGTGATGATCGTTGTGGACGACTCGGGCATCGACGCCGGCGCGATCCAGCCGATGGGAATCGAGAAATTCCAGCGCGCGCAGAAAATCGCTTTCGACCAGAAACTCCCCTTTATTCACCTGGTCGAGTGCGCCGGCGCCAACCTGCTGTCGTACAAGGTCGAAACCTTCATCCACGGCGGCACCGGATTCTACTGGCTGGCGCGCCTGTCCGCGGCGGGCCTGCCGGTGATCAGCGTGGTGCATGGATCGAGCACCGCGGGCGGCGCCTACATGCCGGGCCTGTCCGATTACGTGGTGATGGTGCGCGAACGGGCCCGGGCCTTCCTGGCGGGACCGCCGCTGTTGAAGGCGGCAACCGGCGAAATCGCCACCGAAGAGGAATTGGGCGGCGCCGACATGCACGCCAGCGTATCGGGCCTGGCCGAGTACATGGCGGACGACGATGCCGATGCGCTGCGCATCGCACGCGAACTGGTGGCTGCGCTGGACTGGAACCGCGTTGCCGCGCGCGCCGCCAGGCCGTACGCGATGCCGCTCTTCGACGCCGCGGAACTGCTCGGAATCGCATCGAACGATCACCGCAAGCCGCTCGACATGCGCGAGGTGATCGCCCGCATCGTGGACGGTTCCGATTTCCTCGAATTCAAACCGGACTACGGCGCGGCGACCGTGACGGGCCACGCGGCGATCTGCGGGACCCGGATCGGCATCATCACCAACAACGGTCCGCTCGACCCGGCCGGCGCGACCAAGGCGGCGCACTTCATCCAGGCCTGCTGCCAGTCCGATACGCCGCTGGTGTACCTGCAGAACACGACCGGCTTCATGGTCGGCAAGGCGTCCGAGCAGGCGGGCATGATCAAGCATGGTTCGAAAATGATACAGGCCATGGCCAATGCCACGGTGCCGCGTATCACATTGCATTGCGGCGCTTCCTTCGGCGCGGGCAATTACGGCATGTCGGGACGCGGTTTCTTCCCGGATTTCTGCTTCAGCTGGCCGAATGCGAAGACTGCGGTAATGGGCGGCGAGCAAGCCGCCTGTACCATGGCCACGGTGATGGAAGCGAGCATGCGGCGCAAGGGGCTGGAGGTCGACCAGGCGGCGATCGACGCCATGCGCGCAAAGGTGCTGGAGACCTTCGAGAAGCAGAGCGGGGCTTTCACCATTTCGGGCCGCCTGCTCGACGATGGGGTGATCGACCCGCGCGATACGCGGCAGGTGCTGGCATGCGCGCTGTCAGTCTGCGCCGAGGCACGCGCACGCTCGCTGCATCCGATTCAGTTCGGCGTGGCACGCCCATAGCAATCAAAACCTCAGCCAGGGAAGACCATGCGATTCACTCACGAACACCTGGAAATGCAGCGCAACCTGAAGCGCTTCATCGACAGCGAGATCAATCCCCATGTCGACGCATGGGAGGAGGCGGAAATGTTCCCCGCGAAGGAACTATTCAGGAAGATGGGAACGCTGGGCTTCCTCGGCATCTCCAAGCCCGAGCAGTTCGGCGGGCTCGGCCTCGACTACTCCTACTCGGTCGCCATGGCCGAAACGCTTGGCCACATCCATTGTGGCGGGGTGCCGATGGCGATCGGCGTGCAGACCGACATGGCCACGCCGGCGCTGGCGCGCTTCGGCTCGGACGAACTGCGCGCGCAATTTCTCGCGCCGGCTATCAGCGGCGACGCGGTTGCCTGTGTCGGCGTGTCGGAACCCGGCGCCGGCTCCGATGTCGCGGCGATCGCCACCAGCGCGCGCAAGGACGGCGGCGACTACATCATCAGCGGCAGCAAGATGTGGATCACCAGCAGCCTCCAGGCCGACTGGATGTGCCTTCTCGCGAATACCTCCGGGGATCCGGCCGGCGAACCGGCATCGCACCGCAACAAGTCGCTGATCATCGTGCCGATGGATACCAAGGGCATCTCGGTTGGCCGCAAGATCCGGAAGATAGGAATGAATTCGTCCGACACCGGCCTGATTCATTTCGACGAAGTGCGCGTTCCGCAACGTTTCCGGATCGGGGAGGAGGGCAAGGGATTCACCTATCAGATGCTGCAGTTCCAGGAAGAGCGCATGTGGATCGCGGCCAGCAACGTGCAGACCATGAACAACTGCATCGACGAGACGATCGAGTATGCGCGCGAGCGCAAGCTGTTCGGATCCAGCCTGGTCGATAACCAATGGGTTCATTTCAAGCTCGCCGAACTCAAGACCGAGGTTGAGTCGCTGCGCGCGCTGACCTACCGCGCCTGCGAGCTGTACCTGGCTGGCGAAGACGTCACGGAACTGGCGTCGATGGCCAAGCTCAAGGCCGGGCGCCTGTCGCGTATCGTGCCGGACGGCTGCCTGCAGTTCTGGGGAGGGATGGGCTTCACCTGGGACAACCATGTGTCGCGTTTCTATCGCGACGGCCGGCTCGGATCGATCGGCGGCGGAGCCGATGAAGTCATGCTGGGCATCATTTGCAAGCACATGGGCATCTCCCCTGGCCGGAAGCGCTAGCCGATGGCGCATCCGAACTTTACTACGATCCTGGTTGCGAACCGTGGCGAGATCGCCGTGCGCATCATCCGCAGCGCGCGCCGGCTTGGATTTCGCACCGTGGCGGTGTATTCCGATGCGGACCGCGGCGCGCCGCATTGCCGCGCAGCCGACCTGGCGCTGCATATCGGCGCGGCGCCGCCCTCCGCCTCCTACCTGAACATCGAGGCGCTGCTCGCTGCCGCTGCCGCCGGCGGGGCTGATGCGGTGCATCCCGGATATGGCTTCCTGGCCGAAAGCGCGCAGTTCGCGCGCGCCTGTGAAGGCGCCGGCCTTGCCTTCGTCGGACCGGACGCCGATACGATTGCGGCGATGGGCAGCAAGGGGGCGGCCAAGCGCCTGATGGAAGCGGCCGGCGTGCCTTGCATACCCGGCTACCACGGCCCCGGCCAATCCGATGCGCAGATGCTGGCCGAGGCAGCGCGGATCGGTTACCCGCTGATGATCAAGGCCGCGGCGGGCGGCGGCGGTCGCGGCATGCGCCACGTGGAGAGCGCGCGGGAGTTTTCGGCCGCGCTGGAATCGGCGCGTTCGGAGGCGGACCACGCGTTCGGCAGCACGGAGATGATTCTTGAACGCGCGATCCTCGAACCGCGGCACATCGAGCTGCAGGTGTTCGCCGACGATTACGGCAACGTGGTGCACATGGGCGAGCGCGACTGCTCGGTGCAGCGGCGCCACCAGAAGCTGATCGAGGAATCGCCGTCGCCTGCGGTGACGGCGGAACTGCGCGGGCGAATGGGCGAAGTGGCCGTGGCCGCCGCGCGCGCGATCGGCTACCGCGGCGCCGGGACGGTCGAATTCCTGCTCGACCGCGACGGCGCCTTCTATTTCATGGAAATGAATACGCGGCTGCAGGTCGAGCATGCGGTCACCGAAGCAGTGCTGGGCATCGACCTGGTCGAATGGCAGCTTCGGGTCGCCGGTGGCGGCGCGCTGCCGCTGAACCAGGCGCGGCTCGATGCGCGCCTGGCATCGGGCGGTCATGCAATCGAAGTGCGGCTGTGCGCGGAGGATCCGGAGCGCGACTTCATGCCGCAAAGCGGCGTGGTGGCTCGCTGGCGTGCGCCGGCACAGGTCCGCACCGACCATGCGCTGGAAGACGGCCTGGCCGTTTCTCCGTTCTACGACCCGATGCTGGCCAAGATCGTGGCCCACGGCGCCAACCGCGACGAGGCGCTGCGCCGGCTGGCGCGCGCGATCGACGAATGCGTGCTGCTCGGGCTGAAGAGCAATCGCAGCTTCCTTGCTCATTGCGTCGGGCACCCCGTGTTTGCCGCCGGCGAAGCGACTACCGGTTTCATCGATGCCTGCTTCGCGCCGGCGATCCGGGCCGCTGCCGCTGCCGACGCCACTGCCGTCTATGTCGGGGCCGCTTTGGCGGCGAGCCGGCGCAGCGGTTCCGGCGTGCAGTCCTTTCCGGACGAGCTGCGGGGATGGAGCAACAGCGGCGCCTACCGCCAGCTGTCCCGGATCGTACTCGATGGAGAAGCGGCCGAACTGTTTGTCGCGCCGCTGGGCGGACATGGCTGGGAAGTCACTTGCGGCGCACAGCTTGTCGAGGTGCGGTCCACCGCCGAAAGCGAGGATGCGTGCACGCTGTCGGTCGATGGGCGCACCATGCGCGTCGAATTGGTCTTCGGCGGCGGCGCCTGCCACTTCCTTCTCGATGGGCGTGAACACACCGTGCGCGATGCCACTTACGAACGGGGCATGCGCGAAACGGCGGGTGGCGCGTGCGGTCGGATCAGCGCCCCGATGAACGGGCGGGTCGTTACGCTGCCGGTCCGCGAGGGCGAACGGGTGAATGCCGGCCAGCTGGTGATGGTGCTCGAAGCGATGAAGATGGAGCACAGCATCGTCGCACCGCGCGCAGGTATTGTCCGAGGCGTGTTTGCCGCAATCGGCGACCAGGTCGCGCCCGGACGCGCGCTGATCGAGATCGGCGCCGAGCAAGGTTCCATATAAACCGAGGGAGGCACGATGGAAAAGGCAGGCAAGGCGGCACTGGAAGAGAATCTGTTGAACCGGATCGCGCTGGGCGATACGCTGCATCGCAGCGCGCGCAAATTCGGCGACCGCACGGCGCTGGTCGAAGGCGCGCAGCGCATCAGCTATGCCCGGCTCGACGCGGCCAGCAACCAGTTCGCCCACCATCTGCTGGCGAGCGGGCTGAAAGCCGGCGACAAGGTCGCAATGATCTGCAACAACTCCATCCAGTTCCTCGTCGCGGCCTATGCAATCCTGAAGGCGGGGCTGGTCTGGGTACCCGTCAACACGATGCTGGCGCCCGCCGATATCCGCTATCTCCTCGAACACTCCGAAGCCGCACTGGTGGTGCTCGACGACCAGCTTTTCGCGAATCCCTCCTTGCGCGACGCGCTCGACCAGCTCCAGCTGCCGGTTCGCCTTTGCGAGCTTGCGGGACTGGCCGAATACAGCGTGATGCAATCGCTGCGCGGCATGCCCGAAACCCTGCCGGACGCAATCATCGACGAGCGCGACCTGGCAATGATCGTGTACACCAGCGGCACCACGGGGCGGCCGAAGGGCGCGATGCACTCGCACCGGTCGGTGCATTCGGCGCTGGTGTCGAACATCGCCTGCCTGGGGATAGCGCCTGCCGACATTTTCTCGGGCGTGCTGCCGCTGTTCCACTGCGCGCAGTTCGCGCTGGCCACGGGTGCGCTGGCGGCGGGTGCGTCGATGGTGCTGCAACGCGGCTTTGATCCGACGGCGCTGCTCGATGCGCTGCAGCGCGAACGCGTGACGGTCATGTTCGGCCTGCCGCTGATGTACGCGGCGCTGCTGAATCATCCCGAGCGCGTGCAGCGCGACCTGTCGGCGCTGCGCCTGTGCATTTACGCGATGGCGCCGATGGCGCAGCCGCTGCTGCGGAGCCTGATCGGCGAGGTATGCCCGAATTTCGCGCTCGGCAGCGGCCAGACCGAGATCTTTCCGATGACGATGTTCTTTCATCCCGACGAGCAGCTGCGCCGCTTCGGCAATTACTGGGGCCAGCCGTGCATCGTCAACGAGCTGGGGATCATGGATGCCGACGGCACCTTGCTCGGGCGCGGCGAGATCGGCGAGATTGTCCATCGCGGGCCGAACGTCATGCTGGGCTATTACAAGGATCCGGAGGCGAGCGCGGATTCGCGCCGTTTCGGCTGGCACCACACCGGCGACCTGGGCATGCTGGACCAGGATGGCCAGCTGCTGTTCAAGGACCGCATCAAGGACATGATCAAGACCGGCGGCGAAAACGTCGCCTCGGTCAAGGTAGAGGAAGTCTTGCTGTGCCATCCGGGCGTGGCGAATGCCGCCGTGGTCGGCGTGCCGCATCCGCAGTGGGGGGAGGGGATCGCCGCCTTCGTGGTGCTCAAAGCCGGCGCCGAATGCGACGGCGCGGCGCTGCAGCGCTACTGCCGCGAGCACCTTGCGGGCTTCGAGGTGCCCAAGCATGTGGTCCTGATCGACAAGATGCCGACCACCTCGACCGGGAAAATCCAGAAGCACGTGCTGCGCGGCTCCAACCAGGAGCTGTTCACTTAGCCCCGAATTAGCATTGATCGCTTGTTATCGTGAGAGTTGCGGTGCCGTCTCGGTTACAATGCGCGCGTACGCCGAAACGCCCGCCCCGCTTCCCGCCGGCCAGCCAGCCACCCCCGCTAATCCACCAACGAAGACGAGTTCATACCGGCTGATTTCAGCCGCTGCCCGGCACCATCCATGAAAACCCCAAAAAGAATCCAGCCCCTGGTTGAAGAAGGCCTGGTCGACGAAGTGATGCGCCAGCTAATGAGCGGCAAGGAAGCCATCGTGTACGTGGTGCGCTGCGGCGACGATGTGCGTTGCGCCAAGGTGTACAAGGAGGCTAACCAGCGCAGCTTCCACCAGGCGGTAGCGTACCAGGAGGGACGCCGGGTCAAGAACAGCCGCCAGGCCCGCGCGATGGAAAAGGGCACCCGCTATGGCCGCAAGATGGCCGAGGAAGTGTGGCAGAACGCCGAGGTGGACGCATTGTACCGGCTGGCCGCGGCCGGCGTCCGGGTGCCGACGCCCTACCTGTGCTTCGAAGGCGTGCTGCTCATGGAGCTGGTCACCGACGCCGACGGCAACGCGGCCCCGCGCCTGAACGATGTGCCGCTCACCCCCGAAAGCGCGCGCGGTTTCCACGCCGCGCTATTGCGCCAGGTGGTGCTGATGCTGTGCGCCGGCGTGATCCACGGCGATCTGTCCGAGTACAACATCCTGGTCGATGCCGACGGGCCGGTGATCATCGATTTGCCGCAGGCGATCGACGCGGCCGGCAGTTCGGTGGCGGCGTCCATGCTGGAACGCGACGTCAGCAACCTGGCCAATTTTTTCGGCGCGTTTGCACCGGAACTGATCGGCAGCCAGTACGGCGCGGAGATATGGAACCTGTACCAGGCCGGCATGCTGACTGCTGACACGCCGCTTACCGGCCGCGTCGCCGCGCCCGAAAAGCCAGCCGATGTCGGTGCGGTGCTGCGCGAAATCGAACTGGCGCGGCAGGAGGAAGCGGACCGGGTGCTGTATGAAATGGGCGCCGGAGCCTAGCCGGGCGTTTTCTCTTCGGTGCGCAGGATGAAGCGCACCGCATGCTCCGCGAGATCCTCCAGGCTGCCGCCGGCGCCCGACTTGTACCACTGGACGGTCCAGTTCAGGGCGCCGAACATCAGCAGCCGATCGAAGCGGGTCGGCATGGCCCAGTCGCCGGAATGGTGCAGGGCGGCGATCACCTCGTCCCAGATCGCCTCGTGCCGGTCTTTCAGCTTGATGATGCGGGCCCGGCCCGGCTGGTCGAGCGAACGCCATTCGTACAGCAGCACCGCAATGAAGTCATGGTCGGGCGCGAGCAGGGTCTGGATGTGGGACTGCACCAGGCGCCTGAACACCGCGCGCGGCGGCAGCGCCAGCAGCGCAATCGCTTCTGATTCGGCCAGCGCCTGGGTCAGGCCCTGTTCGACCACCGCCACCAGGATGTCCTGCTTGGTCTTGAAATGATAGAACCAGCTGCCCGCCTGGATGCCGACGGCGGCGGCGATGTCGCGCACGGTAGTATTGGCGTAGCCATGTTGACGGAACAGCGCGGCCGAATGCGCGATGATGTCCTTGCGCAGGCTGTCGCTTTCGCTCTGGATGGGACGACCGCGTTTGCGCGCGGGCGGAGTGGCCGGGGAGACAGATTTCTGCATGCCTGCATTGTACGATGGCCGGCGCAGTTCGGCTATGCCGCCGGCGGCCTGCTCACACTGGAGGATTTCCGTTATCATGCGGGCATGCCTTCCGATACCACTACTCCACCGCAGCAACCCGGGTCCGACCAGGCCGGACGCGTGCTGCGCCAGTTCCGCATCGTTTTCAATGCGGTCAAAGTTCATTTCCGCCAGGTCGAAACGGCGGCCGGCATCGGCGGCGCCCAAGTATGGGCGCTGAGTGTGATCCAGGCCCGGCCGGGGATCGGCGTGAGCGACCTGGGCCGTGCCATGGATGTGCACCAGTCGACCGCGAGCAACCTGGTCAAGCCCTTGCTCGAGCGCGAAATGGTGATCGCGGTGAAAGGCAAGGTGGACCGCCGCGCGCTGGCCCTGCACCTGACCGAAGCGGGCGAGGCCGTACTGCGCGCCGCGCCGGCGCCGTTCTCGGGCGTGCTGCCGGGCGCCCTGGCCGGGCTCGACCCGCGCACACTCGCGCGGCTGGAACAGGATCTCGACGCGCTGATCACGGCGCTGGAGGCCGACCGGGCCGGCGCGGAAATCACGCTGGCAGACCAGTAGCGGCGGGCAGTCCGTTTGACCTGGATCAAATATTTTTCTGATCTGCCTTCGTACACTGGTAAATCCACGTGCTGCGACGGAGGCAGCAAAATGACCCTGAACTACCATCCAAGCCCGGCGATCGAACGGGAAGTCAGCATTGGCGCCGATCCGGTGCGCCTGCAGGCCATCCTCGGCGAGCTGCCTGCGCCGGCCGGCATTGTCGTGTTTGCCCATGGCAGCGGCAGCGGCCGGAAAAGTCCGCGCAATCATTATGTGGCGCGGCAACTGCAGCGCGCCGGCATGGCCACCTTGCTGCTGGACCTGCTGACGGTCGAGGAAGACCGCGAATACCACATGCGTTTCGACATTGCGCTGCTGGAGCCGCGCCTGGCCGCCGCGTGCGCCTGGGTGCATGAGCAGGGCAACTACGCCGGCGTGCCGATCGGCCTGTTCGGCGCCAGTACCGGCGCCGCGGTGGCGCTGCGGGTGGCCGCGGCGCATCCGGGCGAGATCGCGGCGGTGGTCTCGCGCGGCGGACGGCCCGACCTGGCCGGCGTGCCCGCGCTGGAGCGGGTGCGCACGCCGACCTTGCTGGTTGTCGGCGGCAATGACGACCAGGTCATCTCGCTCAACGAGGCCGCGCTGGAGGTGATGCGCTGCGATTCCAAAATCGAGATCGTGCCCGGCGCCAGCCACTTGTTCGAGGAGCCCGGCACGCTGGAAATTGCCGCCTCGCTGGCGGTGGCGTGGTTCGCGCACCATTTCGCCGCCGGCAGGGAAGTCAGCCGCAGCCCGTGAAAGCGGGGTGGGAAATTCAGGAAGCCGGGCCCAGGCGCGCGGTGGCGCCCTCGATCACGTTGGCGGAAAACACCCGGCGTTCCGGGCAGCTGCCGCCGGTGCCGATCATGCTGATGAGCATCTCGGCGGTGGCCTGCGCCATCTGCCGCACCGGCTGGCGCAGCGTGGTCAGGTTGTAGCTGAGCCAGCTGGCCGGCGCGATGCCGTCGAAGCCGGTCACCGACAGCTGTCCCGGCACGTCGATCTTCAGTTCATGGCGCGCCGTGTCGAGGCAGCCGATCGCCATCACGTCGTTGCCGCAAATGATGGCGTCGGGCACGTGGCCGAGGCGCTGGACGATTTCGTGCAGGCCGCGCGCGCCGCTGGCGTAATCGTCGTTGCCGCTGACGGTCAGCGGGGCTGCCAGGCCGAGTTCGGCCAGCCTTTCGGCAACGCCGCGCTGGCGCTCCTGCGCCACCACCGACTCCGCCGGGCCGACGATCATCGCGAAGCGCCGATGCCCGGCCGCGGCCAGGCGCGCCACCATGTTGCGCGCCGCGCCGACCTGGTCGCACACGATCGCGTTGACACTCTTGTCGCGCAGATTGCGGTTGAACAGCACGAACGGCAGCTGGCGCCGCTCGAATTCGCCGACCTGCTGGTCGGTCAGGCGCGCCGCAACCACCACGCCGTCGACCTGGTGCTGCCAGATTTCGGACAGGGTATCGCCGATATCGGACTCGTTCGAATGGGAGAACAGCAGGATGCGCATGCCGCGCAGCGAAAACTGCCGGCTCAGCTCGGCCAGCAGCTCAGGATAGTGAAGGGTGACCAGGCTCGACACGATCAGCGCGACCAGGTTCGAGCGGCGCGTGTTCAGGCTGCGCGCGGCGGCGTTCGGAATGTAGTCGAGGTCGGTGGCGGCCTGCATCACGCGGGCATAGGTCGCTTTCGACACGCTCGCGCCAGGCTTGAAACAGCGCGACACCGCCGACTGCGACACCCCGGCCGCGCTCGCCACATCGTAGGACGTGACGCGCCGCGATTCGCGGTGAATCAGCGCCTTGATATCGGCGATGGTATGGCTCACGGGAGGTGAAGAATTTGTCATCAGGCGGGGCTGGACCAGCCCATGATTCGGGTGGTCCAGTGTACCGCAATTACTTGCCCAATTACAATAAATTTCCGTACGGAAACAGCAATCTGTTGTTGTTTTAGTCTGCGACCATGCTGGAAGCGAGCCAGTACGGACTGACATGGCCCGGCGGCGCGACCTTGCGCTCGGTCACGTCCTTGGACAGCGGCTGCACCCCAGAACGCGTTGCGCGCCTGCGATTCGGTGTCCGCGACGGTCATGGTGCTGACCGCGAAAATTGTTGAGTGCTCAAGTAATTCCCCAGTGGAGGGTCCGACGTGGAGCGCTACAGCGTATATTTTTCGTAGCCGAAACTATTTGATCGGAAGCAACAGCTCCGCGTGCCATGCGGTAAACACTTTCGCCGGCCCCGGCCGAATCTGGTAACATACCGCCCCTTAGTCAATTGAAGGGTCACATGGCCAATGCTTGCGGCGTCGATTTCGGCACGTCAAACTCCACCGTCGGCGTCGTTCGCCCGGGCCACCAGGCTCTGCTCATGCTCGAGGACGGCAAACCGACCCTGCCGTCGGTGGTGTTTTTCAACGCCGACGACGAGGAGGTCAGCTACGGCCGCGCGGCGCTGGCCGACTACCTGGCCGGCTACGAAGGGCGCCTGATGCGCTCGCTCAAGAGCCTGCTCGGCACCAGCCTGATCGACGGCCAGACCGAGGTGGGCGGGCGCGCTTTGCCGTTCCGCATGCTGCTGGCCCACTTCATTGGCGAGGTCAAGCGCCGCGGCGAACAGGCGGCCGGGCATCAGTTCAATTCGGCCGTGTTCGGCCGCCCGGTGTTTTTCATCGACGACAGCGCCGAGGCCGATCAGCTGGCCGAAGACACCCTGGCCGAGGTCGCGCACGCGGTCGGCTTCAAGCACATCGACTTCCAGTACGAGCCGATTGCGGCCGCTTTCGACTACGAGTCGCGCATCGAACGCGAGGAACTGGTGCTGATCGCCGACATCGGCGGCGGCACGTCCGACTTCTCGCTGGTGCGCCTGGGCCCGGACCGCGCCGGGCGGGCCGACCGCCGCGACGACATCCTCGCCACCGGCGGCGTGCACATCGGCGGCACCGATTTCGACAAGTACCTGAGCCTGTCGTCGGTGATGCCGCTGCTCGGTTACGGCAGCCGGATGAACAACAACAGCGAGATTCCGTCGAGCTACTACTTCAATCTGGCGACCTGGCACACCATCAACCTGGCCTACACCAAGAAGACCTGGACCCAGCTGGCCGACGTGGTGCGCGACGCGCGCGAGCCGGACAAGCTGGGCCGCCTGCAGCGCCTGATCGACGAGCGCGCCGGCCACTGGCTGGCGATGAAGGTGGAGGAGGGCAAGATCGCCCTGTCCGCCGCCAGCAGCGCCGGGCTCGCGCTGGACCGGCTGTCGCCGCCGCACGCGCTGACCTTGCAGCGCCACGAATTCGACGCCGCCATCGGCCACCTGATCGACACCGTCGACCAGACCGTGCTCAAGCTGCTGGCCGACGCCGGCGTCGCCGCGGCCGGCGTCGACACGGTGTTTTTCACGGGCGGCTCGAGCGGCGTGATCGCCCTGCGCGAACGGATCGGCGCCTTGCTGCCCGGCGCGCGCAAGGTGGAAGGCGACTTGTTCGGCAGCATCGGCGCCGGCCTCGCGATCGACGCGGCGCGCAAATTCGGACCGGGCGCGGCATGAGCGTCTTCGACCAGCCGATCGTCATGCTCGACTTCGAGACCACCGGCCTGTCGCCGGCCATGGGCGACCGCATCACCGAGGTGGCGGCGCTGCGCATCGTCGGCGGCCGGGTCACCGAGCGCTATGTCTCGCTGATCAATTGCAATGCCCGGATTCCGTCCTTCATCACCTCGCTGACCGGCATCACCCAGCAAATGGTGGACGACGCGCCCCCGGTGCGCCGCGTGCTGCCCGAGCTGCTCGACTTCATCGGCAGCGATACCTTGTCGGCCCACAACGCCAGTTTCGACGAGAAATTCCTCAAGGCCGAGGCCGAGCGGCTCGGCATGGCCCCGGCGCACCAGGCCCTGGTGTGCTCGCTCAAGCTGTCGCGCCGGCTGTTCCCCGGCATGCCCAGCTACAAGCTTGGTGTGCTGTCGAGCCAGCTGGGGATCCGTTTCCGCAGCGCCGCCCACCGTGCCGAGTCCGATGCCGAGGTCGGCGCCGAGCTGCTGCACCATATCGCGCGCCATCTGGGCCGCTCGTTCGGGGTCGAACAGGTTGAGTCGCAGGTGCTGGTCTCGGTGAATAAACTGAGCGCGGCGAAGGTGCCGGCCTTCCTCGATAAATACGCCAGCGCAAAAAAATCCGCCACGGCGGACTGATCGCATTACAATATCGGCACCATGACCCGCCGATCTTTCATCCGAGTGCTGTTGTCGCTGCTGCTGCTGATGTCGCAGCAGATGGCGATTTCGCATGCGATGACGCACTGGGCAGGTTCGCGCGATAGCGCGGCCCAGCTGCACAAGGCTGGCGGCCAGCACCAGCAGAGCGGAGTTTCCTCCGCCTTCGCCCAGGACCAGACTTGCGAGCAGTGCCTCGCCTTCGCCCAGATTGCCGGCGCGGTCGGCAGTCCTTCCCGAACATTCCTTGCCGACGGATCCGCTTCATGCGCCGTCGGCGCCAGCGCCACCCAGCCCGGCTGCGCACGCACCACCTGCGTGTTCGAGTCGCGCGCTCCGCCTTCCTTCGCCTAGACACGTCAATGTTTTCGAGCCGCTGCGCACCGTCGCAGGTGTCGGTTCGCCATTCTCTGTTTTGCGAGGAATAATAATGTTAAAGACCACCGTATTGAGCACGGCGCTTGCCGCCGCGCTGATCGTCCCCCTGTCGGCTGCGGCCGCGGACGACAAGGAGCTGGCCGCGATCCGCGCCCAGATCCGCGAAATGAAAGATTCGTACGAGGCGCGCCTGCAGGCGCTCGAACAACGCCTGCAGGATGCCCAGGCCGCCGCGGCGCAGGCGCAGAACGCGGCACTGGCGGCGTCGCAGCCGGCTCCGGCTGCAGCGCCGGTCGCCGCGCCTGTGGCAGCCGCGCCCTCCGCCAGCAACGCCTTTAACCCGAACATCTCGCTGGTGCTCGGCGGCACTTATGCCGACCTGTCGCAGGACCCGCAGCAATACCGCCTGCAGGGCTTCATTCCGCCGGTGGGTGAAGTCGGTCCGGGCAAGCGCGGCTTCAGCCTGGGCGAATCCGAACTGACCATGGCGGCCAACATCGACCCGATGTTCTCCGGCCAGCTGACGTTTTCGCTGACCGGCGAGGACACGGTCGGCGTCGAGGAAGCGTTCGTGCAGACACGCGCGCTGGCTAACGGCCTGAACGTCAGGGCCGGGCGTTTCTTGTCCTCGGTCGGCTACCTCAACAACCAGCACGCACACACCTGGGACTTCGTCGACGCCCCGCTGGCTTACCAGGCCTTCCTCGGCGGACAGTACAAGCCGGACGGCCTGCAGGCGAAATGGCTTGCGCCGACCGACACGCTGGTCGAGATCGGCGCCGAGCTGGGCAGCGGCAGCAGCTTCCCGGGCAATGACCGCAACAAGAACGGCATCGGCGCCGGCGCCCTGTACGCCCACATCGGCGACGACATCGGAACATCGGGAAGCTGGCGCGCCGGCTTGTCGATTCTGCACACCGGTTCGGTCAATCGCGAGTATGAAGACCTGGGCAACGTGTATGCGTTTTCCGGCAGCTCGCGCATGCTGATCGCCGACGCGATCTACAAGTGGGCGCCGAACGGCAATCCGACCCAGCAGAACTTCAAGCTGCAAGGAGAGTATTTCCGCCGCCATGAAAGCGGCGACCTGGCCAGCGGCGCCGACACGGGCAGCTTCGACAGCACCCAGTCGGGCTGGTACCTGCAGGGTGTCTACCAGTTCATGCCGAGCTGGCGCGCCGGCCTGCGCTACGACCGCTTGTCCTCGGGCACACCGTCGATCGGGCTGGTCAATGACGGCACCTTGCCGGCGAGCGCTTTCCCGATTCTGGGATCGTACTCGCCGTCGCGCTCGTCGATGATGGTCGATTACAGCCCGTCCGAATTTTCGCGCCTGCGCCTGCAGGTAGCGCGCGACCAGTCCCGTCCCGGTGTCACCGACAACCAGGTTTTCCTGCAGTACATCATGAGCCTGGGCACGCACGCTGCTCACTCGTTTTAAGGAGTTAGCATGAATATGCATCGCAAATTGCTGTCCGCACTGCTGCTGGGCGCCGCCTCGCTGTTGTCGGCCTCGGCCCATGCCGCGCTCAACGTGCTCGCCTGCGAGCCGGAATGGGAATCGCTCACCCACGAACTGGGCGGCGACAAGGTCAAGGTCTCGAGCGCCACCAACGGCCTGCAGGACCCGCACCGGATCGAGGCGCGCCCTGGCCTGATCGCGCGTACCCGCAACGCTGACTTGCTGGTATGCACCGGCCTTGAACTGGAGGTGGGCTGGCTGCCGGTGCTGGTCCAGCAGTCCGGCAACGCGAAGATCGCCCCCGGCCAGCCAGGCCATTTTGAAGCCGGCGCCTTCGTGCCGCGGCTGGACGTGCCGTCCAAGCTCGACCGCAGTGAAGGCGACGTCCACGCGGCCGGCAATCCGCACATCCAGCAGAATCCGCACAACATCGCGCTGATCGCCACCGCGCTGTCGAAGCGGCTGGCCGAGCTCGATCCGTCGAATGCGGCGTACTTCCAGGCGCGCAATGCCGATTTCTCGGCGCGCTGGAATGCCGCCATGCTCAAGTGGGAAAAACAGGCCGCGCCGCTGCGCAACGTGGCTGTGGTCGAACACCACAAAAACATGGAATACCTGATGAACTGGCTCGGCATGCACCAGGTCGGCACCTTGGAAGCCAAGCCGGGCGTCGAACCGAGCGCGGCGCACCTGGGCGAATTGCTGGCGCAGCTGCAGCGCCAGCCGGCCAGGATGGTGCTGCGCGCCGGCTACCAGGACGGGCGCGCTTCGCAGTGGCTGTCCGAGCGTGCCAAGATCCCTGCGGTCATGCTGCCATTCACGGTGGGCGGCGACGACAAGGCCAAAGACCTGTTCAGCCTGTTCGACGTGACGGTCCAGCGCCTGGTGGAAGCGACTAAATGAACCTCGGAAACTTCGACCTGATGATCGTGCTGCCGGCCTTCCTGGCCGGCCTGCTGGTGCTCGCCACCCACATTCCGCTCGGCGCCCAGGTGCTCAAGCGCGGCATCGTGTTCATCGACCTGGCGATTGCCCAGATCGCGGCGCTGGGCGTGATCATCGCCGGTTCGGGCGACCTCGATCCGCACGGCTGGGCGGTGCAGGTGGCGGCTGGCATCGCCGCGCTGCTGGGCGCCTTGCTGCTGACCTGGACCGAGAAGCGCTGGCCCGAGGTGCAGGAAGCCCAGATCGGCGTGATGTTCATCCTGGCCGCCAGCGCCGGCCTGTTGCTGGTGGCGCACAACCCCCATGGCGGCGAGCACCTGCAGGACTTGCTCGCAGGGCAGATCCTGTGGGTCAGCTACGGCCAGCTGCTGATGCCGGCGCTGGGCGCCGCGATCATCCTGTGCGTGCTGTATTTCTTCAGCGACAGGCTGGCCCGGCTCGGCTTCTACCTGGTGTTCGCGCTGGCGGTCACCGCGTCGGTCCAGCTGGTCGGCGTGTACCTGGTGTTCGCGAGCCTGATCGTGCCCAGCCTGGCGGTGCGTCATTACCCGGACGGACGCCGGCTCGCGTTCGCCTACCTGACCGGGATCGGCGGCTACGCCAGCGGGCTGGTGCTGTCGATCGTCCTCGACCTGCCGTCCGGTGCGCTGATCGTCTGGTGCCTGAGCTTGCTGGCGATGCTGGTGTACTCGCTGGGACCCAAGCCGCGCGCCGTGGCCGCCTGATTATTTCATTCTGCAATCGAACCCCGCCGCGAGTGATCGCCGCGGGGTTTTTTCATGCGTTCGCGCGGCCACACCTGACTGCACGCTTGTGCGCAGTCAAACTCGAACGCGCACCATATATTAAACTTTTAGCAATACTTATCAGGTCGCTTGTGGTTTGCAGCCCCGATATTTCTGTGGGATCAGGGCCTGCGCACCGGAGGATCAGCATGAACCGCCAGAATATAACGCGCGAGAACTACCAAACCTACGTGTGGTTTCGCGAGGCGGCGGAACGCGGCGACGCTTATGCCCAGTTCAATCTGGGTTTAATGTACAAGAAAGGCGACTGCATCGAGCGCGACTACGCAAACGCCTTCAGATGGCTGCGCCAGGCGGCCATGCAAGGCCTGGCGTTTGCCCAGAACCATCTGGGCGCGCTTTATTACAACGGTCGCGGGGTGGAAAAAAGCGATCCCGAAGCGGCTTACTGGTTCCGCCACGCCGCCGACCAGGGCGACGCCTCGGCCCAGCAGAACCTGGGCCAGATGTACCGCAAGGGGCGCGGCGTCGACCAGAACCTCGAAATGGCGCTGGCCTGGTTCTACCGCGCCGCCGAACAGGGCGTCGCCAGTGCCCAGAACCTGCTGGCCGAATGTTACCTTTACGGCAACGGCGCCAGCGTCAACTATCCGCTCGCGATGGCCTGGTTCCGCAAGGCGGCGGTGCAGGGCGAAGCGCAGGCGCAGCTGAACCTGGGACTGATGTACAAACGCGGCCAGGGCGTGGAGGCCAGCGACGCCCAGGCCGTTTGCTGGTTCCGCCAGGCCGCCGCGCAAGGCGACCCGGTGGCGCAGCGCCAGCTCGGCATCGCCTACGCCGAAGCGCTCGGGGTGCGCGCCGATCCGCTGCGCGCCGTCGCCTGGCTGCAGCGTTCGGGCGACCAGGGCGACAAGGAGGCCCAGTTCCACCTCGGCGTAATCCTGTCGTGCGGGCAGGGCGTCGACCAGGATGAGGCGCGTGCGCTGGGCTGGTACATTCGCGCCGCCGAACAAGGCCACGTGCTGGCGCAATATAACCTCGGCAGCATGTATGCCAACGGCCGCGGGGTAGGGCGCGATGAGCAGCGCGCGCTCGAGTGGTACCGGCGCGCGGCCGACCAGGGCGCCGCCAACGCCCAGTTCAACCTGGGTGTCATTTTTGCCAACGGCCAGGGCGTCCCCAAGGACGAGGTCAAGGCGGCCCAGTGGTACCGCATGGCCGCCGAGCAGGGCGACGCCAGCGCGCAGAACAACCTGGGCGTGATGTACGCCAACGGCCAGGGCGTCCCGCAGGACGACAACATGGCGGTGTACTGGTACGGCCAGGCAGCCGAGCAGGGCCACGCCCTGGCCCAGTACAATCTGGGCGGCATGTACGACAGCGGCCGCGGGGTGGCGCGCGACACGGTGCGCTCCTATATGTGGATGCTGCTTGCGGCCGAGGGCGGCGACGAGACCGCCAGCGCCAACAAGAGCATCGCCGCGCGCCGCCTGTCGCCCTCCGAAATCGGCTCGGCGCTCGACCTCACGCGCCAGTGGCAGGTCAGCCATTCGGCTGCGCCGCCGGGCGTGGCGCGTCCTTCCTGACCCCGTCCGCTGCGCCGGTGAATCCCGGCATCCCACGCATTGATCGCCGCCTCGTTGTTTTTCCGCAGAAACATAAATTTCCACATAGAATTTTGCGGCGGGCACTACATTTGCCCGGCGCGATGTCGTAACATGCCTGTTGCCCCTGCTAAATGATTGCGTACATGAACATTGCCCTCCGCGGCGCCCTGTCGGCCTGCCTTTGCGTCTTGTCCTTTCCAGTGTTGGCGACCAGTCTCGCCATCCAGGTCCATGACGCCGCCGGCAAGCCGGTGGCCGACGCGGTGCTGTACATCGAGCCGCCGGCCGGCACGACGGCGCCGAAACGTCCGGCGCCGGCCCAGATCGAACAGCGCGGGCTGAAATTCCTGCCGCTGGTGAGCGTGGTCCAGGCGGGCAGCCAGATCTCGTTCCCGAACAACGACAAGGTGCGCCACCACATCTACTCGTTTTCGCCTGCCAAGAAATTCGACCAGAAGCTGTATTCGGGCGTTGCTGCGGCGCCCCAGGTATTCGACAAGCCGGGCACCGTGGTCCTTGGCTGTAACATCCACGACCGCATGGTCGCCTACGTCAAGGTGCTCGACACTCCATACTTCGCCAAGTCCGATGCCAACGGGATCGCGCGCATCGAACTGCCGGCCGCCGGCAAGTACACCCTCTCGGCTTGGCATTACAACATGGCCGCCAGCGCCAACAGCGACCAGGCGGTCATCGTCACGCCGGGCGACGCGCCCACGCCCGTTCGCTTCAGGCTCGCCATGAAGCCGCCGGTCGCCGACGGCGATTCGCCTGCGGCGGCCGAGGGCACCTGAACATGAGATTCGGCTTTCAAAGCCTGGAGGGACGGATCGCCACGCTGTTCCTGGTGCTGATCATCGTCTTGCAGGTGCTTGGGCTGGTCGTCATCCAGAAAGGCATCGACAGCAATGCGCGCGCATCGATCGCCACCGAACTGACCAACGGCGAGAAGGTGTTTCGCAAACTGCTGGAGCAGAACGCGCAAAAGCGCCGCTCCAGCGCGCAGGTGCTGGCGCGCGACACCGGTTTCGTGCAGGCGGTCGGCAACGACGGCAGCGGCGACCAGGAAACCATCAAATCGGCGCTCGAAAACAGCGCGCGCCGCGCCCGCGCCGACCTGAGCATGCTGGTCGACGGCGAGCGCAAGGTCAAGGTGTCCACCGGTATCGGCCAGCCGGCGCAGCTCGAAAAACTGGTCCTCAGCCTGCTCGACAAAGCCGAGCAAATTGAAGGCGCCAGCGGCATCGCGCTGGTTGACAACAAGCCTTTCCAGATCGTGGTCATGCCGGTCAAGGCGCCGATCACCATCGCCTGGGTCGTGATGGGGTTTGCGATCGACCGCGAAATCGCGATGGACATGAAAGAGCTGTCCGCGCTTGAAGTGGCGATCCTGTCGCGCGGCGCGGATGGACGCTGGTTGCCGTCCGAGGCGACCATCGCGCCGGCGGCTGCTGGCGCCATGCTCGCCAACCTGCAGAACACCCCGATCGGCCCGTCGCGCACCTTCGATATCGAGATCGAAGGCAGTCAATACAGCGCCCGCATGGTCGACATCGGTCGTCAAGGAGTGGGCGGCGCCAGCGTCATGCTGGCGCGCTCGATCGACGATGCGACCGCCCAGTACGTGCGGCTCGAGCGGCGCATGATGGCGCTCACGATCATCGGCATCATCGTGGCGGCCCTGGCCAGCGTATTCACCGCCAAGCGCATCGCGCAGCCGCTGCGCCAGCTGGCCGGCATCGCGGGCAGGCTCGAACGCGGCGACTACCGGGCCCAGACTGGCTTCAAACGCAAAGACGAGATCGGCGCGCTGGCCAAGGCCTTCGACAGCATGCGCGACGGTATCGCCAAGCGCGAACAGGAAATCCGCCGGCTGGCGTACTGGGACACGCTGACCAACCTGCCCAACCGCGCCCAGTTCGTCCAGCTGCTGAACGAATCGATCGCCGAAGCGAAACGGCGCGAGCAGACCGTATTCGTGCTGATGATGGACCTGGACCGCTTCAAGCACGTCAACGACGTAATGGGACATAATTTCGGCGATGCCCTGCTGCGCCAGGTGGCCGGCCGCCTGCAGCTTCAGATGGTCGGCGCCCATGCCGACGCCCATGTGGCGCGCCTTGGCGGCGACGAATTCGCGGTGCTGCTGCCCGGCTCGGACATGGACAGCGCGCAGGTCATCGCCGCCAACATCCTGCACGCGCTCGAGCAGCCGTTGTCGCTCGAGGACCAGACTGTCGATATCGGCGCCGGCCTCGGGATCGCCGGCTATCCGATGCACGGCGACGACGCCGAAGCGCTGCTGTCGATGGCCGAAGTGGCGATGTACAACGCCAAGCAGCGCAACGACGGCGCGGTGGTCTACGACACGGCGATCGACAAGTCGAGCGACACCAGCCTGTCGCTGCTGACCGAACTGCGCAACGCCATCGAGCGCAACGAATTCCGCCTGCACGTCCAGCCGAAGATGAAGCTCGATACCGGCGAGGTGGTCGGGGTCGAATCGCTGGTGCGCTGGCTCCATCCGGAGCGCGGCAACGTGTTCCCCGACGAATTTATCCCGTTCGCCGAGCAGACCGGCTTCATCCGCGTGCTGACGCGGTGGGTGCTCGAGCAGTCCGCCGCGCTGTGCCATGACATGGCCACCAAGGGCATCCACCTGAAGGTCTCAGTTAACCTGTCGACCCGCGACCTGCTCGACCAGGACCTGCCGAACAAATTCCACGACATCCTCAAGCGCCACCAGGTTGCGCCCGAATCGTTCTGCCTCGAAATCACCGAGAGCGCGATCATGGACGATCCGATCCGCGCCCAGCAAACGCTGGAGCGGCTGCACGCGATGGGCGTCGACCTGTCGATCGACGACTTCGGCACCGGCTATTCTTCGCTGGCTTACCTCAAGCGCCTGCCGGTGGACGAACTGAAGATCGACAAGTCGTTCGTGCTGAACATGGAGCACGATATCGGCGACACCAAGATCGTCCGCTCGACAATCGACCTTGGCCACAACATGGGACTGCGCGTGGTGGCCGAAGGAATCGAGAGCGAAGCGGTCTGGCGCCTGCTGGCCGCACTGGGCTGCGACCAGGGCCAGGGCTACTTCATGAGCCGGCCGATCCCGGGCGACAAGCTGGTGGAGTGGATCCGCAACTGGGTGCCGCCGGTGCGTTCGGCGCTGCCTTACGCCGATACCATCAGCTGAGTAAAACGCGCTATCATCCGCGCAGGCGTATCCGCCACCCCTCAAATCTTCATCGAAAGATCACAACCTATGCAAATGAGACATGCATCGCTGGTCGTCAGCCTCCTCGCCACTTTCGGCGCAAACGCGCTGGCCCAGACCTGCCCGCCGGCCGGCGTCGCGCTCGCTTACCCGGTCAGCAAGAAGGTCGACCAGCAGGACAACTATCACGGCACCATGGTGGCCGATCCTTACCGCTGGCTGGAAGACGCCAACAGCGCCGAGACCAAGGAATGGGTCGACGCCCAGAACAAGGTCACGCAGGCTTACCTGGGCCAGATCCCGGGGCGCGAAGCCATCAAGCAGCGCCTGACCAAGCTGTGGAATTACGAGCGCTACACGGTGCCGTACAAGGAGGGTGGGCGCTATTTCTACAGCCGTAACGACGGCCTGCAGAACCAGTCGGTGCTGTACACCATGACGAAGCTGTCGGACACCCCGCGCATGCTGCTCGACCCGAACACCCTGGCCGCCGACGGCACCATCGCGCTGTCGGGCACCGCCGTCAGCCCGGACGGCAAGCTGCTCGCCTACGGCACCGCAGCCTCCGGTTCGGACTGGAACGAATGGAAGGTGCGCGACATCGCCACCGGCAAGGACCTCTCCGACCACCTCAAGTGGGTGAAATTCTCCTCGACCGCCTGGACTCACGACGGCAAGGGCTTTTTCTACAGCCGCTACGACGAGCCGAAGGAAGCGACCAAGCTGGCCGACGTGAACTACTTCCACAAGCTGTACTTCCACAAGATTGGCACACCGCAAAGCGCCGACACGCTGGTTTACGACCGCGCCGACCAGAAGGAATGGGGCTTCGGTGCGCATGTGACCGACGACGGCCACTACCTGCTGATCAACGCCTCCCAAGGCACCGCCCACAAGAACCGTGTGTTCTTCAAGGATCTGACCAAGCCCGGCTCCAAGGTCATGCCGCTGATCGACGTGTTCGAAGCCGCCTACGAATTCATCGACAACGATGGCCCGGTGTTCTACTTCGTCACCGACAGCAAGGCGCCGCGCCAGCGCGTGGTCGCGATCGACACCCGCAAGCCGACGGAGTCGAACTGGAAGGTGATCGTGCCCGAAGCAGGGCAGACGCTGGTTTCCGCCAGCCGTGTCAACAACCAGTTCGTGACGGAGTACTTGGCCGATGCGCGCAGCATGGTCAAGGTATTCGACCGCAACGGCACCATGGTGCGTGAAGTGACCCTGCCGGGCATCGGTTCCGCGGCCGGATTCAACGGCAAGCGCGGCGACACCGAGACCTTCTACTCGTTCACCGGCTTCACCAACCCGACCACCATCTACCGTCTCGATATGAAGACCGGCGCCAGCAGCGTGCTGCGCCAGCCGAAGGTCGACTTCGACCCGTCGCAATACGAGACGCGCCAGCAGTTCTTCACCAGCCGCGATGGCACCAGGGTACCGATGTTCATCGTCTCGAAAAAGGGCCTGAAGATGGATGGATCGAATCCGACCTACCTGTACGGCTACGGCGGTTTCAACATCTCGATGACGCCTGGCTTCTCGCCCGCCAACCTGGCATGGATGGAAATGGGCGGCGTGTACGTCATGGCCAACCTGCGCGGCGGCGGCGAGTACGGCCAGGCATGGCATGAAGCCGGCACCCTGCTGCAGAAGCAGAACGTGTTCGACGACTTCATCGGCGCGGCCGAATGGCTGATCGCGAACAAGGTAACGTCGCCATCGAAACTGGCAATCGGCGGCGGCAGCAACGGCGGCCTGCTGGTCGGAGCGGCCATGACGCAGCGTCCGGAGCTGTTCGGCGCGGCGATCCCGCAAGTGGGCGTGATGGATATGCTGCGCTTCCACAAGTTCACCATCGGCTGGGCCTGGACTTCGGATTACGGCTCGTCCGAAAATCCGGAGCAGTTCAAGGCGCTGGTGAAGTATTCGCCGCTGCATAACCTGAAGGCCGGCGGCTGCTATCCTGCGACCATGATCACCACCGCCGATCATGACGACCGCGTGGTGCCTGCCCACAGCTTCAAGTTCGCCGCGGCGGCGCAGGCTGCCCAGGCCGGCGGGGCGCCTATCATCATCCGGATCGACACCAAAGCCGGCCATGGCGCCGGCAAGCCGACCACCAAGCAGATCGAGGAAGTCGCCGATCGTTGGGGCTTCCTGAGCCGCGCGCTGCAGATGGAGGCGCCGGCCAAGGTAGCGGCCGCGAGATAATCAGAAGGTCTGCAGATAGCAAAAAAGGCGCAGCCGTGATTTCGGACTGCGCCTTTTTTATTCGCTATGTCACCGTAATGTGTGGGACCACTTGCGGCATCGACGTGCCACCGCTTCATGCACGCGCCGCGGCCCACGGGCAGGGGTCAGGTCCGTGGGACCTGACCCCGGGGTTGTCGCCGCACCGGGCCCTTGCTGCCATCGGCGCACGGTCCCACACTTAACGGTGACATGGTCTCTTTATTCGTGGTTCGCGCCGCGCCAGGCCAAATTAACGGTGCACCACCACCAGCAAGGCTTTCGCTTCGGACTTGCCCGTATTGCGAATCACATGGTTCTGGTCAGCCGCGTAGCGCGCGGTGCCGCCGATCTTGACCTTTTTCTTGACCGCGCCAACTTCGATTTCGAGCGCGCCGTGCAGCACCGTCAGGTGTTCGCCGGTGCCCGGGTCGTGCGCCTGCGAAGCCAGCTCGCCGCCGGGCGCCAGCGTCAGCTCGTACCACTCGTACTTGCCGGCCAGGTCCATCGGCCCGAGGATGCGCAGCACATAGCCGGCGTGATTGCCGGGCAGGGTAGGGGTCTCGTGCGCGTCGAGCACGCGGATTGGTTCGACCTCGCGGGTTTCTGCCGTGAGCAGCTCCCCGATCGCCACCCCGAGCGCATTGGCCAGGCGCCAGGTGATCGCGATCGTCGGGTTCGCCTTCTCCCTTTCGATTTGGGATAACATGGACTTCGACACGCCCGCGATCCTGGACAGATCCTCCAGCGTCAAGCCGCGCGCCAGCCTCAGTCGCTGCAGCGTCGCGCCAACCTCAGGCGGGGAATTAGTGGAAACAGGTGCTTTCATCGGCGCTCGGCGTTCTTATTCAGATGCTAATTATTCGGAAAATCCAACGGGAAGCTTGCCAAGTTCAACAGGCTTGGGTAGTATCCATTATATTGAATTTGCGTTCGACATAACGGATTTATCAAATTCTGGCGAAACGTGCAAGATACGCAACAACGGTACAGCATTCAGCGACAGTCGGTCAAGCCGGCATTCACTTACACGAGGATAAAAATGAGCGACCAAGCGAAGGACACGTTTTTCAGCGGCCTGCAGACCAACCTGGAAACGCTGCGCGAGCAGGGCCTGTACAAACCGGAGCGCGTGATCGCATCGCGCCAGGGCGCGCAGGTCGTGTGCGACGATGGCCGCACCCTCATTAATATGTGCGCCAACAATTACCTCGGCCTGTCGGGCGACCTGCAAACGCAGCAGGCGTCGATCGAGGCGACCGAGAAATACGGCTACGGCCTGTCGTCGGTGCGCTTCATCTGCGGCACCCAGACCGTGCACAAGGAACTCGAGCAGGCGATCTCGCATTTCCTCGGCATGGAAGACACGATCCTGTACGCAGCGGCGTTCGACGCCAACGGCGGCCTGTTCGAGCCCTTGTTCGACGAGAACGACGCGATCATCTCCGACGCCCTGAACCACGCTTCGATCATCGACGGCATCCGGCTGTGCAAGGCGGCGCGCTATCGCTACCAGAACAACGACATGGCCGACCTCGAAGTGCAGCTGCAGGCGGCGCAGGCGGCCGGCAAGCGCCACAAGGTCATCGCCACCGACGGCGCGTTCTCGATGGACGGCACGATCGCCAAACTCAATGAGATCTGCGACCTGGCCGACAAGTATGGCGCGCTGGTCATGATCGACGAATCGCACGCCTCCGGCTTCATGGGCAAGACCGGCCGCGGCACCCACGAACACCACAACGTGATGGGCCGCATCGACATTATCACCGGTACGCTCGGCAAGGCGCTGGGCGGCGCGATGGGCGGCTTTACGTCGGCGCGCAAGGAAGTGATCGATACGCTGCGCCAGAAGTCGCGTCCATACCTGTTCTCGAACAGCCTGGCGCCGATGATCGCCGGTGCTTCGCTGTCGGTCCTCAAGCGCATCACCAGCTCCACCGAGCTGCGCGACCGCCTGCACGAAAACACCGCCTTTTTCCGCAAGGAGATCGAGCGCATCGGCTTCACCATCAAACCGGGCACCCACCCGGTGGTTCCGGTGATGCTGTTCGACGCGCCGGTCGCGCAGAAATTCGCCGCCCGCATGTACGAACTGGGCGTGCTGCTGTCCGGGTTTTTCTACCCGGTGGTGCCGATGGGGCAGGCCCGCGTGCGCGTTCAATTGTCCGCCGCGCATACCCGCGAACAGCTCGAAACGGTGCTCAAGGCATTCGAGCAGGCCGGGCGCGAGCTGGGCATCCTCAAGAACTGATTCACAATTTACGCAACAAGAACAAGGTAACTTACATGGAACGCATCCTCATCATCGGCGCCAACGGGCAAATCGGCAGTGAACTGGTCGGCGCGCTGGCAGCGCAGCACGGCGCTGCGAACGTCATCGCCTCCGACATCGGCACCACCAATGCCTACGGCGCCGCGCGCTACACCCAGCTCGACGTGCTCGACAAGGCGCGCCTCGAAAAGCTGGTCGCCGACGAAGGCATCACCCAGGTCTACCAGCTGGCGGCATTGCTGTCCGCCACCGGCGAACAGGCGCCGCTGAAGGCATGGACCCTGAACATGGACGGCCTGCTCAACATCCTCGAAGTGGCGCGTGAGCGCGGCGAAGCCGGCAAGCCGCTGCGGGTCTTCTGGCCGTCGTCGATTGCCGCCTTCGGCCCGAACACGCCGCCGAAAAATACGCCGCAATACACAGTGATGGATCCGACCACGATCTACGGCATCAGCAAGCTGGCTGGCGAGCGCCTGTGCGAGTACTATCACAGCAAGTACGGCGTCGACGTGCGCAGCATCCGCTACCCTGGCATCATCAGCTTCAAGTCGCCACCGGGCGGCGGCACCACCGACTACGCGATCGCGATTTTCCATTCCGCGCTGCGCGCCGAGCCTTACGAATGCTTCCTCGAGCCTGAAACCACGCTGCCGATGATCTACATGCCGGACGCCATCCGCGCCACCATCGAGCTGATGGACGCGCCGGCGGACAAGGTCGCGATCCGTTCCTCGTACAACGTTGCCGGCATGTCGTTCAACCCGCGCGAACTGGCCGCGGCGATTACCCGTTCGGTCCCGGGCTTCAAGATCAGCTACAAACCCGACAGCCGCCAGGCGATCGCCGTGACCTGGCCGCAGAGCCTGGACGACAGTGTCGCTGCCGCCGACTGGGGCTGGAAGCCGCAAATCGGGCTGGAACAACTGGTCGCCGACATGCTCGAAAATATCGACGTCGGCGTTGGCCAGGCCGCCTGAAACGTACTACCGATAATAAAAAATACGGAGACAAACAGATGGACATGAGTGTATTTGACCTGTTCAAGATAGGCATCGGGCCGTCGAGTTCCCACACGGTGGGCCCGATGGTGGCCGCGCGCCGCTTCCTGGTCGAATGCGGGCCGCTCGATGAAGCGGTCGGCGTCGAGGTTGCGCTGTATGGCTCGCTCGCGCTGACCGGCATCGGCCACGCTACCGACAAGGCGATCATCCTCGGCCTGATGGGCGAGACGCCGCAAGGCGTCGACCCGGACGAAGTCGACGACAAGCTGGCCGAAGTCGAACTCGATGGTGCGATCAAGCTGCTCGGCGTGAAGGAAGTGCCGTTCAGCGCGAAAACGGGGCTGGTGTGGAACCGCACTTCGTCGCTGCCCGAGCACCCGAACGGCATGCGCTTCACCCTCAAGCTGGCTGACGGCAGCGTCATCGAGCGGGTGTTCTATTCGGTCGGCGGTGGATTCATCCACGCCGCGGGCGAATCGCAGGCGCGCCAGAGCGCGGGCGGCGGCGGCGCATCGATTCCGTATCCCTTCGACACGATGGACCAGCTGCTCGCCCACGGTCGCGCCAGCGGCCTGACCATCCCGCAGATGTTGCGTACCAACGAGTGCGCCCACATGACCGGTGAGCAGCTCGACGCCGGCATCGACAAGATCTGGCAGGTAATGCGCGACTGTATCGCGCACGGCCTGGTCACATCAGGCCAGCTTCCGGGCGGGCTGAATGTGAAGCGGCGCGCCGCCAAGCTGTGGAGCCAGGCGCTGGAAGCGAAAAACGGTGACCGCGCCAACGACCTGCCGCACGATGCGGTGCACCAGGTCAGCCTGTATGCGATGGCCGTCAATGAAGAGAATGCGGCCGGCGGTCGCGTGGTGACGGCGCCCACCAACGGCGCGGCCGGCATCATTCCGGCGGTGATGCGTTACTACGCCGAGGATTGCCGTCCGAGCGATCCGGTCAAAGGTGTGCGCGAATTCATGCTCACGGCGGCGGCGATCGGCATGCTGTGCAAGAAGAACGCATCGATTTCCGGCGCCGAAATCGGCTGCCAGGGCGAAGTGGGCGTGGCGTGCGCGATGGCCGCGGCGGGATTGGTCGCTGCGCTGGGCGGCACCAATGAGCAGATCGAGAATGCGGCCGAAATCGGCATCGAACACCACCTCGGCATGACCTGCGACCCGATCGGCGGCCTGGTGCAGATCCCGTGTATCGAGCGCAACGGCATGGGCGCGATCAAGGCGATCACCGCGGCGTCGCTGGCCTTGAAGGGCGACGGCACCCACTTCGTCAGCCTCGATGACGTGATCGAAACGATGCGCCAGACCGGCGCCGACATGCAGGATAAATACAAGGAAACGTCGTTGGGAGGCCTGGCGATTCACGTCGTGACGGTCAACCACGCGGCCTGCTAGCTCCCGCCCGGAGCGATCCCGGGCCTGAATTGGCGCGGCGTCGCACCCATCACTTTCCGCATCAGCCGCCTGAGCGCCGTCGGATCCTCATATCCCACGCGCTCGGCGACTTGCTCGACCGTGAGCTTGCTGTTCTCCAGCAGCCTGCGAGCCCTGCTGAGCCTTACTCCCTGCAGCAGCGCCGACGTGGTGCGACCGGTCGCGGTGCGCACATGGCGCGCGAGCGTCCTTTCGGACATGCAGAATTCGGCTGCGAGGGCCGCAATGCTGGGCGCATCCGGCAATGCCGATTCGAACCGGGCAGCCAGCTTCGCGATCAATTCATTGCCGTTCGCGAGCATGGCCGGCACGATGAACTGGGCTTGCGACTGGCGTCCATCGATGAGAAGTGCGCGCGCAACGGCATCGGCAAGCGCAGGGCTGAATTGCGACCGCAACAGCTGCAGCATCAGGTCTGACTGCGCGCATGCCGCCCCGGCAGTCACCACGTGACCGTCGCAGATGACCATGTGGTCCGCATCCACCACGCAGCGCGGCTCGAGCTGCTGCAGCATCGGTGCAAGCCACCATGAAGTTGTCACCGTTCTGCCCACGAGCAGGCCCGCGGCCTGCAGCAGGAAGACCGCCGAGCAGGACGCAGCCACCGTCCCGCCGGCGCCAGCATGGCGGTTCAGAGCCTCGATTGCGCGAACCGCGTCGGGCAAGACAAAACGGCTCTGAATGGCGCGGGCGTTTTCCAAGCCGAGGCCGGGAACTACCCAGGTCGACCGATCTGCGCGCATCGTTTTTGGCAGGATTTCAGCGTCGATGCTCATCCCGTGGCCAAGACGGACAGTGTTTTCGGTTGAATACACGCGCCAACGGGGAGCGGCGCAACCGGCGCCTTTGGCCAGCTTGGCGGCGGCCGACAAGATATCCAGCGTCAGCGCGACACTCGATGGAAAGGCGCCAGGCAATACCAGAACGGTCAGATCGATCATTGGCGGAAATAGCCCGAAAGCTGTCATTTAAGACACTGGGATTGTGAGTCAGATCGCGCTTTAATACAAGCTCCATCCCTCTCAGAAGGAGCTTTCACGATGCCGAACCACGATATGACCGTGCACGATTCGCTCGAAGACTTCCATCCGCGCGAGATCACGCTGGACGGCGCTGCCAAGACGGTGCACGTCGCCGGCGTCGGGCCCGCGGTGATCGTCATGACCGAGATGCCAGGCATCAGTCCGCAGGTGGCGCGGTTCAGCCGTTGGGTGCGCGACGCCGGATTCACGGTGTACATGCCGTCGCTGTTCGGGCGCGATGGCGCTGTGCCTGGCGCAGAGGAGGGTAAGTCCATTTACCAACGGGCCTGCGTGAGCGCCGAGTTTCGTGCCTTCGCGGGCGGGGGGGCGAGCCCGGTCACGAAGTGGCTGCGCGCGCTGGCAAGGCTGGCGCACGAAGAATCCGGTGGCCCCGGAGTGGGAGCGATCGGGATGTGCTTCACCGGCAATTTCGCACTCACCATGATGCTCGAACCGTCGATGTTGGCGCCAGTCCTGTGCCAGCCGACGCTTCCTCTGGATGATCCGGAGGGGATTGAAATGACGCCCGGTGAACTCGCCGCAGTGCGGCAGCGCCTCGAGCGCGACGACCTCACGGTGCTGGCCTACCGTTTCGAGGGGGACCGATTCTGCAAGGCGCAGCGCTTCGCGGCCTACTCGGAAGCGCTGGGGAAGCGGTTCGTCGCGCGCGTCCTGCCTGATAGCGCCGCCAACCGCGTCTCTCTGGCGCCCTTTTTTGAACAGCTTGTAGCCAGTCCGCACAGCGTCGTCACCGCGCACCTGATCGATGAAGCCGGCCAGCCCACCATCGCCGCCCGCGACGAGATTTTGGCGTTTTTTGCCCGCCGGCTTGCGCCTTCAGGCGCCTGACGGCCGGCCAACCCAAGAAAACGCCGGTCGCACTATAATAAACGCTCGATCGCAGCGAAAACCGGACTTTCTACTGTATGCAATACGTCTCCACCCGCGCCACGCCGGCCTCCGTATCCCAGCAATTTTCCAGCATCCTGCTCGGCGGTCTCGCGCCCGACGGCGGCCTGTACCTGCCTGCCGAATACCCGCAAGTAACCGGCGATGAGCTCAACGCCTGGCGCAAGCTGTCCTATGCCGACCTGGCCTACCAGATACTGAAGAAATTCGCGACCGACATCCCGGACGCGGACCTGAAGGCGCTGACCACCAAGACCTATACCAAAGCAGTCTACCGGAACGCCCGCAAGGGCGAAGCGGCCGCCGACATCACGCCGCTGCGCGTGCTCGAACAGGACGGCGACAAGACCTTGATGCTGCAGGCCTTGTCGAACGGGCCGACGCTGGCATTCAAGGACATGGCGATGCAGCTGCTCGGCAACCTGTTCGAATACGCGCTCGCAAAGGACCACTCCGAACTGAACATCTTCGGCGCCACCTCCGGCGACACCGGCAGCGCCGCCGAATACGCGATGCGCGGCAAGAAGGGCATCCGCGTCTTCATGCTTTCGCCGCACAAGAAGATGAGCGCATTCCAGACCGCGCAGATGTTCAGCCTCCAGGATCCGAACATCTTCAACATCGCTGTCGAAGGCGTGTTCGACGACTGCCAGGACATGGTCAAGGCGGTGTCGAACGACCTGCCGTTCAAGGCCAGGCAGAAGATTGGAACGGTCAACTCGATCAACTGGGCGCGCGTGGTGGCCCAGGTGGTGTACTACTTCCGCGGCTACCTCGCGGCGACGACCGACAATGCGCAGAAGGTGTCGTTCACGGTCCCGTCGGGGAACTTCGGTAATATCTGCGCCGGCCATATCGCCCGCATGATGGGGCTCCCGATCGACAAGCTGGTCGCCGCGACGAACGAAAACGACGTGCTCGACGAGTTTTTCCGCACCGGCGTCTACCGGGTGCGCAAGTCGGCCGAGACCTACCACACAAGCAGCCCGTCGATGGATATCTCGAAGGCGTCCAACTTCGAACGCTTCGTCTACGACCTGGTCGGGCGCGATCCGGCACGGGTGCGCGCGCTGTTCCACAAGGTCGAGACAGAAGGCGGCTTTGACCTGTCGGGCAAGCCGGGCAGCGACGGCGACGAATGGACCAAGGTGGCGCAGTACGGCTTCCTGTCCGGTAAATCGACCCACAAGGATCGCGTCAATACCATTCGCGACACCTTCGACGATTTCGGCATCACCATCGACACCCACACCGCCGACGGCGTCAAGGTCGCACGCGAGCACGTGCAACCGGGCGTGCCGATGATCGTGCTGGAAACCGCGCTTGCGGCGAAATTCAACGAGACCATTCTGGAGGCGCTCGGAATGGACGCCGAACGTCCGTCAGGGTTCGAGGACATTGAAGCGCTGCCGCAGAAGTTCGTCGTCATGGGTGCCGATGTGGCCAAGATGAAGTCCTACATCGCCGCCAACACTGGCTTGTAAGATGAGCGACGCCGCCAACAAGCCACCCGCAAAGCCGATGCTGTCGGTGCGCGAAGCACTCGACTTCCTCGATGGCGCCGCCCGTCCGGTGACCGAATCCGAAATCGTTGCGACCCTGTGCGCGAATGGCCGTGTACTGGCCGAAGCCCAGGCGTCGACCATCGACGTTCCGTCGGCCGACAATACCCAGATGGATGGCTACGCCGTGCGCGCAGCAGATTGCGCCAGCGGGGCCGCCACTTTGAAAGTGAGTCAGCGTATCCCGGCCGGCCACGTCGGCCAGTACCTGGAAGCCGGCTTCGCGGCGCGCATCTTCACCGGCGCGATGATCCCGGACGGCGCCGACGCGGTCGTGATGCAGGAGCAGTGCGAACTGAATGACGACGGCACTGTCACCGTGAAGCATGCGCCGAAATCGGGCGAATGGATCCGCCGCGCCGGCGAGGACATCACCGCCGGCGCCGTGATCCTCTCGGCCGGAACGCGCCTGCGCAGCCAGGAGCTCGGCCTCGCATCTTCGGTAGGACTGGCGATGCTGCCGGTGGTGCGCAAGCTGCGCGTTGCGGTCTTTTTCACCGGCGACGAACTGACCATGCCGGGCGAAGCACCGGGCGGCCAGCTTGCTCCCGGCGCGATCTACAATTCAAACCGGTTCACCCTGCGCGCCTTGCTCGAAAACCTCGGGTGCACCATCACCGACTTCGGCATCGTGCCCGATACGCTCGATGCCACGCGCGAAACCTTGCGCAGCGCCGCGCGCGAGCACGACCTGATCATCACCTCGGGCGGCGTGTCGGTCGGCGAAGAGGACCACATCAAGCCAGCGGTGGAGGCGGAAGGGCGCCTGAACATGTGGCAGATCGCCGTCAAGCCCGGCAAGCCGCTCGCGTTCGGCGAAGTGCGGCGCGAGCAAGGCGAGGCGTTCTTCCTCGGCCTACCCGGCAATCCGGTTTCGAGCTTCATCACTTTCCTGCTGTTCGTGCGGCCTTTCATCCTGCGCCTGCAGGGCGTGGCCGGGACGCAGGAGCCGCGTGGCTTTGCCATGCGCGCCGATTTCGACTGGCCCAAGGCCGACCGGCGCAACGAGTTCCTGCGCGCGCGGATCAATGATGCCGGCGGGCTCGACTTGTTCCCGAATCAGGGTTCGGGCGTGCTCACATCCACCGTGTGGGGCGATGGGCTGATCGACAACCCGCCGGGCCATCCGATCGCGCGCGGCGACAGCGTGCGCTTCATCCCGTTCAGCGAACTACTGCATTAGGCAATCCATGGATATCAACCTGCGTTTTTTTGCCAGCGTACGGGAGGCAGTCAATGTATCGCAAGAATCGGCGAGCATGCCGCCCGGCGTGACCACGGTCGGCGCGGTGCGCGCGCACCTGGCCGCGCGCGGCGGGGCATGGGCCGGGGCACTGGCGCCTGAACGGCCTCTGCGCATGGCGTACAACCAGGTGATGTGCAGCCCCGACACCGCCATTACGCAGGGCTGCGAAGTGGCGTTCTTCCCGCCGGTAACCGGCGGCTAGCGCTTGCGCGACTGGCTGTAGCGGGCGCCGATGAAAATGGCGGCTGAAGCGAGCGCCCAGGCCAGCGACATCCACACTTCGTCCAGCCTCTTGCCGCTGAAAAGGTCGATCGCGACCAGGATTGCGAACATGGTGCCCGCGGCAAGCAGGTATTGCAGGATCCAATAGCGAACGCCTTGCATGAATTCTCCCGGTAAGTTGTAGGTCGATGATAACCGACACCCGATACTCACGCCATCGGCATCTGGTCGAGATGGCGGCCGAGCCAGGCGACGATCCCGTCCAGGCTGCGGAAATCCGCCACTGAGCGGCAGGCGATCTGCGGATGGCGCGCCTGCAGCATGCGCGAGAGCGCCGCGCCGGGGCCGAGTTCCAGCGCGACCGTGATGCCGGCCTCCGCGGCTGCGTCCATGCACTCGCTCCAAAGGATAGTTTCTGCCAACTGGCGCGACAGCGTTTCCGCCGCGCGCGCCTTGTCCACGATCTTTTCCGCGCCTATCCCCGACAGTACGGGACAGGCCATCGCATGAAACGGCGCGGCCAGCAACGCGTCGGCGAACGGGCCGACAGACGGCGCCATCAGCGCGGTGTGCGATGCGATCCCGATCGGCAGCCGCTGCAATCTTCCGCCTTCCGATGCAACCGCCGCTTCGAGCAGTGCCAGTGTCGTCTCCAGCCCGCCGGCGATGACGGTGTCGTGGCCGGTGATGATGGCGATATCGAAGCCGTCCGCCCGCGCCAGGGCGCGCGCGCGCTCAACCGGCAAGCCGCCGATCGCAACCAGTGCCTGGGGCTGAGTTGCGCCTGCCGCGGAGTCCATCAGCGTTGCCCGGATTGTGGCCAGCCGGACCGCGTCGAACGGCGCGAGCGCTCCGGCCACGCCATACGCCGACAGCTCGCCCACGCTGTAGCCGGCGACCAGGCTCGGCACCGGCACCCGGCTTTTTAGCGCTTCCCACATGGCCAGCGTCGCGCTCACAATCAACGGCTGTGCAAGCCGGTTCTCGAACATGGAATCTGCTTCGGCGCCAGCGATTGCGCATGCGTCGAGCAGATTGGAGGCAGCGTGGTCTGTACGGGCAAGATCGAACATGCCTGCATGCTGCCCACCCTGTCCGGGGCACAGCAGCAGAAGTCGTCCGCTCACGACAGGACGCCGGTGGTGACTGCCTGCACCAGGCAGGTGGCGGCCAGCAGGTCGGCGGCGCCGCCGGGCGAAAGTTTTTGCGCGACCAGCACGCGGTGACATTCGAGGGCGTGGTCGCGCCAGGCCGGATGCGCGGTTCCGCCCATATCGATGAACCCTGCTGCCTGCAGCTTCACCGTGGACGCGCCTTGCAAGCCGCCACGGTAGTAGACGTTGGTATCGCTGACATGGGCCATCAGCGCGAACAGCGCGTCGATGCGCGCCTGGTGCATGCTGCGTCCGGCGGAGAGCGTTCGCCGCATCGCGGGCAGTCCCACTTCGAATACCGAAGGCAGGCCGAGCGCGCCTTCCTCGCGCGCGCCGCTGGCGGCGTGCCGTTGAGCCACCAGCGATCCGTGCGAGGCGTCGCCGGCCGGGCCGGCGTGCGCGGCCAACTCGTCGCCCCATTGAATCAGCAGGATGGCGCGCAGGCCGCTTGCGGAAGGCGCAATGCCCTGCGCGCGAGCGCGTCCGATCGCCGCGCACAGCATCCCCAGGCTGAAGATCGCGCCACGGTGGGTATTGATTCCGGCGGTTGCGCGCAGCATGCGCGCCTCGGCATCGATTCCGAGCTGCCTCAGCGCCGCAAACGGGGCGCCGTCGAAACCTGCCCGGCAGATGCGGGCGAAGTAGTGGCGCAAGGCGAACAGGCTGCGCATGAACGTTACGGCCGTCATGTCGGTGTGGCTGCCATTGTCGACCAAAGACACCAGCCCCGGTTTCGGATACAGCACCAATTCGGTGTACAGGCAGCCGACGGCGATGCGCGCGGTCTCGTTGCAGAAGCTGCGCTCCTGGCGCGGATCGGACAGGGCGCGCGCATGAGGCGCCAGCATCGCTGGAGATCCGAGCATCACGCCGCCTCCAGCGTCGCCGTCAGCTCGGCGATGGAGGCCAGGCGCACCGCGACGGCGTCCTTGACCAGCACCCGCGACTGCATCGGCGCGGCGCCGAGCCACTCCTTCCACGCGACCGCAGCGCCGGACGGGAACACGATCTCGCCATCGAGCGGCAGCAGCGCGGAATATTGTTCGAGCAGCAGCAGTCCCTCGTGCAGCGACGCCATGTCGGAGGGAGCGAACAGCACGTCGATATCGGAAACCGTAGTCAGGTAGGGTTGCCCGGTGATCGCCTGCATTGCGAGCGACCCATATGCCCGCAGCGCCAAGCCGGATGAGCGCGTGACCAGTGCGCCCAGGGGAGCATGCCAGCGCTCAGGCGCGGCCTGCGCGGCATCGGCCAGCGCAAGCGGGCGGCTTCGGCGCGCAACGTCGGCCTTGAACACGTTCAGTGCGATGCGTCCCTTGGCGCCGTCGGAAGAGGGCGGCAAGGGGATGCCGAGGCTGACCTGTCCGGGTTCGAGACCGGCGTCGGCGCGGCGTACGATCGCCGGCCAGTCCTGGCGCCGCCACTGCCCGATGGCGTCGCGCTGGCCAGGCTGGGCGCGATCGATCGCGGCTTCCCAGCCCCGGCTGCTCAGCCAGGCAAGTTCATGGCGCGAGTACATCGCTGCCAGTGACAATCGAATCGATCACGCGCTGCGCCAGCTTGCGTCCGCCGCGCGCCTGACCGAGTACGCTGCGCAAGTCGCCGCCGGTGGACGCTTCGAGCGCTTGTGCCAGTTGCGCCGCCAGGTCGCCGCTCCAGATATCCTGGACGCCGCCCATGCGCAGGTAGTTGACGGGACCGGGTGCGAACACCGGATTGGTCGCCGCGAGTTCGACCAGCCGCTCTTCCGGCACCTTGGTGATACGCGCCATCGCCGGCAGGCCCATCACGCGGATGGTGGCGTCGGGCAGCGCGTAGCACGCATCGGCCATCAGGCCGCTGGTGATGAAGCCGCCCGACAGCGCCTGGTCGTACACCAGCGCGACGATCTTGTGGCCTTGGCGCCGCGCCAGCTCGACGCATTTACCCAAGTGGGCCATATAGCTGTTAATGCCCAACATCTCGTCGCGGTGGCGCAGGCGCTGGCCTTGTGTATCGACCAGCATCAGGATCGGCCGGCCCGGATGTTCGCGCACCGTCGCGAGGACAAAGCGCGCCTGCGCGAGGGCGATTTCAATGCCGATCGGCGCATGCCCGGTGGTGCCCACCACGGCGATGGCCTGATCGCCGACCTGTGCGCTACCCGAAAGGAAATTGTCTTGTTCGGTCAATGCATGACCTTGCGGGAACAGGCTCGCCGCGAGTGTTTGCCATTCCATCAGCGGTCTCCCATCCGGTGCGGAGCGGCGGCGATGACGAACTGCGCGGCGTCCAGCATTGGTATCGCAGACGGCTGTTCGACACCGAGCGCGGCCCATACTTCAAGCGGATCGCTCATCGCGCCGAAACGTTCGATGCGCTCGCCGAGCATTGCCTGTTCGCGTTCGAGGTCCGGCAGGTTCAGTGCGGTCGACTGCGCGCGGCAAGCCGCAATGGCATCAATCGCGGCCTGCCTGAATTCGTCCACCGAATCGGCCACGATGGCCTGGCAGTCGCCAAGCAGGTAGCGGTGCTTGCCACCCGTTGTGCGCCACACCAGCGCGCGGTCGCGGGAGTCGAATTCCTCCACGCCGCTGGCGGTTTCGATCACTTCCGGGCCCGACATCGCCAGCCGACCTTCTTCCGACATCACGATCGCGTTGGTGCAACGGGCGACGATGCCCATGCCGCCGAATACGCCGTTGGCGCCGCCGGCCAGCGTGATCACCGCGACGCCGGCCGCGCGCGCGTCGAGCACCGCGCGCATCACTTCGGATACCGCGATCAGGCCGGCATTGGCTTCGTGCAGCCGCACGCCGCCGGTTTCCATCAGCAGGACAACGGCGCCGACTTTTTCGGCGACCGCGCGCTTGAGCAGTCCGACCAGCTTGGCGCCGTGTACTTCACCCACAGCGCCGCCCATGAAACCGCCTTCCTGCGCAGCCGCGAATACCAACCGGCCGCCCAGTTTCGCGCTGCCGACGACAACGCCGTCGTCGAAGGACACCGGCGCATCGAGTTGTCCAAGGTGGGGGCTGATTACGCGCGCCGACGGCGGCAGGAATTCGACAAAGCTGCCTGCGTCGAACAGGCGCTGGACCCGCTCGCGCGCGGTCAGTTCGAGGTAGCTGCTCATGGCGCGCCTCCCAGCATGGTTTCGACCGCCTGGTCGAGGCGCAGGCTGACCACGGCCGGCGTGGCCCCCATGTCGTTGATCGCGATGCGGGTATCGGCCAGCTGCCAGCGCTGGTGGAAGTCCTGCATCACCGCCTGCCAGGTGGCGCCGAAGCCGACCGCGGCGGTCTTGATTTCGATAGTGCAGGCGCCGCCCAGCGGGGCCGATTCGATCAGCACCTCGAGGTTGCCAGAGCCGACCACGCCGACCACTTGCGGCTGCGCCGGCAATTGGCGGCTGCCGTTTTCAAACCGATATACCAGCGTTTCCATGTTCGATCCTTACCAGTTCCTGAAGCGGCGGGGCGGGGCGTACAAGCCGCCCGAGGCGCGCACCAGGTCTTTCATGTTCTTGGCGGCGAGCAGGTCGCGTGTTGCGAGCCGCTTGTCGACGCCGATGTCTTCTGCGCGCTGGATGATGCCGCGGTCGCGCAGGTTCTCGACCATGCGTTTGTCGCGCGCCATGCCCACCGGCGTGTAGCCGGCCACGCCGCGGATTGCCTGCTCGCGTTCCTCGTCGCTGCGGCACAGCAGCAGGTTGGCAATGCCTTCCTCGGTCAGGATATGGGTCACGTCGTCGCCGTAGATCATCACCGGCGGGATGTCGAAGCCGGCCTGCTCGGCCAGCTCCCACGCATCGAGCCGGTCGACGAAGGCAGGCTGCATGTGTTCGCGGAAGGTCTCGACGATCTGCACCACCAGCTTCTGGCCGCGCGGGATCGTATTGCGGCCCTCGCGCGCCTGGCGTCCCGCCTTCAGCCAGGCGGGGCTTGCATGGCGCCGGCCGCGTGCGTCGGCGCCCATGTTCGGCGCGCCGCCGAAGCCGGCGATGCGGCCGACTGTCGCGGTCGACGAATTGCCCTGCAAATCGATCTGCAGTGTGGAGCCGATGAACATGTCGCAGGCATACTGCCCGGCCGCCTGGCACATCGCGCGGTTGCTGCGCATGCTGCCGTCCGGCCCGATCGCGAATACGTCCGGGCGGGCACGGATATAGTCTTCCATTCCCAGCTCGGAGCCAAATGAGTAGACCGATTCGACGAAGCCCGATTCGATCGCGGGGATCAGCGCCGGATGCGGGTTGAGCGCCCAGTTGGTGCCGATCTTGCCCCTCAGGCCCAGCGATTCGGCGTAGGTCGGCAGCAGCAGTTCGATCGCCGCGGTATCGAAGCCGATGCCGTGGTTGAGCCGTTGCACGCCATATTCCGCGTAGATGCCTTTGATGGCCATCATCGCCATTAGCACCTGGATCTCCGAGATCAGCGCCGGATCGCGCGTAAACAGCGGCTCGATGTAGTAGTTATCGGGCGATTGCACCACGAAATCGACCCAGTCGCCCGGTATGTCGACGCGCGGCAGCACGTCCATGATGCGGTTGACCTGGACGATCACGATGCCATTCTTGAAGGAGGTGGCCTCAACGATGGCCGGCGTGTCTTCCGTGTTGGGACCGGTGTACAGGTTGCCGTGGCGGTCGGCCGCCTCGGCGGCGACCAGGGAAACGCGCGGCGTCAGGTCGATGAAATAGCGGCCGAACAGCTCCAGGTAGGTATGGATCGCGCCGATATTGAGCTGCCCGGACGCGACCAGCTTGGCCACGCGTCCGGCCTGCGGACCTGAAAACGAAAAGTCCAGGCGCGACGCGACGCCGCGCTCGAACACGTCGAGGTGTTCGGGCAGGGCCAGCACCGACAGCAGCATGTGCAGCTGGTTGATGCGCGCCGGGTCGAGCGAGGCCAGCGCCTTGCCGAGGAAATCGGCCTGCTTCTGGTTGTTCCCCTCGAGGCAGACCCGGTCGCCGCATTCGAGCACGTTGTGCAGCAAGTCGCCGATGCGCGCCGCCGGTATCGCCTTGCCGTCGAGCGCCGCGCCGAGCACGGAGCGTGCGCGCGCCAGCCGGCCGTCGCGGTTCGCTTGCAGCGTATTCCAGGCTTTCGGCGGCGCGTTCATTATCTCGCTCCCATCAACAAGTCAGGCATCGTGGTCGCAATGCCGGGGAACAGGCAAAGCAGGATCACCGCCAGGAACATCAGGCCGACGAACGGCATTACGCCCCAGATCACATCCTTGAGCGGTATGTCGGGCGCGATGTTCTTGATGACGAAAATGTTGAGCCCGACCGGCGGGTGGATCAGCCCCATCTCCATCACCACCGTCATGACGATGCCGAACCAGATCAGGTCGAAGCCGGCAGCCTTCAGCGGCGGCAGGATGATCGGCGCCGTCATCAGGATGATCGACACCGGCGGCAGGAAGAAGCCGAACACGATCACCATCAGCAGGATCACCGACAGCAGCAGCCAGCGCGACAGGTGCATGTCCACGACCCATTGCGCGGCCGACTGGCTGATGTGCAGGTAACTCATGACGTAGGAATAGAACAGCGACATGCCGATGATCAGCAACAGCATGGTCGATTCCTTGATGGTGGAAGTCAGGATCGGCGACAGGTCCTTCGGCCGCCACACCTGGTACACGACCGCGATCAGCACCATCGCCAGCAGCGCGCCGAGGCCCGCGGTTTCGGACGGTGTGGCGTAGCCGCCGTACAGCGCGACCATCACGCCGATCAGCAGGATCACGAACGGCAGCACGCGCGGCAGCATCTCGACCTTTTCGCGCAGCGTGAAATGTTCAGTCTCGAGGTAGGCCGATTTGGCGCCGCCGCCTTCGTAAATGGCCAGCGCCATCTTGTATTCCTTGCGCGCCCGGTACACTGCATAGCCGGCGAACAGGAACACCAGCAGCAGGCCAGGTCCGATCCCCGCGAGGAACAGGCGTCCGAGCGACTGCTCCGCTGCGACTGCGTACAGGATCATCGTGATCGACGGCGGCAGCAAGATGCCCAGCGTGCCGCCGGCGGCGATGATGCCGGCCGCGAAACCCGGCGAGTAGCCGCGCTTGCGCATTTCAGGAATGCCCGCCGAACCGATTGCCGAGCAGGTCGCAGGCGATGAACCGGCCATGGCCGCGAACAGCGCGCAGGCGAACACGTTGGCGATTCCCAGGCCGCCCGGCACTTTGTGCAGCCAGGTGTGGATGGCGGAGTACAGGTCCTTGCCGGCCGGGGACTTGCCGATCGCAGCCCCTTTCAGGATGAACAGGGGGATCGACAGCAGCGTGATCGAGGCCATCTCTTCGTAGACGTTCTGGGTGACGGTGTCGAGCGACGACGCCGGCATGAAAAAATACATGAAGCCGGTCGCCACGACGCCGAGCGCGAACGCAATCGGCATCCCGGAAAACATCACGACAAGGGTTACTGCGCCGTACAAGGCGCCCAATGTCAAATCACTCATTACACGCTCCGCTTGTTGGTGATATGGGTGAGGACCTGGACCAGTATCTGCAAGGTCAGGATCGTCATCCCGAAAGCCATCATCGCGTAGGGAATCCACAGCGGCGGGGCAAAGGTTGAGGAGGTGGTCATGCCGTCGACCCAGGCTTCATGGAACATCGCCCACGACTTCCACGAGAAGAAGGTGCAAAACGCGAACGAGACAAAATCGACAATCAGCAGGCGCACCGCGTTCACCCGGGGCGACAGCAGCGAGGACAGCGCCTCGATGCCGATGTGGCCGCGGTAGGACTGGACGTAGGCGGTGCAGAAGAACGTCACGCCGACCAGCATGAAGACCGAGGCCTCATCCTGCCAGTCGGTCGGCACCTTGAAGAAGTAGCGGCTCACCACCGAATAGGTCAGGATCAGCGCGGTGAGGACCATCGCGCACATCGACAGCTTCAGCAGCATGCTGTTGAAGCGGTCGAGCACCAGCGAAAAGCCGGCAAGTGCGACCTGGTCGGGAACTGCCGGCCCTTTGGCCGGCTCCAGTTCAAACCCATGGCTCACAGGGTCTTCTCCGCAAGGGCCAGCAGTTTGGCGCAGTTGGCGTTCTTGTCGCCGTAGTCTTTCCAGGCAGTGGTGCGGGCGATTGCCTGCCATTTCTTGACCACTGCAGGAGTCAGGTCAACCACCTTGGCGCCGGCTTTCTGGTACACCGCGGCGACCGCCGAATCGTCCAGCTGGGCCGACTTGCGGGCGAAGGCTTCCATCTCGCCGCCGACCGCCATGATGATGGACTGCTGTTCCTTGGTCAGTTTCTCGAACACCGCTTTCGACATCATCAGCGGCTCGAACATGAACCAGTAGGCGCCGCCGCGGCCGGTGGTCAGCGCCTTCGACACTTCCTCGAGGCGGAACGAGATCAGCGAGGTGGACGAAGTCAGGGCGGCATCCATTGCGCCGGTTTGCATCGCAGCGTAGATTTCGTTGGACGGCAAGGTCACGACCGCAGCGCCGGCCGCTTTCAGGATCAGGTCCATCTCGCGCGAACCGCCGCGCACTTTCATGCCGCGCGCGTCTTCAGGATCGATGATCGGCTTGGTGCGCGACGCGACGCCGCCGGCCTGCCAGATCCAGCTGACGACAATAATGCCTTTTTCGTTCAGGATGCGGGCCAGTTCCTTGCCGACTTCGGCGTTCTTCCAGGAGTAGCCCTGTTCGTAGGAGGTGACCAGGCCAGGCATCAGCCCGATGTTCACTTCCGGGACTTCACCGCCGGCGTACGACAGCGGCACCAGCGACATGTCGAGTGCGCCCTTGCGCATGGCCGAAAACTGGGCGTTGGTCTTCATCAGCGATGAACCGGGATAGATTTCGAACTTCAGGCTGCCTTTGCTGCGCTTCTCGGTTTCGGCGGCGAACATGCGGCACAGGCGGTCGCGGAAGTCGCCGTCGGTCAGGGTACCGCCAGGGAACTGGTGCGAGATCTTCAAGGTGCTGGTCTGGGCAAATGCGCTGGTGTTCAGCCAGAGCGGGCTGGTGGCGAGTGCGCCCAAAACGGTTCTACGGGTCATTACCGACATGTCTTCCTCCAAGAGTAAGTGGAACTGCTTTTATGAGTATAGGCATACATTTGCCGCAAGGCAACACACCAATCTCTTCTTATGTATACAAGAATAGGCTTTAAATATACGTTGTCAAGCTGATTTAAGGTTTTATAATGATCTACTATATACAAGTGTCTGGATAAATCAACATGAAAAGTCGCTCCGAAAGCCTGCGCGAAACGATCGAGGAAATGATCGCCGTCGGCACGCTCGCCCCCGGCCAACATCTTGATGAAACGGAGCTGGCCACCAAGTTCGGGGTGTCGCGCACGCCGATTCGCGAAACGCTGATCCAGCTCGCCTCGATGGGACTGGTGGTGATCCGCCCGCGGCGCGGGGCCGTTGTGGCCGAACTCGGCCCGACGCAGCTGGTGGAAATGTTCGAAGTGATGTCGGAACTGGAAGCGATATGCGCGCGGCTGGCGGCGCGCAGGATGACGCCGGCCGAACAGGAGGCCTTGCTCGCCGCGCATGCCGACTGTGAAGAGGCCAGCCTGGCCAAGGACCCGGACGACTACTACTACAAGAACGAAGTGTTCCACTACGCGATCTACGCGGGCAGCCACAACCAGTTCCTGATCGAGCAGGCGCGCAGCCTGTCACGCCGCTTGCGGCCCTACCGGCGCCTGCAACTGCGGGTGCGCGACCGCCTGGGCACTTCGTTCCAAGAACACGATTCGGTGGTACAGGCGATCGTCAATGGCGACGGCGACCTGGCCGCGCAGCAGGCGCGCGACCACGTGATGATCCAGGGCCAGCGCTTTGCGGACCTGATGGCGTCGCTGCCGCAGTTGACGGCGCAATAACGGGCGGCGCCTCGTCCGGCCTGCAGGGTTAGCCGGACGCTATTGGCAGTTGCGGCCTGATTAACTAATAAAAAACGAACAACATTCCCTGCGCGGGGCCATTGCCTATATTCTTCACACAGTGGTGTTGGCCAGGCATGATCCCACGCCGGGACGGTTCCTGCATCACAACTTCGTTTTCCTGTTGCGGTCCCAATGACATCTGGGCGCAACAGCCGGACCGAATTGAGCGAGGAGTCATATGATCTCGAATAATGAAGCGCTGGCCTTGCCGGCCAAGCCACTGGTCCACACCCGCAACCTGTTCTGGGATACGCTCTTCTACGACATCGAGGCCTTGTCCCGGGCCGAACGCGCCGAGATCGCGACGCTTTCCGATCATGAGGGCGCACTGATCGTCGTATCGCCGCAGCAGTCTGGCAAAGGCTTGCGGTATTACGAAGACACCACCGCAATGCTCAGCGCGGAGAAGGCCACCATCGGCGGCGTCGCCATTGCAGGGGTCGGCAGTTCAATCGTTGGCACCGCGGCGCTGGCACGCAATGTGGCGGACACCTATGGGCTGGACGTGGCCGGCATCGTGTCAGGCTACGGCGCAACCGACCTAGTGGCGGAAGCGCTGGGCGGATGGTTCTTCTACGGGTACATCGACAAATACCGCCATATCCTCGAGATCATGGTCGAAAAAGCCGCGAGCGCCGTGCGCGCTCCGCTGGCAGCGACCGTCGCCGGCAACGATGCACGCCAGGGCGCGATACCGCGCCAGCTCGACACCGGGACCTTGCTTGACATCCTGATGGCCAATCCCAACAAGCTTGAAATCCTCGTCGGGCACAGCAAGGGCGCGATGCTGATCGACTTCGTGCTGGAAGAATTTGTGCATCGGATGAACGGCCAGGCCCACCGCTTTTATGACGAACTGGACGTGGTGACGGTCAGCGCCGTTGTCGGAGTGCCGCACAACTTCAAGAAGACCTGCCAGATCATCGGAGCGCTGGATTGGTTCGGCGGCATGAATTCCTTGCCCGATCTGCTGGGTGACATGAATCCGGCGACGCGCCCGCGTTACGTCGAAAACGCCTGGCATCACCTCAACCTGGAATTGCCATTTCGGCTCGGACTTGGCGATGCGCTCAGCGTCTATGTGCCGCTGCACTAGGATCGGGTGAATCGCGTCGGCCAGCACGCGCTTCAGTTCGATGAGTCCTGGTCAATGCTTCGGGCCGGCGACGGCGCCGCCGGCGCGGCCAGTAGTTCGTGCTTCCGGCCGTACAGCGAATAGAAGGACACTCCACGTTCGCGCCTGGCCAGCAAATTCAACACTGCCGCGAAGCCGCCGTGCTCGGCGATCCATGCGCCTACCTCATTGCTAGCCTGGCAGTAGGTGCTGGCCAATTGCTTGTGGTTGGTGTAGTCAGTCCATTGCTGGCCGTTCTGGAGCTCGAACAGGTCATCGGTCCCGCGCATTCCGGGCCGGCAGTCATGCTCCTTGCCGAGATAGGTGGCAACGCCTTCGTTGAACCAGGCGGGTATCGACGCACCGCGCAAGCGGGCACGCATCTCGATGTGTGATATTTCGTGGGTGAGCACCTCGGTCGCGCGGATATTTTTGGGGAAGCGTGCCTGGCGTGTGATCACCAGCGCCGGGAAAGAAAACGCATATTGCGCGCCCTCGCGGCGTTGGCCGTTGCCCATATTCGCGTGCGAGCGGCCATCGGTCCCGGCGAAAAACGATGTGCATTCCATGGTTTTGCACCAGACCACGCGGGGCGATCCCATTCGCTCGCCATACACCGCGACGATATTTGAGTGTGCCTGAACGAGACTTCGGGCGACGCTGGCCCGCTCTTCCGGAGTCATCGCCGGATCCAGCCAAAGCGGTCCGATTTCGATCATCGGCGTTTGGCCATCATAGGCGGGTGGGACGGCAAAGGCATCCGCGCAGAAAAGGGCGGCTGCAAGAATGATGACTTGCATGAAGGTTGGCATATGCGGCGAGATATTGTTGTAAGCGAATCGGATCATCCTACTTCATTGGCATACGCGCAACATTTTTTTCGATCTCCCGAGCATGACGACGAGAGCAAGGTATTACGCATTGGTGCCTACGAGCGGTTTGGCCAAGGTGAAAGGCACCGATCTCGCGCTCGCTACGCCCCCCCGTCCATCCCTGCATGACGTAGAACCTGTCCGCCCTGGTGCCCGGGGTGGTATCAAGCTCAACTGACTCCCACCCCAGTTCGAATAGCCAGTCGACGGCGAGGTTCAGCAAGCGCTTCGCCAAACCGTTCCCTTCGAACTCCGGCTGCACGAACAGCGCCCAGATGGACGCATGTTTCCGATCCGCATAGCTGAACGCGATGACCCTGCCATCCACCTCCGCGACCCATCCGCGCCCCCTGCTTTTCCAGGTAGTTCAGATGCCGAATGAAAAGGCTGTTCAACTGACTCACCTCGTCAATCCTCCGGCGTATCCCGGCACATCGCGCACGCCACACCTTTGCGCGCCTGGTGATAGCGCCAGCCGGTGAAGATTGCCGATGAAATCAGCCCCCACATGAACGATTCCGACAGCGCGGTCTCCATCTCGCGGCCGCGCAGCAAGCTGGCCGCCATCAGGATCATGAACACGATGCCGGTCATCCACAGAAAGCGCTTGACCCAGAATTCTTTGCTCTTCATGACGTTCTCCTTACAGCGATTTGATGTACGCGCGTAGAGCATCGGCCAGCATTTGGGGCTGGTCGAACATCACGAAGTGGCGCGCAGGGGCGATCGACAGCACTTGCAGCTTCGGCGTGCCGGCCATCAGCGAGGTGTAGTACTCCGTCTTCATCTCGCGGGTGGTGCCAGTCTGCGATGAATCCGGTTCGAAGTAGGGCGCGACCAGCAGCACCGGCACCTTGATCTTCGGAAGGCCGGGGCGCAGGTCGAGCTCGAACAGTTCGCCCATTGCGTCGATCATGGCGGCGGGGTCGCTGCGCGCGGAGAGTTTTGCCAGTTCGTCGGCGCGCGCCATGTCGGTCACGCCCACGCCGCGCATGTATTGCTGCTGCTGGAGCGCGAACATCTCCTTGCTGGCGCCGGCCATGCGGGCCTTGATCCCGGCTGCGATCTGCGCCCGCTGCGCCGCCGGCGTGTCCTCGGTGCCGGGGAAGACCGGCAGGCCGTCGATGGCGAAAACACCGCGGATCAGGTCCGAGTGCTGTTCGGCGAAAGCGATCGACAGAGCGGCGCCGAGGCTGTGACCGACCAGGACCGGCCGGTCCAGCTTGCGCGAGACGATCAGCTGGCGCAGCGCCTGCCGGGCGTTGTCGAGCGTCTTGCCTGCTACCGGGGCGCGGCCATCAAAGCCGGCCAGCGTGACCACATACACCACGTGCTCGCCGCTGAATTCACGCACCAATCCCTGCCACGCCCAGGCGCCGCTGCCCAGGCCTGGAATCAGGATCAGCGGCGTGCCGCGCTGGCCGTGGCGCTCGACCAGCATGCTGCCGACCTCGAATCGCTCGGCGGGCGCAATCGACGCGGCGAAACGGTTTTCCACCGGCGCCGGGTCTGCTGCAAACGACGGCGCGCAGGCGCCGAGGGCCAATGCAAACAATAGTGCTGCTTTCATGCTGACTCCTGGTCGGGTGTGAAAATCGATTCAATCGGTTTGGCAAACAGTTTTGAAATCGCGAAGGCAAGCGGCAGGCTGGGATCGTACCGGCCCGTTTCCAGTGCGTTGACGGTCTGGCGCGACACATCGAGCAAGTCGGCGAGGTGGGCCTGGCTCCAGCCATGCTCGGCCCGCAACTGGCGGATGATGTTGTTCATCGCGCCAGCAAGCTACGTACGATGCAGACGAGGCCCCATGATCCGCACAACACCATCCACACCGTGAACATCGACAGGCGCGGGAAGCCGGCCGTTTCGAGGAAGCCATAGGTGAAACTGAGCCCGGCGGTGATCGCCGTGGCAATGGCGACGGACTCCAGCATCTTTAAGCGCTGGTATTCGTCGATGCGCGCGAACTGCCGCGCGATCGTCCAGATCATCAGGCCGAAACCGATCATCGGTGTCACCAGGATTGCGGTGCGCAGGATCCCTGCATCCATCGGGCGTCCGAAGTGGATCGCACCGAATAAGAGCACGATGTACACCGCCATCGACAGACCCAGGTCGCGGTGATATGCGCGTTTCACTTTCTTCTCGTGCTGCATTCGGACGCCTCATGTAGTAAAGTATGCTTTACATGTTAGATGTACATTTTGCGGATGTCAAGTAAGCTTTACATCTATTTTCAGCCCCTGATCTCGACTACAATTCGGCCCTTCCCAAGCACCGAATGAAAGCTGTCATGGCGCCCAGCACTTCCAAGATTTTCCGCGTCGCCGTGATCGGCGGCGGGCCGGCCGGCCTGATGGCGGCCGAGGTGCTGAGCCAGGCCGGCGTGCGTGTCGACCTGTACGATGCGATGCCTTCGGTCGGCCGCAAGTTCCTGCTGGCCGGGAAGGGCGGCATGAACATCACCCATTCCGAACCGATTGACGATTTCGTCCAGCGCTACGGCGCAAGGGCGATACAGGTGGGGCAGTGGCTCGCGCAGTTCGATCCGAACGCGGTGCGCGCGTGGATCCATGGCCTGGGCGTCGACACCTTCGTCGGCACCTCAGGCCGTGTCTTCCCGACCGAAATGAAGGCAGCGCCGCTGCTGCGCGCCTGGCTTCACAGGCTGCGCGAGGCGGGCGTGCAATTCCACATGCGCCATCGCTGGCTCGGGTGGCGCAATGGCCAGCTGGTGTTCGCACATCCGGATGGCGAGCAGTTGACCGACGCGGACGCCGTGATCCTGGCGCTGGGCGGCGCAAGCTGGGCGCGGCTCGGATCGGACGGCGCCTGGGTCGCGCTGCTGGAAGATAAATCCGTCGCGATAGCGCCGCTGGCGCCATCCAATTGCGGTTTCGACGTCGCCTGGAGTGCGCATTTCAGCAGCCTGCATGCGGGCGCGCCGCTCACCACGGTTGCCATCGAATGGACTGGCGCCGACGGCAAGCAGGTGCGCCGGCAGGGCCAGTTCGTCGTCACAGCGACCGGCGTCGAAGGTAGCCTGATCTACGCGCTGTCGGCGCCGCTGCGCGACCAGATCGCCGCCAACGGCAGCGCCACCATCTGGCTGGACCTGGCGCCTGACTTCAGCGCAGAGCGTGTCGAAACCGAGGTGACGCACCCGCGCGGCGCGCGTTCGATGTCGAGCCACCTGCAAAGCCGGCTCGGGATCAAGGGTGTCAAATCGGGGCTGCTGCGTGAATGCCTGAGCAAGGAAGCGTTCTCGGATCCGGAGCAACTGGCGGCCGGTATCAAGCGCCTTCCAGTGGTGCTCAAGCGCGCACGCCCGATCGACGAGGCGATCAGCAGCGCGGGCGGGATCCGGTTCGACGCGCTCGATCCGGAGTCGCTGATGCTGCGCGCCTTGCCGGGCGTGTTCGCGGCCGGCGAAATGATCGACTGGGAAGCGCCGACCGGCGGCTACCTGCTGACGGCCTGCTTCGCCAGCGGGCGCGCTGCGGGCCGCGGCGCGCTCGCCTGGCTGGAGTCCATCAAGGCTTGAAGGTCACTTCGCCGGAGCCGTTGCGGCTGACGTTGCGCTCAGTCGGCGCGCCGTACACCAGCACATCGCCGCTGCCGCGCACCGTCACATTGGCCACCTTGCGCGCCGTGACGACGGCCTCGCCGGAGCCCATCAGCTGCAGGTTGGCCTCGTCGGCGCTGAGGTGGCGCGCATTCAGGTCGCCCGAGCCGGTCTGCTCGGCCTTGAATTCCTTGCACGAGCCGACCACCGTCATCTTGCCCGAGCCGACCACCGCGACCTCGACCTTGTCGCTGGCGCCGCCGTTCATTTCCAGTTCGCCGCTGCCGTGAATCCCGGCTTCCACGTCCTTGTAGCGGCCGTTGAATTTGACATTGCCCGATCCGTTCAGGTTGACCTCGATGCGCTCGCCGCTGAAACCGTTGATGGTGCTGGTGCCGCTGCCGTGCACCGTGATGTCCTCGATCGACGGCAGCACCAGCGTGACCTGCAGCGGCTGGCGGTGGTAAAGCAGCATGCCCGTCGTGCCGATATGCAGGGTGCCGTCGTTACCGCCGATGGTCTCGACATTGCCCAGCATGCGCTGCTCGCCGCGCACCACCAGCGAAGCAACCGCGCCCTGGCGCAGGGTCAGGTCAATCGGGCCGGAGAGGTCAATCGCGCGGATCGACTTGCCGACGCTGCGCGTTTCGCTGGCGACCTCGCGGCCGGCCGAATTGGCGGGGCCGCTGATCCCCTGCGCCCGCAGCATGCTGTAGGACAGGCCGATCAGGAGAAAGGCCAGCACCAACAGGCTGAATCCGACTTTCATTAGTGCGCGCATGGAGTGCTCCGATATTCTTCAGTGTCCCCTGAGCAGGGAGAAATTCATTTCGATGTAGCGCTTGATGCCGATGATCGTATATTTTGTCACCACGAGGCTGAGCAGGAAGAGGAAGATCGCGCCGACCACCATCGACAGGCCGAATACGGTTTGGGTCGTGCGCGATCCGGCGTCCAGGTCGGTCGAGATGTGGATGCCGCGCCCGGCCACGGCTTCGGCGCGCTTGATCACTGGCGGGGCGGCTTCCGGTTCGGCATCTTCGTCGTAGGCGTGGGCGACCGTGGAAGCCGGTTCTGGCGTTTTTTCCTGGGAGACGTGGACGCCGGTCTCGCCGATGGTGATCCTGGTGCGCGCGTCGGGCGTGGGGTCGTCGTCGTCGGCGATCACGAAGTGACGCAGCGGGCCGTCGAGCACCAGCTCGTTGGCGCCGGACAGGCCGCTGGCGGTGATCGCAATGCCGGCCACGTAGAACGCCAGCGCGCACGCATACATAGCGGCCAGCAGCGACGCATAGACCGCGGCCGGCACCACCATGAACAGGTTGAAAATGGCCAGGCCGAGCCCGGACACGACCAGGCGCACGAAGTTGAATGGATTGCGTTTTTGCTCGAATGCCGACAGGTGCGAACTGGCGCGCAAGGTCATCGCCACTTTCTTCGGATCGTCGAGCTCGTTGGAGATGTCGGATTCGGTAAGGCCGGCGGCCGCGCCGTCGACGAAGCGTTGCTCGTAATAGGCCAGTGTCTTCGCCTGCAGTTCCGGCGCCAGGCCGGTCATGGCCCGTTTCAGTGCGTCGAGGTATTCCAGTTTGCCCATGATGAAAGTTCCGTTGCTTTATGCGTTGCGGCTAGGCATGGCCGACGACGAACATCGTGTTGAGTGCGGGCGACAGTGACGCATTCGCGCCGCCGATCAGTTCCGGTTTGACGATCACAACTGTGCTTGCGACAACAAATGCCAGCAAGGCCAGTGTGCGAAGTCCGAGGTGAAGGTTCATGATCAGGTCCCGTTTCAAATGCCAGTTTCGATGGTGCTACTGTATCGAACCGGCGCGGGCGCCACCAACGGAATGCGACAGGCTGCAATATTGGCGGGGCAGGCGACACTATGCGGCGATAGTCGATGGCGCGTCATTACGCCGTTGGCCCGATAATTGCCTTTGCCGCGGCCGCGCCGCTGCGGACAGCCGTTTCCAGTGTTGCCGGATAGTCACTCGCGGTGTAGTCGCCGGCCAGCACCAGGCCGTCCAGCCCGGTTGCGGCAGGCAGGCGCTGCAGGCCGGGCGTGCAGGCGAAGGTGGCGCGTTTTTCCGTGATCACCTGGCTCCAGGCCGGGCTGGACAATTCGGGCTGGCCGAAAACCGCCGCCAGCTGGGCCGCGATGGCGCCTGCCAGCGCGGCCTGGTCCAGCGCCGCCGCTTCGGCCGAGGCGCTGACCACCACCGAAAACAGTCCCGGCTGGCCCTCGTCGAGCTGGCCGCGGTCAAACACGAACTGGCCCCAGTGGCCGGCGGCCGGGTCGTCCACCAGCGCGAAGAATGGCAGCTCCAGGCGGGCGGTTTCGCGATATTGCAGGTAGCAGGTGGTGATCGGCTCGTACTCGAACGCCGCCAGCTGCTGGCCGATGCCGTCCAGCGACAGCGGTTCCAGCAGCGTCGCGGCGGCGGGCGGCGGGACGGCCAGCACCACCGCGTCGAACAGCGCGCTGAAGCTGCCGCCGACGGCATTGCCGGTCGCGCCGACCTGCCAGCCGTTGCTGTCCCGCGAAATCGACGCCACCTTCGCGCCGCAATGTATCGTGCCGCCGCGCTGTTCGACGAAGCTGGCCGCCGCGTTCGGGAATAGCGCATGGAGGTTCAGCCGGGGCAGCAGCATGTCGGAGGCGGCGCGCGCGGCGCCCAGGCTGTCGCGCAACACCGCCAGGAACACCTGGGCGGAAGCGCGCTCGGGCGGCGTGTTCAGCGCCGCCAGGCACAGCGGGCGCCACATCAGCTGCACCAGCCGTTCGGTCTGGTCGAAGCGTTCGAGCAGTTCGCTGACGCTGCAATCGCTGTGCAGCTGCCAGCCCATCCATCGGGCGGTTGACGAGAAGCGCGCCAGCGCCATCTTGTCGGCCGCCGCCAGACCCTTGGCGCGCAGCAGCGCGACCGCCAGGTGCAGCGGCGCGGGCAGGCGCGGCGCGACGAAATCCATGCCGCCGCTGCCGGCCGGATAGCGCATCTGAAGCGGCAAATTGAGCATGGCCGTTTTCGGATCGATGCCGACCCGGCGCAGCAGGCGCAGGGTCTCGCCATAGGCGCCGAGCAGGATGTGCTGGCCGTTGTCGAGCATGCAGCCGTGCAGCTCGACGCCGCGCGCGCGGCCACCCAGGCTGCGCGCCGCTTCGAACAGCGTCACCCGGCAGCCGGCCTGCGCCAGTTCGACCGCTGCGGCGCAGCCGGCCCAGCCGCCGCCGACGACGGCAACGCGCTTGCTGTCCTGCTTGGCCGCACTAGCCACGGATATAGGTTTTCCAAGCCAGCCAGAGCTTGCGCAGCGGCGTCAACGAAATGCGCTGAGTCAGCACGTGGAAATTGTCGCGTTCGATCTCGTCGAGCACGGCGCGGTAGATGGCCGCCATCATCAGGCCGGGACGCTGGGCGCGCCGGTCTTCCTGCGGCAGCAGGGCAAAGGCCTCGTCGTAGGCCTTCTGCGCGCGCGCGACCTGGAAGCGCATCAGGTTCTCGAACTTGTCGCTGTGGCGCGCGTTGAGCAGGTCGGCGGCAGTGACCCCGAACTGCTGCAGCTCGTTAATCGGCAGGTAGATCCGGCCCTTGCGCGCGTCCTCGCCGACGTCGCGGATGATATTGGTGAGCTGGAATGCCAGCCCCAGCTTCTCCGCGTAGTCGAGCGTGCCCTTGTTGGTCACGCCGAAAATGCTGGCCGACAGGATGCCGACCACGCTCGCCACGTGCCAGCAATACTGCTTCATGGCCGGGTAGTCGAGGTAGCGCGACTGGTTCAGGTCCATTTCCATGCCGTCGATGATCGCCTGCATGTGCTGCTCCCGCAGGTCGTAGACGGCGATGTGCGGCTGCAGCGCCTGCATCACCGGATGGGTGCCGCCGCCCTTGAACATGGCCGACACCTCCGTGCGCCACCAGGCCAGCTTGATGCGGGCGATCGATTCGTCGGTGCACTCGTCGACGGTGTCGTCGACTTCGCGGCAGAAAGCGTACAGCGCCGTGATCGCGCGCCGGCGCTCGGGCGGCAGGAACAGGAAGCTGTAGTAGAAACTGGAGCCGCTCTGGACGGTTTTTTGTTGGCAGTATTCGTCGGGGGACATGATCAAAAGTGCAATGGAAGGCGAATCGAAGCCGCTATTCTATAGGCATGCAGGCGGCGCTGGCGTTATGGGCAAGGTTTTTCCTCACATCCACAGTGCGCGCCACCCGATCACCGCCCAATCGGCAGGACCCAGCTTGGGCCGGCGTGTAAAGACGTCGTAGTCGACACGCTCGATCGATTCCAGGATGCGCAGGCCGCCTTGGACCACCAGCCTCAGCTCCCAGCCGATGCGGCCAGGCAGGCGCCGCGCCAGCGGGGCGCCGGACAGCATCATCGCGCGCGCACGATCCACTTCGAACGCCATCAGTGCGCGCCAGCGTGCGTCGGCCTGCCGGCGGTCGAGCTGGGCCGGCTCCACGTCGAAGCGCGCCAGGTCATCCATGGGGAGGTAGATGCGGTCCTTGTCGCGGTCGATGGCGACATCCTGCAGGAAGTTAATCAGTTGCAAGGATGAGCAGATGGCGTCGGAGTCGCGTACGTTGTGCTCGCTTGCCGCGCCATATAAGGATAGCATCAGCAACCCGACCGGATTGGCGGAACGCCGGCAATAGTCGAGCAGCTGTTCAAAGCCGGGGTAGCGCTTGACGGCGACATCCTGCTTGAAGGCGGACAGCAGGTCGCGAAATGGCCGCAGCGGCAAATTGTACTGGGCAATGACGGCAGCCAGGCGGGCGAACATCGGGTCGCCGGCCGGCTCGCCCCGTTCGATCGCATCGAGCGCCTGCTCATAGGCGGTGAGGGCGGCCAGGCGCTGTTCCGGCGTGGCGTCGCCTTCATCGGCCAGGTCGTCGGCGCTGCGGGCGAACGCGTAAATCGCCTCGACCGCCGGCACCAGACGGCGGGGCAGCAGGAACGATGCGACCGGAAAATTCTCGTAGTGTTCTACAGGCATGAAAAATAAATGACCCAAGAGTCACTTGTAAAAGATATTGCCGTTTATAATTATTTATCGGAAACTGAACGTCTGAGCAATCTTGTCGGCAGTGCAAAATGTTTCTGCTGCAATTGCAGCCCGCATCTTAAAGGAAATCAACGTGTTCGCCCTTAAAAATACGCGCCCCGCCCCCCGCGCGCCGATCGCCACGCTGCTGGCCGTCTCCTGTGCGCTGATCCTGGGCGGCTGTTCGCGGCCTGCCGAAAAAACCGAAGACATCCGCCCGGTGCGGGTAATCGTGCTCAATGCCAGCGGCATCGACGTGAACGCCGAATTCTCCGGCGAAGTGCGGCCGCGGTTTGAATCCCGGCTTGGTTTTCGGGTCGGCGGCAAGATTACCGCGCGCAGGGTCGACGTCGGTACAACGGTCAAGCGCGGCCAGGTACTGATGGCGCTCGATCCGCAGGACCTGCAGCTGTCGCAGGCCCAGTCGCTGGCCAATCTGCGCGCCGCGGAAACCAACCGCGACCTGGCCAAGGCCGAGATGAAGCGCTACCAGGAACTGCGCGTCAAGAATTTCGTCAGCCAGGCAGTGATCGATTCGAAGATATCGGCATGGAAGGCGGCGCAATCGAGCGTCGACGCCGCCCAGGCCGGCTATCACGGCCAGTCCAACCAGACCGGCTACGCCACGCTGGTGTCCGATACCGAAGGCGTGGTGACCTCGGTCGACGCCGAAGTGGGCCAAGTGGTCACGGCCGGCGCCCCGGTCGTGCGGGTGGCCCGGCTGGACCAGAAGGAAATTGTCATCGGCATTCCGGAAGACAAGGTCGACACCATTCGCCAAGTGGCCGACGTCAAGGTCCGGCTGTGGGCCAACCCGAGTGTTGCCATCGAGGGCACGGTGCGCGAAGTGTCGCCGATGGCCGACCCTGCGACTCGCACCTACCAGGTCCGGGTCTCGATCCCGGCCGGGCAGCCGGACGTCAAGCTCGGCATGACGGCGCTGGTGCAGTTTTCGTCGACCAGCGCGGCGCCGCTGATCAAGGTGCCGCTGACCGCGCTGTACCAGGAAAAGGGCGTCACCTCGGTCTGGCTGGTTGAAAATGGCGTGGTGCGGATGGTGCCGGTCCAGGTTGGCAGCGTGTCGGGCAATGACATCGTGCTCGTCGCCGGCGCGAAGCCGGGCCAGACCGTGGTGACGGCGGGCGCCAACCTGCTCAAGAGCGGCCAGAAGGTCAAGCTGCTCGCGGGCACGGCGCGGACGGAAGCCGAACCAGGTCCGATGAGGTCCCTCAAATGAAGGGCTTCAATCTGTCGCGCTGGGCGCTGGAACACATACCGCTGACGCGCTACCTGATCGCTGCGCTGCTGATCGGCGGCATCGTCAGCTACGGCAGCCTTGGGCAGGACGAGGATCCGCCGTTCACCTTCCGCGCGATGGTGGTACGCGCGGTGTGGCCGGGCGCGACCGCGGTGCAGATGGCCGAGCAGGTCACCGACAAGCTCGAGCGCAAGCTGCAGGAAACGCCGTACATCGACAAGATCAAGAGTTATTCGAAACCGGGCGAAACGCTGATCGTGCTGCAGCTGCGCGAATCGACGCCGCCGAAAGAGACCACGGCGGCCTGGTACCAGGTGCGCAAGAAGATCGGCGACATCGCCGGCACCTTCCCGGCCGGCGTGCAGGGCCCGTACTTCAATGACGAATTCGGCGACACCTACGGTTCGATCGTCGCCTTGTCGGGCGACGGCTTCAGCTATGCGGAAGTGAAGGACTATGCCGACTTCGTGCGCCAGCAGTTGCTGCATGTGCCGCTGGTGGCCAAGGTCGAGCAGTTCGGGGTGCAGGATGAAAAGGTCAACATCCTGTTCTCGGACAAGAAGTTCTCCCAGCTGGGCCTGCCGTTCGAAGCCATCGTCGGCCAGATCGCGACCCAGAACGCGGTCGAATCGACCGGCGTCGTGGTCACGCCGACCGACAACTTGCAGGTGCGGGTCAGCGGCGCCCTCAAGTCCGTCAAGGACCTGGAAGAACTCGAACTGCGTGCCGGCGGCACCACCTTCCGGCTGGGCGACTTCGCCACCGTCAAGCGTGAATACCAGGATCCGCCGCGGGACAAGATGCGCTTCAACGGCAAGGAAGTGATCGGCCTTGGCGTGTCGATGGAAAAGGGCGGCAACATCATCGAGATGGGCAAGGGCCTCGACGAGACCATCGCGCACATCAAGGCGCAGCTGCCGGTCGGCATCGAGCTGCATCGGGTATCGAACCAGCCGCGCGCGGTGACCGACTCGGTCAGCGAATTCATCCACACGCTGATCGAAGCGGTGCTGATCGTGCTCGCCGTCAGCTTTGTCGCGCTCGGACTGCACAGCAAGCCGTTCCGGCTCGACATGCGGCCAGGACTGGTGGTGGCGCTGACCATTCCGCTCGTGCTGGCGATCACTTTCCTGTTCATGAACGTGTTCTCGATCGACCTGCACAAGATTTCGCTGGGCGCGCTGATCATCGCACTGGGACTGCTGGTGGACGACGCCATCATCGCCGTCGAAATGATGGTGCGCAAAATGGAGGAGGGCATGTCGCGCTTCGAGGCGGCCACCTTCGCCTACACGTCGACCGCGATGCCGATGCTGACCGGGACCCTGATCACGGCCGCGGGCTTCCTGCCGATCGGACTGGCCAAGTCGGCCGCCGGCGAATACACCTTCTCGATGTTCTCGGTGAACGCGATCGCGCTGCTGGTGTCGTGGGTGGTGGCGGTGATGTTCACGCCGTACATCGGCTTCATCCTGCTCAAGGTCAAGCCGCATGCCGACGGCGAGAGCGAGCACGACCTCTTCAACACGCCGGGCTTCCAGCGCTTCCGCAATGTGGTGACCTGGTGCGTGGAGTGGCGCAAGAGCACCATCGCGCTGACCATGCTGGTGTTCTTCCTTGGCGTGTTCGGTTTTAATTTCATCGAGAAGCAGTTCTTCCCAGACTCCAGCAGGCCGGAGCTGATGGTCGAAATGTGGTCGCCCGAAGGCACGACCTTCGCCGCCAACGAAGCCCAGGTCAAGAAATTCGAGGCCTTCATCCGCAAGCAGCCGAACATCGAGAGCGTCACGAGCTATGTAGGCACCGGCAGTCCGCGCTTCTACCTGCCCCTCGACCAGATTTTCCCGCAGACGAACGTGTCGCAGATCGTCGTGCTGCCGAAGGACCTGGGCTCGCGTGAAGAGCTGCGAAAGAAGATCGTCGAAGTATTCAAGGACGATTTTCCTGAAGTGCGCGGGCGCGTCAAGCTGTTGCCGAACGGGCCGCCGGTGCCGTATCCGGTGCAGTTCCTGGTGGCCGGTCCCGACATCGCGTCCGTGCGCGCGCTGGCCGACAAGGTCAAGGACATCATGCGCGCCAATCCGAACGCGGTGGGCGTCAATGACAACTGGAACGAGTCGGTCAAGGTGCTGCGCCTCGACCTCGACCAGGACAAGCTGCGCGCGCTGGGCATCACCTCGCAAAGCGTGATGCGCGCCGCGAACACGGTGCTGTCGGGTACGCCGATTGGCCAGTTCCGCGAAGATAACAAGCTGATCGACATCGTGATGCGCCAGCCGTTCGAGGAGCGCTCCACCATTTCGGTGTTGAAGGACACTGCCGTGCCGACCGCCTTGGGCAGGTCGGTGACGTTGTCGCAGATCGCGCGCGTCCATTTTGTGTGGGAGCCGGGCGTGGTCTGGCGCGAAGGGCGCGAGTGGGCGATCACGGTGCAATCGGACGTGGTCGACGGCATCCAGGGGCCGACGGTATCGGGCCAGATCGGCGACAAGCTGGCGGCACTGCGCGCCGCGCTGCCCGCCGGCTACACCATCAAGCTGGCCGGCGCCGCCGCCGACAGCAAGGCCGCCGAGGCCTCGATCTCGGCCAATGTGCCGCTGGTGCTGTTCATCGTATTTACCTTGCTGATGCTGCAGCTGCATAGCTTCTCGCGCGCGGTGATGGTGTTCCTGACGGGACCTTTGGGCGTTGCGGGCGCGGCGATGGCGCTGCTGATCCTGCACCGGCCGTTCGGCTTCGTCGCCAACCTCGGCGTGATCGCGCTGTTCGGCATGATCATCCGGAATTCGGTGATCCTGGTCGACCAGATCGAAAAAGACATCGCCGCCGGCGCCGAGCCGTGGGACGCGGTGGTCGAAGCGGCGGTGCGGCGCTGCCGGCCGATCATCCTGACCGCGGCCGCCGCGGCGCTGGCGATGATCCCGTTGTCGCGCTCCGTATTCTGGGGGCCGATGGCGGTGGCGATCATGGGCGGGCTGGTAGTGGCGACCGCGCTGACCCTGCTGTTCCTGCCGGCGCTGTACGCGGCGTGGTTCAGGGTGAAAAAGCCAAAGACCCGGTAGCAAACCGTGCGAGACACGCCACCCGTCGTCCTCGGGCTCTGCGCCTCCCCTTAGCGGAATCCATACTGAGTCGGCATAGTTGGCACGGTGACTATCATTCGTGAAGTATGGATCCCCGCTGCGCGAGGACGACGCGGTAGAGGATATTTGTTTCTCGATACCCTCATACGCGGGCCGAATGAAAAAAGCCCTGTCGTGTCAGAAAATCCAGTAAAATACCGGGTTGAAGTTGTAGCCCCTAACCAAGGCAGTGCAGGGCGGCCGGTTTCATCGTCGGGCGCCCTTTGTTGTTTTACGGCGGCCGGCGCAGGCCGCCAGACCCGGTGCAGCCGCTGGTAAACAGGCTGCGATCCCGCGAGGATGGCGAAATTGGTAGACGCACCAGGTTTAGGTCCTGACGCCAGCAATGGTGTGGGGGTTCGAGTCCCCCTCCTCGCACCACGAATATAATGACACTTTTTTTGGACGATTTTTACAATGGCAACTGCAGTCGAAACCCTGGGTAAACTCGAGCGTCGCATGACGATCTCTTTTCCGCTGGCTGACGTCCGTACGGAAGTTGAAAAGCGCTTGAAACAGCAGGCCAAAACGGCCAAGGCGCCTGGCTTCCGCCCGGGCAAGGTTCCTCTGAAGATGGTCGCTGCCCAGTACGGCTACCAGATCGAGTCCGACGTCCTCAACGACAAAGTCGGCCGCGCCTTCAACGAAGCCGCCAACGCGAACGAACTGCGCGTTGCCGGTTTTCCGAAAATCGAACCGAAAGAAGACAGCCCTGAAGGCGTGCTGACCTTCGACGCCACCTTCGAAGTCTATCCGGAAGTCGCCATCGGCGACCTGGCCAAGGTCGAGATCGAAACCGTCAAGGCCGACGTGTCGGACGCTGAAATCGACAAGACCATCGACATCCTGCGCAAGCAGCGCGTGCACTACCACACCAAGGGTGAAAAAGGCGAACACGGCGACGGCGGCAAGCCGATCGCAGCCAATGGCGACCGCGTCACCGTGGACTTCACCGGCTCGATCGACGGCGTTGAATTCCCAGGCGGCAAAGCGGACGACTACACTTTCGTGCTGGGCGAAGGCCGCATGCTGCCTGAGTTCGAAGCGGCGACCGTTGGCCTCGAAGTGGGCGCGTCGAAGACTTTCGACCTGGCTTTCCCTGAGGACTACCATGGCAAGGACGTGGCCGGCAAAACCGCCCAGTTCACCATCACCCTGAAGCAGCTCGAGTGGGCGCACATGCCGGAAGTCGACGCTGAATTCGCAAAATCGCTGGGCATCGAAGACGGCGACGCCGCCAAGATGCGCGCCGACATCAAGGTCAACCTCGAGCGCGAAGTCGCCGGTCGCGTCAAGGCGCGCAACAAGGAAGCCGTGATGGATGCCCTGGTCAAGGTCACCGACATGGAAGTGCCGAAGGTCATGATCGCCCAGGACTCCGAGCGCCTCGCCGAAATGACGCGCCAGGACATGGCGCAGCGCGGGATGGACGTCAAGAACATGCCGTTCCCGCAAGAGCTGTTCGCCACCAAGGCAGAGCGCCGCGTACGCCTCGGCCTGATCCTGTCGCAACTGGTCGGCGACAACAAACTGCACGCCACCCAGGAACAGGTCAAGGCCCAGATCGAAGACTTCGCGCAAAGTTACGAAGATCCGAAGGAAGTTCTCAAGTACTACTACAGCGATCGTCGCCGCCTGTCGGAAGTCGAAGCCCTTGTATTGGAAGAAAACGTCGTCAACTATGTGCTCGGTAAGGCGAAAGTAAGCACCAAAGCGGTGGCTTTCGACGAATTGATGGGAAGCAACGCACAAGCTTAAGCATGTTTTAAGCTCCGGTTAGATAACGAGGAAAGAGACATCTATGAGCCATAATCCGGCATTGGACACACAAGCACTCGGCCTGGTGCCGATGGTGGTCGAGCAGAGCGGCCGCGGCGAGCGCGCCTACGATATTTACTCGCGCCTGCTCAAGGAGCGCGTGATTTTCCTGGTCGGTCCGGTCAACGACCAGATGGCCAACCTGATCGTGGCCCAGCTGCTGTTCCTGGAGAGCGAAAATCCTGACAAGGATATTTCGCTCTACATCAACTCGCCGGGCGGTTCGGTTTCGGCCGGCCTGGCGATCTTCGATACCATGAACTTCATCAAGCCGGATGTCTCTACCCTGTGCACCGGCATGGCGGCCTCGATGGGCGCCTTCCTGCTGGCGGCCGGTGCCAAGGGCAAGCGTTTCTCGTTGCCGAACTCGCGCATCATGATTCACCAGCCGTCCGGTGGATCGCAGGGCCAGGCTTCGGACATCGAAATCCAGGCCAAGGAAATCCTGTACCTGCGCGAGCGCCTGAACAAGATCCTGGCCGAGCGCACCGGCAAGACGATGGAACAGATCCACAAAGATACCGACCGCGATCGCTTCATGTCGGGCGACGAAGCCGCCGACTATGGCCTGATCGACAAAGTGTTGACAAGCCGAGCTTGATGCACCCGCAACGGTGTTGCTGAAAAACGCCCGGGCGCTTCAACGTTCGGGCGTTTCGTTTTTATTTCGGGTAGCATGGCAGTTGCGGACAGCTTGTTGCGCAACTGTATTAGAGTTATATTTATAGCAATCCACTAGAAACCTGCCCCATGTCAGACAAAAAATCCTCCAGCGGCGAAAAACTCCTGTACTGCTCGTTCTGCGGCAAGAGCCAGCACGAGGTGAAGAAACTCATCGCGGGACCGTCCGTGTTCATCTGCGACGAGTGCATCGACCTGTGCAACGACATCATCCGCGACGAGACCTCGACCGTGGAGACGGTGGCGGGCGCCAAGTCCGACCTGCCGACCCCGCACGAGATCGCCGAATTGCTCGACCAGTACGTGATCGGCCAGCAGACTGCCAAGCGCATCCTGTCGGTGGCGGTCTACAACCATTACAAGCGCCTCAAGCACCTGGGCAAGAAGGACGACGTCGAACTGGCCAAGAGTAATATCTTGCTGGTTGGCCCGACCGGCTCGGGCAAGACCTTGCTGGCGCAAACGCTCGCGCGCATGCTCAACGTGCCGTTCGTGATCGCCGACGCGACCACCCTGACCGAAGCCGGCTATGTCGGCGAAGACGTCGAGAACATCATCCAGAAGCTGCTGCAAAGCTGCAACTACGAAGTCGAGAAGGCGCAGCGCGGCATCGTCTACATCGATGAAATCGACAAGATTTCGCGCAAGTCGGACAATCCGTCGATCACCCGCGACGTCTCGGGCGAGGGCGTGCAGCAGGCGCTGCTCAAGCTGATCGAGGGCACCATGGCTTCGGTGCCGCCGCAGGGCGGGCGCAAGCATCCGAACCAGGACTTCGTGCAGATCGACACGACCAACATCATGTTCATCTGCGGCGGTGCGTTCGACGGCCTGGTCAAGATCATCCAGAACCGTTCCGAAAAGAGCGGCATCGGGTTCTCGGCCAACGTCAAGAGCCAGACCCAGCGCGCCAACAGCGAAGTGCTGCTGGAAGCGGAACCGGAAGACCTGATCAAATTCGGCCTGATTCCGGAACTTGTCGGCCGTTTGCCTGTCGTAGCTACCTTGAGCGAACTGACCGAAGACGCGCTGATCCAGATCCTGATCGAACCGAAGAATGCGCTGATCAAGCAGTATTCCAAGTTGCTGGAAATGGAAGGCGCGGAACTGGAAATCCGTCCTGCCGCCTTGCACGCGATTGCACGCAAGGCACTGGCCCGCAAAACCGGCGCACGTGGTTTGCGCTCGATCCTGGAACACGCTTTGCTGGATGTCATGTACGAATTGCCGAATCAGCAGAATGTCGTGAAAGTCGTTATCGATGAAAATACGATCACGAATGGCGCGAAACCTTTGCTGATTTACAGCGAAACTGCCAAGGCATCCGGAGAAAATTGAAAATTTGCCGCACGCACACAACAAAAAGGGTGTCATACCCTAATCCTTGGCGGTACAATTTATCTCAATAAAAGAAGCAGGCTTCAATCGAAAAGCCACTCGCGGCGGCAGCCGCGCGGTGGCTTTTTTATTTGATGTGTTTTAAACCTTTTGGACTGAGCCGGTAATAAACGTAGTAAAAGATGATTCATTTTAATTAGTAGCCGAAATATTTTTTGCAAACCGGCCTTGTTTTTAGGCAGCGAGTGCCAACATCGTAATCACGCTTTCTATAAGGTATGCCATGACAACTTCCAAATTAACCGAGCAAACGACGCTGCCATTACTGCCGTTGCGCGACGTGGTCGTCTTTCCGCATATGGTAATACCACTGTTTGTTGGCCGCCCTAAATCGATCAAGGCGCTGGAAGCCGCGATGGAGCAGGGCAAGAGCATCATGCTGGCCGCGCAAAAGGCCGCCGCCAAGGACGAACCGTCGGCGTCCGACATCTACGAGATCGGTTGCGTCGCCAACATCCTGCAAATGCTCAAGCTGCCCGACGGCACCGTCAAAGTGCTGGTCGAAGGCGCCCAGCGCGCCCGCATCAACCACATCAGCGATTCGCCGACCCATTTCATCGCCGACCTGACCCCGATCAACTCGGAAATCGGCGATGATTCCGAAGTCGAGGCAATGCGCCGCGCGATCGTCCAGCAGTTCGACCAGTACGTCAAACTCAACAAGAAAATCCCGCCTGAGATCCTCGCTTCGCTGGCCGGCATCGATGACGCCGGCCGCCTGGCCGACACCGTCGCCGCGCACCTGCCGCTCAAGCTCGAGCAGAAACAGGTGATCCTCGAGATCTTCAACGTCGCCAAGCGCCTCGAGCACCTGCTTGGCCAGCTCGAAGGCGAACTCGACATCCTGCAAGTGGAAAAGCGCATCCGCGGCCGCGTCAAGCGCCAGATGGAGAAGTCGCAGCGCGAGTATTACCTGAACGAGCAGGTCAAGGCCATCCAGAAGGAACTGGGCGAGGGCGAGGACGGCGCCGATATCGACGAACTCGAGAAGAAGGTGATCGCCGCCAAGATGCCGAAAGAGGCGCTCGACAAGGCCACCAACGAACTCAAGAAGCTCAAGCTGATGTCGCCGATGTCGGCCGAGGCGACCGTCGTGCGCAACTACATCGACACCCTGGTCAACCTGCCGTGGAAGAAGAAGTCCAAGGTCAACAACGACCTGACGAACGCCGAGAAGGTGCTCGAGGGCGACCACTACGGCCTCGACAAGGTCAAAGAACGCATCCTGGAATACCTCGCGGTCCAGCAACGCGTCGACAAGCTGAAAGCCCCGATCCTGTGCTTCGTCGGCCCTCCGGGCGTCGGCAAGACCTCGCTCGGCCAGTCGATCGCCCGCGCCACCAACCGCAAGTTCGTGCGGATGGCGCTCGGCGGCGTGCGTGACGAAGCCGAGATCCGCGGCCACCGCCGCACCTATATCGGTTCGATGCCGGGCAAGGTGCTGCAGTCGCTGGCGAAAGTGGGCGTGCGCAACCCGCTGTTCCTGCTCGACGAGATCGACAAGATGGGTGCGGACTTCCGCGGCGATCCGTCGTCGGCGCTGCTCGAGGTGCTCGATCCGGAACAGAACCACACGTTCTCGGACCACTACATCGAGGTCGATTTCGACCTGTCCGACGTGATGTTCGTGGCGACCTCGAACTCGTACAACATCCCGCCGGCGCTGCTGGACCGGATGGAAGTGATCCGCCTGTCCGGTTACACGGAAGACGAAAAGACCAGCATCGCGCAGCGCTACCTGCTGCCGAAGCAGATCAAGGCGAACGGCCTGAAGGAAGATGAGATCAACGTGGCCGAGTCGGCCCTGCGCGACATCATCCGCTACTACACCCGGGAAGCCGGCGTGCGTTCGCTCGAGCGTGAAATCTCGAAGATCTGCCGCAAGGTCGTCAAGATGCTGTTGCTGAAGAAGTCCGATAAAAAGGTCCTCGTCACGGGCAAGAATCTCGACAAGTTCCTCGGCGTGCGGCGCTACGATTTCGGCGTGGCCGAAAAAGAGAACCAGGTCGGCCAGGTGGTCGGCCTCGCGTGGACCGAAGTGGGCGGCGATCTGCTGACCATCGAGGCCGTGCAGATGCCGGGCAAGGGCGGCGTGATCCGCACCGGTACGCTGGGCGATGTGATGAAAGAGTCGATCGAAGCGGCCCGCACCGTTGTGCGCAGCCGTGCCAATCGCCTCGGCATCCGCAACGACGTGTTCGAAAAAGCCGACATCCACATCCACGTGCCGGAAGGCGCGACGCCGAAAGATGGTCCATCGGCAGGTATCGCGATGACCACCGCGCTGGTGTCGGTATTCACCGGGATTCCGGTGCGCGCCGATGTGGCGATGACCGGCGAGATCACGCTGCGCGGCGAAGTGCTGCCGATTGGCGGCCTGAAAGAGAAACTGCTGGCGGCGCATCGCGGCGGTATCAAGACGGTGCTGATCCCGGAGCAAAACGTCAAGGACCTGGCTGAGATTCCCGATACCGTGAAAAACAAGCTCGAAATCGTTCCGGTCCGCTGGATCGACAAGGTGCTTGAAATCGCGCTGGAACGCCATCCGCAGCCGGTGGTGGAGGTCGCCCCGGTGCCGGCAGTTACCGCAGCGCCGCAAGCGGACGGACAGACCGAGGTGGTGAAGCACTAAGCCCCGGACTGATAATATCCGGACATTAAAACAGGCGCCCGCATGGCGCCTGTTTTTTTGCAGGTGCATAATCGGTGCGTGTGAAAGCTGCGATCGCGCTTGACACGAGGGGATGGCGGCTTGTTTAATACGGCCTGCGGATTTTATCCAGCGCGCGATGCCGCGCGAATTAATAACGATGGCGCAGTATCGCGGCATCACACCATGTAACGGGGAACCGAGTGAACAAAACAGAATTGATCGAAGAAATCGCGAAGTCGGCGGATATCACCAAGGCTTCGGCCACGCGCGCACTCGACGCCGTGATGGGCGCCATCACCACCAGCCTGAAAAACAGCGACAGCGTCACGCTGGTCGGCTTCGGCACCTTCACCGTCGGCGAACGCGCGGCACGTACCGGACGCAACCCGCGCACCAACGAAGCGATCAAGATCGCAGCAGCCAAGGTTCCGAAATTTAAAGCTGGCAAAGCACTCAAAGATGCAGTAAACTAATGTCCTTTGGCGAGGTGACAATCGCCGGAACTATTTGGCACTTGGGGGGCTTAGCTCAGTTGGTAGAGCGGCGCCCTTACAAGGCGTAGGTCGGGAGTTCGAGCCTCTCAGCCCCCACCAGTCAGGTAGCGCAGTACATCGTATTTTGTAGGAGCGGTAGTTCAGTTGGTTAGAATACCGGCCTGTCACGTCGGGGGTCGCGGGTTCGAGTCCCGTCCGCTCCGCCACAAAATGCACAGAATTAGGAGTGGTAGTTCAGTTGGTTAGAATACCGGCCTGTCACGTCGGGGGTCGCGGGTTCGAGTCCCGTCCGCTCCGCCAGCATTAAGTAGTAAGGAGTGTTCCCCCTGCGGGGAACACGGTTGGGAACTCGAAGGGAATCCCCTGCGAGGGATTCCGCGGCCTGCGGAACCGTAGGCGAGTCCCGTCCGCTCCGCCAGCATTAAAAAGAAAGGGCGAACGAGAGTTCGCCTTTTTTTATGTCTGCAATTTAACGCATTCTCTCAACAAGAATTGGCTGACCATGTTTGAATTTATTCGTACCCACAAGCGCTTGATGCAGATTTTCCTGATGTTGCTGATCGTGCCCTCGTTCGTTCTCGTCGGCGTCAGCAGCTACCAGAACAAGGGCGACGACGCCAATGCGGTCGCCAATGTGGACGGACAAAAAATCACCCAGCAGGAATGGGAACAGGCCCAGCGCCAGCAAATGGACCGCTATCGCCAGATGTTCGGCGCCCAGTTCGACCAGAAGATGTTCGAGACGCCGGAAGCGAAGCAGTCGATCCTCGACAACCTGATCGCGGAACGCGCGCTGCAAAACGAAATCGCCCGCAACCACCTGACGATCAACGACGTCACGCTGGCCAAGACCATCGCCGGCATCGAGGCCTTCAAAAAGGCCGACGGCAGCTTCGACATGGAGCAGTACAAGGCCGCGCTGGCAGCCCAGGGCATGACGCCGGCCACGTTCGACGCACGCCTGCGCCGCGACATGTCGATGCAGCAGCTGAGCGGCGCCGTGCAGGCCACCGCGTTCGCACCGCGCACCGTCGCAACGCGCCTGTCGGACATCAACGACGAAGAGCGCGAAGTGCAGGAACTGGTCTTCCCGGCCGCGGACTACACTTCACAGGTCAAAGTCACCGACGAGATGGTCAAGGCGTTCTATGAAAAGAACGCGGCGCTGTTCCTGATTCCGGAGCAGGTCAAGGCCGAATACGTGCTGTTCACACCGGAGACGGTGGAAAGCCAGGTCACCGTTTCCGATTCGGAGATCGCCGACTTCTACGCCAAAAACAAGGCGCGTTTCGCCACGCCAGAGCAGCGCACCGCCAGCCACATCCTGATCAACGCCAAAAAAGACGCGCCTGCCGCCGTCAAAGCTGCGGCCCAGGCCAAGGCTGAAGCAGTCCTGGCCCAGGTTCGCAAGAACCCGGCCGACTTCGCCAAGATCGCCAAGGCCGAATCGCAGGATACCGGTTCGGCTGAACTGGGCGGCGACCTCGGCGTGGTCGAGAAGGGCGCCTTCGTCAAGCCGGTCGAAGATGCGATCTACCAGCTCAAGCAGGGCGAGATCAGCGGCATCGTACCGTCGGAATACGGCTTCCACATCATCACCGTGACGTCGCTCAAGCCAGCGACGGAGAAGACCCAGGAGCAGGCCAAGGACGAAATCGTGGCCGAGCTGAAGAAATCGAAAATGTCGAAGAAGTACTCGGAACTGGCTGAAGCATTCAGCAACACCCTGTACGAGCAGTCCGATAGCCTGAAGCCGGCCGCCGACAAGTTCAAGCTGAAGATCGAGACCGTCGACAACCTGGCGCGCAAGCCGTCGCCCGCGCTGGCCGCCGCGCCATTCAACAACGCCAAGTTCCTCGCCGCGATCTTCTCGGATGACTCGCTGAAGAACAAGCGCAACACCGAAGCGGTGCAAGCCGGTCCGAACGTGCTGATCGCCGGCCGCGTGCTCGAGTTCAAGCCTGCGACCAAGCGTCCGCTGGCCGAGGTTGACGCGGTGATCCGCCAGCGCGTGACGATCGAAGAAGCCGCCAAGCTGGCCCGCAAGGCTGGCGAAGCCAAGCTGGCCGCCGCCAAGGCGTCGGGCGATGCTGCCGGCTTCGGCGAAGTGAAGCTTGTCAGCCGCACCAAGGAACCAGGCATCAACACGGCCGCGGCGATGGATGTACTGAAGGCCGATGTCAGCAAGCTGCCGGCATATGTTGGGGTGGACCTGCCAGGCCAGGGCTTCGGCGTCTACCGCATCGGCAAGGTGTCGCAGTCGGCATCGCCTGACGCCGCGCGCCGCAAGTCCGAACTCGAGCAGATCACCACTGCGCTGGGCCAGCAGGACATGTACAACTACATCGAAGTGGTCAAGCAGAAGGCCAAAGTCAAGGTGCTGCACAAGCCGGTGGTAGCGGATACCGCCGCCAAGTAAGCTAGCCAGATCCCAACAAAAAGACCCGGCCGCGAAAGCGGACCGGGTCTTTTTTAGCTCTGCCACCGTCAATTGTTGAAGACGATCGCCGCCTTGCAAAGAAAATGGGATTCTTGCCTGCAAGGGGATGACGGTTTTTGGGATGTTAGCCTTAAAATCGTCGTCCCCGCGGAGGCGGGGATCCCATTTCTGCAACTACGAGGGAGCGAGGCGATTGCGCGCTAGTGGCGCATGACTAGATGCGACGGTAAAACTTCACTCAGCTCCCGCGTAGCATTGCACTGGCGGGAGCGGCGTGATCGAATGGCTTAGAACTTGGCGTTGACCGACACGCGCAGGGCGCGCGGCGAACCTGGGGTGATGTTGCTATCGCTGTTAGCCGACGCGAAGTACTTCTTGTCGAACAGGTTTTCCACATTCAGCTGCAGCTTGTACTGCTTGCTGAGCGCGTAGTACAGCGCGGCGTCGACACGGGTGAATGCGGGCACCGTGACCGCATTCGAGGTCGAGGTGAAGATGTAGTCGCGATAGACCACGCCCAGTCCGGCGCCGAACACCGGCGTGAAATCGTAGCGGTTCCAGATCGACAGCGAGTGCGTCGGCACCTGGGCCAGCACGGTGCCGGCCGGGATCGTCTTCGATTGCGCCGCGGTCAGCTTGGCGTCCTGGTAGGCATAGCCGCCCATGATGTTCCACTGCGGCGTGACGCTGCCGCCGAGGCCCAGTTCGACGCCCTTGCTGCGCTGGCCATCGACCAGCATCGAACGGGTCGAATCGGCCGGATCGGCCACCACGACATTGCTTCGGTCGAGCCGGTAGATCGCGGCGCTGGCCGACAAGTTGGGACGGATATCCCATTTGGCGCCCAGTTCCAGGTTCTTGAATTTTTCCGGATCGAAGGCGGCGGTGGTCGCGGTCAGCGACGCCAACTGGTCGCCGGCGCGCGGCACGAAGGCCAGGCTGTAGCTGCCGTAGATCGATACCGCTTCGATCGGCTTGTAGATCAGGCCGACGCGCGGCGACAGCTTGTTGTCGGTGATGTCGAACTTGCTGTTGTCGCGCTTGTTGAGGAAGTCGACATTGAAGCGGTCGTAGCGCAAGCCGACGATCGCTTGCCACTGGGGCGTGAACTCGAGCTGGTCCTGGGCGTACACCGACGCGACCGTCGCGGTGCCGTGGTTATTGGCGTCCGTGGCGTTCTGGCGGAAGGTCACAGGGGCGTTGAAGGCCGGATTGGCGACCGGTACCGGGAAGGCCGTGACGTTGTTGCCCAGGCCGGTGAAGTACGCCGTGTTGCGATAGTTGTCGGTGACCTGGCGGCCGAATTCGAGGCCAGTCAGCAGCTTGTGCTTGATCCCGCCGGTCTGCGCGCTAAAGGTCAGGTCGGTCTGGTTGAACAGGTTGCTGCGCTGGGTGGCGTTGTTGTAGCCGGCCAGGTCGAGCGTCAGCACGCCGTTGCGCACGCTGGCCACGCTGCCGGCATACAGGTTCTGGTAGTACTTGTCATAGTCGGCGTAGCGGGTGCGGTTGCGCAGCATCGCGCCGTTGCCGAGGTCATGCTCGATCAGGGCGCTGAATGCGTCCACCCGCGACCAGGTCGGGCTCAGCTGGGCGCTGCCGAAGAAGGTCGACGGATCGGTATCGACCGGCTTGCCCTGGTAGGAGGTGATGCCGCGGTCGGCGGTACGGTCGTCGCGGAAGTGTTCGTAGCCCAGCACCACGCTGGTATTCGCGCCGGCGCGGATCGCCATGGTCGGATTGATGCCCGAGCGCTTGATCTTGACGTCGTTGCGGTAGCTGTCGGAGTCCTCGACCAGCGCGTTGACGCGCACGGCGACGCTGTCGTTGACGGCCTGGCCGACATCGACCGTCGCGCGGCGATTGCTCCACGAACCGAGCGTCAGCGAAGCTTCGCGCACCGTGCTCCACTGCGGCTGCTTGCTGACCCGGTTGATCACGCCGCCGGAACCGCCGCGGCCGAAGATCATGGCGTTCGAACCCTTGAGCGCCTCGACGCTGTCGATGTTGTAGATGTCGCGGTAGTATTGGACATCGTCGCGGATGCCGTCGATGAAAAAGTCGCCGGTCGAGCTGTTGCCGCGGAATACGGCGGTGTCGCGGTTGCCTTCGCCCTGGGCGGTGACGATGCCCGGCACGTAGCGGATCACGTCGGCCATGCTCTGCATCGCCTGGTCGCGCATCAGTTCCTTGGTCACCACGGTGATCGCTTGCGGGGTGTCGCGCAGCAGGGTGTCGGTCTTGGTTGCGGTCGAGCTCGACTTCACCTCGTAGCCGCGTTCGACGGTGCCGACGATCCTCACTTCCGGCAGCGTGGTGGCCGCTTCCTGGGCGAACGCCAGCGGGCTGGCGAGCATTGCGGCAGCGAGCGCGACGCGGACCGCGGCAGCGGCGGGAGTCAGACGGGTGGAGGAGAACGGGACAACGGTGCGATGCGTGGGCATGGGATTTTTTTGGATGATAATGAGAATGACTCGCATTATCATCCGCATTGATGGCTTTGGCAATGGCTATTTCGCCACTTATTGATCACCGTTCGCTTGCGCACAGAGTTTGTCCACGACAGCGGCTACGATCGACCTTCCTCCACCAATGCCGCACTCGCGCAAAGGAATTCAGCAATGTCCGCATACGATCATTCCAGCCATGTCGCTGAACTCGATTCGAAAATCAAATCGGTACGCTTCGGCATGTTCACCACCATCGACCAGCATGGCCACCTGACCAGCCAGCCGATGACCAACCAGGAAGTCGACGCCGACGGCGGCCTGTGGTTTTATACGTCCACCGCGACCGACCTGTGGCAAAACATCGCCGGCAACCCGAAGGTCAACGTCAGCTTCGCCGAGCCAGCCGACAGCCTGTACGTCTCGATCAGCGGCACCGCCGAAAGGGTGGTCGACCGCGACCGCATCCGCGCACTGTGGAATCCGATGGTCGCGGCCTGGTTCCCGAACGGCGTCGACGATCCGCACGTGGTACTGGTCCGGGTCGCCGCGCGCACCGTGCATTTCTGGGATTCGAACGAGAACAAGATGACCCAGATGTTCGAGATGGCCAAGGCGGCAGTCACCGGCGCCCGCCCCGGGATCGAGCCGGGCGAGCACGGCAAGATCAAGCTCTGAAAAGCCCGCCGCAACTTGCGGGAAGGGGCGCCCCTGACGTACATTAGCTGCTTCGCAACAGCAGGGGCGGTCATGATGTCAGCAGGGCAGGGGGCGCGCCGATGAACGGACCGCTGGAACTGGCGGCGAACCTGTTCACCGCGATGGCGATTTTTCTCGCGGGCCGCAACAGCGTCCATACCTGGTGGAGCGGCATCGTCGGCTGCGCCCTGTTTGCGTTGCTGTTCTACCAGGCCAACTTGTATGCGGACATGCTGCTGCAGGCGTTCTTCATCGTGACCAGCGTGCTCGGCTGGTGGAAATGGGTGAGGGGAGCGCACGGCGCCCCCTTGCCAATCACGCACGCCAATTTTGCCAGCTTGCTGTGGACGATCCCGGCCGGCGTCGCGGCGACGGTGGCTTACGGCGCGCTCCTGCATTTCTATACCAACGCCTACGCGCCGTTCGTCGATTCCGCTGTGCTGGTGTTCAGCATCATCGGCCAGATCCTGCTGATCCAGCGGCGCATCGAGAACTGGGCCTTCTGGCTGCTGGTCAATTCGATCGCCATGCCCTTGTACTTCAGCCGCGGCCTGTACATGACCGGGGCGCTCTATATCGCGTTCTGGATCAATGCGCTGGCCTCATGGATGTGGTGGCGCAAGCTGGCGCGCGACGCCGAAGCGCTGCCCGCCCGCCAGTAGCGCAGCCTACTGCCCGGCTGCCGTCCGCGCCAGCGCGGAGCCGGTCGGACTGGTCACGGTCTTCTTCACCAGGATATCGACTGGCGTGGCCGGCCTGCCGTAGTAGGACGCGTTGCCGCCGTCATCGACCGAAATGACGCTGCCGTCGACGTTGAGGCCGCCGTAGAGTCCCTTCGATTTGACGAAATTGACCATGTCGGCATTGATCTGGGAGCCGGCGCCAGTACCGACCGGCCCGGCAGCGACACTGACATCACCGCCCAGCTTGAACGAGCTCGAAAGCAGAGAGTCGCGCGCCTTGTCGGTCATGATCAGCGCCACCATTTCCGACGACTGGGCGCCGGCCTGCAGCCCCACGCTGCCAATCGCCATCTTGTAGAAGGCGGGCCCGTTCCAGCCACCGTCGGTCTGGCCGCGGGACATTACAACACAGGTTCCGCCGGCGCCTCCGAAGACAAAGCCGGCCTGCAGGATCTGCGGACAGATCATGAGTGCCCTGGCCTTGGGCAGATTCTGCTGCAGCCAGTTCATGTCCGGATCGTGGATGAAGCGTTTCAGCGTTGCGTCTGCTGCGTCTGCGCTGGCGCGCGCATCTGCTTGCGTCTTGGTCGACGCGCAGGAAGCAAGCATCAAAGAGAGGCATACGACCACTAGCCCGGATTTGTAAGCGGCAACGTTCAACATGATGACCTCGCAGCGAAAAAGGGGGATCGGCTTTAGCTAATTCGACTCGTTCTTCACGCATTTGGTTCAGTATCTGGTTCAGTATCTAGCTTATCGAACATTTACGGTGCGGCGCTATTGGACCTTCGGCCAAGCCGGGCGCGGCGATGCCGCGGGCGCCGCCGGATGTCTCCCTCCCTGGCAAATTGCATGGATGTCTGACCGCGCTCTAACAGCCGTGTTAGCGCGGGAACACATCAGTTGTCCTTGTGTCCCATGGTAGTCAGCGGGAGCGTCCGCTCAGTGTCGTCGCTACGAAAGGGACTGCGCACCATGGCAACGAGGTTTCTGCTCAAGGGACTCGTGCTGCTGCTGGCGGCCGCCACGCTGGTCCCGGCCGGGGCCGAGGCGCCGGCGCGCCCGCGCATCGGTCTTGTCCTCGGCGGCGGCGGCGCGCGCGGCAACGCGCATATAGGCGTGCTCGAAGTGCTGGAAAAGCTGCGGGTGCCGATCGATTGCGTGGCGGGCACCAGCATGGGCTCCCTGATCGCCGGCGCCTACCTGACCGGCACGCGCCCCGGCCAGATGCTCGAGCGCCTGGGCCAGGTCGACTGGAGCGACTTGTTCGAAGACGAACCGGCGCGCGCTGAAATGAATTACCGCGAACGGCGCCTGGCGCAAAGCTACTATCCCGGACTCGAGCTGGGCCTGACCAGGCGCGGCCTGCGGATGGCGCACGGCGTCGTCGGCGGCCAGAAGATCAAACTGTTCTTCAACACGCTGGTCGGCGCCGACCGCGGCGAGCGCACCATCGAGAGCCTGCCGCTGCCGCTGTCCATCATCGCCACCGACGTCGGCACCGGCGAGCGGGTGGTGTTTCGCAGCGGCGAACTGTCCGCGGCCATGCGCGCCAGCATGTCGGTGCCGGCCCTGCTGTCGCCCCAACGCTACAAGGGCCGCTACCTGGTCGACGGCGGACTGGTCGAAAACCTTCCCGTGGCGGAGGTGCGCGCGCGCTGCAATGCCGACGTCGTCATCGCGGTCGATGTCGGATCGCCGCTGTACAAACCTGAAGACGTCGATTCGATCCCCGCGGTCACCGGCCAGATGATCAATATCCTGACCGAGCAGAACGCGATCTCGTCGCGTGCGTTGATCAAACCCACCGACATCTACATCAAGCCGGACCTGCAGGGCATCACGGCGAGCGATTTCGCGAAATACCGTGCCGGCGCCGAACGGGGCTTGCAAGCGGCCCAGGCGCAGGCGGGAAAATTGGGCCGCTACTCCTTGCCGGAGGCTGAGTACAACGCGTGGGCAGCCCGGCTCAGGGCAGCGCCGCTGCCGATTGCCCGCATCGACGAGATCCAGGTCGCCGGCCTCAGGCAAGTCAATCCGGAATTGGTGCTCAAGCACGTCCATGTGCAGCCCGGTGCGCCGCTCGATACCGTCCAGCTCGAACGCGACATCGCCGGCATCTACGGCGAGGGCGACTTCGAGAACGTCGACTACGGTTTGCTCGGCACCCGCGATCGCCGCATCCTGCGTATCACGCCAACCGAGAAGAGCTGGGGACCGAACTACGTGCGCCTTGGCGTCGCCATCGAAGCATCGGCGAAGGAAAACCAGTTCGCCTTGCGCATCGCCTATCATCGCAAATGGGTCAACCGCCTCGGCGGCGAATGGTTGTCCGGGGTCCAGGTCGGCGAGCGGGCGCATGTGTTTACCCAGTTCTACCAGCCGTTCGACGAACGTCAGCTGTGGTTCGTCGAACCCGAAGTCGGTCTGGCACGGGAAAAGCAGAGCATCTACCAGGACAACAGCCGTATTGCGCAGTACCAGACGAAGGGCTGGCGCGCCGCCCTGAACATTGGCGCCAACATTGGCACGCTGGGTCAGGTACGTTTTGGGCGTCTGGCCAGGAAGTTCGATAGTTCGGTCGAGACAGGCGCGACATTCCTGCCGACTGAAACGCGGATTTCCCAGGGGTGGAACCTGGTGGTCGATTTCGACCAGACCAACCGGGCGTATTTCCCGACCGACGGATGGGCGGCGCGCGCCGACTATTTCAAGGAAAACGACCAGGGCTACGGCCGCCTCGTCCTCGGCCTGCGCGGTGCATTTTCATGGCGCGACTATGTGCTCAACGGCAGGCTCGCCTATGTCGGCGCAACGCAAGGAACACTGCCGGTCACCGAGGCCGGTGGACTCGGGGGCTTCCTCAACCTGTCCGGTTATGCGCGCAACCAGATCCTGGCCGGCGAAATTCGTTTTGCCAGCATCCGCGCCGAGAAGATCGTCGGCAAGATGCCGCTGGGCCTGTCCGGCGACCTGCGGCTCGGCGTGTCGCTCGAGACCGGCAAGGCGGCCGACCGCTTCACCGAGACCAAGCTCGGCGGCTGGCAGCGGGCCGGCGCGATCTACTTCGGCGGAGAAACCCCGGTCGGGCCGCTCTACCTCGCATACGGCCGGGCTAACGGCGGGCATTCAACGCTGTACCTGTTCCTCGGACTGCCCTGATTGCCGCATGCCCTACATCAGTTAGGAAAACTCCTGGCCGCCCTTGCTGTCTATACCCAGGCAGCCACGCTGCGACAAACTCAGCAAAGGAGATAGATATGGACGCCACGTCACTGAAGATCCTGCCGTCCGCGTCCGTCCTGGCCATCGCGCTTCCATTTCTTACCGGCGTGCGCGGATGGATGCGCGGCACTATCTTGTTCGCAGCAATGACTGTTGGTTCGGTAAGAGTGCGCGCATATTGAGAGGCCTCAATGCGCGCCGCCAAAGCGGTGGCCGTGGCTTTAACGCGCCCTAGAATGCTCTGAGATTGGAGGGATCAAATTTGCCAGAACCCGCGCCCCGTCTGACGCGTTGGGTCGGTTCGCACATCACCATGGGCAGCGCCCCCGCCGAGAGCATTAGGCGGCCCCAACCATCCTGCACACCTGCCGGCGGCGCGAAGCAGTTTGCTGCCCTGCGAAGGATCTGCTGATGGACTTGCGCACCGTCCCGACCGAAGGCCCGACCGCAGACAGCAACGGGCGCGAAGCCTTGCGTGTGCTGCTGGCCGCGCGCGAGCAAGCGGCGTTGGCGGAGAGCGAAGCGCGCTGGCGGCAACTGGTCGACGCGATGCCCCAGGTCGTGTGGGAGGCGCGTGCCGATGGCTGCATCGACTATGCCAACCGGGCCTGGCGGGAACTGGCTGGCGAGGCCGAATGGCCCGCTGCCGAGCAGGCCTGGACCGGGCGCATTCATCCGCAGGATCGCGAGCAATACCTAGCCCTCTGGCGCGCGGCGCAGGCATCCGGACAAATATTCGAAAACGAATATCGGATCCGGCTGCCGCGCACTGGCGCCTATCGCTGGCATCTGGCGCGCGCCCTGCCGTTGCGCGCTGCGGACGGCGCGATCGAGCGCTGGCTGGGCACTTCAACCGACATCGACGACCAGAAGCGCGCCGAGCATGCCGAACGCAGATTGCGCGAAGCGCTCGAGCAGCAGCTGGCCGAATGCAGCGCCGAACTGCGGCGCGCGAACGAGATGCTGCGCAGCGTGATCGCCGGGCGCGAACAGGCAGTCATGGCCGAGCGCATGTCGGCAGCGCGCTTTGCGAATGTGTTCCGGCTCAGTCCGGATGCGATGTCGATCAGTTGCGGCGTGCAAGGGCCGGTGCTGGATGTCAACGAGCGCTGGCAACAGCTGTTCGGCTACAGGCGCGCCGAAGTGATCGGCAAAACGGCGCGGCAGCTGGACCTGTACGCGTGTGAACCAGGCGCCGCCGCGCAATCGGACCGCAGTCAAGGACCGGACGTGGTCCGCGACCTTGAGGCGCAGATGCGTACCAGGGAAGGCGCCATCCTGAATACGGTGGTGTCGTGGGTCCGGATCGACTGCGGCGGCGTCAACTGTTTCATCACCATCGTGCGCGACGTGACGGAACAGCGGCAGCGCGAGTCCGAGGCGCAGCAACAGCGCGAGCAGCTGACCTACCTGACCCGGGTGGTGGTGCTGGGCGAACTGTCAGGCGCGCTTGCGCACGAGCTCAACCAGCCGCTGGCGGCTATCCTCACCAATGCCCAGGCTGCCCGCCGATTCCTCCATCGCGAGCCCGCAGACCTGCATGAGATCGGCGACATCCTGGACGACATCGTCGACGAGGACAAACGCGCGGGAGAGGTGATCCGGCGCGTGAGGGCCTTGTTCATGAAGGGCGACCCGCTGCTGCAGCGACTCGACATCAACGAGCTCGTGCGCGATGCGCTGGCGCTCACCAACAGCACCCTGATCGAACGCAAGGTTCCGGTGATCCTCGAGCTCGGTTCCGGCCTCGGCGTGGTGGAGGGCGACCGGGTGCAGTTGCAACAGGTCTTGCTGAACCTGATCGTCAACGCGTGCGAGGCGATGAGCGCCACCGCCGTCCGCGGCCGGCGGCTGGGCTTGCTGACCTGCACCGAGGGCGAGCAGGGGGTGCAGATCCTCGTCACCGACACCGGCCCGGGTATTGCGCCGGACGCGATCGACAAGTTATTCGACTCGTTTTTTACCACCAAGGCGTACGGACTCGGGTTCGGACTGTCGATCACGCGCGCCATCATTGTGGAACATGGCGGCCGGATCGAGGCTGCCAACAGGCCGGAAGGCGGCGCCGTATTCCGCATCACGCTGCCGCTGGCCGGAGGCGCATCGTGAACGCCCATCCGGTGGTGTACCTGATCGACGACGACCCGGGCGTGCTGCGGGCGCTGCGCCGCTTGCTGCAGGCCGAGGCAATCGCGGTGCAGGCCTTCGGCTCGGCCGAGGAATTTCTGCAGGCGCATGATCCGCTGGCGCCCGGCTGCGTCGTGCTCGACATCCGCCTGCCTTGCCTGAGCGGGCTGGCGCTCCAGCAGGCGCTGCTGGCGGCCGACAGCGCGCGCTACATTGTCTTCATGACTGGCCACGGCGATGTTGCCGACAGTGTCCAGGCGATGAAGGCTGGCGCGGTTGATTTCCTGGTGAAGCCGTTCCACGACGAGGACTTTCTTGCCGCGGTGCGCAGCGCGATCGCCCGGGACGAGCATGCGCGCGCAGTGCGCGAGGAGATCGAGGCCATCCGCTGGCGCCTGACCACGCTCACCCCGCGCGAACACCAGGTGCTGCAGCATGTCGTGGTCGGGCGCCTGAACAAGCAGATCGCCGCCGACCTGGGCATCGCGGAAAAGACCATCAAGGTGCATCGTGCCAGGGCCATGGAGAAAATGGGCGTCGGCACCTTGGCCGAGCTCGTGCGCAAGAGCGTCAAGGCCGAAGCCGGCGAGCATGCCGACGCCCCGGGCTCTCCCGCGGACCACGCCAAATAGGGGCGCGCGACGAACGCGCTGGCCTGCCGCCCGGGGCGTGGCCTGGACTTGGACCATTGTCCAATTCCATCGCGCCGCGATTTGCGGTAAGAGTCACGAATGTCCGCCCCGCGCCCTGGCATGATTGCCGTCGTCGACGATGAACCGTCGGTTCGCAAAGCGCTGGTGCGCCTGTTCCGATCGGCGGGCTACGAAGCGCGCGAGTTCGGCTCCGGCGCGGAATTTCTGAGAACCTTGCCTTACTACCGCTACGCTTGTCTCGTGCTGGACCTGCATATGCCAGGCATGTCCGGTCTCGACGTGCAGACGGACACGGCCTTCCTGGCCGGCGCTTCCCCGGTCATCATCATCACTGCCCACGACGAGCCCGGCGCGCGTCATAAATGCCTGGCCGCCGGCGGCTGCGCCTACCTCTGCAAGCCGTTCGACGACCAGGAACTGCTGGACGCGGTCGCGAATGCAATTGCCAGCTGGCCGCCCGGCTAGGTTCCCGCCGGGACGATTGCAGGCGGGGTGGGGCCTAGGTCCAATAGACAGACGCAAGACGCCTTGTTACGCTGACCAATAGCCGTTGCAGCTCGTTGGTAAAGGAGTGCCGCATGCGAACCAATCCACTCATGGGCCTGTTGCTTGCGGTCGCCACCGGCGGCCACCCGATGTCTGGACTCGCGCAGAAAGATAATCCGGCGCCGGTCGATCCCAAAGCGATGGCGGCGCTGGAGGCGATGGGCGCCTATCTGCGCAGCTTGAAGTCGTTCGAAATCACTGCAACAACCGCTACCGATGAAGTGCTGGACGATGGATTGAAGGTTCAGCTGGACGGCACGGCGAAACTGACTGTCCGCAAGCCGGACCGGATGCGCGTGACGATCTCGAGCGACCGCAAGCAGCGCGAATTCTATTACGACGGCAAGAGCGTCACCCTCTATGGGCCACGCGTGAAATACTACGCGACCATGGCTGCGCCCGCGACCGTGGGTGAAACAGTGCAGCTCCTGGCGCAGAAATACGGCATCGAGCTGCCGCTGGCCGATCTCTTCGTCTGGGGTACCGACAAGGCGCGCCCGGAAGATATCAAGAGGGCGATCTACCTTGGACCGGCGACGATTGCAGGGACAGCGGCCGACCAATATGCGTTCCGCCAGACGGACGTCGACTGGCAGGTCTGGATCAGAAAGGGGCCGATGCCGGTCCCGCTGAAACTCGTCGTGACGACCACCAGCGAGCCGACACATCCGGAACATGTTTCCGTCCTGCGCTGGAATACTTCACCGGGCATCGACGAAAAGATGTTCGCATTCGTGCCGCCAAAGGGCGCTCTGAAGATCGCGATCCAGAGCACCGATGGCAAGGTCGAGGCGGCCGGTAAGTAAGGCTGATCGTGGGATATCGTCAGAAACGCATCATGAACCATTCCAAATTTCCCATCCGGCGCGCATCGTGCGTCGCCGTTGTGCTCAGCACCCTGCTTTTTTCCATGCTGGCCGATGCCCAGCGCGGCGGCGGAGCAAGAGGTGGAGGAGGGGGCGCAACGCGCACCAGCGTGAATCACAATGTGCAAGCGAACCGCAATGTGAATGTCAACGTGAACCGCAACGTCAACGTCGATGTCGACCGGCGCGATTACTACCACCCGATTGCGACCGCCGCGGCGGTGGCGACGACAGCTGCGGTGATTGGTTCGATGGTCTATTCCATTCCACCGTCATGCTCGTCAATGGTAGTGAACGGAGTCAGCTACCAGCAGTGCGGCAGCAGCTGGTACCAGCCGCAATATGTCGGCTCCCAGGTGACTTATGTGGTGGTTAATCCACCGAATTAGCGCCATGCCGCGCCATCAGCACCTGCATTAGCGCGTGGGTGTGCAGCTCAAATGGGCTGACAGATATCTCCGGACCCGACATTCATTCGATTAGTTTCAGTCGGCTCTCCAGCCACCACCCAGGCTCTGGTACAGGGCGACCATCGCCGCCAGACGGTCGCCGCGCGCCTGCACCAGGCTGAGCTCAGCGGAGAGCAGTCCACGTTGCGCGTCGACTTGTTCCAGGTAGGCCGAATAGCCGGCCTGGTAGCGCTTGCGTGCCAGTTCAAAGCCGCGCGCCAGCGCATTGCGCTGGGCCACCAGCTCGGCCTCCTGTTCCTGGTTGCGGCGCAGCGCCGCGAGCGCATCATCGACCTCGCGGAAAGCGGTCAGCGCCGCCTTGCGGTAGGCATAGGCCGCCTGGTCGCGGCGCGCGGCGGCGCTGTCGGCCTGGGCACTCAGTCGGCCGCTGTCGAAGATCGGCGCCAGCACGCTGCCGCCCAGCTGGAATACTTTGTACGGGTTCGGGAACAGGTCGGAATCGACGAAGCCGCCGGATGCCGTCAGGCGGATCGCCGGCATGAAGGCGGCGCGTGCCGCATCCAGCGAATGGTCGGCCGCCGCCAGCAGTTGTTCGGCCTGAGCGATGTCGGGCCGGCGCCGCAGCAGCGATGCGGGCAATCCAGCCGGTACCGGCGGCAGCGCCATCGCATCGACCGCAAGGCCGCGTTCGATCGCACGTGGGTTGGTGCCGAGCAGCAGGCTCAGGGCATCCTCCTGGCGACTGATTGCCAGCTCAGTGGCAGGGATCTGCTGCGCGGTGGCGTGGTATTCCGCTTCGGCCTGCCGCAGCTCCAGCATCGACGTATAACCGCGTTCGGCGCGGCGCCGCGCGATCCGGAGCGATTCGCCGCGCGCGTCGAGCGTTGCGCGCAGCAAATCCAGGCGCGCATCGAGGGTGCGCAAACCGATGTAGCCGCTGGCTGCCGCGCCGCTGGTCGCCAGCTGCAACGTCTCTTGCGCGGCGGCGCTGGCCAGCAGCGCGGCGCGCGCAGCGGCGCCGGCGCTTGCCAGCCGGCCGAACAGGTCCAGCTCATACGACAGCAACAGCTGGGCCTGGCGTGGAACCTGGAGCACGCGGCGTCCCAGCGCATTGACCGCAGCCTGGCGCCCCCCGTCGGCAGCGGCCAACAGCAGCGGGCCTTGCTGGGCCTGCGCCAGCGCGAACTGAGCGCGCGCTTCCTGCACCCGCGTCACCGCCGCTGCGATATCGACGTTGTGATCGAGCGCCGCCTGCACCACTTGCGTCAGCACCGGATCGCCGAACGTGCGCCACCAGTCGCGGTCCACCTCGGCGCCGGTTGCGCCGGCCTCGCTGCGCCATGTCGCCGGTGGCGCGACCGCTGCAGCCGGCGGCGCCTGCGGCCGCGGTCCGGCGCATCCCGCCAAGGCGACCAGCAGCAGCGTGCAGGCGGCCAGGCTTAGTCGCCGCATGGCGCCACCCTTGCTTCTACCGACATGCCAGGACGCAGGCGGGCACTGGCGCCCTGGCCAGGATCGATGCCGATGCGAACGCCGATGCGCTGCGGGACCTTGACGAAATTGCCGGTGCCGTTGTCCGGCTTGATCACCGAGAATTCGGCTCCGGTAGCCGGCGCAACCCGATCGATGTGGCCGGTCAATTGCGCGCCTCCCAGCGCGTCGACGCTGAAGCTGACTTTCTGACCGGGAGCCATGCAACCGGTCTGGGCTTCCTTGAAATTGGCGATCACCCAGCGTTCGGGCGGCACCAGCGACAGCAGCTGGGTACCGTTGGTGACGTACTGTCCCAGCCGCACGCCGATCTCGCCCACCTGGCCCGCCTCGGGCGCGCGGATCACGGTGTTGGCCAAGTCGATCTCGGCCAGGTGCAGCTGCGCGCGCGCGGCCTTGACCTGCGCTTCCAGGCCGCCACGGCCGACATCGACCGTGCGTACGTCCTGGCGCGCGATTTCTCCGCCAGCCTGCGCCTGCTCCACCTGTGCCTCGGCCTGGCGCAGCGCGGCCAGGATCTGTTCGCGTTCGCGAATCGAGATCGAACCATCCTTCACGAGGTCGTCGGCACGTTCCATGTCGGCTTGCGCCCTGAACTGCTGGGCGCGCGCCCCGACCAGCGCCGCGCTCTGTCCCTGCAGGCCTGCATTGCGCGAAGCCTTGGCCTGAATGTTGTTGGCCAGCGTCGTCAACTGTATATCCAGGTTGGCTTTGGCTTGCTCGACCCGCGCGCGATAGATGCGGTCGTCGATGCGCACCAACACCTGCTGGGCGTTCACCTTCTCATAGTCGCGCACCGCGACCTCGGTCACGTAGCCACTCACTTGCGGTGCGATCACCGCGACGCGTCCGCGCACATAGGCATTGGTGGTGGCCTCGGCGCCGCCGCCGAACGGCGGCAACTGCCACACGTTCAGGAGAATCAGCACCGCCGCCAATGCAATCACGACCACCAGCGCGGTCACCGCCTTGTGGCGCGCGGGCGCTCGCCAGGTCTTGGGCGGGGCTGGAGGATTCGGCGGCGCAGTCTCCGGGACCGGTGCGGCGGCAGGCGGAGCCGACTGATCTTGTTGCGTATCGTCGTCGTTCATGGTCGCGCTTCCTGCGCCTGAATGATCCGCAAGCGGACGATCCGGAAAGCCAGGTAAGCCGCCGTCAGCAGGGCCAGTGCGGCAATCAGCTGGAATATCGCGTTAAACGCCAGTACGTTTGCCTCGCGTGCCACTGTCTGGCCGAGCGCGCCCGCACCGCCGAGCAGGCGCGCCGCCACTTGAGGGTCGCCGGCCAGCAGGTGCTCCGCCAGCGACTGCGAGTAGGAACGCGCGGCAATCGCCTGCAGGCTGCTCAAGAGGGCCGCGCCAGCCAGCCCGCCCAGGTTCTGGGTCAGATTGAACAGCACGAAGAAACTGACCAGGTAGTCGGGACCCATCAGCATCATGCGGCCGAAGCCGTACACCAGCGCCGGTCCGAGGAACAAGGTGGTGCCGAAGCCAAGCAGGAACTGCGTGAAATAGAGTTCGACCGGACCGGTCAAGTTGTTGGACTGGCTGTCGAGCCAGGCGGCCAGCGCGATCACCAGCGCGGCGGTCATCACCTGGACAGGCAGGCGCGGGACCGACAGGGTGGCGATGGCCACGAGGCCGCCCAGCACCATCCCCGCGATGACCAAACCGAACAGGATATGCAGCTGGTCGTTGTTCAAGCCGCTGCTGGTGAGAAAGCCGACCGCCCCATAACTATGCTCCGACAGCGCCAGCCGCACCAGCAGGGCGATCGCGGCAAAGCGCAGGATGTCGCGGCTGCTAAGCCACGCGACGAACAGCAAGGGGCGGCTGCGCCCGCGTTCGATCAGCATCGCCAGCGTGAACAACAGGACCGCCGCCGCCAGAGCCCAGCCCAGCCAGGGCGTATCGGTCCACCACAGCAGCCGGCCCTGGGCCAACACGCCGCACAGCAGCAGCAAGGCGGGCAGCAGCAAACTGATGCTGAGCAGGTCGAGCGGCTCGAACGCCTTTTTGCACACGCTGGGCGGCAAGGGCTGCAGCCTGATCGTCGCCAGCGCAGCCAGCGCCAGCGCCAGTTCGATCATCGACAGTCCCCGCCACGATCCCAATCCCAGCATCTCGACCGGAACCAGCCGTGCCAGAGGCACACCGAGCTGGGAAGCGACGATGCCGGCCACTAGCGCGGCTGGGCGTATTTTCGCAGGGAAGGCCTGCAGCCAATGGTAGACGCCCATGGTGGTCAAACCAGCCGCCGCCAGTCCGCTCGCCGCGCGCACCACCAATTCCAACGCGAAGCTGGGGTGGATCGCTTGCAGCAGGGCGCCGATGGCGTAGGCCACCAGCAGTACGCGGGTGACCTCGGGGACGCCGAACTGAACCCGCGCCTTCACCAGCAATAGGTTGGCGCCCGCATTCAGGGCGACAAATACGGCGGTCATCCAGGCGGCCTCGGTGGCGTACAGGCCCATCGAACCGGGCAGGGTATTCAGGTTGACCGTGACCAGTGCGTTGCCGAGGGTTGCGCTGATTCCCAGCAATATCGCGGCCAGGCCGTAGGCGACCCTGGCGAGCGGGGTATGTTGGGGCGTGTACGGTGAGCCGGGAAACATCGGCTGCTCGTGCGGTGCAAACACATAGTCGTCCACTCCCGCGCTGATTTGCTTCGCAGTTCCCACGCCCGGCTCCCACGGGTCCTCGCCTTCAGACCGCCATGCTCAGGATACTATATTAGGCAGCTAAAAACTGCGGTGCCGGAGAGGTTTCAGGTGCGCGCGCACGTGAACTGATCGTGCGCTGTTGTTGTGCTCAGCACCGCTGCTTTTTTTCATGTTCGCGGATGCCTATAGCGGCGGAGGAGGGGTGCCACGTCGTATCGCGCAGTTATTCGCCGTCGACCAGCAAGCGTTGGGTTCAGCGGCGGCGCATCGGCTCGCATTGCGCGAACAGCATGCCGTTCCTGCCTTGGCCAACACGCACACTTGGCTTTAGGGCAGCCCGCGCACGGTCGATGCCGGCAGCGGTACCGCCAAGGCCATCGAGCGCGCCTGCTGATCTTGCGGGCGTTGCGTATCGGCGCGCCCAGAAAATGCGATTACGCTCAACGATTTGACCAGAGTGCGGAGCCTGGGGAGCAATGTAACAGTTGTGTGTGTTATCGAACTGTCCCCGTCTAACAATCCAGGTATGGTCGTTTGACCGTGCGACTCCAAGGAAGGAGCGCCTCATGAACCGACTGAATGGATAAACGTCCATGGTCACCGGCGGCGCTTCTGGCTTATACCCCCAAAGTGTCGCGATTGGCGAAGATGCTTGCCATTTCCGCCATGTTCTCAGTTCCCCACGTGCACAGCGGGACGATCGCGTCGGCCAAGCTGCGACCGAGCGGGGTCAGCGCGTAGTCCACGCGCGGCGGCACCTCTTTGTAATCGGTCCGCACGAGAACGTGATCGGCCTCCAGATCCTTCAATTGCTGGATCAGCACCTTGTCGCTGACGCCCTGGGTCAGGCGCTTGAGCTCGCCGTAGCGCTTCGGGCCGTCGCGCAGGAAAAACAGGACCAGCGGTTTCCACTTGCCCGAGATGATGCGAAGAGTGGCATTGAGACCGCAGCCAGGATCGCAGGTTTCAGAAGATGTCGTCATTTTTTGATACTTACCTAAAAGTGCATACTTGAACTCAGGTTATCAGAGCTGCATACTAGCATACTAGTCGTCACGCAAGCAGATCCCTGCTTCGTTACAACTCCATCGAAGGATGAATGAAATGACCAGACTGAATGGAAAGACCGCCGTGATCACCGGTGGCGCAACCGGCATCGGCCTCGCCGCGGCAAAGCGCTTCATTGAGGAGGGCGCCTTCGTCTTTATCTTCGGCCGCCGGCAGGAAGCGCTCGATGCCGCTCTGGCCGAACTCGGGCCCAATGCCCGTGCGGTGAAGGGCTCGATCTCCGATGAGGCCGACCTCGACCGACTCTACGCGGCGGTGAAGGCCGAGCGCGGATCCCTCGACATCGTCTTCGCCAATGCCGGGTCGGGAAGCCCGCTTGCGCTCGGCAAGATCACCGCCGAGCACATTGACGAAACCTTCGACACCAATGTGAAGGGGACGATCTTCACGGTCCAGAAGGCGCTGCCGCTGATGGGCGAGGGCGGTTCGATCATCCTGACCGGATCGAGCGCCGGCACCACGGGCGCCCCGGGATTTAGCGCCTACAGCGCGAGCAAGGCGGCAGTGCGCAACCTTGCGCGAACCTGGGCGGAGGACCTGAAGGGCACCGGCATCCGGGTCAACGTGCTCTCGCCCGGGGCGACTGCGACCGAACTGGCGAAGGCAGCGCTTGGCGAGGAGGGCCAGAAGGCCTACGGCGCGATGACGCCGCTCCTG
>JBKPEJ010000029.1:0-80136 GCA_046728335.1 Pseudomonadota bacterium | reverse complement strand
CACGTTGCAGTTGTCGTCGGCAGCGTCAGATGTGTATAAGAGACAGGTTCCGCGCGTTCGACTTTCGGGCGGGCCGGCTGCGCAGCTTGCGGCTGAGGCGCCGCGGGGGCCGGCTGCTGGCTTGGCTGGCTGGCCTGGCGGGCCGGCTGGGCGGCCGGCACGCTGGTGCGGTTGCCCTGGCCGGTCACATCGACCGGCGTCGCCGCGATTTGCGCCGACTGGGTGGTGCGCAGTTCCGCAGGGTCGAGCAGGAAGGTATATTCGCGCACCAGGCGGCCGCTGTTCCAGCTCAACTCAAGCAGCATGTCGACGAAAGGCTCGTTGACCGGCTGCGACGACGAGATCTTGATGTACTGGCGGCCATTGCGCTGCTCGACCGCGAAACGCAGCGACAGCAGGGCCGGATTGAATTCGATGTTCGCGAGGCGGAAGGCGTCGGCCGGGGCCAGCTTGGCGACCAGGCCACTGGCCTCCTCGTTCGATACCGCCGTCAACTCGATTTCGGCGCGCAGCGGTTGGCCGAGCGAAGACAGGACGGTGAGCTTGCCGAGACCTGCGGCGCACGCTGCGGATGATAAAAACACCGCACTGGCGACCGCCCCGTATAGTGTTTTTAGAGCAAGCGACATGATCCGGGGGCGAGTTTTTAAATGCATAATTGGCAGCGTCGTAAGAGTTGTCGAGGGAGAATGCTGGTTTCCCGGAGGTCTCAACATATCATCATGCTCTGGAGCATGCAAGCTTTAGGAGTGTTTCTCTCGTCACAACGCAATCTATGTGAGCACTATGCTCATTTAACGCGGTTTTTGTGCAAATTTCGCAGTGCAATTCTACTATCGGCCAGAGTGAAAAAGACCCTCGAAATAGGCAACGGGCCGGACTAGTCCGACCCGTTCGATGGCATGCCGTTAACGACCGTTAACAGAAGCCTATTTGTCGAGAACGATGCGCAACATGCGGCGCAGCGGTTCGGCCGCGCCCCACAGCAACTGGTCGCCGACCGTGAAAGCGGACAGGTAATCGCCGCCCATCGACATCTTGCGCAGGCGTCCGACCGGGATCGTCAGGCTGCCCGTCACCGCCGCCGGCGACAGCTCGCGCATCGACGCTTCGCGGTTGTTTGGCACCACTTTGACCCACTGGTTGTTCGACGCGATGATGTCGTTGATCTCGTCGAGCGGCACATCGCGCTTGAGCTTGATGGTGAGCGCTTGCGAATGGCAGCGCATCGCGCCGATCCGCACGCACAGGCCGTCGACCGGAATGGCGGCAGTGCCGAAACCTTCGCCCAGGCCGAGGATCTTGTTGGTCTCGGCGCCGGCCTTCCACTCTTCCTTCGACTGGCCGTTGCCCAGGTCCTTGTCGATCCACGGGATCAGGTTGCCGGCCAGCGGCACGCCGAACTGCTTGGTTTCATCGGCCGACATGCCATGCTGGGTCGCCAGCACGGTGCGGTCGATTTCGAGGATCGCCGATGCCGGGTCGTCCAGCAGGCCGCGCACGGCGCCGTTGATGGCGCCGAACTGGGTCAGCAGCTCGCGCATGTGCTGCGCGCCGCCGCCGGACGCGGCCTGGTAGGTCATGGAGCTGATCCAGTCGACCAGCTTGTGTTCGAACAGGCCGCCCAGGCCCATCAGCATGCACGACACGGTGCAATTGCCGCCGATGTAGTTCTTCACGCCTTTCGTCATTGCGTTCTTGATGACGTCGAGGTTGACCGGGTCGAGCACGATCACCGCGTCGTCATTCATGCGCAGGGTCGATGCGGCGTCGATCCAGTAGCCGTTCCAGCCGGAGGCGCGCAGCTTGGGGAATACCTCGCTGGTGTAGTCGCCGCCCTGGCAGGAGATGATGATCTCGCATTTGGACAGCTCGGTGATGTCGGTCGCGTCTTTCAGCGTGGTTTCGTTCTTCGCCATTGCCGGTGCTTTGCCGCCTGCGTTCGAGGTGGTGAAAAACACCGGTTCGATATGGTCGAAGTCACCCTCGTCCCGCATCCGCTGCATCAGCACCGAACCGACCATGCCGCGCCAACCTACCAAGCCTACTAATTTCATCATCTTCTCTCTTAAATATGAAAACTATGCCAATGCCTTGACCACCGCGTTACCCATTTCTTCGGTGCCGACGCGGGTGGTGCCCTGTTCGTAAATATCGGCCGTGCGCAGGCCCTGCGCCAGCACCGCCTTGACCGCGTTGTCGATGCGGTCGGCCTGTTCGGCCTTGCCTAGCGAATAGCGCAGCATCATCGCCGCCGACAGGATCGTCGCCAGCGGATTGGCGATGCCCTTGCCGGCAATGTCAGGCGCGGAACCGTGCGAGGGCTCGTACAGGCCCTTGTTGTTGGCGTCCAGCGAAGCCGATGGCAGCATGCCGATCGAACCGGTCAGCATCGCGGCGCAGTCGGACAGGATGTCGCCGAACATGTTCCCGGTGACCATGACGTCGAACTTCTTCGGCGCGCGCACCAGCTGCATCGCGGCGTTGTCGACATACATGTGATCGAGTTCGACGTCCTGGTACTCCTTGTGCACATCGGTGACGATATCGCGCCAGAACTGGAAGGTCTCGAGCACGTTGGCCTTGTCGACGCTGGTGACGCGCCGGCTGCGCTTGCGCGCGGCCTGGAATGCGACGTGGGCGATGCGGCGGATTTCGGATTCGGCGTAGCGCATCGTGTCGAAGCCTTCGCGCTCGCCCTTGAACGGGCCGTCCGGGCATTCGCGCACGCCGCGCGGCTTGCCGAAGTAGATGTCGCCGGTCAGTTCGCGGATGATCAGGATGTCGAGGCCCGATACGACTTCGGGCTTGAGCGTCGATGCGCCGGCCAGTTCGGGATACAGGATCGCGGGCCGCAGGTTGGCGAACAGCGCCAGCTCCTTGCGCAAGCCGAGGATCGCCTGCTCCGGGCGCAGCGAGCGTTCGAGCGAGTCGTACTTGAAGTCGCCCACCGCGCCGAACAGCACAGCGTCGGCCGACTTGGCCAGCGCCAACGTGGCCGCCGGGAGCGGGTGGCCGTGCGCCGCATAGCCGGCACCGCCCACGACGGCCGTCTCCATTTCGAAGCGTTCGCCCAGCACGTTCAGCACCTTGACGGCTTGCGCCATGATTTCGGGACCGATACCGTCGCCTGGCAGGATTGCGATCTTCATGTTCTGGTTTCTCTTGTTGTTGGAATCTTAGATGACGTTGGCGAGCCACGGCTGGCTGGCCAGGTGGCGCTCTTCGAAAGCGCGGATCTCGTCGGCGTGGCGCAAAGTCAGGCCGATGTCGTCGAGACCGTTCATCAGGCAGTACTTGCGGAACGGGTCGATATCGAACTGGTAGGAGATGCTGCCATCGGCGGTCGACACGCGCTGCTGCTCGAGGTCGACCACCAGCCGGAATCCGGGGAAGGCCTTGACCTCGTTGAACAAATGGTCGACCTGCGATTCAGGCAGCACCACCGGCAGCAGGCCGCTCTTGTAGCAGTTGTTGAAGAAGATGTCGGCGAAGCTGGGCGCGATCACGGCGCGGAAGCCGTACTGGTCGAGCGCCCACGGGGCGTGCTCGCGCGAGGAGCCGCAGCCGAAGTTCTTGCGGGTCAGCAGGATCGAGGCGCCCTTGTAGCGCGCCTCGTTGAGCACGAAGTCGGGGTTCAGCGGACGGCGGCTGTTGTCCTGGCCCGGCTCGCCGTGGTCGAGGTAGCGCCATTCGTCGAACAGGTTCGGACCGAAACCGGTGCGGTGGATCGACTTGAGGAACTGCTTCGGGATGATCGCGTCGGTATCGACGTTGGCGCGGTCGAGCGGGGCCACCAGGCCTTCGTATATCGTGAATTTATCCATGGTCCTCTCGCGCGGACCATCGGGCCCGCTCTTTCGCGTTATTTTTTGACTGCGCCTTCGACCACCTGGCCGACTTTTTGGACATCCTTGCCCATGCCTGCGATGGTGTTGCAGCCGGTCAGGATCAGGGCGATGGCGCTCAGGGCGAATAGTTTTTTCATGTTGTGGGCTGGTCGTATTAGTATTATTGTGGTTCTAGCGCAGCGCGCGCACATCGACGAAATGACCGGTGATACCAGCCGCCGCCGCCATTGCGGGCGACACCAGGTGGGTGCGTCCGCCCTGCCCCTGGCGACCTTCGAAATTGCGGTTCGAGGTCGAGGCGCAGCGCTCGCCCGGCTCGAGCCGGTCGGCGTTCATTGCAAGGCACATCGAGCAGCCTGGCTCGCGCCATTCGAACCCGGCGTCCTTGAAGATCTTGTCCAGTCCTTCGCGCTCGGCCTGGTCTTTCACCAGTCCGGAGCCCGGCACCACCAGCGCGAGGCGCACGTTCGAGGCGCGGTGCTTGCCGCGCACGACCGCCGCCGCCGCGCGCAAATCCTCGATGCGCGAGTTGGTGCACGAGCCGATGAATACCTTGTCAATGCGGATGTCGGCAATCGGGGTGTTCGGCTTGAGGTTCATGTAGACCAGCGCCTTTTCCATCGCGTCGCGCCGCACCGCATCTTTTTCGTGGTCGGGATCGGGCACCCGGCCGTCGATCGACGTGACCATCTCGGGCGAGGTGCCCCAGGTTACCTGCGGCTTGATCTCGGCGGCGTTCAGGGTGACCACCAGGTCGAATTTGGCGCCGGCGTCGGAATGCAGGGTGCGCCAGTAGTCGACCGCGCGGTCCCAGTGCGGGCCGCTTGGTGAAAACGGGCGGCCCTTGACGTAGTCGATGGTGGTGTCGTCCACGCCGATCATGCCGGCGCGCGCGCCCGCCTCGATCGCCATGTTACAGACGGTCATGCGGCCTTCCATCGACAGCGAGCGGATGGTCGAGCCGCCGAATTCGATGGCGTAGCCAGTGCCGCCGGCGGTGCCGATCTTGCCGATCACCGCCAGCACAACGTCTTTTGCGGTGACCCCAAGCGGCAAGGCGCCGTCGACCTGCACCAGCATGGCCTTGGATTTTTTCGCCAGCAGGGTCTGGGTCGCCAGCACGTGCTCGACTTCCGAGGTGCCGATGCCGTGCGCCAGGCAGCCGAAGGCGCCGTGGGTCGAGGTGTGCGAGTCGCCGCAGACCACGGTCATGCCAGGCAGGGTCGCGCCCTGCTCCGGGCCGATCACGTGGACGATGCCCTGGCGCTTGTCGTTCATGTTGAAGTAAGTGAGGCCGTAGCTCTTGGCGTTGGCGTCCAGCGTTTCGACCTGCAGGCGCGAGGTGGGGTCGGCGATGCCGCCCCTGCGGTCGGTGGTCGGCACGTTGTGGTCGGCCACGGCCAGGTTGGCCGAGGTGCGCCACAGCGGGCGCCCCGCCGCGCGCAGCCCGTCGAACGCCTGCGGGCTGGTGACCTCGTGGACCAGGTGGCGGTCGATGTAAAGCACCGTGGTGCCGTCTTCCTCGGCCCGCACAAGGTGCGATTCCCAGAGTTTGTCGTAGAGCGTTTTGATCATGGCGTCGAGGTCGGAATCAGGTAGCGAGATTGATTATGCCATATTTGTGCACTGCGTCAGTAGAGGGCGGCTATTTGAATCTTATTCGTAAAATTAGACAATTTTAAGAATTTTAAGTTCGTATAGCATTCAGAATACAAATAAAAAATGCCCGCTAATCACAGCGGGCATTTTTCGTGTCGTTCGGCGCAGCGCGGTTTATTTCTCGCGCGCCCCGTTTTCGTGCGCTTTTTACGCGGCGAGCTTCACCGTGGAACGGCAACCGTCCATCAGGAACGACAGGCCGACCACTAGCACCAGCTCTCCTTCGGCCGAACGCGCGGTGCCGGTGATGCCGTCGACCGAGATCGCGGTCATCGGCTTGATCACCAGGTCGGCGGTGCCGTCGACCGCGGCCACGGCGAGAATGTACGGCTGCGGCGCGGCGACCACGATGCCGACCTTCTCGGAGCAGCTCTCGTAGCCGAGCGCATTGGCCAGCGAACGCACCGGCAGCGGCCGGCCCTGGTCCTTGAGCACCGGAGCGCCGCCGACCTGCATGAAGGTGTCCGGCAGTTCGACCACGCGCTGGACCACCGCCATCGGCAGGGCCAGCGCGGCGCCGGAAGTCGACACCAGCATGGTCGGCACGATCGACAGTTCGATCGGCAGGCGGATCGCGAACTTGGTGCCGTGGCCGAGCGAGGACTCGATATGGATCGCACCGCGGTTCTTCTCGACGGCGGTCTTCACCACGTCCATGCCGACGCCGCGGCCGGACACCGAGGTGGCCTGCTCCTTGGTCGAGAAGCCTGGCAGGAACACCAGCTGGTAGGCTTCTTCGTCCGACGGCGCGCCATTTTCATTGATCAGGCCTTTTTCGAACGCCTTCTTGCGCAGCCCGACCGGGTCCATGCCCTTGCCGTCATCCTGCAGTACGATCATGACGCTGTTCGCTTCCTGCCACGCCTTGAGCGAGATGAAGGCCTTGGCCGGCTTGCCCGATGCGAGCCGCACTTCGGGCGACTCGACACCGTGGTCGAGCGCATTGCGCAGCATGTGCACCAGCGGATCGTACAGGCTATCGACCACCACGCGGTCGACTTCGGTCTCCGCGCCTTCGATCGTCAGTTCGACGTCCTTGCCGAGATCCTTGGCCAACTCGCGCACCAGGCGCGGGAATTTCTGGAACAGGCGGCCGACCGGCTGCATGCGGGTCGCCAGGGTGGCGCGCTGCAGTTCGGTGGAGTAGCGCGAGGCGCGCTCCAGCGTTTCGGTCAGGGTCGCCATCAGGCTGGCGGCCGGGCCTTCGAATTTATATTGCAGCAGGCGCTCGAGCAGCACCGCGGCCTGGTTGGCCGCCTGCACCGATTCGCCGGCCACTTCGAGCAGCGCGTCGAGCTTGACCGCGTCGACGCGGATGCTGTCTTCCTTGGCAGGGGCCGAGGCGGCGCGAAATTCCTGCACCTTCTCTTCGCGGCGGTCGACGCCGTCCCAGCCCGGCTTTGCAGCCGGCGCCGGCGCCGGGGATACAGGGCTGGCTTCGGCGGCGCCGGCGCGAGCGGCGGCAACACCTTCGCTACGCGCGCTCGCGGATGGCGTGTAGGTCCCGGCCGGCACCACTGCCATGAACATCGCTTCCCAGTCGAGGCCATCGGCGCCCGGCGTGGTGGCAACTGCTAGCGGCGCGGCAGCGGCTGCAACCGGCGCGGGCGCGGCGGCCGGCGCGGGCTTGGCGGCGGAATTGGTGTTGCCTTCGATTGCATCGACCAGGATGCGCTCGAGCGAATCGGGCATCGACGCGAGCTGCTCCGGCGCGGCGCCGTTCGACAGGTCGGTGAGCTGGTCGGCCACGAAACCGGACGCCTGCAGCGCCGCCTCGATCGCCAGCGGGGTTACTGGCGCGGCGCCGTTGCGCAGCGCGTCGAACAGGTTCTCGGTCAGGTGGCAGGCCGCCACCAGCGCCTGCAAGTTCATGAAGCCGGCGCCGCCCTTGATCGTGTGGAACGAGCGGAATACCGCGTTCAGCGTTTCCTTGTTGTTCGGGTCGCGCTCGAGCCGCAGCAGGTGTTCTTCAACGTTGACTGCCAGATCCATCGCCTCGACGACGAAATCCTTGAGCATATCGTCCATCAGAACCCCAGATCGGCAAGGAGGTCGTCAACATTGTCCTGGTCGAGCGCCACCGTTGGCAGCGCCGGTCCGGACATCAGGGTCGGCTTGGCCGCCAGTTTCTCGCGCACCGCCGGCGGCGCGTTGTCGCGCAGCAGCTCGGCCAGTTCGTGCTCGACCGTCTTGGTGATGATCACGACCTTCTTGATCAGCTGGCCGGTGATGTCCTGGAAATCCTGCGCCATCATGATGTCGAGCAGGCGCGCCTTCTCGGCTTCGGTCGCTTCGGCGACGGTCTGGGCGAACTGGCGCGAATCGCCGGCCAGCGTCTTGAATTCGTCGATGCTGAGCTTGCCATCGAACAGCGCGGCCCAGCGCGTGTCCATTTCCTTGGCTTTCTTCGACAGCAGGTCCTGCGCCGGCATGCCGTCGTCGAGCGTGTTGAGCACCTTGTTGGCGGCCTGCTCGGTCAGGCTGGCGACGTATTCGAGGCGGTCCTGGGCGTCGACGATCTGCGACGACGCTTCGGTCAGCGCCTTGTCGTAGCCGAGTTCGCGCAGCGAATCGTGCAACAGGCGCACGATGCCGCCAAGGCGCTCGAACATCGGCTTGTCGGCAGCGCTGCCGTCCGCTGCTGCGGTCTCGGCAACTTCGGCGGCCGGTGCGGCAGCAGGCGGCACGATGACCGGGCGCGACGAGGCGACCTGGTCGAACAGCGCTTCCATGTCGTCCTCGGCCGCGGCCGGCGCGGCGGGCTGCACTACCGGGGTGCTGGCACGTTGTGCGGACACCTCGTCGAATAGTGCGTCGAAATCATCAGCGGCGTCGGTCATAATCCCTGCTTCTCCATATTTGCTAATTTCGCAATGATCCATTGCGTTGTCCTGGGTGGTGCTGTGCGAGGTCTTGGCAGAGCAGATGCGACGAGAGGCCGCTTTGCCACGAGTTTAGCAGTGTAGTTGCCGTTGGTAAATCTCCGTGCTCAAGCCTGTTCGATTTCAGGAAGAAACTTAATGCAAAGGTAAGCAAATCCGCGCTTCACCACGCTTTCCTGACAACAAGTGTTGTATTTCGTTACCTTTGCGTACGGAGCGCCATCAAAAATGCAGCCCCTCCGGACCACGCGTTGAGCAAGATCAATCGTGCGCGTTCTTACAATAGGCTTATCTGTCACTACAATACAGAATAGAACTGTCCTGTGGGAGAACTCACCATGTACCGGAAAATTCTGATAACGACCGACGGCTCGGCGGTGTCCAAGCACACCGCTTGCGCGGGCGTGAAATTTGCGCAGCAGATGGGCGCCGAGGTGCTGGTCCTGTTCGTGGCGCCGGAATACCAATACCCGGTGTATGTGGAAATCATCCCGCCGTCCTATCCCATCGAAGAAGAGTATGTCGAAACGATGGAGCGCACCGGCGCCGAGAATGCCGAGCCTATCTTGCGCGCCGCCAAGGAGGCCGGACTGGCGCACCAGGCCATCACCGCGTTTGCCGATTCGGCCGCGCTGAAGATCGTCGAAATCGCCGAAAAGCATGACTGCGACCTGATTTTCATGGGCTCGCACGGGCGCAGCGGCTTCGGCCAGTTGCTGCTTGGCAGCGTCACCAACAAGGTGCTGTCGCATACGCTCAAGCCGGTGCTGGTGCATCGGCTCATCAAGGAACCGGGCACCTAGTGCACCGTTATCGATAAGTCAAGCTAGTAGTATCGGAGTTGCGCGCGCCTGCACCTTAGACCTACGCTCTGTGTGTACGCCAGGCCCGGATGCAGCGGCTTTTCCATCTTTCCAAAATGGCGACTTTTATGATTCGCATTGTCATTGCCGATGACCACACGATCATGCGTGAAGGACTCAAGCGCATCCTCGACGGGGCCGCCGACATCGATATCGTCGGCGAAGCGATCAACGGTTTCGAAGTGCTCTCGCATGTGCGCCAGGGCGGGTTCGACTTGTTGCTGCTCGACCTGTCGATGCCGGGGCGCAGCGGCGTCGACCTGATCCGCCAGATCCGCAGCGAGGCGCCCAAGCTGGCGATCCTGATCCTGACCATGCACGAGGAAGAGCAGTATGCGGTGCGCGCGATCCGGGCCGGCGCCCAGGGCTACCTGACCAAGGAAAGCGCGGGCACCCAACTGGTCGGCGCGATCCGCAAGGTGGCCTCGGGGCGGCCCTACATCAGTACCGAAGTGGCCGAGCAGCTGGCCTTGAACATCATGACGCCGAACGAGCAACTGCTGCACAAGCAGCTGTCGGACCGGGAATTCGAGGTGTTTTCGCTGCTGGTGAGCGGCAAGTCGATCACCGAGATCGCCAACAGCCTGCACCTGAGCGTGAAGACCGTGAGTACCCACAAGACGCGCATCATGCAGAAGATGGGAATGACGTCGCTATCGGAGATGGTTCAGTACGCCGTGGCGCACAGACTACTCTCTCCCTTCAAAACCTGAAACGACCAAAAGAATTAGACAGCGGCACTGTGACTTTGTGCCGATATGCGTCACTCTTCCACGTAACTCGCAAACAGCGATCACTTGTTTCAGCTCATCAGTAATCATGGTTTACCCTCTGAGGCTGCGCATGCAGAGTAAGACTCGTCCTACAGTCTCGCGCCGCCTCCTACCGTCAGATTCAGCGTTCGCTGATATCAATGCCGAACTCGTGTTGGCATACTAAATCCAGCGATTCGACTTGCTCGCGGTAATTTTCCATTCACGTGAGTTTGGCCCAGCGCGCTGTTCCATCACTGTTGTTGTAGCACCGGTCCCGGCACTCCACAGATCGCTGTTCCCGCCTGTGATCGCCTGCAGCCTGAAAACGAATAAGTTACATCACATGGAGATGAGAATGATGTCTACGCCAACGTCAGAACCACGTTCCAATTCCTCGTCGACAATGCATTCCTCCCCGATGGAAGCAGGCCGGCAACGTCAGGGCCGGCTCTGGTCCAACCTGAAAGAAGTGTGCGACCTGTTGCATATCACCGCCGCGGTGTCGGTCAATACCGAAGAACTGCTGTTCCAGCATGTCCAGTTCAAGACCGGGCAGCGGGTGCACACCATCGGCCAGGCTTTCGATACCTTGTACATCGTCAACTCGGGCTTCCTCAAGACCGTGCTGATCGACGAATTCGGCAACGAACAAGTGCTCAGTTTCCCCATGAAGGGCGACATGCTGGGCGTCGACGGGATCCACACCCGCCACTACGCCTCGGAAGCGGTGGCGCTGTCCGACTGCGACCTGATCTTGCTGCCGTTCAAGAAACTGACCGCGCTCGGCCGCGTCCACCTCGAGCTGGAAAACGTCATGTATGGCGTGATGAGCCGCGAGCTGGTGCGCGAGCAGGCCATGATCGGCATGCTGGGCGCGCTCAGCGCCGAAGCACGCGTGGCCCGTTTCCTGGTCTCGCTGGCCGACCGCTTTGCGGCGATGGGCTATTCGAGCAAGCTGTTCAATTTGCGCATGACGCGCCATGAGATCGGCAGCTACCTTGGGCTCACGCTGGAAACCGTCAGCCGCACCTTGTCGGCATTCAACGAAATCGGGCTGATCACGGTCGACCAGCGCACCATCGGCATCAAGGACGCGGAGGCGCTCAAGACCTTGCGCCGGCTGCCGCCGTCGCGCTCGCGCGCCAAGCAGACCAGCGCCGCCAAGCAGAAGGCCGAGCTGGAACAGCCGGGCGACGACCAGGTGCTTGCCACCACGATCTAAGCCGGCCACCCGTGTCCGGCTTTTCGGCGTCGCGGGCATGCCAGCAAACCCTGGGGTCGGGTCTGACATCCGAACATTTGAAGCGCCAGATGTCCGAATATCAGACCCGACGTAAAAAAGGCCGGTCCCCTCGCGGGCACCGGCCTTTTGCGATTACCGGCGGCGATTAATTGTCACGGGTCAGCACACCTTCGTTGATTTTCACTTTCTCACCCACGCGCAGGCCCGGATCGTTTGCATACTGTACGGTCTGGGTACCGCCGTTCGGGAAGCGGATCACCACTTCGAAATGGCGCGTTTGCTTGTCGTTTTTGCGATCGATGTTACGACCGACGTAAGCACCGCCCAGGGCGCCGGCAACTTCCGCCGCCGTCTTGCCGCTGCCGCCGCCGACCTGGCTGCCCAGCAGGGCGCCGACTACGCCGCCGCCGATGGTCCCGATGTAGTTGCCGTCACCGTTAACTTCAATCACGTTGATCGCTTCAACGGTTGCGCAGTTGGAGCAGTAGCGCACCACGCGCGGCGCGACGGCTGCCACGGTCGACATCATTTGGAGCGGCTTGCCCAGCGTGGCGGTCGCAATACGGCCGTTGACGCGCATGTTGGCGGTGACCGGCGTGTTCGACGCCAGGCGATCGCCGCGCCGGATGATGTAGGAACCTTCGTAGTCGCCCGGACGCACTTCCGGCAGGAAGAACACGCCGCGGGTGCCGGCGATAGCCATGTCCACTTTGGCGCCTGGCGTACCGTGCACCATGAATTCGAGTTCGTTGCCTGGACGCAGGTCGTCGGTGCCGCGCACGTCAAAGCGCTCGATGCGTGGCAAAGTGGCCAGGTCGCCGCGGCGCGGCTGGTCATGGCGGCCGACGCCGCGCAACAGCGACTCGCTGAGCACGCCGCTGGTCACCTGGTTGCCGACCCGCAGGTTGGCGGTCACGGAACTGTTGGCGGTGATGCGGTCGCGGTTGCCGATGGTGTAAGTGCCTTCATACTGGCCTGGTTCGGTTTCGGTCAGCTGCAGGTTGCGATTGGCGCCGGCGATCTGCAGGAACACCCGGCCGCCTGGCGTGCCGTAGACGTCGAAATTGAGTTCGACGCCGGGCGCGAGGCGACGCACTTCATCGACGTTGAAGCCGCGGATCACCGGAACGTAAGCGGCGCCGGCTGGAGCATTGTATTGCTGGGCCTGTGCAGGCGCGGTGGCGAGCGTCACCGAAAACAGCGGAATCGCTGCGACCAGCCCGGCAAGTAGTTTTTGTGTAGTTTTGATAATATTCTCCTTGGATGATGGACAGCGGCGCTGAGCATTTACAGCGTGTAGCCGTAAGTTACGCTGGGCTCGCTTGGCCGTCCGTGCGCTGGCGTACAAAGTGCACAGCCTCGCCGGAACTGACATAGATAGCGTCGCCAGAATCCGGCCTGACCGTGAAACCGCCGGTAAAGGCGCCGAACGACGGCAGGATCATGCGCGCGGTGCCCACCACGAAACACGGCAGGCGCAGCGCTTCGAAGCGGGTCGCCAATACGTAAGTGGGATGGATGTGGCCGGCGAGCGCGTAGCCCGGCGTGGCGATGTCGGGATGGTGGCAGAACGAGAACGGCGCGATCGAATACGGCTCGTCGAGCATTTCGATAGCGAGCGCCGCCGCGGGGTCGCCCGCGTGCCGGTCGTGGTTGCCGCGCACCAGCGTCAGGCGCAGCGAGGGATAGCGCAGGCGCCACGCCAGCATCGCCGCCACAGTCGCGCCGGCGTGCGCCGCGCGCGCATGCAGGAAGTCGCCCAGGAACATGATGTGCGCGACGTCGTACAGCGCCATCAGTTCGTCAAGGGCTGCCAGGTTCTGGCTGGTGGTCCCGCGGGGCACCGGTATTGCCTGCGCGCGGAACGACGCCGCCTTGCCAAAATGGATATCGGCCACCACCAGCATTTTTTCGCGCGGCCAGTACAGTGCCTTCTGCGCCAGCAGCAGCACCGTTTCGCCCGCGACGATTAATTCGCAGGCGCTCATGGCTGCGCCGCATTTTCAAGCTCGCGCACCATCCGCGCGACCCGGTCCGACAGCTTTTCGGTCGTTACCTTCTCGCGGAAGCGCTCGACCATCAGCGCGAAACCGAACGGCGTGGCGCGCTTGACTTCGCGGTAGGCGAGCGCGCGCGCATGCAGTTCGACCAGCGTGTCGCGCAATCGCGTCAGTTCGAGCTCCTGCTCCATCACTTCGCGCTGGGCCTGGGTCAGCAGCAGGTTGCCGGCGTCGTGTTTGCGGAATACCTCGAAGAACAGCGAGGACGAGGCCTGCACCTGGCGCGCGCTCTTCGGCTGGCCGGGATAGCCCTGGAACACCAGGCCGGCGATGCGCGCCACTTCGCGAAATCGCTGCTGCGACAACTGGGTCGCGTTCAGGCTTTCAAGAACGTCCTCGAGCAGACGGTCGGTGCCGAGCAGCGCTACCTGGGCGCCGCTGGCGCCGTTGAAAATGCGCGCCCAGTCGACCGGCTCGGCCGACAGCAGTTCGAAACCGTAGTCGTTGATCGCAATCGAGAAGGTGATCGGCTGCAGCTTACCGACCCGGTAGGCGAACAGCGAGGCAAGCCCCATGTGCACGGAGCGTCCGGCAAAGGGATAGACGAACAGGTGGTATCCCTCGCGGCTCTTCATGGTCTCGAGCACGAGCGTGTCAATGGCGGGCAGCGCCGACCAGCGCTGCTGGATCTCGATCAGCGGACGCAGCGCCTCCATCTCGGGCCCGATGAACTGGCCGAGCGACGCCAGGCGCAGCTGCTCGAGCGCGGCGTGCGCGAGCTCAGACGACAGCGGCATCTTGGCGCCCTGCCAGCGCGACACCGCGCCACGCTTGCCGCGGGCGCGTTTGACGAAGGCAGTCATCTCGTGCAGCCGGACGAACTCGAGGATCTTCCCGCCGAACAGGAAATGATCGCCCGCCTTGAGGCGGCCGACGAAGGACTCCTCGACGCTGCCGATGCGTCCCCCGCTCATGTACTTCACCTGCACGCTGGCGTCGGAGACGATGGTGCCGATCCCCATCCTGTGGCGCCGGCCGATCGCCACGTCCGGCACCCGGTACACGCCCTCCCCGTCCGGCAGCACGCGTCTGTATTCGGGATACACCGTCAGGCTCTGGCCGCCGCGTGCGACAAAATCGAGCGCCCATTGCCATTCTTCGTCGGACAGCATGCGATAAGACCAGGCGGTGCGCACTTCGGCCAGCAGCTGCTCGGAACGGAAACCGCCGCCCAGCGCCACCGTCACCAGGTGCTGCACCAGCACGTCGAAAGGCTTGTTTGGCACCAGCCTCGCTTCGATCCGGCGCGAGGCCACCGCCGCCCTGGCGCCGGCGGCCTCCAGCAGCTCCAGGCTGTTGGTCGGCACCAGGGTCACGCGCGAGATGCGACCCGGCGCGTGACCGCTGCGACCCGCGCGCTGCAGCAGGCGCGCGATGCCCTTGGCGCTGCCGATCTGCAGCACCCGTTCGACGGGCAGAAAATCGACGCCGAGGTCGAGGCTGGCGGTGCAGATCACCGCTTTCAGCTCGCCCTTCTTGAGGCCAAGCTCGACCCAATCGCGCACCTCTCGGTCCAGCGAGCCGTGATGCAGCGCGATCAGGCCGGCCCAGTCGGGACGTGCCTCGAGGATGTTCTGGTACCAGAGCTCCGACTGCGAACGGGTATTGGTGAATACCAGCGTCGCATTGAATTTCTCGATCTCGTCGATCACCGGCATCAGCATCTGGATGCCGAGGTGGCCGCCCCACGGGAAGCGCGACACGTTGGCCGGCACCAGCGAATCGACCACGATCTGCTTGCGCAGGTCGCCCTCCACCAGCACGCCCTTGCCTTCCCCGAGCAGCACTTCGCGCGCCTGCGCCAGGTTGCCCATCGTCGCCGACAGCGCCCATACCACCAGCTCCGGGCGCCAGTGGCGCAAGCGCGCCAGCGCCAGCTGCACCTGCACGCCGCGCTTGCTGCCCATCAGCTCATGCCACTCGTCGATGATGATCATGTCGAGCCCCGCGAACTGTTCGCGTGCGGCCGCGTGGCTCAGCAGCAGCGACAGGCTTTCGGGCGTCGTGATCAGCGTCGAGGGCAGCTTGCGCGACTGGCGCGCGCGCTCGGCGGAGCTGGTGTCGCCGGTGCGCGCGCCAATGGTCCATTCGGGGGCAAGGCTCGCCGCGGATTCCTCCAGCGCGCGCTGGGTGTCGGCCGCCAGCGCGCGCATCGGCGTAATCCACAGCACCCGCAAGCCGCGGCTCTTGCGGCGCGTGGCAAGCGCTCCGCGCAGCAGCGCCGCGAACCAGACCGCGTAGGTCTTGCCTGAGCCGGTGTTCGCGTGCAGCAGGCCCGATTCGCCCGCCAGTGCGGCGCGCCACACAGCGCGCTGGAACGCGAACACCTTCCATCCTCGCGCCGCGAACCAGTCGTCCACGGCCTGCGCCATTTGGCTCTTGCTCATGCGCTGGCCGTGGCCAGCAGGCCCTTGAGAGTATCGAGCGAATCGGCGTCGTCGATGGTCTTGTCGTCGCGCTTGCGCAGGATGCGCGGAAAGCGCACGGCGATGCCGGCCTTGTGGCGGCTCGACAGCGCGATGCCCTCGAAGCCGATCTCGAACACCATGGTCGGACGCACGCTGCGCACTGGCCCGAATTTCTCCACCGTGGTCTTGCGGATGGCGTTGTCGACCACCGCGATCTCGGCGTCGGTCAGGCCGGAATATGCCTTGGCGAACGGCACCAGCTTGCGCTCTCCATCCGCGTCCGAATCCCACACCGCGAAGGTGTAGTCGGTGTACAACGAAGCGCGCCGGCCATGTCCGGCCTGCGCATAGATCAGCACCGCGTCGATGGTGTACGGGTCGATCTTCCACTTCCACCAGGTGCCGGCGTTCTTGGTGCGGCCCACGCCGTAATGCGCGTCCTTGGCCTTGACCATCAGCCCTTCGACGCCGCGCGCGCGCGACTCGGCGCGGATTTCCGCCAGTTGGCCCCAGCCTGGCGCCTCGACCAGCGGCGACAGCTTGAGCTGCTCCTGGCCGCACTGTTTCACCAGCGCTTCCAGCAACGCGCGCCGCTCATGCTGGGGCAGCGCGCGCAAGTCGACGCCCCCTTCTTCCAGCAGGTCGTAGGCGACCAGCACCGCCGGCAGTTCGGCCAGCAGCTTGCTGGACAATGTCTTGCGCCCGATCCGTTTCTGCAGGTCGGAAAACGGCGCCGGTGCGCCTTCGCGCCAGATCAAGACTTCGCCATCGACCACCGTCCCTTCCGGCAGGCGCAGCGCGGCCAGTTCCGGAAAGCGTTCGGTGATCAGGTCTTCGCCGCGCGACCACAGATAGTTCTGCCCGCCGCGCCGCACCAGCTGGGCGCGGATGCCGTCGTACTTCCACTCGACCTGCCAATCGGCCAGTTGGCCCAGCGCCGCCGGCTCGGCCACCAGCTGGTGCGCCAGGAAGAACGGGTACGGCTGGCCGCCGCGCAGTTTGTGGTCGTCGTCCGACTGCGCGGCGATCAGCTGCAGGAAGCCAGCCGCGGTGGGACGCACGCTGCCGTCGGTCCAGCCCATCAGGCGCTGGGCAATCAATTTGCCGTCGACGGCCGCGATGCTTGAGAGCGCGCGCGTCACCAGCAGTTTCGACACGCCGACGCGAAAGCCGCCGCCGATCAGTTTGGTCAGCAGGAAGCGCTCGCGCGAATCGAGTTCGTTCCAGAAGCCGAACAGCGCTTCGCGGATGGCGGCCGGGTCGGCGCCGCGCAAGGGACCGATCCGCTCCTGCATCCATTCGGCCAGGCCAATGTCGCTCTGGCGCTCCGGTGGCGGCAGAATGTGGGCGATGGTTTCGGCCAGGTCGCCCACCGCCTGGTAGGACTCCTCGAACAGCCAGTCGTCCAGCTGCGCGTATTCGATCGCATACTGGCGCAGCAGCTTGACCGGGACCGCCTGGCGCGGCTTGCCGCCGGCCAGGAAGTACACAGCCCACGCGGCGTTCTCGGGCGCGGCGCGGCTGAAGTAGTTCTGGAGCGCTTCGAGCTTGCGGTTGGTGGCGGTGGTCTCGTCAAGCTCGGCGTACAGGCGGGCGAACTCACGCATCGCTCACCTCGGGCGGCGCCGGCTCGGGCTCGGGGAGGTCGGCCTCGTCGTCGCCATACTCGGTGTCGAAGCCGGAGGCGTCCAGCCCGATCTGGCGCAGCCAGCGCACCATCACGGGAATCGAGCCGTGCGTGACGATCACGCGCGGCGCCTCGGTGGCCCGAATGGCCGTCATCAGGCCCGGCCAGTCGGCGTGGTCGGACAGCACGAAGCCGCGGTCCACGCCGCGCCGGCGGCGCGCACCGCGCAGCTGCATCCAGCCGCTCGCGAAGGCGTCGCTGTAGTCGCCGAAGCGCTTCATCCACGGCGAGCCGGCGGCCGATGGCGGCGCGACGACGATGGCGGTTTTGAGTGCGGCCTTCCCGACGTCGGTGACCATCACCGTCGGCGGCAACATTACGCCGCCTTCGCGGTAGACCCGGTTCAGCTGTTCCGCCGCGCCATGGCAGACGATGGGGCCGATCGACGGATCGAGCCCGGACAGGATGCGCTGTGCCTTGCCGAACGAGTAGGCGAACACCACGCTGCAGCGCCCTTCGGCCGCGTTCTTGCGCCACCATCCGTTGATGTCGTCGAAGATCGATTGCTCCGGATCCCAGCGATAGACCGGCAGCCCGAAAGTCGATTCGGTGATGAAGGTGTCGCAGCGCACCGGTTCGAACGGCGCGCAGGTGCGGTCCGGCTCGACCTTGTAGTCTCCCGACGCCACCCACACCTCGCCCTTGTGCTCCATGCGCACCTGGCTCGAGCCCAGCACATGGCCGGCCGGATGCAGCGATATCGTCACGCCATTGTGCTCGATGCGCGCGCCGTATTCCAGGCCGTCGATATGGATGTCCTCGCCGAGCCGCGACTTGAGGATGCCGACGCCGCAGGCGGCCGACAGGTAATGGCCGTGGCCCATCCGCGCGTGGTCGCCGTGTGCGTGCGTGATCACGGCGCGGTCCACGGGCCGCCACGGATCAATGTAGAACTGGCCCGGGACGCAGTACAAGCCCTCCTTGCGGACCACCACTATGTCTCCCATTCGGGACCTTTCCTGTCAGGCCGGCGCGACGAAATCGGCCAGGAACGTGCGGCTGCTGTGGTCGGGGAACTCGATGGTGATCTCGTCGCCGGCCACGCTCTGCACCACGCCCTCATCGAACTTCGGTACCCTCACCTTCGCGCCGACCTCGAACAGCGGCGCCGCCGGCGCGGCTTCGGGCGCACGTTCGAATTCGTCGTCGCGGATCTCGATCTCCTCGATTGCCTTCGGCGGATTGAGGCAGTTATCGCAGCGGCAGCATTTCTCGAAGCCCGGGACGGTGTCGCCGAAATAATCGAGCAGCACCTTCCAGCGGCAAAAGCCGCTGACCGCATACGACACCATCTGCTCGAGCGCTTCGCGGTCGCGTTCCTGCTTCTGCGCGTATGTTTGCGCCAGTTCCGCGAACAGCTCGGCGGTCGGCTCGGCCTTGGCCAGCACGAACGCGAGCGAGCGGTTCTGGCGCAGCAGGCAGCCATCCTTGAGCAGCTTCAGGCAGATTTTTAGCTTGCTGGCGGGAATATCCTCGACCGCCTCGCTGATGCGCTCGAAGGTGACCGGTGTCTCGCCGATCAATTCCTTGACCGCAGCGTAGACCGCCACCAGTTCGACCGCGCTCGGGTAGTGCCTGACAAGGAAAAACTGCTGGATGCGCTTGTCGTCCTGCAGGAACAGCAAGGTGCACCAGGCATCCTGGCCGTCGCGCCCCGCCCGGCCGGACTCCTGGTAGTAGGCTTCCAGGTTGGCCGGCAGCTGCAGGTGGATCACGAAACGGGTGTCGCTCTTGTCGATCCCCATGCCGAACGCATTGGTGGCGACCATCAGGCGGCGCCCGCCCTCCATGAACAGGTCCTGGTTTTCCTTGCGTTCGCGGGCCGGCAGCTTGCCGTGATAGATGGTCGCACTCTCGCCCGCCTCGAGCAGCGCCTGGTGCATTTCCTCGGCCGCTTTGACGGTCGCCGCGTAGATGATGCCGAAGCCATTCGAGTCGCGCACGATGCGCAGCGCGGCGCCGATCTTTTCTCGCGCATTGGTCACCTGGACTACGCTGTAGTGCAGGTTGGGACGGTAGATGCCGGTATTGATGATGTTCAGGCGCGCGCGGCCCAGTTGCTTGCCGATGTCGTCAACCACCTCGTCGGTCGCGGTGGCGGTCAGCGCCAGGATCGGCGGACGGCCCAGCGCATCGATCGACGCGGCCATCTCGAGGTAGGCAGGACGGAAATCGTGGCCCCACTGCGAGATGCAGTGGGCCTCGTCGATGACGACCAGCGAAATGTCGACTTCCTTGAGCACCTCCAGGAATTCGACCTGGGCCAGCCGCTCCGGCGTGCAGAACACGATCTCGTGGCTGCGGTTGCGAATCCCTTCGAGCGCGGCGTCCTCTTCGTCGGCCGACAGGCTGCTGTTGACCTGGGCAGCGTGGACCCCGAGTTCGTGCAGCTTTTCGAGCTGATCTTTCATCAGGGAAATCAACGGCGACACGACGATCGTGGTGCCGTGCAGGATCTTGGCGGGAATCTGATAGCACAGCGATTTGCCGCTGCCGGTCGGCATGATCGCCAGCGTATCTTTACCGTCGAGTACGCTGTCGATGACGCGTTGCTGGCCGTCGCGCAAGCGCTCCATGCCGAACACGCTGCGCAGCAGCTTGGAGACGGCGTTGCGGCGCACGGCGCGGGCGCCCTGGTGCATGAGGCGAGGGTCGTGTTTAGTCATAAGCACAACTGTAGGTCGCACGTTACGAATATTCCATAGGACGCCGCCTACATCGGCCGTAGGAGGCGCGCCCCAGCTCAGCCCTTGACCGTCATACACGTTCTTGGGCCATCGTCCTACATGACAGCGGACACTTGGCCGATGCTTGAAAACCATTGCACCGCATAAGATGGTGTCATACAAGCACACCACCAAAGAACAACAGGAGCATTACCATGATGAGCAAAATCTCGATGACCGTCACCAGCATCCAATTCGCCCTCGCCGGCGCCTCCGCCTATGTCGTATGCACCACCGACCTGCTGCGCGGCGCCGCGATCTTCCTGCACTGATCAGTTCGACGCTGCGATCACCTGCGACGCCGCATTGATCACAGAAGCAATCCGACCGACGTCCCGCAGCTGCTGCGAGGACATGCCCTCATGCTTGAGCAAGTCGAAGTGCGACTTGATGCAGAACTGGCACTTGCCGATGATCGACGCCGACAAGGCGTACATTTCGAAGCGCCGCTTGTCGACCCCGCCGTTGCTCGCATAAGCGTTCATGCGCAGCTGGGCCGGCTGACTTTTCAGGTCCGCATCCTCGCTCATTTCCACGTACGGATACCAGACGTTGTTCATGCCCATCAGGGCTGAAGCCGTCAACGCCGCATTCTTCTCTTCTTCCGACAGCGCGCCGCTCGCGCAGATGATGTCGACGATCTTGCGGCTCCTGGCCGCGAATGCCGCCGCCAGCGCCACGCCGACCGCATCGCTGCCTTCCAGGCTGGAGCGCGCGATGGTGCCGTCGATATTGAGGCGAATATCCTTGGCGTAGTCGGGAATCATTGCTTTAATCGAATTTAAGAATTCCATATGCAAATCCTATCGGTTCAGGTTTTTAAAACCCGCCGAAGCGGGTTTGGAGCGCAGCGCTTACAGCGTATTGCCGCCCAGGGCGCGGTTGCATGGGCACAGCTCGTCCGTCTGCAGGCCATCGAGGATGCGCAGGATTTCGGACGGGTTGCGGCCGACGTTCAGGTTGTTGACCGACACGTGCTGGATCGTGTTGTCCGGATCGACGATGAAGGTGGCGCGCAGGGCCACGCCGGCTTCCTTGTCGCGCACGCCGAGCATGTCGACCAGGTCGCCGCGCGAATCGCCGAACGAGTAGTGGTTCAGGCTCTTGAGGTCAGGATGCTCGCGGCGCCATGCCAGCTTCGAGAATTCATTGTCGGTCGAACCGCCCATCAGCACTGCATCGCGGTCGGCCAGGTCGGTGGCGATCTTGCCGAATTCGACGATTTCGGTCGGGCAGACGAAGGTGAAGTCCTTCGGGTAGAAGTAGATGACTTTCCACTTACCCGGGAACGACGATTCGGTGATCGTCTCGAAGGCCGAGACGCCGTTTTCCTCGTGTGCGTTGAAGCCTGGCTTAGCAGCAGGGACCTTGAATGGATCTAATTTATCGCCGACAGTTTTCATGTTCGTTTCCTTGCGTTTGTTGAGAATAAATCCGGGAGACAGCTAGTATAGGGCTATTGGTTTGACAATTGAAATAGTATTTATTGTGGCGAGCGATAGCTTGCGGCTTCATCCGGTGCATCAGACTCGGCATCGGCGCCGCCGGCTCCCGAATCCGCGGCGGCGAAAAGCGGCAGCTTCAGCCTGAAGATCGAGCCGCTCAGGCCGTCGCTGGTCACGCCCAGGCTGCCGCCGTGCGCCTCGGCCAACTGGCGCGAAATCGCCAGGCCCAGCCCCAGGCCCTTGACTTCGCCGCTGCGGCTGCCGCGCTCGAAGGGCTCGAAAATGCGCTTCTGGTCGGCGTCCGAAATGCCCATGCCGGCATCGATCACATCGATCTGCACCTTGTCGCCGTCAGCATCGACGACGATGTCGACCGGCTTGCCGCCGCCGTAGCGCAAGGCATTCGTCAGCAGATTGATCACCACCTGTTCGATGCGGAATTCGTCCCAGCGCCCCGCCACCGGCGCATGCGGGTGCAAGGTGATGGTGCTGCCGTAGCCGGTCGCCTGCAGCGCGAGGTCGGCGACGACCCGCTTGAGCAGGCCCATCAATTCGAAATCGGTGGGCCGGATCGACAGCCGGCCGCTGCGGATGCGCGATACGTCGAGCATGTCGTCGATCAGGCGGATCATCGACTGGATCTGGCGCTGATCGCGCGCGATCATGGCCGGCAAGCGGTCCGGGCCGAGCGCGGCCAGGTTGCCGCGCTGCAATTGCAGGATCCGCATCTGGCTTTCGAGGAACAGCGTATTCAAGGGCGTGCGCAGTTCGTGCGCCACCAGCGACATGAAGTCGTCGCGCATGCGCAGCGAACGCTGCAGTTCGGCCTGGGTCGCACTCAGTTCTTCGACCAGCTGCTGCTGTTCGCGGCGAGCCTGCTCGAGTTCGGCGACCTGGCGCCGGCCTTCGTGGCGTTGCTGGTCGAGCGCGACGAACACGTTGACCTTGCTGCGCACGGCGTCGCTGTCGAGCGGCTTGTACAGGAAATCGACCGCGCCGGTTTCGTAGCCCTTGAACGCATAATTGAGTTCGCGTCCAGCCGCGCTGGTAAATACGATCGGGATATGGCGGGTGCGCTCGGTACCGCGCATCAGTTCGGCCAGTTCGAAGCCGTCCATGCCGGGCATCTGGACGTCTAGGATCGCCAGCGCGAATTCGTGTTCGAGCAGCAATTGCAGCGCCTGTTCGCCAGACGCGGCGTGGTACACCACGCGCTGCTCGTGGCGAATCAGGGCGTCGAGCGCCTGCAGGTTATCGGCCAAGTCATCGACGATCAACACTTTGCTCAGGACTTGCGACTTCATTTTCTCTCCACCAGCAACAGCAGTAATTCACGGATAGCGGCCAGCGGCAGCACCAGGTCGGGCCGGCTCGCATCGATCGCCGCTTGCGGCATTGTCGACACCTGGGCGTCGGCAGGATCCTGCACCACGGTCAGGCCGCCCCGCGCGGCGATCTGCGCCATGCCGGCCGCGCCGTCGTGGTTGGCCCCGGTCAGCAGGATGCCCGCCAGCTCCGCGCCATACACATCGGCCGCCGACTCCATCAGCACGTCGATGGCCGGGCGGGCGAAATGCACGGGCGGCTCGCAACTGAGCGAAAAGCTGCGGTCTTGCTCGACCGACAAATGGTAACCCGATCCGGCAAAGTACAGCGTGCCATCTTCGATTGGCTGCTTGTCGGCCGCTTCGCGCACCGGCACCGCCAGGCGCTCGGCGAACAGCTCGGCCAGCCGGCTTTCGCGGTTGGCCGGCAGGTGCAGCATGCAGATCACCGGCACTTGCATTGCCTCCGGCAAGGCGGGCAGCAGCTTCACCAATGCATCCACCCCGCCGGCCGAGCCGGCGATGATGATCGCCCGCGGCTTGCGCGCGGCGATCGCGGGGGTGTACCAGACAGGCGCGCTCATACTTTCATCTTCCGGTAGATCCGTTCGCGCTTGACGAGCGGCTCGAACTGGCCGGCGTAGGCGGAAAAGTCGATGCTTTCCTTGCTGCCCAGCGCCAGGAAGCCGCGGTGGCACAGCGACTCGTGGAACAGGCCGAAGACCCGGTCCTGCAAGCGCTTGTTAAAGTAGATCATCACGTTGCGGCAGCTGATCAGCTGCGTTTCCGAAAACACGCTGTCGGTCGCCAGGCTGTGGTCGGCGAAGGTGACATTCTCGACCAGCGATTTGTCGAACAGCGCCCCACCGTATGCGGCTGTGTAATAGTCGGAAAACGCGCGCTTGCCGCCCGCCGCCTGGTAGTTCTCGGTGTACAGCTGCATCTGCTCGAGCGGGAACACGCCGCGCTTGGCCGTTTCCAGCGATTCCGGATTGATGTCGGTCGCGTACAGGATCGCGCGATCGAGCAGGCCCTCCTCGCGCAGCAGGATCGCCATCGAATAGACCTCTTGCCCGGTGCTGCAGCCGGCCACCCAGATCTTCAGCGACGGGTAGGTCTTCAGGAAGGGCACCACGTTCTCGCGCAGGGCGGCGAAAAACGCCGGGTCGCGGAACATCTCGGTGACCGGGATGGTCAGATATTGCAGCAGTTGCGAGAACGCGGCCGGATCGTGCATCACCCGCGCCTGCAGCGCCGAGATGCTGTCGCAGCCCATTTCGCGCAGCGCGTGCAGCACCCTGCGCTTTTGCGAGGCGCCGGTGTAATCGCGGAAATCGTAGTTGTACTGGAGGTAGACGGCCTCGATCAGCAACCGCAATTCGATGTCGGTGGCGTGCAGCTGGGTCTTCAAATCCGGTCCAGGTTAGGCATCCACACCCGCAGCAGCGAGTACAGGCGGTTCAGGTCGATCGGCTTGGCCAGGTAGTCGTTGGCGCCGGCGGCCAGGCACTGCTCCTGGTCATCCTTCATCGCCTTGGCGGTGATCGCGATGATCGGCAGGCGGTGAAAGCGGCCGTCGGCGCGGATCCGGCGCATCGCCTCCATCCCGTCCATCCCGGGCATCATGATGTCCATCAGGACCAGGTCGATGGTCGCCACTTCGTCGAGCTTGCTGATCGCCTCGAAGCCATTGCGGCCGACTTCGACCTTGGCGCCGCGCTGCTCGAGCGCGCTGGTTAGCGCGAACACATTGCGCACGTCGTCGTCGACCAGCAGGATGGTGCGGCCCTCGAATACGCGGTCGCGTCCGCGCACGGTCTGCAGCATGCTCTGGCGCTCGGTCGACAGCTTCGCTTCGACCTTGTGCAGGAACAGCGTGACTTCGTCGAGCAGGCGCTCGGGCGAGCGCGCGCCCTTGATGATGATCGAACGCGAGTACTTGAGCAGGTCGTTTTCTTCGGCGCGCGTCAGGTTGCGGCCGGTGTACACGATCACCGGCGGGAAGGAGCACAGGTCTTCGGCCGACATCTTCTCGAGCAGCTCGTTGCCCTGCATGTCGGGAAGCTTCAGGTCGATGATCATGCAGTCGAAGACCTCGGTGCGCAGCAACGCCAGCGCTTCTTCGCCGGAGCCGACCGCGGCGATATCGACGTCGGAGTCGGCAATCAGCGCCACCACGCTTTCGCGCTGGCGCTCGTCATCCTCGACCAGCAAGATGCGCTTGATCTTCTGAGTGATTTTTTCCTCCAGCTTGCGAAACACCTGTTCGAGGTCTTCGCGGGTGGTCGGCTTCAAGGCATAGCCGATCGCGCCCAGGTTCAAGGCCTCGCCGCCATTGTCGGTGGAGGACACCACGTGCACCGGGATGTGGCGGGTCTGCGGATTATCCTTGAGCAGCTGCAGTACCGACAGCCCGGAGCGGTCCGGCAGTCGCATGTCGAGCAGGATCGCGTCAGGCAGGTGCTGGCCCGCCAGCTGCAGGCCGTCCCCACCGGTCAGCGCAACCAGGCAGCGGTAGCCCATCTCACGGGCGAGCTGATACAGGATGCTGGCGAAACTCGGGTCGTCCTCGATCACCAGCACCGAGCGGGTCGCGTCCTGCGCCGGCACGTCGCGGTCGTCGTCGAATGGGGCGGCGGCGGCCTGGGGCGCCTGGACCGGCGGCACTGCGGGTGCCGGACGCTGCGCCGGCGGCGCGGCCACGTAGGGTTCGCTCGCGGTGTCGGCGCTCGACTCCGTGGCGGGGCAGGTGCGTGGCAGGATCAGCGAAAACACGCTGCCGTTGCCAGGCGAGCTGGTCACCACCAGTTCGCCGCCGAGCAAAGCGGTCAGGTCGCGCGAGATCGACAGGCCGAGGCCGGTGCCGCCGAAGCGCCGGCTGGTAGTCCCGTCAGCCTGGTGGAAGGCGTCGAAAATCTTCTGCTGCTGCTCGGGCAGGATGCCGATGCCGGAATCTTCCACATCGAAGCGCACCGGGCCGCCCGGCGTGCTGCTGACCGTCAGGCTGACCTTGCCGCTGTCGGTGAACTTGACCGCATTCGACAACAGGTTTTTCAGGATCTGCTCGAGGCGCTGGCGGTCGGTCCAGACCGTGGCCGGCACCGACGCGTCGACCTGCACCTTGAAGCTGAGCTGCTTCTGCTGGGCCATCGGCTCGAAGGTCATGGCCAGGCTTTCGACCACGCGGCGCACCGGCAGCGATTCGAGCACCAGTTCCAGCTTGCCGGCCTCGACCTTGGAGATGTCGAGGATGTCGTTGATCAGGTGCAGCAGGTCGTTGCCGGCCGAATAAATGGTCTGCGCGAAACGTACCTGCTCCGGGTTCAGGTTGCCGTGGGTATTGTCCGACAGCAGCTTGGCCAGGATCAGCGAGCTGTTCAGCGGGGTGCGCAGCTCGTGCGACATATTGGCCAGGAATTCGGACTTGTAGCGGCTGGCCCGCTCCAGCTCGGAGGCGCGATGGCGCAGCTGGTCCTGGGCTTCGTTCAGCGCCACGTTCTTGAGATCGAGCGACAGCGCCTGCTCGGCCAGCTGGTCGTTGGTCTGCTCCAGTTCGGCCTGCTGATTTTCCAGGTTCGACTGGGACTCTTCGAGCACGCGCGACTGTTCTTCGAGCTCTTCGTTGGCAGTGCGCAGTTCTTCCTGCTGCACTTGCAATTCTTCATTGAGCTGCTGGGTTTCCGCCAGCGATTCCTGCAGGCGCTGGCGATATTTCGCCGCCGCCACGGCGGCGCCGATGCCCTCGCCCACCAGCTGCAGGTACTCGAGGTCGCGCGCGCGGGTGGGGTGCAGGAAACCGATTTCGATCACACCGTTGATCTCGCCTTCGTTGCGGAAAGGGGCGATCAGCAGCTGGCGCGGCGCTGAGCGGCCGAGGCCGGACGACACCTTGATATAGTCCTGCGGCAATTCGTCCAGCGCCAGCATACGGTCTTCGCGCACGGCCTGGCCCACCAGCGACTCGCCCGGCTGGAACACCTGCCCCTGCCCGGCCCACGCTTCGGCGAATCCGTAGGTCGCGATGCGCCGCATCGCGCCGCCGTCCTCGCGCACGTAGATCGCCGCCACCAGGCCGTCCAGGTAGCGGGTGACGTGGTCGAGCGTGGCCTGCGCCAGCGGCGCCATCGCGTGGTGGCCGGCCATCCGCATGCCCAGCTCGGACTGGCCGGTACGCAGCCAGCCCTGGTTTTCCAGCAGCTCGTTGTGGGCGCGCTGCTGGGCCATCGCGACGGTGTACGATGTCGACAGGCCGACCAGCTCGCGCCGCCCGAAAATGGCCAGCAAGCCGGCAACCGTCAGGCTGAACAGCAGGAACAGGCCGACCGACCAAGCCGTGACGCTTTTGGCCGAGTCATTGCGTTCTGCCAATAATTTTTCTTCGACGTCGAGGAAGGTGGAGAACTGGCGCCGCACTTCGTCGGTCAGCGCCTTGCCGCGTCCGCTCTTTACCAGCGGAATGTAGTCACCGTTGTTGCGGCGCAGCTCGATCATCTCGCTTGCGTATTCTTCCCATTGCCGTTGCGCCGCCTGCACCTTGCGCAGACGTCCGACCTGGACCGGGTTATCGCTGACTTCACTCAGCAAGGCATTGATTTCGGATTCGATCCTTGGTTTGGCCAGCAGATAAGGCGACAGGAAACTTTCGTCGCCCGTGATGAGGTAACCGCGCATGCCGGTTTCCATTTCGGCCGACATCTTGCTGATCTGGTTGGCGTCGCCGATTACGCGTTCAGAATGTTCGACCCAGGTGAGCACACTGAGCAGGTACACGATGATGCCGACAAACACGGCTGCGCTGAGGATTCCGACGCCGAGCGGCATTGCCACGTTGCGCGCCAGGATGCGCCGGAACTGACTGTGATCGATCATGTGTCGTGAATACCCGCGTGATTAACAAAATTCCCATAGTCTAGCGTAGTTGACGCTGCGCACGAATGGCTGCACGCATGTGATTTCTCAGGGAAACAGCGGGCAGAGAGCCCTAGGTATCGAAAAAACGCGCCAGGTAGGGGGCGGTGCGACTCGCTGTCGAGGTCGCGACCTTGCGCGGAGGCCCGGCGGCGACAATTTTGCCGCCCGCTTCGCCCGCCTCGGGCCCGATATCGATCACCCAGTCGCAGGCGGCCACCACCCGCATCGTATGCTCGACCACGATCACGGTATTGCCCGCTTCGACCAGCCGGTTCAGCTGCACCACCAGTTTTTCGACGTCGGCCGGGTGCAGGCCCGTGGTCGGCTCGTCCAGTACATACAGCATCTTGCCGCGCGCGGCGCGCTGCAATTCGGTGGCCAGCTTGATGCGCTGCGCCTCGCCGCCGGACAGTTCGGTGGCCGGCTGGCCGAGCCGCAGGTAGCCGAGGCCCACCTCGCGCAGCATCTCCAGCGAGCGCGCCACCGCCGGCTCGCCGGCGAAGAAACCGGCCGCCGCGTCGACCGTCATGCCCAGCACCTCGGCGATGTTCTGGTCCTGGTAGCGCACTTCCAGCGTCTTGGCGTTGTAGCGCGCGCCGCCGCAGGTCGGGCAAGGCGCGTAGACGCTGGGCAGGAACAGCAGTTCGACCATCACGAAGCCTTCGCCGTCGCAGTGCTCGCAGCGGCCCGTGGCCACGTTGAACGAAAAGCGGCCCGCGTCGTAACGCCGCGCGCGCGCCATTTTGGTGGCGGCGAACAGCTTGCGTACATGGTCGAACAGGCCGGTGTAAGTTGCCAGGTTCGAGCGCGGCGTGCGTCCGATCGGCTTCTGGTCGACCCGCACCAGCCGCTTGATGCCGGCCAGGCCGTGCACGATGCGCCCTTCGAGCGGGGTCGCGGCCGCCTGTTCGAGCTCATCTTCTTCCGGTTCGGCTTCGAGCGCGTGGCCCAGGGCGGCCGCCACCAGTTCGACCAGCACCTGGCTGACCAGGCTCGATTTGCCGGAACCGGAGACGCCGGACACGCCGGTCAGCACGCCGAGGGGAAAATCGACGTCCAGGCCGTGCAGGTTGTTGCGCGTGACGCCTTCGAGCCGCAGCCAGCCGCTTGGCGCGCGCGGCTCGCGCAATGGCGGCTGGTCTTTGGCGAACAGGAAGCGCCGGGTCTGCGAATCCTCGACGTGGTTCAGCCCCGCCGGCGGGCCGCTGTACAGCACGTGGCCGCCCTGCTCCCCGGCGGCCGGCCCGACGTCGACGATCCAGTCGGCGTGGCGGATTACGTCGAGCGCGTGTTCGACCACGAACAGCGAGTTGCCGGACGCCTTCAGCTGCGCCAGCGCCGTCAACAGCGATTCGGTATCGGCCGGATGCAGCCCGGCCGAAGGTTCGTCGAGCACGTACACCACGCCGAACAGGTTCGAGCGCACCTGGGTGGCGAGGCGCAGGCGCTGCAGCTCGCCCGGCGACAGCGTCGGCGTGCTGCGTTCCAGCGAAAGGTAGCCGAGGCCCAGCGCCAGCAGCACCTCCAGCCGGAACACCAGGTCCTCGGCGATGCGCTGGGTGACAATGAATTTTTCCGGATGGCGCGCGGCGACCTTCGCGTTGCGGCGCGCGCTGCCGTCTGCGTGCGGGCGCAGGATGGCCGCCAGCCGCTTGAGCGGCAGGCGCGAGATGTCGGCGATATCGACGCCGGCGAAAGTCACCGACAGCGATTCGGTGCGCAGGCGCTTGCCATGGCAGGTCGGGCATTCCGAGCTGACCATGTAGCGCGCCACGCGCTTCTTCATCGACGCGCTCTCGGTGGTGGCGAAGGTTTGCAGCACGTACTTGCGGGCGCCGGTGAAAGTTCCCTGGTAGCTTGGCGCCTCCTTGCGCTTGAGCGCCTGCTTCACTTCGGCGGGCGTGAAGCCGGCGTACACCGGCACGGTTGGCTGCTCGTCGGTGAACAGTATCCAGTTGCGCACTTTCTTGGGCAGGTCGCGCCACGGCGTGTCGACGTCGTAGCCAAGCGTGGTCAGGATGTCGCGCAGGTTCTGCCCATGCCAGGCGGTGGGCCAGGCGGCGACGGCGCGCTCGCGGATGGTCAGGGAATCGTCCGGCACCATCGACTGCTCGGTGACTTCGTACACTCGGCCCAGCCCATGGCACCCGGGACAGGCGCCCTCGGGCGTGTTCGGCGAAAACGACTCCGCGTAAAGAATGCCCCGCCCGGCCGGATAGTCGCCGGCGCGCGAGTACAGCATGCGCAGCGAATTGGACAAGGTGCTGACGCTGCCGACCGAAGAGCGGGTGGTGGGCGAGCCGCGCTGCTGCTGCAATGCGACCGCCGGCGGCAGGCCGACGATGTCGTCGACGTCCGGCACCGGCATCTGGTGGAACAGGCGGCGCGCGTAGGGCGAGACCGATTCGAGATAGCGCCGCTGCGCCTCGGCGTACAGGGTGCCGAAAGCGAGCGAGGACTTGCCCGAGCCGGAGACGCCGGTAAACACGACCAGCGCGTCGCGCGGAATATCGAGCGTAACGTCCTTGAGGTTATGTTCGCGCGCCCCGCTCACGCGAACGAAACCTGGCGGCGGAGCTTCATGTTTGTTGCGCATCCCATCCCCGATATCCGATCCAATACTTCTATTAAACCGCTGCCGCGAATAGCAAACCGTGCGCTGTCACACCCAAACGGGCATTCGGCGGGCGCGCCAGAACGCAAAAAAGCCGCCCGGCTTGCACCGGGCGGCTTTCACGAACAGCTTACAGCTTTACTTGGTAACCATGCGGCTGCCGACGACTTCGACGGTCACGCGGCGATTCTTGGCGCGGCCTTCGCTGGTCTTGTTGTCAGCCACAGGCTGGGTCTCGCCCTTGCCTTCGGTGTAGACGCGCGATGCATCGACGCCTTTCGACACCAGGTGCGCCTTGACAGCTTCGGCACGGCGCAGCGACAGCTTCTGGTTGTATGCATCGGTGCCGACCGAGTCGGTGTGACCGACGGTGATCATCACTTCGGCGTTCATGCCCTGCAGCTTGACCAGCAGCTCGTCCAGCGCAGCTTTGCCTTCAGGCTTGACGACCGACTTGTCGAAGTCGAACAGCGCTTCGGCCGCGAACGAGACTTTCTCGGACACTGGCACCGGCTGCGGCGCAGGCGGGGTTTCGACAACCTGCGGCGCCGGCGCCGGCTCGGCTGCAGGCGGTGGCGTGTAGACCACCGGCCTGGCGGCCGGGCGACCCAGCTTGTAGACCAGGTTCAGTGTAGCCATGTCGACGTCGCCGCGGTTGCCCACTGCGTCGTTGACGCGATAGCGCTCTACTTCGGCGCGCATCGCCAGTGCTTCACTGAATTTGAATTCGAGCCCCAGGCCAACCTTGGCGTTCAGCTTGCGCTCGCTCGGGTTCGGATTGGTCGCAGCAAACAGGCGGTTGCCGGTAAAGTGCGCGCTGGCCTTGGCATAGTTCATGCCGACGGTGCCCAGCAACGAGAAGCGCTGCGACAGCGGCAGCTGGCCGACCAGGTCAAGATTGACGCCGCGGAAACCCACTTCGCCATTCAGTGCGCCGTTGCCGGACGTGGTCGAGTTGAAGCCGAACTTGCCGAGGTCGAAGTAGCCGCCCTCGATTGCGAAGTACTGGTTCAGCTGCTTGCCGACATACAGTTTGCCGCCGGTGCTGCGCTCGTCGGTGGTGAAACTGTTCAGCGTGGCGCCATTCGCGGTCAGGCTGCTTTTCAGGCGGGCGTCGTCCACATTTGCGCGTGCCTGGCCGATGCCGGCGCCGACGTACCAGGCTTTGTTGGCCCATTCCGGATTGATGAAGGTATCTTCGCCGGCCCATGCTGCCTGGCTGGCGAGGATGGCGCATGCGACCGCGGTCAGTGTACCGATTTTATGTGCAATTTTCATGATGTGTTTTTCTTTTCGGTAGATGATTATTTGGTGACCTGGTTGTTACGCAGGGTCACGGCGGCAGCCGACAGCACGCGGCCGTTCAGCAAGGTGGCGTTGTCACCCATCGTGATCGCTGCGGCCTGGCCCAGGATCGAACCCTTGAACACGCTGTTCGCGCCCAGCGTGGTCGGGCCAACCGGCACCCAGGTCACGTTGTCGTAGGTGGCGCCATTGGTCAGCGCGACGATCGAATTGGAGGCGGTGTTCAGCGTCTGCGCGGTGCGGAAGATGTAGGTGCCCGAACCGCTCAGGGTCAGGGTGCCGGTGAGGTTGATTGCGCCGGCGTAGCAGTACACGCCTGGAGCCAGAGTGACGCCGCCCAGGTCGATGTCGGCGGCGAAGTTCACGTCGCAGGTGCGGCCACGGGCATCGGTGATCGCGGTTTGCAGGTCAGCCAGCGCACCTGCCAGGATTGCGCCCGACTTGTAGTTGGTAAAGCCCGCAGCCAGCGTTGGATCCGTGGTTTGGGAAGGCGAGCCGACATCGCCCGTAATCAGGGTCGTGCCGCCGGAGTTGTTGGTCAGCGCGGTGCCGGCCAGTACTGCGAACGATGCTGCGCTGCGCAGGTTGACGCCAGCCGAGGGAATCGATGCGGCGGTGACGGTCAGCGTGGCGCTGCCCGATTTGGCGCCCGAGGTAGCCGTGATGGTGGTGCTGCCTGCGGCGACGCCGGTGGCGATGCCGGTATTGAGGACAGTCGCGGTAGCGGTGCTGGCCGAAGTCCAGGTCGCGGTCGACGTGATGATGCCGGTCGAGTTATCCGAATAGGTGGCGGTGGCGACGAATTGCTGCGTGCCGGCGATCGCAACGCTGGCGGTGGCAGGCGTGACGGCGATGCTCGACAGGGTTGCGTTGGCAACGGTAGCGGTGGTGGTGGCAGTCTTGCCGCCGAAGCTGGCGGTAACGACCGAGCTGCCGGCGGCGACGCCGGTAACCAGGCCGGCGGCGCCGACGGTGGCGCTGGCCGGGGTGGCCGACAGGTAGGTGGCGGTGGCGGTCACGTCAGCGGTGGTGCCGTTCGAGTAGGTCGCGGTTGCGGTCAACTGGCGCACGGCGCCGATTTGCAGCGAAGGCGCTTGCGGGGCGAGTGCGATCGATACCAGGGTTACCGGGGTAACCGTCAGCGTGGCCGTGCCGTTCAGCGCGCCCGAAGTGGCAGTGATCACCGAGGTTCCCGCGGTCAGGCCCAGCGCCAGACCAGTGGTCGCGTTGATGCTGGCGACCGCCGGGGTGGCCGACGAAAACGTCGACACCGCGGTGATGTCGCGCGTGGTGTTGTTGTTGAAGGTGCCCATCGCGATGAATTGCTGCGAGCCGCCGACGTTGATCGACGGATTGGCCGGCAACACTGCGATCGACGACAAGGTGACTGGGACCACCGTCAGGACGGCCGAACCGGTTTTTCCGCTGAAAGCGGCGGTGACCGACGAGGTGCCGGCGGTGACGCCGGCAGCCATGCCGGTGGCGGCGTTAATGGTTGCAACTGCCGGGGTGGCCGAAGCCCACGCCGCGCCGACGCTGACGTCGCGCGACGAGCCGTCCGAGTAGGACGCGGTGGCGACGAACTGCTGGGTGGCGCCGATGGCGATCGACGGGGTTGCGGGCGAGACTGCAACGCTGACGAGGGTGGCCGCAGGCAGGCCGAGGATCGGATCGCGGCCCTGGTCGCCGCCGCCGCAACCGGCGACGAGCGCGGTGGCGATGAAGCCGATCGAGCAGAATAGTGTCCTGGAATAGCGCTTCAGAGCGTTCATAGGTATTTCCTTCTTTTTTGGGTAGCTGTTGTTGTTCTTGACCAGTACCCTACGCAAGCGCTTGGGGGATCAAAAATCTGGTGGCCGGTCGATGGTTAAACCGCCATTGAAGCCACTATTGCCTGTTAGAGCACGCGGCTCTGTTCGGTACCGCGCTTTGGCTTGAACTGTAGAAATATTCATCGCAAACAAACAACACTCTTGCTGGGCGCACATGAAAAAAGCCGCCCGGCTTGCACCGGGCGGCTTTCATAAAAGACTTGCAGGATTACTTGGTAACCGTGCGGCTGCCAACGACTTCAACGGTCACGCGGCGATTCTTGGCGCGGCCTTCGCTGGTCTTGTTGTCAGCGATAGGCTGGGTCTCGCCCTTGCCTTCGGTGTAGACGCGCGATGCATCGACGCCTTTCGACACGATGTAAGCCTTGACAGCTTCAGCGCGGCGCAGCGACAGCTTCTGGTTGTACGCATCGGTACCAATCGAGTCGGTGTGGCCGACGGTGATCATCACTTCAGCGTTCATGCCTTGCAGTTTGTTGAGCAGATCGTCCAGTGCGGCTTTGCCTTCAGGCTTGACGACCGACTTGTCGAAGTCGAACAGCGCTTCGGCGGCGAACGAGACCTTCTCCGACACTGGCACCGGCTGCGGTGCTGGTGGCGGGGTTTGCACTACTGGCGCTGGCATCGGCTCGGCTGCCGGCGGCGGGGTGTAGACCACTGGACGCGCAGCAGGACGGCCGAACTTGTAGACCAGGTTCAGCGTAGCCAGGTCGACGTTGCCGTGCGCGCCCACTGCGTCACGGACGCGGTAGCGTTCGACGACGGCGCGCATCGCCAGCGCTTCGGTGAACTTGAACTCGAGGCCCAGGCCGGCCTTGGCATTGATCTTGTTCTCGGACGGGGAGGTCCCGGCATACACGCGGTTGCCGGTGTAGTCCGAGCTGGCGCGGGCATAGTTGGCGCCGACGCTACCCAGCAGCGAGAAGCGCTGCGACAGCGGAAGCTGGCCGACCAGGTCCAGGTTGGCGCCGCGGAAGCGGGTTTCGCCATTCAGTACGCCGCCGCCGGTGGTGGTGGCGTTGAAGCTCGATTTGCCCAGGTCGAAGTAACCGCCTTCGATTGCGAAGTACTGGTTCAGCTGCTTACCGATGTACAGCTTGCCGCCGGTGTCTTTGTGGTCCTGGGTGTAGACGGTGATGTTCGCACCGTTCGCGCTCAGCGCATTTTTCAGGTTGCCGTCTTCGATGTTCGCGCGGCTCTTGCCCAGGCCGGCGCCGATGTACCAGGCGCTGTTCGCCCATTCAGGGTTGATGAACGTGTCGTCAGCGGCAAATGCGGTTTGGCCGGACAGGATGGCGCATGCGATGGCGGTCAGGGAGGCGATTTTCGAGATTTTCATGATGTTGTTCTTTGCTTTCGATAAAGATTGAATGATTCAGTTGCTGGCGATGGCTATTTGTTTCCCTCGTCCATTGGTATCTACTATTGCTGTTCTGAATATATCGTTCTGTTCGCTAGCGCTCATTGCGCAGAAAGTTCAAAACTTTTATTCAAAAAAACAACAACAGAGGATGGAAAAACAACGAAGGAGAATCGCTACGCGCGCAGCGGCGCCAGTTTTTCGACGGCGGCGCGCAGCACTTCGAGCGAGGAGTCCGGCGTGAAGCGCGCGGCACCGGCGCGGCATTGCGCCGCGACGGTGGGAGAAGAAAGCAGCTGCAGCAGGCGGTGTTCGAGCAGGCGCGGATTGAGCCGCGCCGCCGGCAGCGCCAGTCCGACCCCGAGCGCCTCGACCCGCGCAGCGTTGTCGAACTGGTCGTGCGCGAACGGCGCCACCAGTTGCGGCGTGCCGGCGCGCAGGGCCTCGGCCGTGGTGCCGATGCCGCCGTGATGGACCAGCGCGGCCACTTGCGGCAACAGCGCGCGCAGCGGCATGTAGGCCTGCCACAGCACCTCAGTCGGAAGCGCGGGCGGAACCTGGCCGGCATGGGCGGTCAGGAAAATCGCGCGGCGGCCAAGCTTGCGCACGGCGGTCAGCGCGCACTGGAAATAGTGTCCGGCCTGGCGGTTGCCGGTGCCCGGCGTGAACACGATCGGCGCCTCGCCTCCCGCGAGGAAGCGCGTCAGTTCAGGTTCGGGCGCGAGGCCGGGGTTTGGATCGTAGAGCAAGAAGTCGGTGCGCAGCATCGGCCGCGGCCAGTCCGGCTGGGCGGGGGCGAACCATTCGGGAAACAGCGCGATCGACAGGTCGGGCACTCCATACAAATAGCCGAGCAGGCCGGGCACCGGCGGCAAGCCGTGTGCGCGGCGGCCGGCGTTCAGGTCCGGCAGCACGAGCGGGTCGATGAAGTGGGCGCCGACGCGGCGCCACAGCCAGCGGCGCAGCGCATGCGGCATCCAGGGAGGAATGCGTAGCGGCCCCATTACCAGCGGATCGTGGATCGTCGGCAGATTCGACGGCGCCAGGTACGCGGCGGCGATGCGCAGATCCGGGCGCGCGGCGCGGCACAGGTCCGCTTCGGGCAGCGCCAGCGGGTGCACCAGCAGCACGCACGGCTGGTCCTCGGGCAGGCCGGCGACAAACGGCAGCAGCTGCGCCGCGGCGGGGCGGGTAGCGCGCCAGACGACGCCGAAGCCCTTGCGGGCATCCCACAGGTCCGGATCGTCCAGCACGGAAGGGTCGATGGGAAGGCCATGGAACGGCAGGCCGGCCTGGCTGACGTAGGGTTCCAGCATGTCGGGCGCGAGGAAACTGACGGTGTGGCCGGCCTCGCGCAGCGCAAGCGCCATCCGCAGGAACGGGAACAGGTCCCCGGCCGAGCCAATGGTGACGACGACGAAATGCGTGCGCTGCGGTTCGATGCCCTGCCTCCTCATTGTTTGCCTGCGTGGCTATACTGTACGACAAAGCGGGCCACCGCCCTTCCCCTCTGGGGTCCGTGTTTGATTCCTGGCATTCACATGGTGACGGCGACTTTCCGGTTCTACGGTGAACTCAACGATTTCCTGGCGCCGGCGCGCCGCCAGCGGGAATTTCGCTGCCCCTGCGCGCAGGCGGCGACCACCAAGCACATGATCGAGGCGCTCGGCGTGCCGCATACCGAAACGGAACTGATGCTGGTCAATGGCACTCCCGCCCTGCTCGGCCAGCTGCTGCGCGACGGCGACCGGGTTGCGGTGTATCCGCGTTTTGCGCTGTTCGATGGCGCTGCTCTGCCGCGCCTACGCGCGCTGCCATCGTCGCCGCGGCGCTTCGTGGCCGACGCCCACCTCGGCGGCCTGGCGCGCATGCTGCGCATGGCCGGCTTCGATACGTTGTACGACAATAACATCGACGACGACGAGGTCGAGGCCCTGTCCGTGCGCGACGGCCGCACCGTGCTGACGCGCGACCGCGAACTGCTCAAGCGCCGCGACATCGTCCACGGCCGCTACGTCCACACGCTGCGCCCCGCCGATCAACTGGTCGAGGTGTTCGACCGGCTCGGCCTGGTCGGCAGCGCGGCGCCGTTTACGCTATGCCTGCATTGCAATGCGCCGCTGCGCACAGTCGACAAGGCGCTGGTGTTCGACCAGCTGCCCGAGGCGGTACGCGCGCACCAGCGCGAGTTCAGCACTTGCGGCATCTGCCGGCGGGTCTACTGGAAAGGCTCGCACTGGAAACGCATGAACGCGCTGCTCGAGGCGTCGATCGGAGTTCAGGCGGCGTCGAGGTAGCCGCGCTCCATCGCCACGCCCTGGTTTTCGAAGATGGCCATCGCCGTGCGCATGCGCTGGAACCCGAATTTCTTGTAGAACCCTTCGGCGCCCGGCACGGAGTACAGGATGATTTTCTTGTGTCCTGCGGCGAGGCGCAGCAATTCGGCGACGACCTGCTTGCCAAGTCCAATGCCGCGGTAGTCCGGATGCACGGCGATGTCGCCGATGTAGGCGCAATACACACCGTCGGCCATCGCACGCCCCACCCCCACCAGCCGGCCGCCGGAACGCACGAAGCAGGCAAACATGCTGTTGCCGAAAGCGGTCTCCAGATCCGCCGCGCGCTTGTTACCCATCGGCGGCGAAGCTTCGAACAGCGCGGACAGTTCTTCCCAATCGATATCTGAAATCGAGTGCGACCAGACCAATTCCAATATGCTCTCCTTCGATTGCATCGCATGCACGCGTCTAATTTACCCCAGCGCGGCATTGAAAATGCGCCAGCGCCTCGAAGCGTTCGATCGGCATCGGCTTGCCGAACAAATATCCCTGGTACGCCATGCAGCCGTGCTGCTGCAGGAAGTCGAGCTGTTCCTGCGTCTCCACGCCTTCGGCAATCACCTGGAGCCGGAAGTTGACCGCCAAATCGATGATCGTCTTGACCATCACCGCGTCGGCCGGATCGGTGGTGATGTCGCGCGTGAAGCTCTGGTCGATCTTGATCTGGTGGAGCGGCAGCTGCTTCAGGTAGGACAGCGAGGAATAGCCGGTGCCGAAATCATCCATCGACAAGGTGAGGCCCATGTCGCGCAGGCGATGCATCTTGTTGACCACGTCGTCGACATCGTTGACGATCACGCTTTCGGTCAGCTCCAGCTTCAGGCGCGAATGGTCGAACTCGTGCTGCGCCAGCACCGCCGCCACCGCCTCGACGAATTCGGGCTGGCGGAATTGCTGGGCGCTGACGTTGACGGCTAGGGTAAGCTGGCGCAGGTGATCGAAGCCGGCCCATCTGGCCAATTGCGCGCAGGCGGTATCCAGCACCCATTCGCCGATGTCGAGGATCAGCGAACTTTCCTCGGCAATAGGGATGAACTGCGTCGGCGACACCGCGCCACGGGTCGGATGCACCCAGCGCGCCAGCGCCTCGGCGCCGACCGGGCGCTGCTGGTTGTCGACCTGGAGCTGGTAATACAGGCGCAGCTCGCCGTTCGGCACGGCGTGGCGCAGGTCGGCCTCCAGCGCCGCGTGGGTCTCGACGGCCAGCTGCATCGCGGCGTTGAAGAAGCGCAAGGTATTGCGGCCGGCGTCCTTGGCCTTGTACATCGCCATGTCGGCCTGGCGCAGCAGCGCCTCTGGCGCTTCGGCCGCTCCGTGGAACACGCTCACGCCGATGCTCGGCGAAGTGTGGTGCACATATCCTTTCAGCTTGAACGGCACATTCAGCGCCAGCCGGATCTTCTCGGCCACCAGCGCGCTCTTTTGCGAAGCGGTGTCGACCTCGGCCCCGATCTCGGACAGCAGGACGACGAACTCGTCGCCGCCGAGCCGCGCCACGGTGTCTTCCTCGCGCACGCAGGCACGGATGCGCTCGGCCACCGCAACCAGCAGCAGATCGCCGGCATCGTGGCCGCGCACGTCGTTGATGGACTTGAACTTGTCGAGATCGATGAACAGCACCGCGCCGTAATAGTGGTTGCGCGCCGAACCGGCGAGTGTGGCGTGCAGGCGGTCCATCAGCAGGCGCCGGTTCGGCAAACCGGTCAGGAGATCGAAGAAAGCCATGTGATGGACTTTTTCCTCGGCCTTCTTGCGCGCGCTGATGTCGTCGAAATTGACCACGATCTGCTTGAGACTACCGTCCGAATCGAAGTCGGGGAAGGCGCTCACCAGCAGCCAGGTCACCGCGCTCGATACTGGCGTCTTCACGCCGAGCAGCAGCGCCTGCAACGGCTTGCGCGTGGCGCGCACGAGATTGACGGGATACTCTTCGACCGGCATGGTGGCTCCGCGTTCGTCGATGAAGCACCAGGCCGGGTCGATCGCGACCTTGCCCTGCATCTGGTCGACCGGCAGTCCAAGCAGTTCCGACGCGCGCGGATTACTGAAGATAATCCGGGTGTCCGGCGCATGCACCACCACTGCGGTGTGCAGGTTCTCGAGCAGCTCACGATATCGCGTCTCGCTCTCCGCCAGCTGCCGCTGTTGCTGCGCCAGCTGGTCCGCGGCATGCTTGCGCGCGGTGATGTCGCGCGATGAATTGAACAGCACCGTCTGGCCGAAGACATGGATCGTATTGCAGCTCACTTCCACTTCCAGCGTCGTGCCGTCCTTGCGCCGGTGCGTCGTTTCGAACTGGATGCGGCGCGGATTGGCCATCTGTTCCGCCACCAGGGCATCGATCTGAGGGTTCGTCATGTGCGCGTCCCATTGGGGGATGTGCATGCCGATCATCTCTTCGTGACGGTAACCGAGCATGCAGCAGAACGCCTCGCTGGCTTCGATCAGCCGGCCTTCGGCATTGACGATGTGGATACCGTCGCTGGCGTTTTGCAGCAGCGCGAGGTAGCGCGCGTTCTGCCTGGTCAGCAACTGCTTGGTCTCTTCGCTCTCGGCACGGGTGCGCAAGCTGGCAATACCGAACGAGAGGTTGCCGGCCAATTCCTCGAGCAGCGCGACCTCCGCCGCGGTGAAAGAAAACGGATCCTGCGCGTAAATGCTCATTACGCCGCACACCTGCTGGCCGATGAACAGCGGGCAGGCGATGCTCGATCGATAGCCGTACCGCGCCGCCGCCTCGCGCCACGGAGCCATCGAAGAATCATTGAAAGTGTCATCGACGACTACTGTCCTGGCGTCGATGGTCGCCCGCCAGCTAGGACGAATCGGATCGGCAGGGTTCCGCGGCATGCTGATCGCGGCCGCCAGCGCCGCGCCGTCGCCGCCGTACTGTGCCGCCATGCGCGGCGGCGAGCCGGCATCCGCGCCATCGATAAAGCCGACCCAGGCCATTTTGTAGCCGGCCGTTTCGACCGCCAGCTTGCACACCAATGCCAGCAGTTCGGTTTCGTTTTCGGCCTGAATCAGCAAGGTGCTGCAGCGGCCCAGCAGCCTCAGCGCACGCGTGAGCACTTCGTGCTGCGCATCGGCGCGCTTGCATTCATCCAGCGCGCCCGCTTCCACCGCGCGCACCGGGTGATTCTGGCCGAATCCGGGCCTGCCGTCGTGCTCCATCTGCTGCCCCGAAAAGTCAGTTGCCGGCTAGAGCGTCACCGGTGCGCCCTCGCAAAGTTGCAGTGTAATACATAAATGTGTGCTTGTCGGCATCTCAAGCGGGGCGGACCGGCGAGCACGCCGCATCGCCGACCACGGTATTCCACTGGCGCACCTTATAGGAAACGACCAGTCCATTGCTCACGTACGGGTCGGCCTTGGCGAAGCGCTCGGCGGCCTCGGGCGACTCGCCCTGGAACACCAGCACCGCCATGTCGGCCGGGTCGGACAGCGCGCCGGCCAGCACCAGCGCGCCGTTTTGCTGCGCCTGCCAGGCCAGCTGCAGGTGCTCGTTGCGGAATTCGGCGCGCCGTTCGAGGTAGTCGGGGGCCAGGTCATAGCACAGCAGGTAATGCATACACACTCCGTGGGAAGGTCTATAAAAAGCGGTCGAGGATTCTGCGGCTATGTTTGTCGATGGTGAACATGTTGCGCACGAGAAAATGAATGCCGTGATTGTCGGCCACCAGCAGCGAGGCGTCGCCGATGCGGCGGATGTCGCCCTCGTCCTTGAGCACGAACTCGGTGTCGCCGCGATCGGTCCTGACGTACCAGGTGCACGGCGTGGCGAAGCTGCTGACGCTGGCGATATGCAGCACCTCGGGCATGAATTCGCGCCCTTCCAGTTCGTCCCGCACCAGCGCGCGGATGGCCGGCGGCAGGTCGGCGATGTCGTCGACCCACGCCACTTCCTGGCCGTCGTGCAGCACCAGCGAAATGCCCTGGTCGGGCGACTGGATCGGAAACGCGCGCACCGGCGACACGCCCTGGTGAACGACGCCGTCATCGGTGGTCAAGGTCAACGCGCCGAAACTGTCGCGCGCCAGTTGGAATGTACTCGTTGCCATATCAGTCCTTGTCGCCATCGTCCATGTCGGTATCGACGTTGCGCGCCTGCGCCTCGTACAGGCGGTAGTAGGCGCCTTCGCGCGCCATCAGCTCGTCGTGGCTGCCCTCTTCCACCACCACGCCGCGGTCGAGCACGACCAGGCGGTCGGCGCGGTGCAGGGTGGACAGGCGGTGCGCGATCGCGATCGTGGTGCGGCCCTGCACCAGGTTGTCGAGCGCCTTCTGGATTTCCTTTTCGGTTTCCGAGTCGACCGACGACGTGGCTTCGTCCATGATCAGGATGCGCGGATCGATCAGCAGCGCGCGCGCGATCGAGATGCGCTGGCGCTCGCCGCCGGACAGGCCCTGGCCGCGCTCGCCCACCATCGAGTCGTAGCCTTGCGGCAGGCGCAGGATGAATTCGTGCGCATGCGCGGCGCGCGCCGAGGCGATGATGTCCTCGCGGCTGGCGCCCGGTTTGCCGTAGGCGATGTTCTCGGCGATGGTGCCGAAGAACAGGAACGGCTCCTGCAGCACCAGGCCGATGTTGCGGCGGTAGTCGGACACAGCGAAGGAGCGGATGTCGACGCCATCCAACAGGATCGCGCCTTCCGACACATCGTAGAAGCGGCAGATCAGGTTGACCAGCGTGCTCTTGCCCGAGCCGCTGTGGCCGACCAGGCCGACGAATTCGCCGGCCTTGATGTTGAGCGTGATGCCGCGGTTGACGGCCCGGTTGCCATAGCGGAAACCGACTTCGCGCAGGTCGATGCGGCCTTCGATCTTGTCCAGCTTGACCGGATTGGCCGGCTCCGGCACGCTCGACACATGGTCGAGGATGTCGAAGATGCGCTTGGCGGCCGACGCCGATTTCTGCGTCACCGAGACGATCCGGCTCATCGAGTCGAGGCGGCCGTAGAAGCGGCTGCTGTAAGTGATGAACAGGGTCAGCACGCCGACCGTGATGTCGCCTTTCGACACCTGCCAGATGCCGAACACCCACACCACCAGCAAACCGAGTTCGGTCAGGAACGACACCGTCGGCGAAAACAGCGACCAGACTTTATTGAGCTTGTCGTTGACGGCCAGGTTGTGCCTGTTCGCTTCGCGGAAGCGGGTTGCCTCGCGCTTTTCCTGGGCGAAGGCCTTGACCACGCGGATGCCGGGAATCGTATCGGCCAGCACGTTGGTCACTTCGCCCCACACCCGGTCGATCTTCTCGAAGCCGGTGCGCAGGCGGTCGCGCACGATGTGGATCATCCAGGCGATGAACGGCAGCGGCACCAGGGTGATGACGGCCAGCAGCGGGTTGATCGAACAGAGGATCACGCCGGTCATGATGATCATCAGGACGTCGGAGGCGAAATCGAGCAGGTGCAGCGACAGGAACACGCAGATCCGGTCGCTGCCGCTGCCGATGCGCGACATCAGGTCGCCGGTGCGCTTGCCGCCGAAAAATTCGAGCGACAGTTTCATCAGGTGTTCGTAGGTGGCCGAGCGCAGGTCGGCGCCCATCCGTTCCGACACCAGCGCCAGGATGTAGGTCTTGGCCCAGCCCAGCAGCCAGGCCAGGATCGCCGAACCGAGCAGGCCGGACATGTACATCCACACCAGTTTCTGGTCGACCGGCTGGCCGTTCTGGAACGGGATCAGCACATTGTCCATCAGCGGCATGGTCAGGTAGGGCGGGATCATGTGCGCCGCGGTGCTGGCCACCATCAGGAAGAAGCCGAGTCCGAGCTGGCCGCGGTAGGGCTTGGCGAAATGCCACAGGCGGAACAGGGTCCAGGTCGACGGCGGCGTATACAGCACCTTGGTGCAGATCGGGCATTCTTCCTGGTCCGGCTCGAGCGGCGCCTTGCAGCTCGGGCAGATGTTCTGCTCGGCCTTTGCTACCTGCCGGCCGCTGACGTGGCTGTCGTGCTGTTCGCGGAACTGGTCGACCACGCGGATCGCATGCAGGTTCTGGCCAAGCGTGAAGCGCCAGGCGGCCAGCCGGCCCTGCTCGTCGAGCAGTTCGAGGTGGCCGACGCCGGCATGGTCATGGTGCTTCAGTTGCAAGCGGGGACGATAGGCCCAGTCGCGCCACTCGGATTCGCCCGGCGCGCGCGACAACAGGCGGCGGTCGGTCACCACCAGAATGCCCTTCGTGAAACGCAATTTTGCGTCGAGGTCAACCTCCACGCTACTTAAAACGTTTTCCCCGGGTAAAAGTCTTTTCTCGACGTCAGCTAACCATTGATCGGGCAGGAAACTGGCCGCAACCGGAAGCACTGGCGGAGAAACAAGTTGTTGAGTTGTCATCGTGATGCCGCCCGTAACAGGCGAGGATTCTCGAAAAAAGGGGAAAGGCGCACAGTGGCACGAATGATTCTAATCCGGCGAAACCGTTGCAGATAGGTTCCGACGGCACAGGGTGCGCCCAGAGCGGGGGCGCAATCTACGGTATTCTATCGAAGGCTCCAGACTGGCAGAAATCGGTTCGGCGCGGTAAGCTTCGTTACAGCAAGTATACAACATGATGCGCTTCTGAAAAGCCCGGCTTTCCGGCAGCGCAGCGAGATGCAGTCAAACACAGGCAAAGCCTCAGAACGATCCCCGCGTGCGAAGAACCCGGGGGCGTTATCAAGAAATTATTAAATGACAAAGAAGAAAGACCTTGGTTTTCTCCGTGTGACGCATCTGCGCGGCCCCAACATCTGGACCTACCGCCCCGTCATCGAGGTCGTGGTCGATATCGGCGCGCTGGAAGACTCTCCCTCGAATACCCTGCCCGGCCTGTACGAACGGCTGGTCGAATGGCTGCCCGGCCTGGTCGTGCACCGCTGCGGCGTGGGCGAGCATGGCGGCTTCCTCGAGCGCCTGCGCGACGGCACCTGGGCCGGCCACATCCTCGAACACGTGGTCCTCGAGCTGCAAAACCTGGCGGGCATGCGCACCGGCTTCGGCAAGACCCGCTCGACCGGCGAGACCGGCATCTACAAGATGGCCTTCCGCACCCGCGAAGAGCACGTCGGGCGCGCCGCGCTGGCGGCCGGCCGCGGCCTGCTGATGGCGGCGATCGACGACACGCCGTACGACGTCGCCGCCAACGTGGCCATCCTCAAGGATCTGGTCGACCAGCATTGCCTCGGCCCGTCCACCGCGCACATCGTCGAAGCGGCCACCGAACGCAAGATTCCGTCGATCCGCCTCACCGACGGCAACCTGGTCCAGCTGGGCCACGGCGCCGCGCAGCGCCGCATCTGGACCGCCGAAACCGACCGTACCAGCGCCATCGCCGAGAGCATCGCCAGCGACAAGGACCTGACCAAGTCGCTGCTCAAGTCGTGCGGCGTGCCGGTGCCCGAGGGCAGCCTGGTGCGCAGCGCCGAGGAAGCATGGGAAGAAGCACAGGACATCGGCCTGCCGGTGGTGATCAAGCCCTACGACGGCAACCACGGGCGCGGCGTGTCGCTGAACCTGATGACCGAGTCCGACGTGGTCGCGGCCTACCAGCTGGCCAGCCGCAAGGGCGACAGCAAGAGCGTGATCGTCGAGCGCTTCATCGCCGGCGACGAGCACCGCATCCTGGTGGTCGGCAAGCAGGTGGTCGCCGTGGCCAAGGGCGAATCGCTGTGGGTCACCGGCGACGGCAAATCGAACATCATCGAGCTGGTCGACAGCCAGATCAACACCGATCCGCGCCGCGGCAGCGGCGAGGATTCGCCTCTGAACGCACTGGCCCCTGAAAAAGGCGCCGAGATCATCCTCGAACTGGAACGCCAGGGCATGACCGCCTGGTCGGTCCCGCAGGCCGGCCAGAAAGTGCTGATCCAGCCGAACGGCAACGTCGCCTTCGACGTCACCGACACGATCCATCCGTCGGTCGCGCACGCTGCCGCGCTGGCAGCGCGCGTGGTCGGCCTCGACATCGCCGGCGTCGACCTGGTGTGCGAAGACATCTCGCGCCCGCTCGACGAGCAGCGCGGCGCAATCATCGAAGTGAACGCGAGCCCCGGCCTGCTGGCGCACCTGAAGCCGGCCAACGGCGAAGCGCGCCCGGTCGGCACCGCGATCATCGCGCACCTGTTCGAAGCGCACGAAGACGGCCGCATTCCTATCGTCGGCGTCACCGGCACGCTCGGCACCAGCCTGATTTCGCGGCTGGTCGGCTGCCTGGTCAACCTGACCGGCATCCACGTCGGCGTGGTCAGCGGCCAGGGCATGTACCTCGACCAGCGCCAGGTCGTCAGCGGCGACTGCATCAAGTGGGAAACCGGCCAGCGCCTGCTGATCAACCGCACCCTGAAGACCGCGGTCTTCGAGAGCAATGCGCGGATGATCCTGACCGAAGGCCTGGCCTACGACAAGTGCCAGGTCGGCATCGTGACCGACATGGAAGGCGTCGAAGAGCTCGCCGAGTTCTATATCCGCGATGCGGACGACATGGCCAACGTGATCCGCACCCAGGTCGACGTGATCCTGCCGCATGGCGTGGCGGTGCTCAACGCGGAAAACGAAGCGGTCGCCGAACTGGCCGAACTGTGCGACGGCAAGGTGATTTTCTACGCGGTCGATCCGGACAATGAAGTCGTCGCGCGTCACCGCGCGGCGGGCGAGCGCACGGTATTTGTGCGCGCCAACTACATCGTGCTGGCCGACGGCGCCGAGGAAACCGCCCTGCTCCCGCTGGTGGCTCTCAAGCCCGCAACCGCAAGATATCCGGCCAGCGTATTGGCCGCGGTGGCCGCGGCATGGGCGCTGGACGTCACTCCCGAACTGCTTGCCGCCGGCTTGCGCACCTTCGACGCAGCCCCGAAACAATCGGCTCATTAATGAATCAAGCCTGGCGCGCTGCGCCGGGTGAAGGGCCCCAGCGGTCCACCAACCAGGATTAACGGTTTATGCAAGTATCACGCGTACGGGCGCTGCGAGGCCCCAACCTCTGGAGCCACCACACATCGGTGGAAGCGATCCTCACCTGCACTCCCGAGGAAGAATGCGTTGGCAACCTCGCCGGCTTCGAAACGCGCCTGCGCGCGCGCTTCCCTGCGCTGTCGCCGCTGCAGCCTACCGGCCACAACGACACCATCCCGATGGCGCACGTGTTCGAACTCGCCGCACTCGACCTGCAGGCGCAGGCCGGCTGCCCGGTCACTTTCAGCCGCACCACGTCCACGCTCGAACAAGGCGTGTTCCAGGTCGTGGTCGAGTACTCCGAAGAAGCGGTCGGACGCCTCGCGCTTGAACTGGCCGAACAGCTGGTGCGCGCCGCTGCCGACGACACCCCGTTCGACCTCGACGGCGCGCTCGCGCAATTGCGCGAGCTCGATGAAGACGTGCGGCTCGGACCATCGACCGGTTCGATCGTGCAGGCCGCCGTGGCGCGCAACATCCCGTTCCGCCGCCTGACCGACGGCAGCCTGGTGACCTTCGGCTGGGGCAGCCGCCAGCGCAAGATCCAGGCGGCCGAAATGGACCGCACCGGCGCCATCGCCGAGTCGATCGCCCAGGACAAGGAACTGACCAAGAAACTGCTCGACGCGGCCGGCGTGCCGGTGCCGCACGGGCGCGTGGCGCTCGACGCCGACGATGCCTGGGCAGCCGCCCTCGAAATCGGCCTGCCGGTAGTGATCAAGCCGAAGGACGGCAACCAGGGCAAGGGCGTGACGGTCAACATCACAACCAAAGAGCAGATGCATGCCGGCTTTGCCGCCGCATCCGAATTCCGCGACGACATCCTGGTCGAGCGCTATTTGCCGGGCAACGATTTCCGCCTGCTGGTGGTGGGCGACAAGCTGGTCGCCGCCGCGCGCCGCGATCCTCCGCAAGTGATCGGCGACGGCGTGCTGTCGGTGCGCGCGCTGGTCGACCGGGTCAACCTCGATCCGCGCCGCGGCAACGGACACTCGACCTCGCTGACCAAGATCCGCTTCGACGACATCGCGCTGGCCAGCCTGGCCGCGCAAGGCTATGAGGCCGAATCGGTGCCGCCGCGCGGCAGCCGCGTCATCCTGCGCAACAACGCCAACCTGTCCACCGGCGGCGCCGCCACCGACGTGACCGACGACGTGCATCCGGAAGTGGCCGCGCGCGCGGTCGCCGCGGCGCATATGGTCGGCCTCGACATCTGCGGCGTCGACCTGGTCTGCGACAGCGTATTGAAGCCGATCGAAGAGCAAGGCGGCGGCGTAGTGGAAGTGAACGCCGCCCCAGGCCTGCGCATGCACCTGTCGCCATCGTTCGGCAAGGGCCGCCCGGTCGGCGAAGCGATCATCTCGTCGATGTTCGAAGAAGGCGACGACGGCCGTATTCCCGTGGTCGCCGTCACCGGCACCAACGGCAAGACCACCACGGTGCGCCTGATCGCCCACCTGCTCACCGCCGGCGGCCTGCGCACCGGCATGACCAATACCGACGGCGTCTACATCGAAGGTCGCCGCATCGACAGCGGCGACTGCAGCGGCCCGCGCAGCGCGCGCAACGTGCTGCTGCATCCGGACGTCGACGCGGCCGTGTTCGAAACCGCACGCGGCGGCCTGCTGCGCGAAGGCCTCGCCTTCGACCGCTGCCAGGTCGCGGTGGTCACCAACATCGGCTCGGGCGACCACCTCGGCCTGAACTACATCACCACGCTGGAAGATCTCGCGGTGCTCAAGCGCGTGATCGTGCAGAACGTCGCCGACGGCGGCATGGCGGTGCTCAACGCGGCCGACCCGGTCGTCGTTACCATGGCCGACAACTGCCGCGGCGACGTCACCTTCTTCACCGCCGACATGCAGCATCCGGTGATGTCGATGCACCGCGCAAAGGGGCGCCGCGTAGTCTACGTCGAGGACGGCCACCTGGTCGCCGCGCAAGGCAAGAACGTGCTCAAGGTCGCGCTGTCCGAAGTGCCGATCACCCGCAACGGCAGCATCGGCTTCCAGGTCGATAACGTGATGGCGTCGGTCGCGGCGGCGTGGGCTGTGAACATGCCGTGGGAATCGATCTGCGCCGGCTTGAAGTCGTTTGCCAGCGAGAGCGACAACGCGCCCGGCCGCTTCAATGTATTCAACTACCGCGGCGCCACCGTCATCGCCGATTACGGCCACAATCCGGATGCGATCCTGGCGCTCGTGAGCGCGGTCGAAAGCATGCCGGCCAAGCGCCGCTCGGTCGTCATCAGCGGCGCCGGCGACCGGCGCGACCAGGACATCCGCCAGCAGACCGAGATCCTCGGCGCTGCGTTCGACGATGTGCTGCTGTACCAGGACCAGTGCCAGCGCGGGCGCGAAGACGGTGAAGTCGTGGCGCTGCTGCGCCAGGGACTCGCCGGCGCCAAGCGCACCACGCACGTCGATGAAATCAACGGCGAGTTCATCGCGATCGACACCGCACTGGCGCGCCTGACCGAAGGCGATTTGTGCCTGATCCTGATCGACCAGGTCGACGAGGCGCTGGCGCATATCGCCGGCCGTATCGCCGCGGCGTAAAGCTGCCGAGGGAGCCCGTGCGCAGCATGGGTTCCTTGTCGCTGCGGCTTCATGCGATCCTTCCGCCCGACGCTGCGCTTGGGCTTGCTCAGTATCCGCCCCATCCTCCCGAACTATGCTGAAAGCAGCACACTGTTTGGGAGCTATCATGCTGGAATTCATGCTCGCGTCGCCCAAGCGCTTCCTCAACGACATTGTTACGCTTCCGGAGCCTGGCACCATGCGGCGCGCGCTGGCGGACCGCCGCGTTGCCACTTCGAACGGGCCAGCTTCCTCCACCCTGCCGCGCAAACGGCGGCGCCATGACGGTCTGAACACCGGGAAACAAGCACCGCTGGAGTGGTAGCCGCGAGGGCCGGCCGGCGCTGCCCTGCCACAAATATGGCCGCAGCGCCAAAACCGATCACACCTGCCATGCACCACACGCGATGTGGCAGTGGATCCGTGCGGACGGGCACATCCTGCAAAATATTCGGTTACGGAGCACAATTAACATTCCTAGGTTTTTTAGGGGAATTCATCATGACCGATACAGATGACAGGCTCAGTCGCGATTCCGAGTACCTGAAAGCGGCAGGAAGGTTGGAGCAGGCTTTGGGCGCGCTGGCCGAAGCGATGGACGAAGTCGAGCGGGTCGGCGCGCAGATCGCGCACTCGACCTACATGACCCAGGTGGTGGCCGACCGCGCCAAATGGCACAAGCTCGAAACCATGACCCAGCCGGTGTCGACCTTCGCCGCCACCTTGGCCGACCGCGACGCCACCCAGCGCATGCTGCAGTTATTGGCGCCTTCACTGGTGTTTCCAGCCGCCACGCCGATGCAGATCGACTTCAGCGGCGAGGCGCTGCACCGCGCACGGCGGGAAGCGGAATTGCACAAGGAAAACTTGCGCCGGATGATCAACGCGGAGATCCGGCGGATCGAAACGATGGGCAATATCGAATAGCAGCGAGACAGCGGCGATCCCGCTGGCCGCTGACTCCACCGACTGGCGAACCGCACGCGGTCTCGTCCGTGGTGGTATTGTCTTTGCTGATAAAATGACCGCCCTTTCCTTCCGTAGCCGATCCCCCGATGAACTACCAGAATCGCCAATGGTTTTATGTGAAGCGTCCTGACGCGCGTGTCAGCGGCGAGCATTACGAGCTGCGCGAAACCGAACTCGATGCCACGCTGTCCAGCAACGAAGTGCTGATCCGCGCGCGCATCATCAGCGTCGATCCCTACATCCGCATCCAGCAGCACGAACGCAACACCTACGACCTGCCGCATCCGCTGGGCATCGTCCAGAAGGCCGGCGTGGTGGGCGAAGTGGTGGCTTCGGCCAGCCCGCTGTTCAAGGAGGGCGACTGGGTTTCCGCGTACAGCGGCTGGCAGCTGTACGCCAAGTGCCATCACAGCGAACTGACCAGACTCGATCCCGCCGCGGCGCCCGTATCGACCGCGCTCGGCGTGCTGGGCATGCCCGGCCGCACCGCCTGGTTCGGCCTGATGGAAGCGGGCAAGCCCCGCCCTGGCGATACGCTGGTGGTCTCGGGCGCGGCCGGTGCGGTCGGCTCGCTGGTCGCCCAGTTCGGCAAGCGCGCCGGCTGCCGCGTGATCGGCATCGCCGGCGGCCCGGCGAAATGCGCCTTCCTCACCGAAAAGCTCAAGCTGGACGGCGCCGTCGACTACCGCGCGCATCCGACCGTCGAGGGCCTGCGGGCGGCGATCCAGCAAGCGACGGGCGGCGTCGACATCTATTTCGACAACGTCGGCGGCATGGTCACCGATGCGGTGATTCCGCTGATCAACCTGCGTGCCCGCATCATCATCTGCGGCGCCATCGCGCAGTACGACGGCGGGCTCGACACGCCGGACCTGGCGCCGCGCTTCCTGCAGCACATGCTGTTCAAGCGCGCGACGATCCAGGGCATCCTGGCGCGCGACTTCACCAACCGCATGGACGAGATGGTGAAAACCGTGGCGCCATGGGTCAAGAGCGGTGAAATCGTCTCGCAGGAAACCTACGTCGATGGCTTCGACCAGCTGCCGGCCGCGCTCAACAGCCTGTTCGAAGGCAAGAACCTGGGCAAGCTGCTGGTTCGCGTTTGATGGCCAGCTAGCCGCCTGCCGCGTGCGCATCGACCAGGTAATCGATGAAGGCGCGCACCTTCAGCGCCAGGTGCCGGCCCGGCATATAGACTGCATGGACGGCGCCGGCGTACGGCTCGCAAAATTCCCACTCGGGCAGAACCTGGCGCACCCGCTGTTGCTCGAGCGCGGCGCGTGCGGTGAAATCGGGCAGCAGGCCGATTCCGCCACCCGCTTCCACCACCGCCAGGATCGCCGCGCTGTTGTTGATCGTCAGCCGCGACAACACCTCGACGCTGGCCTTGCGTTCGCCGTGTTGCAAGGTCCAATCGCCGCCGAACGGTCCGTAGTCGAGGTGGCTGCAGCGATGCCCTCTCAGCTCTTCCGGCGTGCCGGGCGCGGGGTGCGCGGCCAGGTAGTCGGGCGACGCAACCAGCACGTAGCGCATGCCGCACAGGGGACGCGCCGCCAGGCCGGGCGCCAGTTCGCGCGAAATCCGGATCGCCAGGTCGGCGCCGTCCTCGATCAGGTCGACGGTGCGGTCGACCAGCGTCAGGCGAACGTCCACTTCGGGATACCGGTCGAGAAAGCCAGGCAGTTTCGGCGCCAGCCAGACCTGGCCGAATACGACTGGCGCGGTCACGCGAATGATGCCGTTGGGGCGGGCGCTGTACTTGCCGGCCAAGGCGTGGACTTCGCGCGCAGTACTCAGCATGCGCGCACACGCCGCGTGCACCTGCCCGCCAAGCTCGGTCAGGGCGAGGGAACGCGTGGTGCGGTTCAACAGCCGTCCTCCCAGGTGCGACTCCAGTCGCGCCACGTGGCGGCTGACCGCCGACGTGGTCAGCCCGAGCTGGCGCGCCGCCGCCGAAAAGCCGCCGCTGTCGACCACCTGGGCGAAGATCGCCATTTCCCGCAGCATTTCCATTCGCTCTCCCTCTTCCACTGTTGCGCTCAGGTTCACAATGCTTTGCATTTTAACCGTATTGCGTATCCACCGAAGCAAGGCGATACTGCTTGCTGACAAATCGCACTCCGGAGAAAACCATGATCGAACAACGCAAGCTGGGCAAAGAAGGATTGGCCGTCTCGGCCCTGGGCCTCGGATGCATGGGCATGAGCACTGCGTATGGCTCGGCCGACGAGACCGAATCGATCGCCACCATCCACCGAGCGATCGAACTTGGCGTCACCATGTTCGACACGGCGGAACAATACGGCCCGTTCACCAACGAATCGCTGCTCGGCAAGGCGCTGCGAGGCCGGCGCGACCAGGTAGTGATCGCGACCAAGTTCGGTTTCCGGATCGAGAATGGCGCAACGACAGGCGTGACCAGCGACCCCGCGCGCATCCGGGTAGCGGTGGAAGGGTCGCTGCGGCGCCTCGGCACCGATTACATCGACCTGCTCTACCAGCACCGCATCGATCCGCTGGTGCCGGTCGAAGACGTGGTTGGTGCAATGGCTGAACTTGTACGCGAAGGGAAAGTACGCTACCTCGGCCTGTCCGAAGCCGGCGTGGCCAACATTCGCCGCGCGCACGCGGTGCATCCAATCAGCGCGCTGCAAAGCGAGTATTCGCTGTGGGAGCGCAACCTGGAAGCGGACGTGTTGCCGGTATTGCGCGAGCTCGGCATCGGGCTGGTGGCATTCAGCCCGCTGGGACGAGGCTTCCTGGCCGGGACGGCGAAGCGCGCGGAAGATTATCCGTCCTCCGACTTCCGCCATCTCGACCCACGCATGCAAGGCGATAACTTCGACCTGAACATGCAGGCGGCCGCCATTGTGGGCGAGATGGCGCGCGTGCGCAATGTCGCTCCCGGGCAGATTGCGCTGGCGTGGGCGCTGCACAAGGGCGACGACATCGTGCCGATCCCGGGCACCAAGCGCCGTGCGTATCTCGAACAGAACGTCGCATCGGCGGCGATCTCGCTCGATGCCGCGGAAATGGAGCAGCTCGATCATGCGCTGGCGACGGTGGCCGGTCCGCGCTACAGCAAGGAGCGCATGGCGATGGTCGACCGGTGAGTCACGAGAGTCTGCCTCCTGAATTACGCCGCCTCAGTGAATGCGAAATCAACTTCCGGACGGCGGCCTGAGACTATGTCGGCAATCGCGCGGCCGGAACCGCATGCCATGGTCCAGCCGAGCGTGCCATGCCCGGTGTTGAGATACAGGTTGGCGTAGCGTGTCTTGCCGATGTATGGGACGTTTGATGGAGTCAATGGCCGCAGGCCGGTCCAGTAGACCGGATCGCTGTAGTCGCAAGCATCGGGAAGCAGCTCCCTCACGCGCCGCGTGATCGCCGCACAGCGCGCCGGATTGAGTTCGCGCGAGTAGCCGTTCAATTCGCAGGTGCCCGCCACCCGCAGGCGCGACCCCAGCCGCGACAGCACCAGCTTGTGGCCGTCGTCAGTCAGCGATACGGTGGGCGCGGCATCCGCATCGCGGACCGGGTAAGTGGCCGAATAGCCTTTTCCGGGATAGATCATCAGCCGGATCCCGAGCGGCGCCAGCAGCGCCGCCGAAAAGCTGCCGAGCGCGATCACGACGGCATCCGCATGCAGCACTTTGTGCCGGCCTTCGCCGTCGATGATCTCCACGCCGCTGACCTTGCCGCCCTCGGCCAGCAGGCGCGTGACCGTCGTGCTGTAGCGGAAATCGATGCCCGCGGCCTTGCCCTTGTTGGCCAGCTGCGAAGTGAATTTATAGACGTCCCCCGATTCGTCGCTGGCGGTGAAGTCGCCGCCCACCAGCTTCGCGCGCACCGCGGCGAGCGCGGGCTCGATCCGCACCACTTCGTCGGCACTGACCGATGTGCGTGGGCAGCCAAGCTCGCGCATCGCCGCGGCAGCATGGCAAGACTTGTCGAACTCCCGCTGATCGGTATAGAAATGCAGGATGCCGCGCGCCAGGCTGTCGTATGCGATCCCCGTTTCGGCGCGCAAGGCCTGCAGGCTCCGGCGGCTGTAGTCGGCGATCGCGACGATCTGGCGCAGGTTGGCGGCGACCCGCGCCGGCCGGCATTCGCGCACGAACCGCAGGCACCAGCGCCATTGCAGCGGATCGGCGCGCAGGCGGAACAGCAGCGGCGCGTCCTCTCGCCCAAGTCCGCGCAGCACCTTGAACAAGGTGGCGGGATTGGCCCATGGTTCCGCATGCGACACCGAAATCTGGCAACCGTTCGCGAAGCTGGTTTCCAGCGCCGGACCGGGCTGGCGTTCGAGCACCGTCACCTCGTGGCCGGCCTTGTGCAAATACCACGCGGAGGCGGTGCCGACTACCCCCGCGCCGAGAACGATGACTTTCATCGGCGCCGCTGCTTGTTCATTGCGAGAACAGGCGCGCGAATTCGTGCATCGCCACGTCGATGACCGGCGCGCCGTACACGCTGCTGATGGCGGCGACCATGTCCGCCCCGCGCGCGACCAGCGGCGCCGCATTCTCCGGCGTCATCCCGCCGATCACGACGCATGGCAGCGCGATCTCGGCCTTGGCCCAGCTGATGATGTCAGGTGGCGTGGTCACCGGATACTGCTTCACCTTCGACGGATAGAAGCCGCCGAAGGCGATATAGCTGGCGCCGCCCGCACTGGCGTCGCGCGCCAGCTGCCGGTCGCCATAGCAGGATGCGCCGACGATCTTGCCGGCGCCAAGCGCCTTGCGCGCCTCGGCCACGGACGCATCGGTGCCGCCGACATGGACGCCGTCGGCGCCAAGCTCCAGGCACAGCTCGATGTAATCGTTGATGATGAACGGACGCTGGTGGCGCCGGCACAGGGCGAGCAGTTGCGCAGCCTGCTCCCTGCGCAGCTCCGGGCCCGCGCTCTTGTGCCGGTATTGCACCAGCGCCGCGCCCGCGCGCAGCGCCTGGCCGGTGGCGTCGATCAGCGCCGCAGTGTCGTCCCAGTTGGGCGTGACAAGGTACAGTCCTTTCATATGCTCCTCCGAAAATCAGGTACGGGGTGAAACGAGCGCAGCGGAATGCGCTGGCCGCTGGAAATGGAGAACGCATCCTCGAGGGAGCGATGGCAATATGCCTGCGCCGTATCGAGCGCCTGCTCCATCGCGTCGCCGCAGGCCAGCCGCGCGGCGATAGCGGCGGCCAGCGTGCAGCCGCTTCCATGGAATTCGGCGGGAAGACGCGGCCAGCGCCATTCGCGTTCGCCACCGGCGCCGAACCAGCGGTTGACGACCGTGTCTCCCTCGGCATGGCCGCCGGTGATGAGCACGTCGGCGCAGCCGCGCGCGCGCAGCCGGAGCGCCTGCTCGGAAATCGAAGCGCCCGCTCCGCCAATGGCCCGTGCTTCCGGCAGGTTGGGCACGACCAGGCTGGCCAGCGACAGCAACGGCGTCAGGATTTCGCGCGGATCGTCGCGCGCCAGGGCGTCGCCGGCCCCGCTGGCGAGCACCGGATCGAGCACCACCGGCAAGCCAGGATGCTGGCGCCGAAGCTGGCCCACCAGGCCCGCGATCGCCACGGCATTGCTGCGGCTACCGGGGATGCCGATCTTCACGGCGTGAATCTCCACCTTGCCCATCAGCGCCAGCACCTGCCGCCGCAGCACCTCGCAGTCCACCGGCAAGACCTCGTACACGCGGTCGTTGTCCTGCACGGTGAGCGCGGTAATGACCGGTAGCGCATGCGCCCCCTGCGCTGCGATGGCGAGGATGTCGGCGGCAATCCCCGCCCCGCCGCTCGGATCGGCGCCGGCGAACACCAGTACGGTCGGGCGCGAGATGTCCGGGCGCACCCGGTTCATGCGATCCTTCCCGCCATGGGCGACGACGGCGAGGCCGCGAAGCGTTTCGGGATGCGTCCCGCCAGGTAAGCCTCGCGGCCCGCCTCGACAGCGAGGCGCATCGCGCGCGCCATGCGCACCGGATCGCGCGCGCCGGCAATCGCCGTGTTCATCAGCACGCCGTCGCAGCCGAGCTCCATCGCGATGGCCGCGTCCGATGCGGTGCCGACGCCGGCGTCGACCAGCACCGGCACGGTTGCCTGCTCGATGATCAGCGACAGGTTCCACGGATTGAGGATGCCCATCCCCGAGCCGATCAGCGATGCCAGCGGCATCACCGCGACGCAGCCGATCTGCTCGAGCAGCCTGGCCTGGATCGGGTCGTCGCTGCAGTACACCATCACGTCGAAACCGTCGCGCACCAGTGCTTCGGCCGCCACCAGCGTTTCCGGCATGTGCGGGAACAGCGACTTCTCGTCGCCCAGCACTTCGAGCTTCACCAGCTTGTGGCCGTTCAGCAGTTCGCGCGCCATCTGCAAGGTGTAAACCGCGTCCTTCGCCGTGTAGCATCCGGCGGTATTGGGCAGGATCGTGTACTGCGACGGCGGCAGCACATCGAGCAGGCTTGGCGCCTTTGGATCCTGGCCGATGTTCACGCGCCGGATCGCCACCGTGATGATCTCGGCGCCGGCGGCATCGGTCGCCTCGCGCGTCTGCGCCAGGTCGCGGTACTTGCCGCTGCCCACCAGCAGGCGCGAGCGATAGGTCTTGCCGGCGATGGTCAGCCCGGCGTCCACATTCGATTCGTTCATTTCATTTCTCCGTATTTGTTCAGCCGCCGCCGATGGCGCGCACCACTTCGACCTGGTCGCCAGGCCGCACGCCGCGCTCGCGCCACTGCTGGCGCGGCACCACGTTGCGGTTCACGGCCAGCGCCAGCGCCTGGTTCGACAGCGACAGCGCCTCGATCAGGTCGGCCAGGGTCGCCCCCGGCGCCACCTGGTGCGGCGCTCCGTTCAGCATGATGTCGGTCATGGCCGCCTCACTGCTTCTGGTAGATTTCGGCGCCGCGCTTGACGAATTCGACCGACTTGATTTCCATCCCCTGCTTGAGCGCGGCGACCTCCGAGATGCCCAGCTTGTTCGCATATTCGCGCACCTCCTGGGTGATCTTCATCGAGCAGAAATGCGGCCCGCACATCGAACAGAAGTGCGCCACCTTGGCCGAGTCCTTGGGCAAGGTCTCATCGTGGAATTCGCGCGCCTTGTCCGGGTCGAGGCCGATGTTGAACTGGTCTTCCCAGCGAAATTCGAAGCGCGCCTTCGACAGCGCGTTGTCGCGGATCTGCGCGCCGGGGTGGCCCTTGGCGAGATCCGCCGCATGCGCCGCGATCTTGTAGGTGATGATGCCGTCCTTGACGTCGGCCTTGTTGGGCAGCCCGAGGTGTTCCTTCGGCGTCACGTAGCACAGCATCGCCGTGCCGTACCAGCCGATGGTGGCGGCGCCGATGCCCGAGGTGATGTGGTCGTAGCCGGGAGCGATGTCGGTGGTCAGCGGCCCGAGCGTGTAGAACGGCGCCTCGCCGCACTGCTCGAGCTGCAGGTCCATGTTCTCCTTGATCATGTGCAGCGGCACGTGGCCGGGGCCTTCGATCATCACCTGGACATCGTGCTTCCAGGCGATCTGGGTCAGTTCGCCCAGCGTCTTCAGTTCGGCCAGCTGCGCCTCGTCATTGGCATCGTAGATCGAGCCGGGACGCAGGCCGTCGCCGAGGCTGAACGACACGTCGTAGGCTTTCATGATTTCGCAGATCTCTTCGAAGTGCGTGTACAGGAACGACTCCCTGTGATGCGCCAGGCACCACTTGGCCATGATCGAGCCGCCGCGCGAGACAATGCCGGTCAGGCGTTTGGCCGTCATCGGCACGTAGCGCAGCAGTACGCCGGCGTGGATGGTGAAGTAGTCGACGCCCTGCTCCGCCTGCTCGATCAGGGTGTCGCGGTAGATTTCCCAGGTCAGGTCCTCTGCTTTGCCGTTCACTTTCTCGAGCGCCTGGTAGATCGGCACCGTCCCGATCGGCACCGGGCTGTTGCGGATCACCCATTCGCGCGTTTCGTGGATATGCTTGCCGGTCGAGAGGTCCATCACGTTGTCGCCCCCCCAGCGGATCGCCCAGGTCATCTTCTCGACTTCCTCGCCGATCGACGAAGTCACGGCAGAGTTGCCGATGTTGGCGTTGATCTTGACGAGGAAATTGCGGCCGATGATCATCGGCTCGACTTCCGGATGGTTGATGTTGGCGGGGATGATGGCGCGCCCGCGCGCGATCTCCTCGCGCACGAACTCCGGCGTGATCTCGGCCGGGATGCTGGCGCCGAACGACTGGCCCGGATGCTGGCGGCCCATCAGCTCGGCCAGCCGGCCCCCCATCGGCCCCGATGCCCGCAGCTCGGCCAGGTACTCCTTGCGGCGCATGTTCTCGCGGATCGCCACGAATTCCATCTCGGGCGTGACGATGCCGCGCCGCGCATAGTGCATCTGGCTGACGTTGGCGCCGGCCCTGGCGCGGCGCGGCTTGCGGTGCAGGTTGAAGCGCAGCGCGTCCAGTGCTGGATCGGCGAGGCGTTCGATGCCGTAGGCCGAAGTCGGGCCGGGCAGCTCCACGGTATCGCCGCGTTCGACAATCCACGGGGTGCGCGGGCACGGCAGGCCGGAACGGATGTCGATCGCGACATCCGGATCGGTGTACGGGCCGGAGGTATCGTAGACGTAGATCGGCGGGTTCTTCTCTCCGCCGAAGGAGTCCGCGGTGTCGGACTGGCTGATTTCGCGCATCGGCACCTGGATGTCGGGGCGGCTGCCCTCGACGTAGACCTTGCGCGACATCGGCAAGGGACGGATTGCGGCTTCATCCACCGTGGCGGTGGCGGACAAAAATTTCGGGTTGGCGTTCATGTGGCTCCTTGGTAGCTTCTCGATGGATTGAGCAGGAGCCAGCAAAGGAGTGTAGGGAGACGGCGCGCGGCCGGTGTCACTATGCTTCCCTTCGCTGGCATTATCCAGATCAGGTTCAGAGGGTGTTTCTCACCCGCGCATCGCGTTCGCGACTTGCAGGACCCCTAGCGTTTGCCGTTGTTCGGCACGGATGATTCTAACCGCGTTCGCGCATTTTGGCTAACATTGCATGAAATTTTTTTGACTTCATGCCGGCGCAAGCTGCCACGGCGAGCGTGCGAGCCAGGCGCGGAACGCATGGGCCGGCACAGGCCGGCTGATGTAGTAGCCTTGCGCCTCATCGCATTCGAGGCGCCTGAGCACGTCCCACACTTCCTTGGTCTCCGCGCCTTCGGCGACCACTTTCATGCCCATGTTGTGCGCCAGTTCGATCATCGCCTTGACGATCGCCGCGGTATCCGGATCGTTCATCATGTTCATCGTGAACGATTGGTCGATCTTGATAGCGGCGACCGGCAGTCTCATCAGGTAGCTCAGGCTGGAATAGCCGGTTCCGAAATCATCGACGACCAGCTTGACGCCCATCGCGTGCAGCCGGTTGAGCACGCGCAGCGACAAGGCCGGATCCTCCATGATGCTGCTTTCGGTGATTTCCAATCCGACCCAGCTGGCATCGGCGCCCCAGGTTTTCATCAAGCGGGCGATCAGCTCGGGCAGGGCCGGATTGAGCAGGTTGCGAGTCGACAGATTGACTGCCAGCGGCAGGCACAGGTCTTCCTTGCGCCATTCGTAGGACTGGCGCATGGCGCTCTCGAGCATGCGCTGCGTCAGCAGTTGGATCAGCTCGGTCGGCTCGATCAGCGAGATGAACTGGTCCGGCATGATCAGGCCGTATTTCGGATGCTGCCAGCGCACCAGCGCCTCGACGCTGGTGATCCGGCCGGTGCGCAGGTTCGCCTTCGGCTGGCAGTACATCTGCAGCTGCTCCTCGCTGATGGCCTGCCTGAACGCGCCCAGCAAAGCAAGCCGTTGCGGTTTGTACGGATCGAGCTCGGCGTCGTACACCACATATTGCGCGCCGGAGGTGCGCGCGCGGTGGAGCGCGATGTCGGCATGCCGGACCAGGTCGTCCGGGTCGTAGCCGTGGAGCGGGATCGTTGCGATGCCGGCCCGCGCGCCCAATTCGTATTTGCTGTCGCGCGCCGGCAGCGGCTCTTCCAGGGCGGCCACCAGGCGCTGGGCCAGTTCCATCGCCGCGTCATTGTTTGCGTTCAACAGCAGCACGCCAAACTGGACGTTGCTGATTCGCGCCAGCGTCGCATCCGCAGGGACGACGTTGCGGATCCGCATGCTCGCTTGCTTCAGGACCTCGTCGCCGATCAGGTGTCCCAAGGTGTAATTGATGTCGCGAAAGCGCATCAGCTCGACAATCAACAGCGCGCAAGGCTGTTTCGTTTCCTCCTCATGCCGGATTGCCTCCAGAATATTGATCCGAAGGCTGGCGCGGTTTGGCAGGCCGGTCAGTTCGTCATGGAAAGCCAGATAGCGGATCTTGCTTTCGGCCAACCAGCGGCGCGAGCCCACGTAGGCCAGCGTGGCCGCGAGGATGCTGGTCAGCAGGCCGCCAACCAGTACGACCAGCGGCAAGTTGGACTGATTTGCCAGCACGAACGCCGGCATCGCAACGAACACGAAGGTCCATGACTGCCCGCTGATCTCGGCGCGCTGGGTGCTGGCGTAGCGCGCGGCGCCGCGATGGGCAGGCGACTGCAATCCGTAGCCGGAATGGTAGGCCAGCCGGTCCGCATCCGCCACCCGGCCTTCGAACAGGGCCAGTCCCATGTGGTTCCCGAGGTCGGCTCCGATGGTCGAGTCGATCAAATCCTTGGTAAGGAAGGCTGCAAACACGTAGCCGGACAGCGCTTGCCGGCGCTGCTCCACGGTGGCCGGCGCCAGGCCGTCACCGTAGAGGGGGACATACATCAGGAAGCCGGACTGAGGGCCGCTATCGACGGGCAGCTTCAATTGCGGTGACAGTTGGGGCTGGTCAAAGTCACGCGCCAAGTCGAGCGCCTTGCTACGCAAATGGCCCTGGCTCAGGCTCATTCCCAGCAGAGCATCGACCGCAGGAAAGCCGTAGAGGATAGGCAAATCGTCGGGCGACGCCTCGTAGTCGGTCCAGCCCATGCGCCGCAGCCGGTTTTCCAGGTGGGCGCGATTGGCGCTGGTCACGCGCGGCGCGTAACCGATGTGTCGGAGCGCCGGATAGCGCTGCGCGACTTCGACCCCATTCAGGTACCGATGAAACTTGTCGTGCGTCACGTTCGAGTCAGCCACGAACAGGCCGCGCAAGTCGAGCAAGGTGCGCGCATAGCCGTCCACCCTCAACTGCACCCGTTGGGCTTTGAGCGTCGCCAGTTCGTGGAAGGCGTTGGCGATGCGTGCATGTTCCTGGCGCATGGCGTACTGGTAACCGGCCCCAGTGCAGATTGCGAGCGACACGAAGGCCAGGCAGAATAACAAGGCCGGTTTAGGTTCGCGCGTATGAAACAGTGAAGACAGCATGAGGCGATGTCTCCGATCGGGAACGGCAGCCCCATTATAGAGGTAAGTACGGGGCCGGCGAGCACGCGAGCAGCGCTTCAATATCGTCGACGGTGTCGACGACCGGCGGCGACTTGAGCCTTGTAGCGGGCGCGGCAGGCGGCGTGGCCTGGCCGCCGGCGAACAGACTCGCCGCGCAGGCCGCTGAGTTCGCCATGTAGGCGGCCCGCCGCCTCGCACCAGGAATTTGACACCTATTTGCGGAAATTATTTAAACGAAATAATTGCGCGGCGCGCAGCGCAAGCCAATCACTCGCCAGTGTCTGTACGGAGCTGTTGTATCAGGATGTCCAAATGCGGCTGCGCTGCAGCGCGCGCCGCAGCCTCCATCGCGCGGTACTGGCCAAGTACGCGCACGCCAGCGTCGGTGACAAATGCACCGCCGCCCTGACGGCCGCCGGCCGCTCCATGCACCAGCGGTTCGCGAAAGCTCCGGTTCATCATGTCCACGAGAAGCCAGGCGCGGCGATAGGACATGCCCATGGCGCGCGCCGCCGCGCTGATCGAACCGGTTTGTATGATGGCGTCGAGCAGGTCTGCTTTGCCGGGTCCCATCGCCACTTCTTCGCCACGAAACAAGCGCAGTATGAGAGCAGTATTTATCGTCATCGAAACGCCTTCGGCATGGAAGTGAGCGGATCAGCGCATCGACAACAGCGCAGCCGCCTTGACCTGGGCCCACACCGTCTTTCCCACCTGGAGGCCGAGCTGGTCGCGCGAGCGCCGCGTAATGCGCGCCAGTAGTGGCGCGCCGCCGGCGTCAAGCTTGATGATGACGTGCGCCGCATCGGCGGCCGGCCATTCAGCCGTGACGGTGGCGCGCAGCTGGTTCATGATCGAGCTGTCCGTCAGTGGCCCCAACGCCAGGCTGACATCGCGCGCGAGTACACGCATGCGCAATGTGGTGCCGGGTTCCAGGGCCTTGTGCGCCACATGCATCGTACCGCCCGCCGCGCGCATGCGCAGCAGGCCGTACTGAATGTCGAAGTCTTCAACGATTCCCCCGACCACCACGCCGGCATCGTCGGCGAGCGCCATCGACAAGTCCAGCCGCGCGAGCGTTTCCGCAGCCGGGCCGCTCGCCATCACCTGGCCCGATTCGAGCAGGACCACATGATCGGCCAGCCGGGCCACTTCCTCCGTCGAGTGGCTCACGTACAGCATCGGGATATCGAGCTCCTCCTGGACTCGCTCCAGGTAAGGCAGCACCTCCTCCTTGCGCTTCACGTCCAGCGATGCAAGCGGCTCGTCGAGCAGCAACAGGCGGGGCCTGGTGAGCAGCGCCCGGGCGATCGCAACACGCTGGCGCTCACCGCCCGACAATTCTGTTGCGCGGCGCTCCAGCAAGTGTCCAATCCCCAGCAAAGCCAGCGCATGCGCCATCATCTGCTCCGCGTCGACCGCCCTCGCCCGTTTGCGGGCGAAGTCGAGATTGCCCCGCACCGACAGGTGCGGGAACAGGCTCGCCTCCTGAAATACGTAGCCCAGCGCGCGGCGGTGCGGCGGCACGAACACCTTCCTCGCTTCGTCCTGCCAGATTTCGCCGTTGACTTCCAGGTAGCCGCCGGCATGGCGCTCCAGGCCGGCGATGGCGCGCAACATGGTCGTCTTGCCGGAGCCGGAGTGGCCGAAAAAGGCAGTGACGCCGCGGCCCGGCAATTCGATATCCGCCCGCATCGAGAAACCCGCGCGCACCACATTGAAATTTGCACGTATGACGGGCGCCTGGTTCACGGAGACTTTCGGGTGGGATTAAAGGTGTACAACAGCAGCAGCGCCACAAAGCTAAATACCAGCATGCCGCCGGCGAGCCAATGCGCCTGCGCATATTCGATCGCTTCGACATGATCGTAGATCTGCACCGAGACCACCCGCGTCTTGTTCGGGATATTCCCGCCCATCATGAGCACCACACCGAATTCGCCTATCGTATGGGCGAAGCCCAGCGTTGCGGCGGTGATGAAGCCAGGCTTGGAAAGCGGCAGCACGACGGAAAAGAAGGTGTCGATTGGACCGGCGCGCAGCGTGGCCGCCACCTCAAGCGGGCGCCTGCCTATCGCCTCGAATGCATTCTGCAGCGGCTGAACCACGAACGGCATCGAGTAGAACACCGAGCCGACCACCAGGCCCGCGAATGTAAACGGCAGCAATCCGATGCCCAGCGCTTGCGTGAGGTGTCCGATCGGGCCGTTCGGCCCCATCGTCACCAGCAGATAAAAACCCAGCACCGACGGCGGCAGCACCAGCGGCAGGGCAACGACCGCGCCCACCATGCTCTTGAAGCGGGAGCGCGTTTGCGCCAGCCACCAGGCTATCGGTGTTCCCAGCAACAGCAGCAGCACAGTGACGATCGTGGCCAACTTCAACGTCAGCCAGATGGCGCCCCAATCTTCCGGATCGAGCATGCGGCGAAGCTCAGAGATCGTAGCCGAAGGAGCGGATCACGGCCTTCGCCTTGTCCCCCTTCAGGTACTTGAGAAATGCGTCGACCGCGGGCTTGCCCTTGCCCGTTTCAAGCGCGACCGCATCCTGGCGGATCGGGCTGTACAGGCTGGCGGGCACGACCCAGGCCGAACCGGACTTCAGCTTGCCGCCTTCATAGACCTGCGACATGGCGACGAATCCCAATGGCGCCGCGCCGGACACGACGAACTGGTGGGCCTGGGCGAGGCTCTCGCCGACGACGAATTTCGATTCCAGCGCGCGGTACACATTCAGCTTTTGCATCGTTTCCACCGCCGCGGCGCCGTACGGGGCCAGCTTGGGATTGGCGATCGACAGATGCTCGAAGCCGCCTTTCCTGAGCACCTCGCCTTTGTCGTCGACCAGGCCAGGCTGCGCGCTCCACAGTACCAGCTTGCCGATCGCGTACGTGAAACGGGTATTCGGTACGGCCGCGCCCTCCTTCTCCAGTTTGGCGGGCGTTTCATCGTCCGCGGCCAGCAGGACGTCGAATGGGGCGCCGTTCTTGATCTGGGCGTAGAACTTGCCGGTGGCGCCGACCGTCGACAGGACCTTGTGGCCGGTGTCCTGCTCGAACCTGGCGGCGATTTCCTTCATCGGAGCGGTGAAATTGGCGGCGACGGCGACTTGCACCTCGTCCGCTTGAACGACGTTGGCAGCAGCAAGCAGAACGAATAAGGCAGTGTGACGGAACATGTAAATTCCAGATGTGAATGTTCGATGTATTTCTGAGTATATAACGCTCAGACAAAAAAAAACCGGCGCCGATCAGATTTCTCCCGATTGCCGCCCGCGCTCAAGATAGGTCTGCGCCGGGGCCGACCTCCGCCGCCCGAGCTTCCGTGCTGGCGGGGGGCCAAGAAGTTTCGAACCACATCAGCAATTGGTGCGCGACACGTTCCGGGTTGATCGCTGCGATACATGGGCAGGTGAACCCAAGATCGCCGGCTGCGGTTCTTCGCTCCCCCTGGCAGCGGACGTCACTGTGGATGATCGACGTCAACCGTCCGATCGGACGCCAACGCTCCCGATCGGCTTTGCGAGACTGATACAAGCCCAGAGTTCGGATACCCAAAGCGGCTGCGAGGTGCAACGGTCCCGTGCTGCCAGCCACCAGGCCGTCGCAGCAGGTAATGAAACTCATGAACTCCGTCATCGTCAGCTGCCCGACCAGATCGGTGACATTGCGGTCGAGCGAATGTTGCTCCAGCAATGGACGCAGATTGTCGCGATCGCTGGCGGCGCCGCAGATGAACCAATGAAATTTGCTCGGATCGAGGCTGCGAATGAGGCGGGTGTATGACGCCAGGGGCCATTGATGCGATCGTGCCGTGGTCATCGCTGGGCTGAGGATGATCTTCCAACGCCCTTGCGCGAAGCGATCCGGATGGATGGCGGACAGCTCCGCGGAAATTGGCGGCGGGTGCAGGTCATACATTTCCGCAATCGCACGTTCGTCCTCTATCCTTATTCCCAATGGCCGCAGGTACTGCAAATCGAGCAAGCGCTTGTTGAGCCGCCGAAATCTCGATAGCGCCACCAGGTGTGTGCAGCGCCGGAGATTGTAGAAGCGGAACAGGGAGCCGATCCGAATCGGAATCCTCGCGCGGTAGGCTGCAATGGCAAGCTCGCGACAACTATTCACCTGTATGAAGATGTCCACCTGTAGAGAAACCAGCAAAACCTCGAATTCCTCAGCTGTGGCTGGTTGAGCGTAGACTTCATCGATGTCCGGGCAACAGCGAGCGACATCCACAGTTTTTTCGCTGGTGAGAAAAATGACTGTACATGTGGGATCCCGTTCCTTCAACGCGGTTGCCATCGGCAAGCTGATCACGAGATCGCCCAAGTGGGTAGTCTTTGCCACTAAGACTCGCTTGAACGGCGAGGGGATTTGCTTTCCGTTCACAAGGAAAATTTTGTGGGAGCGCATTTTGAAAATGGTCGATAAATTACCATCAAAATGGTCGGTAACTCACCATCATACCGACGGCTTCGCGCGCGCATTCAATCTTCCGCAAGCTTAGAAGGCGCAGCGACAGCGTGCATTCGGGCTGGCGTACAATCGACGCCAGTTGGTCAGGGGTCGCCGGCCACTTCAATCCCATCTCGATTTCCACGCCAAGAATGGAACCATGCTCCCGCTACTGACCTTCGTATCGCTGTTGGCGGCTATCGGCGCCGCGGTCATCGCGTTTGGCGACTACCTTTGGAAAAATAGAACACGCCATCTGCGCAGCGGCATCGACGCGGCCCGCATTCCTTTACGGCCCGAAATCGTCGACTTCCGTGAACTCGAAGGATTGCCTGCGCCGGTACAACGATATTTCCGAACTGCGCTGAAAGACGGAATGCCCATGGTCACCAAGGTGGCGATGCAGCACAACGGCAGCATGAAAATGAGCGAGACCGCGCACGAATGGAAACCGTTCACCTCGGATCAATACGTCGTCACGAGCCAACCCGGATTTGATTGGAACGCCCGGATCACCATGATGCCCGGGATGAAGGTCCTGGTGCACGACGCATACGTTGCTGGGGAGGGCACCCTGCGTGCGGCATTGTTCGGCCTGATCACCGTGGCAAAAATGCACGGCACAACCGATATGGCCAAAGGCGAGCTGATGCGGTTCTTTGCCGAAGCAGCGTGGTACCCGACAGCATTGCTGCCCAGCCAGGGGATCAGCTGGCAAGCCATCGATGGGCATTCCGCACGCGCGACGCTGGTGGACGGCGCGATCGCCGTCATAATGCAGTTCACTTTCAATGATGAGGGGCTGATCGAATCCGTCCGATCAGACGCTCGCGGCCGCACCACCGGCGGCCGGATCGTACCGACGCCGTGGCAAGGGCGCTTCTGGAACTATCAGGACAGGGGAGGCATGCGTGTGCCGCTCAACGGTGAAGCGGCATGGCTCCTGCCGGAAGGGGCGAAGCCGTATTGGCGAGGTGAAATTGCCGCCATCGTTCACGAATTCGCCAGGTGATGCAAAAAATACTCATGCCCCAAGTTATGGAGATCTGATGCACGATGCCGCAGCCCTCACGCTGGTCAAACTTATCCATACCCTCGCTTGGGCGTTCTTTGCGGCTTGCATCCTTGCGATTCCGATTGCTGCATGGAGGGGCGATCTCAGGCTGGCCCTTGTACTTATTGCAATCGTCTTCGTGGAAGTCCTCGTCCTGGCTGCGAACAGCAGGCGCTGTCCATTGACCAATGTAGCAGCGCGCTACACCGACGACCGGCGCGACAACTTCGATATCTACCTGCCACTCTGGCTGGCGCGTTACAACAAGCACATCTTCGGGGGAATCTTCGTGGCCAGCTTGGTATTTACGCTGACTCGGTGGCTAGGATACTTTGGCGCACCGTGAATTGATCAGGACCGAGGCGGCGTTGGGAAAAAAACGCACCGGGACGGCAACGGGCCGGCCACTTCGCCGATTGCGCGGATTCAGCAGCTCGGCAGTCCGAAAGCGGTAAAATGCGCCTTACACTCAAGCCTGCCAGTGCACCGATAAAGAAGAAATGACCACCGTTCCCACCGAAATCAACGCAGCCGCCATCAAGAACGGCGCGGGCGAAAAGCACACGCCCATGATGCAACAATACCTTCGCCTGAAGGCCGACTACCCGACCATGCTGCTGTTCTACCGCATGGGCGACTTCTATGAGCTGTTCCACGACGACGCCGAAAAGGCCGCCCGCATCCTCGGCATCACGCTGACCGCGCGCGGCGCCTCGAACGGGAACCCGATCAGGATGTGCGGCATCCCCTTCCATTCGCTCGATCCCTACCTGGCCAAGCTGGTCAAGCTGGGCGAGTCGTGCGCGATCTGCGAGCAGATCGGCGATCCGGCCACCAGCAAGGGCCCGGTCGAACGCAAGGTGATGCGGGTAGTCACACCAGGCACCCTGACCGACGCCGACCTGCTGCCTGAAAAAGCGGAACGCCCGCTGCTGGCAGTTTGCATGATCAGCCAGCGCAAGGTCGTCACGACCGGCCTGGCGTGGCTGTCGCTCGCTTCCGGCGCGCTCAAGCTGATGGAGTTTTCCGGCGACAGCCGCACCGTCGGCGTGCGCCTGCAGCAGGAACTCGAGCGCATCGCGCCGGCCGAGATCCTGCGCGGCGATAACGCCGACCTGTTCACCGACAACGAGATGGCGCACACCCAGCGCGTGCCGGACTGGCACTTCGATGTCCTGGGTGGTCACAAGGCGCTGCTCGACCAGCTGGCCGTGGCCACCCTCACCGGCTTCGGCGCGGACGGCCTGGGCGCCGCATTCGGCGCGGCCGGCGCGCTGCTGCGCTACGCCCAGTCGACCCAGGGCCGCGGCCTGCAGCACGTGCGCAGCCTGTCGACCGAAACCGAAAACGAATTCATCGGCCTCGATGCGGCCACCCGCCGCAACCTGGAACTGACCGAGACCATCCGCGGCCAGGAGTCGCCGACCCTGTTCTCGCTGCTGGATCACTGCCGCACCGCGATGGGTTCGCGCATGCTGCGCCACTGGCTGCATCACGCCCGCCGCGACCAGGGCGTGGCGCGCGCGCGCCATGCGGCGATCGGCGCGCTGGCCCAGAGCGACGCCAGCGGCGCGCTCGCCGCCACGCTGGGCCAGGTGCCCGACATCGAACGCATCACCACCCGCATCGCGCTGCTGTCGGCGCGCCCGCGCGACCTGGCCAGCCTGCGCGACGGCCTGAAGCAGCTGCCGGCCTTGCGCCGCAGCGTACAGCAGTCCTTTGCGCCCGGCGAGGCTAGCCTGCTGGCGGCGGTGCACGACGCCCTCGCCACGCCGGACGCCTGCCTGGACCTGCTGCAGCGCGCGGTGGCTGAAGAGCCGGCCGCGATGGTGCGCGATGGCGGCGTGTTCGCGCGCGGCTTCGATGCGGAGCTCGACGAGCTGCGCGGCCTGTCGGAAAATGCCGGCCAGTTCCTGGTCGACCTCGAAACGCGCGAGCGCGCCCGCACCGGCATCGCGAACCTGCGGGTCGAGTACAACAAGGTGCACGGCTTCTATATCGAAGTCACGCACGGCCAGACCGACAAGGTGCCGGACGACTACCGCCGCCGCCAGACCCTGAAGAACGCCGAGCGCTACATCACGCCCGAGCTGAAGGTATTCGAGGACAAGGCGCTGTCGGCGCAGGATAAGGCGCTGGTGCGCGAGAAGCTGCTGTACGACCAGCTGCTGGCCGACCTGGCGCCGCACATCGCGACCCTGCAGACCATCTCGCAAGGCCTCGCGCAGCTCGACACGCTGACCGCGCTGACCACCCACGCGCTGCAGCACAACTGGTCGGCGCCGCAACTGGTCGCCGAGCCTTGCGTGGACATCCGCGAAGGCCGCCATCCGGTGGTCGAAAACCAGATCGAGCGCTTCATCGCCAACGACTGCGGCTTTACCGACGAACGCCGGCTGCTGCTGATCACCGGCCCGAACATGGGCGGTAAATCGACCTTCATGCGCCAGGTGGCGCTGATCACGCTGCTGGCCTACATCGGCAGCTATGTGCCGGCGGCGAGTGCGACGATCGGTCCGATCGACCGCATCTTCACCCGCATCGGCGCGACAGACGACCTGGCCGGCGGCCGTTCGACCTTCATGGTCGAGATGACCGAGTCGGCCGCGATCCTCAACGGCGCGACCGAGCATTCGCTGGTGCTGATGGATGAAGTCGGGCGCGGCACGTCGACCTTCGACGGCCTGGCGCTGGCATGGGCGATCGCGCGCCACCTGATCGACACGAGCCGCAGCTTCACGCTGTTTGCGACGCACTACTTCGAATTGACGCAGCTGCCCGAGAGCCATCCGAGCGCCGCCAATGTGCACCTGTCGGCGGTCGAGCACAAGGACAGCATCGTGTTCCTGCATGCGGTGCAGGCCGGCCCCGCTTCGCAAAGCTACGGCTTGCAGGTGGCCCAGCTGGCCGGCGTGCCGCAAGGCGTGATCAAGGCGGCGCGCAAGCACCTGGCGCGGCTGGAGTCGCAGGCGCTCGACACCACGCCGCAGCGCGACCTGTTCGCCCTGCCCTGCGTCGAGCCGGACGATGAGGCGCCTGCCGCCGACGAATCGCGCAACGAGGTGCTGGCCGCGCTGGCCGCCATCGACCCGGACTCCCTCACCCCGCGCGAGGCGCTCGATCAGTTGTACCAGCTGAAGCGACTTTCCGCGTAATGGCGCGCCCGATACAGCTTGCAGCGGCCTGCCTGGCCGCACTGACGGTGCACGGCGCCCTGCTGGCCGCGCCGAAGAAGGATCCGGACCGCCACCAGTTCGGCGTGATCGGCCACAGCTTCCACAATGACGGCGGCGAGGCGAAGCTGAAGCAGTCGATCGCCGACGAGAGCGAACCGGCGCTGGCGTTCGTGGTCGTCACCGGCATCAAGGGTACCGGCGAATCGTGCAGCGACCGCCTGTATGAAAAGCGGCGCGAGCTGATCGACGACGCGCACCGTCCGATGATCGTGGCGCTGGCCGCAAGCGACTGGAGCGAATGCAAGAACTCGGCCGGCCGTTCGGTGGCGATCGAGCGGCTCAACCGGCTGCGCGAGCTGTTCTTCAGCGAGCCCGCTTCGCTCGGCGCGCACAAGATGCCGGTGACGCGCCTGTCGTCCAGCCCGCGATTTCGCAGCTATGGCGAGAACGCGCATTGGGAAGTGGGCGACGTGCTGTACGCGACCATCAACCTCCCGGCCAACAACAATCATTATCGCCCCGAGGCGGGGCGCAACAGCGAGTACGAGGACCGGCTGGTCGCCAACCGGTTCTGGCTGAACCGCTTGTTCGCGATGGCCAGGCGCGAGAAGCGCGACGCGATCGTGCTGTTTTCGGAGGGCGACGTGAAGGCGCTGACGCAGCCGACCGGCTTGCGTGCTTTGCTGGGCCAGACCAATAGCAAGCGAGATGGTTTCGACGAGCCGCGCCGTCAGATCGCCATGCTGGCGCAGAAGTTTCCGGGCAAGGTGCTGCTGATCGATACGGATTCAGCGCGCACCGGCGAACCGACCATCGAATGGCGCGGCAACCTGGGGCATCTGAGTCTGGGGTCGGAGGCAGTGGAGGTGAAGGTGACCCCGGGGGCGGCTTCGCCGTTTACACTGAAAAATGCGGCGGACGAGAAGTAGTAATCTGCGTAACGCGATTCACCAAATAGAATAAACGTCGTCCTCGCGAAGCGGGGATCCATTCTGAATCAGCTCAGCATGGATCCCCGCTTCGCAAGGACGACGTTTTCGAATTTAAGCGTCCGCCTTTAGAAGCAGCGTATCAATGCACCGGGTGCGAGCGGAACTCATCGCTCGCATCGCCGTCATCTTCATCGCCGTGGTGGTGGCCATGTGCGCCGTGCACGTGCTCGTGCGTGATTTCTTCTTCGGTCGCGGCGCGCACGTCGATCACCGACAGCTCGAAACGCAGCGCCATGCCGGCCAGCGGATGGTTGCCGTCGAGCACAACCTTGTCGTCGGCGATATCGGTCACCGTGAAGATCATCGCGTCGTCGTCGCCTTCGGTGCTGTCCGGCATGCCTTCGAACTGCATGCCCACTTCCAGCGGCTCAGGCAGGCGGTTGCGCGGCTCGACCTTCACCAGCGCGGGATCATAGTCGCCGAAAGCGTCGTCCGGCTCGATCTGGATGGTCGACGAATAGCCGACTTCTTTTCCATCGAGTTCTTCCTCGATCTTCGGCAGCGTGTTCTCGTAGCCGCCGTGCAGGTAGACCATGGGCTGACTGCCGTCTTCGATCAGGTTGTTCTGCGCATCGGACAGTTTATAGTTGACCGTTACGACTGTGTTCTTGGCAATCTTCATAGTGCTTCCCTTTCAATGTTTTAGCAGGCAGATTATACCTCCGACATCGGCATCGCCCTATTCAACCATGGTTATAATGGCGCATGAAAAAAATACCACTCCTGGGCGACATCACGCCCGCCCAGTTTTTGCGCGATTACTGGCACAAGAAACCGCTGCTGATTCGCCAGGCAATTCCTGGGTTTAAGCCGGTCCTGCCGTTCGACGCGCTGGCCAAGATGGCCACCGAAAACTTCATCGAATCGCGCCTGATCACCCATTTCGACGGCCAGTGGGACATGCAGCACGGCCCGCTCACCGAACTGCCTGCGCGCGACCGCAAGCAGTGGACCATGCTGGTGCAAGGCGCCAACCTGTACGACGCTAAGGCCGACGCGCTGCTGCGCCAGTTCCGCTTCATTCCGGACGCCCGGCTCGACGACCTGATGATCAGCTACGCCAGCGACGGCGGCGGCGTCGGCCCGCATTTCGATTCGTATGACGTGTTCCTGCTGCAGGCGCACGGCAAGCGGCGCTGGCGCATCGGCGCCCAGAAAGACCTGTCGCTGGTCGACGGCATGCCGCTCAAAATCCTGAAAAACTTCAAGCCGCAGGAAGAATTCGTGCTCGAGCCGGGCGACATGCTGTACCTGCCGCCGCACTACGCGCACGACGGCGTGGCCGAAGGCGAATGCATGACCTATTCGATCGGCTTCCGCTCGCCGTCCTACCAGGAACTGGGCGAAGCGTTCCTGCAGTTCATGGCCGATTCGATCGACCTGCCGGGCCGCTATGCCGACCCGGACCTGGAAACGTCGAACAAGCCGGCCGAAATCCCGCGCCACATGCTGTCGACGATTGCCGACGAAATGAACAAGGTGCGCTTCACCGAGGAAGACGTGACGATCTTCCTGGGCGAGCACCTGTCCGAGCCGAAGCACAACGTGTTCTTCAAGGGCCCGGCCAAGCCGCTGACGATGGGCCGCTTCGGCGAAGCGCTGGCCAAGCGCGGAGTCGTGTTGTCGCTGAAGACCCAGATGTTGTATCGTGGTAAGCATGTATTCATCAACGGCGAGTCGTTCGCCGTCGGGCGCGCCGACAAGCTGCTGCTCGACACGCTGGCCAACACCCGCGTCCTGGACGGCGCGGCGCTGGCCGGCGCCTCGGACGACGTGATGGAAGCGCTGTACACCTGGTACCAGGACGGATGGATCGAACTGGCCTGAAAGGATAGCCGCCATGGAGGAAGCCGTCGCCCATCGATTCAGCAGCCACCTCGAGTTCGGCGCCCGCCTGCGCGAGTGCATCGCGCGTTCGCACCAGAGCCTGCAGATGTTCGATCCGGATTTCCGCGTGTTCCCGCTCGGGCTGTCCGATGTCGATGCGGCTTTGCGCCAGTTCCTGTCGGGCGGCGGCTCGCTGCAGCTGGCGATGCATCGCAGCGGCCAGATCGAGCGCGACTATCCGCGCTTCATGCGGCTGCTGCGCGACTTCGGCCATCGCATCGAGTGCCGCGCGACTCCCTCCAGCCTGCACCAGCTGACCGATTCGTTTTGCATCGGCGACGGCGTGCACATCGTGCGCCGCTTCCACAGCGACCACATGCGTGGCGAGGCCGCTTTCGACGCGCCGCCGGCCACCGAAATCAGCCTGGAGCGGTTCGGCGCAATCTGGCTCGAGTCGCGCCCCTGCCTGCATCCGACCACAACTGGCCTTTAGCGCAACATGCCAAAGGGCCGAATTTTCATAGCCAAAACGTCATTTACACAGTGTTAATAGTCGGTTGTAAACACATTGTTACAAAATGAACCTTGTTGTTACTCCAAAAACTTCCATAAAAGCATCTTTTTGCTATTGCGGTGCCACAAATTTCGCTATAATATCGGGTTAGGAAGTTTCCGTTGTCTGTCAGGCACCATTACAGGTACGAAAGCTAACGAGAATTCCCTAACGAGCGATAATTACCGGTAATTATTCATCGCAACACGTAGTCTCTACTTTTTGAATTAATTAAGGAAAACCCATGAAAAAATCCCTGCTGATCATCTCCCTGCTGGCTGTTGCTCTGGCTGCTTGCAGCAAAAAAGAAGAAGCTCCAGTTGTTGCTCCAGCTCCAGTAGTTGAAGTTGCTCCAGCTCCAGCAGCTCCTGCTGCTGCTGCTGACGCTGCTGCTTCGGCTGCTTCGGCTGCTGCTGACGCTGCTGCTGCTGCGTCGACCGCTGTGTCGGCTGCTGCTTCGGCTGCTTCGGCTGCTTCGGCTGCTGCTTCGGCTGCCGCTTCGAAGTAATTCGTCGCTCGCATGAAAAAGCCGGCCTTCGGGCCGGCTTTTTTACGTCTGGTGGTTTGCTGGGCGCAGATGACAGACGTAAAAAAACCGGCGGGGAGCCGGTTTTTTAGGCGATGTCACCGCCTAGTGTGGGACCGCGTGCAAGCGCCCGGTGCGGCGAGGGGGTCAGGTCCGTCGGACCTGACCCCAGCCCTTGGACCGCGCCGTGTGCTACTTCAGCTCGTCGCCCAGCAGCTTGAGGATCTTGGCGCCGGTGGTGCCGGCCTCAGGCTTGCCCTCGTTGGTCTGCACCGTCACCTGGCTGCTCGTCGCGCCCGCCGCGGCCTTGACCGAGATGCGATAGCGCTGCGCTTCTTTTTCCTTGTCGGCGGCAGCGCCGAAGGTGAACAGCTTCTTCAGGAAGCCGGTGGTGCCGGCGGCGTCCGGATCGACGTAGCGCACGAAGTACACGCCGTTGACGCGGTCGCGGTCTTCCACCGTGAAACCGACGCGGTCCAGCGCCAGGCCGACACGGCGCCATGCGCGGTCGAAACCTTCATCGACTTCAACGTAGCTGCCCTCGCCCGCGCCGACCAGCTTGGCGTGCGCCGGCTGCACCTGTGCGTTGGCGACCGTCGCCTCGACCGCCTTCACGTTGGTGGCGCCGGTCAGGCGCGCCATCAGCTTGGCCAGGAATTGCGCTTCCAGGCCCGGGTCGTTCGGACGCATGGCCCACTGGGTGGTTTCCTTCTGCGAGCCGACCAGCACTTCTTCCGCGCCGCGGTGGCTGATGTAGATCTCGGTGCCGCCGTCGGCATTGCGCTCGAGGCGGGTGCGGAACTTGTCGCGCTCGCCGGTCGAATAGGCCGAATCGAAGACCTTGCCCAGCGTGTTGCGGATAAAGTCCTGTGGAATCTTCGAGCGGTTCTCGGCCCAGTTGGTTTCCATCACGCCGGCGGTGGCCGATTCGGTCTCGATCGCGAAGCCGGCGTCATGCCAGAATTCCTTCAGCTGCGGCCACAGTTGTTCCGGCGTCTGCTTGACGACCAGCCAGCGCTGGTTGCCGTTGCGCTCGACCTTCACCGCCGCGTTGCCGGCCACGCCGATCGGGTCGCCGGCGGCGACCGTGCCGGCGCCCTTGATCTGCTGGTAGCCCGATGCGGTGGCAACGCCACGGCCGTCCGGCACCGCGTAACGGTTGTCCTTCTGCAGCTGGGTCAGGTCGGGCGGCACGTCCAGCGGCGCGGCCTTCTTGGCGGCGCGGTAGTCCAGCTTGTCGGACTCCAGCGCCGAGCCGAACATGCTGCAGCCGCCGAGGCTGACCATCAGCGCGGAAAGCACGAGGCCGCGGGTGGCGGCAGGGGTAAATGTCTTGCGAATAGTCATGTCGTAAAGGTCTAGAGCTGACGGGCAGCTGGTATCAGAAATAATCCCGGGCCTTGCGGCTCAGGGCTGTGGAAGGACACCCGCTTCGCGCAGGGCGGCACGGACGGTATCGTGGTATTCGGCGGCAAGCGGCGCCAGCGGCAGGCGCAGGCCGGCCGGCATCATGCCCATTTCGGCCAGCGCCCATTTGACCGGCACCGGATTCGGCTCGACGAACAGCTTGGCGTGCAGCGGGATCACCTGGTTGTTGATCTCGACGGCCTTGGCGATGTCGCCTTTCATGGCGGCCACGCACAGTTCGTGCATCGCGCGCGGTGCGACGTTGGCGGTGACCGAGATATTGCCGGCGCCGCCGCAGAACATCAGCGTCATCGCGGTCGGATCGTCGCCCGAGTACACGGCGAACGATTTCGGCGCCAGGCGCAGCAATTCGAGGCCGCGGCCGATGTTGCCGGTCGCGTCTTTCAGGCCGACGATGTTCGGAATCGCGCTCAGGCGCAGCACCGTCTCGTTGCTCATGTCGGCCACCGTGCGGCCCGGCACGTTGTAAAGGATGATCGGCAGGTCGACCGCTTCGGCGATCGCCTTGAAGTGGCGATACATCCCTTCCTGGGTCGGGCGGTTGTAGTAAGGCACGACCACCAGCGCGGCGTCGGCGCCGGCGTCCTTGGCGTACTGCGTCAGCATGATCGCTTCGTCGGTCGAATTGCCGCCGGTGCCGGCGATGATGGGGATCCGGCCCTTGGCGTGTTCGACCGTGAACTTGATCAGCTCGCAGTGTTCCTGCACGTTGACGGTGGCCGATTCACCGGTGGTGCCGACGATCACGATGCCGTCGGTGCCTTCGGCGATGTGCCAGTCGATCAGCTTGCGCAAGCCCGGATAGTCGAGACTGCCGTCTTCGTGCATCGGGGTGACGATTGCTACTATGCTGCCCTTGATCATAATTTCGCGACTGTGGTGGTCAATAAAAGCCTGATTGTAGCGGATAGCCCGCTGGAATGGTTCATTCTTGACTAGAATGCATGCTCAAGAATTGTCCAGTATCGCATTCCTGGCCGGAAACTCCGGCCCCGCCGCGCACAGGCGCTGCAGCATCGCCGGTTTCGGCTCGGCGACGACGCCGTCCTCGAACGCCAGCACGCGCAAGCCGGCCCGGGCGGCATGCTCGAGCAGCTCGCCACGGCCCAGCAAGAAGGCCGGATTCGAGGGCTTGCCGAACTCTTCGTTGCCGACAGCGAACGTCTCGTAAATCAGCACACCGCCGGACTGAAGGCTGGCGGCGATCTGCCCCATCAGCGGCCGGTGCAGGTAATTGGTGACGACGATGCCGGCAAAGCGGCCCGCGCCAAACGGCCAGGCCGCGCCCGCTTCTTCGAGATCATAACGCATCGTGGTGATGCCCGGCCCGGCCGCTTGTGCCAGCGCCTCGGCGTCGCGGTCGAGCGCGACGACCGGATGGCCGAGCGCCGCCAGGTGGCGCGCATGGCGCCCCGTGCCGCAGGCGAGGTCGAGCACCTCACCCGGCGGCACCAGGCGGGCGAAGCGCTCGACCCAGGCAGATACTTGACTCATCAAGTATATGCCAGTCCCATGGCCTCGCGCACGTCGCGCATGGTTTCCTGCGCCAGCTTGCGGGCCGTGTCGCAGCCGTCGGCGACGATGGCGCGCACCAGGCTCGGATCGTCCAGGTATTGCTGGGCGCGCTCGTGCATCGGCTCCTGTTCGCGGATGATGGCGTCGATCACCGGCTGCTTGCACTCAAGGCAGCCGATGCCGGCGCTGGTACAGCCCTTGACCACCCACTCGCGCGTCGCGTTGTCCGAATACACTTCGTGCAGCTGCCAGACCGGGCATTTCTGCGGATCGCCGGCGTCGGTGCGGCGCACGCGCGCCGGGTCGGTCGGCATGGTGCGCACCTTCTTGACAACCGAGTCCTTGTCTTCGCGCAGCGCGATCGAGTTGCCGTAGCTCTTGGACATCTTGCGGCCATCGAGGCCCGGCAGGCGCGAAGCGACCGTCAGCTTGGCCTGCGGTTCGACCAGGATCAGCTTGCGGCTGCCCTCGAGGTAGCCGAACAGGCGCTCGCGGTCGATGTTCGACAGGCTGCCCGCGTCGTCGAGCATGGCGCGCGCCTGCTCCAGCGCCTCGTCCTTGCCTTCCTGCTGGTACTCGGTGCGCAGTTCCATGTACAGCTTGGCGCGCTTGCTGCCCAGCTTCTTGACCGCCTCCATCGACTTCTCCTCGAAGCCTTTTTCCTTGCCGTACAGGTGATTGAAGCGGCGCGCGATCTCGCGCATCATTTCGATGTGCGGCACCTGGTCGTCGCCCACCGGCACCTGGCTGGCGCGGTAGATCAGCACGTCGGCCGCCTGCAGCAGCGGATAGCCGAGAAAGCCGTAGGTGGCCAGGTCCTTGTTGGTCAGGTTGTCGATCTGGTCCTTGTAGGTCGGCACCCGCTCGAGCCAGCCGAGCGGGGTCGCCATCGACAGCAGCAGGTGCAGCTCGGCGTGCTCGGGCACCTTGGACTGGATGAACAGGGTCGCCTGGGACGGATCGACGCCGGCGGCGAGCCAGTCGACCAGCATGTCCCAGGTGCTGCGTTCGATGATCGACGGATCGTCGTAATGGGTGGTGAGCGCATGCCAGTCGGCCACGAAGAACAGGCAGGGCTGCTCCGACTGCATCTTGATCCAGTTCTTCAGGGCGCCATGATAGTGGCCGAGGTGCATGGTGCCCGTGGGGCGCATGCCGGAGACGACACGATCGGGATACATATTTATCAGTTCAAAAGTAAAGTCAGGGGGCTGACAAGCAGTCGCAGCAGGCCATCGGTGAGGGCGATCATCGGAATGAACCAGTAATTCAGCATCTTGGTGACGACCAGGCCGATCACGATGAAAAAGCCGTACGGCTCGATTTTCGCAAATTTGTAGGCCAGGCGGTGCGGCAGCAGGCCGGTCAGGATGCGGCCGCCGTCAAGCGGCGGGATCGGCAGCAGGTTGAACACGAACATCAGCATATTGACGAAGATGCCGGCCTGGGCCACCTTGTGCGGATAGGTCTCGTTGACGTGGGTGGCGCCCAGCAGGATCGCCAGCAGCAGCCAGCCGAGCGCCATCACGAAGTTGGCTGCGGGGCCGGCCAGCGCGACCCAGACCATCTGTTTCTTCGGATTGCGCAGGCGGTTGAAATCGATCGGCACCGGCTTGGCGTAGCCGAAGATGAACGGCGTGAAGGCGAACATCAGCGCCGGCAGCAGGATCGTGCCGAACGGATCGATGTGGCGCAGCGGGTTCATGCTCATTCGGCCTGCGGCATAGGCGGTGTTATCGCCAAAATACTTGGCGGCGTAGGCGTGCGCGGCTTCGTGCAGGGTAACGGCAAAAATGACCGGCAGTGCGTAGACGGCGAGCGCCTGGATGATTTCGTTCATGGGTGCGATTCTATCAGAGCCGGTGTCAGGGTCCTGACCCGGCGGGTGGAAAGTCTGGTTGGAAGGAAGAGTTACAGACCGAACATGGCGGCGTCGCCGCGGCCCTGGCGCACCAGCAGCGGCTCGTCCGCGGTCAGGTCGATCACGGTGGTCGGCTCCATGGTGCAGGCGCCGCCGTCGATGATCAGGTCGACCTGCTTGGCGAAGCGCGCGCGGATGTCCTCGGCATCGTTCAACAGCTCGCCTTCGGGCGTGATCAGGGTGGTGCCGATCAGCGGCTGGCCGAGGTCTTCGAGCAGCGCGTTGGCGATGGCGTGTTGCGGTACCCGCAGGCCGATGGTCTTGCGCGATGGATGCGACAGGCGCCGCGGCACTTCGCGCGTCGCCTCCAGGATCACCGTGAACGGCCCCGGCGTGGCCGCCTTCAGCAGACGGAACTGGCGGTTGTCGACGCGCGCGTACAGGGCGATTTCGGACAGGTCGCGGCACAGCAAGGTCAGGTGGTGCTTCTCATCGATGCCGCGGATGCGGCGCAGTTTTTCGACCGCGGCCTTGTCGTCCAGGTGGCAGACCAGCGCGTAGCACGAGTCGGTCGGCAGCGCGACGATGCCGCCGCCATGGATGATCTGGGCCGCCTGCTTGATCAGGCGCACCTGTGGATTTTCCGGGTGGATCTGGAAGAATTGGCTCATGCGCGCTGCAGGCTTTGCAAGGCGGCGATGCGTTCTTCCATCGGCGGATGAGTGGCAAACAGCGCGCCCCAGCCGCTGTTGCCGCCGGAAATGCCCGATGCGGCCATGCTTAGCGGCAGTTCGCCCGGATGCACGCCGGCCAGCCGAGCCAGCGCATGCTGCATCGGTACTGCGCTGCCCAGCAGCCTGGCCGAGCCGGCGTCGGCGCGGAATTCGCGCTGGCGCGAGAACCAGGCCACGATGATCGAGGCCAGCAGGCCGAAGATGAGCTCGCAGACGAAAACGGTGACCATGTAGCCGATGCCGGGACCTCGGTCGCTATTACCGCGCAGCAGCACCTTGTCGACGAAGAAGCCGACTACGCGCGCCATGAACACGACGAAGGTGTTGACCACGCCCTGGATCAGCGTCAGGGTAATCATGTCGCCGTTGGAGACGTGCGCGATTTCGTGGCCGAGCACGGCTTCGATCTCCTCTCGGTTCATGCTTTGCAGCAGTCCGGTCGACACCGCGACCAGCGCGGAATTCTTGAAGGCGCCGGTGGCGAATGCGTTCGGCTCGCCGTCGTACACGGCCACTTCGGGCATGCCGATCTGGGCGCGTTCGGCCAGCTGACGCACCGTGTTGACGAGCCACAGCTCGGTGGAATTGGATGGATTGTCGATCACCCGCGCGCCGGTCGACCACTTGGCCATCGGTTTGCTCATCAGAAGCGAGATGATCGAGCCGGTGAAACCGACCACCAGGGAGAACACCAGCAGCGCACCGACGTTGATGCCGGCGCCTGTGACCGCCCTGCCCACTCCGAGCACGTTCAGGACGAGCGACAGCACCAGCATGACAGCCAGGTTGGTTGCGAGGAACAGGATGATGCGTTTCATTTAAGGGCTCCCGGAGGAATTGCGGTTGCGGGCTAAAGCGTATTCAGCATGGGTTCCCGCCTCCGCGGGAACGA
>JBKPEJ010000050.1:0-63202 GCA_046728335.1 Pseudomonadota bacterium | reverse complement strand
GCGCGCTGCGGTGCAGCGGCTGGCGGCGCTGGTCAATGCCGACACGGTGCTGTGCCCGGGCGCCGACCAGCGCATCTTGCTGTGCAGCACGCCGGGCGCCGAAGGCCGTGCCGGCGGCGTGCTGGCCGATCTGCTGGCGATGCAGCCGCGCCTGGCGCGCGCCGCCGCGCCGGCGATGGACAGCGTGATCGAGCTCGAGCCGGGGGCGCTGGAAAACTTCCTGCTGACCCATCCCGACGCCACCCTGGTCGACGTGCGCGAAGGCTACGAGCATGCGGTCGGCGGCGCGCCGGCCTGGAACGGGCGGGTTGCCGAGAGTGTGCCGCTGTCGCGCCTGCCGCACAAGATGGCCGAATGGCTGCGCGGCGAACAGCGCCCGCTGGTGTTTTTCTGCCGCAGCGGCGTGCGCAGCGCCAAGGCGGCCCAGTGCCTGCACCGGCTTGGCTACCAGAACGCCTGGCACGTGGCCGGCGGCATGGCGCTGGCGGCCTGACGCCCGCTTGATGTAGCTCGCTGGCCGCCCGGCCAGCGAGGGCATTATGTTCGTTGGCGCACAGTCAGCGTATGCCTGCCGATTTACCATGGCATTAGCCGTTCGCTCATGCTTTCCCGCCTTGAACCGACCCGGTCGCAACCCGCCCCTACTGGGCGGATTGGCAGTTCACGCCTATGCGAGGTCACCGTTGAATCAAGAAAAAACTATCCTTTCGGACACGCTTTACTCATGGCAGAACGCCATCCGGAACAATCTGGATGGCAGTATCAGTCCTGACGAAGAATTGCCGCTGCGCTCGGAACTGTTCAGCGCCGCGCAGATGGCCACCCACGGCAAGCACCTGGCCGCGCGCCACCAGCTGAGCAAGAAGGGCGGACCGGACCGACTGCTGTCGCGCCTGGCCGAGAACGCCGAGGTCATTTCCGGCACCTGCGCCGAGCTGACCGGCGCCATCAAGGCCGGGCGCCAGATCACGCCCGCTTCCGAGTGGCTGCTGGATAACTTTTACCTGATCGAAGAGCAGATCCGCACGGCCCGCCGGCACTTGCCGAAGGACTACAGCAAGGAACTGCCGCGGCTGGCCAACGAAGAGGCCGAGGGCAATCCGCGCGTGTATCAAATCGCGCTGGAAATCATTTCCCACGGCGACGGCCGGGTCGACCCGGAAAGCCTGTCGCGCTTCGTCGACGCCTACCAGGACGTGGCCCCGCTCAAGCTGGGCGAGCTGTGGGCGATCCCGATCATGCTGCGCATCGCGCTGATCGAGAACCTGCGCCGGGTCGCCGCGCGCGTGTTCGAAAACCGTACCCAGCGCGACCGCGCCAACATCTGGGCCGACCAGATGAGCGAGACGGCCGAAAAGAATCCAAGCGACCTGATCCTGCTGGTGGCCGACATGGCCCGTTCCGGCCAGCCGATGAACAGCGGCTTCGTGGCCGAACTGGCGCGCCGCCTGCAAGGGCAGAGCTCGGCGCTGACCTTGGCCTTGCAATGGGTGACCACCCGGCTGGCAGACGTCGGCCTGACCATCGAGCAGCAGATCCAGACCGAAATCCAGCAGCAGGCGGCCGACCAGGTCACCATCAGCAACAGCATCGGCAGCCTGCGTTTCCTGGGCACCATGGACTGGCGCGAATTCGTCGAGACCATGAGCGCGGTCGAACAGACCTTGCGCTGCGACCCGGCCGATACCTACGGCAAGATGGACTTCGCCACGCGCGACAATTACCGCCACGTGATCGAACAGCTGGCCAAGCGCTGCGACCATACCGAAGTGCAGGTCGCCGAGCAGGCGCTCGCGCTGGCGCAGGAAAACCGCGAGCCGTCCCGGGGCGGACTCGACGTGCGCACCCGCCATGTGGGCTATTACCTGGTCGCGCGCGGCCTGCCGGCGCTCGAGAAGCGCCTTGCGGTACGCTATCCGATCGGTTCCGCGCTGCGCAAGATGGGACGCGCCGCGCCGCTCGCCACCTACCTCGGCGCGATCGTCGTATTTACCGCGCTGTTTGCCGGCAGCGTCACCTTGCACGCGTGGCAGAACGGGCTCGAAGGCGGCTTGCTGGTGCTGCTCGGCGTGCTCGCCGCGATCGGCGCGAGCCAGCTGGCGCTGGCGCTGGTGAACTTCATGGCCACCCAATTGACGCGCCCGCATCCGCTGCCGCGCATGGATTTCAAGGAAGGCATCCCGGACGACGCGCGCGCCATGGTGGTGGTGCCGTCGCTGATGTACAGCCCCGGCAATGTCGCAGCGCTGTGCGAGTCGCTCGAAGTGCGCTACCTGGCCAACCGCGACCCGGGCCTGCGTTTCTGCCTGCTGACCGATTTCGCCGATTCGCCCAACGAAACGATGCCCGACGACGGAGAACTGCTGGCGCAGGCGCGCGCCTGCATCATGCAGCTTAACGTCAAATACCGCGAAGAAGAGGAGCCCGGCCCGGTCGGCCTGCCGATGCTCGACGGCGTGCCGGACCGCGAGCCGCCGGTCGAGCCCTTCCTGCTGCTGCACCGTCCGCGCCTGTGGAGCGAAGGCGAGCGCGCCTGGATCGGCGTCGAGCGCAAGCGCGGCAAGCTGTCCGACCTGAACGCCTTCCTGCGCGGCGGCGCGCGCGACAAGTTTTCGGTGGTCGAGGGCGACACCTGCGGCCTGCAGAACATCCGTTACGTCATCACGCTCGACACCGACACCCAGCTGCCGCGCGATTCGGCGCGCCAGTTCGTCGCCACCATGGCGCACCCGCTGAACCAGCCGCAGCTCGATCCTGCCGGACGGCGCGTGGTCGAAGGCTACGGCATCTTGCAGCCGCGCGTCGCGGCGGCGCTGCCGAGCGAAAACGCTTCGCGCTACGAGCAGCTGTGCGGCGGCGAGCCGGGCATCGACCCGTACACCCGCACCGTCTCGGACGTCTACCAGGACGTGTTCTTCGAAGGCTCCTTCATCGGCAAGGGCATCTACGACGTCGACACCTTCGAGCACCTGCTGGGCAACCGGCTGCCGGACAACCAGATCCTGTCGCACGACCTGCTCGAAGGCTGCTACCTGCGCGCCGGCCTGCTGTCCGACGCCCAGCTCTACGAAAACTATCCGTCGCGCTACAGCGACGACGTCAGCCGGCGCCATCGCTGGACCCGCGGCGACTGGCAGCTGGCCGGCTGGCTGCGCCCGACCGTGCCGGCCGCGCAGGGCAGGCGCGAACCGAATCCGCTGTCGGCGCTGTCGCGCTGGAAGCTGTTCGACAACCTGCGCCGCAGCGTGGTGGCGCCGGTCCTGACCGCGCTGCTGCTGCTGTGCTGGGCCCTGCTGCCGTCGCCCTGGTTCTGGAGCGCCGCGATCCTGTCGGTGATCTTCCTGCCGACTTTCGTCAACGCCCTGTTCGGCCTGATCGAGAAACCGCACGACATGCGCTGGGCCCAGCATATGGCGAGCGGCATCGCCAGCCTCAAGATCATGTTCGGCCACGCCCTGCTGCAGACCGCGTTCCTGCCCTACGAAGCCTGGTTCAGCCTGGACGCGATCGCGCGCACCGGCTGGCGCATGCTGGTGTCGCGCCGCAACCTGCTCGAATGGCGGCCGTCCAGCCTGGCGCGCTCGTCGACCGACATGGAAACCAACTGGAAGCGGATGTGGTTCTCGCCGATGCTGGCCGTCGGCGGCGCCGTCATGCTGTCTTTCGTCAACCCGCAGGCGCTGTTCGCCGCCGCGCCGATCCTGTTCCTGTGGTTCATGGCGCCCGTCGTCGCCTGGTGGATCAGTCTCCCGATCGAGCGTGTCGGAGCACGCCTGACCTCGCGGCAGACGCTGTTCCTGCAAACCCTGGCGCGCAAGACCTGGAGCTTCTTCGAAGACTTCGTCGGCGCCGAAGACAACTGGCTGCCGCCCGATAACATGCAGGAGCATCCGGCCTGGGTGGTCGCACACCGCACCTCGCCGACCAACATGGGCATGTCGCTGCTGGCCAACCTGACGGCCTGGGACTTCGGCTTCGCGACGCTCGACCAGGTGCTCTCGCGCACCGGCGCGACCTTCGCGACGATGGACAAGATGGAGCGCTACCACGGCCACTTCTACAACTGGTATGACACCCTCACGCTCAATCCGCTGCAGCCGATGTACGTGTCGTCGGTCGACAGCGGCAACCTGGCCGGGCACCTGCTGACGCTGGCGCCGGGCCTGTCCGCGCTGGCCGACCAGCCGATCGGCGGCGTGCGCACGCTCGACGGCATCGCCATCACGCTGGAAGTGGTCAACGAGCACGCCGGCGACGCCGGCCCTGCCGTCAGGGAAGCGATCCAGGCGATGCAGTACCAGCTGACCGAACGGATGCGCGATGCGGGCACCCTGCCTGGCCTGGCCGAGTCGCTCGGCAGGCTGTGCGAATGCGCCGACGCGATCCTCGCGGCGATGGCGCCGGCGGGCGAACCGCACCTGCAGGACTGGGCCGAAAAACTGGCCGCGCAGACCCACGAGGCGCACAACGAACTGCTGGAACTGGCGCCGTGGATGAAGGCGGCCCAGGAATACGTGGTCGACTCCAGCCTGACCCGCATCCCGACCCTGCGCGAACTGGCCAGCTTCGGCCTGACGGGCAGCCCGAGCAGCGACCTGGCGCCGAACGAACGGGCGCGCCAGCATGCGCTCACGCAGCTGGTGGGCGAGGGCAGCGCCGCGGCGCTGCGCCGGATCGAACAGATCGCCGACCTGTCCCAGCGCGCGCGCCAGTTCGCCGACATGGAATTCAACTTCCTGTACAACACCACCACCAACCTGCTGGCGATCGGCTACAACGTCTCGGAGCGCCGGCTCGACGCCAGCTGCTACGACCTGCTCGCCTCCGAAGTGCGGCTGGCCAGTTTTGTGGGCATCGCCCAGGGCCAGTTCCCGCAGGAGCACTGGTTCGCGCTCGGCCGCCAGCTGTGCATCGTCGGCGGCGAGCAATTGCTGCTGTCGTGGAGCGGCTCGATGTTCGAGTACCTGATGCCGCTCCTGGTCATGCCGACCTACCAGAACACCCTGCTCGACCAGACCTACCGCGCCATCATCAACGCGCAGGTCGACTACGCGCGCCAGCGCGGCGTGCCGTGGGGGATTTCCGAATCCGGCTACAACACCGTCGACGCCAACCTCAATTACCAGTACCGCGCCTTCGGCGTGCCCGGCACCGGCATGAAGCGCGGCCTGGCCGACGATTTGGTGGTGGCGCCGTACGCCACGATGCTCGGCCTGATGGTCGATCCCGACGCGTCGTGCGAGAACCTGCAGCGCATGCACGGCCTGGGCTTCATGGGCAAGTACGGCTTCTACGAAGCGATCGACTACACCGTCTCGCGCCTGCCGCGCGGCCAGGATTTCGCCGTGATCCGTTCGTTCATGGCGCACCACCAGGGCATGGGCTTCCTGGCGCTGTCCTACCTGCTGCACAACCGTCCGATGCAGCGCCGCTTCGAATCGGACCCGCTGTTCCAGGCCACCATGCTGGTGCTGCAGGAGCGCGTGCCGAAAGCGGGCGCCTTCCATTCGCACACCGCCGACCTGGCCGCGATGCGCGCGCCGGTGTCCGAAGTGTCGATGCCGATGCGGATCATCACCACCGCCAGCACGGCGCAGCCGGAAGTGCAGCTGCTGTCGAATGGCCGCTACCACGTGATGGTCACCTCGGCCGGCGGCAGCTACAGCCGCTGGAAGGACTTGTCCGTGACGCGCTGGCGCGAAGACGCCACCGCCGACAACTGGGGCAACTTCTGCTATGTGCGCGACGTCGACAGCGGCGCGTTCTGGTCGACCACGTTCCAGCCGACCCTGGTCGAGCCGAAGAAATACGAAGTCATCTTCTCGGAAGGACGCGCCGAATTCCGCCGCAACGACCGCGGCCTCGACCTCTACACCGAGATCGTGGTGTCGCCTGAAGACGACATCGAACTGCGCCGCACCCGCATCACCAACAAGTCGTCGGTGCGCCGCACCATCGAATTCACCAGCTACGCCGAAGTGGTGATGGCGCCGGCCGCCGCCGACGCGGCGCACCCGGCGTTCTCCAAGCTGTTCGTGCAGACCGAAATCCTGCGCAACGAGAACGCGATCCTGTGCACCCGTCGCCCGCGCACCAAGGACGAGCAGATGCCATGGCTGCTGAACCTGATGACGGTGCACGACGGCGTGCTGCTCGATGCCAGTTTCGAGACCAGCCGCAGCGAATTCATCGGGCGCACCAACAGCACCGTCGCCCCGCGCGCGATGCTCGAACAGGAGCCGCTGCATGGCGGCGAAGGCTCGGTGCTCGATCCGATCGTGGCGATCCGCTACAAGCTCACGCTGGAACCCGACCAGGTGGTCGTGCTCGACGTCGTCACCGGCATGACCGAGACGCGCGAAGCGGCGCTGCACCTGATCGACAAGTACCAGGACCGGCACCTGGCCGACCGCGTGTTCGAACTGGCGTGGACCCACAGCCAGGTGGTGCTGCGCCAGCTCAATGCGACCGAATCGGACGCCCAGCTGTACAGCCGCCTGGCCAGCTCGATCATCTACCCGAACGCCGCGCTGCGCGCCGACGCCTCGATCCTGATCCGCAACCATCGCGGCCAGTCCGGCCTGTGGGCGTACGCGATCTCGGGCGACCTGCCGATCGTGCTGATGCAGATCAAGGATCCGTCCAACATCGAACTTGCGCGCCAGATGGTGCAGGCGCACGCCTACTGGCGCCTGAAGGGGCTGGTGGTCGACCTGGTGATCTGGTACGAAGACAATTCCGGCTACCGCCAGGCGCTGCACGACCAGATCATGGGGCTGATCGCTTCCGGCATCGACGCCCAGGCGATCGACCGCCCTGGCGGCATCTTCGTGCGCCTGCTCGACCAGATTTCCAACGAAGACCGGGTGCTGATGCAGTCGGTGGCGCGCGCGATCGTGTCGGATGCGCGCGGCAGCCTGGCCGACCAGATCAAGCGGGCCGCGCCGGTGCTGCCGAAACTGCCGCTGGGCGTGTTCGAGCCGCGCGCCGAACCGTACCTGTTGATGGCCGATCCGCCCGAAGGCGCGTTCGTCCGGCCCGAGCCGATCCTCGACAACGGCATCGGCGGCTTTTCTCCCGACGGCCGCGAATACGTGATCCGTACCGACGGTGCCAGCCGCACGCCGGCGCCGTGGGTCAACGTGCTGGCCAATCCGAGCTTCGGTTCGGTGGTGTCCGAATCCGGCCAGGCCTACACCTGGAGCGAGAACGCCCATGAATTCCGCCTCACGCCGTGGGACAACGATCCCGTCTCGGACAGCGGCGGCGAAGCGTTCTACATCCGCGACGAGCACACCGGAAAATTCTGGTCGCCGACCGCGCTGCCGGTCCGTGCCGCGGGCGAATTCGTCACCCGCCACGGCTTCGGCTACAGCGTGTTCGAGCACGACCACGAGGCCATCCACAGTGAGCTGTGCACCTTCGTCGCGCTGGACGCGCCGATCAAGTACTCCGTGATCAAGCTGCGCAACGACAGCACCGTGCCGCGCAGGCTGTCGGTCACCGGCTACGTCGAATGGGTGCTGGGCGACCTGCGTCCGAAGTCCTCGATGCACGTGGTGACCGAGCTCGATCCGCTGTCCGGCGCGCTGTTCGCCCGCAACGCCTACAACACCGAGTTCACCGGCCGCGTCGGCTTCTTCCAGGTCGAAGCGCAGAACAAGACCATGACGGCCGACCGCAATGAATTCATCGGCCGCAACCGCAACCTCGCCAATCCGGCCGCGATGAACCGCGCGCGCCTGTCCGGCAAGGTCGGCGCCGGGCTCGATCCCTGCGCCGCGATCCAGGTCGCGATCGAACTGCAGCCCGGCCAGGAACGCGAGCTGGTGTTCATGCTCGGCGTGGGCGGGCGGCGCAACGCCGACGCCAGCGGCATGGTGCAGCGCTACAACGGCAGCGTTGCGGCCGCCGCCGCATTCGATATGGTCAAGGACCATTGGGACGCCACCCTCGGCGCGGTGCGCATCGAAACGCCCGAGCCGATGCTCGACGTGATCGCCAACGGCTGGCTGATGTACCAGACCATCGCCTGCCGCATGTGGGCACGTTCCGGCTACTACCAGTCCGGCGGCGCATTCGGCTTCCGCGACCAGCTGCAGGACGCGATGGCGATGATCCACACCCAGCCGCAGATCCTGCGCGAGCACCTGCTGCTGTGCGCGGCGCACCAGTTCGTCGAAGGCGACGTCCAGCACTGGTGGCATCCGCCGTCGGACCGCGGCGTGCGCACGCACTGCTCGGACGACTACCTGTGGCTGCCGCTGGCGACGCACCGCTACGTGATCGGAACGGGCGACCGCAGCGTGCTGTCCGAGCCGGCGCCCTTCCTCGAGGGCCGCATGCTGGCGCCGGAAGAGGAGTCCTACTACGACATGCCGGGCCATTCGCACCAGAACGCCGACCTGTACGAGCACTGCGTGCGCGCCATCAAGCGCGGCCTGCGCTTCGGCGAGCACGGACTGCCTTTGATCGGCACCTGCGACTGGAACGACGGCATGGACCGGGTCGGCAACGAAGGCAAGGGCGAGAGCGTGTGGCTGGCGTGGTTCCTGTACGACGTGCTGACCAAGTTCGCCGACGTGGCGGTGATGCACGACGACCCGGGCTTCGCCGACACCTGCCGCAACGAAGCGAAGCAGCTGGCGCACAATGTCGAAACCCACGCCTGGGACGGCAAGTGGTACCGCCGCGCCTACTTCGACGACGGCACCCCGCTCGGGTCAAGCAGCAACGACGAATGCCAGATCGATTCGATCTCGCAGAGCTGGGGCGTGCTGTCCGGCGCCGCCGATCCGGCGCGCACCGCCAGCGCGATGGAGCAGGTCGACCAGCGCCTGGTGCGGCGCGACTACGGCCTGGTCCAGCTGCTCGACCCGCCGTTCGACAAGGGCGTGCTCAATCCGGGCTACATCCGCGGCTACGTGCCGGGCGTGCGCGAGAACGGCGGCCAGTATACCCACGCGGCGATCTGGACCGCGATGGCCTTCGCCAAGATGGGCGACAGCGAGAAAGCCTGGGAGCTGCTGCGCATGATCAATCCGGTGCAGCACGGCAGCACGCCGGAAGGCAGCGCGCTGTACAAGGTCGAACCGTACGTGGTGGCGGCCGACGTGTACGCGGTGTCGCCCCACATCGGGCGCGGCGGCTGGAGCTGGTACACCGGCTCGTCGGGCTGGATGTACCGCCTGATCGTCGAGTCGCTGCTCGGCCTCGGCCTGGCCGGCGACAAGCTGACCATCGCGCCGCACCTGCCGGCCGGCTGGGACGGCTTCAAGCTGCATTACCGCTATCGCACCTCGAACTACGCGATCTCGGTGACGCCGGCCGATACGATGGCGCTGACGCTCGATGGCGCCGCGCTGGAAGGCAATGTGATCACGCTGTCGGAAGACGGCCGCGACCACGTGGTGGAATTGAGGGTGCCGCGTTCTGTGAAAAACTAGCTGAACGCCTGAGCAGTTATGGCGTCAAAGGATTACCATGCCTAGCAAGTCATCCATTGTCGTCGCCGCCATGCTGCTCTGTGCTTCCGCCACCACCGCGGCGGCGGAGTGGAGCGACACGGCGCTCAGCTGGCGGATCGGCAACACCTTCGCCGAACCCTTCAACCCGCTTGACATCCGCAAGAACATTTTCGCGCTGACCCATGCGAGCGGCTACAAGTACGGCACCAACTACTTCAACATCGACCTGCTGCAGTCCGATTCCAACGACCCCGGCTCGCTGACCCAGCGTTCCGGCGCGCAGGAAGCCTACGCGCTGTACCGCTCCACGCTCGACATCGGCAAGGTGCGCGGCGTCGACATGTCGTACGGCTGGGTCAGCGGGGTCGGCGTTACCGCGGGCTTCGACTGGAACACCAAGAACGACGTCAGCTACAACTCGCGCAAGCGGATGCTGGTGCTCGGCCCGACCCTGATGTGGAAGACGCCGGGCTTCCTCTCCACCAGCCTGTTGGTGATCCACGAAAGCAATGCGCCCAGCGGCGCCTTCCCGCCGATCTCCCAGGTGCAGGGCCGTTACACCTACGACCTGCATCCGATGCTGTCGCTCGCCTGGGGCATCCCGGTCGGCAACGGCTTCAAGTTCGAGGGCTATGCCAACCTGATCGCGGCCAAGGGCAAGGACGAGGTGGGCAACCAGACCGGCGTGGAAACCAATATCGACATGCAGCTGATGTACGACGTCGGCGCCGCGCTGGGCAGTTCCAAGAACCTGTTCCGCATCGGGTTCGAATACCAGTACTGGAACAACAAGTTCGGCAATACCTACCAGACCACCGGCGGGCGGGGCCAGCGCGCCAGCACGCCGATGGTGCGGGCCGAGGTGCATTTCTAGGCTTCTGTTGGCGGCAGGAAATCCATCCTGCCCGCTGCTTAATCGTTGTCAATTAAGTATTAATAGAAACACCTCGTTCTATTCCACGCATCAACTTGCTCAATTGGCAAGTTGCGATCATTGCACTATCGATCGAGGCGTGAGGAAACGATGGCCGCCCACCCCAAGCTTGCCTGCCTGTTGTTGCTGCTGCTCGCGCTGTGCTGGAGCGCCGTGTCCGCATCCGAAACGGACCACCGCGAATTCGACGCCACCTTGTACGCGCCTTACCTGGGCGAGCCGGCGGCCGGCGAGGCTCGCACCTTCACGCTGGCATTCGACTATCCGCTGGTGGCCACGCCGCAGACAGTCAGCTGGCGCCTCGAGCTTCGCGCGCCGGACGGGCGCCTGGCCGCGCAATGGAGCGGCGCCGAAACGCTGTTCCGCGCGCCGCTCAAGGTCGAGGTGCGCTGGAACGGCCGCGACGACGATGGCGCCGCGCCGGCCGGCATCTACCAGGTGCGGCTGCAGGCGTCGGCGCGCGACGCGGGCGGCGCCGGCGAGGCCGACGAAGTCGTCGAGCAGAGCTGGGAAATCGCCGTCGGCCGTCTCGCTGCGCCCGCGATGCCGGCGTTTCGCGCCATGCCGCGCTCGGGTGCCACGGCCAGCGCGGCGCCGGCCACCGGCTCCTTGCCCTACACCGTCTACCTCGGCAACCTGCACAGCCAGACCGGCCACAGCGACGGCGGCGGCGACCTGGCCGCGTGCACCGGCGCGCAGGATCCGCAAAGCTCGGCGCTTGGTCCGGCCGAGGCCTACACCTACGCAATGCGGCGCGGCCTCGACCTGCTGGTCGCTTCGGAACACAACCACATGTACGACGGCTCGGCCGGCACCCGGGCGGGCGCCGATCCTGCCGCCGCCAGCGCGCTGTTCCGCTCGGGCCTGACCGCCGCGGCCGACTTCAACGCGGCCCATCCCGGCTTCCTCGCGGTGTACGGCCTGGAGTGGGGCGTGATCGACAAGGGCGGCCACCTGAACATCTTCAACAGCGGCGAACTGCTGGGCTGGGAGCGCAACAGCGCCGGCGCGCTGCTGGCCGACACGGCCACGCCGAAGAACGACTACGCCGCGCTGTACTCGCTGATGCGGCGCCGCGGCTGGGTCGGCCAGTTCAACCATCCGGCGCGCTCCGGGCAATTCGTCGTCAACGGTGCGGCGATGGGCTACAGCGAGGATGGCGACCAGGCCATGGCGCTGTGCGAAGTGATCAACAGTAACGCGTTCTCGACCAATACCAGCGAGACCGAAACGCGCCGCAGCAATTTCGAAATCGCCTGCAACATGGCGCTCGAAGCCGGCTTTCACGTGGCCTTCAGTTCCAACCAGGACAACCATTGCGCCAACTGGGGCGCGTCCTATACCAACCGCACCGGCGTGCTGCTGCCGAACGGCCAGCCGCTGAGCAATGCCAGCTTCCTCGATGCGCTGCGTGCGCGCCGCGTGTTCGCGACCATGGACAAGGGCTCGCAGCTGGTGCTCACCGCCAACGGCCACATGATGGGCGAGCGCTTCGCCAATGGCGGCCCGCTGGCGCTGGTGGCGCACTTCGCCAGCAGTGCCGGCAAGGCGGTGTCGTCGGTGGTGATGTTCGAGGGCGTGCCGGGCCGCAAGGGCTTGGTGGCCGAGTTGTCGAAAATGGCCTCGACCACCTTCACGCCCGCGCCGGGCGAACATTTCTACTACGCCCGCGTGACCCAGGCGGACGGCAATATGCTGTGGTCGGCGCCGGTCTGGGTTAGCCAAGCGGGCCCGGCCCGCGGTCCGTGAGAAGCCGGTTGAAGCGCGATTTTTTAGACAAATTGCGCGGCTTTGTCCATATTTAGACATTTTCAACATTTCCGCCACAGCGCCATCGCGCCTATGCGCCGTGCATGCATGGCGCAGTAGCTTCCCCGTCATCGCGCTGTCATGATCGGCGTGCAACATATCGTTGCAGCAAATCATCGCCGAACATTTCAACAATAAAAACGGGGAAATCATGCGTCGTACTTTTACCAGGAAGTTGCTGCCCAAGCTTGCTCTCGTGCTGGCCGTCTGTTCCAGCAATGCCGGTTTCGCATCGGAAGCGGACCACAAGGAATTCGAAGCGACGCTGCACGCTCCTTACACCGGGGACGCCGCCGCCGGCGCCCGCGTCTTCACCCTCGACTTCGACTATCCGCTGGTCGAACGCGCGCAGGACGTCGCCTGGCGCATCGAGCTGCTGTCGCCCGCCGGCGACGTGCTGCAACGCTGGCACGGCGCGGCGCGCCTATCCGGCAAGCCGGTCACTGTCGCGGTGCCCTGGGGCGGCAAGAACGACAGCCGCGCCTTGGCGGACGGTGTGTACCAGGTGCGCATGCAGGCGATCGCGCAGGAAGCCGCGGGCAAGGGCAAGCTCTCCGACGCCGACGTGGTGCAGCGCCTCGACTACGGCGCCGATGACGTCGTCGAGCAGTCGTGGGAGATCTCGGTGGGCCAGGTCAGCGCACCTGCCATGCCCGCGTTCAAGGCGATGAATGCGCCGTCGGCGGCCGGTGGCGCGAAGGCGGGCAAGATGGCCGGCGGCGGTGCGCAGCAAGTGACCGCCCTGGCCGCGCCGGCGCCGGCCTCGCTGCCGTACACGGTCTATTTCGGCAACCTGCACAGCCAAACCAACCACAGCGACGGCGGCGGTGCGCTGGCCACCTGCATCGGCGCGCAGAATCCGCAAAGCGCCGCGCTGGGGCCGACCGATGCCTACACCTATGCGATGAACAAGGGCCTCGATTTCCTGATGGCGTCCGAGCACAATCACATGTACGACGGCTCCGACAATACCAACGCCTCCGCCGATCCGGTCGCCGCCAAGGCGCTCTACCAGTCCGGCCTGGCCGCAGCCGCGAACTTCAATGCGGCCCATCCGAATTTCCTCGGCGTGTACGGTCTCGAGTGGGGCGTCATCAGCAACGGCGGCCACATGAACATCTTCAACACACCCGAGCTGCTCGGCTGGGAATACAACGGCAGCGGCCAGCTGATCGCCGATACGCTCACCGCGAAGGGCGACTACGCCGGCCTGTACACCCTGATGCGCCAGCGCGGCTGGGTTGGCCAGTTCAACCATCCTGCCACCACCGGCCAGTTCCTGGTGGGCGGGATCCCGTTCGGCTACACTGCCGACGGCGACCAGGCAATGGCGATGTGCGAAGTTCTCAATACCTCGGCATTTTCGACCAACACCACCGAAACGGAGACCAGCCAAAGCACCTACGAAGGCGCTTGCAAAAAGGCGCTCGAAGCGGGCTACCACGTCGCGTTCACCACCGACCAGGACAACCACTGTGCCAACTGGGGCGCGTCGTACACCAACCGTACCGGTGTGCTGATCCCGAACGGCACGGCGCTGACACAGGCCAGCTTCATTGATGCGCTCAAGGCGCGCCGCGTATTCGCCACCATGGATAAGGGCTCGCAACTGGTGCTCACCGCGAACGGCCACATCATGGGCGAACGCTTCACCAACAGCGGCACGCTGAACCTGGTGGCGAACTTCGCCACCACCGCCGGCAAGGCGGTGTCGACGATCCTGATGTACGAAGGCGTCCCTGGCCGCAACGGCACCGTCACGCAGCTGTCGACGACCGCCAATACGACCATCACGCCGTCCCTCGGCGAGCATTTCTATTACGCCAAGCTGACCCAGACCGACGGCAATATCCTGTGGTCGGCGCCGATCTGGGTGACCCAGTCGAATTCGAGCGACACCGTCGCCCCGACCGTCTCCGCGAGCGAGACCGGCTCGAGCGGCACGATCACCTTGTCGGCTTCCGCCAGCGACAACGTGGGCGTCTCGCTGGTCGAGTTCTATGTCGACGGCGTGCTCAAGGCCAGCAGCAATGTGGCGCCGTACAACGCGGCGCTCAATTCGACCACGCTGACCAACGGCAGCCACGCGCTGGTCGCCAAGGCGTATGACGCGGCGGGCAATGTCGGCACCTCGACATCCTTCGGCTTCAGCGTCAACAACGTGGTCGCGGACACCACCGCACCCATCGTCAGCGCCAGCGAGACCGGCGCCAGCGGCACCATCACCTTGTCGGCCACCGCCAGCGACAATGTGGGCGTCACCAACGTCGAGTTCTACGTTGATGGCGTACTCAAAGGCAGCGACACCACGTCGCCGTATTCGATCACGCTCAATTCGACAACGCTGACCAACGGCAGCCACGCGTTGACGGCGAAAGCGTTTGATGCGGCCGGCAACAACGCCACCTCAGCCGCAGCCAACTTCAGCGTCAGCAACGGCGCCACCCAGCTGATCGTCAATGGCGGCTTCGAATCGGGCGCGTCGTCGTGGACCGCGGCGAGCGGCGTGATTACCTCGGATGCTACCGAGGCTGCCCACGCCGGCACCTGGAAGGCATGGCTGGACGGTTACGGCGCCGCGCACACCGATACCCTGTACCAGCAGATCACGATTCCGTCGACGGCCACCAGCGCGGCGTTGGGATTCTGGTTGCGAGTCGATTCGAGCGAGACCACCACCACCACGGTCTATGACACGCTCAAGGTGCAGGTGCGCAGCAGCACCGGCGCCGTGTTGGCGACGCTTGCGACCTACTCGAACCTGAACAAGGGTACCACCTTCCTTCAAAAGACCTTCGACCTGATCGCCTACAAGGGCCAGACCGTGCGGATCCATTTTGAGGGTGTCGAGGATTCGACCGTGCAGACTTCGTTCATCATTGATGACGTTAGCGTGACGGTGCAATAAGCTGGAATCCTGCGGCGATCGCCGGCCCGGCATCGCCGCAGGAAAAACACGTCAAAGCCAGGCGGCGGGAGAGGGAAGTGCTTCTGCAGCCAATGCCTCGTTTAACCGCGCTTTGCCTCGTTCTTACTCGCCGCTTTTTTGCCTTTTCCGAAAACCTCCTATGAACTCGGCGGTCTGACTTTCAAGACGGCGAGTACAAAGGAGGCGTTTCGATGACTAACGAGGCAGTGAGCGTAAGTGTCCCCCTGGGTGTCTATCTCGAACTTGGAACACGTCCGGCGCATCACCGGATAGGTCGTTCCGATCAATCAGAACCCGAATCGGGCGCCGGCGCCGAGCAGCGTGCCGACGCCCAGCAGGGCGAATATCAGTGCGGCTATTCCGTGTACCAGCCGCAGCGGCACCTTGCGTGCGATGCGCTCGCCGAACAGCACCGCCGGCACGTTCGCCAGCATCATGCCGAACGTCGTTCCCGCGATCACCGCGATCGTCGATTCGTAGCGCGCGGCCAGCGCCACCGTGGCGATCTGGGTCTTGTCGCCCATCTCGGCCAGGAAGAAGGCGATCAGCGTGGTGACGAACACGCCATACTTGGCCAGGCTCGCTTCGTCCTCGTCGATCGTGTCCGGCACCATGATCCATGCGGCCATCGCGAGGAAGGACAGGCCCAGCACCCAGCGCATCACATCCGGCCCGATCACACTGGCGACCCAGGCGCCGACGGCGGCCGCGAACGCATGGTTGGCGATGGTGGCGGCCAGGATGCCGAGCACGATTGGAACCGGGCGGCGGAATTTGGCGGCCAGCAGGAAGGCCAGCAGCTGGGTCTTGTCGCCGATTTCTGCGAGCGCGACGATACCGGTCGATACGAGGAAGGCGTCCATGCAATGATCCTGATTGGGGAGCGGGGATCATAGCAGGGCTGGGATACTTGAGTACTCAACAATCGCCCGTCAATACACCCGGCCGGAGCACTTTCGCCGGCGCGGCGAAAGTGCTATTCTGCACGCGCCCCGGGCACAGCCGGTCCTGCCACCCTGACCTGAAAACAGCCATGAAAAATTCGACCATCCTGCGCGCGGCCGCCTGCGCCATCCTCACGCAATGGAGCGCAGCCGCCTTCGCGCTCGATCCGCTCAGCTACGCGCATTACGACCAGGTGAAGACCAGCGCGCTGCACATGGACCTGAAGGCGGACTTCGCGAAGAAGACCTTGTCCGGCTACGCCGAACTGTCGCTCGACTGGATCGACAAGTCGGCCCGCACGCTGGACCTGGACACGCGCGACCTGACGATCGCGAAGGTCCAGGCGCAGGGCGCCGACGGCAAGTGGAAGACGGCGCCGTACACGCTCGACAAGCTCGATGAAGAAAAAGGCCAGGCGCTGCATATCGCGCTCGCCGGCCAGCCTTCCAAGGTGCGCATCTACTATCACACCGCGCCGACCGCCACCGCGCTGCAGTGGCTGACACCGCAGCAGACCATGTCGGGCAAGCGGCCGTTCATGTTCAGCCAATCCGAGACCATCAATGCCCGTTCCTGGGTGCCGGTGCAGGACACGCCGGCGGTGCGCTTCACCTACACCGCCCGCATCGACGCGCCGCAAGGCCTGCGCGTGGTGATGAGCGCCGATAACGATCCGAAGGCCACCGGCAAGGGCGGCTGGCGCTTCGCGATGCCGCAGCCGATTCCGTCCTACCTGCTGGCGATCGGCATCGGCGAGCTGGAACAGCGCAACCTGGGCCCGCGCACCGGCGTGTACGCCGAGCCTAAGCGCATCAAGGCGGCCGAATACGAACTGGCCGACACCGAGAAGATGGTGGCGGCGGCCGAATCGCTGTACGGCCCGTATCGCTGGGGGCGCTACGACATGCTGGTGCTGCCGCCGTCGTTCCCGATCGGCGGCATGGAGAACCCGCGCCTGACCTTCCTGACGCCAACCATGATCGCGGGCGACCGCAGCCTGGTCGACCTGATCGCGCACGAACTGGCGCACAGCTGGTCCGGCAACCTGGTCACCAACGCCTCGTGGAAGCACTGGTGGCTCAACGAAGGCTTCACCACCTACGTCACCACCCGCATCCTCGAAGTGTTGTACGGTGAAGAAGAGGCGACCATGAACCTGCAGCTCGAGCAGGAAGAGGCGCTCGAACTGCTGAAGACCGTGGCGCCGGCCAAACAGGCCCTGCTCACCAGGGATGCCGACACCTCGTCGAAGACCTACACCGACGAAGCGCTGGCCTATCCGAAAGGCGCCTGGTTCCTGCGCACGCTCGAGCAGCGCGCCGGCCGCGCGGTATTCGATCCCTTCCTGCGCGGCTGGTTCGACCAGCACGCATTCCAGAGCGTGACCACCGACCAGTTCGAGACCTACCTGCGCAAGAACCTGCTGGCTAAGCATCCGGAGGTGATGAGCGACGCCGAGCTTGACGAGTGGCTGCACGGCGCCGGCATCCCGGCCAGCGCCAGGCGTGCGGTATCGACCCGGCTGGCCGCGCTCGACACCACGCGCGCCGCCTGGCTCAAGGGCGAACTGCCGACTGCGAAGCTCGACACCAGGAAGTGGACCGCCACCGAATGGATGAAATTCCTGAACGATATCGACGGTAAGGCGACCGCCGCGCAGCTGAAGGAACTGGACCAGGCGTTCGGCCTGGCCAAGACAGGTAACAACGAAGTCGCCTTCCGCTTCTACCGCGCCAGCATCAAGGCCGGCTACCGCGACGTACGCGAGCCGCTGCACGCATTCCTGATGAGCGTGGGACGCCAGAAGTTCGTGGTGCCGCTGTACGCCGCGCTGCTGAAGAACCCGGACGACAAGGCCTGGGCGATCGGCGTCTACAAGGAAGCCCGCGCGCGCTACCATCCGGCGACCCAGGCAAGCGTCGACAAACAAATGGCCAAGAAATAAGGAAACCACAGAGTGCACCTGATGAATCGTACCGCGGCAGCCATCCTGCTCGCTTTCTCCGCCGCCGCCTTCGCGCAGGCGCCTTCCGCCCCCGTCGTCGCCGCAAGCGTGGCGCCGGCGCCGGCCTTCAACCTTGAAGCCGACGTCACGCGCGTGATGAAGACCTTCGACGTGCCCGGCATCTCGATCGCCGTCGTCAAGGACGGCAAGGTCATCGCGGCCCAGGGATTCGGCGTAAAAAAACTCGGTGATCCGGCCCCGGTGGACGGCAAGACCCTGTTCGAAATCGCTTCCAACTCGAAGGCCTTCACCGCTGCCGCGTTGGCGATGCTGGTCGACGAGGGCAAGCTGGCGTGGGATGACCCGGTCACCAGGCACCTGCCGGACTTCCAGATGTTCGACGCCTACGTCACGCACGAAATGACGGTGCGCGACCTGCTGACCCATCGCAGCGGACTGGGACTGGGCGCGGGCGACCTGCTGTGGTGGCCGACCACCAGTTTCACGACCGACGAAATCATCGAGAAGCTGCGCTATATCCGTCCGGCCACCAGCTTCCGCAACAGCTACGCCTACGATAACCTGCTGTACATCGTGGCCGGCAAGATCATCGCGCAGAAGTCCGGCAAGTCGTGGGGCGAGACGGTGCGCGAGCGCATCCTCAAGCCGGTGGGCATGACCACGACCACCACCAGCCTGGCGGAAAACGCGGGCAACCCGAACACCGTCAATGCGCACAGCAAGATCGACGGCAAGATCGCCGCGGTCAAGGCGATGCCGGTAGCGAACGCGGTCGGCGCGGTGGGCATCAACACCAACGCCGAAGACATCGCGCGCTGGATGACGGTGCTGCTGGACGGCGGCAAGATCGAAAGCGCCGGCAAGGATGCGCAGGGCAAGGAGATCCGCCTGTTCAGCGACAGGCAGGCGCGCGAGATGTGGACCGCCCAGACGCCGATGAAGATTCCGGAGCCGAAGCCCGCGCTGGCCGCGACCAAACCGAATTTCTACGCGTACGGGCTGGGTTTCCAGCTGCGCGACTACAAGGGCATGAAGCTGGCGATGCACGGCGGCGCGCTGCAAGGCTTTTATTCGCGCGTGCTTCTGGTGCCGGAAGCGAAGCTGGGTATCGCGATCCTGACCAATGCCGAAAGCGGCGGTGCACTCTCCGCGTTGCAGTATCGCCTGCTGGACCAGTACCTCGGGGCGGCGCCGAGCGACTGGATCCAGCTGGTCAGCGACGTCGAGAACGAAGCGCATGCCAAGGAACTGGCGCGCCAGAAGAGTGCGGCCACCACGCGCGCGGCGAAGTCGAAGCCGTCGCTGGCGCTTTCCGCCTATGACGGCGAGTACCAGGACGCCTGGTACGGCAAAGCCACCATCAAGGAGGCTGGCGGCAAGCATGTGCTGGTGTTCGCGAAGACGCCGGACCTGGCCGGCGAACTCGAACACTTCCAGCACGACACCTTCGTCGTGCGCTGGAAGGAGCGCAACTTCAACGCCGACGCATACGTGACGTTCTCGCTGAACCCTGACGGCAGCATCGAGCGCATGAAGATGGCGCCGGTCTCCACCGAGACCGACTTCAGCTACGACTTCGCCGACCTGACCTTCACCCCCGTGAAACCGGCCAAGGCGAAGTAGGAAGACCGGGACAGGCTTACAGGTGTGCGGAATAATTTCGTGGACATCAAACCGTCGCCCTCGCGAAAGCGGGGGGCCAATTTGCGCCAACTTTCGCTAGCTTTCAGCGGAGGAAGCTGCCGCCTGCAGCTGATCGTACCTATTGGATCTCCGCGTTCGCGAGGATGACGTGAATAATTTGTAGGTGAAGGTTCGCTTGTACGATTTCTGTCACCAGAGAAGTCACTAGCGCGGGTGCAGGCCCTGCCACATGTGGACTTTTGCGGCATATCCCTCGCCGGATCGCACCGCCATCGGTTCGACTCCATAAATGACGAAACCGCAGGCCGCATACAAGCCTTGCGGCGCGGGGTTTCCTTCGGTGACGGTCAGCTGCACCTGGACGACGCCTTCGCGCCGGCGTGCTTCTTTGAGCGCCGCTTCGACCAGCAGGCGCCCCAGTCCTTGGCGACGCGCGTCATGCGCGACATGCATCCCGAACAGGCTCGCCTTGTGGCGCAATTTTGTCCGCTGCTCGAACGCCAGCCCGAGCGCGCCAGCCAGCCGGCCGTCGACCACCGCGCCCAGCACGATTTCGGCGGGAGTATCCCCCGGCGCCAGGCGCGCCTCCCAGAACGCCAGCGGCAGCGCCTCGCGCTCGCTCACGGTGGCGGTGAAAGCGTCAGGCTCGCGCGCATACCCGTCGAGCATCAGCGTCCGGTAGGCTGGTGCGTCGGCCGCGACCAGGCGGCGCACCAGAATCGCTCCGGCACCCGGCGTCACTTGACGGCCTTGCCGTTCCAGACCTCCATCAGGTCCGCCGATCCCTGCTGGCGGATGCCGTTGTCGGTCAGGATTGCTTCCGTCGCCTCGAGCATACCCTTGCGCGGCAAGACCATGGTCTCGCCGGAGCGCTGGTCGAAATGGATCACCACCAGGTCGTTTTTCAGGTCGCGCAGCAGCGCCACCAAGTGGCGCAGGCTGCGCACCGGTACCTGGTTGATCGAGTAGATCACCGCGCCCATGCGGTTGTTGTAGCCGGTCACCAGCTTGTGCGGGAAGAACGGCGAACTGACCACGACCAGCTCCTCGCGCGCGGCGTCCGGCAGTTCGCCGCGGCGTGTCACCAGCGGACTGGCGTTGAAGGCGAGCGCGTTCATCAGGTTGGCGTTGCTGGTGATCGCGCTCAGGAATTCGGGCGTGGCGCGGCTGAATACGATCGGGCCGTAGATGAAGTAGGAAGGATAGCCGCCTGCGAGTTCCGGGATCAGCAGCTTGCGCGCGCCGCCCACCGGCAGCTGGATCGTCATCTGCTTGCCGCCGCGGACGATGGTCAGCGGCACCTTGCCGTCGCGCGCCAGTTGCTGCACCCGGTACTGGAAGCGCACCCGCAGGTTGGCGCCCAGCTTGACCATGCCTTGGTTGTCGATCGGGTACTCGCCGATGCGGGTGATCACGTCCCATTCCTTCAGCGGGTAATCCGGCGTGCTCAGGGTAGGGCGCTGGACCACCGCGCCTTCCACCGATTTTTCGAGCTTGAGATATTCGCGCAGGGCCGGGTTTTCCAGCGTCTGCAGGTCGTCGAACATCGCCGGCTTGCCGTCGTACCTGCCGTCGGCGACGTCGCGCAGGAACAGTTCGACTTCTTCGTTCGGAATGATGTACCCGATGTTCTGGGTGTTGGTGGCGCCGGCGAAGGCCAGTCCGACCATCTTGTCGCCCGCGATCACCGGCCCGCCGCTGTTGCCCGGGTTGATCGCCGCGTCGATCTGGATCCGCAACCCGGCGCTCCCCAGGGTATACGATACAAATTCGATGCGCGAGACGATGCCCTTGGTGATCGACAGCGAGTTGCCTCCGGTCGGGTAGCCGTAAGCGAATACGGCGTCGCGCACTTCCGGCAGCAGGCTTGCGCGCGGTACCGGCGGATGGGTATCGAAAAACGATTCGTCGTCCAGCTTGAGGATGGCCAGGTCGACTCCGCGTCCGACCGCCACCACCGTGGCCGCCACCTTGTCGCCGGCCTGGTTGGCCTGCACCTGCACCTGGCTGGCGTAGCCCACCACGTGTGCGTTGGTCAGGATCCGCTTGCCCTCGATGACCACGCCCGAACCGGTGACGTCTTGCGGCGCCGCCTTGCCCCATGGCTTGAACGGATCAGGGCCACGCAAGGTGCTGAATACCTTGACCACGGCGTTTTCGATGTTCGGCGCGATCGCCGGCGCGGCGGCTGCGGCAGGGGCGGAAGGGCTCTGGGCCAGGACGGGCAGGCTGGCGGTGGCGACGATGGCGGCAACGAAGGCGGTAAATACAGAGGCAGAGAAACGAAGCATGGTCATGGCTTTCTTCACGTTGGCATCGCCCGCAGCTGCGGGCGCAGAGTCACTATACACGGTAGGCGTGCTGCCAAAATGCGCGGAATCTAACGAGGTTCAGGCCACGGCTTTGCTGCGCGCCACGACGACCTGGTTGCGGCCCTGCTCTTTTGCGCGGTACATGGCCTGGTCGGCCATGCCCACGATGTCGATGGCGCCGGTCGATTCGTCGGGCACCATCGACACCACGCCGATGCTCGCGGTGACCAAGCCTAGCGGCGAGCGTTCATGTGCCAGCTGCAGCGCTTCGATCTCCGCGCGGATAGTCTCGGCCAGCGCTGCCGCTGTGGCGGCGTCGGTGTCGGCGGCCACCAGCACGAACTCCTCCCCGCCGTAGCGCGCGGCCAGGTCGCTTGCGCGCCGCGCATGCGATTGCAGCAGGCTGGCCAAGCGGCGCAGGCAGGCATCACCTTCCTGGTGGCCGTAGCGGTCGTTGTAGTTCTTGAAAAAGTCGACGTCGAGCATCAGCAGCGCCAGCGGCGTATGCATCCGCGCGGCGCGATGCAGCTCCAGCACCAGCGCCTCGTCGAAGCGGCGCCGATTGGCGATCCCGGTCAGGCCGTCGGTCATGCTGAGCGCCGCCAGCTTGCCGTTCGCCGCCGCCAGGTCGCGCGTGCGCTCCGTCACGCGTTCCTCGAGCTGCAGGTTGTTGCGGTCTACCTTGCTGGCCATCTCGTTGAACTGGCGCGCCAGCACAGTCAGCTCGTCCTTGCCCTCGGGCGTCATGCGGTTGGCGTAGTTGCCGCCCTCGGTTTCGCGCATGCTGTGCACCAGCCGCTCGAGCGGGGCCGAAATGCTGCGCGCCAGGATCACCGCCAGCGCGACCGAGATCGCGAAGCCGAACAGGCCGACCACGATGCTCTTGTCGCGCGCCGACTGCGCTTCGATGGTCAGCTTGCTGAGCGGGATGGTGCTGACCACGAACCAGCTGGTGTCGCCGATCTGCGCATAGGCCGCCAGTTGCTCGCCGGGCAGCTGGCCGTTGTAGGCGAAAAAGCCGCTGCGCTGGTTGCGCTGCATGCTGCGCCGCAGTTCGTCGGCCAGCGCCGCGTCGGGTGCGCTGTCCTGGCCGGCGGCGGTATTCACCACTACCTTGCCTGCATCGGCGTCGAGCACGAAGATGTCGGTGCCGCTGCCCAGGTCGACGTCATCGAAGATCGCCGAGAAGTGGCTGGGGCGCACGCCGAGGAACAGGGTGCCGGCCGGCTGGTTGTTGGCCTTGTCGTGGATCGCGCGCAGCAGCACCAGGCTTTTCTGGCCGGACGCGTTGTCGTAGGTGCCCCAGTAGGGGCGGCCCAGCAGCCGCGGCGCACGCTCGACGAACTGCACTACGCCGTGCCCGAGGTTCGAAAATACCTGGGTGTCGATGATGCGGTTGTCGCGGTCGAGCAGGTATTTCTGGTTGATGAAGTCGAACGAGCCGTAGCGCTCGAGCAGCGCGCGCATCATCTCGCGCCGCGCCGCCGTGACGTGGATCTCGTCGCCGTGGGAGTACTGCGCCAGCGCGCCCTGGATCCGGTCCGACAGTACCAGCGACTCGCTGTCGGCCTCCAGCTTGGCCATCTCGAGCTGGATGTTCTTGGCGACCTGCTTGGCCACCTCGGTCGACAGCACGCGGGTGCGTTCGGCGATCGCGCGGGTCGATTCGGTATAGGAGATGAAGCCCGAGATCAGCAGCGGCAGCAGCGACAGCAGCGCCATCGAGCCGAGCAGGCGATAGCGGATTTCGATCTTGCGCAGCAGGTGCAGCGACAGGTAATCGGCCAGACGGTTCATGCGCGCCTATCGGTAATTCTTTTTGGCTTCGTTGCGGATCGACGCCTCCAGCCGGCGCGCCGCCTGCTGCGCCGTGGTGGTGCCGAACAGGACTTCCTGGATCAGCGGGTGCAGCAGGTCGATGGTGTTGGCCGGCAGCATAGAATAATAGGGACTGCCGCTCACCGGCGCGCGGCTGGCGGCGTCGATGTAGGCGACGATCTGCGGATCGCTCGCGGTGTCGCCCGGGGCCGTCACGAACGGCGAAATATTGCGGCGCTTGTTCTGCTGGATGGTGAAGCCCTGGCCCATGATGAATTCGAGGAAGCGCAGCGCTGCTTCCTTCTTCGGCGTCTCGCATACGGCGAAACCGGTTTCGCTGCCGATCACCGGCACTGCCGCGGCGCCCTTGTCGTTCCATGGCGGCAGGAACACGCCGGTCTTGAAGCCCTTCGCGTCCATCATGCGCCCGGCCGCCCACGTGCCCTGGAAGGCCATCGCGGTCTGGCCATCGGTGAACATCTGGATGCCCTCGTCGTAGCCGGTGCGCATGTAGCCCGGCTGCACGAAGCCGCGCTGCGCCACCAGCCGGATCTTGGCGAAGATGTCGGCGCCGGCGGCATTGTCCAGGCGCAAGGTTCCGTCGGCGATGCGCGTCTTCCAGTCGGGGACGCGGGCCGCGACGTTGTTGGCGAAGCCGAAGCTGAACGGACCGTTGGCCAGGATGTTGGGAAAGCCGCCGTTCCACACGATCGGCGTGAAGCCGGCCTTCTTCAGGCGCGCGCAGACCTCGAGGAATTGGCTGAAGTTGGTCGGCAACTGCAAGATGCCGGCGCGCTCGAACATGCTCTTGTTGTAGTACATGACGGTCGCGGCGACCCCGCCGGCGATGCCGAAGCGCTTGCCGTTCTGCGTCATCCAGTCCGATTTCAGGTTGGGCAGCAGCTTGCCCCAGGCGGCAGTGTGGCCGACGTCGGCCAGCACGCCCTGTTCGGCCAGTCCTGCCGCATAGGCGTTCGGATTGACCGACATCAGGTCCGGCAGGTTGCGCGAGGCGATCTTCGGCTTGATGTTTTCTTCGACCGAATTGCCGACCATGAACTGCACGTTGACCTGCACGTCCGGGTTCAGCCGGGTGAACTCGGCGGCAACCTTGTGCATTTCATCAGGCCAGTCGGGCGCCCAGACCAGGGCGGTGATGGTGGTGTGCGAAACTCCCGGCGGCGCCGCCGCGGGTGCGGCGGGGCCGCTGTCTGCACGCTGGCAGGCGGCCAGCGCGAGCAGGCTCGCCAGCAACGCGATGGTGCGGGCTCCCCGAATAAATCGTTCCTTACCCACAATGATTCCTTGATGCTTGAATTCAACTATTTCAGACAACAAGATACCACCAAAGCACTTTTTTTTGCCAAATAACAATACTTTTAACAAGGACGGGGCCGGCACTGTTGCGCGCCAGCCCCGTCCGGATCGGGCGGGTGATTACGGCTTGACGAACTTGAGCGTCATGCGGTCGCTCTCGCCGATCGCCAGGTACTCCGCGCGGCCCTCGTCCCTGTTGGCCAGGGTTGGCGGCAGCGCCCACACGCCGTGCTTGTGGTCGGCGTTGTCCTTCGGGTTGGCGTTGATTTCCGATTTGGCGGCCAGCTTGAAACCGGCGCTTTCGACCAGCTTGATCACATACGCTTCGTGCACGTAGCCGGTCGACGCCTTGGCGTCCTGCGTCATCGCCGCTGGCAGGCGGTGGTCGACCACGCCGAACACGCCGCCCGGCTTCAGCACGTCGTACACGCTTTTCAGCATGACCTTGAGCTTGTCGTCGCCCAGCTCGACCCAGTTGTGGACATTGCGGAAGGTGAGCACCATGTCGGCGCTGTTGGCCGGCGCGATCTTGTATTCGACGGGCGGCTCGAACACGCCGATGCGCACCTTGTCGTACACCGCGGCGTTCGAATTGAGCTGTTTCATGAACATGGTGCCGTATCTATTTTCCGGCTTGATCGATTCGCCGGCGCCGATCAGCATGCCCTTGCCGCGTAAATACGGCGCCAGGATTTCGGTGTACCAGCCGCCTTCGGGCGTCAGTTCGACCACCGTCATGGTCGGCTTGATGCCGAAAAATTGCAGGGTTTCATACGGGTGGCGGGCGCTGTCGCGCGCGCTGTTCGCGGCCGAACGGTGGCTGCCGGCGATTGCCGCTTTCAGGGCGTCGTCGGCCTGGGCTGCGCTACACAGGCCGGCTGCCAGCAGGGCGGCCAGGATCAATCGCTTCATGTGGGGTCTCCATTGGTGTTATTGGGTAGGTGCGGCAGTGCGAACGCCGCCGCAGCTGGGATCATCGGCCAGCGCGCCGCCGCGGTCAAGGACTGCTTGATGTATGCATGTCCGCGCGTCCGGGCCGGACAGCGCCGGACACCGGCGGACAGCCCGGACAACCTCGCGGGTTTTGAAAATCAAGGACTTAGCCAGTGGCACAAACTTTGCCTATTCAAAGTGTTTTGTTGCTGTTATGGTTCTCCGAGTTTTACGCTGGACCGTGATTGACCGACCCGATTCGAAGATGTGCCGCAACAGCGTTGCCACCATCGCCTGGTGAGCCGCTGCCCCCGTCAGTGATTTGTCAGGAGATAAAATGGAACGTCGTGCTTTTCTCAATATCAGCGGCCTGGCCCTGGGCACCATGCTGGTGCCGGTATTCGGACGCGCTGTCGCCGCCGAAGAGCTGCTCAATCCCCTCGCCGCAAAATTCAAGAAGACACTCGCCGACGTTGCGCTGACCGCGGCCACCCAGGCCGGCGCCAGCTACTGCGACGTGCGCATCGGCCGCTACCTGAACCAGTTCATCACGACGCGTGACCTGAACGTCGAAAACGTCACCAATACCGAGTCGGCCGGCGTCGGCGTGCGGGTGGTGTGCAACGGCGCCTACGGCTTCGCCGCCACTTCCGACATGTCGCCCGATGCGGTGGCCGGCGCCGCGCGCCAGGCGGTGGCGATCGCCAAGGCCAATTCGCGCCTGCAGGCCGAGCCGGTGCAGCTGGCGCCGGTCAAGGGCGTCGGCGAAGTGTCCTGGGCTACCCCGATCAAGAAAGACTGGCGCACCGTGCCGATCAAGGAAAAAGCCGAGCTGCTGATCGCGGCCAACAAGGCCGGCATGGACGGCGGCGCCAGCTTCATGCAGTCGCTGATGTTCCAGGTGAACCAGCAGAAGTACTTCGCCTCGACCGACGGCTCCTATATCGACCAGGACGTGCACCGCATGTGGATGCCGGTGTTCGCCACCGCGGTTGACAAGGCCTCCAACAAGTTCCGTTCGCGCCAGGGCCTGTCCTCGCCGGTCGGCATGGGCTACGAGTACCTCGACGCGCGCCCGCAGGACAAAGTGAAGGCGGCCGGCGGCGTGTGCACGCTGTACAAGGATTCGTACGACCTGATCGAAGACGCGCGCGCCTGCGGCCGCCAGGCCAAGGAAAAACTGACTGCCAAGTCGGTCGCGCCGGGCAAGTACGACATGGTGCTCTCGCCGGAACACATGTGGCTGACGATCCACGAGTCGGTCGGCCACCCCACCGAACTCGATCGCGTGATGGGCTACGAAGCCAATTACGCCGGCACCAGCTTCGCCACGCTCGACAAGTGGCAGTCGAAGAAATTCAAGTACGGCTCCGAGCGCGTCAACATCGTCGCCGACAAGACCATTCCGGGTTCGCTCGGCGCGGTCGGCTACGACGACGAAGGCGTCAAGTGCAAGCACTGGGACATCATCAAGGACGGCGTTCTGGTGAACTACCAGGCCACGCGCGACCAGGCCCACATCATCGGCGAGAAGGAATCGCACGGCTGCTCGTACGCCGATTCGTGGAGCAGCGTGCAGTTCCAGCGCATGCCGAATATCTCGCTGTCGGCGGGAACGAAGAAGCTCACGCCGGATCAAATGATCAAGGACGTCAAGAAGGGCATCTACATCGTCGGCGCCGGCTCGTTCTCGATCGACCAGCAGCGCTACAACTTCCAGTTCGGCGGCCAGCTGTTCTACGAAATCAACAACGGCAAGATCGGCGCCCAGCTCGAGGATGTGGCCTACCAGTCGAACACCCAGGAATTCTGGAACGCCTGCAGCGCGATCTGCGACGAGAGCGACTGGCGCATGGGCGGCTCTTTCTTCGACGGCAAAGGCCAGCCTTCGCAGGTAAGCACCGTGTCGCACGGCGCTTCGACCGCGCGCTTCAACGGCATCAACGTGATCAACACCGCACGCAAGATCGGCTAACCATGAAGATACTGAACCAGGAAGAGACCCGCCGCATCACCGACCGCGTGATGGCCTTCACCAAGGCCGACGAATGCACCGTCACCTTGACCGGCAGCCGCACCGGCAACATCCGCTACGCCCGCAACAACGTCTCGACCGCCGGGCTGGTGGAAGACGCGCAGCTGTCGGTGTCGGTCGCCTACGGCAAGCGCCAGGGCACCGCGACGATCAACGAGTTCGACGACAAGTCGCTTGAAAAAGTCGTGCGCCGCGCCGAGGACCTGGCACGCCTTGCGCCGGAGAACCCGGAGTTCATGCCGGCAGTGGGCAAGCAGGTCTTCAAGCCGAGCGCCACGTTCAGCGCCAGGACCGCCGCCATCGATCCGGAGTTCCGCGCCCAGGCTGCGGCCTACAGCATCGAGGCGAGCCGCAAGAACAAGCTGGTATGCGCCGGCTTCTTCACCGACAGCACTTCGTTCGAGACCATCGCCAACTCCAACGGCGTGTTCGGCCACCAGCAGGCCACTTCGCTCGACTTCACCTGCACCGTGCGTACCGAAGACGGCCGCGGTTCGGGATGGGTCAAGCGTTCGGCCGGCGATGCCGCGCTGTTCGACGCGCGCGAAGCGTCCGACGTCGCCATCCAGAAGGCGCTGCGTTCGGTCGATGCCAAAGCGCTTGAACCGGGCCGCTACACCGTCATCCTGGAGCCGGCCGCCACCTCCGACCTGCTCGGCTACATGCTGTCGGGCTTCGATGCGCGCCAGGCCGACGAGGGCCGCAGCTTCCTGTCCAAAAAAGGCGGTGGCAACCGCATGGGCGAAAAACTGTTCGACCAGCAGGTCAACGTCTGGGCCGATCCATGGGACAAGGACGTCGCGGTGCTGCCTTGGGACAGCAGCACGATGCTGCCGCGCGAGCGCATGGCGATCATCAAGGATGGCCGCGTAGCCGCGCTCGACTACTCGCGCTTCTGGGCCGCCAAGAAGGGCGTGCGCCCGGTCGGCTCCGCCGGCAATATCATCATGGCCGGCACCAGCAAATCGACCGCGGAACTGATCGCCAATACCAAGAAGGGCGTGCTGGTCACGCGCACCTGGTACATCCGCATGGTCGATCCGCAGTCGGTGCTGCTCACCGGGTTGACGCGCGACGGCACCTTCTACATCGAAAACGGCAAGATCAAGCATCCGATCAAGAACTTCCGCTTCAACGAGAGTCCGGTCACGATGCTCAACAACATCGAGGAAATCGGCAAGCCGCAGATCATCGCCGGCTCCGAATCGCAGTACGCGATGCTGATCCCGCCGATGAAGGTGCGCGACTTTAACTTTACGTCCCTGTCGGACGCGGTGTAACCGGAGAGCTTGTGGAACGACGCACCTTCCTTAAAATCGGCGGCGGCGCCGCCGGCGCCATGCTGGTGCCGGTGTTCGGCAACGCGATCGCGGCTGAAGAACTGCTCAACCCGGTCGCGCTGTCGTTCAAGAAAGCGCTGGCCGACGCGGGGCTGAACGCCGCCACCAAGGCCGGCGCCAGCTACTGCGACGTGCGCATCGGCCGCTACCTGAACCAGTTCATCACCACCCGCGACCTGCGCGTCGAGAACATCGTCAACACCGAGTCCTCGGGCGTCGGCGTGCGGGTTGTTGCCGGCGGCGCCTACGGCTTCGCCGCCACCAACGACATGTCGCCCGATGGCGTCGCCGGCGCGGCGCGCCAGGCGGTGGCGATCGCGCGCGCCAACGCCAGGCTCCAGGCCGCGCCGCTGCAGATGGCGCCGGTCAAGGGCGTCGGCGAAGTATCCTGGGCCACGCCGTTCACGCGCGACTGGCGCGCCGTGCCCGTCAAAGACAAGGCGGAGATGCTGATCGCGGCGAACAAGGCCGGGCTGGACGCCGGCGCCAGCTTCATGACGGCCAACCTGTTCCAGGTGAACCAGCAGAAGTATTTCGCCTCGACCGACGGCTCCTACATCGACCAGGACATCCACCGCCTGTGGGCGCCGATGACCGCGACCGCGGTCGACAAGGCCGCCAACCGCTTCCGCACCCGCGACAGCCTCGCCGCGCCGGTGGGCATGGGCTTCGAATACTTCGATGCGCGCACCGCCGACAAGGTGCAGGCGGCGGGCGGCGTCACCACGCTCTACACCCGTTCGGTCGACATGGTCGAAGACGCGCGTGCAGCAGGCCGCCAGGCGAAGGAAAAATTATCGGCCAAATCGGTCGAGCCGGGCAAGTACGACCTGGTGCTCAGCCCCGAGCACCTGTTCCTGACCATCCACGAATCGGTGGGCCACCCGACCGAACTCGATCGCGTAATGGGCTACGAAGCCAATTACGCCGGCACCAGCTTCGCCACGCTGGACAAATGGCAGACGAAAAAATTCAAGTTCGGCGCGGACCGCGTCAACTTCATCGCCGACAAGACCGCGCCCGGTTCGCTCGGCGCCGTCGGCTACGACGATGAAGGCGTCAGGTGCAAGCGCTGGGACATCATCAAGGACGGCGTGCTGGTGAACTACCAGGCCACGCGCGACCAGGCCCACATCATCGGCGAAAAAGAATCGCATGGCTGCTCGTATGCCGACAGCTGGAACAGCGTACAGTTCCAGCGCATGCCGAACGTGTCGCTGGCAGCCGGCAAGGAGCAGCTCACACCCGACGAGATGGTCAAGGACGTCAAGAAGGGCATCTACATCCTGGGGCGCGGTTCCTACTCGATCGACCAGCAGCGCTACAACTTTCAGTTCGGCGGCCAGCTCTACTTCGAGATCAAGAACGGCAAGATCGTCGGTCCTCTCGAAGACGTGGCCTACCAGTCGAACACCCAGGAATTCTGGAACGCCTGCAGCGCGATTTGCGACCAGCGCGACTGGCGCATGGGCGGCTCCTTCTTCGACGGCAAAGGCCAGCCTTCGCAGGTCAGCGCCGTCTCGCATGGATCAAGCACCACCCGTTTCAACGGCATCAATGTGATCAACACCGCTCGCAAGATCGGCTAAGGAGACTTCAGGATGAAACAGCTGAACCAGGAAGAAGCAAAGCGCATCTGCGACCGCATACTCGGGTTTTCCAAAGCAGACGAATGCCGCATCGTGATCAACGGCACCCGCACCGGCAATATCCGCTACGCGCAAAACAGCGTCAGCACCGCCGGCCTGACCGAGAATACCCAGCTGACCGTCAGCGTCGCCTTCGGCAAGCGCCAGGGCACCGCCTCGATCAACGAGTTCGACGACAAGTCGCTGGAAAAGGCAGTGCGCCGCGCCGAGGACGTGGCGCGCCTCGCGCCTGAAAATCCGGAATTCATGCCAGCCATCGGCAAGCAGGTGTTCAAACCGTCGAACACTTTCGCCGGCAGCACCGCGGCGATCGATCCGGAGTACCGCGCCGAAGTCGCGTCCCACAGCATCGGCGCCGGCCGCAAGAACAAGCTGCTCACCGCCGGCTACTTCGTCGACACCACCGGCTTCCAGACCATCGCCAACTCCAACGGCCTGTTCGGCCACCAGGAATTCACCGACCTCGATTTCACCTGCACCGCGCGCACCGAAGACGGGCGCGGCTCGGGATGGGTGACGCGTTCGGCCAGCGACGTGCGCAAGTTCGACCCGCGCGAAGCGTCGGCGGTCGCCATCGAGAAGGCGCTGCGCTCGGTCGACGCCAAGGCCCTCGAGCCGGGCCGCTACACCGTGATCCTGGAGCCGGCGGCGACGTCGGAACTGATCGGCCGCATGTTCGGCGCCTTCGATGCGCGCCAGGCCGACGAAGGCCGCAGCTTCCTGTCCAAGAAGGGCGGCGGCAACCGCCTCGGCGAGAAGCTGTTCGACGAACAGGTCAACATCTGGGCCGACCCGTGGGACAAGGACGTGCCGGTGCGGCCGTGGGACACCAACTCGATGCTGCCGCGCGAGCGCACCGACGTCGTCAAGAACGGCAAGATCGTCTCGCTCGACTATTCGCGCTACTGGGCGCAGAAGCAGAACGCGCGCGCCACCGCGCGCCACGGCAACATGATCATGTCGGGCGGTTCCAAGTCGCTCGAAGAACTGATCGCCTCGACCAAGAAGGGCGTGATCGTCACCCGCACCTGGTACATCCGCCAGGTCGATCCGCAATCGCTGCTGCTGACCGGCCTCACCCGCGACGGCACCTTCTACGTCGAGAACGGCAAGATCAAGCATCCGATCAAGAACTTCCGCTTCAACGAAAGCCCCGTCTCGATGCTCAACAACGTCGATGAACTAGGCAAGCCGCAGATCATCGGCGGCGACGAAGTGCAGTACCAGATGCTGATCCCGCCGATGAAGATCCGCGACTTCAACTTCACCTCGCTGTCCGACGCGGTCTAGCGGAGCGACGCATGCGGCCAGTCGATTTCTATTTCACGCGCCTGATGTACGACTCTGGCGACTGGGACGTCGATATCCGCATGCCCAGCAACGTGCTCAACTCGCTGGTGGAGTACACCACCTTGCGGGTCGATCCGGCCGAGCGGGTGATCGCGCTGTCGGACCCGAAGATGCTGGAAGCGCCGTTCTGCTACCTGGCCGGCCACAAGCTGGTGCAATTCACCCCAAGCGAGCGCAAAAATTTCGAGCGCTACGTGCGTGGCGGCGGCTTCGTGTTCGTCGACGACTGCAACCACGATGTCGACGGCCTGTTCGCCAAGTCGTTCGAGGCCGAACTGGCAAAAATGTTCGGGCCGAAGGCGCTCAAGAAAATCCCGAACACGCATCCGGTGTATTCGAGCTTTTTCCATTTCGATGGACCGCCCAATACCGGCGTCGAGCTTAATGGCTGGGGCGACGACCTGGTGCACGACTACCTGAAGGCGATCGAGATCGACGGGCGGGTGCGGGTGCTGTATTCGAACAAGGACTACGGCTGCGAGTGGGACTACGACTTCCGCAACAAGCGCTGGCTGGTGATCGACAACACCCGCTTCGCGGTCAATATCATTCAATATGCACTGGGAGCCTGACGTGTCGGAACGTGATGCAATAGCATGGAAGGAAGTGGAGATCGCCGAGCTGACGGCGAAGGTCGGCGCGCTGAAGGCGAGCATGTCGAAAGTGATCATCGGCCAGGACGACGTGATCGAGTCGCTGGTGATCTGCCTGCTGGCCGGCGGCCACGCGCTGGTCGAAGGCGTTCCCGGGCTGGGCAAGACGCTGCTGGTCAAGTCGCTCGCGCAGGCCACCGACATGCAGTTCCGCCGGGTCCAGTTCACGCCCGACCTGATGCCGTCCGATATCGTCGGCACCGAGATCCTCGAAGAAGATACGGCCACTCGCCAGCGCGTGTTCCGCTTCCAGCAAGGGCCGGTATTCACCCAGGTGCTGCTGGCCGACGAGATCAACCGCGCCCCGCCCAAGACCCAGTCCGCGCTGCTCGAGGCGATGCAGGAGCGCTCGGTCACCTTCGCCGGGCAGACCCACAAACTGCCGCAGCCCTTTTTCGTCCTGGCGACACAAAACCCGATCGAGCAGGCCGGCACCTATCCTCTGCCTGAAGCGCAGCTCGACCGCTTCCTGCTGCGCATCGATGTCGGCTATCCGTCCGAAGACGAAGAGATGTCGATGGTCTCGCGCACCACCCACGCCGGCCTGCAGGACGCGACGCCGGCGATGGACGTGGCCAGCCTGCTGCGTTTGCAGCTGCTGGTGCGCGACATCGAAATCGGCGAACACCTGCTGCGCTACGCGACGCGCCTGGTACGCGCCACGCGCCCGCAAGGCACCACCGTGGCCAGCATCACTAGGCACGTAGGCTGGGGCGCCGGCCCGCGCGCCGGCCAGGCGCTGGTGCTAGCGTCCAAGGCGCGCGCGCTGATGCATGGACGGCTCGCGGTCACGCGCGACGATATCGGCGCGATGCTGCTGCCGGTATTGGCGCACCGCGTGTTGCGCAATTTCGAAGCCGAAGCCGACGGAGTCGCGATCGCCGACATCCTGCTGGCGCTGCGCAACGAGATCCGCGTCGACTGACAATGCTGGCGACACCGGCGCTGCTGGCGCACACCTCCGACCTCAATCTCGTCATCCGCTACGTGCTGGCCGGCCTCGGCCACGGCATCCATGCGGGCCGCGAGCGCGGCGCCGGCGTCGAATTCTCGGAATACCGGGCCTACGCGCCGGGCGACGAGTGGCGCAGGGTCGACTGGAAGCTGCTGGCGCGCGCCGACCGCTACTTCGTGCGCGAGGCCGAGCGCGACAGCCACGTCGCCGTCTGGCTGTGGCTTGACGCCAGCGCCTCGATGGCGGAGCCGAGCCGTAGCGTCGAAGGACTCGACAAGCTTCAGTATGCGCGTGTCGTGCTGGCCTGCATCGCCGCGATCGCGCAGCGGCAGGGCGATGCGTTCGGCCTGATCGTGTGCGGGGGAGGGAGGGTCAGGTTCACGCCCGCGGCGCGCGGCCCGCGCCAGATGCAACGCATCCTCGCGCAGCTGTCGCGCACCGAAGCTGCCGGAAGCCTTCCGCCGGCCGACACCTTGCGCGCCAGCCTGCATTTCGCCCGTTCGCCCAGCCTGATTTTTGCCGCCAGCGATTTTCTGGACTGGCCGTCAGCGCAGTCCGAAGCGCTGCTGCGGCTGCGCCACATGCGCCATGACGTGCGCGCGCTGTGCCTCCAGACGCAGGCCGAGTGCGATGCCGGTTTTGCCTCCGGCAGCGCGTACCGGGATCCCGAACAGGGCGAGGGACTATTCCGATTCGACCCGGAGGCGCGCTCCGCCTATATCAGGAACAGATTCGAACACTTCGCGCGCATGACTGCCGAGTGCCGCCGCAACGACATCCCAACCCTCGATGCGCGCATCGAACAGCCGCTGCAGGCTGTGTTGCGTGCGTGGCTGCGCCAGGCGGGGGGAGCATGAACAGTCTTTGGTGGGCGGCGCTGCCGGTGCTGTTGCTGCCGGTGTTGTGGCATCGCCAGAAGCGCGAGCGCGTCAAGGCCGAGCCGCTCGCTACCGCGCGCTTCCTGCCGCGCGCCGATCCGCAGCAACGCCGCGTATGGCGCTGGAGCGACCGCGTGCTGCTGGCGGCGCGTTGCCTGCTGCTGCTTGGCGTGATCACGCTGCTGGCCGGCTTGGCGCTGCCCTGGCGCGGCGACAGCGTGCTGGTGATTGAGGGCACCGACCCTGTGTGGCTGGAGCGCCAGGTCGCGGAGACCGGCTTCAAGGGCGCGCGCCGGCTCGAGCTGCCCGCCGGCGATCCGCTGGCGTGGCTGGCGTCGCACGAGCGGGAATGGAGGACCGGTGCACGGCTGCTGGTCGCTGGAGACATACCGATGCCGGCCGCTCAGCCACAGTTCAGGCACCGGGTTCAACTACGCTCGTCGGCGCCGCCGTTCCCGAAAGCGGAGCGGCATGTCGCCATCGTCAGCAAGCGGGCCGCCCTCTGGCGAGCGCTGTTCGCGGCGCTCGACGGGCCGCAGCGCTACCTGGTCAGCGAGGCGCCGGAGGCGCGATCCGAATTGATCGTATGGGATATTCCCGAAGCTCCGCCGGCCGGCCTGCGCGCGCCGCTGTGGTGGATCGGTGACGCGAGCGCTTTCCCGGAACTGCGCAACGCCCCGTCGATTGACGCAGTTCGCTACGCGGACAGCGCGCGCGGCCGGCTCTGGTCCGTGAGCGCGCCGGCAGACGCTGATGCCGCGCGCAGCCTGTTCGAAACGTGGCAGCGGATGCATGTCGCGCCGCTCGCCTATCCGGCGCCTTCGCAGATGCTGGCGGCGACACCGTCGGCGCGGCTGGCCGACGGTGTCGGAGCACTGCGCGAACAGCTGCTGCTGGCGATTGCGGCGCTGTTCGCACTTGAAAGGATACTGGTGCATGCAAGCCGGCGCTGACATCGCCGCCCGCCTGTGGCGCGCCGCCTGGCGCCGGCGCGCTCCGCTGTGGCTGGGAGCCGTGCTGCCATGGTGCCTGCTGCTCTCGGCGCCTGGCGTGCTGGCCGCGCTGGCACTCGTGATGTGGGATGGTGTGCGCCTGCACCGCCGCGTGGCAGGCAACTGGTCGCGCTGGATGGACGGCGCCATGCCCCAGCTCGAGGATAGCAGCGCCCTGCTGGCGCATGCGCCGTCGCCGGTCGGCCAGCTTCAGCGCGAACGCCTGCTGCAAGGCGTGGCGGCTTCAATGGACAACAACGATTTCTCGGCGGTGGCGCGTACCCGCGTGCGCGGCGCCTACCACTGGATCGCCGTCAGCGCGCTGGCCGCGTTCGCGGTGTGGGCATGGGGCGCCCGCGCCGGCGTACCGGCCTTGAAGGCGCCTGTTCGCGCGGTCGCCGCCGCCAGCGGCGCCATCGTGATGCACGTCGCGCCGCCGAAATACACCGCTGCCGCGCCGTTCGACTCCGCGCCGCGCGACCTGCAGATACCCCAGCACAGCGAAGTGCGCTGGTGCGCCAGGGACGGCAAGGCGGAAGACGCGCCGGTTGAACTGAGCGACGGCCAGCAGCTGAAGATCGGAACCGGCTGCGCGCGCTGGACCGCGGCCGAATCGATATTCTGGCGCTGGCGCGGCGCGCGATACAACCTGCGCGCGACCGCCGACCAGCCGCCGCAGATCACGGTCACGGCGCCCGCCGAGATGGTCCAGGTGCTAGCCGCGGATGCGAAGAGCGCCGCCATTGCGGTCTCGGTGCGCGACGACTACGCCGTGCGCCGTGCGACCCTGCACCTGACGCTGGCGCGCGGGAGCGGCGAGAACATCCGCTTCAGCGACCGCGAAGTGCCGCTGCCCGAATCGGCCGATCCCCGCGCGCGCAACTGGTCAAAGCAATGGGCCCTGTCCGACCTGGGAATGGAGCCAGGCGACGAGCTTTATTTCTTCGTGCGCGCCGCCGACAACGCCGAACCGCCCCATAGCACGCAGTCGCCGACCTACACCTTGCGCCTGCCGGGACCGGTGAGCACCGACGACGAAGCATCCGCGTTGCCGATGCTGGTCAAGCCCGAGAACCTGCGCAGCCAGCGCCAGGTCATCATCGATACGGAGCAGCTGGTAGCGGATATCAAGGCGCAGCCGAAGCTTGCGGCGGCGACGGTGCGCAGCCGAAGCGAGTCGATTGCCGCCGACCAGGCCCAGTTGCGGCGCCGTTACGGCCAGTTCCTCGGTGAGGAGTCGAGCCTGTTCGGGGACGACGATCATGAGAAGGAGGGCGCGAAGCACGACGTGGTGGCCGAATTCGGCCATGCGCACGACCAGGCCGAGAACGCGACCTTGTTCGACGAGGGCACCAAGAAAGTGCTGCGGCGCGCGCTGTCGGCCATGTGGGACGCGGAGAAGGCGCTGCGCGCGATCACCCCGTCGACCGCACTTCCGCCGGAATACAAGGCGCTCGACGCCATCAAGCAATTGCAGCAGGCCGACCGGATCTACCTCCACAAGACCGCATTCGCCCCGCCGCCGATCAAGGAGGAGCTGCGCATGAGCGGAGACGTAGTCGGAGCAAAGAGCTACCGGCGCGAGCAGGGTGCGCGCACCGACGCCGTGCCGCTGGAATTGCGCGAACTGTTGCGGGCGCTGGACGGCGAGGGATCCTTGCCTGCCCTGTGGAGCCGGACCGCGCACGACTGGATCCGCATCCGCATCGCCAATGACGAACAGCGGCTCGAAGCCCAGCGCGCGGTGCAGGACGTGGCCGATGGCTGCGCCAGGTGCAGGCCAGTGCTGCGCGCCTGGCTGCGCGGAGCAATTACCGACGCACCGGTGCTGCTGCAGGCTTCCCCCGCAGCCAGCACGCCGTTCGTCCAGGCATGGCGCAAGGCGGCGCCATGACGATGATCCTTGTCGCGCTGATCGGCCTGGCCAGTGCCGCCTGCTACCTGTGGACGCGCCGCCGGATCGATGCGGCGCTGGTGCTGGTGGCCGCAGCAGCCCTGACCGGCATTGCCGGCAATTTCAAGCTGCCGCCTTCGGCCGCCCCCGTGATTGCGGTCGATCCTGCGAATCCCGATATTGGAATTGCGGACTCGGCCTCGCTGACCCTGGCCGGCGACGGTCTGCGCGAAGCCGAGTGGCATGACCTGCCGGCCCGCCCGCTTGCATGGAAGGCGCCGTCGACCGATGTGCTGCGCCTCGATTTCCCGCGCCGTATCGCGCTGGGAAGGATGTTCACGCTGACGATCCATCGCGCCCGGCCCGGCGCCGCGCGCCTGCAGCTGCTGGCGGAGAACGGCCAGTTGATCGCCGACGCTACGGGCACCGCCGCCTCGATCAGCGTTCAGTGGTTGCCGCCTGCTGCGGAACTGCTGGTGCTGCGCGCGCGCCTGCTCGACTCGGCCGGCAAGACGGTGGCCGAAGGGCCGGTTCCGCTCAGCGTGGTCGATGCGGCGCCGCTGCAAGTGCAGGGCCGCTTCGGCGCGCCCTCGTTCGACCTGCGCGCACTCAACGAGCTGCTCGCCAACAGCGGCGCGCTGCTCGACTGGCAGGTCAACCTCGGAAAGACCGTCACCCGCAACGAAACCGCGCGCACGCCGATCGCTGCGCCGAACCTGCTGGTGGTCGATGCCGCGTGGTTCGAGCGCGCCCAGGAAAGCGCGCGGGCCGCCATGCTGGGCCAGGTTGCGCAGGGTGTTCCGCTGGTGATCCTCGGCGCGAACGCCGGCGATCCGAAAATCTGGCAGCGCGCCGTGCAGCTGGACCTGAAGCCGCAGCCCGATAACCGTACCGCCGGCGCACCGCTGGCGATGCCGGTGGCGCCGTTCAACCCGCCCGGGCCGGCGTCAGGTGCGTGGAGCGGCACCGACGGCGCGGTCTGGACCCGCAAGTGGCAAGCCGGACGCATTGCCTGGGTCGGCGTGGGCGACTGGCACCGCAGTGCGATCAGCCAGCCGCAGCAGCTTGGAATGTGGTGGCAGGGAGTGCTCGACAGCGCCGGTGTGCGGCGCATCGATGACGTGGTGTGGGAGCAGCCGCGCGAGATGCCGTTCGCCGGCCAGCGGCTCGAAGTATGTGCACAGGGCGTGCGCGGCGAGCTTGCGTTCCCCGGTCTTCAGCAGTCTGTGGGGTGGCGGCGCCGGCCTGACAAGGCCGACGCCTCCTGCGTCGCGGTGTGGCCACGCCAGCCGGGTTGGCTGGCGATGCAAGCCGGCAGTCAGTCGAACCAGGTGTATGTGTTCGCGCCTGGCGACTGGCCGCTGTGGCAGGCTGCGCAGCGGCGCGATGCGACTGCGCGCTACGCGGCGCGCACCCCCGCGGCGTCAACTGCCCGGGGCGCGGCGCTTCCGGCCTGGCCGTTCGCTTTGCTGTTCACGCTGGCGATGCTCGCGCTATGGTGGCGCGAGCGTCGCTAGCGATTCGATCAGAACGTGTAGTCAGCCCGCACGTAACCGGAACGCCCGTTGATGCCGATCGGGCAGGTCTCCCAGCAATGCGTGAAGCCCAGTTGCGGGAACGGGAAGGCCTTGGTCTTGTCCCACTCGGTCGGATAGGTGTTGAAGATGTTGTTCGATCCGGCCGACACGCTCATGCGCTTGGTGAACGCATAACGCAGCGACATGTCGACCAGCCACTTCGCTTCCCAGGTCTGGATGAACGGCGCGGTGAAGCCCTGTCCCTGTACGGCGCCGTAGTAGTTGGCGCGGGTGTTCAGGTTCCATGATCCGGTGGTGAAGTCGGCCGCGATCACGTGGTGCTGGCGCGGCTGGCCGCGTTCGATCAGCGTGACCTGCGAATCGTCGAACAGCTGGGCGCCGGTCAGCACCGGCGACTGGGAGTGGCGATTCTTGACCGTGGTGCGGTTAAAGCCAAGCTGCCCGGACATCACCAGCGTCGAACCGGTGAACTTGCTGGTGTGTTCCGCGACCAGGTCGAAGCCGTCGGTGCTGGTGTCGATCGCATTGGTGAAGAACTGGGCCTGGCCGACCTTCAGCGGATCGAGGATCGCCTTGATCGGACATGCCGCGGCGGTCAGGCAAGGGCCCGACTCCGGAGCGATATTGCTCGAGAAGACAATCCGGTCATCGATGTTGGTGCGATACAGATCGGCGGTGACCGAGAAATTGGTCGCCGGGCGCAGGATCATGCCGATGCTGGCGCTCTTCGAGGTTTCCTGTTTCAGCGGCGAGATGCCGAACGCCTTGGTCACGGCGCTGCCTTCACGCGCAGTCAGGGTTTCGGTCAGCACGCCGGCCGAGTTCAGGTTGGTCGAGACAGAACTGTAGAACTTCTGCTGCACGCCCGGTGCGCGGAAGCCCGACGATACGCTGCCGCGGAAGCCGACAGCGCGCGACGGGTCGTAGCGCATGCTCAGTTTTCCGGTGGTCGTGTTGCCGAAGTCCGAGTACTTCTCGTAGCGCACCGCGCCGGCCACCAGCAGCTGCTCGCTCAGGTTGTGCTCCGCGTCGACGTACAGCGCGATGTTATGGCGTCCCGCGTCGACCGCGGTGCCTGGTGTGTAGCCCGGGAAGCCCTGGGCGCCCGATGCCGCGATGCCGCCGGTTTGGTCGAAGATCTTGATCGCCGGGTTGTTGGTGCGCCCGTACTGGTAGGAGACCGGGTCGCCCGCTTCGATCGCGTAATTGTCGCGGCGGTACTCGACGCCGGTGGCAAGGAAGATCTTCGATCCGCCAAACTGCACCGGGCCGCGCAGGTCGGCGTTGAAGGTGGTCTGGTCGAACTTGAGTGTTCCGGTGTCCGCTTCCAGCGGCGATTCGGCGTAGATGCCGCCGCCCGGTTTCGGCTCGTACCAGTAGCTGACGTTGATCGAATTGCGCTCATGGAAACCGAGTTCGCTGTGGCCGTGGTTGACGCTGATGTCGAATTGCCATTCGTTGGCCAGGTCGCGCTTGTAGCCGACGGCCAGCGAAGCATCCTTCACGGTGGTCATGATGTTCGGCAGGAAGCCGTTCGGGTACACCGCCGGCACGGTGCGGCCGTCGCCCTTGGAGCGGAAGAAACCGGCCGAGTCGCCGGTGCGCTTGGACACGCCGCCGAAGGCATAAAACTCGCTCGACTTGTCGAACGGGATGCCGGCGTTCAGCCACAGGTAGGCGTCCTTGGCCAGGCTGTCGCCGATGCGCTGGGTCACGCGCGGCGGATCGACGCGCAAGGTATCGACGCCGGCGCGGTTGGTTTCGCCGCGGCGGCGCCCTTCCAGCGACAGGTTCAGGAAGCCGCCGTCGGCGCCGAGCGCAAAGCCGGTGTTGGCGCTGCCCGACACCAGGTCGCCGTCGCCCTTGGAAGTGGTGCCAAGCGTGCCGCTCAGCTGCGTTTCATTGACCTGCGACTTGAGCACGATGTTGATCACGCCTGCGATTGCATCCGAGCCGTATTGGGCGGCGGCGCCGTCGCGCAGCACCTCGATGTGGTGGATCGCCGACAGCGGGATCGCGTTGATGTCGGTGCCGGCCGAACCGCGCCCGATGGTTTGCTGGACGTTGACCAGCGCCTGCTGGTGGCGCCGCTTGCCGTTGACGAGCACCAGCAGCTGGTCCGGTCCAAGGCCGCGCAGGGTGGCCGGGCGGATGATGTCGGTGCCGTCGCTGATGAAGGTCGAGGTGAAGTTGAACGACGGGTCGAGCGTCTGCAGCAGCTTGCCCAGTTCGAGCGGGCCGGCGTTCTGCATGTCCTTGACGTTGATCAGGCCGACCGGGACTGAGGTGTCGAGCGCGGTCTTGGCGCTCGAGCGCGAACCGAGCACCACCACCGTTGGTGTCGCGTCGTCGGCGCCCTTGGCCTGCACGTTGCCGGCCGCTTCCTGGGCGCCGGCGTGGTTCAGTGCGGCCAGCAGCGCGGTAGCGAGCAGGGTGCGGTTCAGGTTGGCCTTACCAATCGTTTTTGTCATTGCATGTCCCTTTTATACTTAGTATTTTTTTCAGATAAACGGGCTGCTGCGCGGAACCGCCGCCCGTCTTGTGGCGTGTAGCCCGGACGATGCTATACGACGAAATTGGTATGTACAACCCAAGTACATGCACTGTTGTATTTATATTCCTTATCAGCAAAATTGCATGCCAAACGGCCAAAAACCGGTTAGTGTTTACCGCCCCGAATTTGCGCTCCCGTGGCCTTGAATCGGCAATCTGACTACGCCGCAACTCCGACCGCGCCGCCCCGCCTTGTCAAAAATATTTCCCTTGGAAAATAAATACAGTATCCTCAGTGCAATGTTGTAGCAATTCAAACTCAACTGGAGGCACGATGGAACTGGTCTACAAGAACGAAAAAACGCTATTCGGAATCATGCTCGTGCTGTCGGTGCTGCTGTGGATCGTGCTGGTGGTGGGCACGGTCGGCCTGGCGCTGGTATACGGGCTGTTCTTCTTCCTGATTTACTGCTTCGCGCAGTCCGCCTTGATTTCGCATATCAAGGGTACCGGGGTGCAGATCACCGAGGAGCAGTTCCCCGACCTGCATCGCCAGATTTCAAGCTGCTGCGACAAGCTGGGGCAGCACCAGCAGCCCGACGCCTACCTGATGCAGATGGGCGGCGCCTTCAACGCCTTCGCCACCCGCTTCTTCGGGCGAGATTTCCTGGTGCTGTACTCCGACGTGGTCGATGCGCTGGCCGACAATCCGGACGCGCTCAATTTCTACATCGGCCACGAGATCGGCCACATCAAGCGCAAGCACCTCAAATGGTCGACCGTGCTGCTGCCGGCTTCGATGCTGCCGCTGATCGGCGCGGCCTACTCGCGCGCCCGCGAATACACCTGCGACCGGCACGGCCTGGCCGCCTGCGACAGCCCCCTCAACGCCGAATTCGGGATGGCCGCTCTGGCGGCGGGCGGCAAGCGTTGGCGCACAATGAGCAAGACCTCGTATATCAGCCAGACGCAGCACACCGATCGCTTCTGGATGTCGTTCCATGAACTGGTGGGCGACTATCCGTGGCTGGTCAAGCGCATGGGCGCGGTGCGCTCGCTCGCGCAAGGTCACGAACCGAGCCAGCCGCGGCGCCATCCGATGGCGGTGCTGCTGGCGCTATTCGTGCCGCGGTTCGGCATGGGCGGTGGCAGTGGGCTGATCGTCACTGTGGCGATGATCGGCGTGCTGGCTGCCGTGGCGATCCCGGCTTACCAGGACTATACGCAGAAGGCGCAAGTGTTCGCCGCGTACTCAAGCGGACGTGCGGCTGCCCACGCAGTGGAGACGTACTACTTCACGAACGAGAAAGTTCCGGCAACGCTGGAAGCGGCCGGCGTATCGGCGCAGCCGGCGGACAATGGGGCGGTGCAGCTTATCCAGCTCAATCCGGTGAGCGCGCAGATCAAGTTGCTCACCCGAATCGTCTCCGTGCATGGGCAGGGAACGATCACGTTCACGCCATCGCTCGATTCGGACAAACGCATGGCGTGGAAATGCAGCGCGGAGGACCTCAGGCCGCAGGTGCTGCCGCCGGACTGCCGCTAGTCCTGCTGGTCCTGCATCCATTCCTTCAAGCCGGTGACCCAGCCCTTGGCGGGCAGGTTCATGCTGCGCTTGATCGCGCCGGCCCGTTCGTACAACACGCTGAAGTCGATCTGGGGCGCGCGCTTGAAAGCGATCACCACGATGTTCGCGTCATGCACCTCCGGCAGCCAGACTACGGCATCGAACACCTGCTCCATCGCGTGCAGGTTGATGTCGTAGTTGGCGAAATCGCCGAACACATTGGTCGTCATGATGCCGTCGTCGGTCAGGCAGTCGTAGCAGCCCTGGTAGAACTCGGGCGTGTCGAGCACCGGGCCGCGCGCGTCCTCGTCGTACAGGTCGACCTGCAGCACGTCGACGCTGTTGCAGTTGGCGGGATCGAGCACAAAGTCGAGCGCGTTCATCTCGCGCACCGCCAGGCGGGCGTCATCCGGCGGCAGCTCGAACAGTGCGCGGCAGATCGCGATCACGTTGGGATTGAGTTCGACCGCGGTGATCCGGGCGCCTGGCAGCCGGCGGTAGCAGAACTTGGTCAGCGCGGCGCTGCCCAATCCGAGCTGCACCACGTGGCGCGGCTGCTCGCAAAACAGCAGCCACATCATCATCATCTGGATGTATTCGAGTTCGATCGCGTCGGGCTTGTCGAGCCGCATGGCGCCCTGCACCCACGAAGTGCCGAGGTGCAGGAAGCGCACGCCGCGAAATTCGGTGACGGTGGCCGGAGGGTGACCGGGCTGCTCGAAGCGGCCGCTGGCGGCGGGATTGGTGCGGTTGGAAGGCATGGGACTGGCGAAGGCTGCGCAAGGCCCATCTTACCAGACCGTTGAAGTCGCGGTCCCGACCGCCGGGGTCTCGAAGTGTTACCTGTCAAGTTCCAAAAACTGGGCGGGCCGACCCCAGATTTTGAAATAATGGGGTCAGACCCGTTTTTTATTTGGCACTTTGTAGGGTGACATAGCTTGCACATCGAAGATGGTCAGATCCAGGGGTCTGCGCATCGATATACAATTTACCGATTCGACAAAAAACAAAATAAGAAACGGGTCTGACCCCATTTATTTATCCGAGGTCTGCTCCGGTTTTTGCGGGCAGGATTAGCGTGACAGGCAAGCCGCCGCCTTCGCGGTTGCCCATGGGGTCAGACCCGTTTTTTATTTGGCGCTTTGTAGGGTGACATAGCTTGCACATCGAAGCATGGTCAGATCCCGGGGTGCTGCGCATCGATATACAATTTACCGATTCGACAAAAAACAAAATAAGAAACGGGTCTGACCCCATTTATTTATCCGAGGTCTGCTCCGGTTTTTGCGGGCAGGATCAGCGTGACGGTCAAGCCGCCGCCTTCGCGGTTGCCCAGCGTGATGCGGCCGCCGTGCGCCTCGGCGATCTCGCGCGCGAGCGCCAGTCCCAGCCCCGTGCCGCTACGCTTGGTGGAATAGAATGGCACCAGCGCATTGGTCAGCACCGCTTCGTTCATGCCATGGCCGCGGTCCAGTACTTCGATCCGCAGCACGTCCTGCACGCGCTTGATGTGCAGCTCGACCTGGTCGGGCGACGAACCCGATTCATGCGCGTTCTTCAGCAAATTGAGCAGTGCCTGCTCCATCTGGGCGGGATCGATGAAGGCCGGTTCCTGCGGCGTCTCTCCCACCAGCCGGAACGGCACCTGCGACGCCAGCTGCCCGAGGAATCCATCCCAGCCGCAGCTTTCGATGCGCGGCGTCGGCAGCTTGGCGAAGCGCGCGTAGCCGAGAATGAAGCTCTCCAGGTGGCGCGTGCGTTCTTCGATGGTTGCGAGGATCTGCGGCAGGCGCTCGGTCTGGCCGCGCCGCACCAGCTCCGCACCCGAATGCGCGAGCGATGTCAGCGGCGCCAGCGAATTGTTCAGTTCATGGCTGATCACCCGGATTACTTTTTTCCAGGTCTGCACTTCCTGGCGGCGCAATTCGACCGTCAGCTGGCGCAGCAGCAGCAATTCGTGGCGCCGCCCGTTCAGGCTGAAATTGCGGCGCGCCAGGTGGTAGACCTCTTCGTCTTCGCTCTCGCCGGTGGTGAACAGGCCGTCGCCGCCGCGCGCCATCGCTTCGCGCAAGGCGATACTTGACTGCTCAAGTATCTCGCCAAGCTGGTGGCCTTCCAGCTTGCGTCCCTGGTTCAGCAACTGGCGCGCAGCCAGGTTGGCGTACACGATCGTGCGCGCGCCGGCCACGCCCTCGGCCACCAGCAGCATCGCCACCGGCGTGTTTTGCACCATCGTGTCGAGCAGCAGTTCGCGCTGCATCAGGTCGAGCCGCTGCTCGCGCAGTACATTGCCGAGCGCGTTGTGGGCGGCGATCAGGTCGGCCAGCTCGTCATTCTGCTGCCAGTGCAGGCTGAAGGAGAAGTCGCCATCCTTGTAGCTTGTCACCGTGCCTTCGAGCGCGCGGAACAGCGACAGGATCGGCTGGATCTGGGCGCGGATGGTGATGATCGAAATCGGCACCACGCACACCAAGCAGATGGCGAATACGAGGCCGGGCCTGTCCGGCAGCAGCTGGCCGAGCCCGAGCGCGATCAGGATTCCCATCGCCAGCAGGGTGCCCACCAGCGCCGACCAGCGCGTCACCAGGGAAAGGCGAAAGCCCTTCCGGGAGGCGCTTGCGTCGCCGTTCATCCGGGACGGGCGATGCCGAGCCGTTCCATGCGCCGGTACAGCGCCTGGCGCGACAGCCCCAGTTCAGCCGCCGCTTGCGCCACCACGCCGTTCGCGCGCGACAGCGCCTGGACGATCGCGTGGCGGTCCGGCTCGACGTCGCCGGCCGGCACGGCGCCGGGCGGCAGCCCGAGGTCGGCCGCATTGATCAGCGGGCCGGCCGCCAGCAGGACGGCGCGCGCCACGACGTTCTTCAGTTCGCGCACATTGCCCGGCCAGCCGTGCGCCAGCAGCGCCGCCTCGGCGCCCGGCTGCAGGGTCTTGCGGCCGGCGAGGAAGCTGGCCGCCAGCGGCAGGATGTCGCCCGGGCGCGCCGCCAATGGCGCCAGCTTCAGTTCGATCAGGTTGAGGCGGTAGAACAGGTCTTCGCGGAAGCTGCCCGCGCGGATCATTGCCGACAGGTCGGCGTTGGTGGCGCTGATCACGCGCACCTTGACCTGCCGTTCGCGGTTCGACCCGAGACGCTCGAAGCGGCCGGTCTCGAGCACCCGCAGCAGTTTCATTTGCCCGGCCAGCGGCAGGTTGCCGATCTCGTCGAGGAACAAGGTGCCGCCGTCGGCCGCCTCGAACTTGCCCTCGCGCGCCTTGGACGCGCCGGTGTAGGCGCCGGCGTCGGCGCCGAACAGCTCGGCCTCGATCAGTTCGGCCGGCAGGGCGCCGCAGTTGAGAACGACGAACGGTCCGTCGCGCACCGCCGAATTGGCCTGGATGATGTCGGCGATGCGTTCCTTGCCGGTGCCGTTCGGGCCGCTGATCAGCACCGGCACGTCGGCGCGCGCGACCTGGCAGGCCAGGTGCAGCACCCGCTCGGTGGCCGGGTCCTGCCACACCATGCCGCGCAGGTCGAAGCCTTCTTCGAGGTCGCGCCGCTGGCGCCGTTCGCGCTGCACGCGCTGCGCCAGCGCGCGGTTAGCCTGGCCCAGTTCGATCAGGTTGGTGACGGTGGCGATCAGGCGGTGGTCGTTCCACGGCTTGGACAGGTAGTCGGCCGCGCCGGACTTGACCAGGTCGACCGCCGCATCGAGATGGGTCCAGGCGGTCAGCAGGATCACCGGCAGGTCCGGATGGCGCTTGCGGATCTGGCGGAACAGCGCCGTGCCTTCCTCGCCCGAGGTGGTGTCGGCGCTGAAGTTCATGTCCTGGATCACCAGGTCGACGGTGGAGCGCTCCAGCAGCGCCAGGCCCTCCTCCGGCGAGGCGGCGCGCAGCGCATCGATGTCGTGCAGCGAAAACAGGACTTCGAGTGCGATAGCGACGGCGGCGTTGTCGTCAATGATCAGTACGGTAGGCATGCGACTAGGATACCATCACGCCGCCCGTCTCAGGCGGTGCGGGTGGCGGTGGCCGGCGAGATCGTCGCCGCCCGCCACGCCGGGCCGTACACCGCGACGATGCCGAGCACGAAGAACACGCCGGTGCCCCACAGCAGATAGATCAGCGGCAGCTTCGTCATCTCGAGCTTGCTCACCAACAGCTGGTTGAGCGCAATCGCCAGCAGCAGGCCACCGGCCACGCCGGCGCTGGTGATCATCACGTTCTCGGCGATGAAGTAGCGCAGGATGTCGGCCCGCCGCGCGCCCAGGGCACGCCGCACGCCGATCTGCTTGCGGCGCTGCGTCACCCACAGGCTGGCCATGCCGACGATGCCGCTGGCGGTAATCACCAGCAGCAGCACGCTGACGGTGATCAGCATCCACGACAGCGCCTTGTCGGCGCGGTAGCGCTCCTTGCGGTCGTCCAGCGTGTTCTTCACCCTGATCACCACCGGCACCGGCGACGATTTGGCCATCGCCGCTTCCGCTTCCTTCATGACACGGTCGCGCTGGCCCGGCTCGGTACGCACCGTGTACATGGCTCCCGGGATGCCGCCCAGTCCGCGATAGTTGACGATGGACGAATACTCGCCTTCCTCGCCGACCTGCGCCCACGGCTTCTGCAATCGCTCCACCACGCCGATCACCTGGGTCGCATTGGCCTTCTCGCCGATGCCGAAGAACATGGTCTTGCCGATCGCGCTCTGGCCCGGCCACAATTTCTGCGCCAGCGCCTTGGTGATGATGACCGTCTTGGGGAACTCCTTGCTCACCTGTTCGTCGACTTCGAGGAGATCGGCCTTGGTGAAGTCGCGCCCCTCGACCAGCTTGAGCTGCCAGGTCGCGATCAGCGAATCGGCGGAACGGTATGCGGCGGTGTTGGCGCTCTGGTTGACCTGCTTGCGGTCGAGCGCGACGCTGTTGCTGCTGCCCGAATTCGCAAGCGGCATCTGGTTGGTGGTCGCCACCGACACCACGCCGGAAATGGCGCGCAGCAGTTCGATCTCGCGCCGCTGCACGGCCGCATCGTATTCCGCGCTTTCGCGCGTCAGGTAGCGGCTGGCGATGGAGAACACCACGCTCTCGTCGGCGATCCCGCTGGGGCGCGCGGCCACTTCCTGGCGCACGTTGACGATGTGCAGCGCGTTGGCCAGGATGGCAAGGCTGAGGGCAACCTGCACCGCCACCAGCACCGCGCCGGTCTTGTTGCGCAGCAGCGCGGAAAGGATAGGATTCATGGACATTTCCGTTTCCTCGATTATTGGGATTTAAGTTGCATGGCCGGCGTGACCTGGCATGCGCGCCAGGTAGGCAGCAGGCCGGCCAGCACTGCGGCGAACACCGACAGCACGAAGGTAAATGCCAGCATCACCCAATCCATGTGGGCGACGTTGCCCATCTCCTTGGACTGCATGGCGATCAGCGCCAGCGCGGCGGCCGACAGCAGCAGCCCGAGGATGCCGCCGGCCAGGCCGACCACCGCGGTCTCGACCAGGAACTGGCGGAAGATTTCCTTGCGCGACGCGCCCAGCGCGCGGCGGATGCCGACTTCGGCGGCGCGTACCGAGAATTTCGCCAGCAGCAGGCCGATGGTGTTCACCAGGCATAGCAGCAGGAAGCCGAAGGCGAGCCAGGCCGACAGCTTGCTGTCGTTGCCCACCACCTTGTTGTGGCTGAGCCATTCCATCACGTTGTACAGGCTGGTCTTGGCCGGGCGTGGCATGCGGCCGAGCCGGCGCTGGTCGCTGGCGTAGTTGTTGACGTAGTCCTGCAGTTCGGCGCGGTCGGCGGCCGTCTTGGTCTCGAACCAGAACTGGATCCAGGTGCAATCGGACTTGCGGATGCCTTCCAGTCCCGGCGCCGGGTTGCCGGTGCAATTCATGTTGCCCTGCGGGCCGGCTTCGTTGCGCACCGCGCTGGCGAAGGGAATGAACAGTTCGTCCTCGGTGCCGAATTTCGACGGGCCCCCGATCAGGCGGTAGTAGTGCGGCAGCGGCGCCCATGGTTTCAGCACGCCGACGATCTGGAACTGCTGGCCCATCATGGTGACGCGCTGGCCGACCGGATTGGCGTCGCCGTACAGCTTTTCGGCGATCTTGCGGCTCAGTACCACTACATTGGCGCCGCTGTCGTCCTCCGCTTCGCTCCAGGCCTGGCCGTGCAGGAAGGGCGCCTCGAACATGGCGAAGAAGTCGCGCGTCAGCGCCAGTCCCTGTGTCTGGAACACGCCAAGGTCCTTGCGCTGCGGTTCGATCGGCGCGCCGATGCCGAAGATCGCGGTGCGGCGTTCGCCGTGTTTGCCCTTGAGCAGATTGAAGGCGTCCGGATAACTCATCTGTACGTCGTCCGGCAATGCGCCCGGGGTCCAGCCGGCCAGCGGCTCGACGTCGAACACCGGCACGAACAGTCGCTCGCTCTTGTGCGGAATCGGATCGCCCGACATCACGTGCAGGATAGTCAGCGTCGAGACGCTGGCGGCCACGCCGATGGCCAGCGTCAGCACCATCAGCGCAGTCAGCGCCGGATTGCGGCGCAGGCTGCGCAGGCCGAGCATGAAGTAATAGGAAAACATGCTCGCTCCTTACACGCCGTGGTGGGCGGCTTTGGCGTCGAACAGCGAAGGCGCCTTGCGCACCAGGTCCGATACCTGGCCGTCGATGATGTGCACGTTGCGTTGCGAGCGCACCGCCAGTTCCGGATCGTGGGTCACCATCAGGATGGTGGTGCCCTGGGCGTTGATTTCCTCCAGCAGCTCCATCACGCCGCGCGCCATCTGGGTGTCGAGGTTGCCGGTCGGTTCGTCGGCCAGCAGCAGCTTGGGCGAGCCGGCCAGCGCGCGCGCGATCGCCACGCGCTGCTGCTGCCCGCCCGACAGCTCGGCCGGATAGTGCTTCATGCGCGAGGCCAGGCCGACCTTCGCCAGGGCGTCCTCGATGCGCTCCTTGCGCTCCCTGGCGTTGAAGCCGCGGTAGCGCAGCGGCACGTCGACGTTATCGAACAGCGACAGGTCCGGGATCAGGTTGAAACCCTGGAAGATGAAACCGAGCTTCTCGTTGCGCAGGCGCGAGCGGGTGTTGTCGTCCATGCCCTTGACGTTGACCCCGTCGAGGACGTATTCGCCGTCGGTGAATTCTTCCAGCAGGCCGGCGATGTTCAGGAAGCTGGTCTTGCCGGAGCCGGAGGGACCGGTCACGGTGACGAATTCGCCCTGGTTGACCTGGATCTCGAAGCCGCGCAGCGCGTGGGTTTCGATCATGTGGGTGCGGTACACCTTGGACAGCTTGGTCATGCGCAGCATGGGACTTCCTTTCGACGAATTGTTATTGGTTGATGGAGACGCGTGCGGCATTGTTGAAGGTGTCGGTACCGGCGACGACGACCTTGTCGCCGACCTTGACGCCAGACAGGACCTCGACCGCCGTCACGCTGGTGGCGCCCAGCTTGATCGGCGTGCGCACCGCGATCCCGTTCTGCACGACGTAGGCGAAGCGCCCGCCCTCGCTCTCGACGAACGGACCGCGCGGTACGATCACCGCGTTCGGACGTTCCTCGATCAGCAGGCGCGCGCTCACGCGCTGGCTCTGGCGCAGGCCTTTTGGCTGGGCGCCGTCGAAGCGCACCCGCGCCAGCACCTGGTTCTTCACCACTTCCGGCGACAGCGCGGACAGCTTGCCGGTGGCCTTGGTATCGCCCAGCTGGATCTCGGCGGTCATGCCCAGGCCCATGTCGGCGACGTAGGTCTCGGGCACCTCGAGTTCGACTTCGAGCTTCGACAGGTCGACCAGCGTCATGAGGGGCGTGTTGGCGGCGACCACGCTGCGGTTCTGCACGTTCAGGGTGCCGACGAAGCCGTCGACCGGGGCGCGCACGGTCAGCTCGTCGAAACGGCGCTGCGCGTTGGCCAGCGACAGGCGCTGGCGGTCCAGTTCATTGACCTTGGTCTTGAGCGCCAGCGCGACGTCGTCGCCCTCGAGCGCAGCGGCCTTCTGTGCGTGGCTCGCGCGGATCTGCGCCGAATTGAGCGCGTCCTTGGCCTTCTGGTAATCGATCTTGGCGATGATGCCGATCTGCGCCACGCTTTCGTAGCGCTCCAGCGTGCGCTGGGCGGACAGGCGGTCGATCTCGGCGGTGTCGGCCTCGCGCTGGGCCAGCAGCTTCTGTTTCTTGGCGAGGATCTGCTGGCGCGCCACCTCCGCTTCCAGCTGCGAATAGCTCGACTGCTCGCGCTTGAGCGCATCGGCCAGGTCGGGCGATTCGAGGATCGCCAGCACATCGCCTTTCTTGACGGTGTCGCCGGCGTTGGTCCTGAGCGTGACGGTCGACTGGGCGGTCGAATACAGGGTCGGGCTGATGGCGGCGACCACGCGCCCGTTGACCGACGCGTCGCGCACCAGGGTGCCGCGCGTGACTTCGGCGATGCGCAGGCGCGCCGCGCTGACCGACTGTTCGCTGCCGCGCCAGGCCGACAGCAGCAGCGCGGCGCTGGCAACGGCCAGCAGGGCGGCGCCGGCCCAGATGGCGCGGCGCTTGAATTTTTGCGCCGGGTCAGCGGAGATAATGGCGTCTTGGGATGAGGTGTCGCGGATCATGGTGTTTACGTTGGCAGCAATGCCAGCCATGATGCACGTTCCGTGCCATCGCCTAAGTCACTGATAAACCAGCAGTTTTCGGATGGCGTGGACTGTCCGCCGCTGTCCGGCGCGCGGACAGTGTCCGCCCGTGCGTCAGGGCGCCGCCCCGAGCGCCGCCGGCTTGGCCGCGCCGCGGCCGCGCCAGCGCAGCCACAGCAGGGTCAGGCCGGCCATCAGCACGATCAGGCCGAGCCAGGCGGCATACACGACCACCAGCGACGGCTGGTATCCGCTCGGCAAAACCACTTCCTGGCCGCTGAAATCCGGCGTGCCGCCAAAGCGCAGCGTGAAATACAGGTTGCCCAGGAAATGGGCCAGCGCGATGTGGATGACATAGAAAAACATCGGCGTGCGGCCGAACAGGGTCAGCAATTTCACTTCGCCGATCCGCTCGAAGGCGGCCAGCAGCGCGAGCCCGATGCTGCCGGTGAGGCACAAGTACAGCAGCGAAGGCGGGTATTTGTGGACGCGCACGAACGACATCAGGTCGAACATGGCGCCGCGGCCCTGCGGCGACCACGGATCGGGATCGCCGTACAGGTTGCCGGCGCGCAGCGCAACGAACACCAGCATCATCAGCGCCGCCGCAATGAGCAGCAAGCGCTGGCGCCGCGCCGGCTCCCACAGGAATACCGGGCCGATCGCGTACCCGGCGGCGATCAGGCCCAGCCACGGCATCAGCGGATACATGAACACCACACCGAAATCGCCGCCCAGCGGAGAGAAGCCGCCCTGGTGCCAGGCGCGCCACAACAGCGTGCCGGACTGCCAGCCGTCGAGCAGGTTGTGGGGCAGGATCAGCAGGGCGGCGACCAGCGCGATCGCCGGGCGCGGCAGCCACACCAGCAGCGACAGCACGATCATGCCTGCGCCCAGCGCCCACAGCACCTGCAGGATCATCACGTGATAGGCGAGTTGCCAGCTGAAACTGATCCAGGTCGCTTCGAGCACCAGCAGCATGGCGCCGCGGGTGGCCAGGTAGCGCGACAGCGCCGACACGCCCGAGCCCTGGCCGCGCAGGAAGGCAGAACTGCCGGCCAGCAACACGAAGCTGGTCGCGCACAGGTGGGTGATCCAGCGGCTCCAGAACCAGGCCGGCGTGGTGTGCGCCAAGTCTTCCGGATTGAATGGCGTGAAGCCGAAAAAATCGCGCACATGATCGAGCGCCATCAGCACGATGACGAAGCCGCGCAGCATGTCAATCGCGGGCAGCCGGGGCAGTGTTCGCATGAACCTCTCCGTAATCGAAAAATCAGGAGGGTAGCATGCGGCGCCTTGGGGGGCTATCGGAAGTAATCTTAAATTGCCACAAAGAAAAATGGGATTCTCTGGTAACACGAACATGTTATATTATTAATAATAACATTCACACAGAGAAACTAAATTTGGCTGGAATGGTTTGCAATTGAAATATTATGTTGTTGATGGCTGTCATATACAAAAAAGGCCGAATGTCAAAAGATATTAGCCGCGTTTATTTGTTAACTGCGAGTTAAAATTCATTCAAAATGTTGAGACACTGCAATTGATCGTGCACATAATTATGCATATTTTCCCTTGACTATAGCGAAAACGCGGAATGACGATTACCGCAAGTATATAAAGTTTCAGGGAGGATATAGAAGCACTTACGGCTGTGGTTTTTTTGATTGCTATCAATTTTGAAGCGCGACAAGGGCCTTCAGATTCATTATATTGGTTCCATCCAAACCAGTTATATGCGCTTTGGGTACGCAGCATTTTTATGCTGTCCTAGACAATCGGGAGAGGCGCAATACCTCTACTTCCTGATGTCCTTCAAAATCCATGGAGCGAAAATGAACCAGGCTGGCCGGCGGGGAGACGACCTATCGATTTCGGAGTGCGGGGCGCGCGATTTTCCCTTGTTGGCACGGGCGATCGGGTTTGCAGGCAGCGCAATCCTGATTACCGATATGCACGACCGCATTGTTTGGGCGAATGAGGCCTTCAGTTGTCTTTGCGGTCAACCGATGGGTGCGATCTTCGGCGCCACCAGGACCATGTTGAGTGGCAGCGTCGACCAGCTGTCTCAACATTGCGTGGTCGACCTGCCGCTGACAGGACACGGCGACGCCCGGCGGCAGGAATTGACCAACCGGCGTCCCGACGGCAGTACTTATGTCACTGACGAAATTATTACGCCGATCGTCGACCAATACGGTGTGATCAGCCACTTTGTGTACATCCTTCACGATGTCACGCAGAGCAGGGCAGAGCAACAGCAGCAGCGTGCGCTTGCCAGCCAGGATGTGCTCACGGGCCTGGCGTGCCGTGCCCATATGCTCGAGTTGTTCGATCGCGCGCTGACTGCGGCGCAAGGGGCCGGCCAGTTGCTGGCCACTTTGTTTGTCGATCTGGATGGATTCAAGCGGATCAACGATTCCTATGGCCACCATATTGGCGATGCCGTGCTGAAAGCGGTTGCTGCACGGCTTCAAAGCGCGGTGCGCTGCAGCGACTCAATCGCGCGGTTCGGCGGGGATGAATTTGTCATTCTCTTGCCGGCAATTGCGCAGCGCGGCGTGGCAAGGCGGCTGGGACGCCAGATCGTCAAGCTCGCTTCCGAACCGTTTGCCATTGGCACCCAGCGCCACTCCCTCAGCGCCAGCGTGGGCATCGCTTTCTACCCGGAACACGGAACCAGCCGCGAGACTTTGCTGATCAACGCTGACCGGGCGATGTACCGCGCCAAGCGCCTCGGCGGAAGCCAGTATCGCCTGGCCGATCCGCTGCCGGAAGCGCGGCTGCCCGAACTCGCTGCGCGTGCCCGCCAGGCGCGGCACCGGCTGGGGAATTCCACGAGCTGAGCGGCCAACAATTTACACATTTTTTGAAGGACTAGAGAAATGCATTCGACATTCTTTGTAGGAGCCAATGTGATCGGCCACATTGGCGAATGGTGGGCCGATACGCTGGTACGCGCGTTCACCGCACCTCTCTGGGTGGCACCCGACCCGGAAACGGGGAATGCGCAAGCGCTCCCGGCCGGCGCCGCGCCGATCGAGTTCAGAGCGTCAGGCGGCGAGCCGCGGCGTGTCGCTGACCGGGCACTTGTGCAGCGGGCCGGCGATAACGAACGGCTGCGCATCGCGCAGCAGGTGCACGATGACCTTGGTGGCGTGCTCACCGGATTGAGGGCCTGCATTGTGGTTTCCCAGGAACGTGCCGCGCAAGCCGGCCGGCAGCCCGATCCCTTGCTTGACGACGCCCGGGCACTCGCTGAACTCGCATTTCACGCCGTGCGAAACGTTGCCACCGACGTGAGGCCGGTCATTCTCGATCAGCTCGGCGTGTGGGCCGCGCTCGACTGGCATCTGGGCAAGCTGGCCAGGCGGAGCAGCATGCACTGCGACTTGCATGTCGACGAAGAACTGGCGCAGTCCGACCTCGGCCATGCGCGGGAACTGGCAATCTATCGCATAGTTCAGGAGGCGGTGACGAATGTCGAGCGTCACGCCTGTGCATGGCAGCTCTTGATCAGCGCGACCCGCAGCCCCTCCGAACTGTTAATGACCGTGGCCGATGACGGCGTCGGGATCGGCCAGGCAGGGCAGGGCAGAGACGGCGCGCTGGGCATCCGGGGAATGGTCGAACAGGCGCGCGCTTTCGGCGGCAGCTTGACGATCAAGTCGCGGCAGAACAAGGGTACGGTCGTGCACCTTGCGCTGCCGCTGGGGAACGCCGATGTCAATTAATGCCATCCGGGTCATGCTGGTCGATGACCACGCAATTGCCCGTGCAGGGATTCGCCTGATGCTCGAAACCGCCAGCGATATCCGGATCGTGTTCGAGGCCGCCTCGGTGGCGGAAGCATTGGACGGCCTGGCCGCCTGCAGCGTCGATGTGGTAATCGCGGACATCAGTATGCCCGGCAGGAGCGGGCTCGATTTCCTGCGCGCAGCGGGCGAGCAACACGCGCACCCCGCGGTCCTTATGCTCAGCACGCACCCCGAAGATGCCTATGCAATTCGCGCTCTGAAACATGGCGCGGCGGGTTATCTGACCAAGGATGTCTCGATCGGCGATCTGATCCTTGCAGTGCGGAGGGTGGCCGCCGGCGGCAAATATTTCACCAGCGCGCTGGGCGAGCGGCTGGTGACGCAGTTGCAGGGCGGCGTCGTGTCCGGCCATGAAGCCCTATCGAAACGTGAATTGGAGGTACTGATCCGTCTGGCCAACGGTCAGACCGTCACGAATATCGGCGACGCGCTGTTCCTGAGCCCGAAGACGATTTCCACGTATCGAACCCGGATCTTGGAAAAGCTGGGCGCTGCCACCAACGCGGAATTGACGCGGTATGCGATGGAGGAAGGGCTCATCTAACGATTCGCAATTTTTTCATTCAAGTAAATTTTTTGAACGAGAACGTCATGAATATTTCAGCCCAAAAATTGCCTTCTACTATTGCATTAGTGAATGGTGCCGAGCGCGCGAGTTGTGAGGGGTGCTCAGCGTGCCCTCTGATCAACCTGTGCTTGCCCAGCGATTTCAACGAGCGCGAGGTCAGGAAATTCGAGAGTGTCGTGGTGGGCAGGCGCCGCATCGCGCGCCACACAAGTTTGTATCGGCAGCACGACAGTTTCAGAACGCTGTACGCGATACGATTCGGCCAGTTCAAACTGATCGGCGGCGATCATCTGGGGGCGCAGCGCGTAGCGGGATTTCACATGGCCGGCGACCTGGTGGGGCTCGATGGCATCGCGATCGGCCACCACCGGTTCCGCTTAATGGCGCTGGAAAATAGCGAGGTGTGCGAGATTCCGTTCGCCGCGCTGGTGCGGGTGATGAGCGTGGAGCCGGCGATTCAGCGCAAGTTACTTCAAATGATGAGCGCGGCGTTCTTTGAGGAACACGAACATTCCCGCCTCTTATCGACCTCTTCGCTGGACCAGCGCTTTGCGAGCTTCCTGCTGAACTACGGTGCAAGATTTGCCCGCCTTGGGTATTCGGACAAGTCGTTCCGGCTGAGCATGTCGCGCGGCGATATCGGCAGCTACCTGGGCACCACCGTCGAAAGTGTCAGCCGGCTGATCGCGCGCTTTAATGCACAGGGCGCGGTGTCGATCATCGGCAGGGAGGCGAACCTGCATGATCCGGACTACCTGCGGGCCTTTACTTCCGGCGATGACCAGGCGCTCGCACGGGCCGAATCGCGGCAAGCCGCCGTGCCGGCGGGCGCTGCGCCCGTGGCGCCAAAGCCTGCTGGCCGAGAGCCGTCTGAATTGATGCTGGCCTCGGGCTGAACGCTTATTTTTCCTGCTTGAGCGGTTTGCCCTTGTCGATCACTTCGTGGCAATCGCCCTTCAGCGTCGCGTTGTCGTAATTGGTCCAGCCGTAGCTGTCGACGTAGCGCTTGTGCTGCTTGAACTGGCTGTTCAGGAAGCTCCACTCGAGCTTTTCGCCCGCGTAGTGGATGTCGCCCAGGTCGAGCAGGGTATGGAACATGTTTTCCGTCGCCAGCCGCGCGCCCTTGTGCCGGCCGAGCTGTTCGATCTTGCCCGGATAGCGCGCCCGGTACTGGTCGGAATACCAGAGGAAGGCCGGCACGTGGAATTCATACTGGGTGTTGTGACCATGGAATGCCAGGTTGCAGCTGTTGTCGTACAGCGTCTGCCCGTGGTCGGACACGTACAGCATCGAGGTCCGCTGTTCCGATTGCTTCAGCCGCTCGATCAGCTGCGCCAGGAACCAGTCTGTATACAAGATGCTGCTGTCGTAGCTGTTGTTGAGCTGCGGCTTGATCTTGGTGTCGGTGTACACCGGCTTGTCGACGCCGTACAGCGACGGCTGCCACTTGTCGAATTGCTTCGGATAGCGGTGGCTGTAGTTCCAGTGGCTGCCCAGCGAATGCACCACGATCAGCTTTTTCGGCGCGCGGTCGGCGACCGCGTTCTTGAACGGGTCGAACAGCACCTGGTCGAAATTCGAATTGTTGGTAAAGCCGCCCAGGTTGAGGAATTCGATCACGTCCGCTTCCTTGGCGAACACCGACACCGGGGTGTCGAATTGGCCGAACGAGATCTGGTTCGACAGCCAGAAGGTCTTGAAGCCGGCTTCCTTATAGGCGGTGATGAAGGATTTCTCCGAGAAGCCATCCTTCAGGCTCTGCATCGCGGTCTTGCGCGAGATGATCACCGGCACCGACAGCCGCGTCGCCGACACCGAGGTGATCACGTCCGGCAGCGCGACCAGGTTGGCTTCCTGGCGCAGCAGGGGAGTGGTGTCGCGCGCATAGCCGTTCAGGCTCCAGCGGTCGAAGCGCGACGATTCGCCCAGGACCAGCACCACCGTCTCGGGCTGGTCGTCGGGCGCCTGCTGCTGCGCGCCGAACTTGAAGCTGGCGCTGCGTTGCCCCAGTTCGGCCAGGTATCTGCGCTCCTTGTAGAAGTCGGCGCCGCGCGCAACCAGGCCGAATGGCCAGGATTGGGCGAAGGCGTCGAAGTCGAGCGGCAGCGTGGCCCAGTGCGCGAGCGGGCGCAGTTTCAAACCGGTGTGGCCGGCCGCCGCAGCCGAAGCGCTGGCGCTGTCCGGGGCGTCTTCCTCGTCTTCCTCTTCCTCGCTGGCGCTGGACGCCGGCTTGGCCGGTTTCGGCACGCTGGCCTTGACCAGGTGGATCGCGCCCGGTGCCGACGCACCGGCCGGCGCCGCGGCCGTGAGGGCGGCCGGTTTGGCCGCGATGCCGAATTCGTAGCCATACGCCCACACGCCGGCGCCAATCGCCAGCGCCGCCAGCGCGACCCAGCGCGACGGGTCGGCCCAGTCCAGGTCGCGCGTCCTGCGCGCCGCGCTGAAGCTGGTCGCCCACCAGGCCACCACGCCGACCATCACCGCGCCCATCAGCCACACCTTCTGCCCCAGGAACTCGAGCGCTTCCTTGGGGCTGGTCTCGGCGATGATCCCGAGATGGTGGGTCGAGATGCCCTGGCCATAATAGGTAAACAAATACACTTCGGTCGGCAGCGCCAGGAAAGCGGGGATCAGCAGCCAGTGGAACCAGGCCGGCCGCTTGAACACCGCCCAGGCCGCGACCCAGCCGATGAGCTCGACGCCGAGCACCTGCCACGGCCGCTCCAGCGGCCTGCCCAGCAGGGTGGGGACGAAGGGCACGGCCGACAGCGCCAGGTAGGTGAGCAGCAGGTAGAGGTTTGCGGGGCGCAACAGGTATCGCATGGGGCAGCGGGAGTGGGGCAAAGGCGCCTATTATCGGGCCTTTCAGGGCAAATGAAACATTTTCGCCCCGATTCAGCGCCGCGTGGCCACCGAAAGGGGCGTACACTCTTGTCTCGGGATAAGGACATCCGCCCCCGGTAAGTGGCCGCGCCCCTTCGGCGACCGCGTTTCCAGTCAGTAAACTGGTTGACCGCCTGCCTGATCGAGCTTATACTCGCGAGTTCTCGAATTTATTCTGCACATCGTATCGCAATTCACAGCCGCTCGAAGCTAGGGTGGCTGTCGGCGCCTCCTTTGTCAGTGCAAACCGGGACTAGGTTTTAGTCCCCGGGCAATCGCCCGGGTTATTCATGTTGTATCTTTGTTGGATTTATAACGATGCCAACCATCAATCAACTGATTCGCAATCCACGTGTCGCTCTGACCGTGAAGAGCAAATCGCCGGCGCTGGAAAACAGCCCGCAAAAACGTGGTGTTTGCACCCGTGTGTATACGACGACCCCAAAGAAGCCAAACTCGGCTCTGCGTAAAGTCGCCAAAGTTCGCCTGACCAACGGTTTCGAAGTCATTTCGTACATCGGCGGTGAAGGCCACAACCTGCAAGAACACAGTGTCGTGCTGCTGCGCGGCGGCCGTGTGAAAGATTTGCCGGGTGTGCGTTACCACATGGTTCGCGGTGCACTGGATACCCAGGGCGTTAAAGACCGTAAGCAAGCTCGTTCGAAGTACGGTACGAAGCGCGCTAAAGCAGGCAAGAAGTAATTTTTATTGCCCATTGAGATAGTTGAACCGATCGTAATGGTCGAGTAAGTGGTTGGTCATGATGGCCACCGCGAGTGTTGCGAAAGCAGCCTCAACTGAAGACTGAAAGGAATTGAAATGCCACGTCGTCGTGAAGTCCCCAAGCGCGAGATCCTGCCTGATCCAAAATACGGCAACCAGGATGTCGCCAAATTCGTCAACGTTCTGATGCTGTCCGGTAAAAAATCGGTCGCTGAAAACATCATCTACGGTGCCTTCGAGCACATCAAGCAAAAGTCCGGCAAGGACCCGCTTGAAGTCTTCGCTACCGCGATCAACAACGCCAAGCCGATGGTCGAGGTGAAGTCCCGCCGCGTCGGCGGCGCCAACTACCAGGTGCCAGTTGAAGTTCGCCCAGTGCGTCGTATGGCGCTGTCCATGCGTTGGTTGCGCGAAGCCGCAAACAAGCGCAGCGAAAAATCCATGCCGCAACGCCTGGGTGGTGAACTGATGGAAGCCGCAGAAATGCGCGGCGGTGCAATGAAGAAGCGTGACGAAGTTCACCGCATGGCTGAAGCGAACAAGGCGTTCTCGCACTTCCGCTTCTAATCAATTGGCCAAGCCCTGCGAGGGGCGCGGCCATGTATCTGTTGTTCGAGGCCGGGCTCATTTTGTTCACAAAATGCCGCTCGGTTTTGTCCATTCAAAGATTTAGGAATATTTATGGCACGCAAGACCCCCATTGAGCGCTACCGCAATATCGGTATCTCCGCTCACATCGATGCTGGCAAGACCACCACGACCGAGCGCGTCCTGTTCTACACGGGCGTGAACCACAAGATCGGCGAAGTGCATGATGGCGCGGCCACCATGGACTGGATGGAGCAGGAGCAGGAACGCGGTATCACGATTACCTCGGCTGCAACGACTTGCTTCTGGAAGGGAATGGCTAACAACTTCCCTGAGCACCACATCAACATCATCGACACCCCGGGCCACGTTGACTTCACGATTGAAGTTGAGCGCTCGATGCGCGTGCTCGACGGCGCCTGCATGGTGTACTGCGCAGTCGGCGGCGTGCAGCCCCAGTCGGAAACCGTATGGCGCCAGGCCAACAAGTACAAAGTGCCACGTCTGGCCTTCGTCAACAAGATGGACCGTACCGGTGCGAACTTCTTCAAGGTCTACGAGCAGATGCGCGCCCGCCTGAAGGCGAACCCGATTCCGCTGCAGATTCCAATCGGCGCCGAAGAGAACTTCCTGGGCGTGGTCGATCTGGTCAAGATGAAGGCGATCTACTGGGACGACGCGTCGCAGGGCATGAAGTTCGACTACCGCGACATTCCAGCCGAGTTGAAAGACCAGGCTGACGAGTGGCGCCTGAAAATGGTCGAGGCAGCAGCCGAGTCCAGCGACGAACTGATGAACAAGTACCTGGAAGAAGGCGACCTGTCGGAAGCCGAGATCAAGGCTGCCATCCGCGCCCGTACCCTGGCGTCGGAAATCGTTCCTATGATGTGCGGCACCGCGTTCAAGAACAAGGGCGTGCAAGCCATGCTCGACGGCGTGATCGAATACCTGCCGTCGCCGATCGACATCAAGCCAGTGCAAGGCATGGATGAAGATGACCAGCCAGTCACCCGCAAGGCGGACGACAACGAGAAATTCGCTGCGCTGGCATTCAAGATCATGACCGACCCGTTCGTCGGCCAGCTGATCTTCTTCCGCGTCTACTCGGGCACGATCAAGTCGGGCGACACCGTGTTCAATCCGATCAAGAACAAGAAAGAGCGTCTTGGCCGTATTTTGCAGATGCACGCCAACCAGCGCGAAGAAATCAAGGAAGTGCACGCCGGCGACATCGCCGCTGCAGTGGGCCTGAAAGATGCGACCACCGGCGAAACCTTGTGCGATCCGTCGGCCGTCATCACGCTCGAAAAGATGGTGTTCCCTGAGCCGGTGATCCAGCAGGCAGTTGAGCCGAAGACCAAGGCCGACCAGGAAAAAATGGGCCTGGCGCTGAACCGCCTGGCACAGGAAGATCCTTCGTTCCGCGTCAAGACCGACGAAGAGTCGGGCCAGACCATCATCGGTGGTATGGGCGAGCTGCACCTGGAAATTATCGTTGACCGCATGAAGCGCGAATTCGGCGTCGAAGCGACCGTCGGCAAGCCGCAGGTTGCCTACCGCGAAACGATCCGCAAGGTGTGCGAAGAGTCCGAAGGCAAGTTCGTCAAGCAGTCGGGCGGCCGCGGTCAGTACGGTCACGTGGTTCTGAAGATCGAGCCGCAAGAGCCGGGCAAGGGCTTCGAGTTCGTTGACGCCATCAAGGGCGGCACCGTTCCTCGCGAATACATCCCTGCAGTTGAAAAGGGTGTGCGCGGTACGCTGAACACCGGCGTGCTGGCTGGTTACCCAGTGGTTGACGTCAAGGTCACGCTGTTCTTCGGTTCGTACCACGATGTGGACTCGAACGAAAACGCGTTCCAGATGGCAGCTTCGATGGCGTTCAAAGATGGTTGCCGCAAGGCGTCGCCAGTCATCCTCGAGCCGATGATGGCCGTGGAAGTGGAAACGCCGGAAGACTACGCCGGTACCGTGATGGGCGACCTGTCGTCCCGCCGCGGTATGGTGCAGGGCATGGACGAAATCCCAGGCGGCGGTGGCAAGATCATCAAAGCTGAAGTGCCGCTGTCCGAAATGTTTGGTTACTCGACCTCGCTGCGTTCCGCAACGCAAGGCCGTGCTACCTACACGATGGAATTCAAGCACTACTCGGAAGCGCCTAAGCACGTTACCGACGCAATCGTTACGGCCAAGGCCAAGTAATCAATATGGGCCGGGGGTGTCCCCGGCCTGTAATTAACAAGTAAATCGCTCTTTTTAAGGAAGAACAAAATGGCAAAAGGTAAATTCGAACGGACCAAGCCGCACGTCAACGTCGGCACCATCGGTCACGTTGACCACGGTAAAACCACGCTGACGGCTGCGATCGCGACCGTTCTGTCGAAGAAATTCGGCGGCGAAGCAAAAGCATACGACCAGATCGATGCAGCACCAGAAGAAAAAGCACGCGGCATCACCATCAACACCGCGCACGTCGAGTACGAGACCGCGAACCGCCACTACGCGCACGTCGACTGCCCAGGCCACGCCGATTACATCAAGAACATGATTACCGGTGCTGCGCAGATGGACGGCGCGATCCTGGTTTGCTCCGCAGCCGACGGCCCAATG
>JBKPEJ010000030.1:0-105007 GCA_046728335.1 Pseudomonadota bacterium | reverse complement strand
TTCGGTGCCGCTGCCGATGATCTTGGCGCCCCATTTGGTGTCGGACACATAGCGGATGCGTCCGGTCGAGGTGCCATTCACCCTGGTCGTCACGTTTTCGCGGTAGGTACCGGCTGCGACGTGGACGGTGGTCGATGGCTTAGCCAGGCTGGCCGCACGCCCGATCGTCTTGAATGGTTTGGCCTGGCTACCTGGGTTCGAATCCGAGCCGGTGCTGGCCACGTACAGGTTGTAAGTAGAAGGTGTCGCGGCGGCCACTGCGGCCGTCGATGCGAGCAATTGTGTGGAGGCATCGTCTTGGGCGGCAATGCCGGCGTCGGCGATCGAGACTGCGGGCGCCTGCTGGTCGCCAGCCGCATCGGTGGCGGCAACCGATTCCGCTGCGGTCGGAGCGGTCGAAGTGTCTGGGGAAGTGACGGTCACAGCTGCACCGGTTTGGTTCGCTGCGCTGTCGGCGGCGATCGCGGCAGCGGTCTTGTTTTGCTGCGCGTCGGTGGCGTCGGAGGTGCCGCCGCCGCAAGCGGTTAACAACACCGCTGCGCTGCAACACAAGAGGGCACCAAGTCGGACGTCTGCGGCAAAAGAAGCGAATTTAGTCATGTGGAGTTTCCTTACTTCATTGAATGAATGAGTAAGCTTTGAGCGGTGGAAACTGCCAGAGTTCAATGGATTGCCGGAAAAATTTCAACTGCGTATCAAATGCCTAAGCACAATGGCCGTCTGGAAATCGCACATTTGGAGTGGATTTCGCCGTCAACGGGCGCGACTGCAGCGCGCGCCGCGGCCGGGCGAGCGCACTGCGAAAGCAAGGCGGAGGAGGGAAGAAAAAGCGCGCGGAACGTGGTCCGGCGCGGGGGGAGGGATCTGGCGGATGCCAGCGTGTACTTGAACTATTGGTCAGCGGTTTTCGTAGGCGCCGATGTCGATCGCCGGGCCGCGCGGGCGGGCGAGATGGTCGATATCGGTGGCCGGCGCGAAAGTTGACGTGCCCTTGCCAATCGCGGGCGAAGTGCGCTTCAGGCGATAGTCGCCTGTCCCGTTGGCCTGGTACCGGACGAACTGCGGATCGGCGGAGATGGTATCGGTCGCGTTGCCCACCCGCATGATGATCTCCTCGGCGCTGCCATACACCAGGTTGTGGGCCACCACGTTGCCGCCGCCGATGCAGTTGTGGTCAGAGTAGCAGAACTGCATGATGCCTTTGGCCGGGTTGTGGTAGACGATATTGTTGATCACCTTGGTATTGGTCAGGATCTTGCCGCCCGGACTGTCGCCCACGCCCATCACAATGCCGCCGCCCATGTCGCCGGAGCCGTTCTCGAACACGGTATTATTAGCGATCATCACGTTATCCGCCGCATGCCACAGATGAATGCCCCACGCCGACGCACGGTACACGATATTGTTGAAGATCCTGACGCGCAGGTTGGACGCATAGATACCCTGGATGCCCATGCACTTCCCCGGCACGCCGATATCGTGCACCACATTGCCGATGATGTCGCTGTCCGAGCCGCTGTAGTTGGCGTTGCTGATCCCGGCGCCGCCGGCGCCGGTGCAGCCGCCCGACACGGTCAGGTCGTGCACATGGTTGCCTTGCATGAGCGTGTAGGACGCCAGGTTCAGGATGCCCAAGCGGCCGGGGCCGGAAATATCGAAATCGACGATATCGGTGTAGTTGGCGTGGTTGGTCCACATCCCTTCAGTACCGCTGCCGATGATCCTGGCGCCCCATTTGGTGTCGGATACATAGCGGATCCGCGCGGCCGCCGTGCCAGGTACCTTGGTCATGACGTTCTCGCGATAAACGCCCGGCGCCACGTGCACCGTGGTGCCGGGTGTGGCGAGGCTGGCGGCGCGCTGGATCGTGCGAAACGGCGCGGACACGCTGCCAGGATGCGAATCCGAACCGGTGGTCGCCACATAGAGGTTGAAGCCGACAGGCAGGGGTTCCGGCGCGGCACGGCCAATATAGGCAATACCGGCTGAGGCGATCAGCATGATCGCGAGGATCGCCTTGTACGCCGTTGTTATCGCGGCGCGGCGCCAAGCCGGCCTGCCCGCCTCTGGCCGTGTCATGGCCGCGCGCGGCGACTCGGCCGCATTGTCAGATGAAGGTCGTGGAATCGCGGCCAGGATGGGCGGACCGCGGGCGCGTGATCCTGCACATACTTTCTTGCATAGCTGTATCTCGCAAATGTACCGAGCATGGCGCCAATCAGCATGTCGGTAAAATAATGCGACTTCACTAATAGCAAGATGGTCACGGACGCCATTGCGAATCCGAGCAACAGATCGCCGCAATAGCGTTTGGAAAAATACCCCGTGATCAACATCGAGATTGTCGGCAACAGTATGATCGCCAGCAGGTAGACGAAACCGAAAATGCCCAAATCGACCCAGACCGACAAGATATTGTGTGCGTAATGACCAGGTGCGTAACTGGCATAATCGCCAAATATCGGGTAGGCGGCGATTGTCTGCAATGCATAGTTGTTCAAGCGATGCCGTGCGATCGCCGAGGTCGATTGCGACAGGTCCAGCAGCTCCATTATCCTGGAATCCGGCAAGTGGGCCAGGATCGATTCGAAATTCATGGTCAACAGCGCCGCGAGCGAGGCCAGCACCAGAATGAACAGAATTTTCTGCCGGGCGAAATAGAATTCAATAATGGGGATCGCGAACAGCAAGGCAACGAACTCGCTGCGCGCCGTGTTGAGAAATAGCGAGGCGGCCCCGATGGCGTACAGCGGGACGCGCAGTGCAAGTGACCGCGTATAGGCGATCACGCAAAGAAAAGTGATCAAGTAGGAGCGGGCGAGTCCCTGATACGTCGAGAGGCTGTCGGGGTCCTTCGCCATACCCATCGCGTCCATGCGGAACACGCCGTCGACGGTATATGCGAAGATGATGGCCGACATCCCGAGCAGGCACAGGATGGCAGGATAGCGGATCTCCGGTAGCGCGAAATCAATCATCTTGAACATGATGAAGGTATTCGCCATGAATAATATCCCCAGCACGTGTTCAGCGACGATGACGATGTTCGCCCCGGTTGCCGCGTTCACGGCAACCACGGCGACGAAATAGGCCAGGAACAGGCTCCAGTTCACCTCGGTGCGCGACAAGCGGTCGCGGTCGCGCACGATCTGCCTGACGTAGAAGAAAACGAAAGGGAGCGTGAACACCAGCGACACGGGGGAGAAATACCCGCCGAGAAACGCTCGGATCCTGCCTGTGCCTAGCAGGAAATCATAGAAGAAAAATCCGGGGAACAGCGCCAGGAAGCCCAGGATCATGGTGGCCCGCTCGACCCGGGATCCTCGTTTGGCTAGTGTAGTCATGCCACTGCCTGCCAATTCTGCGAGCACTGGTAGGACATGTACAGGTACACCAGGTAGAGCAGCGAATAGCCGATCGCATACCACTGCACGCTTTGATGCAGCGTCCCTGGCGCCAGGAACACGGTGATCGTCATCAGGAACAGCGCCAATTGCCAGACCAGTTCAATCTTCTGCTTGCCGGCGACAAAGAACACGTAACTGAGCGGGCTGGCGATGAAGTTCAGGAAATAGAGGGGGGCAAGGACGCGGGCAATCGCCCCGGCCGGCCGCCAGGCTTCGCCGAACACGAAGGCAAACAGTTCGGGCGAGAACTGGAACAGGATCAGCGACGGCCCCACAGCGAGCAGGACCAGCGCCTTGAACGTGTAGCGATAGACATCCCGGCAGTTGCCGAGGGTCTGGAAGTCGTGCACCGACTGCCGCTTGAACACTTCGAGGATCGAGGATGCGATCAGGGAGATCGGCGCGGCGAGCACGCGCTGGGTCAGGGCGAACAGGCCTGCTGCCAGCGCTCCGTGTTTCAGGCCGACCATGAACAAGGGCAACTGTCCGACCAGCGAGTTGAGCAGGCTCGATGGCAGGGAAAAGCGCCAGAGCGCCTGGTGCTTGATGAGGTAGCTGCGCTGTTCGGCGTCGAGTCGGAACCGCACATGCGCCGAAGGCGGCGACAGCAGCATCCGCGCCGCCCACAGTCCGGCGCACAGCCCGATCAACTGGCCGGCCAGCAGGGCGTTGCCGCCCACGCCTGCGCCGAGCAGCAACAGTTGGCTCAGGGCGATTGTTCCGGCGCCCCACATCTTGGCTCTTGCCGCCTTGCCGAACAGGTTGTGCGAGGCCGCGTAGGCGAGCGTGGTCTGGGTGTATGCGGTGAGCCAGGTGCCGACCCCGATGGTGAGCAATCCAAACCAGGACATATCGCGCACGGCCGGCAGATTCAGCGCGTGAGCGGCCGCTCCGCACAAGGTGAGCATCAGCGCCAGCACGGTTGCTGAATACGCGACCACGCTAAAGCAGGTGCGCTGCTGCTGCTCTTCATTGTCGAGGATCATGGCGGTGTCGACGCGCAAGGTGGCGGCGATCGCGGCCACCGAGATCACACCCAGCCAGACGCTGAAGGCGCCCATTTCGCCCGGCGTGCACAGGCGCGTGAGCAGCGGCGCGGCCAGCAGCGGCAGGACCTGCGCGCCCGTGGCCCCGGCCACGACGGTGAGGACGTTTTTCCAGAATTCGGGCCGCGGCATGCTCATGACGCGGCGATCTCTTCTTCGCCACCTGCGGCCAGCGCGAAGAGCAGAAGGGCGGAGGTCGCGCGGCGCTTCGAAGTGCATTCGACCATGAGGATTCCCATTTTTGCGAGTGCATTCATTTGAGCCTGAAGCGGGCACGGTAGGGCTTGAAACCGACCATCGTCTTGAACTGCCGCAGCCCTGGGCGGGCGCCAAAAAACATGTCGTACATGATGAAATTGGCTGCTCCCTGGTCGATCAGGCCGCATACGATGTCGACTACCAGCAGGTGCATGATGCCGTCGTTGTTGCGGTGGCCAATCACCCGCTCGAAGGCGCAGAAATCGCCGTAGTTGCCAAGGTTGGCGTACGCCATCAACTTGCCCTCGGCGTCCAACACGCCGAAATATTTGAAGTGAGGCTCTGCCTCGAAATGGGTGACTTTCTGAAGATAGCCAGCTGCCATCGGAAGGCCCTGGCGTGTTTCCACCGAGGTGTTGATGGCATGGATCTCGTCGATGAAACTGTTGCGTTCAATCTCGGCCACGACATAGCCGCGCATGCGCGCGCGCCGCGCATGATAGGCGCCGCGGTTCTTGCCGGCGATTTGTTCGAGGTAGTTATCGCGGTTTGCGGCGGCGCGCAGGTCGATCAGCGCAGCGCCCACGCTCTTGTTCGGGAATATCCGGTATTTCGGATGGGGCTTGGTGTAGTAGCGGTATGCCTCCGGGATGCGCGAGGGGGCGATGTGCGAATGAAAACTGAGTCCGACGGCCGGCAGCCGGACTATTTCAACGAGGGTTGCGAAGTGGCGGGCAAGTGATTCCATGGCGGCAGGGCTTTGAGAGAGTTGCGGTCGATCTCCCACAGGCAGGCGGACGCGGCCGAGCTTGTTCGAGAGTGAACTGGTCCTTGTTTAATGGTATTAAGCTCACCACTAACCGTATTGAAATTGCTCAAATGGCGGGCCGGGCGACTGGCGCTGGTACGGATGCACTGCGCGCAAGGTGAGACGACCTGGTTTCATTACCAGCTCGCGAGGCGCGCCGACAGAACGATGGATCAGCAAGAACAGCACTGGCCTTGATGAACTGGGGCCGTGCACCGATGTGCATGCGATTTTCAGGTGGTCCAGCTCGCTTACCATGCGAGGCCCTCATAAAAGCGCAGGAAATTGCTCTTGGTGTTTTCACGCCAGTTCGTTTCGAATTGCCTTGGATGGGTCAGCAGGCAGATCTTGCTGTGGCGGCCGAGGGCATCGTGCGGGGAGCTGGGGTAGTAGTATTGCGGAGCAGGGCGGTCGGAAATATAGATGTCGAAGTGTTTCAGCAGCTCGGCGTCGTAGGTTTCGCAGTCGATTCCGCAGCGCGCGCGCAGTGCCTGGTCGGCAAGGATCTCCGTGTTGGAGACCTTCAGGCGGCGGTTGGCAAAATCGCCATGGCTGGCCACCGTCGTTAATTTCCTGCCGAGACGGGTTTCGATCGACTGGAAATTGTCCTCGAACTCCGCGCGAATTTCCGGCAGCCGGATGCGGATGGCGGCCGGATCGCCGATGTGGTTCCTTTTTGCGAAAGTGGCCAGCTCTTCGTAGTGATAACTCGCTTCGCTGCCATAGTCATCGATCTCGCGCATCAATCCGATGTCGAGGGTGCACAGCCGGAAATAGAAGCTCGAATGGATGCCATGCTTTTGTTCGAGGTCGAACAGCTTGCGCGCCGTACGCACATCGGAGTCGATGTCGTGACGGTGGACGAGCACTTTGTCGATTGGAAAACCGTCCTTCAGGGTGCGATGGAATTGCCGCACCGACGTGTGCGCGAAACCGGCATCGCGCGCGCGCAGGACCATGCGCTCATGCTGGGCCAGGCGCGACGGCATTACATAGTCGCTATAGATCCTACTGAGTATAGTTTTCATGGGTGTCATTCGAAGCTGGCGACCGCCGCCACGACCTGCGCATGCTGGGCGGCTGTCATTTCAGGAAAGAGCGGCAAAGACAGCACGGTAGATTGGTGGCCAAAGGCATTTGGAAATTCTTCCGCACGGTGGCTGAAATGCCGGTACGCGGGAAGGAACGGCAAGGCGAGCGGATAGTTCACCGATGTCTGCACTCCGGCGGCGTTGAGGTGGGCGGCGAGCGCGTCGCGGCGCTGATGGCGCACCACGTACAGGTGATAGACATGCTCCCGGCCTTCCATCGCCGGCGGCACGGTCAGGCCGGCGAGTCCTGCCAGCGCGCTACTATAGGCCGCCGCCCACTGCTGGCGCGCGCGCGTCCACGCCGGAAGGTGGGGCAGTTTGGCGGAGAGAATCGCCGCCTGCAGGCCATCGAGACGGCTGTTGATGCCTTCGATCTGATGGTCGCCTTTTACCAGGCCGCCGTGGCGTGCGTACATTGCCATCCGGGTCGCAAGTTGTTCATCGGCGCAGACGATCGCACCGGCATCGCCCATCGCACCCAGGTTTTTGCCGGGGTAGAAGGAAAAGGTCGCGGCGTCGCCGAAGGTGCCGACGGTGTGTCCTTTGTATTTGGCCAGGTGCGCCTGGGCGCAATCTTCGATCACCCACAGTTTGTGCTTGCGCGCGATGGCCATGATGGCATCCATGTCGGCGGCCTGGCCGTACAAGTGGACCGGGATGATGCCGACAGTGCGCGGTGTAATCTTGGCCTCGATCTGGGCCGGGTCGATGGTGAAGGAGTCGCGGTCGGTATCGCAAAATACTACCGTGCCGCCGGCCTGGGTGATCGATTCCGAGGTGGCAATCCAGGAGTGTGCCGTGGTAATCACTTCGGCCCCCGAAGCTACCCCCAGCGCATGCAGGGCAATGTAAATCGCGTCGGTACCGTTGGCGCAGGAGACACAGTACGGACGGTCCATCGCCTTGGCGAACTGGCTCTCGAACTCCTCCACGCGCGGGCCGCGAATGAAGCAGGACTCGCGCAGCACCGCGGCGATCGCGTCGTCGATGTCGGCTTTGATTGTCAGGTACTGGGCGTGCAGGTCGGCGAAAGGGACGGTAGGCATGGCGTAGTGTGGTCAGCTGTTAGTCGATTGGCAGCGCGCGGATTTTGCGCGCCGGATTACCGGCATAGATGCCCGGCTGCTCGATATCGTGGGTGACGACGGCGCCGGCGCCGATCACCGTGCCATCGCAAATGCTCACTGGCAGTATCGTGGCGTTCGAGCCGATCGACACCTTGTTGCCGATATTGGTGCTGCGCCATAGCGCCTTGCGCCCGCCTGCGGGGCCGCCGGCGGTGAAAGTATCGTTGATGAACATGACGCCGTGGCCAATGAAGCAATCGTTGCCGATCGTGACCAACTCGCAGATGAAGGCATGCGATTGCACCCGGGTATTGGCGCCGATGCGCACGCCGCGCTGGATTTCGACGAATGGGCCGACGAAGCAGTCGTCGCCGATTGTGCAGCCATACAGGTTGACCGGACGGACGATCTTGACGTTGCGGCCGAAGCCGGCATCGACGATATCGGCCTGCCCGAATGGCGGCTGCTCGATTCCGTGTTCGCTCATGTGGTTTCTCCGAGGCGGCACAGCTTGGGGCGGAAGCGCAGGTGCACTTCCTTGCCCGTCTCGATCGATTCGTACAAGGCGCTGATCAACTCGAGGCTCCTGCGTCCGACCAGACCGTCGACAATGGCCGGACTGCCGTCGCGCAGGCAGCCGATCACATGTTCGTAGTAGGCCTGGTGGCCGAAACCGTAGACGTTCGGCGGATTGACCGAGTATTTTTCCATGACGTCGGCGTCTTCGCTGACCGGTTCGGAAAACTGCCAGCTGCGAATCTTGTTGACTGAGAATCCAGCGATTTCGACCGAACCGCGCTCGCCGAGGACAGACAGCGAGCCTTCCAGGTCCTTCGGGCGGACCGCCGTCGTCGCCTCGATGATGCCCAGGGCGCCGTTGCGGAACTTGATCGTCGCCACGGCAGTGTCTTCGGTTTCGATCTGGGCCAGCGCGGTAGTGGAGCGGGCATGCACAGAGTCGACCTCACCCATCATCCACTCGAGCAGATCGATGTGGTGGCTGGCCTGGTTGGTCAACACGCCGCCGTCGAGCTGCCAGGTGCCGCGCCAGGCGTCGTGGTCGTAGTAGGCCTGGTCGCGGCACCAGCGCACCCGCACCGTGCCAAGCACCAGGCGGCCGAAGCGGCCGGCCTCGAGCGCCGCGCGCAGTTTCACCACCGGGACATTGAAGCGATTCTGCTTGACGACGAACAGCTTGACGCCGGCATCGTCACAGGCCCGGATCATCGCGTCGGCGTCCTCTAGCCGCAAGGCCATCGGCTTTTCGACGATCACGTGCTTGCGCGCCTGGGCCGCCATGATCGTGTGCTCGGCGTGCATGCCGCTGGGAGTGAGGATGGCGACCAGGTCGATGTCGGGATGGCGCAGGAATTCGTCGATGCGCTGAAACGACGGGGCCTTGAATTTGTGGCCCACCAGCTCTGCCCGGTCGGGAATGGTGTCGCATACTGCACCGAGACGCGCGCCGGCAATTTGACCGTTGCCCAGCAAGTCGACGTGACGCTTGGCGATGCGACCGCATCCGAGTATTCCCACGTTGATCATCATGGCGCTCCGAAAGGTAATGCGGTGTGCTTGAACGTTGCCGCCAGCCGGCCGGTACGGCCAATCGAGTAATACTCGAAACCGTTTTCGCTCAGCCATTTAGGCTCATACAGGTTGCGGCCATCGAAAATCACCGGGTAATTCAGTTTTTCCATCATCGATTGAAAATCCGGGCTACGGAATTCCTTCCACTCGGTGACAATGACAAGGGCGTCGGCGTTTTCAAGAACTTCGTACATGTCGCCGCCGAAATCGAGGCCGATTGTGGCGGGGAAGATTTTTTTCGCTTCCTCCAGCGCGATCGGATCGAAGGCATGCACGCAGGCGCCTTGCGCCAGCAAATTGTTAATGATCGAAACGCTGGGCGCCTCCCGCATATCGTCGGTATTGGGCTTGAACGACAAGCCCCACATGGCAAATTTCATCCCTTTCAGGTCGACGCCGAAATGGCCGTTGATCTTTTCGACCAGGCGCTGCTTCTGCGAGACGTTGGCCGCTTCCACCGCGTCGAGCACCAGCATGCCGCTGCCGCACTCGCTGGCGGTTTTGCGCAGTGCCTGTACATCCTTTGGAAAGCACGAGCCTCCGTAGCCGCAACCCGGGTACAGGAAATGGTGGCCAATCCGCGGATCCGATCCCATGCCCTGGCGAACCTGTTCGATGTCGACGCCCAGCTTTTCGGCCAGGTTGGCCAGCTCATTCATGAAGGAGATCCGGGTTGCCAGCATTGCGTTGGCGGCATATTTGGTCAATTCGGCGGAGCGCACGTCCATGACGATCATGCGTTCGTGATTGCGCTGGAACGGCTGGTACAAGCGCCGCATCGATTCAGCGGCATATTCGTCGCTGATACCGATGACAATGCGATCGGGGCGCATGAAATCTTCGATCGCGGTACCTTCCTTGAGAAACTCGGGATTCGATACGACGCTGAAATCGAACTGAATGCCGCGCGCTTTCATTCCTTGCAGGATCACCGCTTGTACTTTATCGGCAGTGCCTACCGGAACCGTGGACTTATTGACGATAATCTTGTAGCAATCCATATGGGCGGCGATATTCCGGGCCGCCGCAATTACGTGCTGCAGGTCCGCCGATCCATCTTCGTCCGGCGGAGTGCCGACCGCGATGAATTGCAATTCGCCGAATGCGACCGAGGCGGGAATATCGCTGCCGAATTGCAGCCGGCCGGCCGCCATATTGCGCCTGACGATATTTTCCAGGCCCGGCTCATAAATCGGAATAATCGACGCATTCAGCATGTCGATCTTTTTCTGGTCGAGGTCCAGGCAATACACCTGATTGCCAACTTCGGCCAGGCAAGCACCTGTCACCAAGCCAACATAACCCGTTCCGACGACAGTGATTTTCATAATGAGGGTTTGGTTAATTGATGCTCTTTATCCCACGGCGACCTGCTTCTATCATGCGGAAATACAGCACAGCGGTTTTGATGTTCCGCATAGGAGCGACCGGCGGAATCACGCGGCTGCGCGAGCCGATTCATCGCCTAACACCAGGCGATAAAAATCGATCAACTTCACCGCCTGCACCGGCCAGTTATATTTCTCGATGACCGCGTGCTTGCCGTTTTCCCCCATCTGTTTTGCCAATTCCGGATGCATCGCCAGATAATCAATTGCAGCTGCGATGGCGTGCGGGTCAAAAGGGTCAACACACAGACCGCAATTATTTCCTTCGATAATCTCGCGCCAGGACGGGATGTTCGAGGCAATGACCGGGATCCCGGCCGCCATGTACTCGAACATCTTGACTGGGAGCCCGTACAGGAAATTGCCGATCGGATGCGAGGTCACCAAACCGGCGACCGAACGGCCCAGGACGTTGCGGACGCCGCTGCGGTCGAGGAAGCCATGGTCATTGACTCGCGTCCAGCCGGGGTAGGCCCTGACCTCCGCTTCCAGCACGGTCTCGGAAAAACGTCCGGCCAGGTTGAGGCGCGTGGGCGTGTTCAGCAGCTCGCAGGCGCGGACGATTTCGCGCGCGCCGCGGATGGCGTCAAGGCCGCCGACGAAGCAGACCTCATCGCGCTTGTTGTTCCAGTGGATGTCGGCATCGAGTTCGCCGACCAAGGGGAAGTTGCTGACATCAACCGACTGAGGATTCATGGAAAGAAACTTGTCGCGGATGAAGGGCGTGGCCCCGATGATCCCGTCCAGCCTGGGACAGGCGAAGCGCTCGTAGCGGGCAACCAGGTTCGACAAAACGCGCAGCGAAATCGGGTCAAGATAGGGTTTGTCCAGGATCTGCTGGGGCAAGTCTTCATGTGAGTCGAAAATGACTTTCTTGCCCAGCCGTTTGAGCCTCAGGCCGATCGGGAGCAATTCCGGGTCATGCAGGTGATAGATATCCGCATCCAGCGCCACGGCCTTATCCAGCACGCGCCGGGTCGACCTGAACATGCGATTGAGCCTGCCGGACAGCCGGCCGACGTCGGCGATCGTCACGCCGTCCTTCGACTCGTTGCCCTGGTTGTCGGCTACGACGAGGGTGACGTCGTAGCCATGCGCGGCCAAGGTCCGGCATTGCTTGACGAAGATCCGGGTGTCGTTGCGCGGGTGGACAGAGGTCAGGTGGGCGATCCTGCACCTGACAGGCGGCCGTGGCACGGGCGCGGTGCGGATCGCTTCCGCTGCTTGTATGCTCAACATAATGAATCTTCGCGCTGATCGGTACCGGGCAGGCGAACGCCGGCGGCGCGCAGCAAGGTTGCTGCCACCTGATGGGCGGCAGCTGGCGGCAAGTAAGGCCCCATCGGCAGGCTCATCACCCTCGCGGCCATGTCGCGCGCGACCGGGCAGCAGTCCTCGCAGCACAAGTGCGCGTACGCCGGCTGCATGTGGATCGGCACCGGATAATGCACCGCGGTCGGGATTGCGGCGGCATGCAGCACCGCCTGGATGCGGTCGCGTTCGTCAACGGAGACCGTGTACTGCGCGTACACGCTGCTGCGGTCGGGGCCGCGCCCGACCAGATCGATCCGGCCCGACAGCAGTGCGTCGTAGCGCGCCGCTACCTTGGCGCGCTGCGCGATTTCCCAGTCGAAGCGGTCGAGCTTGGCTAGCACGATGGCGCATTGCAAGGTATCCATGCGGCCGCCGACGCCGATCCGCGTGTGGACGTAGCGGCGCGACTGGCCGTGCACGCGGATTTCGCGCATCGCCTTGGCCAAGTCGTCGTCGCTGGTGAAGATGGCGCCGCCGTCGCCGTAGCAGCCGAGCGGTTTGCTCGGGAAGAAACTGGTGCAGCCGATGGTCGACAGGTTGCAGCTGCGTTTGCCGCGATAGAGCGCGCCGAAGCTCTGGGCCGCGTCCTCGATCACGGCCAGGCCGTGGCGTGTGGCGATCGCGTTGATCTCCTCCATGTCGGCGGGCTGGCCGTACAGCGACACCGGCATGATGGCGCGCGTGCGCGAAGTGATCTTTGCTTCGATCAGCGCGGGGTCGAGGTTGCAGGTGGCCGGGTCGATGTCGGCGAATACCGGCACCGCGCCGAGCAGCACAATCGCTTCCGCGGTGGCGATGAACGAGAATGGCGTGGTGAGTACTTCGTGGCCCGGCTTGATGCCGAGCGCCATCAGCGAGATGAGCAGCGCCTCGGTGCCGGACGACACCGTGATGCAGTGGCGCGCGCCGGTGAAGGCGGCCAGCCGGCCCTCGAGTTCGGCCACTTCCGGGCCCATGATGTATTGGCCGTGGTCGAGCACGGCCTGGATCCGGCTGTTGATCAGCTCGCGCGAAGCCTGGTATTGGGCATTGAGGTCGATGAATTCCATGGTGGCGGTCCGGTGGGTTCAGGCGGCAGGCGAGAGCGGCTCGCGGGCGTCGTGCAGGCGGCAGACGCCGTCCTGCAGGAAATACAGTTCGCCGGTGTGAGGGCAGTGCGCCTTGCCCCCTTCGCGCAGGTCCAGGCGTTCGCCGAAGCGGCTGATCCAGCCGCTCTGGCGCGCCGGAACACCGGCCATCAGGGCGAAATCGGGCACGTCGCGGTTGACCACGGCGCCGGCGGCGATGAAGGCATGCCGGCCGATCGTCACGCCGCAGACGATGGTGCAGTTGGCGCCCAGGGTGGCGCCGCGGCGCACCAGCGTCGGCCGGTATTCGTCCTTGCGCACCACCGCGGCGCGCGGGTTGTAGACGTTGGTAAATACCATGCTGGGGCCGCAGAACACTTCGTCCTCGAGCGTGACGGCGTCGTACACCGACACGTTGTTCTGGATCTTGACCTTGTCGCCGATGCGCACGTCGTTGCCGATGAATACATTCTGGCCGAGCGAGCAGTTGGCGCCGATGCGCGCGCCGCCGCAGACGTGGGCGAAGTGCCACACGCGGGTGCCCGCGCCGAGGATGGCGCCGGCGTCGACGATCGCGCTGGGATGGATGGCCTGGTCCATGCTCAGTACTCCAGCGGCAGTGCCACGCGCTTGCCGTCGCGCGCCGAGATGTAGGCGGCGACCAGCACTTCGAGCGACTTGAGTCCCTCGCGGCCATCGGTCTCGGGTTCAGCCTCGCCGCGCAGCACCTTGATCACGTTGTCGTAGTACATCGGGTGGCCGAAGCCATACACCGAGGTGGTCTGGTAGCTGGCGTCGCTGACTTTGAGGTCGTCCTCGTCGGGCGTGGCGAATTCCCACTGCTGCACTTCGTTGACCGCGACCCCGCCGATGCGCACGGTGCCGGTTTCGCCCAGGATCGTGATCGAGCCCTCCAGGTTGCGCGGATAGGTCAGCATGGTCACGTTCATCGATCCGAGCGCGCCATTGCGCCATCGCAGGCTGAGAACGCCGGTGTCTTCGACCTCGATGTCGCGCGCCAGGGTGGCGGTGTAGGCCTGCAGGCTTTCCACCGGCCCGACGATCCAGTCGATCAGGTCGACATAGTGGCTGGCCTGGTTCATGAAGGCGCCGCCGTCGTATTCCCAGGTGCCGCGCCACTTGGCGCTGTTGTAGTAGGCGTCGGGGCGGGTCCAGAACACGTTCAGGTTGACCATGTAGATACGGCCGAAGCGTTTCTTCTCGACTGCGCTTTTGAGCAGCTGCAAGGTGGCGTTGCGGCGGTTCTGCTTGACCACGAACATGCGCACTCCGGCCGCGTCGCAGGCGGCGACCATCCGCTTGCCGTCTTCCCAGCGGGTCGCCATCGGTTTTTCGGTGATCACGTGGCGGCCGGCGCGGGCGATCTGCACCGCCTGCTCCGGGTGCAGGCCGGACGGCGTGGCAACGACGAAGGCGTCGGCGTCGCAGCTGGCCAGCATCTCGGCCAGGCTTGCATACGGGGTGGCGCCGGTGTTGCCGGCCGCCTCCTCGAGCCTCGCTGGGTCGATGTCGCATACGCCGACCAGTTCGCAGCGCTCCTTGTGCTGCCGGATCGCGCCGAAGTGGTTGTTGGCGATGCGGCCGCAGCCGACCAGGGCGAAGCGGATCTTGCGGTCGAGGATGGCGGGAGCGAAGTTGCGCATGGTGGTTCCTTCCGGACGGATCAGGCTTTGACGACGTTGGGCAGGCGCTCGAGGTACACGCCGCGCGTGTCGACGATCAGCTGGGCGTGCTGCTGGATCAGTTCGTAGTCGAAGGCGCTGTGGCTGGTCGCCAGCAGCACCAGGTCGAACGAGGCCACCGACTCGGCCGTGAGTTCCACGCTGGCGAGGTCGAACTGGTGTTCTCGCATGCGCGGAAACACCGGCACGTGGGGATCGGAGTAGGCCACCAGGGCGCCCTTGGCGCGCAGGATCTCCATCAGTTCGACCGAGGGCGATTCGCGCATGTCTTCGACGTCCTTCTTGTAGGCGATGCCCAGCACCAGCACGCGGCTGCCCTTGACCGAGCGCGAGCGGGCGTTGAGGGCGTCGGCCAGCTTGCCGATCACCCAGTGCGGCATGTCGCTGTTGATCTCGCCGGCCAGTTCGATGAAGCGGGTGTGCAGGCCGTACTGGCGCGCCTTCCAGGTCAGGTAGAAGGGATCGATCGGGATGCAGTGCCCGCCCAGGCCGGGCCCGGGATAGTAGGCGGTGAAGCCGAAAGGTTTGGTGGCCGCAGCCCGGATCACCTCATGGATGTCGATGTCCATCTTGTCGGCGATGATCTTCATTTCATTGACCAGGCCGATGTTGACGGCGCGGTGGATATTTTCGAGCAGCTTGGTCAGTTCGGCAGCGCGGGTCGAGCTGACCGGCACCACCTTGTCGATCGCCTGGCCATACAGCGCCATCCCGGCCGTCAGGCAGGCGGGCGTGCTGCCGCCGCACACCTTGGGGATAGAGCGGGTTTCGAACAGGGGATTGCCTGGGTCCTCGCGTTCGGGCGAAAACACGAGGAACACGTCGTCGCCGACGGTGAAGCCGCGCGATTCGAGGCGCGGGCGCAGTTCTTCCTCGGTGGTGCCGGGATAGGTGGTGCTCTCGAGCGAGACCAGCTGGCCATGGCGCAGGTAGGGCAGCAGCGCGTCGGTGGTGCCCAGCACGAACGACAGGTCCGGCTCGCGGTAGGCGTTGAGCGGGGTCGGCACGCAGATGATCAGCGCGTCGGCCTCGCCGGCGCGGGAGAAGTCGGTGGTGGCCTCGAAGCCGCGCGCGCGCGCCTGGCCGATCTGGGCGGCGTCGATGTGCTCGATGTAGCTGGCTCCGGCGTTGAGCTTGTCGACCTTGGCCGCGTCGATGTCGATGCCCAGCACCTTGAATCCGACTGCCGAGTAACGCAAGGTCAGCGGCAGGCCGACGTAGCCCAGCCCGATAATGCCAATTACCGCACTGCGCTCCGTGAGTTTTGCAATCAGGTGTTTCAGGTGGCCAGTAAAGATATCGTCGCGCATGTTCATCGCCTTGGTGGATAGCGGTAAAACCGGATTAAGTTCGGAAAAAGGTCAGTCGTTTCAACAGGTGCGGGCGCGCCCGTTCGACCACCGGCAGCGGGGCGGGCGCCGGATGGCATTGCGGGGAATATTCGCTGACGATGGCTTTCACCATCGATTCGATCATGGCGCGGTCATTGGTATCGCAGGCCATCATCAGGCAGGCGATATAGGTTTCCAAAATGCCGGGACGGAGTGCGCTTTCCTTCATGCGCATAATGCGCGGATGCTCGCTTGGAAATACCTTACCGTCGGTGAGTAATTCTTCGTGCAGCTTTTCGCCGGGGAATAAGCCGACGAATTTGATTTCAATATCGCCATCCGGATTATTCTGGTTCTTTTCGGTCAGGCCGGACATCACGATCATGGTGCGGGCCAGGTCGACGATGCGGATCGGTTCTCCCATGTCCAGCACGAACACGTCGCCGCCGTCGGCCATCGCGCCGGCCTGGATCACCAGCTGGGCGGCTTCGGCGATGAGCATGAAATAGCGCGAGACGTCGGGATGGGTGATGGTCAGGGGGCCGCCGCGCGCGATCTGGCGCTGGAACAGGGGAATGACCGAGCCGGACGAGCCCAGCACATTGCCGAAGCGCACCATGCAGAAGGTGGTATGGGGCGAGAAGCGCGCCGCCGCGGCCTGGAAGATCAGTTCGGCGATGCGTTTGCTGGCGCCCATGATGTTGGTCGGGCGCACCGCCTTGTCGCTGGAGATCAGCACGCAGGTGTCGACCTTGAACCGTTCGGCGGCGTCGGCGATGACCTGGGCGCCCAGCACATTGTTGCGCAGCCCTTCGACGATGTTGGCTTCGACCAGCGGCACGTGCTTGTAGGCGGCGGCGTGGTAGATCGTGTCGATCCGCGATTCCTGCAGGATGCGTTCGATCAGGCCGGCGTTGCACACCGATCCCAGGTGCGCCTCGATCTTGAGTTCCGGGAAACGCGCCAGCAATTCCTGCTTGATGGTGTACAGCGCGAATTCGGAATGGTCCAGCAGGTGCAGGCGGGCCGGCGCCAAGGTGACGATCTGGCGGCACAGCTCGCTGCCAATGGAGCCGCCGGCGCCGGTGACGAGGACCGTCCGGGCGCGCACGCAGCGGCCGAACAGATCGACCCGGGGCGGCACCGGCGCCCGTCCCAGCAGGTCTTCGAACTTGAGCGAGCGGATCGATTCCGGGGCGCCGATGCTGTCGTCGGCCAGGTCCATCAGGCGGCTGAGGATCTTGGTGGTCACCCCGGCCTCGGCCATGCGCTGCATGATGTCGCGCAGCCGCGCCGGCGACACCGACGGGATTGCGATGATCACCGAACGGATGCACAGGGCGTTGACCATCTCCACCAGGCGGTCGGTGTGGAACACGCGCAGGCCGGCGATGCTGCGGTCGTTCAGCACGTGCTTTTCGTCGAAGAAGCAGACCGGACGATATTCATTGCCGCTGCGCATGGTCAATGCCAGCTGGGCGCCCGATTCGCCGGCGCCGTAGATTGCCACGGCGTCGCCGGCGGGGCGCTGGCGCATGTGGTTGCGCAGGAAGTTGCGCACTGTAATGCGGGAGGCGACCACATACGAAAATACGATGAACCAATAGATCGCCAGCACGCTGCGCGGAAACATCTCATCGTTGATGGCGAACAGCACCACGTACACGCAGATCACCGCCAGCCCCAGCGTCAGCCCGGTGACGGCCAGCATGCGCTGGTCGATGAAGCGGATCACCGCGCGATACAGGTCGGACATCGAGAAGGCCGCGATGGTGACGACCGCCACCAGGAAATACGAGAGCGGCCCGTAATGCATGGCCAGGCTGAGATCGCCTACCCGCAGCAGCATGGCGATCAGGATGCAGAATGGCAGGGCGAGCAAGTCCACCGCAACCATGATGGCAATCTTGAGCGTGCGATTCATCGCGACCATTTCGGCGCACAGCTGGCTCATTGATCTGATATTTGGCATGGACATGGGAGGCTGAAGCATTCTTTGGCGTTATTCAAAATGAATTCCCGGAAACCTATTGCATCGCAATTCATGCAAACCCGGCGCGATTTAATATGCAGCAACGCGTCGAGATAATCCGGAACTAAATGAATTCCGGACAACCATAATAAATGCCGTAATTTGACGCGTCTTTAGATTTCTTATCGATGTGTAAGTTTATTATCAGGGCGCCTTCTCGTGGTCGGTTTGATAATAGTCAATGGCGGTCTTGTAGAATAAATGGCGATCGGCATGTTAATAACCCGGCGCAAATAATTGCCGTTCAAGATAAATTTTGAACAGTAAATGGTGGTATTAAGAAATAAATAACTTTTCGGAAATGCAATTGCGTGCGGTGAGGCGCGCTTTGCGAAGGGCGACGCGCTTTTTCACGAATTGCGACGCCACAGGTTTGAGCGGCGCGCAGCGCGGCAGTTCCGTATTCGGCGCAGTGTTTTCTGCGGAGCGGGGCACTCAATTCGCTGGGTTATTGACGCAGGCTGTATCGAGGCTGCGTTATTGCAAATACGATAACGACACAATGCCGGAGGTGCCGCCATGGGTGTTACCGTTTCGCCTGATCAACTCATCGGCCTGGCGCCGGACATCCGCCTGTCCTACCGTGAAGCGTTCAGCCAGGGCCAGCCGGTGCTGGAGCGCTACGCAATTTCGGATACGCCGCTGCGGTTGGCCCATTTCGTGGCGCACACACTGCACGAGTCAGGCGCTTACGCGCTGCTGTTCGAGAACCTCAATTGGCGCGGCTCCGGACGCGGTCAACAGCGCCGCCTGGTGCCTGCACGTGGCGGCGGCTGCCTGGGCGGCGAAAGGCTGCATTGGGTAGCGGACAGCGACAACATCACCGAAGTGAGCGCGCGTGTCAACGGCGGCGCGATCGGCCTGGCCGAACGCATGGAATGGACCAAGCGGACCCGCCTGGCCTGGTGCCAGCGGCCGGCCGGCGGCGCTCAGCCGGCGCTGCCGGGGCGCGGCTGCGCCAGGGCCGGCGGCACCACGATGGTGTCGTTCAGGCGCAGGAATTTGAAGCCGGCCAGCCGCTGGCCAGGCTTGCCGGCTGCGGCGTTGCGCTCCTCGCGCGCGCGGGTGCGGGCGATGAAGGTGTCGAACGATTCTTCGCGCACCTGGGGTTCGGCCGAATTGAGGAAGTTGCGCTTGCCGTCGGCGCCGATCACCACCAGCCCCACGTGCGAGGCCCAGAACTCGCCGTTGCGAGTCGAAATCACGTTGACGAAATCGCCGTCCTGCAGCTGATCGATGACCGCGCCCACCTGTTCGGCGCCGACGAAAGCCTCGCGGCTGGTCTGCACCGGCAGGCTGCTGTCAGTCTGGTGGCGCGTCTTCAGGAAGCGCGCGCGGTCGATTCTCAACCCGTACGAAGGGCCGCCGGGGCCGGCCAGCTGCGCGCTGACATCGGTCACCAGCCAGTTGTTGTTAATGTTCCAGTCGACTTCGGTGTAGTGGTTGCGCGTCGCCACGCCGACCACCCCGTCCTTGTAGCGGATCCGCTGCAGCATCCAGAAAAACTCTTCCCACGACTGGCTCAGCGCCATCGCATACGTGTGTTCGGCGAACACCACGCAATCGCTTTGGTCCAGGCTGAACATCGGCAAGTTGTCGTGTAATTGATACGGAAACTCGCCCAACAGGTTCAGCTTGTAGGGCTGGCCGATGTTGCGGCGGCCGATCGCAGCGATGCGCTTGCGCAGGTCCGGCTCGGCCTGGTGGATGTCGGCGATGTAGCGGCCAGCCTCAGGCGGACTCATCTGATAAATCTGCTTTGGCAGCAGGCTTTCCGTCGTGGGCGGCGCTTTGACAGGCGGGGCCGGCGGGGCAGCGGGGCGGGTGGCGCAACCGGACAGGGCGGCCAGGAACAGCAGAGAGGCAAATCGCATGGGGGCTAGGCGGGCGAGGAAAACCTTACGCTAACCGTTCAGGCAAGGTTTAGAAAATGAAAATTTGTTATAGGGGTATAACCAGGCGAGGCATTCCGCTTGTCAACATTCCGTGGGGTTATAGACCTAACAACACAAGTCATTATTCATTCAATTGTCTATCGTCAATACTCGCAGATTGTCGGATACACCGGCTTAGATCAGTTAAAAAATATCAGGAGAGACCTAATGATGTTCAAACAAAAGCCGGTGGCCGCCGCCGTGTCGATGGCGTTATGGAGCCTGGCAGCGATGCCGGCCATGGCGCAAACCGAAGCACCAACCCAGATCCAGACCGTCGAAGTGACCGGTATCCGCGCATCGCTGGCCCAGTCGCTCAACGTCAAGAAGAATTCAAGCGCCAACGTGGAGGTGATTACCGCCGAAGACGTGGGCAAGATGCCGGACAAGAACCTGGCCGATTCGCTACAGCGCCTTGCCGGCGTGGCCGTGCGTACCGACTACGACGAAGCCGAAAAAGTGTCGATGCGCGGCACCAATCCCGACATGTCGCTGATCCTGTTCAATGGCCACACGGTCAGCGGCGGCGACTGGTACGTGGCCGACCAGGGTTCGAGCAGCCGCAGCACCAGCCTGTCGCTGATGCCGTCCTCCGTGCTGAACCAGGCAATCGTCTACAAGACGTCGCAGGCCAACATCGTCGACGGCGGCATGGCCGGCACCATCAACGTCACCACCCGCAAGCCGCTGGCCCAGAAAGAGCGCCTGTCGGGCGTCATCAGCGGCGGTGTCAGCTACGCCGACCTGCCTGGCAAGAGCGCGCCGGACTACAGCGCAACCGTCAACTGGAAAAACGAAGCCAGCACCTTCGGTGTGATCGTCCAGGGCTTCGCCGAGAAACGCTATGTGCGCCGTGATTCGGCCTCGCGCTTCGCCTACTCGGGCGGCAGCGGCTGGGACGTCATCAATACCGCGACCATGAAGGGCATCACCGACCAGTCGCTGGCCGGAACCGGCCTCAAGGCCGCCGACCTGAACGGCGTGCGCATTCCAGGCTCGATGAGCATGGAATTCGTCGAAAGCGTGCGTGACCGCAAAGGCGGCCTGGTTTCGCTCGAGTTCAAGCCGAACAAGGACCTGGACGTGACGATGACCGGCTTCCACTCGGGCATGAACGCGAACAACTTCGGCCGCCTGAACGCCGGCGCCATGTTCAGCATGCTGCTGGGCCGCGGCGGCGTCCAGGGCGGCGCCACGCCAACCTCGTCGGGCGGCAAGCAAGTCTTTGCCGAGATCCGCAATCCGGTGATCGTCAACGAAACGACGCTCTACGGTCAACAGCTGAAAGTGCTCAAGAGCGCCGACATCGTGTACCCGGCCGGCACCACGCCGCAGTACATCGGCGAAACCGAAGGCGCGTTCCGCGATGGCGCCCGCGCCACCAGCGCTTTCCTCGACCTCGATGCCAAGTACCGCATCAGCCAGGACCTGACCGTCAAGGGCCTGTTTTCGAGCACCAAGGGCGTCGGCGAGACCGGACTCGATCAAGGCCTGACCTACACCCGCTACGGCACCGGTGTGTCGTACGCGCTGGGCGCCGTCGACGAAGCTCCCTTCGTCAAGTGGCTGGGCACCGGCGCCAACGTGCCTGGTCGTAACGCCGATGGCAGCGGCTTCGACCTGACCGGGCGCGCCGCATCGGGCGTCAAGACTACCGACAAGGAAAACAGCCTGACCCTCGACGCCGAGTACAAACTCGACAAGGGCATCATTCAGTCGATCGAAACCGGCGTGCGCTACGCCGACCACCACCGTGAGAGCGCGCGCCGCTTCCCGGCTTTCCGCAGCGCGGCCCTGAGCGCCAATGCACCGTCGAACAGCGCCTACATTCCGTACCCGTCCGACTTCGGCAACGGACTCGGCGGCCCAGCCGGCTGGGACAACACCAGCTGGACGCTGACCCCGGAAGTGATGAAGGCCTATTTTGTGGCCAATACCAAAGAAACCAGCGCGGAGTTCGAGCGCCGCGTATCGACCGAGCTGCAGTTGCGCGAACGCCAGAGCGCCGCGTATGTGATGGCCAATCTCGATGCGGGTCCTTTGTCGGGTAACGTCGGCCTGCGCTTCGTCCGCACCCAGGTCAACGCGCAGATCCCGTCGCCGATTCCAGTCGGCACCTGCCAGCGCGCGGCGCCTGGCCAGCCGGCAATCCCGTGCGCGGCGGTGCCGGGCGCGATCACGACCGCTGGCGATGGCGCCACGTTCTACGATGGCGTTGCGTTCAATCCGAACACCGGCGTCATGTATTACAAGCGCGACACCGACCGCGTCTTCAACAACCTGCTGCCAAGCCTGAACCTGCGCTACGAGCTGGCCCAGGACATGATCGGCCGCTTCGGCGCCAGCAAGACCATCAGCCGCCAGAACTACAACATCCTCGGCGCCGGCTATGGCACCCCTGGCTGTACCGACAACGTCTGTTCGGTTACCGGTCCTAACCCGGCCCTGAAACCGATGACGGCGAAGAACCTGGATGCATCGTGGGCGTGGTACTTCGCACCGCGCTCGGCGGTGACGGCGAACGTGTTCTTCTCGAAGATCGATGGCTATCCGAAGACCGGCGTCGCCGGCCAGGATACAGTCCAACTGCTCGATCCGAAGGATTCGCAGGTCAAGAACTTCTCGGTCAACACTTCGTCGCAGCAGGGCGCGCGCATCGCCGGTATCGAATTGTCGTATGAGCAGCCGTTTGGCAGCACCGGCTTCGGCTTCACGTCGAACGTCAGCCGCGCCAAGACCAAGGTCGACGATGGCCGTCCGATGATCGGCGCGTCCGAATGGGCGGGCAACCTCGGTGGCTACTTCGAGAACGACAAGGTGTCTGCGCGCCTGGTGGCCAACTACCGCGGCGAGTACGTCAACAGCAGCACTGCGCCGGCGCCAAACGCGAACAGCCAGGGCCTGTCGACCATCAACGGTGTGTTGATGCCAGTCGCCCCGACCATTGCTGCTCCAATCACGACGCTGGCGTTCAACGCTAGCTACAATGTCAGCAAAAATGTTGTGGTCTCGTTCGACGCAACCAACCTCACCAACGTGCGCCGTGCTCAATATCGCTACAGCGAAGAAGAGCAGCAGAAGGTCGACGTCAGCGGCCGCCAGTACTACGTGAACCTGAAGTACAAGTTCTGATCGCTTAGCGCCGCAGCATGAGAAAGGGAGCCTCGGCTCCCTTTTTTTTAGCTATGTCACCGTTGAGTGTGGGACCGCGCGGCGATGGCGGCAAGCGCCGAGTGCGGCGACAAACCCGGGGTCAGGTCCGCCGGACCTGACCCCCGCCCGTGGGCCGCGGCGCGTGCATGAAGAGGTGACACGTCGACGCCGCAAGTCGTCCCACACTTTACGGTGACATAGCTTTTTTTTCGCCGTTACTATTTGCAGTTGCTGAACTTGAAGTTGGCGATCCGCGTGCGCCAGTTGAACGAGCCGGTCGCGCCGATGTATACCAGAAGCGTAGCGGCGCGGTCTCAAGCAAACGCGACTACAGTGCAGACGCAGCAAGCGCGCCCAGCCGTTCATGCGCGGGAAGCGGCCAGCGCCGGTTGCCGGATCCGCGCGCGCAGGCGGCGCCTGTGAATTTTGTCGACACGCGCAAGCTGCTGCGGGCGTTTCAATTTCCTGTTGCTGCGTGCGGCAGCGTACGGTTAAGTCAATCGTGCGCGCCTAATATGAAGCTGTGTGAGTGACGAGCCTTGAGCCTTGCGAGGAAAACGAAGGGCGCCGAATATCTCAGCAGGTTAGCCGGTCGCCTCGAGGATCGGCACCAGACACCATTGCTGGCGCAAGCGTTTCGCGCCAGCCCCATTACCGGCAGCGGAGGCGATCATGTCGACCATCAATCAACCAACGAAGCAGCTTGTGCGGGCATACCTGGAGAGCCGCGCGCGCGATCCGAAGCCGCCGCCAACGCCGCAAGAAATCCGGCGCCAGCTGGGTTGGGGACCGATGCTGACGGACTTCAAGCTTGTCCCAAGCCGCAGCTGACTTCCTCGTGTCCTACAAGGCTACGTCGCAAAGTCCTATTTGCGGAGTTTCCACCAGATAGCATCATGTCAAAAACATCGACAACAGGAGTATGACCCATGACCAAACGTATTGGAAACAAAGACGAAGCCCAGCATCGCGGCAAGCAGGAAAAGAAGGACATCAAGCGTACCAACAAGGCGCGCGAGTTGATCAAGCAAGCCATTGCGAAAGCCAAGTACCGCAACCAGGTCCGGAACCAGCCAATGGAAATGTCCTTGCCCCCGGCATAACCGTTCGTCTCTCTCCAACAGCCCACCTCCGCAAGCAGGTGGGCTTTTTTGCGTCCGCTGGTTCCTGGCGACGCCATTGGCCGATCGCTTCGCCATTCGCCGGTCGCCATCCGCCATTCGCCGAAAACCGCTGTCGCGGCCGTTTTTACCGAGGTATCGTGAGTCTGTCTTAAAACAGGAGCTACCGTGGACACGAATAATACTTATCACTGGCGCAGGCAATTGATGTGGGGCCTGGTATTGATCGGCATTGGCGCAGCGTTGCTGCTCGAGCAGATGGATATGCTGGATATCTACGACTTATGGCATTATTGGCCGCTGGTCCTGGTGGTGATCGGCATCAACAAGATGATCGGCTACCCGACCGCCAGGGATTTCACGAGCGGACTGTGGACGATGTTCATCGGCCTCTGGCTGTTCGCCAACTTCGAGAACCTGTTCGGGCTGACCTTTTACAACAGCTGGCCTTACGTGATCATCGCCTGGGGCGTCACGCTGATCCTCAAGCCATTCATCCGCGAGCGCTTTGCCATCAACGCACCAGCCAAAGGAGCCGGCCATGAAGACTGAAACAACTAGCAAGAACGTGTCGCGCCAGGTAATCCTGGGCGTGCTGGTGATCGCGATGGGAATGCTGTTCCTGCTCGATAACCTGGCAATCTGGGACTTTCACCGCGCGATCCAGTTCTGGCCGATGGTGTTCATCGTGGTCGGCGTCGTCAAGCTGTTTGATACCACCAGCTCCGACGGCTACTTGCTGGGCGCCGTATTCATCCTCGTTGGCGTGCTGATGATGCTGAACCGGCTCGGCTACATCTACTTCAGCTGGCGCACGGTGTGGCCGCTGCTGCTGATCGCGCTGGGCGGATCGGTGCTGTACAAGGCGGTCACCGGACGGCGCCTGATCGGCTCTCCGCTCAAGGAAGTGGCAGGATCCGACGACGTGGTCGATGTGACTGCGATCCTGGGCGGCTTCGAGCGGCGCATCACCAGCCCGGATTTCAAGGGCGGCGAAGTGACCGCGATCATGGGCGGCTGCTCGCTCGACATGCGCGGCTCGCAGATCACGAGCGAGGCGGTGCTCAATGTGTTCGTCATATTCGGCGGCATCACCATCAAGTGCCCGCCCGACTGGACGGTAGTCCTGCACGGCACCCCGGTCATGGGCGGCTTCGACGAGAAGACCGCGCCGCCGCCGGACAACAGCAAGCGCCTGATCGTACGCGGTTACGCCATCATGGGCGGCGTGGAAGTACGCAACTGATGCAGGGACCGTTCTCCGGCCGGCGCGGCGCAGCACTTTATTTGCTGGGATCGCTGCTGCTCGCGCTGGTGCTGGCCGCGCTGCTGGTCTTCATGACCGGCGCCGGCTGGATCAACAGCCTGCTGTTCATCGTGCCGCTGCTGATGGTGTATGCGATCGCCTGCGGTTTTTCGGCATATTATTTGTGCCGCGCGTGGCCGCTGGCGCAGCAGAGCGGGATGTCGATCCTGGCCGTGTTCTGCGTCAGCGCGGTGCTGGCGTCGGCCGGCTGGACAGGTCTTGGCAATGCCTGGAATTCGCTGCTGCAATCGTTCGCGCTGGAGTGGGCCGGCATCGAGATGGGCGCGATGGTGAAGGCGCTGATGTTCGGGCTGGGCGTGGTGCTGTACGGCCTGTCGGCGCTGGGCAACTACCTGGCGATCGAACTGGCCCGCGTACGCCAGTCGGAACGGCGCGAACTGGAAGCGCGGGTGATGGCGCAGGATGCCGAACTGCGCATGCTGCGCACCCAGATCGATCCGCACTTCCTGTTCAACAGCCTCAATTCGATCAGCGCGCTCACCTCGATCAATCCGGCCGGCGCGCGGGCGATGACCTTGCAGCTGGCGGATTTCTTCCGCCACAGCCTGGGCCTGGAAGCACACCGCAAGGTCACGCTCGATGCGGAAGTGACCCTGGCGCTGCATTTCCTGGCGATCGAGCAGGTGCGCTTCGGCGAACGGCTGGCGGTCGAGCAGGAAGTGTCGGACGAGGCAATGAACTGCCTGCTGCCGCCCATGATCTTGCAACCGCTGGTCGAGAACGCGGTCAAGCACGGCATCGGCAACCTGACCGAGGGCGGCGTGGTGAGGATCATTGCGGCGCGCGCCGGTTCTCTGCTGCGGCTGACGGTGGAAAATGACGTGGATCCGGAGCTGCCGGCTGCACCGGGCAACGGCATCGGGCTGGCCAACGTGCGCCAGCGGCTGGCGGCGGCATATGGCGCCGAGGCCGCGATCCACTGGTCGCGGCGCGGCAATCTGTTCAGGGTGGAGCTGACGCTGCCCGCCGAAACAAAGGGAGCTTGAATGCGGGTGATCATCGTCGATGATGAGCAACTGGCGCGCGGTGTGCTGCGCGAATACCTCAGTGCGCATGCCGACATCGAGATCGTCGGCGAATGCGCCAACGGCTTCGAGGCGGTCAAGGCGATCGCCGAGCTGCAGCCGGACCTGGTGTTCCTGGACATTCAGATGCCGAAACTGAACGGTTTCGAAGTACTGGAATTGGCGGGGCAGGGCACACGCTACATTTTTGTGACGGCGTTCGAGCAGTATGCGATCAAGGCGTTCGAGGTGCATGCGGTCGATTATCTGCTCAAGCCGTTCAGCCAGCAGCGGCTCGATACCGCGCTGGCGCATGCGCGGCTTGGTCCGGCGCCGGCGCCCGCGCTGGATGGCGTGCTGCACGATGCGGCCAAGCGGAGCGGTCCGCTGGAGCGGGTGCTGATCCGGGATGGCGCCAGGGTGCACGTGATTGCGGCGGCCGACATCGACTACATCGAGGCACAGGACGATTACGTCCAGGTCAGTGCTAGCGGGAAGGCGTGGCTGAAGAACCAGCGGCTGGCGGAACTGGAGGCGCAGCTCGATCCGGGCAAGTTCGTGCGCATCCACCGCTCGTATATCGTGAACCTGGAACGCATGAGCCGCATCGAACCGGCCGGCAAGGACAGTCACGCCGCAGTGCTGCAGGATGGACGGCGGATTCCGATCAGCCGCAGCGGGTATCAGAAACTGAGGGCGTTGCTAGGATAGCGGCGCGCGCAGCCAACGCATGCTCAGCATAGGTTCCCGCCTGCGCGGGAACGACGGTTTCAGGGCCAACAACTTAAAAAGCCATCGTTCCTGCCATTGGCAGAAACGACTTCCCGCGAAGGCAGGAACTCATGCCGAGCGAGAGATCACGCGGCGCTCCGAATTTCCCACCAGCTTGGCAGTAGCGCACGCACCTCGGGTTGGCCGAAGCGGTCGTCGATCAGGTAGACGACGCCCTTGTCGCTGGCGGTACGGATCACCCGCCCCGCAGCCTGCACCACTTTCTGAATCCCCGGATACAGATAGGTGTAATCGTAGCCGGCGCCGAACGTGGTCTCCATCCTCTGCCGCACCTGCTCGTTCACGGGATTCATCTGCGGCAGACCAAGCGTCGCAATGAACGCGCCAATCAGGCGCTTGCCCGGCAAATCGATCCCTTCGCCAAACGAACCGCCAAGCACGGCAAACCCGATCCCGCAACTGTCGCTGGCAAACCGCGCCAGGAACGCCGCGCGCTCCGCCTCGTCCATCCGGCGCGACTGGCTGAACGCCGGTATGCCGGGATGCTGTTCCGCGAACGCCTGCGCGACCTGTTCCAGATAATCGAAGCTGCTGAAGAACGCCAGGTAATTTCCCGGCGCCTCGTGGTACTGGCGGGCGATCAGCTCCGCGATCGGGGCGGCCGAGCGCGCGCGGTGCTGGAAGCGCGTCGAGATTTGATTCACCACGTGCACTTGCAGCTGGTCGGCCGAAAACGGCGATTCGACGTCGATCCACGCGGTGTCGGCCGGCATGCCGAATGCGTCGCTGTAGTAGTGCCATGGACTGAGCGTCGCGGAGAACAGGGCGCTCGAACGGGCCGCTGCGAAGCGCGCCCTCAGGAACGGGGCCGGCACGATATTCCGGATGCACAGCGTCGAGCCGTGCGCCGCATCGCGCGAGACGTCGAACAGCGAATGCGCGCCGAAGGATTCGGCCAGACGGGAGAAGTGCATCGCGTCGAAATAGAAGCGCTGCAGCGCCGGATCCAGCGGCGCCGGATTCTCGGCCAGGAACTCGGTGATCTCGCCGGCCGCGGCCTGCAGGTTGGTGAGCAGCTTGTCGGGCAAATCGGGCATCACCTGATAAGCCGCGGCAGCGCTCTTATCGAGATCGGTCCAGTTGCGCGAGACCCGGTCGAGCGCTTTTTTCAGCAGAGGCGGCGCCGCGGCCCGCGCGGCCCGGAGCGCGCCGCGCGACAGCTCCGCCGAATACATCGCGCGGCTGCGCGACACCAGGTTGTGCGCTTCGTCCACCAGCACGCTCACGCGCCACTGGTTGGCGGCGGTCAGCGCGTACAGCATGGCGCCGCCGTCGAAGTAGTAATTGTAGTCGCCGACGATCACGTCGGACCACTTGGCCATCTCGCTGCCCAGGTAATACGGGCAGATGCCGTGTGCGAGCGCGGTATCGCGCAGCGCCGCGCGGTCCAGCACCGGCAGCCTGGCCGCCGCGCTGCGCGCCGCCGGCAGGCGGTCGTAAAAGCCTTTGGCCAGTGGACAGGAGTCGCCGTGGCAGGCCTTGTCCGGATGCTCGCAGGCCTTGTCGCGCGCTGCCAGTTCAAGCACCCGCAACGGCATCACGGACGCGCTGGCCCTGATCGTCTCGAGCGCATCGAGCGCCACCTGGCGGCCAGGCGTTTTCGCGGCCAGGAAAAATACCTTGTCGAGCTTCTGGCCAGGCGCGGCCTTCAGCACCGGGAACAGGGTGCCCACGGTCTTGCCGATGCCGGTCGGCGCCTGCGCCAGCACGCAGCGCCCGCTGCTGTTGGCGCGGAAGATGGTCTCGGCCAGGTGGCGCTGGCCCGGACGGAACTCGGCATGGGGGAACTGCAGTGCGCACAGCGCCTCGTCGCGCGCGGTGCGGTGCGCCAGTTCCTGCCCGGCCCATGCGACGAAGCGGTCGCACTGGGCGGCGAACATCGCAGCCAGATCGTCGGCGGAAGCGGTTTCGCGCAGCACCGTCTCGGTCTGCCGCGCGATGTCGAAGTAGACCAGGGCGAGATTGACCTGGCCGAGGCCGAGCTGCTTGCACAGCAGGTGGCCGTACACGCGCAACTGCGCCCAGTGCAGGTGGCGGTGGCGTTCGGGCATGCTGTCGAGCCGGCCGCGGTAGGTCTTGATTTCTTCGAGCAGGTTCTGGTCCGGGTCGTAGCCGTCGGCGCGTCCGCGCACCAGCAACGGGCCGTGTTCGCCCGACAGGCTGAGCTCGGTCTGGTAGCCCGCGCCGCGCCGGCCGGTCACGACGGAGTGGCCGGCGATGCCTTCCTGGGCGGTGGGCGAGGGCGTGAAACGCAGGTCCAGGTCGCCCGCCTTGGCGGTGAACTCGCATAATGCGCGCACGGCGATGACGTAGCTCACGCGCCGGCCTCCTGCCATTGCAGGTAGCATACCGAGACCGGCATCTTGTGCGTGGCGCAGTAGTCGATCCAGCGCAGCTGGTTGTCCTGCAGCCGGTCGCCGGGGCCTTTCACTTCGATCATGTTGTAGCGCCCCTCGGCGGGCCAGAACTGGATCAGGTCGGGGAAGCCGCTGCGGTTGGCCTGGACGTCGAGCAGGATCCGCTCGAACATTTTCTTGAGGTGGGCAGCCGGAATGCACGCCAGCGCCAGTTCGAGCAGCTCGGCGCTGATGAAGTCCCAGGCGAGGAAGGGCGACTGGATGCCGGCCTTGGCGGTGAAGTTGGCGCGGATCGCATCGCGCCAGCCGTCGCCATCGAGTTCGGCCAGGCAGGCGCCGAATTCCCGGGCGCGGCGCTGGAAGAAGTCAGGGCTGTACAAGTCGGCCGGGCCGCGGTGGAAAGGATGGAAGAAGGCGCCGGGGATGGCGCTGAAGATGGCGCGCCAGCACAGCAATCCGAACAGCGCGTTGACCAGCGCGTTCTCGACGTAGAACACGGGCGCATCCGCGCGCGCCAGGTAGTCTCGCACCACGCCTTCGACCCACCATTCCTGGGCCGGCATCGGCAGGCGCAGGTCGAGCCGCGCCACCGGCGGGGCGCGCGGCGCGCGCGTGGTCGGGCGCCCCAGCTGGCGGGTCAGGCGCGGCGAGATGCGCAACAACAGCTGGCGCTCGGCGTCGCTTTCCGGCGCGCGCTGGGCCGCCAGCAGCTGGCGGTAGGCCTCCGCGTACTGCTTGTCTTTCTCGAGCACGCGGATGGCGCGCCCGCGGGCGCCTGGAAACCGGCAGCGCGCGTACAACTGGTAGGCTTTACCCCAGTCCTTGTGCTTTTCATAGTGCTGGGCGATCTGGTACAGCAGCCTCTCGCGCCGGCTGTTGAGCCAGTCGTTCTCGAACTGGTCCGAAGGCAGGTCGCGCAACACGTCCTCCGGCGCCGCGCTGGCCTGGAAGCGCTCCTTGCAGTGGTGCAGTTCAAGGTAGTGGTCGATGTCGCGCCGGGTGCGGAATCCGCGCGAGGCCGGCGAAAATTCGACCTGTTCGTAGCGATACACGCCCAGGTCGGAGAGAACGAACTCGGTCCAGTCCTGGCGAAAATTGCCGAAGAAGATGAGCCGCAGGCGGTCGCACAGTGGCTTGACGAGGATATGGAACACCTGGTCGGTGCAGTCGCGGTGCCAGGCCGAAAACCTGCGGGCGTTGCCGAACCGGGCGCGCAGCGCGGCCAGCTGGTCGGCCTTGCGGGCGCCTTTTTCATGCAGCGACAGCTGAAAAACCGTGCCGATTTCGGGCTTGGACAGGATATCGAACAAGGTCTCGAGGGTGAGCACCGGGTCGGCCTCGATCCAGCCGGTGGACAGCAGGGCGCGCGCTGCGTCGGCCGGACAGCCGATCTCGGCGTAGTTGAGCTTGCTCGCGCGGAACAGCGTCCCCTTGCGCATGACCATGCGAACGAACAGGGCGCGCGAGGGCTGCGGCAGCGACGCGAAGGTGCCGAGGAAAGCCTTTTCGTGGTCGGTCAGCAGGTCGCTGTAGCGCGCGCCGATCCAGTCCAGTACGCGCTGGAAGTTGTCCAGGTAGTAGAACTGGTTGTCGAATACTTTATTCATGGGGGACTGCCAGACGTCCTGCTTTAATACTGTGCTTATATACAGTATATCCGAGGAGGGCGGCCAAGCCCAGCGAAATCCGGCAAACGCGCGCTAATCCGTGGCTTTCAGCGCCGCTGCCGCTTCACTCTGGGGACACTTCTTGCCGGCGCCGCATTGCGCCGCTTCGATCTGGGCGCGCTCGGCGGCGTGACGGCCGGCGTGCATGATAATTGCTGACAATAATGCAACGTCGCTGTCGACGGCCTGCTCCGCCTTGGCGGGCGCGGCGGCGGAAGCGGTTTTCTTGCGTGCCGGCACGGCGACCGGGCGGGGCGGCGTGCCGGTGGCTGCGCGCGCCGGCGCGGTTGCGGCCAGAGCGGAACGGGCAGGTCTCGCCGCAGGTTTGGCCGGCGTGCGTTTCGCGCCAAGCTTAGCCGGGGTGCTGCGAGCCGCGGGCGAAGGCGTCATCGTCTTCGCGGAAGCTTGCGTCGCAGGTTTCGCGGAGGATTGCGCCGCTAGCTTCGACAACGGCGCCACCGTTTTGACCGTCGCTGGGGCTGGCTTGAGCATGACCAGCGGCGGCACGCCGTCGCGGTCGCTGGATTTCGACTTCGGCGGCGCGATAGGCAGGTCGACAAGTGCCGTCGAGTTAGCCGTCGACGGGGCTGGCCCCGGCAGTGGCGCGAAGCCGCCGTTTGCGAACAGATCGGGCGCTGCCTTGGCCTCGATCAAGGCAGGCCGATGTCCGGCCAGGTTTTCCCTGGCGAGCGACGCCAGTACCCCGATCAGCCCGATGATCGCCAGCGCGGCGAGCCCGCACCACGCCAGCCGCGCGTGCCTGCTCCAGGATGCGGCCGACGGCCCCCGTTTGGCATCTCTTTCGAGGCGGGCGAGGATGTTCTCGCCGCCACCGGCTGCGCGGCGGGATGCCGACATGAAGTTCGGTCGTGTGGAGCCGTTTTGATTTTCGTCTGGAGGGCGCACGGTATTACTCCTAAGATCAATACTTCGAATTCCGATTAGAAACAATCTGGAGAACGCCATGCTGATCTTTATCGCACTTGTGTATTTTTGTTTGGCGTGCAGCGGTATCTGGCTTGTTCTATTTCCATCCGGACGGGATTTCCTGGGCCAGTTGATGAGTGGCGTGGGCCAGCGCTGGGACCAGGGCATCGCGCGCCGGCAGCAGCCGCGCAGCGGCCCGCCGACTTCATACTGGCGCGAGTCGCGCCGCTGGATGGCGCGCCAGCTCAAGTTCGTGCGCCGCCACGCGCTGCCGTGCGGCGTCGGCGCGGCGCTGGTCATCGTGCCCACCGTGCTGGCGCTGTTCATGAGCAATCCGGGCATGCTCCCTGGCTACGAGGCTAACGTCGCCGCGCCCGACGGGCAGATCGCCGCGCTGCTCAAGGGAGAGCAGCTGGCGCCGCCGGTAGCGCTGCCGCCGCTGGCATTCACCACCCTGGAAGTCGAGCTGGTGCGGCCGATGCTGGTCGACGCCAGCCGCAACTGGACCTTGCTGAATGCCGATTTCAGCCAGCGCCTGCTGCTCGCCTTCAAGATCATGAAGGAGAAGCACGGCTACGAGATGGCCCTGCTGGAAGGCTACCGCAGTCCGGCGCGCCAGAAGCTGCTGGCCAGCATGGGCAGCCAGGTCACCAGCGCCGGCGCATTCCAGAGCTGGCACCAGTACGGACTGGCCGCCGATTGCGCCTTCTGGCGCGACGGCAAGCTGGTGATCTCCGAAAAAGACCCGTGGGCGATGCGCGGCTATCAGCTGTATGGCGAGATCGCCGAGTCGCTCGGGCTGACCTGGGGCGGGCGCTGGACCATGATGGATTTCGGCCACGCTGAACTGCGTGTGCGCGGCGTGATGCGCAAATAGGGCGAACGCTGTTCAAGGTTTGTCTTTGCTCAAATTTGCGCCGGGATAATGGTGCCAACATTGCCTGCCGGATTTTGTTTCCCACCCTCACGGACGCACAGACCATGGCCCGACTTTGGCAGTTCCTCACCGATAGCCGTGTGCTCGGCGTTATCGGACTGACCGCGCTGGCGGCCTTCCTCTTGTTGGGCGCGGATACCTTGCAGCTCACCGCGATCTGGGCCGGGGTGGCGGCGCTGGCGCTGCTCGCGGGCTGGGGCATTTTCTGGAATGCGCGCCACTATTACCGGAAGCGCTCGGCGACCCTGCTGGGCGAGACGGTGGCGCCGGCCAGCGAGGAATCGGCCGCGAGCGCCAGCGGCAGCGAAGTGGCGGTGCTGCGCAAGAGCATGCTGCAGGCGATCACCACCATCAAGACGTCGAAGCTGGGCTTGAACAGCGGCGCGGCGGCGCTGTACGAACTGCCGTGGTACATGATCATCGGGAATCCGGCGGCCGGCAAGAGCAGCGCGGTCGGCCACTCCGGCCTGCGGTTCCCGATCGCCGGCAGCAAGGCGGTGCAAGGTGTCGCCGGCACCCGCAACTGCGACTGGTTCTTCACCACCGATGGCATCCTGCTCGACACCGCCGGGCGCTATTCGACGGTCGACGCCGACCGCGCCGAGTGGTTCAGCTTCCTCGCGCTGCTGCGCAAGTACCGTCGCCGCGCGCCCATCAACGGCATCATGATTTGCGTCAGCGTCGCCGAGCTGATGGGCTCCAATCCGAAGAGGTCGATCGAGCTGGCCAAGAGCCTGCGCACCCGGGTGCAGGAGCTGACCGAGCGGCTGGGCGTGTACGCGCCGGTGTACGTGATTTTCACCAAGGCCGACCTGATCGCCGGCTTCGCCGACTTCTTCCACGACACCGAGCGCGCCGAACGCGACCGGGCGTGGGGCGCCACCATCCGCTACAACCGGCGCAGCACCAGCCAGGATGTGCTGGGCTTTTTCGACGAGCACTTCGACGAGCTGCACGACGGCCTGAAGGAAATGAGCCTGGCCAGCATGGCCGGCAACCGCAGCACCAAGATGCGCCCGGGCGTGTTTACCTTCCCGCTCGAATTCGCGTCGATCAAGACGCCGCTGCGCGCCTTCCTCGCCACCCTGTTCGAAGAGAACACGTATCAGTTCAAGCCTGTGTTCCGCGGCTTCTATTTCACCAGCGCGCTGCAGGAAGGCAGCGTCGAGAACCAATCCTCGAAACGCGTGGCCAGCCGCTTCGACCTCGAACTGCGCGAACAGAAGGGCGGCCAGGCGGAGCACCAGAGCGGCTACTTCCTGCTCGACCTTTTCCGAAAGGTGATCTTCGCCGACAAGGAACTGGTGACGCGCTACACCAGCCCGGCCAGTGCGCGCCTGAAGTACGGCGCCTTCTTCGCTGCCACCGTGCTGTTCGGCTGCTCGCTGGGCTTGTGGAGCTGGTCGTACATGGGCAACCGCCAACTGGTGGCCAATGTCCAGGCCGACCTCGAGAAAGTGGTGCGGCTGCAGGAGAAGAAGAGCGACCTGCAGTCGCGCCTCGAGGCGCTGGAGATTTTGCAGGACCGGATCGACCAGTTGGAAAAGTACCGAAGCACCAAGCCGTGGATGCTGGGCTTCGGGCTGTACCAGGGAGACACGCTCGAGCACAAGCTGCGCGACGAATACTTCGGCGGAGTGCGCGAAGTGATGCTGCAGCCAGTAGCGGCCGCGCTCGAAGTCTTGCTGGCCGAGATGAACGCAAATGCCAGCCACCTCGATCCGTCCGCGCAGCCGGCGGCGGACGCTGCGCCGGCCGCCAAGCCGGGCCAGCCTTACCAGGATGCGTCGGCCACCAACGTCACCGACGGCTACAACGCGCTGAAGACCTACCTGATGCTGAGCGACCGGAGCCGGGCCGAACCGAGCCACCTGAACGACCAGCTGACCCGCTTCTGGCGCGGCTGGCTCGAAGCCAATCGCGGCGCCATGCCGCGCGAGCAGATGATCCGCAGCGCAGAACGGCTGATGAGCTTCTACCTGACCCAGGCAGGTGACCCGGCCTGGCCGCAGCTGACGCCGAAACTGAGCCTGCTCGACACAGCGCGCGACAACCTGCGGCGAGTGGTGCGCGGCACGCCGGCGCGCGAACGAGTGTACGCCGATATCAAGGCGCGCGCGGCGACTCGCTTCCCGGCCATGACCGTGGCGCGCATCGTGGGCGACCAGGACCAGGCGCTGGTGGTCGGCAGCTACGCCGTGCCAGGCGCGTTCACCCACGAGGCGTGGGAGAAGTTCGTCGCCGGCGCGATCAGGGAAGCGTCCAGCAAGGAGCTGCAAAGCACCGACTGGGTGCTGAAGACGGCAGTCAAGGACGACCTCACGCTGGAAGGCAGCCCGGAGCAGATCCAGAAGTCGCTGACGGAACTGTACAAGGCCGAGTATGCGAAAGAATGGATCAAGTTCGTGCAGGGAGTAACCGTCAGCGAACTGGCTAGCTTCGAGGCGAGCGTGCAGGCGATGAACCGGCTGGGCGACCCGCACACTTCGCCGCTGGCCAAGCTGCTCACCGCGATTTACCAGGAAACCTCATGGGACAACCCGTCCGCCGCGAAAAACAGCCTGGCCAAGGTGGAGAAGGGCCTGTTCGCCTGGTTCCGGGAATCGATCTTGCGGCGCGCTCCGAGCGAAGCGCGCAACATCGCCGACCTGCCAACCGAACCTGCGCGCGCGAAGGGAGAAGCCCCGGCGATGGGGCCGATCGGACGCGAATTCGCCGGCGTGGCGCGGCTGGTCGGCCTGCGCGAGAAGGAAGCTTCGCTGATGCACGCTTACCTCGACACCCTGTCGCACTTGCGCGGGCGCCTGAACCAGCTGAAGAACCAGGGGGATCCGGGCCCGGGCGCAAAGCAGTTCATGCAGCAGACCCTCGAAGGCAGCGGCTCGGAGCTGTCCGACGCGCTCAAGTTTGTCGACGAGCAGGTCCTTACCGGCATGAGCGACAGCCAGAAGATGGCGCTGCGGCCGATCCTGGTGCGCCCCCTGATCCAGACCTTCGCGGTGATCGTTGCGCCGAGCGAGACGGAATTGAACAAGACCTGGCGCGCGCAGGTGCTCGAGCCGTTCCAGAAATCCCTGGCGGGCAAGGCGCCGTTCGCGCAGGGAGCGATGGAAGCCTCGCCGGCCGAAATCGGCCAGGTGTTCGGACCGGAAGGCGCCATCGCGAAGTTCGTCAATACGTCGATGGGGCCATTGGTGGTGCGGCGCGGCGACGTGCTGGCCGCGCGCACCTGGGCCGATATCGGCATCACGCTGGCGCCGCAGGCGGTGGCCAGCTTCCCCGGCTGGATCGCGCCACTGAGCGCGAACGGCGTGGCGACACCATCGGCTCCGCAAACGGTGTTCCAGCTGATGCCGATCCATACCCCTGGCCTGGCCGAGTTCACCGTGGAGATCGCGGGGCAGCAGATGCGCTACCGGAATACCGCGCCGGCGTGGACCAACATGGTCCATCCCGGGCCGCAAGGCGTGCATGGCGCGCGCATCAGCGCCGTTACTGCCGACGGCCGCACGGTCGAGCTGTTCAGCGAGCCTTCCGACCAGGGCCTCAGGCGCATGATCGATAGCGCGGTGCGCAAGAAAAAGGAGGGCGGCGTGTTCGAGCTGCGCTGGAGCAGCGGATCAGTGACCGTTGCGCTCGACCTGAAGATCGTCACCAATGCGGATGCGGATGCCGCGACCGCGGCGCAAAGCCAGGGATTCCGCAGCCTGCGCCTGCCGCAAACCATCGTCGGGCGCGACATGCCGCCGCCCGGCGCGGGCCCGATTGCGTCCACCGGCGCCGCCGGCGGTGCGCCATGATCCGCTTCGGACAGAAGGACCGGATCGGCTACTTCGGCAAGATCCCGGCGCGCAGCGATTTCATCAAACTGGCGCCGGACACCGAGCTGATGGGCGTGCTGGACAACTGGCTGGCCGAAGTCATGAGCCGGCTGCCGGACGACCCGCGCTGGAAGAGCCACTACGATTCACTGGCGCCGGTGCACTTTGCCTTTGTGGGCCCGCGCCGCAGCCATGCGATCGCCGGCCACATCGTCGCCAGCCGCGACCAGTCCGGGCGCCGCTTCCCGTTCCTGATGATGCGCACTTTCGAAGTCGGCGATCCGGCCAACTTCGTGCCACGCTGCCCGCTGGCGTTCGATCCGCTGTGGGCATTCTTCGCAGCGGCCGCCCCCACGATCACAGGTGCGACCGATCCGGGCCCGCCGCTGCAGGAACTCGCCGACGCCGTGCTGGCGCTGGATGAGCATTGCAAAACCGCGCTGGCCGACTTCATGGACACCGGCACCATCGGTTCGCTGGCCACGCTGCTGGAGCGCAACGACGTGCGCGAACTGGTGCTGGCGCTGGGACTCCTGCTGCAGCCGGTGATGCACAGCGGCGCCGCCGACCTGGAGAAATGCCTGGTGCTGCCCCTGCCGGACAATCCCGCGGTGCGCGCGCCAGTGGCCGCCTTCTGGATGGAGCTGATCGCGCCGTTCCTGCGCCAGGTGGACCTCGACCTGGTGCTGTTCGTCACCGAGCTCGATTACGCGCCGGTGCTGGTGGTCGGATTTTGCGATGCCTGTGTCGCCACCCTGCACGCGATCATCGACCCGCTGGTAGGGCGCGACCAGCAGGTCAGCTTCGCCGATACCGGATGGGTGGACGACCAGGTCGGCGTCGATATCGACGTACGCGCGCTGGCCAGCTACCTGGACCAGCCGCAGCTGCCGCTGAAACTCGCGCGCGAGCTGTTTCTCGATACTTTTATCGGAGTCGTCCAGTGAAAAAAATCTCCCTGTTCGCGGCCGCATTGCTGGCCGCCGGCGCCGCCGCGCCGCAATCGCCGCTGGCGCCCGTTTCCGCTCCGGCGCCAGCGGCCGCACCGGCAGCCGCGGCGGCGCCGATCGTTGTCAGCGGCACGCTGGCCGATGAAGCCAGCAAGGCCGCCTTGCTGGGCCGCCTGCGCCATGTGTTCGGCGCGGAGCGCGTGCTCGACCAGCTCAGCGTCGGCCCGGTTTCGTCGCCGCCCAGCTGGAATGAACACCTCAACAAACTCGTTGGCCCCAACCTGAAAATGGTCAGCCACGGCCAGCTGAAAGTCGATGGCAGCGCGGTCAGCTTGCGCGGCGACGTCGCCAACGAGGCGCAGCGCCAGCAAATTGCCGCCGACCTCGCGGCGGTACTGACCACCAGCTACACCGTCAACAACGGCCTGCGGGTGGTGGCGTCGGAACAATCGGTGCTCGACGCCGCGCTGGCCAACCGGACCATCGAATTCGAGTCGGGCAAGGCGACGCTGACCGACGCGGGCCGCGCGATCTGCGACCAGATGAGCGTCGCGCTGCTCAAGCTGAAGGACAAGAAAGTCGAACTGATCGGCCATACCGACAACGCCGGCGCCCGCGCCAGCAACTTGTCGCTGAGCCAGGCGCGGGCCGAAGCGGTGAAAGCGTATGTGACGGGGAAGGGCATCAGGGCCGAATCGATCTCGGTGTCGGGCGAAGGGCCTGACCGGCCAGTGGCCGACAACCGCAGCGCCGACGGCCGCGCACGCAACCGCCGGATCGAGTTCAAAGTGGTACAGTAAGTCAGGGCAGGGTGATGGTCACGTTTGCCGCGCGCGGCGCCAGCTTGACCATGTCGTTGTAGCCGGCCAGCGCGACGCTGGCCGCATGTCCCAGGCTGGCCCGGAAGCCGATGTAGGCGCCCATTCCGGCCAGCGCAAACACCGCCGTCAGCACCCATAGCGACAGGTCGCTGCGCAGCTTGTTGGAGATATGGTCCGGCCGTTCGGCGTGCGGTGCGAAGCCACGGCTCTTGCCGCGCATGCGCGCAATCTCGTTACCCAGGGTCGCGCACATCAGATTGAGCTTGTCTTCGCCGTCGAGCGCGTAGCGGCCCCGGAACCCAAGCAGCAGGCACATATGGAATACTTCGAGCGCCTGCAGGTGAGGGCTGCCGCGCGCGCGTAAATCTTCCAGCCGCTGGAAGAAGTGTTCGCCGGCCAGTTGGTCGCCGAACAGGCGCAATTGCAGGGGCCTGGTCTGCCACTCCTCGCGGATGTTGTACTGCGAACGCAGGATGATCTCGTCGACTGCCGCGCAAAACGCATATTTGGCCGCGTACACATCGTCGACGTTGACCGCCAGCTGCTTGGCGTGGCGGTCGATGTCGTTCAGGAATTGGGTCATGTGCTCGGCGAAGCCGGCCTGGCCTTGCGGGCCGCAGCCGTTCTTGAGGAGGTACAGCGCATAAAAGCCCTCATACATCATGTCCACCAGGCTTTGCGGTCCGGCGCCGCCGGCGCCGCGGTTCGCCAGCAGGGTAGGCGCGGCGCGCCGCTCGACATGCTGGGTCATGGCGCAATTCCAGTCTGATCGGTATTCACACACGCCTCGCAAATAATGGTTGACGGAAATGCTTAGCTTGCTGCAACAAGCCCGGGCATGTGTGCGATTGCGCAAATTTTGGGATAAATTTCCCGTAAAAAACACAATGAACGGTTAGTTGACCATGCGCAACAGCGGCCAAAATTCTTGTCCAATAATGGCGTCTGGACCAACGGTACCGGAGATTTAGCATGAAGCTGACCCACCTGCTGCCCACTGTAGTATCCATCGCTATCCTTGCCGGCTGCGCCAGCACCGCCCCGTCCACTGCCAGCAAGCCGGTGCCGATGGCGACCGCGCTTGCCGACGCCGACGCGGCCGCCCGGTCGGGCCATCCCGACCGGGCGTACACAATCCTGAAAGGCGCGGCAGCTGCCAATCCGTCGGACAAGGCGCCCTGGCTGCGCATGGCCCAGATGCGCTTCGAGGACAAGAACTACGGCGAAGCGATCATCAACGGCCTTGCCGCGATCGAGCGCGATCCGGACGACATGCTCGCATACAGCCTGGTGGCCGTCAGCGGCCTGCGGGTGTCGAGCAAGGCGCTCGGGGACCTGACCCAGAAGAATGGCTTCTCCGGTACGGTGCGCAACGAGGCGCAGGACCTGGCCAACCTGCTTCACACCACTCTGAAACAACCCATCGTGTCGGCCAAAGGCGGCGCCGTAATCGCCCGCCCGGCCGCGCCGAAACCGGTTCCACCCGCAGCCGCCGCGAAAGCCTGCACCGGCCCGTTCTGCGGCCTCAACTGAGTCCCCCGTAGGCCGGCGTTCGCCGGCCCCTTCCCGCAACCTCTGGAGTCGACATGGCCAAGAAAGAAAGCATGCAGAAACGCCTGCAAAAAGTACGAGCGCCGCGCGTGCAGATGACCTATGACGTGGAAATCGGCGACGGCATCGACAACAAGGAACTGCCCTTCGTGGTCGGCGTGGTCGGCGATTTCGGCGGCGATCCTTCGGTGGCCAAAAAGGCGCTCAAGGACCGCAATTTCGTCAATGTCGACAGCAGCAATTTCGACGAGGTGCTGGGCGGGGTGGCGCCGGTCGCGAGTTTTCGCGTGCCGAACCACCTGAGCGCGGAGGGCGGCGCATTCGGCGTGCAGCTGCAGTTCAAGGAGATGGACGACTTCCGGCCCGAATCGGTGGTGCGCCAGGTCGCCCCACTCAACGGCCTGCTCGAGGCGCGCACCAAGCTGGCCGACCTGCGCAACAAGCTGGCCGGTAACGACAAACTGGAAGACATCCTGTCCGAAGTGCTGACCAACACCGAGAAGCTCGGCAGCCTGCGCAGGGCCTCGACCGCGAAAGGGAAATGAGCATGGCGGCCATCCTTGAAACCGCAACAGCTGCGCCGGTCGAATTCGAAACCAGCCTGCTCGACCAGATCGTCGAGCAAAGCCGCGTCGCCAAGTCCGCCAGCGAACACGAACGCGCGCGCGACATCATCTCCGAACTCGTCAGCCAGGTGATGGACGGCACCGTGATCATGTCGGAAAACCTGTCGGCCACGCTCGACGCGCGGGTGGCGGAACTCGACCGCATGATCTCCATGCAGCTGTCGGCGGTGATGCACGCGCCCGAATTCCAGAAGCTCGAACGCAGCTGGACCGGCCTGCATTACCTGGTCAAGAACTCGAGCTGCGGCTCGAGTCAGCAGATTCGCATGATGAACGCGACCAAGAAGGAACTGGTCAAGAACTTCCAGTCGGCGCTCGAATTCGACCAGAGCGTGATCTTCAAGAAGGTCTACGAGGAGGAATTCGGCACCTTCGGCGGCGCCCCGTACGGCACCCTGATCGGCGATTTCGAGATTACCCGACAGCCCGAGGACATCTACTTCCTCGAGCAGATGTCGCACGTGGCCGCGGCCAGCCATGCGCCGTTCATCACTTCCGCGGCGCCTGAGCTGTTCGGCATCGAAAGCTACGGTGACCTGGGCAAGCCGCGCGACCTCGCCAAAGTCTTCGACACCGCGGAATACGCCAGGTGGAAGGCGTTTCGCGAGTCCGAGGACGCGCGCTATGTCGGCATCACCTTGCCGCGCTTCCTGGGCCGCATGCCGTTCAATCCGGCCGACGGCATGACGGTCGACGGCTTCAACTTCGTCGAGGACGTCGACGGCACCGACCACCAGAAGTACCTGTGGTGTAACGCCGCCTACGCGTTCGCGACAAAATTGACCAAGGCCTTTGAAGATTTCGGCTGGTGCGCGGCGATACGCGGCGTCGAAGGGGGCGGCCTGGTGGAGGACCTGCCGACCCATACCTTCAAGACCGACGAAGGCGAGGTGGCGCTCAAATGCCCGACCGAGCTTGCGGTCACCGACCGCCGCGAGAAGGAGCTCTCCGACCTCGGATTCATCTCGCTGGTTCACTGCAAGAACACCGCCTATGCGGCCTTCTTCGGCGCCCAGTCCGCGCAAAAGGCCAAGAAATACTCTAACGAAGCGGCCAACGCGAACGCGGTGCTGTCGTCGCAGCTGCAGTACATCTTCGCAGTCTCGCGCATCGCGCATTACATGAAGGCGATGATGCGCGACAAAATCGGCAGCTTCTCGGCCGCTTCCAGCGTCGAGGAATTCCTGAACCGCTGGCTGACCCAGTATGTGCTCCTCGACGACAACGCGAGCCAGGAGCAGAAGGCCCAGTTCCCGCTGCGCGAAGCGAGCGTGCAGGTATCCGAAGTGCCCGGCCGCCCCGGGGTGTTCCGCGCAGTGTCGTTCCTGCGTCCGCACTTCCAGCTCGACGAGTTGTCCGTATCCCTCCGACTGGTCGCGGAGCTTCCGCAGTCGACCAAGAATTGAACGCCGTCCAACCACAACCACCCGGGAGTAAATAATGGCAATTGACGTGTACCTGCAAATCGATGGCATCAAAGGCGAGTCGACCGACGACAAGCATCGTGACTGGATCGAGTGCAAATCGGTGGCCTGGTCGGTATCGCAGCCGAAATCGGCGACCGCGTCGACCGGCGGCGGACACACGGCCGAGCGCTGCGAGCACAGCGAGATCAGCATCTCCAAGCTGGCCGACCTGGCCACCCCGATCCTGTTGCAGACCTGCTCGTCGGGCAAAACGATCCCGAAGGCGAAGTTCGAATTCATGCGCGCAGACGGGAAGGGCGAACGCATCAAGTACTTCGAGATCGAACTGGAAAACGTCCTGATCGGCGATGTCAGCCCGGCGGTGGGCGAGGGCGACATCCTCACCGAAAGCATGGGGCTGAAATTCTCCAAGGTCAAATGGAAGTACACACAGCAGAAGGTGACCGGCGGTTCGGGCGGTAACACATCGGGCGGCTGGGACCTGGCGACCAACAAAGTGGTGTGACCGCTGCCGGCGCGCTCGCTGGTGTTGCGATGGTGCCGCGGCCGTGCGCCGCGGTCCTTTTTTGGGGAGTGCGATGAAAGGATTTGCCCCCGGCCTGCTCGACCGCCTGCTTGGCGACCGCGCGGCGCCTGCCGCCGGCGGTGTCGTCTCGCGCCTCTCGATGGACCAGCTCAAGGACAGCGTCGCGCGCGATCTCGAAGCGCTGCTCAACACCCATATCGGCATCGCCCCCGGCCTGCTCGACGGCTATCCGGAGTGCCGGAAATCGATCGTCAGCTACGGCCTGATCGATTTCGCCGGATTCTGCCTGTCGAGCACCGACGACCGCGCCGTCATCTGCGCCAGCCTGAAAGCGGCGATCGAGCAGCACGAGCCGCGCTTGCGGTCAGTCAGCGCGGTGCTCGAGATGGAGCAGGGCAGCGTCAACCGCCTCAATTTCGTCATCAACGCCACGCTGCAGGTGGACAGCTCGGCCGAACCGGTCAACTTCAATGCCGTACTCCAGCCCTCGTCGCTGCACTACTCGATCACCAAGGCGGCGCGCACTGTGCGCACCTGACAATTAACCAGGAGTTTATATGGCGTACGTATCTGCTAATCCGATGCGGTATGCAGGCGAGTCGGTCGGAAGTGGACAGTGTGTGGCGTTCGTACAAGCTGCGACCCAGGTGGGGCACACCAGCAGATGGCGGCGTGGCGAACAGGTTAGGGGCGCCAACCTCGCGATCGGGACCGCAATCGCTACCTTCGACGAGAAAGGGCGCTACATCAATGACACCACAGGAAAATCGCATGCGGCGATTTATCTCGGCCAGGATCCCGCAGGAATCCAAATGCTCGATCAGTGGGTGTCGAGAGTGCCAGGTCAACAAGAGTTGAAGGTGCAAGCTGTACATCAGCGGATGGTCAGGTTCCAGAACCAGCCAAAGCCGGTCAACGATGGAAGAAATTATTATGTTATCGACTAGATTTTTCCTGGCGTTTAGCACTTTGGGATTGGCCGCCTCTGCGTTGGCGGCGCCTGCCACATCCTGTCCGCCAAAACACTGGGACGGCAAAGACACGGCGTCCCTGGATACCGCGAGTGTATTCGAAGGGCCGCCGCGAAACCTGGTCGACCTCATGCCCGACCTGTCGACTTCAGAATGGGATCTGACGATGGGACAAGAGCGCGCACGCGCTCGTGGCGATTCAATGTACCTGGTATGCAGATACAAACGGATGACGGCCACGATTACCCTCAAAATCCCGGACGACGCGATCGCATGCAAAGTCGAGGGGGACCAAAAGCGGACGTATGCGTCGTGCAGCGCACCGCACAAGAACGGCGGCACAACCTCACAATAAGGATTCAACTGCGATGGACATCAATCTCAAGACGCTGATTGGGAAACTCAACGACAGCAGCCGCTCCGCCGCCATCCGCGCGGCCAGCATCTGTGTCGCCCAGGGACACTACGAAGTCGACGTCGAACACATCTTTCTGGCGCTGCTCGAGCAGCCGAATTGCGATTTCACCTGCATCGCGCGCCAATGCGGGATCAGCCTGACCGGACTCGAGACCGACCTGCGCAAGGAGATCGCGCGCTTCGGCGGCGGTAGCTCGCGCACGCCGGTATTCTCGCGGCACCTGCCGACGCTGTTCGAGCACGCCTGGCTGATCGCCTCGCTGGGTGGCGCCGGCCCGCACCAGATTCGCAGCGGCCACCTGCTGCTTGCTTTGCTGACCGCGCCCGACCTGGCGCAACTGGCGCAGCGCGGCTCGAAACTGTTTGTCCAGGTGCCGGTCGACAGGCTCAAGCACGAGTTCGACCAGCTGACGCGCGGATCGGATGAGGCGCTGCCCGTCGCCAGCGACTTTAGTCCTGGCGATCCGGTCTCCGAACTGGGTCAGGGCGCCGGCCGCGCCACCCCGGCGCTCGACCAGTTCACGACGCAGCTGACCCAGCGCGCGCGCGACGCCAAGCTCGATCCAGTTATCGGGCGCGATCCCGAGATCCGCCAGGCGATCGACATCCTGATGCGGCGCCGGCAGAACAATCCCATCCTCACTGGCGAGGCAGGGGTCGGCAAGACCGCCGTGGTGGAAGGGCTGGCGCTGCGCATCGCCAGCGGCGACGTGCCGGAAGTGCTGCGCGGCGTCGAAATCCATTCGCTCGACATGGGCCTGCTGCAGGCCGGCGCCAGCGTCAAGGGCGAATTCGAAAACCGCCTCAAGAACGTCATCGACGAAGTGAAGAAAAGCCCGCACGCGATCATCCTGTTCATCGACGAAGCGCACACCATGATCGGGGCCGGCGGGGCGGCCGGCCAGAACGATGCGGCCAATTTGCTCAAGCCTGCGCTGGCGCGCGGCGAATTGCGCACCATCGCCGCCACCACCTGGAGCGAGTACAAGAAATACTTCGAAAAGGACGCCGCGCTAGCGCGCCGCTTCCAGGTCGTCAAAGTCGAGGAGCCCGACGAGGAAACTGCCTGCGCCATGCTGCGCGCGATGGCGCCCCTGATGGAGGCGCATTTCAAGGTAAGGGTGTACGACGATGCGGTCCGGGAGGCAGTGCGGCTGTCGCACCGCTACATCAGCGGCCGCCAGCTGCCCGACAAGGCGATCAGCGTGCTCGATACCGCCTGCGCCAAGGTGGCCCTGGGTCAGAACGCGACCCCGGCGCTGGTCGAGGCGGGCGTGCGACTGCTCGAGCGGATCGATGCCCAGAGCGCAGCGCTGATGCGCGAGGAGAGCGCCGGCGCCGACCATGGCGCCGCGCTGGCCGCGTTGCGCGTACAACGCATCAGCGCGACCGAAGAGCAGCGCCAGGTGCAGCGGCGCTGGGAGCAGGAGCAATCGATCAGCGCCGAAATCCGGCGCCTGCGCAGCGGCCTCGAACAGGGCAGCACGCAAGGCAGCAACGGCGCGCTGCGCAGCCTGATCGAGGAGCTGCGCATGGTGCAGGGCGAATCGCCGCTGGTGCCGGTGCAGGTCGACGGCCATGTGGTCGCCGAAATCGTCGCCGGCTGGACCGGCATCCCGCTCGGGCGCATGGTCAAGGACGAGATCAAGACCGTAATGAACCTGCAGGAATTGCTGTCGGAGCGCATCCTCGGCCAGTCGCACGCCGGCGCGGTGGTCGCGCAGCGCGTGCGGACCGCGCGCGCCAACCTGGACGACCCGAACAAGCCGAAGGGCGTGTTCCTGTTCGTCGGCACTTCGGGAGTCGGCAAGACCGAGACCGCGCTGGCGCTGGCGGACCTGCTATACGGCGGCGAGCGCAAACTCATCGCCATCAATATGAGCGAATACCAGGAGGCGCACAGCGTGTCGGGATTGAAAGGTTCGCCGCCGGGCTACGTCGGCTATGGCGCAGGCGGCGTGCTGACCGAAGCGGTGCGGCGCAATCCCTACAGCGTGGTGCTGCTCGACGAGGTGGAGAAGGCGCACAGCGACGTGCTCGAGCTGTTTTTCCAGGTATTCGACAAGGGCGTGCTGGACGACGCGGAAGGACGCCAGATCGACTTCCGCAACACCATCATCATCCTGACCTCGAACGCGGCCTCAAGCCAGATGATGCAGGCCTGCCTGAACAAGCCGGCCTCCGACATGCCAAGTCCCCAGCAGCTGGCCGAGATCATCCGGCCACAATTGATGAAGCATTTCAAGCCGGCCTTCCTCGGGCGCCTCACGGTCGTGCCGTTCTATCCGATCGGCGACGAGGTCCTGGCGCGCATCATCCGGCTCAAGCTCGAACGCGTCCGGCGCCGCATCGACCAGAACCACCAGGCACGATTCGACTACGACGATTCGCTGGTCAATGCGGTGCTGGCGCGCTGCACCGAAGTCGATTCGGGCGCGCGCAATGTCGACACGATCCTGAACGGCACGCTGCTGCCGGAGATCGCCGACTCGGTGCTGGCAAAGATGGCAGAGGGCGGATCGATCGCGCGCATCAAGGCGAGTGCGACCAAGGCCGGCAAGTTCAAGTACGCGATCGACCCAGCCTGAAAGGACCACCATGTTCATCATCGACGCGTTGCTGGCGCCTGTCAGCGACGAGCATCCCTGCGGCGAGGACCTGGCGTTCTCCAGCGAACTCGATGCAATCGCGCGGGCGCGCCAGGCCGACGATCCCTCGATCGAGCAGGGCGCCTGGGTCACCACGCTGAAGGAGGCCGACTGGAAGTTCGTCGGCACCGGCTGCGCAAAGCTGATCAAGACACGCAGCAAGGACCTGCGGCTGGCGGTCTGGCTGGCGGAAGCGAGCGCCAAGACCATCGGTTTTCGCGGCTTGGGCGACGCCCTGCTGGTGGCGGCCGGGCTGTGCGAGCGCTATTGGGAGAGCCTGTACCCGTTGCCGGACGAAGGCGGCTTCGAACAGCGGATCGGCAACCTGTGCTGGATCGCGATGAGGGCGCCGCAACTGGCGCGCGAGATAGCGCTGACCGAAGGGACGGGAGCCGGATTTTCCATGAACGACTTCGACAGCGCGCGTTCGCGGCCGGCCGGCGAGGAAGCGGGGCCCGACCTGGATTCGGCGCGGCGGCGCACGTCGCGCGGCTTTTACCAGGCGCTGCTCGAAGACTGCGCGCATTGTGTGGATGCGATCGCCGTACTCGAACGGGTGACTGATGAACGGCTCGGCGCCGACGGTCCCGGCTTCACGGCAGCGAAGGCGGCGCTGCAAGATGTGATCCACTTTGTGACGCCGTTCGCGCGCGATGCAGGAGTGGGTGTGGAGCGCGATGCGGACCAGCCGTCCGCCGCGGCGAGGGTCCAGCCGGCGCAAGCCGCCGTGGCCGGAACGAGCGGTCCCTTGCAGACGCGCCCGCAGGCCTTGGCCCATCTGCGCGCCGTGGCCGAATTCTTCCGCCGCACCGAGCCGCACAGTCCTGTCGCGTATTTGGCGGACAAGGCCGCGAACTGGGGCGAGCAGCCCTTGCACGTGTGGCTGCGCGGCGTGGTCAAGGACCAGGCGGTGTTCGAGCAGCTGGAGGAGATGTTGGGCGTGAAGGCTTCGCAGTGAAGCGCATCAGCACTGTAAAAGGGAAGCACGACAAGAAGCGTCGTTGCCGCGCAGGGGAAACGCATGCGTTTCCCCTGGCTGGACATGATCCGCGTTGAGGCATCTTGCGCGGTTTCCGAACCTCAGTATAGGTTCCCGCCTTCGCGGAAACGACCGTAAAGGTGAGAACTACTTCGTATCTTTGCCGGCACCAGGCGCCACCTGCGCGGTCGCCTTCGCGATCTGCGCTTCGACGGTCTGCACGGCCTGGCGCGTCGCCTGGGTCACCTGCTCGTAGCCCTGGAACGCATTGTCGATCGCCGTCTTGATGATCTCCACCGCATTCGGCGCGCCCGGCTTGACGTTCTGCGTCACATCGTAGATCAGCGCCGTCAGCGCGCTTTTCGCTTCGGCGATGTGGGCATCCGCGGCTTGCGTGAATTCGTTGCGGATGTCGTCCATGATGACCTTCATCTGCTCGCCGTATTGCACCGCGCCCGCCATTCCAGGCTGGGCGTGCGATGCGACAGCGGCCATTGCCGCTTTCGGGTCCTTGGCCTCGCTGATTTGTTTACCCGCCGCCATCGATCCTTCGACCGAATTTTTTGCGGTCGCCATGTTCAGTGCGACGACTTGCTCGACGCCTTGCACCGCTTTGCTGGTAAGGGCGTTAAACGTCATCATCTGGAGTTCGAAAAGTGTCTTGGTGGCGGATGCAAATTGTTCGGGATTTGTAAACATTAACTTCTCCTCGGTTTGAATGGATGCAACGGACGACTTTCCTACAATCTCCTCACTTTTGTTTTTTGTATTATTTAGCAGCTGATAACTTTTCGCAATGACTATCTTGGTAGGGGCCGCTGGCCTTTTCCCAGCCGTGGCCGAGCGGCGTCTGGTTGCAAACTTGCTTGCCATCCACTTTGCTGCGCCATTTGAACCAGGGCGCCGGCGCGGCGGCCAGCATGCCGCAGGCGCCCGCCAGCAATATCCCAATGCCAATCGGCCAGAATGTTTTCATAGTGCCGAGCATAACTTGTTCGCGCTGCAAGTCAAGCCGCACACCGCTCGGCGCTCTGCGGCGCCACCAGCGGCAGCAGCAGGGTGAAGCTGGAGCCGCGCCCGGGCTCGCTGCGCAGGTCGATCCGTCCGCCCAGGATATTGCTGACGATATTGTGCGCCACGTGCAGCCCGAGCCCGGAACTGCCGGCCCCCATCCGGGTGGTGAAGAAGGGATCGAAGGCGTGCATCTGCACCTCGGGCGTCATGCCGGCGCCGTCGTCCTCCACGGTGATCGCCACCAGTTCGCCGGTGCGCATCGTCGCCACTATCCTGACGACGCCGTGGCGGCCGTCAGCAAATGCATGGACCAGGCAATTTTCGAACAGCTCGGTGACCACTTGCGAGAGCGGACCGGGGTAGCTGTCCATCGCCAGGCCAGCGTCGATCGCGAGCTCGAGCCTGATGTGGCGCCCCTTGGCGGCGACCCGCAGCGGCGCGCCCAGGTCGGACAGCAGCCCCGTCAGCGAAAATTCGCGCCGCTGCAGGCTGGCCTGGTCGATCGCGATCTGCTTGAAGCCGGCCACCAGCGTGGCGGCCCGTTTCAGGTTGCGCACCAGTAGTTCGCCGGCCTCGCCCGCGTCGGCCAAGTAGCGTTCCAGTTCCGAGCGCCGCAGCCCGACGGCCACGCCGTCCTTCAGCGTGCGGGTGCGTTCGGCGAACGAGGTGGCCACTACCAGGCTGTTGCCGATCGGCGTGTTCAGTTCGTGCGCGACACCCGCCACCAGCGCGCCGAGCGCCGCCATCTTGTCGCGCCTGACCAGCTCGTCCTGCGCCAGCGACAAGGTATCGAGCGCATTTGACAGTTCGTGGTTGATCTGGTCGGCGCGTTCCATCGCCTTCGTCAGTTCGGCGGTGCGCGCCTCGACCAATTCTTCGAGGTGTTCGCGATGCAGGGTCAGCTCGGTTTCGCGCCGGGTGCGCTCGATCGCAATGCCGGCCAGGTGGGTGGCGATGCGGATCAGGTGCATGTCGCTTTCGGCCGGGCTGCGCACTTCGCGGTAGTACATCGCGAACGAGCCGAGCACGTGGTCGCCGTCGGTGCAGATCGGCGTCGACCAGCAGGCCCGCAGGCCATACGGCGCGGCCAGTTCCACATACGGCGCCCAGCGCGGATCGGCCAGGATATCCGGCACGATCACGATTTCCCTGTTGTACATGGCAGCGCCGCATGATCCCGCGGACGGCCCGATGTGCAGGCCGTTGAGCGCGGCCATGTATTCCGGCGGCAGGCTGGGCGCCGAGATCGGCCGCACCGACACCCCATCTTCGTCGAGCAGCAAAATCGAGCACAGCACCCCATCCGACTGGCTTTCGACCAGCAGCAGCAGTCGGTCTAGAATGTCCTTCAGCGGCGCGGCGCGCGCGATCATCTCGAGTACCTGGCCCTGGCCTTCGCGCAGCTGGTCGGCGCGCAGTCGGCGCGAGATGTCGATCATCCGCACGTGCAGCAGGCGCCGGCCGGGAATCGGCAGCCGGATCAGCAGCACTTCACAGGGAATCGGCGCACCTTCGGCGCGCAGACAGTGGACTCGGAAAAGCACGCCGTCGCCCTCGAATGCATGATCGACCTGGGAGCGCAGCATGGTGGCGACAGGCTGACCGTCGGGAAGTGCTGTGACGCACAGTTGCTCCAGGGACATATGCAACAGCTGCTGGCGCGACCACCCCCACAATGCTTCGGCTTTGGCGTTAACGTCGAGCAGCAGTCCGCTGTCCAGGTCGAGCAGGGCGCTCGGATCCGGCGACTGCACCAGTATCGCGTGATAATTGACTTCCAGCGCGTTCAGGTTCATCGACTCGCCTCCGTCCGCTTGTTCCTCCAGTGTATTACAAACCCGGCGGCGGCCAATGTTTCGCTACTGCGGCGCCGGCGGATAACCTTCGGCGGCGAGCCGCGCGCGCACGGCGGCGCTGTCGGCACTGGTGTGGATGACGGCGGTCTTGGTGTCGACGTCGACCTTGACCACGGCGCCCGGGTCGAGCGCATGGACGGTATCGGTGATGGCGCGGGCACAATGGCTGCAGCTGATGGCGGGAATGCTGAGCGTGAGCATGGGCGGCTCCTGTTGATGGATGGCGCGGGAAAAACCCCGGCAACCCACTTTACAACATCGGCGCAAACGGTGCGCGCATGGCAAAACGCCGCATCCCTTTTGCAAAGGCTGCGGCGTTTTGAGGCTGCTGTCTATCCGGTAGAGTGGTGCCCACGGAGGGACTCGAACCCCCACACCTTGCGGCACATGGACCTGAACCATGCGCGTCTACCAATTCCGCCACGTGGGCACTGATACTGCTTCTACTATTACGTCTACAACCAAAAAACATTGCGCTTCAAACTAAAACGCCGTAATCGAATGAGATCACGGCGCAATGCTGAAACTGCGGAAAACAAATCCGGTAGAGTGGTGCCCACGGAGGGACTCGAACCCCCACACCTTGCGGCACATGGACCTGAACCATGCGCGTCTACCAATTCCGCCACGTGGGCACTGTTGCTGCTTACTACTGCTCGGCGTTTCCGCCGAATCCTGCTATCATACTAGCCTTTGGAGTTTTGCGCCAGACTAACTTTCGTTACCCTCGGTGCTAATCCATGATGCCAGTACTCCCGCTTTTCTTCCGTGCCGGCTTGCTGCCGCCGCGAAAGACCAAAATTATAGCGGAACAATTTGAAATGTCAAAGCTCCGGCCCAAGTATTTTTGGAGCACGGCGCGTTAGGCGAATAGTGCTCTCCTCCGTTACACTATGCGTACCGACGTGTCAATCTAACCAAGGTCAGTCATCGACGGGACGGCATCCCGCGAGCACTGTCAAAAACAATTACAGAAAACGATTTGAACCAAGCTACCCACACCATTCCCAGCCGCGAGGAAATTCTCGGCATTTTCCGCGATGCACAGTCCCCGCTTGACGCAGCAGCCCTGGCACGCGCTTTGAAGGTCGACCCCGTCGCGGTGGAGGTGCTCTCGCGCCGCCTGAACGCCATGGCGCGCGACGGCCAGATTCTCTCCGACAAGGCCGGCCACTTCGAGCTGGCCGACCATTCCGGCTTCATCGCCGGCAAAGTCAGCGCGCACCGCGACGGCTTCGGCTTCGTCATTCCCGACGAGCCGGGCGAAGACCTGTTCCTGTCCGATAAAGAAATGCAGAAAGTGCTGCATGGCGACCGCGTGCTGGCGAAAGTGACCGGCACCGACCGCCGCGGCCGCCTCGAAGGCACCATCGTCGAAGTCGTTACGCGCGCCAACAGCCATGTCATCGGCCGCCTGCTCAACGAAAACGGCGTGTGGCTGATCGCCCCGGAAGACAAGCGCATCGGCCAGGACATCCTGGTCGCCGGTTCGCCGGGCAAGGCCAAGGCAGGCCAGATCGTCAGCGTCGAACTGGTCGAACAGCCGTCGCGCTTCAAGCAGCCGACCGGCCGGATCGTCGAAGTGCTCGGCGACCTGGACGACCCTGGAATGGAAATCGAAATCGCCGTGCGCAAGTTCGGCGTGCCGCATATTTTCTCGGCCGCCGCGCTGAAATCGGCTGCCAAGCTGCCCGCTGAAGTACGCGACCTCGACCTGGAAGACCGGGTCGACCTGCGCGACGTTCCCCTGGTGACCATCGACGGCGAAGACGCACGCGACTTCGACGATGCGGTGTACTGCGAACCGGTCAAGATCGGCAAGGACAACTCGTTCCGCCTGCTGGTCGCGATCGCCGACGTCAGCCATTACGTCAAGCCGAACGATGCGCTCGATGTCGACGCGCTCGAGCGCAGCACCTCGGTGTATTTCCCGCGCCGTGTGATCCCGATGCTGCCGGAAAAACTGTCGAACGGCCTGTGCTCGCTGAACCCTGCGGTCGACCGCCTGACCCTGGTGTGCGACATGGTTGTTTCGTCGACCGGCGAAGTGACCGCCTACCAGTTCTATCCGGCGGTGATCCACTCGGCCGCGCGCCTGACCTACAACGAAGTGGCCGACATCCTCGGCAACAGCGCCGGTCCCGAAGCGGCGCGCCGTCCGGCCATTGTGCCGCACCTGCTGAACCTGAACGACGTCTATCATGCCTTGAACAAGGCGCGCCAGGCGCGCGGCGCGATCGACTTCGAGACCACCGAGACCTACATCGTCTGCAATGCGCTGGGCAAGATCGAGAAGATCATCCCGCGCACCCGCAACGACGCACACAAGCTGATCGAGGAGTGCATGCTGGCGGCGAACGTTTGCGCGGCCGACCTGCTGATCCGCCACAAGCATCCGGGCACCTACCGCATCCACGCCTCGCCGACCGAGGAGAAGCTGACCCAGGTCCGCACCTTCCTCAAGCAGGTCGGGCTGAACCTGGGCGGCGGCGACAAGCCGGCCGCGAACGACTACGCCGTGCTGATGAAGCAGGTCAAGGAGCGTCCCGACGCGGCGCTGCTGCAAACCATGCTGCTGCGCTCGATGCAGCAGGCGGTCTACAGTCCCGACAACATCGGCCACTTCGGCCTGGCATATGAGGCGTATGCCCACTTCACCAGCCCGATCCGCCGCTATCCGGACTTGCTGACGCACCGCGCGATCAAGGCGATTTTGCTCGGCAAAAAATACGAGCCGAAGGGCATCGAGCTGGCTGGCCTGAACACGACCGTGTCGAACGCGACCCGCAAGAAGCAGGCGAAGGACAAGGCGCAGGGCACCCACAAGCAGGAAAAAGACCTGACGATCTGGGACGCGCTCGGCGTGCATTGCTCGGCCAACGAACGCCGTGCCGATGAAGCGTCGCGCGACGTCGAAGCCTGGCTCAAGTGCTACTTCATCAAGGACAAGCTGGGCGAGGAATTCACCGGCGTGGTGTCGGGCGTGACCACCTTCGGCATCTTCGTGCAGCTCGATGCGCTGTACGTCGAAGGCCTGGTGCACATCACCGAACTGGGCACCGATTTCTTCCAGTACGACGACGCGCGCCATGAACTGCGCGGCGAACGCACCGGCAAGCGCTACCAGCTGACCGACCGCGTCACCGTGCAGGTGAGCCGGGTCGACCTCGAGGCGCGCAAGATCGACCTCGTGCTCGCCGGCGGAGCGGCCGCGCAAGTGTCGGGCGCCGGCCTGCCGAAGAGCAGCGCGGCGAAGGCGCTGGAAGCGAAGCCGGCGAAATCGCGCAAGCCCTCGGCCAACACCGCGTCGCGCTACGAGCTCGATGACAGCGTCGACAATGGCGCGCCATCCAAGAAGACCAAGAGCGGTTCGGCGGCCGGCAAGGCGCCATCCCGTTCAGCAAAACCAGCAACCAAGACCAGCAAGAAGAAGCGATAAATGAAGAATAAAATGATTTTCGGGTTCCACGCGGTGACCTCGCGTTTGCGTCATGAGGCCTCGTCGGTGGAAGAGATTTTTGTCGATGCCGGTCGCCAGGACGGCCGCATGCACGACCTGATCGCCGCCGCCAAGTCGGCCGGCGTGCGCGTGATGCCGGTCGATTCGGCCCGCCTCGACAAGATCGTCGGCACCCGCCGCCACCAGGGCGTGATCGCGTTCGCCAGCCAGCTGTCGCTGGCGCGCAACCTGGATGAATTGCTCGATGCGATCGATGGCCCGCCATTGCTGCTGATCCTCGACGGCATTACCGATCCGCACAACCTGGGCGCCTGCCTGCGGGTTGCCGACGGCGTCGGCGCGCATGCGGTCATCGTGCCGAAAGACCGCGCGGTTGGCCTGAACGCCACGGCCGCCAAAGTGGCCAGCGGCGCCGCGGAAACCGTGCCGTACATCACCGTGACCAACCTGGCGCGCACCATGCGCGAATTGAAGGAGCGCGACATCTTGCTGATCGGCACGAGCGACGATGCCGACAAGGGCTTGTATGAAGCCGACTTTACCGGCCCGGCCGCCCTGGTGATGGGTTCGGAAGGGGAGGGCATGCGCCGCCTGACGCGCGAGACCTGCGATGTGCTGATCAGCATCCCGATGTTCGGTTCGGTGGAAAGTTTGAACGTGTCGGTCGCCTCCGGCGTCTGCCTCTACGAAGCGCGCCGCCAGCGTTTGGCCCGCGAAGCCTAATTCACGCTCCCCGCGCTACCTCGTCCCTTCGTCCTCCTTGCCTGCGCAGGGAGTCGTTGGCGAACAAAGCCAACGACGGTTTTCAGGCTAACAATTATGCAGAGTTCCGCATAATTTCCCAGCCCGCCAGAATTGACCCCTCGTAAGCGCCCATGGTGCGAATGCGCTACCATGGTTGGATCGCAACTGTCTGCCCCTTTCCCATGTTTCCCAAACTCAGCGAAGATATCAAGAGCATCATTGAACGCGACCCTGCGGCCCGTAACGGCTTCGAGGTGTTCACTTGCTATCCGGGTTTCCAGGCGATCATGATGCACCGCTGGGCGCACGCTTGCTGGACCAATCAACTCAAGTGGCTGGGCCGCTTCATCTCGTATGTCGCGCGCATCATCACCGGCATCGAGATCCATCCCGGCGCCCTGATCGGTCGGCGCGTGTTCATCGACCACGGCTTCGGCGTGGTGATCGGCGAGACCGCGGTCGTCGGCGACGACTGCACCATCTACCAGGGCGTGACGCTGGGCGGCACATCGCTCACCAGCGGCGCCAAGCGCCATCCGACGCTCGAGCGCGGCGTGATCATCGGCGCCGGCGCGCAGGTGCTGGGCTCGTTCACGGTCGGCGAATACGCCAAGGTCGGCTCGAATGCGGTGGTGGTCAAGCCGGTGCCGGCCGGCGCCACCGCAGTCGGCAATCCGGCCCACATCATCAAGAAGGACGTCGATGCGCGCAGCGCGCAGTTGTTTGCCGCCTACGGCGTCACGCCGAACGGTGATGACCCGCTGTCGAAGGCGCTGCACGGCCTGATCAACCACGCCGCCCGCCAGGATGCGCAGATCGAACGCATGATGAAGACGATGAAAGAAGCCGGACTGTGCTGCCCGGCGATGGCCGAGGGTGATAAACTCGATACCGTCCAGCTGAACCGTCTGGTTGATTGAGGAACCCCGCATGACCAATGAATCCGCCGGCGGCGTCGATGCCGCCGCTTTGCTCGACCCGTTCGAAGTCCGCGTGCTCGCGGTACTCGCCGAAAAAGAAGCGCTTACCCCAGACAATTACCCGCTGTCGCTGAACACGCTGACCAACGGCTGCAACCAGCTGTCGAGCCGCGATCCCGTGATGCAGCTGTCGGAAGAAACGGTGCAGGATGTGCTGCAGCGGCTGATGCAGCGAAAGTTCGTGAACGGCATCACGCAGGCAGGCGCGCGCGTGACCAAGTACGAACATCGGATGCGCATCAAGTGGACGCTTGAGCAGGACAAGATGGCGGTGCTGACGATCCTGATGCTGCGCGGCCTGCAGACCGCCGGCGAGATCCGCACCCGCAGCGGGCGGCTGCACGAATTCAAGTCGGTGGCCGATGTGGAGTCCTGCCTGCAGTTCCTGATCGACAAATACCCGCCGCTGGTGGCGCGCCTGGCGCTGGCGCCCGGCACCAAGGAGCCGCGTTACGGGCACCTGCTCAGTGGCGACGCGGCGTTGGCGCAGCAGGAGTCGGCCTTCGGTTCGGTGAGCGCGCCGGCGCAGGGCAGCAGGGTGGCTCAGCTGGAGCAGGAAGTGGCCGCGCTGCGGAGCGAGGTCGACGACCTGAAGGCGCAGTTCGACTCGTTCAAAAAGCAGTTCGAGTAGTCGCGCGCAAGCATACCCACGTCGTTAAGTGTGGGGCCGCACGGCGACGGCGGCAATCGCCTGGCGTAGCGACAACCCCGGGGGTGAAGCAGGGGTTTAGTGAAGCGAAGCTTCGCTCCTGCGAAACGGTAGAGCCTTGCAAGGCTCGACTCCTTTCAGGTCCGCCGGACCTGACCCCAGCCCTTGGGCCGCGGCGAATGCATGAAGACGCGGCACATCGACGCCGCAAGTCGCCCCACCCTTTGACCGCGGCGTTTGACCTTAGCCACCCGACGGCTCGGCAAAGCGCAGTTCGATGCGGGCATCGTCCGGCCAGCTCTTGTCGCCGATCGGCACTCGGTATTCGCCGCCTCGCAACTTCAGCTCGACCTTGCGCTCGCCATCCACCAGCGTGGCGCCGGCAGGCTGATTGGCCGACCGGACAGTCCAGTCAATTTTTTCATGGCCGCACCAGTCGCTGCTCAACATGATCCCATTGACTAAAGCGATAATCCAGAACGGCGCCTCGTACTTGCCGATGGCGATGCGCACCCGGCATTCAAGTCGCAGGTCGCCGAGCCGCTGCACGTTGTTGGACAATCCCGGCGTGCGCACTTCAGGCCAAGCGCGGAATTTGCCCTTTTTCTGGTTCAGCACGATATCGGCATTGCTGTCGTACGCCGCCTGGATGCGCGGCACCTTGAAAATGCCATCCGCGTCGATCGGGACCGGAATCGAATCGCCATCGCCGTCGCCAACGATGCGCAGCGACAGCGTCTCCGCTTCCACGGCGGCCCTTTTGCTGCCAAGTATGCGGAACCGCACTTCCGGCGCCAGCGGTGCGTAGTGATGGTTCTCGACGAACGCATCGAGACCGGCGACGATGGCCCGGTAGGACCGCATATCGGGATTCTTTATGCCGGTGATGACGACCTGGCCCGGCTCGGCGGCCGGCGCGGTGCCGGCCGTTGCATTGCAAAGCATCAGGCCAAGCGAGGTCGCTGAAATCAGTCTGCGCATGTTCAGCCTTCGTCGCGCCAGCGGCGCAGGCGCATCGCCACGAAGATCATCGCGCAGCCGACGACCACGCCGACCCACACGTCCGGCTGCGTCAAGGTCATCCACGATTGCGTGAACACGCTGCCTGCGTCGACCGAATGCTGCGCCTCGTTGACCAGGGTTTTCGGGTCGACCTGCGCGAACGGCAGCCAGATCCCCGGCACCAATCCGGCGAGACCGCGGATCACCACGTTGTGCGCGAACCAGTTGACATTGAATGTCATGCCCATGTATTCGCTCATGATGAAGTTGGCCCACTTCGCAAGCACCAGCGACAGCACCGGTACGCCGACCGCCCACAGGAACACCTTGGAGCGCGCCCACGCCGACACCATCAGCAGCCAGCCCACGGTCGGAATAGCCCACAGCACGTACACCGGCAGCAGTCCGATCAGGCGAAACGGCGCGAGGTAGAAGCTCGAATTACTCAGCACGAGGCCAAACAGGTGCAAGCCGCTGAGGGTACTCGCCGACAAGCCGATCGCTATCATCAGCACAGACACCGCGGTACCGATCGCGATCGTGATGACCGGGGCCACGCACAGCGCCGTGACCACTTTCGACAGCACCGTCATCTGGTCCGACACCGGCAACGATTTCCAGAACAGGATGCTGCGGTCGCGGCGGTCGTCGTACAGTGCGGACAGGCAGTAGAAGAACACGACCACCGGCAGCACGGCCAGCAAGGGCGCGGCGGCGGCCAGGTAGGTGTTGGCGATCACGTCGGCGATCTGCACCCTGGCAGCCAGCGGCAGCGTGTTAACCATCGCAGCCTTGCTCATCTGGTGGCCGTTGACGACCAGCGAGTCGCCCAGCCCGCCATGCTTGGCCAGGGCATACGCCATGGTGCCGCCCACGAAGGTCAGCATCACCAGCGCCACCACCATCGGCGCCCAGAAAAATGAACCCTTGTTCTCCCAGAACTCACGGCGGAGCAGCCATTTCATCGTTTTCATGCGTAGCTTCCTTTCATGGTTGCGACGAACAGGTCAGCAACGCTGATATTGCGGGTTTCACCCAGGGCGGACAGCTGGGTGCGCGGCACGCCGTCGAACAGCATCACCGATTTGCCGAACACGGTGCGGCGGTCGATCGGTTGCAGCGCGTTGGCGGCGTTGACCTTGTCGTGCGGGACCATCACCTCGGTGTAGCGCTCGCCGACTTCGTCCATCGATGCGGCCAGCACGATCTTGCCGTCGCGGATGAACATCAGGTCGGTCAGGATGTGCTCGACTTCTTCCACCTGGTGGGTGGTGATGATGATCGTCTTGCCTTCGTCGAAGTAGTCCTCCAGCAGGTTCTGGTAGAACTGCTTGCGGTACAGGATGTCGAGGCCGAGGGTCGGCTCGTCGAGCACCAGCAGCTTGGCGTCGATCGCCATTACCAGCGCCAGGTGCAGCTGCACCACCATGCCTTTCGACATGGCCTTGACCTTCATCTCCGGCTTCAGCTTGGTCGCGGCCAGGTAGCGTTCGGCCTTCTTGCGGTCGAATTTCGGATGCACGCCTGCGACGAAATCGATCGCTTCGCTGACCCGCAGCCAGCGCGGCAGGATCGCCACGTCGGCGATGAAGCAGACGTCCTGCATCAGCTGGTCGCGCTGGGTGCGCGGATCGAGCCCGAGCACGGACAGTTCGCCTTCGAACGGCACCAGGCCAAGCGCCGCCTTCAGCGTGGTGGTCTTGCCGGAGCCGTTCGGCCCGATCAAACCGACGATGCGGCCGGCAGGGATGTCGAAACTGACGTTGTCGACCGCGGCCTGCTTGCCGTAATGCTTGGTCAGTCCCTTGGCGGAAATCACGGCACTCATGCCGTACCCCCGGGAGCGGCGGCGCGCAGCAGCTGCTCGATATCGAGGCCGAGGCGGCGGATGCGCTCGACCATGGCTGGCCACTCTTCGCGCACAAAGCGTTCGCGTTCGCTGGTCAGTAGTTTTTCGCTGGCTCCTTCGGTTACATACATGCCGATTCCCCTTCTTTTTTCTACGAGATTGTCGTCTACCAGTTCCTGGTATGCCTTGGATACGGTGATTGGGTTGAGTTGGTATTCCGCGGCGATCTGGCGGACCGAGGGCAGCGCGTCGCCGGCCTTGAGTACGCCGTCGAGCATCATGCCGATGACCCGGTCCTTGAGCTGCCGATAGATGGGCGAGTTGTCATTCCAGCCGATAGTCATGTTCGACTCTCCTGGGCGAAGGGTGCAGCGCGGTGGTGCATATTGCCTCCCTGTTGGTGATGTAACGAAGTGGTGTTGTAGTGAAGTATAACAGTGAGAATTGAGTTGTCAACAAGATTATGAAAATCATTCCGAAACGGGCGGCTGCGGGGACATCGGGTTGGCGCGCAGACCCGAATGCCGCTAAGGTATGCTCTTACACGTATCTGCAAAATGTCGTTGCCGGAACCTCTGCCACCAGCGCGTTGAGGTGCTATGGATTCCCGCTTCCGCGGCAGTGACGACTCTGAAGTTAGGAGTATTTCATGGCGAAGCCCGATAGTGCGCATAGTGAACCCGCAGCGGACGCTCCGCTGGTGTGCACGATTGGCCATTCGAATCAATCGCTGGAGTCCTTCATCGATCTGCTTCAGCGCAATGAAATCGCCCACGTGCTCGATGTGAGGACCGTGCCGCGCTCACGCCACAATCCCCAATTCGGCCAGGAGGTTCTACCGGCCTCGCTGGCCGCCGCCCATATCGCCTACACCCATCTTCCGGGCCTGGGCGGCCTGCGCCACGCACGTGCCGATTCGGCCAACACTGGCTGGCGCAATGCTTCTTTTCGCGGCTATGCCGACTACATGCAGTCGCAGGAGTTCGCCGACAACGTTCAAGGGGTGGTGGACCTGGCGCGGTCCGAGCGCTGCGTGCTGATGTGCGCCGAAGCGGTGCCCTGGCGCTGTCACCGCTCGATGATCGGCGACGCTCTTCTTGTGCGGGGAGTTCGGGTGGAACACATCATCGGGCCGAAGGAGCGCAAAGCCCACAGGCTCACGCCGTTCGCCCGCGTGGACGGAATCCGCATCACCTATCCGCCGCCGGATGAAGCCTAGATCACCTGTCCTTCGAGGCCGTGGCGGGTGATGGCGCCGCTGCTGTCGATGGCGATCCAGCCGCCGCGCGCCGGCTCGGCGTCGAGTTCCCAGTCGGGCAGCACATAGCGGCGCCTGGCGCCGGCCTGGTGCAGGGCGGGGCGGTGGGTGTGGCCGTGGATGATGATGTCGGCGCCGGTGCAAGCGTGGAGGGCGTCGACCGCTTCGGCCGTCACGTCCATGATCTCCATCGTCTTGGTGCCGTGGGCTTCGCGGCTGCCTTCGCGCAGGCCGGCAATGATGCTTTTGCGCTGCGCCAGCGGCATCGCCAGGAATTGCTGCTGCCAGGCCGGATCGCGCACCTGGGCGCGGAACGCCATGTAATTGGTGTCGGCCGTGCATTCGGCATCGCCATGGACCAGCGCGATGCGCTGACCGGCGATGGACGCCACATGCGGTTCGGACAGTAGCGTCAGCCCGGCTGCCTGGGCGAAGCGTTCGCCGACCAGGAAGTCGCGGTTGCCGGCGATCCAGTACACCGCCACGCCGGCGTCGCTGACCGCGCGGATCGCACCGATGATGGACTTGTGGAAGAGGGAGTCGAGGTCGTCGTCGCCTGCCCAGTATTCGAACAGGTCGCCGAGCAGGTACAGCTCGCGCGCCGCCATCGCGCGTTCGTCCAGGAAGCGGAAGAACGCCGCGGCGGTGCGCGGGTGCGACTCCTGCAGGTGCAGGTCGGAGATAAACAGCGCTTCTGTGCGCGCGGGCATGCTCATCGCGTAGTTGGCGGAATTCGTGCCGGATTCGCTTGCCCGTGGATCATGCAATTACGCCAGGACTTCGACTTTTTCGATGATCACCGGATCGTTCGGCACGTCCGCGAACATGCCGCTGCGGCCGGTCTTGACTTTGTTGATCTGGTCGACGATGTCGGTGCCTTCGGTGACTTTGCCGAACACTGCGTAGCCCCAGCCGTCCTGGCCCGGATAGTCGAGGAAGCTGTTGTTCTTCGTGTTGATGAAGAACTGGGCCGATGCCGAATGCGGATCCGACGTGCGCGCCATCGCCAGCGTGTACTTGTCGTTCTTGAGGCCGTTCTTGGCTTCGTTTTCGACAGTTTGCGGGGCCGGCTTCTGCTTCATGCCTGGCTCGAAACCGCCGCCCTGGACCATGAAGTCGGCGATCACGCGGTGGAAGATCGTGTTGTCGTAGTGGCCCTTGCTGGCGTAATCCAGGAAATTGGCAACCGATTTCGGGGCCTTTTCGGCGTCCAGTTCGGCGGTGATGTTGCCCATGTTGGTGGTGATGAGTACCTTGGCCATGATATGTCCTGTGTAGTTAAATTATTGTTCGGGAATGCGTGAGCATCCGCCATTTTACCGTTTGGCTTAGCGTTTGACGACGGTGGCCGACTGAATCACGATCGGGACCACCGGCACGTTCTGCTGGCCCTTGACGTCGTCGACGACCACGCCCTTGATCTTGTCGACCACTTCCTGGCCTTTGACGACCTTGCCGAAGACGGTATAACCGAAGCCGTCGCGGCCCGGATAATTCAGGTTTTCGTTGTCGGCCACGTTGATGAAGAATTGCGCTGTCGCCGAATCAGGATCGCCGGTGCGCGCCATGGCGACTGAATAGGGCGCATTCAGCAAGCCGTTCTTGGCTTCGTTCTGCACCGGCTTGTTGGTTTTTTTGGTGACCATCTTGGCGTCCATGCCGCCGCCCTGGATCATGAAGCCGTCGATCACGCGGTGGAATATGGTGCCTTTATAATGCCCGGTCTTGACATACTGGAGGAAGTTGGCCACGGTCTTGGGCGCCTTTTCCTGGTCCAGTTCGAGGACGATTTCGCCCATGCTGGTCTTGAGGGAGACCTGGGGCGCATCGGCCGCCAGCACCGCGGTGCCGAAGGTGAGGCCGAAAAACACCGTCAGGAATCTGGCGAACAGTGGCTTGAAGAGCGATTTGGTTTCGTGCATTGTAGCTTCCTCTAGGTGGAGATAGCGCAAAGTGCTGTCAAGCCTTTTGCTGAAAAATAAACCTTAACCATATGCGGCCAGTGGGGTTTTTATCAATGCTATACTTTGTGCAGAACGTCCATTCTATCAAAGAAGAACAATACAGAGGGTTCCGACGATATCGAACTAATACCGGTTATACCGGTGCGTGTCCTTGCGGGCAGTCGCGCCGGCTTGCGGTATTGTTCGCGCGTCGGGTTCGCTCTTTTTAAGCAAAAGTCCGATGAGCCAACTCAAGATTTACAACACGCTGGCGCGTGACAAGCAGGAATTCGTCCCCATCGTCGCCGGCCAGGTCGGTATGTATGTTTGCGGCATGACGATCTACGATTACTGCCACATCGGCCATGCGCGCATGATGATGGCGTTCGACGTCATCTATCGCTGGCTCAAGGCCTCGGGTTACGACGTCAAGTACGTGCGCAACATCACGGACATCGACGACAAGATCATCAAGCGGGCAGTGGAAAACGGCGAAACCATTTCGCAATTGACCTCGCGATTCGAAAAGTACATGGACGAAGATACGTCGGCGCTGGGCATCCTCGCGCCGGACCTGATTCCGCATGCGACCGCGTACGTGCCCCAGATGCTGGGCATCATCGAGCTGCTCGAACAAAAAGGCCTGGCGTATCCATCGGACGACGGCGACGTCAACTACGCGGTGCGCAATTTCCCCGGCTACGGCAAATTGTCGGGCAAGTCGCTCGACGACCTGCGCGCCGGCGAACGCGTCGACGTCAATTCCGGCAAGCGCGATCCGCTCGACTTCGTGCTGTGGAAGGCGTCCAAGGAATCGGAGCCGGACGAAGTGAAGTGGCCATCCAAATGGGGCAGCGGCCGGCCGGGCTGGCATATCGAATGCTCGGCCATGTCGTGCGCCACGCTCGGCAAACACTTCGACATCCACGGGGGCGGCGCGGACCTGCAGTTCCCGCATCACGAGAACGAGATCGCGCAGTCGGAAGGCGCGTTCGGCCAGCAGATGGCGAACTTCTGGGTTCACAACGGCTTCGTGCGGGTCGATAACGAGAAGATGTCCAAGTCGCTGGGTAACTTCTTCACGATCCGCGAGGTGCTGAAAAAGTACGACGCCGAAGTGGTGCGCTTCTTCATCCTGCGCGCGCACTACCGCAGCCCGCTGAATTATTCGGATGCGCACCTGGACGACGCGAAGGGCGCCCTGACGCGCCTGTACACGGCGCTGGCCGATATCGACCTGTCCTCGGGTGAACTGGCCGTCGACTGGGACGAGACCCATGCGGTACGCTTCCGCGAAGCGATGGACGACGACTTCAATACGCCGATCGCGGTCGCCGTGCTGTTCGACCTCGTCACGGAACTGAACAAGAGCCGCTCGGTGGCGCACGCGCGCCAGCTGAAGGCCCTGGCCGGCGTCATCGGCCTGCTCGAGCGCAGCCCGGTCGAATTCCTGCAAGGTGGATCCGGCGACCAGTCGCCCGAGGCCATCCAGGAGATGATCGATGCGCGCATCGTCGCCAAGAAACAGCGCAACTTCGCCGAGTCGGACAAAATCCGGGCCGAACTCCTTGCCGCCGGGATCATCCTGGAAGACAAGCCGGATGGAACTACCAATTGGCGTCGCGCATGATGGCGCTGAATAAGGACGCCGTGGGCACCACCTCGCTGATACTCGAAGTTCCGTCGTACTGGGAAGACGCGAAGGCCGAACTCATGAAGCGCGACCGCATCATGAAGAAGCTGATCCCGCAATTCGGCGACCTGCACCTGGTCGGCCACCCGGATCCGTTCACCACGCTGGCGCGCTCCGTCGTGGGGCAGCAGGTGACCAACAAGGCCGCCGACATGGCCTGGAACAAGCTGCTGATCGTCTGCCCGAAGATCACCCCGGCCCAGGTCATCAAAGCCGGCGCGGAGCAGCTGTCGGGCTGCGGCCTGTCCAAGCGCAAGACCGAATACATCCTCGACCTGGCCGACCATTTCAAGGCCAAACGGGTGCATGCGAGCCAATGGGCGGAGATGGCCGACGAAGCCGTCATTGCCGAACTGGTGCAGATCCGCGGCATTACCCGTTGGACAGCAGAGATGTTTCTGATATTTAACCTGCTGCGTCCCAACGTCCTGCCGCTCGACGACCCTGGCTTGATCCAGGGCATCAGCCACAATTATTTCTCCGGGGAACCGGTCTCCCGCAGCGATGCGCGCGAGGTTTCGGCCAACTGGGAACCCTGGCGCACCGTCGCCACGTGGTATTTATGGCGTAGCCTGGATCCGGTTCCGGTAGAATAGCGCCTGTATCGGCCGCGCTGAGGGCGCGCTGCGGCCGATAAATGAAGATTTGTGGATCGGTTTACGGAAGCCTGGCTTGCAAGGCAGGCCCGTTGCGCAGGGGCGCGGCATCCGCGCCAATTCCCTGCTCCACCTAAAATAATTACGGAGGACCAATGATTAAAACAACTTTCCTCAATTTTGAGCAGCCGATTGCCGAGCTCGATTCCAAGATTGAAGAACTGCGCTTCGTGCAGGACGACTCGGCCGTCGACATCTCCGAAGAGATCGACCGCCTGGCCAAGAAGAGCCAGCAACTGACCAAGGACATCTACGCCAAGCTCACGCCATGGCAGGTGTCGCAGATCGCCCGCCATCCACAGCGTCCATACACGATGGACTACGTGAACGAGATTTTCACCGACTTCCACGAACTGCACGGCGACCGCTCGTACGCGGACGACCTGTCGATCGTCGGCGGCCTGGCCCGTTTCAACGGCCAGTCCTGCATGGTCATCGGCCACCAGAAGGGCCGCGACACCAAGGAGCGCGCACTGCGCAACTTCGGCATGCCGAAGCCGGAAGGCTACCGCAAGGCCATGCGCCTGATGAAGCTGGCCGAGAAATTCGGCCTGCCGATCTTCACCTTCGTCGACACCCCGGGCGCTTTCCCCGGCATCGACGCCGAAGAGCGCGGCCAGTCCGAAGCCATCGGCCACAACCTGTACGTGATGGCGGAACTGAAAGTGCCGCTGATCGCCACCATCATCGGCGAAGGCGGCTCCGGCGGCGCGCTGGCGATCGCGGTGGGCGACGCGGTGCTGATGCTGCAATACTCGACCTACTCGGTGATCTCGCCGGAAGGCTGCGCATCGATCCTGTGGAAATCGGCGGAACGCGCATCCGATGCTGCCGATGCCCTCGGCCTGACCGCGCACCGCCTCAAGGCGATGGGCCTGATCGACAAGATCATCAACGAACCACTGGGCGGCGCGCATCGCGATCCGAAGCAGATGGCCGTGATGCTCAAGCGCGCACTGGCCGACACGCTGCGCCAGTTCGCCGGCATGAAGACCAAGGATCTGCTGGAAGCCCGTCACGAGAAGCTGATGAGCTACGGCAAATTCAAAGAAACCACGCCAGCAGAAGAGTGAGCCGGCAGCAAACCGGGAACCTTCCCGACACGTTCGCGCGAGCGCTGGCCGCCCTGCGCGCGGACGCGACTTCCCCCTCGATCGCCATCGCCTTCAGCGGCGGCCTGGATTCGTCCGCGCTGCTGCACCTGGCGCATGGCTATGCCACTGAGCATGGCCTGACCCTGTTCGCCTTCCACGTCCACCACGGCATCAGCCCGAATGCGGACGCCTGGCTGGAGCATTGCAGGGCCCAGTGCGCGGCGCTTGGCGTCAGTTTCGACGAGCGCCACGTCACGCTCGAAAAAGGCAAGTCCGGCGTCGAAGCGGCCGCCCGCAAGCTGCGCTACGCCGCCCTCGGCGAGATGTGCCAGCTGCACGGCGTGCGCCTGATGCTCACCGCCCACCACCTCGACGACCAGGCCGAAACGGTGCTGCTGCAGCTGCTGCGCGGTTCCGGCACGGCCGGCCTTTCCGGCATGGACGCGGCCAACAGCGCGCCCGAGTTGCTCGGCAATCCCGAGCTGGTCATGGCGCGCCCGCTGCTGCCGATGTCGCGCGAGGCGCTGGAAGCGTACGTGAAAGCGTACGAGATCGCCTACATCGACGACGAGTCGAACACCGACCCGCGCTACGCCCGCAACGCGCTTCGCCTGCAGGTGATGCCGGCGTTGGCGCAGGCGTTTCCCGGCTTCCAGGAGCGCTTTGCCCGCAGCGCCGCACACGCGCAGTCGGCGCAACGCATGCTGACCGAGCTGGCCGCGCAGGACCTGGCCGGCTGCCTGGTCGACGACACCCTCGACGTGGCCAAGCTGCGCGCAATGAGCATCGACCGCGTCCAGAACCTGCTGCGCTACTGGTTCGCCACCCGTGCGCTGCGCATGCCGTCGACCGCCTGGCTGGGCGAGATGGTGACCCAGCTGGTCGAGGCGCGCCCGGATTCGCAAATGCTGGTCACGCATCCGGACTGCCATATCCGGCGTCACCGCGACCGCCTGTACATCACTCCCAAGCTGGGCGACCTGGCTGGCCTGCGCGACCCGGACGACGAAGGCGTGTTCGTCAAACACGCGCAGGAATTCCGCTGGCAGGGCGAAAGTCAGATTACGTTCCCCAACTACGGCGGCACGCTGTATTTCGATGAGGCGGAGGAGGGCATCGACCCGGCCTGGCTGCGCACGCAGGCGCTGCAGATCGACTTCCGCAAGGGCGGCGAGCGGCTCAAGCCGGCGGCCAACCGACCGACCCGCAGCCTCAAGTATCACTACCAGGCTTGCAACGTGCCGGCCTGGGAGCGCACCCGCCTGCCGATCGTCACCGCGGGCGCCGCGCTGCTGTTCGCCGCCGGCATCGGCATGGATTGCCATCACCTCGGGTCCGGCTCCGGTCCCTTCATCCGCTTTCGCTGGCAAAGCGACGCCTCCCGGTAACTATTCGAAATCTGCATTACCATATACCGATTCGGTATAGGATTTCGCCGGGTTGCGGCTTGTTATTTTGCATTGCACAATGTAGAGTAAAGCCCTCTTTTTATTCTTCTCGAGCGGAAACAGCGTCCATATGGCTTTAATTGTCCACAAATACGGCGGTACGTCGATGGGATCGACGGAACGCATCAAAAATGTCGCAGCGCGCGTCGCCAAGTGGCACGACGCGGGTCACAAGATCGTGGTGGTGCCGTCGGCAATGTCGGGCGAAACCAACCGCCTGATCGGCCTGGCGAAGGAAATCATGGGCCAGCCCGACCCGCGCGAACTGGACATGATCTGCTCCACCGGCGAGCAGGTGTCGGTCGGCCTGCTGGCGATGGCGCTGCTGGCGATCGGCAAGGACGCTGTCTCCTACGCCGGCTGGCAGGTCGCGATCAAGACCGACTCCTCGTTCACCAAGGCGCGCATCCAGTCGATCGACGACGCCAAGGTGCGGGCCGACCTCGACTCCGGCAAGATCGTGATCATCACCGGCTTCCAGGGCGTGGATGACGACGGCAATATCTCGACGCTGGGCCGCGGCGGCTCCGACACCTCCGCGGTGGCGATTGCGGCCGCGATGAAGGCCGATGAATGCCTGATCTACACCGATGTCGACGGCGTCTACACCACCGACCCGCGCGTCGTATCCGAAGCGCGCCGCCTGAAGACGGTGACGTTCGAAGAAATGCTCGAAATGGCTTCGCTCGGCTCGAAAGTGCTGCAAAGCCGCTCGGTCGAATTTGCCGGCAATTACCGGGTGCCGACGCGCGTGCTGTCGTCGCTGACCGATCCCCTGATGGACCTGGCTGAAGAAGCCAACTCGGGAACCCTGATTTCGTTTGAGGAAGATACAAATATGGAACAAGCCGTCATTTCCGGCATCGCCTTCAACCGCGATGAAGCCAAGATCACGATCCTGGGCGTGCCCGACAAGCCGGGCGTGGCGTACCACATCCTGGGACCGGTCGCCGATGCCAACATCGAAGTCGACATGATCATCCAGAACCAGTCGGTGGACGGCAAGACCGACTTCACCTTCACCGTGTCGCGCGGCGAGTACGCCAAGGCGATGGGCGTGCTGGATGGCGTCAAGCAGGAAATCGGCGCGGCCAGCGTGACGGGCGACGCCAAGGTGTCGAAAGTGTCGGTGGTGGGCGTGGGCATGCGCAGCCACGTCGGGGTGGCGTCGCAGATGTTCCGCACGCTGTCGGAAGAGGGCATCAACATCCTGATGATCTCGACCTCCGAGATTAAGATTTCGGTGCTGATTGACGAAAAGTACATGGAACTGGCTGTGCGGGCGCTGCACAAGGCGTTCGATTTGGAAAAAGCATAACTTTTTCGAAAAAAGTTGGTCCGTTCCATTGACCGAACGGGCCCTCAACCGGTACCATTGCGGTCTTCTGATCTAGCGAAGTTAGCTGGATGGGAAAGGAGACGTGGCCGAGTGGCCGAAGGCACATCCCTGCTAAGGATGCATACGGCTTATACCTGTATCGTGAGTTCGAATCTCACCGTCTCCGCCAGAAACACGTTCGCTGATGTTCCGCAACGTCCTAGAACCCCCGTCTCTCATAGTGAGAACGGGGGTTTTTTGTTTGCAGTCATCTAACTACTTGCTATTTGATTGTAGTTAAAAGACAAAGCGTGACGCCGTTCTGGCGCTCACCTCGGGGAGGATCAGTGTCGAAGCGCGTGACCAGCGCCGGCGCCAAGGTGCCCATCAGGTCGACGTCGGCATTGGAGCAGCAGCGCGCCGATCACCAACTGGCATCTCCGACGACGGGCGCCAGCAGGATCGCGCCGAGCCTGGGGCGGTTCGCCGTTCTGCATGTCCATCGACAGCACCAGCGCCTGCCAGTTATCGCCAATCAAGCGCAAATGGGCACACGCCGGGCACGATGTCGAGAAAGCACGATTAATTAGAATCCTTCGCGGTCGCTTTCGTCATTCGGGGCCGTTTCGGGTAGGGCTTGTTGCCCATCAATCCAGTCCATAGGATCCTGTTATAGGCGTCCGCATCGACCTTGTCCTCTTCACTGAAGTCGAACTGGCTGGTGGCCGCAGCCCAGTAAGCCACGTCGCGCGTGGGCCGGGCCGGGGGGCCGAACGCCGTGTCGGCCGCAAGCGGCAGCTTGGTCAGCTTGAGCAGGCTGGAGGCGCTAGCCGTGTATGTCCAGCCGGCATTCTGTGGGGACGGGTCGAACAGATCCAGCATGGGACCGGCATTGGCGTCGATCAGGCCCAAGTGGTCGAGGCTGAGGATGTCCGTGATCGTGCGCAGCAAATTGGGGGTCGTATAGTGTGTGCTGACGACCGCGCCCTTTTTGACGTAGGGGCCGATGACAAATACGGGGCCGCGGTGGGCGTCAATGTGGTCGGGACCGTCCTGGGAATCGTCCTCGACCACGAAGATTAATGTGTCCTTGGCAAATTTGCTACGTGCCAACGCTTGGACCAGGCGGCCCAGAGCGTGATCATTGTCGGCCATCTGGATTTCGGGCGTGTTCACGCCATCGAGGGCCTCGTCGAACGAGCCGGTGTGGTCCATCATCATGCGCACCAGGCTCAAATTGGGTAGCTCGCCGCTGGCCTCGAAGGCGCGGAATTCGCGCTCCCATTCCTGCTCACGATAAAACTCGGGTAAGCGATCATCGAAGCCACGGTAATAGGGATCGGTGCGGCTCACCAATTCGGGCACGGTAGCGTAGGCCACGATTGTGCCGCTTGCGTGTGGATCGCGCTCCAGGGCAATGGCTGCGTTGCCGCTGAGGAAATAGCGCCTGACGTCGAGGAAGCAGCCGTAGTTACGCACGCTGAGCCCAGCACGCAGCGCGGCATGCCACAAATAGCCCTGCTGGAGTTGCTCGTCCGGTCCGTCAGGCGCCGCGACATTGCTCATCGCGGGCAAGGTGTCTATGTCCAGCGCGGCCGCCTCGGGATTGGCGGCCACCCGCGCGGTTCCGCTCAGGCCCACGTTGACGCCCCGATTTGTGCCGAACCAGTCGCCCGAGCCGCCGTTGCCCGCGTAATTGGATGGCACCATCTTGGCCCCGGCGTCCGATTCGCGTCCGGCCGTGCTCCAGGCCCAGCCATTGCCGCTGACGTCGCCGGAATTCAGGAAATGATCGATCGTGACGAACTGGCGCGCCAAGGCGTGCTGGTTGGGCGTCGTCTTCTCGGGGAATTCAGCCAGGGCGGGTGCGCCGTTGCCACGACCCAGATCTCCCAGGATCTGGTCGTAACTGCGGTTCTCCTTGATGATGTAAATGACGTGTTTGATCTGGCTGCGCAGGGTAGCCAGGACGCGGGCCTGGCCCGGCGTGAGCCGGTCGCCGAAGTGGTTGTTGCGCGCCACCTCTTGGGTTAGTTGCCGGAGCGAGTCGCCGGCGGGCGTCGGGACGCTCAGCAGTGCCGAGCCGATCCGGTTCAGCACATAATCATTGGGCCGATACGAGGCGGGCGATGCGGGGACTTCACACTTCCCGTAAATGCTGCCTGAGCAACTGCCGGGATTCGGGCCAGGTACGGTTTTGGCGTTGCTCACGTACAGGAAGCGGCCGTCGCCTGCCACCCGAACGTCGGATGGATACCATCCGGTCGGAATCAAACCGCGCACGCCTGGGGTGGGCCCGTCGAGCGCAATCACGGCAAGGGAATTCGTGCCGCGATTGCTCACATACAGCGTCCGTTCGTCCGGCGAGAGCGCCAGGCCGTTCGGCGAAGCGCCCTTGTAGCGCGACTGTGCCGGCGCCAACAGGGCGGGCGGTGCAGCCGTCGGGATATGGCGCAGGAGCTTGTTCTGACGCGTGTCGATCACTTCGACTACGTCCGCATTGTCGGAGGCGACGTAGAGCAAGGTCTGGTCGCGGTTCAAGGTCATCTTGTTTGGATTGCCTTTGACGGCGATGCGGCCCCGGATGGCGGGGCGCGGCCCGGCCAGGTCGATGACGACCACTTCCCGGTCCAGCTCGCTGGTGACATAGGCCAATGCAGTGCCCAAGATCGCCACGGAATTCGGATACTGGCCACCGGCCGTACCCGGTACACCGCCGTTCTTGCCGGGCCGCAGATCGAGTTCGGCCAGTACCCGCCATTCGATCAGGTCCACCACGGTGATGGAGTCATTAAAGCGGTTCACGACGACGCCGCGCCGCCCATCCGTGGTCACCGCCATGGCGGCGGCAAACGGTTTGGGCGACAAGCCGTTGGCCTTGGTGTGGCCCAAGGCGAGCGAGGGCCGCTTTTCCTTCCAGCTGCCATCGGCCAAGGCGAACACATGTACATTGTCGTCGACGGCGCCGGGCACGTAAAAGCGTGTCCCGTCCGGCGCGAACACCAGGCCGACGTAGGCATTGGGCACGCGCAAGACCTGACGCTGCACGGGATGGCCCGCGCTGACGTCAAAGACGAAGATCAATTGGGTGGAATCGGCCTCGATCTTTTGCCCGGCCGCGTCGCGCAGCATGTTGTAGCCGGCGGTCAGCACCAGCAAAGTCTTACCATCCGGGCTCAGGCTCAGGGTTTGTGCGAAGCCGGCCGGTGTTTGGCTTTCCAGGCCGGGATCGAGCAGCAGGTAGCGCGCGCCTGGCGCAGCCATCGGGGTCATTGTTTGACCGGTCGGCAAGGCGATGCGCAGCGCACCGGCATCTGAGGCGGGGGCGGCGACGCTGGCGGCGCTGACGCTGAGCAGGATGGCATGAATGCAGAACCAACGCGTCATCATAGGCCTCATCGAAGGGATGAAAGCAGCGCTTGTGAGTCGATGAGTTTATCAGGTGTTGCGAATGAAGAAAGTATTGTTTTTACCACATTGCGCTGGATCGGCCGGGGCGCCCCATTGAGTACGCCGCGGCCGTCGTCATCGCTCGAGGCCCATAGCTTAGGCTGCATTCAGCCATAGCCGGCAATAACTGCCGAGGTTCGCAACCGTGGTTTGGTCAGCGCCATCGTTCGTCACGCCGGCGCAGCGTCATGCCGGTCTTGACCAAGCACTATTGAGCCGCCGCGAAGTGGTCTACGAAGCAGCAAAGGCGCACCATCCTCATCGATGGAGCGGAGCGATGCGCAACTGGGAGCCAGTACGCGCTCGAACGGCTCAATTTTGAGCCACATGACCCTAGTGCGATGGCCTTGCCATCAGCGCCGGCGACGCGCCGCTTCTTCGCTCACCTGCCGCACCGCCGCCTTCAACTCAGACATCAAGGCGGCGATCTGTCACCGCACCGAGTTCAGCTTGTAGGCGTTCCAAGAGACGATGGCCTTCCCTTCTGGCGTGACTGGCCTTGGCTTTGTAGCCATGGCTTCCAGCGGTGGATGGCCTGCGCCCACGCATGACACCGGGATCGAGATCGGGATCAGTTTCACCTGGATGATCTTAAAGGGCGTTATGGAGCGGGACTTTGGTAAGCCCCTGCAGCGCGTCGAAGGTGAGGCCTTCGACAATGTCGATCACGCTGGCGCGGCCATCGGCCAGGTCGATCACCGCCAGGTCCGAATAGATCCGCGAGACGCAGCCCACGCCGGTGAGCGGATAGCTGCAAGCCTCGACCAGCTTGGCCTCGCCGCCCTTGGTCAGGTATTCCATCATGACGTAGGTCTTTTTGGCGCCGATCGCCAGGTCCATCGCGCCGCCAACGGCGGGAATCGCGTCGGGCGCGCCGGTGTGCCAGTTTGCCAGGTCGCCGCCGGCCGACACCTGGAAGGCGCCAAGCACGCAGACGTCCAGGTGCCCGCCGCGCATCATCGCAAAGCTGTCCGCGTGATTGAAAAAGCAGCCGCCCGGCAGCAGGGTCACCGGCTGCTTGCCGGCGTTGATCAGGTCATAGTCTTCCTCGCCCTCGGCCGGTGCGGGCCCGACGCCGATGACGCCGTTCTCGCTGTGCAGGATGATCTCACGGTCGGCGGGAAGGTGGTTGGCCACCATCGTCGGCAGGCCGATGCCAAGGTTGACCACGGCGCCGTCCGGAATGTCGCGCGCCACGCGCGCTGCCATCTCGACGCGCCCCCATTGATTCATTTTTATATCGCTCATGACCTCGTTCTCCGCTCGATGGGTTATGCCGCTTTGAAGCCCGCTGGGCCAGTCGCGCTGCGCGGCACTTTGACCACGCTTTGTACGAACAGGCCGGGGGTGACCACCGCCTCGGGATCGAGGCTGCCCAGTTCGACGATCTCGTGCACCGAGGCGATGGTCAGCGCCGCGGCGGTTGCCATGACGGGGCCGAAATTGCGGGCCGTCATGCGGTAGGTGAGGTTGCCCCAGCGGTCGCCTTGTTCGGCCTTGATCAGCGCGACGTCGGCGTGGATCGGCTGCTCGAGAACGTACATCTTGCCGTTGATTTCGCGCGTTTCCTTGCCTTCCGCCAGCAAGGTCCCGTAGCCGGTGGGACTGAAGAAGGCGCCGATGCCGGCGCCGGCGGCGCGGATCCGTTCGGCCAGGTTCCCCTGCGGGACCAGTTCGAGCTCGAGTTTGCCGGCGCGGTACAGCGCGTCGAACACGTGCGAGTCGGCCTGGCGCGGGAATGAACAGATGATCTTGCGCACCTGCCCGCCCTTGAGCAGCGCCGCCAGGCCGGTGTCGCCATTGCCGGCGTTGTTGTTGACGATGACGAGCTCGCGTGCGCCATGGGCGATCAGGCCGTCGATCAGTTCCGCCGGCTGGCCGGCGCCGCCGAAGCCGCCGATCATGACGGTGGCGCCGTCCTCGATGGGGGCGAGCGCTTGCTCTACCGATGCTGAGATTTTGTTGATCATGATGGTCTCGGTGATTGGTCGATGGCCTACAGGCCAAGCACGAATTGTTGGACGATGGCGGCGAAGCGCGCAGGCTGCTCGATTGCGGACAGGTGCGAGGCGCCGGGGATCACTTCCAGCCGGCCGTTCTTCACCTGCGATGCGATCGCTTCGGACATGGGCAGCGGCGTGCCGGCGTCGAATTCACCGGCGACTACCAGCGTCGGCACGGCGATCTGCGCCAGGCGCGGACCGGTGTCGATGCCGGCCACCGCGGCGCAGCAGGCCATGTATCCATCGGCGCCGGTGGCCACCAGCCGGCGCCGGAAGCGCGCCACCGTGGCGGCTTGCTGCGCGCGGAAGCCATCGTGGAAGTAGCGCGCCATGACAGCATCGGCGATCGCTTCGACGCCGCCGGCATTGACGGCGGCAATGCGGTCCTGCCACATTGCGCGCGCCGCCTCCGGATAACCCGAAGTCGAGTTGGCGACCACCAGCGCGGCCACCAGCGAAGGGTGGCGCAGCGCCAGTTCCTGGCCCACCATGCCGCCCATCGAGAGGCCGATCCAGACAACCGGGCCGGAATCGAGTTCGCGCAACAGGCGCGCCGCGTCGTCCGCCAGGCCGGCCATCTCATACGGGCCGGCCGGCGCGTCCGAGCCGCCGTGGCCGCGGTGGTCGTAGCTGATCACTCGGCAGTCGGCGGCCAGGGTGCCGGCCAGCTGGTCCCACATGTCGAGGTCGCAGCCGAGCGCATGGGACAGCACCACGGTGTGGCGCGGCGCCTTGCCGCTGCGCGGTGGCCGCACCGTGTAGTGCAGCGCCGGCAGGCTTGCGGTGACGCCTTCGCGGCCGACGCCTGGGTGCGCCGCGGCCGTTACGCACGCCGGCTCGACAACGCGACCCAGTTCCGCCAGGATGTGCTGGGCCAGCGAAAAGCCGGTGTTGGCGGCCGGGACGCCCGAATAGATCGCGGCCTGCATCAGCACTTCTTTCAGTTCATCCGGCGTCAGGCCGTCGGTGCTCTCGTCCTGCAGCGCTGCGCGCACATGCAGCTCGAACTCTTCCCAGCGCGCCAGCGCCATGGTCGAGGCCAGCACGATCACGCGCCGCACCTTGTTGTCGAGCCCCGGGCGCCCCCAGATCTCGTGCCAAGCAAAGCGCGTGATCAGATTCTGGAAGTCGACGTTGAAGCTGTTGGCCCTGGCGAGGGACATGTCGACCCAGGCATCGCCGAGGATGCTGCGGCGGTTGCGCAGGCCGCGTTCGAGGTCATGGTCGATCGGATCGTGGCTCATGTCGTTTCTTCCTTGCGTTGAAGTTCGTGCAGGTGCTGCAGCAGGGCGCGCGCAGCGGCAGCTCCGGGAGCGGTCGCTGCGACCGGGTCGAACAGCGACTGCCAGTGCGCCAGGTCGACCTGGTTGCGCAGGCCAGGATCCGTGTCGATGGCGTCGGAGGCCACTTCGGAAAGGTGGCGGCCATCGGCTACCGCGCTACGCGACAGTTCCTCCAGCATGGCGTGGGCCGCCGGGCGCCCGATGAAGCCGGCCAGGTAGCCGGCGACAGCTTCGGCGAATACCAGGCCGCCAAGCGCGTCGATGTTGGCGCGCATGCGCGGCGCGTCGACCTGCAGGCCGGACATCGCTTCGTTGAGCGCGGACAGGGCGCCATGCGCGGACAGGAACAGGCCTGGCCATTCGGCCAGCTCGGCCTGCCAGTTACCCAGGCCGCGTTCGTGCTGCTGCCCCATGGCGCCGAGCAGCGCCGCCGCTGCATGCGGGGTGCGGCCGGCGGCGGCCAGTGCAATCATCGCGGCGACCGGATTGCGCTTGTGCGGCATCGCCGAGGACCCGCCGCGTCCGGGTGCCGACGGCTCGACCAGTTCGCCGATTTCACCTTGCGCCATCAGCGCGAGGTCGGTGGCAATCTTGCCCAGGCTGCCGGTCAACACCGCAACCTCGAGGCCGAGGCGCACCCATTCGTCGCGTTGCGTATGCCAGGACGACGCAGGACAAACCAGCTCCAGTTCGGCGGCCATGTGCCCGGCAACCGCGTGGCCCTGCGCTCCCATTACCGACAGGGTGCCGACCGCGCCGCCGAGCTGCAGCTGCAATGCGCGTTTGGCGGTGGCGCGCAGCTGCGCGCGCGCGCGGACCAGCGGGGCCGCCCAGCCGGCCAGTTTGAAACCGAAGCTGCTCACCTGCGCCGGCTGCATCAGCGTTCGTGCCAGCAGCGGCGTGTCGAGGTGGCGTTCGGCCAGTGCCAGCAGCGACCCGGCCAGTTGGGCCAGGCCGGCATCGAGCAGTTCGAGCGCGTCGCGCGTGACCAGCACCATCGCGGTGTCGATCACGTCCTGGCTGGTGCTGCCCCAGTGGACGAAGGCCGAGGCCTCCTGGTCGTACAGCGCCACTGTCTTGGTCAGCTCCTTGACCAGCGGGATCGCCACGTTGCCGGCGCGGCGGCCGGCATGCACCAGCGCCGGGATATCGTACAGCGGCGCCTTGCACACCCCGGCGATGGCGCGCGCGGCGCTGTCGGGGATCATGCCTTGCGCCGCTTGCGCGCGCGCCAGACACTCCTCGAAACGGAACATGGCCTGGACCACGGCGGCGTCGTCGAATACCGCGCTCATCTCGCGCGTGGTCAGGAAGCTGTCGAACAGCGACGCGCTCATGCCCGGCTCCCGGTTGCGCCGCAACGCTTATTCATAATCGAAGAACACCGTTTCCTGCGCGCCCTGCATGTTGATGTCCCATGCGTAGCCCAAGGCGCCGGTCTTGCGCGCGATCAGGGTGACGCGGCGGTTGGCTGGCACCTGGCGCAGGATTTCGGAGCCGGCGAGGCCTTCATCGTCCTCCAGGAACACGGCGCTGAACTGATGCAGCACCAGGCCGCGCGCGAAGATCGTAACCAGCGCTGCCGGCTCGCCCGCGGCGGGACGCGCCAGCCGCAGGCTAAAGCCGCCCGCGCCATCGCTGGGCACGCGCCGGAAGCCGGGCAGGGTGCAGCTGATTTCCGCGGGGGCGCTACCTGGCGACCAGGCTTCGATCATGGCGTCGTCGATCGGCATGCCGTCGCCGTCGCGCAGCACGCCGCTGATGGTAATGCTTTCGGCGTCGCCGGCGGCGCTTTCGGTGGCGGCACAGGCCCAACGCCACGCTTCATGCGAAAACGGACCGATCGTCTGAGATGGGGAAAGCGGAAGTGTCATGGGGTTTTCCTCGTTACAGGTTCATGGGCGTGGCGTCGCGGCCGCGCAGGACGATGTCGAATTCATAGCCGAGCATCTCGCCGCCGACGGTGTCCGCCATGCTGAAGCGCGACACCAGGCGCTGGCGCGCGGCGGCGTCGCGAATGCTCTGGAAGATCGGATCGAAGTCGAACAGCGGGTCGTTCGGGAAGTACATCTGGGTCACCAGGCGCTGGGCATACACATTGCCGAACATCGAAAAGTGGATGTGCGCCGGACGCCACGCCTTGTCGTGGTTACCCCAAGGATAAGGGCCCGGCTTGATCGTGACGAAGCGGTAGCGGCCCTCGCCGTCGGTGAGCATTTTGCCCACGCCGTAGAAGTTCGGGTCGAGCGGCGCCTCGTGCTGGTCGCGCTCGTGCCAGTAGCGACCTGCCGAATTGGCCTGCCACACTTCGACCAGCGAATTGCGGACCGGCTTGCCGTCCTCGTCGCGCACGACGCCGGTGACGACGATCTTCTCTCCCAGCGGCGCGCCATGGCCCTGAGCGCTCAGGTCTGTATCTTTCGGCAGGATCAGGCTGCGGCCCGCCGCCAGGTTGGTCGACACCGGCGCCTGCGCGCGGATCCGCAGCGGCTCCTGGCTCGGGCCACGTTTAAGCGTCGATTTGTACGGCGGATAGATCAGGGTAGGGTGGGTCCCCGGTGCTGCGGCGTCGAATTGCACGGCGTGTCTCCTCGGTTGCGTGGGTCTGCTGGGCCACTATTTGTGCGACAATCGCTCAAAGCGCGTTATCTGACAGGGTCAAGTGAATCGTAGGCCTGTTCCCGGTCGCGAACAATGGGATGGATAACTGGCATATCCGCGTAGCGAACAAATTGTGCGCAGATCGCGCAAAATCGGAATTTATTTGATGAGTGACGACATCCGTACCGGTGACGCCGCGGCGCCTGCGGCACGCGACCTGATCGCGGGGCTGGACAAAGGCTTGCAGGTGATCGAGGCGTTCGACCAGGAGCGTGCGCGCCTGACCATCAGCGAAGTGGCCGAACGCACCGGGCTGACCCGCGCCGCCGCGCGCCGTTACCTGATCACGCTGGTGCATCTCGGTTACGCGCGCCAGCATGACAAGCTGTTCTCGCTGACACCGAAAGTGCTGCGCCTTGGCCAATCCTACCTGCACTCGGCGCGCCTGCCCCGCATCGTGCAGCCGCTGTTATACAGGCTGGCCTATTCGCTCGGCGAGGCCTCCTCGGCCGGGGTGCTCGAAGAGGACGACCTGGTGTGCGTGGCGGCCGTCAGCGCGGGCCGCGTGGTGTCGGCGACGCTGCAGCCGGGGACCCGCGTTCCCGCATTCTGCACCGCCAACGGGCGCGTAATGCTCGCCAGCCTGCCGCAGCAGCAGTTGACGGAGATGGTGGCACGCCTGAAGGTCGAGGCGCTCACCGAACACACCATCGTCAACAAGGAGCGGCTGCTGCTGGAAATTGCGCGCGCCCGTTCGCAGGGCTACGCGGTCGTCAACCAGGAGCTGGAGCTGGGCCTGCGCACCATCGCGGTCCCGCTGCGCAATTTTCGCGGCGATATCGTGGCGGCGATGAACGTCAGCGTGCACGAATCGCGCGTGCCGATCGAGGACATCGTCGAGCGCTGCCTGCCGGCGCTGTTGAAGGTGCAGACCGAACTGGCGGCGCTGCTGTAGGGAGCCCGTTGACGACGGTGCGTGCGGTACAGGCGCATCGAATGTGGCCGTGATGAACTGCGCTCCCGGTCCCACTCGATGGTCATCCCGGCATTTTTTTGCCCGCCGGCGGGCATTGGGCGCGTGCAGCAGTCTCCCAAGCGAGACTTCCACTAAAAATATTCGCGTCGTCCTCAGGCTCGGCGCCTCCCTTTGCGGGGATCCAATTTTTGCTATCCGCTAAAGCAACAGCTTCCTCCGCTGCGTCCGCGTGCGCGAGCGCAACGAGGCGCGGCGCGGTGGCGCACGGATACATGTTCCATGTTGACATGTGAACACAAGCGGTGATACCTTCCAGATTCCATAAAGGGGAACGATGTTCCACTATTCGGAACAATTATCCGCTCTTCACTCTGCGAGGTAAATTTGGAAGACTTGACCCGGCCATGTGATCCGCCCCCTTCATCGCTGGCCTTGCCGCACCCTGGTGCCGACGTGCTGCTGTGGCAGTTGTTCCTCTGTTTCGTGAAGGTGGGGGTGACATCGTTCGGCGGCAGCACGCAGGCGTGGATCTTCCGCGCAGTCGTCGAAGAGCGCCGCTGGCTGAGTGAAACCGACTTCCTCGCCGGCGTAACGATCGCCCAGATCCTGCCTGGAGCCAACCCGGTCAATCTGTCGCTCTACGTCGGCCAGCGTTTGCGCGGATGGAGCGGCGCGCTGGTCGCCACGCTGGGGATGGTGGCGCCGGCGATCTGCATCGTGCTGCTGGCCGGCGCGCTGTATGCGCGGCTGGCGCATTTTCAGTTGACTCACTTCCTGTTGATCGGCATCGCTACCGTCGGCGTCGGCGCGACGCTCGCAGCCGGCCTCAAAGTGGCGCGCAAGATCGAGCGCCGGCCTGCCATCATCGTCATCGGCCTCGCCACCTTCTTCGCGGTCGGCGTGCTGCACTGGTCGATGGTGCCGGTGGTCGCGGTGCTGGCCCCGCTCAGCGTCGCGCTGGCGGCGCGGAGGCCGCATGGATAACCTCTTGCTGCGCCTGGTACTGGTGTTCGCGCCGCTGTCGATCCTGTCGATCGGCGGCGGCCAGGCGATCATCGCCGACATCCAGCACCAGACGGTCGATGTCTACCACTGGTTCACCAACGAACAATTCGCCGACATGTTCGCCATTTCGCGCGCCACCCCGGGACCGAACACCCTGATCGCATCGCTGATCGGATGGCACCTCGGCGGCCTGGCCGGCCTGCTGGCAGCGACCCTGGCGATGTATATCCCGTCGTCGCTGGCGTTCATCACCGCCACGACCTTCTGGCACCGCAACGAAGGCACGCGCTGGCGCCTGGCGATCGAACGCGGCCTGGCGCCGATCGCGGTCGGCCTGATCTTCGCCGGCGCACTGACCATCCTCGAAGCGCTGCACCTGAGCGTGCTCGGGTGGGCGACGACGGCCGGGGCAATGGCCGTGCTGTACACCACGAGGACTAATCCCTACCTGGTCATTTTTTCCGTGATCGCGCTGTACCTGGCTGTCTTCCTCATTGCATAGCGAGGTTTCCCGCATGGCAGACCAGCACGACGCATCCGGCCAAGGCCGCCGCAATTTCCTTCTGAGTGCCGCGGCGGTCGGCGCCAGTGCCGCCGCGTTCGGCGTCGACGCCGCAGACCCAGTGGCGCCGAAGGCGGGCAAGAAAACGGCGAAGGAGGACGGCGCGAAGCAGATCCCGCGCCCCGGATCGGATTTCATGGTCGACGTCATCAAGACGCTGGACCTGCGCTATATCGCCGCCAATCCCGGTTCCAGCTTTCGCAGCCTGCACGAATCGGTGGTCAACTACGGCGGCAACAGCAAGCCTGAACTGATCATGTGCCTGCACGAAGAGACCTCGGTGGCCATCGCGCACGGCTACGCCAAAGCGGCCGGCAAGCCGATGGGCGTGATGATGCACGGGACGGTCGGCCTGCAGCACGGTGCGATGGCGATCTACAACGCCTGGTGCGACCGCGTGCCGATCATGATGTTCGCCGGTAACGGGCTCGATGCGACCAAACGCCGGCCGGGCACGGAGTGGTACCACTCGGTGCAGGATGCGGCCAGCCTGGTGCGCGACTTCGTCAAGTGGGACGACCAGCCGGTGTCGCTGCAGCACTTCGCCGAATCGACTGTGCGCGCCTACAAGATCGCCACCACCACACCGATGGAGCCGGTGCTGATCATCGCCGAAATCGACCTGCAGGAAGACGCGATCGAACACGAGGCCGATTTGAAGATTCCGGCTCTGTCGCTAACGGTGCCCTCGCAGGGCGACAGCGGTGCGCTCGCTACCGCCGCGCGGATGCTGGTGGCTGCAAAGGCGCCGGTCATCGTCGTCGAGCGCGCCGCGCGCAACCAGGAAGGCGTGCAGCGCCTGGTGCGCTTCGCCGAAACGCTGAACGCTCCGGTGATCGACCTCGGCGCGCGGATGAACTTCCCCAGCACCCACTTCCTGTGCCAGACCGACCGGCGGCGCGAACTGGTACGCGGCGCCGACGTTATCCTGATGCTCGAAGTGGCCGATCCTTGGGGCGAGATGAATTCGGTCACCGACCCGTTCAAGGAGTACCGGCGCCTCGCCAGCGACACAGTCAAGACCATCACGCTGTCGTTTTCCGACGTCTACCTGAAATCGAATTATCAGGACTTCCAGCGTTTCCAGTCGATCAACATGCCGATCTCCGGCGACGTCCAGGCCAGCCTGCCGGAGTTCACCGAGCAGCTGCGGCGCGCGATGGATGCGCCGCGAAAGCAGGCGCTGGCGGCGCGCACGCCAGAATTGCGGGCGGCCTGGGATGAGATGCGCAAACGCGCGCGTGACGCCGCCGCTGTAGGCTGGGACGCGAGCCCGGTGAGCACCGCGCGCCTTGCCGCCGAAGTGTGGGACGTGATCAAGGCCGAGCGATGGTCTCTGGTGGTGAGCGACCGCATCACGTGGGCGCGGCGCCTCTGGCCGACCACCGAATTTCACCAGATGCTGGGCGGCTCGGGCGGCCAGGGCGTTGGCTACTCGCTGCCGGGCGCAGTCGGCGCCGCGCTGGCCAACCGCGACAAGGGCCTGCTGTCGGTCACGTTCCAGCCGGACGGCGACCTGCTATACGCGCCAGGCGCGCTGTGGACCGCGGCGCACCACAAGATCCCGCTGCTGTTTGTGATGCACAATAACCGCGGCTACCACCAGGAGACGATGCACCTGCAGCGCATGGCAGCGATGCACAACCGCCGCATGGACCAGGCCTGGATCGGCAATGCGCTGGAAAACCCGACCATCGATTTCGCCAAAATGGCGCAGTCGTACGGCGTCTGGGCCGAAGGGCCGATCAGCGATCCGGAAGCGCTCGGCCCGGCCCTGAAGCGCGCGCTGGCGGTGGTCAAGAGCGGCCTGCCGGCACTGCTCGACGTTGTCTGCCAGGCGCGCTGACGCGCCGCTACAGGTTCTTCAGAAGAGGGATCTGCGCGGCGGGGCGGCCGGCTGGGATCGATGCGACGTACTGGTAAATGTCGGCCAGTTCCTGGTCGCTGACGAAGTCCTTGGGAAAGCGCGGCATCACGCCGCGCGGGGTGCGCAACTGCATTTCGAATGCGATGAACGGGAAAGGATCGGGTGCCAGCTTCGGCCCGGCATTGCGTTCGCCGCCCTGGCCCTGCGTGCCATGGCAGGTGAAGCACATGTTCTTCATATATAGCGCCTTGCCTTTTTCGACCGAACCGGCCGGGCCGTCCGCCTGCGCCAGCGGGCACGCAAACAGGGCGGCCAAGGTGAGGGCAGTAATTTTCATGCAAGCCTCCAATCAATGAACAGGCGGCGCCCCGACTGCGGGACGCCGCCAGGTGGTGCCGTCAATCGAAGCCGGCGTGCCGGAATCGGGCGCGGCCCTCCGCGCTCACCAGCAGGTCGGCGAACTGCGCCGCGGCGGCAGTCGGCGCTGCGCTGCCGAGTGCGACACTGTAATTCGACGCCAGCTGCAGTTCCGGCGGCAGCGGCCCGACCAGCGTGTCGCTTTTGACATGCAGGATCTCGCTGATCTGCGTGACGCCGATTTCCGCCTTGCCCTCGGCGACCAGCTTCATCACATCGAGCCCGTTCGCTGCCAGCTGCGACTTGCCGCGCACCGCGTCCTGGATGCCCAGCTTGTCGAGCATCTTGCCGAAGTGGATGCCGGTGGTGGCGCCTTTGGCAGGGTCGCCGTACGCGATGCTTTCGGCGCCCAGCAGCGAGGCGCGGAATGCCGCCGTGCTGCTGATGTCGGGCACCTTGCCGCCTTTGCGCACCGCCACGCCCATGCGGACCACGCCGAGCGAACGGGCCGGCGCCGGCGCGACCAGGCCATCGCTGGCCAGGCCTTGCAGCCGGTTGGCAGCATTGATCACCAAGTCGTTGCGCGCGCCGCCGCGCACCGCGGTCTCGACCCCGCCGGCGGTCGAGAATTCGAAGATCACGTGATTGCCCGTGGCCTTCTCGAATTGCTCGGCCAGCTTTGTGACCGGCACCTGGACCGCCGCCGCGCTGATCACCTTGACGTCGGCCGCCAGCGCCGCGCCATGCGCCCACAGCGCCAGGGTGGCGCCGCAGGCGAGCAGCGACTTCCCGCCGCGGCGCGTCATACCACGCGCACCGACAGGTTCGGCAGGCGGTCGATGTGGCCTTCCATCACATCGCCGGCCACCACGGGCCCGACGTTCTCCGGCGTGCCGGAATAAATCAGGTCGCCCGGCATCAGTTCGAAGGCCTCGGACAGCTTGCTGATCTGTTCGGCCACCGACCAGATCATCATCTGCAGGTCGGCGCTTTGTTTCTGCTGGCCGTTCACCTTGAGCCAGATGGTGCCCTTTTCGAAGTGGCCGATGCTGGCCACCGGATGGATCGGACCCATAGGCGCCGAGCGGTCGAAGCTCTTGCCGATTTCCCACGGCTTCTTCTGGTCGCCCATGCCGCGCTGCAGGTCGCGCCGCGTCATGTCGAGGCCGATGGCGTAGCCGTACACGTGCTGCAGCGCGGTCGCGATCGGGATGTTGCGCCCGCCCTTGCCGATCGCGGCCACCAGTTCGATTTCGTAGTGGTAGTTCTTGGTCAGCGTCGGATACGGGTGGTCGGCGGTGGTGCCCGGCGCCACGTACTGCACCGCGTCGGTCGGCTTCTGGAAAAAGAACGGCGGTTCGCGGTTCGGGTCCGAACCCATTTCGCGCGCGTGTGCGGCGTAGTTGCGGCCGATGCAGTAGATCCGGCGCACCGGGAACATCTCGCTGCTGCCAACGATCGGCACCATCGTTTGCAGCACCGCGAACGGGGTCTTGGCCCGGTCGTTCGCGGTCACCGGCAGCGCGCAGCCGGCCACCGCGCCAGCCGTCATCAGTCCCGCTGCCTGCAGCATGCCGCGGCGATTCATGGTTTTTTCCATACGTCTCCTCTTGTGGTTGTGGGTATTGCGTGTTGTGGTACTGGATAAATCGGTGGAACGTTTAACCGTGTTTGGCGGCGCCGGCCGGCGCGCCGTCGAGCGCAATCCGGTCCGGCATCGTCAGGAAGCCGTGCACGGTGTGATAGAAGCGGTGGCGGTTGATGCCCAGCAGGGCGGTGTGTGCGAGGCCGCCGATCTTGGTCATTTGCTTGTCCGCGTTCGGCAGGCGCCCGAAGAAGCCCATCACGTCTTCGTCGGTGGCGATGCCGTCATGCTCGGCGCGGATGACCAGCACCGGGCACATGATCTTGTCCGGGTCGCACACCGGCAGGTTTACCACCATGTCGCGGTAGGTGCCGTTCGGTACCGTGTCACCGTAGCGCAGTTCCTCGTTAGCGACGATATCGCCCATCATCGGCTCCGCAGCTCCCGGCTCGTCGCGGGTGAACACGGATGCGTAGAATTCGTGGTCCACCTTGCGCACATTGCTTGCTTCGAGCTGCGGCAGCATCAGCTTGCGCTTGGCCAGCGTCGGCGAACCTTTGCCGGTCCAGACCACGGCATCGAGCATAAGCTTGGTGACGTGCTCCGGGTGGACGTTAGCGAAACGCGCGGCACGCAGCGCACCGGAAGACTGGCCGAAAAATGCAGCCTGGTTCTGGCCGGTTTCGCGCGTGATCACCGCCATTGCGGCCTTCAGGTCTTCGACGCCGGTGGCGATGTCCGAGTAGCCCTTGGTGCGTTCGGAGTGGCCGTAGCCTTCGTGGTCCATGGTCCAGACGTCGTAGCCGAGGCGCGCGAAGTGATCCATCATCGAATAATCTTCGCGTTCCGGCACGTGCAGGTCGAACATGGTCTTGCCCGAATAGGAGGAGCCGTGCACCAGGAACAGCAAGGTCTTTTTGGCGCTGGCCGGGCCGGTGTGCTTGCGGTAGACCCACAGCTTCACGCCGTTCCTGGTGGTCCAGAACTCCTGCGCCGCCACCGCTTCGCCGGCCGGCTTGCGGGCCATCGGCGCTGCCACCGCCGTGGGCGCTGTCGCCAATGTCGCCGCGGCACCCGCGCCGATCGTCAGCAGCAGGTGGCGCCGCGCGCGGCTCGGTACAGTGTTGTCCATTCTTGTCTCCTCGTTGTCAGGTGCGCTCAGGGCGCCCGGTACACGTCTTTTTCATGGCGTGCATTGTTTACGGCGCCTCCCAGCAGGAGGATGGCGCTGGTCCAGAAAATCGGGAAAATCCCGAACGCGCTGCCGAGCGAGCCAAATACCAGCGGCACCATAATCTGGGTAAATTTGTTGACCGTCAGGCGCATGCCGAGCGCTTCGCCCGAACGTCCCGGCGGCGAATGGTTGTAGGTGAGGATGGTCGACAGCGGCTGGCCGCAACCGAGGCCAAGGCCGAGCAGGAACGAAATCGCCGCCAGCACGATCGGGTCGCGGAATGCGGGGAACAGCAGGAAGGTCACGCCGGACATCAGCAGCGACCAGGTCAGCACCCGCATTTCACCGTGCTTGCGGCTCATCGCCGGCATCCACATGCGCACCACGAACGCGGCTGCCGCCTGCATGCCGACCACCACCCCGATCACCGACGCCGACAGTCCGATCGCGCGGCCGTGGATCGGCATGTAAAAATTGAACAGGTCCAGCCCGGTCAGGATCACGCCGCTGGTGATCAGGGTGTTGCGCAGCCGCGGCAGCTTGAGCAGCTCGAACGCGCTGCCGTGCGCCGCCTTTTCGGCGTGCGGGCGCGGCGGCGGGATGAAGCGGTGCCAGAACAGCAGGAACAGGCCGGGCCAGATGGTGATGGCGGCCAGTGCATAATAGCTTGCGGTGTAGCCGGCGCGGTCGACCAGGAAGCCGACCAGCATCGGGCCGATCATGCCCGACAGCGCCGAGCCGAGGCTGAAGGTGCCGAAGTTGGCGGTGCGCTGGTCCGCCCCGCCGAGCGCGCCGATCAGGTTGTGGGAGGCGACGTGGAAGAAGATATTCGCCGTGCCGACCAGCGCAGCCGAGACGAACAGCGCGCCCATCGACGGGAATATGGTAGGCACCAGCATGCCGCCGCACAGGGCGAACGAACCAAGCACCATCGGCCTGCGCATGCCGACCCGGTCCGAATAACGGCCCGCGTACACTGCCAGCATCAAAGGGAAGATGGCGTACATCGAGATCAGCAAGCCGATCGTGAACGGGCTCGCGTGCAGGTCGATCGCGTACAGGGCGACCAGCATCTTGCTGCCTTTCAGGCCGATCTGGTTCAGCACTGACAGCAATACGGTAAGGTAGACGGCCATGCCATTCCTTGTGATCGCAAGCGAAAGCGATGCCACGCTTGACGGCATCGTCTGGTGATTTTAGTATAACTATGTGCTGATATGTAGACCCTAGTTCCGCATATCGGAATTGTTGTAAAATACCTGCATCAGCCGATGCGATTGTCTAATGGATGCGACAGTGCGATGAAGCCAGGCCGGAACGACCCCTGTCCATGCCGCAGCGGCAGTAAGTACAAGCAGTGCTGCGGCAAAGTAATCGCGCTGCAGCCGGCCGCGCCGATGCCGGCGCCGGCATCAGCACGTTCGTGCGGCCCGTGCACCGCGTGCTGCGATGGCTGGATGGCCGGCACCATCCATGGCCACGAAATGAAGCCCGGCACTCCATGCCATTTCGTCGGCGCCGGCGGCTGCACAATTTACAGCGAACGGCCCGAGTCGCCATGCCGCACCTTCGTGTGCGCATGGATGGCGCCGGCCAGCCCGTTCCCCGATGCGCTGCGGCCCGACCTGTGCGGCGTGATCATCGCCAACGTACGCTGGCGCGAGCAGCCTGCTTACCTGCTGCGGTCGGCGGGCAAGGATCCCGACGGCGCGATGCTGGCGGCGATGCAGCGCTTTTCGGTGCAGACAGGACGCCCGTTTTTCTACGAGGCCGACGGCGAAAAACTCGGTTTCGGTCCCGCGCAGTTTCAGCAGGATATGCTGCAGCGCGCCGAGAGCGGACTACCCATGTGGTGAGAAGTGCGCGCGCTGCAATGCAGTACGCGCGCGCGTTCTTTTATATGGAACATGGTTCCATTTGTTCTTGACACCGGCGACGATGCGCGATAGAACCTGTACTCAGCCAGCGTTTCGCAATTCCCCCACCGGAGATGCTCCATGTCCGCCGCCATCAAACTGACCGTCAACGGCAAGTCGCAGCAGGTTGCGGCCGCTGCCGATACGCCCTTGCTGTATGTGCTGCGCAACGATATTGGCGCGTCCGGCCCGCGCTTCGGCTGCGGGCTGGCACAGTGCGGCGCCTGCACCGTGCAAGTCGATGGCGCGCCGGTGCGCTCCTGCGTGACTCCGGTTGCTGCGGTCGGCGGCAAACACATCATCACGCTGGTCGGCCTGGCTGCGACCGCGCCGGCCGGCGCGGCGCTGCATCCGGTTCAGCAGGCCTTCATCGACGAACAGGCGACGCAGTGCGGGTACTGCATCAACGGCTGGATCATGACGTCTGCGGCGCTATTGAAACAGAACCCGCATGCGACCGATGCCGAACTGCGCGAAGGCCTGGCGGGCCTGAAGTGCCGCTGCGGCAGCCACATGAGCATCCTGCGCGCGGTCAAGCGCGCAGCCAGGCAATTGGCGCAGGTGTAGACCGTGGCGTATATCGATGGCATCGAAGTGGACGCCGTGTTGTCGCGACGTGGATTTCTGGGCGCGGCCGGCGTACTGGTGGTGTCGTGGGCGTTGCCGCTGCCCGCCGCCGGCGCCGCCGCAAGTGCTGGGGCGGCGTCGTTCCCCCTCACGATCGCGCCCGGCATGCTGGACTCGTGGCTGGCGGTGCTGCCCGATGGCAGCGTGATCGCGTCCGTCGGCAAGATAGAAGCCGGCATGGGCATCGGCACCTCGTTCGCCCAGATCATCGCCGACGAACTTGACGTCCCGTTCGACAAGGTGCAGGTCCGCATGGGCGATACCGCAACTACGGTCGACCAGCGTGGTACCGGCTCGAGCAACGGCATCATCAGCGCCGGCCCGATCCTGCGCAAGGCCGGCGCCGAAGCGCGCCACGCCTTGATTGGCATGGCGGCCCTGCGGCTCGGTGCACCGGCCGGCCAGCTGGTCGCCAGCGATGGCGTCGTCAGCGTAATCGGTGAGCCCGAGCGCCGCGTCAGTTACGGTGAACTCATAGGCGGCAAGCGCTTCGAGATCCAGTTGAGCGGCAAGGTGGAGTCCAAGCCGCCGGCCCAGTTCAAACTGGTCGGCAAACCGGTGCCGCGCATTGACATTCCGGCCAAGGTAACTGGCGCCTATCCCTACCTGGTCGACCACAAGGTGCCCGGCATGCTGCACGGGCGCGTGATTCGTCCCCCCGAAGCGGGCGCCCATCTATTGTCGGTGGCGCCCGGCCAGAAATTCCCTGGCCTGGTGAAGATCGTCACCGAAGGCGATTTCGTCGGCGTGGTGTGCTGCCGCGAAGAGCAGGCCATTGCTTGCGCGCGCGACCTCAGGCTGAGCTGGTCGCGCCCGCCAGCGATGTTCTCCGCCTCGTACGACGCGCTGTATGAAAAGCTGCGCAGCAGCGCGCCCAAAGCGAGCAAGCGCGAACTGAACGAGGGTGACGTCGATGCCGCGATGGCCGGCGCCGCAAAGGTGGTCGAAGCGCGCTACGACTATCCGTTCCAGTCGCACGCATGCATGGCGCCGGCGTGCGCGCTGGCCGACGTCAAGGCTGACGGCGCAACGGTCTGGATGGGCGGGCAGAAACCATACGGCCTGCGCAAGGCGATTGCCGGCCTGCTGGGGCAGCAGGCCGAACGGGTGCGCGTGGTGTGGATGGCCGGCCCTGGCTCGTATGGCATGAATGATGCCGACGATGCCGCGATCGACGCGGCGCTGTTGTCGCACGCCGTGGGCCAGCCGGTGCGCCTGCAGTATTCGCGCGCCGATGGCATCGCGTGGGATCCGAAAGGCCCGCCCGTGACGACGCGCATGCGCGGTGCGCTCGACGGCGCCGGCAAGGTGCTCGCCTACGACCTCGAGGCACGCGGTTACTCCGGCCGGATCCGGCCTTCCGGCACCGATTCGCCCGGCGACGCGCTGTCGGTGCAGCTGATGGGCGGCGCGAACGCGAACAGTACCGATCTGTTTCAATATTCGGAAGAGAACTACCGCTTCTCCAACAAGCGCAAGACCAGCCACCTGGTCGCATGGGAGCATTCGCTGCCGACGGGCTTGCGCACGGCGCACCTGCGCGATCCGGACGGCATGGCGATGTGCTTCGCCAGCGAATGCTTCATCGATGAGATGGCGCACGCAGCGGCGCGCGACCCGGTCGAGTTCCGCCTCGCGCACCTGGTCGAAGGGCGCGACTACAGTGTCGTCGCCGCGGCCGCGCAAAAGGCCGGCTGGCAGGCGCGCACAACGCCGGCCGGAAAGCGCGCCGGCGTCGTGCGCGGCCGGGGCATCGCCTATGCACCGCGCTCCGGTACGATGGTGGCACTGGTCGCCGAAGTCGAAGTGAACATGGACAGCGGAAAGATGCGCGTTACCCGCTTCGTGGTGGCGCATGACTGCGGCTTCGTCGTCAATCCGATGAGCTTGGCCGGCACGATCGAAGCGAACCTGATCCAGGCAATGAGCCGCGCGATGTACGAGCAGGTGGAGTTCACGCCCACCCGCGTCACCAGCGTCGACTGGACCAGCTACCCGATCGTCGAGATGGCGGACATCCCCGACCGCATCGACATCGAGATCGTCAACAACCGCCCCGATGCGAGGTCGCTGGGCGCCGGCGAGCCGTCGACCCGGCCGGTCGCGGCGGCCATCTCCAACGCGCTGTTCGACGCCACCGGGGTGCGCATCCGGCGGGTGCCATTCACGGCCGCCGCTTTGCGGGCAGCCTTCAGCGCAGCCTGACCACGCCATTTCTCTTTCCAACACTGACAAGAGGCCACACCATGCCGCATGACGGAAACCGCACCCACTGGCACGAGCCTTCCGGGAACAAGAAGGCCGGCTTCGGCCATTTCAACAAGCAGCCGACGCCGTACGATGCATTCATGGAGGAGGAGGGCGTGCCGGTGTTCCGCGGCCTTGGCATCAGCCGGGTGCAGGACCTGCCGCTGTTCCCATGGAAGCGCAAGGGCGGCCGCGGCCACTTCATCCAGCTGTACGGCACCGAAGGCAAGTGGGGCTGCTATGTCGTCGAGGTGCCTCCGTCCGGCGCCCTGAACGTCGAAAAGCACATGTTCGAGGAGATCTACCTGGTCGTCGAAGGGCGCGGCACCACCGAAGTGTGGCAGGAGGGCGACACACGCAAGCACGTGTTCGAATGGCAGGCCGGCTCGATGTTCTCGATTCCGATGAACGCGCTGTTCCGCATCGTCAACGCCACCTCCAGCGGCGCACTGCTGTTGGCGGGTAATACCGCGCCGAACGTCATTAACATGATTAACAACTTCAATGCGGTCTTCAACAACCCGTTCGTGTTCACCGACCGTTTCAGCAGCGCCGACGATTTCTATCGCGCCAGGGACGACATCGAGCCCGACCCGGTGCGCGGCCTGGCGATGTGCCGCACGAACCTGATTCCCGATGCGATGCACTGCGAGCTGCCGCTCGATAACCGCCGCTCGCCGGGCTATCGCCGCATCGAGCCGTTCATGACGCAGAACTGCTTCTACTTCTGGATCGGCCAGCACGAGAACGGGCGCTATTCGAAAGGCCACGCGCATACGTCGGCGGCGGTGCTCATTTGCTTGCGCGGCAAGGGCTACACTTACACCTGGCCCGAAAAGCTCGGCGTCACGCCCTGGCAGGACGGCCATGCCGACCAGGTCCGCCGGCTCGACTACGAGCCGGTCGGCCTGGTGACGGCGGCGCCGGGCGGCGCGCGATGGTACCACCAGCACTTCAGCGTGTCGGAAGAGCCGTTCCGCCTGACGGCCTGGTTCGGTCCGCACAATCCGGGACGCGATGCCGGCCCGCCTGGCGAAAAGCACACCGACTACACCGCCATCGATGTGCATGAAGGCGGCACCGCGATCCCGTATTGGATGGAAGATCCCTTCATTCGCAACGAGTACGAGGCGACGCTGCGCAAGAACAAGGTGGTCAACCGCATGGATCCGGACTGGTTCGTGCCGCCCGTGCGATGAGTGACGGACGCATTTTTTTCAGTAACGTCGGGCGCAGCCTGGAGGAGGAAGATGAAATCCGGCTGCTGAGCGTCGGCGTCGATATCGGTTCGTCCACCTCGCACCTGGTGTTTTCGCGCATCGTTCTCGAGCGGATGGACAACCGCTACGTCGTCTCCGAGCGGCGGCTGCTGCACGAGTCGGAGGTGATGCTGACGCCGTACTGCGCCGACGCCAGCATCGACGCCGGGCAGCTGGGCCGCTTCATCGAGCGGCAGTACGCGCTGGCGGGCATCGCGCCGAACGAGATCGATACCGGCGCGCTGATTCTTACCGGGGTGGCGGTCCGTCGCAGCAACGCACGGGCGATCGGCGACCTGTTCGCCGCCCAGGCGGGGAAATTCGTCTCGGTCAGCGCCGGCGACGCGCTCGAGGCGACACTGGCTGCATTCGGCTCCGGCGCCGCGGCGCGCTCGATCCGCGAGTCGGCGCGGGTGATGAACATCGACATCGGCGGCGGCACCTCGAAAATCGCGGTCTGCGAGCGCGGCGAACTGGCGGAGCTCACCGCCGTCGATATCGGAGCGCGCATCGTCTGCTTCGACGCGGTCGGCCGGGTCACCCGGATCGAGCCGGCCGGCGCCCGCATCGCCGCCGAAGCGGGCCTGAGGCTCGAAATTGGCGCGGCGCCCGACCCGGCGCTGCTACAAACAATGATCGACCAGATGGCGGACCGCCTGATGCAGGCGGTCCGGCTGCCGGCCGTCGATGCCGAACTGGCGGCCCTGCTGAGGCTCGAGCCGCTGCGCAACCAGCGCGCGCCCGACGTTGTCACTTTTTCTGGCGGCGTCTCGGAATACATCTACGGCCGGGAGGACGGCGCCTTCGGCGACCTTGGTCCGGCGCTGGCCCGTGCCGTGCTCGCACGCGCACGACACTGGGGGCCGCGCATCGAACGGCCCGATCAGGGCATCCGTGCCACCGTCGTCGGCGCCTCGCAGTACACGGTCCAGGTGAGCGGCAGCACGATCTATATCGCACCGTCGGCGGCGCTGCCGCTCAAGAATATCGCCGTGATCGCCCCGGCGCTGGCGCTCGACGCCGAAGTGCTCGACGCCGGCGCGCTGGCCGATGCGGTGCGCGTGGCGCTGCGCCAGTTCGACCTGCAAGAGGGCGGGCAGGGCGTTGCGCTGTGCTACCGCTGGCAGGGTTCGGCTACCTTCGCCCGGCTCGACACGTTTTGCCGCGCCATGGCCGACGGCATGGCGGCGCTGCTCGGACGCGGCCTGCCGCTGGTGTTGGTCGGCGACGGCGACGTCGGCGGCCTGGTCGGCATGCATTGCCGCCAGGAGCTGGCGCTGGCGTGCCCGATCGTTTCGGTCGACGGCATTACGCTCAAGGCCTTCGATTACATCGACATCGGTGCGCTGCTGCCCGCGTCCGGCGCGGTGCCGGTGGTGATCAAGTCGCTGGTATTTCCCGCGTCGGTCTCACCTGGCCTGCGGACCAACTGAAATGGATGCCGCAGACCGTTCACTGTGTTCCTGTATATGGAACTGCGTTTCATTTCTTGCTGTTACGTCGAAATGGCCCTACAATAATCCCGAGCATCAGACAGTCGGCCGCTTTGCGCGAACGGCGTCGAATGCGAGCCGGACATCGCGTCGTTTCTTTCAGGAGCAGCCATGAACCACCACAGCATGCGCGTTAGCCGATTGGTGCAGTGGTGCGGCTGCGCGCTGGTGGCGGCGTCGTTGGCCGCGCCCGCGGCGGCCCAGGCGCCGGCCCAAGGCAAGAACGATATGGTCTTCATGTACCGCGGCGCCGACCGCGATGCGCGCCTGGTGGAGAAAGCGAAACAGGAAGGCAGCGTCGTCGTCTACACCTCGCTGGCCACGCGCGAATCGACGCCGCTGGCCCAGGCTTTCGAGAAAAAATACGGCATCAGGGTCGAGTTGTGGCGCACCACCAGCGACAAGGTGGTCCAGCGCGCGGTCACCGAAGGCCACGCTCGCCGCTACACGGTCGACGTGCTCGAGACCAACGGTCCCGAAATGGAGATGATGGCGCGCGAAAAAATCCTCGCCGAATTCTATAGCCCGCACTTTTCCGACCTGCCGCCGAACGCGGTCGCGCCGAGCAAGCTGTGGGTCACCGACCGCCTCAATTTTTTCGTCGTCGCCTACAACACCGCCAAGATCAAGCGCGAGGACATTCCGGCCCACTACGAAGGCTTCCTCGATCCCAAGTGGCAGGGCCAGATCGGTATCGAAGCGACCGACGCGGAATGGATGGCTACCATCATCAAGAAGCTCGGGCAGGAGCGCGGCACCAAGCTGTTCGAGCGCTTGTCCGCGATGCGACCCGATGTGCGCAAGAGCCACATCATGCTGGCCGAAATGGTCGGCGCCGGCGAAGTGCCGGTCGCGCTGACGGTCTACAACTCCGAAGTCGAGTCGCTCAAGCGGCGCGGCGGCCCGGTCGACTGGGTCGCCGTCGAACCGGTGGTCGGTCGCCCGCAGGGCATCGGCCTGGCGAAGAACGCACCGCACCCGCACGCCGCGCTGCTGTTTGCCGATTTCGTGCTGTCGCTCGAAGGCCAGGACCTGTTCAGCGCCATGGGCCGCGTGCCATCGAGCCTGAAAGTAAAAAGTACGCTGAACCGCTTCGCATACACGATGGTCGATCCGGCCACCGTACTCGATGAGAGCGAAAAATGGGAAGCGTTGTGGGAAAAGTTGTTCCTGAAAAAATGACGGCGCCGCGGCGCCAAGTGAAAGTGATCAAACAATGATGCAGACAATGCCGCAAGATTGGCTCGGGCTCGTGCTGGTGGTTTTCGTGCTCGGCATGAAGCACGGCATGGATCCCGACCACCTTGCCACGATCGATGGCATGGCCCGGTTCAACGCGCTGAAGCGGCCGCGCCTGTCGCGCTGGGCCGGATTCCTGTTTTCGCTTGGCCACGGCATCGTGGTCACGCTGGTGGCAACCATCGTCGGCTACAGCGCCGCCGAATGGGCGGCGCCACAATGGCTCGAACAGGTCGGCGCATGGATATCGATCGTGTTCCTGCTGGTCCTCGGCGTCGCCAACCTGCGCGCGGTGCTGGGCGCAGCGCCGGACCAGCCGGTGGTCCCGGTCGGCCTGAAAGGGCGCTTCCTGCGCCGCTTTTCGGAAGCGAGCCATCCGGTGGTCATTGCCGGCGTCGGCGCCGCGTTTGCGCTCTCGTTCGACACCATGAGCCTCACCGCGCTGTTTTCGGTGACCGCGTCGAAACTGGCGGGCGTCCTGTTTTCGATCGGACTGGGAGTGCTGTTCATGCTCGGCATGATGCTGACGGATGGCGTCAACGGCTGGTGGGTCGCACGGCTGCTGCGCAAGACCAACCGCCGCGCACTGATCGCGTCGCGGGTGATGGGGCTGTCGATCGCTTTCCTCAGCCTGGCGATTGCGGCGCTGGGCATGGCCAAGTACTTCGCGCCGGCGCTGACGGCGATGGTCGAAAGTGCCGGCCTGCTGATGGGCGGCGCGCTGGTCGCGATCCTGCTGGCCAGCTTCGGCCTGGCGATGCGGCTGTCGCGGCCTATGCGGGCGACATAAAAGGCGGTCCTGCTTGAGTTTCCACGTCGGCGTTGTTAGACTTGCGTTCTACATACCGGAAAGAAGGACCAATAATGGAACGCAAGACCAAACCTGCCGCGGAGAAGACCCGGTTATCGTCGGTTGCCAACGCAATTCGCCTTATCAAGGCGTTTTCGGATGAGGATTATGAAATCGGCATCAGCGACCTGGGCAAGCGCCTCAAGCTGCCGAAGAGCACCGTGCACCGGCTGGCCAGCACGCTGGTCGATGCCGGGATGCTCGAGCAGAGCGAGGAGAACGGCCGCTACCGCCTCGGGCTGGTGGTGTTCGAACTCGGTTCGCTGGTGCGCCGCAAGATGGATTTTTACAGCGAGGCCAAGCCTGTGCTGATGGCGCTGCGCGACAAGACCGAGGAGTCGGTGCACCTGGCGATCCTGGCCAACACCAGCATCATGTACATCAACAGCCTCGAAACCAAGAAGGCGATTCGCATGCGGCTGGAAGTGGGGGTGCGTAAGCCCGCCCATTCGACCGCAGCGGGCAAGGCGATTTTGGCGTTCCAGCCGGCCGACGTGCTGGCGCGGGTGCTGGCCGAGGGCTTGAACGAGCACACGGCGAACACCATCGTCGATCCGGAGGAGTTCAAGCGCGAGCTGGCGCTGATCCGCACGCGCGGTTTCGCGACGGCCGACGAAGAGAATGAAGTGGGAGTGCGCAGCGTTGCGGCGCCGGTGCGCGACCACAGCGGCAACGTGATTGCCGCAATCAGTATCGCGGGACCTGTGCAGCGCCTGACAAAGAAAGTGATGGCGACGTTTGCACCGGATGTAGTCAGCGCCGCCGAACAGATTTCGACGCGCCTGGGCTACCACCCGCTGCGCTCGGCGCGGATGCACCGCATGGCGTAATACGACTGTTCGATGGTCGTTTGCCGGTGGTGGGTTGCGCTGCATGAAGTTGAATAACCTTTGCCACTGGAGACGATCATCGTTGCCACGTTTAATATCGCGCTCGCCGATGGCGGGCAGCAGTTCCCCTGCGCGGCTGACGACACCATCCTGCGCGCCGCGCTGCGCGCCGGCGTCGGCCTGCCGTACGAATGCAATGCCGGCGGCTGCGGCACCTGCAAGGTCGAACTCGTCGCAGGCGAAGTAACGTCGAACTGGCCTGGCGCCCCGGCGCTGGGCGAGCGTGACCTTGCCCGCAAGCGCGTGCTCGGCTGCCAGTCGCGCCCAATGTCGGACTGCACCATCAAGGCGCGCAGTGGCGCCCAGTATGCCGAGGCCAGCGTGCCGCGGCGCGTGCGCGCCACGCTGGCAACCACCCGCGAGCTGACGCACGACCTGCGTGAATTCCGCTTCGCGCTGCCCGAAGCGATCGAATTCAAGCCTGGCCAGTACGCGCTGCTGTACCTGCCCGGCGTCGACGGCCCGCGCGCCTATTCGATGTCCGACATCGCACAGGGCCGGCCGAGCTGGGATTTCCTGATCAAGCGCACCGCCGGCGGCGCCGCCACCGGCGCGCTGTTCGAAAGCTTGCGCGAAGGCGACGAGATCACCATCGACGGCCCCTACGGACTGGCCTACCTGCGCACCGACAGCCCGCGCGACATCGTCTGCATCGCCGGCGGCTCGGGCTTGGCGCCGGTCATCTCGATCGCGCGCGGCGTCGCAGCCAATGCCGCAATGGCCGGCGTCAAGCTGCACCTGTTCTACGGCGGGCGCGGCGCGCGCGACATCTGCGGCGAGGACATGCTGCGCGCGCTGCCTGGCTTCGGCGAACGTTTCTGCTTTCATCCGGTGATTTCAAGCCCCGAGCCGGGCGATCACCAGTCATGGCGTGGCAGCTTCGGTTTCGTGCACGAACTGGCGCTTGAGACGATGGGCATGGCGATGCCGGCGCACGAAATCTACTTTGCCGGCCCGCCGCCGATGGCGCAGGCGGTGCAGCGCATGCTGATCGAGGAAAAAGTGCCGGGCGCCCAGGTTCACTTCGACGCCTTCTATTAAATTGATTCATACCAAACGCGGAGTGTGCACGTGTCAAAACTACGATTGAGCCTGGGCTGCTGGAATTACGACCGCACCCGAAGCCTGCTGGAAGGGCGCGTTCAGCCCGACGGCATCGACCTGAACTACCTCAACCTGCCGGTGGAGGAGACCTTTTTCCGCATGCTGCGCAACCGCGAGTTCGACGTCGCCGAAATGTCGCTGTCGTCGTACACGGTGTCGCTATTCAAGGACAGCCCGTTCATCGCGATCCCGGTGTTCCCGTCGCGCTTCTTCCGGCACTCGTGCATCTACGTGAACAAGGACAGCGGCATTCGCGAGCCGAAAGACCTGATCGGCAAGCGCATCGGCAATCCCGAATACCAGATGACGGCGCCGGTCTGGATCCGCGGCGTGCTGCAGGACGAGTACGACGTGCCGGTGGACAGCGTTACCTACTTCACCGGCGGCGAAGAGGAGCCGAACCGCTCCGAAAAGCTCAAGCTCGACCTGCCGGCCAACATCCGGGTCGAGCGCATCGGGCCCACCCAGACCCTGTCGGCCATGCTCGCCAGCGGGGAAATCGACGCGCTGTACACCGCGCGCATGCCGTCGTCATTTCACGGCAGCGGCAAGGTGCGGCGCTTGTTCGAGGATTTCGTGCCGGTCGAGCAGGATTACTTCCGCCGCACGAAGATATTCCCGATCATGCACACGGTCGTGATCCGGCGCGAAGTGTACGAAAAAAACCGCTGGGTCGCGCAGTCGCTCTACAAGGCGTTTTGCCAGGCGCAGCAGGAAACCTACCAAGACCTGTATGAAACCGCCGCGCTCAAGGCGATGCTGCCGTGGCTGACCGCGCACGTCGAGGAAGCGCGCCGCGAAATGGGCGACGACTTCTGGCCCTACGGCTTCGACAAGAACGCCGAGACCCTGTCTACCTTCCTGCGCTATTCGTACGAACAGGGATTGTCGAAGCATTTGCTGACGCCGTCCCAGCTGTTTGCCCCCGAAACACTCGAATCCTTCAAGATCTGAATCCATGGACAATAACGACGACCAGCAGGGCAAGCGCGGCCACAGTCTTGGCGACCATCAGTACGGCCAGGATTTCAATCACGTCCACGAGGAAGGCGACGAGGCCGATCATGACCACGACGACTTCGACGCGGCCGAAGGCGCCCTCGAAGACAATCCCGTGTGGCAGCAGGACCATGTGGCGCTGGTGAGCGTGGGCATCGACATCGGCTCGTCCGGCACGCAGGTGGTCTTTTCGCGCATCAAGCTGCGGCGCATGGGCGAAGACCTGTCGAGCCGTTACGTGGTCGTCGAGCGCGAGACGCTGTTCCAGTCGCCCGTGGCGCTCACGCCCTACCAGAGTGAGACGCGGATCGACGAAGCGGCGCTCGGCGCCATCATCGACCAGGCCTACGCCGGCGCCCGCATGCATCCGGACGACGTCGATACCGGCGCCGTGATCCTGACCGGCGAAGCGCTGCGGCGCGAGAACGCGCAGGCCATTTCGGCCGTGCTAGCAGAGCAGGGCGGCGAATTCGTCTGCGCCACCGCCGGCCACCACATGGAGTCGATGCTGGCCGCGTACGGCTCGGGCGCCGCGCGCGTGTCGCACGATGCTGGCCACCGCGTGCTCAATATCGACATCGGCGGCGGCACCACCAAGCTCGCGCTGGTCGAAGCGGGCAAGGTGAAGGGCACCGCGGCGCTGCACATTGGCGGGCGCCTGATGGTGGTTGACGAGACCGGGCGGATCGTCCGGCTGGACCCGGCCGGCCAGTATCACGCGGAGCAAGCCGGCTTCGACTGGCATCTCGGCGACAGCGTGACGCGCGCGCAAATGGAGAGAGTGGCCGACTGGATGGCCGGCGCGCTGCTGCGCGCGTTGACGGAGGGCGCGCCCGATGCTGTCGACCATCTGTACCTGACCGACCCGCTGGCCGACACCGGCGTGATCGGCGGCGTGATGTTCTCAGGGGGCGTCGCCGAATACGTGTATCGCCGCGAAACGCGCGATTTCGGTGACATGGGGCTGCTGCTGGGCGCGGCGTTGAGGCGCCGCATCGACGCCGGTGCGCTGGCCTGGCCGGTACTCGACGCCGGCGAGTGCATCCGTGCCACCGCGCTGGGTGCCTCCGAGTATTCGGTCCAGTTAAGCGGCAACACCACATATATATCCAACCCCGGGCGCCTTCTTCCGCGGCGGAACCTGCAGGTGCTCCAGCCCCAGTTCGAGTGCGGCGCGGAGATCGACCCGGACGCGCTGGCGCAAGCCGTACGCGCGCACTTCAAGGCCTTCGACCTGGTCGAAGGCGAATCCGAAGTGGCACTGGCGTTCCGCTGGAGCGGGCCGCCGTCGTATGTGCGCATTTCCGCTTTCGCCGCCGGCATTGTCCAGGCGATGGCCAGCACGCTGGCGCAGAAAAAGCCGCTCTACCTGATCCTCGACGGCGACCTCGCGCATACGCTGGGCAACCTGCTGCGCGAAGAGATGGATGTCGCCAGCGAGCTGCTGGTGATCGACGGCGTGGTGCTGTGGGACTTCGACTATATCGACCTTGGGCGCATTCGCATGCCGTCGCAGACGGTGCCGGTGACGGTCAAGTCGCTGGTGTTCAGCCAGGATCCGCGTACCGCGCTTGGCAAGGTGCGCGACGACCTGAAATATCGGCCGCACGTGCGCGCGCGCAGCATCGCCAATACGCACGGCCACGGTCACGGCCACACACACGGCCACGGTCACGCCCACACTCACGGCCACGGACCTGGCCAGCACACGCACGACCACGGACACGATCATGAACATTGACGTCCACGCGGACCAATTCGCCGAGCAAAAGCAGGCGCTGGCCGACGCCATCCTGATGCTCGAGCGGGCGCAGGTGATCGACTTCAACGGCCACTTCAGCTGGCGCGTGCCCGGGCGCGAATGCATGTTGATCAATGCGGGGCGATCGGTGCGCAGCGCGCTATCGGCCGCCGACATTGTCATGATCGACTTCGACGGCAATCTCGTCGACGGCGCCGACGTGCCGCCGATGGAATTCCATATCCACGCCGAGATCTACCGGCGCCGGCCCGACGTCGGCGCGGTAGTGCACACCCACCCGCTTTGGTCGACGCTGTTCAGCATGGCCGGCGTGCCGGTGCTGCCGGTGATCATGCAGGCCGCCGTGATGGGGCCGATCCGCGTATTCGCCAAGACGGCGTCGATCAACCGCCGCGAACTGGGCGCCGAGCTGGCGCAAGCGCTCGGCGACGGCCGCGTCATCATGCTCAAGTCGCACGGTGCGGTGGCGGCGGCGGAGGGCATCGTCGAAGCATTCGTGCTGGCGGTGTACCTCGAAGAGACGGCGCAGCGCCAGCATCTCGCCGCGCAGCTGGGTCCTCCCGCCGTGCTCACGGACGAGGAAGTGGTGGCCATCTCGCGCAACCTGTGGAAGCCGCATTTGCTGCGCAAGGTCTGGGATTACCACCTCGGAAAGCTGCAACGTTGACGGGCCGGCCGGCCTGGTGAGCCGGATGGCGCGGCGTTCGTGACGGGGCGGCTGTCGCCCGGCCGCGCTGCGCCCGGACCATGCGGGACACCTTGCTCATATTTTTCCACATTTGTCAAAATAAAAGCGATTGTTGTTGACATCAAATCCACACATCGGTAAATTCAAATTATCGCATTTCGGACCGACGGTCCACATAGCAGAACAGTAGAAATGGCCGCGAAAAGCGGCCGAATGCCCGCAAAGACGGGCCGTGAAAAACTCACCAGGAGACGCTTCTACATGGAAGCCTTAATACAGGGACGTGGGATGCCGGCCGATCCGCCGAAGGGCTGGCGCAATCTCGATTTGAAATGGGTCGTCATTGGCGCCAGCGTACTGGTGGTTGCCTATCTGGCGCTGATGCCGCTCGGCTTCCTGCTGTGGCAAAGCTTCTTCACACCGCGCACGGCGACCCAGGCCGCCACCTTCACCTTCAGTAATTACACCAACGCCTACACCAGCGTCGAAACGCTCAAGCTGCTGTTCAGTTCCATCGCCTTCGCCAGCGGCACCTCGTTATTCGCCTTCCTGGTAGGCACCGCGCTGGCCTGGATGAACGAACGCACCAACACGCCGTTCAAGTCGCTGTTTTTCGCGCTGTCGATCATCCCCCTGATTATCCCGGGCATCCTGTTCACTGTCGCATGGATCCTGCTGGCGAGCCCGAAAATCGGCATCCTCAACATGCTGCTGCAGAGCTGGTTCAACACGGACTACGTGTTCTTCAATATCTATTCGCTCGGCGGCATGATCTGGGTCGACGGCCTGCATTACTCGTCGATGGCCTTCCTGGTCATGAGCGCGGCGTTCCGATCGATGGATCCGTCGCTCGAGGAATCGGCCATGATGAGCGGCGCCAGCGTGCCGCAGATCGCCTGGCACATCACGCTGAAACTGACCTGGCCGGCCATCGCGGCGACCTTGCTGATCCTGTTCGTGCGCGCCATCGAGTCGTTCGAAGTGCCGGCGCTGCTTGGCCTGCCGGTCGGCATCCAGGTCTTCACCTCGTCGATCTACCAGGCCATCCACGCCTATCCGAGCAAAATCGGCCTGGCCTCGTCGTATGCGGTCACGCTGCTGCTGATTACCGCCGTCGGCATTTACTTCCAGTCAAAGCTGTCCAGTCAGGGCAGCAAGTATTCGACCGTCACCGGCAAGGGTTTCCGGCCACGTACGATGGACCTGGGCCGCTGGCGCTACCTGACCGCGGCAGTGTTCCTGCTGTACTTCTCGTTTATCGTGATCCTGCCGTTCCTGGTTCTGGTATGGTCGTCGCTGCAAAAATTCTACAGCGTGCCGTCGATGGCGGCGATGAAGAATCTCACCTTCGACGCCTATAAGTTCATCCTGAATTATCCGACCCTGATTAACGCGGTTGGCAACAGCCTGATTCTGGCCGTGGGCTGCGCCACCGTGGTGATGCTGCTGACGTCGGTGATCTGCTGGATCGTCGTCAAGACCAAACTGCCGGGACGCCACCTGCTCGACAGCCTGGCCTCGCTGCCGATGGTGTTCCCCGGCCTGGTACTGGGCCTGGCGCTGATGATCTTCTACCTGTATTTCGATATCGGCGTCTACGGCACCATGTGGATCATGTTCATCGCCTATGTCACGCGATTCATGCCTTACGGCCTGCGCTACAACACGACGTCGATGCTGCAGATCCACAAGGAGCTCGAGGAGTCGGCCGCGATGAGCGGCGCCTCGTGGGGCACCACCTTCTATCGGATCGTGCTGCCGTTGCTGAAGCCTGGCCTGCTGGCCGGCTGGATCTACATCGTCATCGTCTCGATCCGTGAACTGTCTACATCGATCCTGCTGTACAGCCCGGGCACCGAAGTGATCTCGGTGCTGATCTGGGAGTTATGGGAAAACGGCCAGTACGTCGAACTGTCGGCACTCGGCGTGATGTTCATCGTCGCCCTGTTCCTGCTGGTGATGCTCGCCCAATGGGTAGGCAGAAGATTTGGCGTCAGCGAAGCTTGATCAAAAAAAATAGCCAGGAGAATTCCATGTTGAATGTGAATGCGCTGTACACCGAGTATCCGAACGACAAAGGCATGATCGTCAAGGCAGCCCAGGACGTATCGTTCTCGGTCCCCGAAGGAAAGCTATTCACCTTACTGGGGCCTTCGGGCTGCGGCAAGACCACCACGCTGCGCTCGATCGCCGGGCTGGAACGGCCCAACGCCGGCGACATTACAGTCAATGGCGACACCGTCTATTCGGCGGGGCGCGGCATCTTCATCGCCCCCAACAAGCGCAACTTCGGCATGGTGTTCCAGTCCTACGCGATCTGGCCGCACATGAACGTATTCAAAAATGTCGCGTTCCCGCTCGAAGTGGGGCGCGCCAGATTCAGCAAGGCGCAGATCGACGAGAAGGTCATGCGGGTGCTGACGGCGGTAGGCCTGGACCATGTCGCCGACCGTGAAGCGACCAAGATGTCGGGCGGCCAGCAACAGCGCCTGGCGCTGGCGCGCGCCCTGGTGATGGAGCCGAAGCTGCTGCTGCTCGACGAACCGCTGTCGAATCTCGACGCCAAGCTGCGCGAGCGCATGCGCTTCGAGCTGAAGCGCATGCAGCGCGAGCTGGGACTGACCACCATCTACGTCACCCACGACCAGAGCGAGGCGCTGGCGCTGTCGCATGAAATCGCGGTGATGAACGCCGGGCGCATTGTGCAGATCGGATCGCCGCGCGAAATCTACGAACGCCCGCGCAACCGTTTCGTCGCCGACTTCGTCGGCCTGACCAATTTTCTCGACGCCACGGTGGAGTCGCCGTCCAGCGACGGAGAAGGCTACCGGGTCGGGTCGAGCATCGGGCCGCTGTCGGTCAGCTCCATGGATCTGTATGCGCGCGGCGCAGCCGTGGTCATCTCGGTGCGCCCGGAAGACATCGAGCTGCACCAGACCCGCCCCGATGGCGACAACGTCATCGCGGCGAAGGTCGATCTCAAGGTGTTCCTCGGCGAATACCTCGACTACCAGGTCATCGTCGGCGACCAGCGCCTGCTGGCGCGCGCCCATCCGACCTTCAAGGCAGCGGTCGGCGAAAACGTGTTCATCCGTCTGAGTCGGGACAAGTGCATCACGATCCAGGATAACACCAACTACCGAAAGGCGGCATGACCATGGCCACGTCAGAGCTTTATCACAGCAAGAAAGACCGGATCTTCGTACGCGCCATTGCCGGCGCCTACAACCTGAAGGACGAGATGGCGCGCCTGCGCAGCATGCCGCGGGTACGCCGCGCCAGCGAGATTCCGTTTGTCGACGGCCCGCAGGCATACAGCCGTCATTACGTCGAGCCGAAGGACGGCATCACCCAGACCTTCCACCTGCACCTGGAGGAATACGGCCCGGGCGGGAAGTCGCAAAAGCACGGGCATGTAAACGAGGCGGCATTTTACATCCTCGACGGCGACGGGTACGAGATCCACGACGGCATCCGCTACGACTGGAGCGCCGGCGATGTCGCCATCGTCCATAACAACTGCGTGCACCAGCACTTCAATGCCTCATCGAGCAAGCCGGCGCGCGCGCTGGTGATCAAGACCAAGCCGATGTACCTGTTCATGAACATGTTGTTCCAGTACCAGGTCGAAGCGCGCTCACCGGATGCGGCCCCAGGCGGCGAAGGCTTCCAGGTGCGCGAGGCCGAAACCAATCTCAATCACGCCGACTAGGCGTGCAACCTAAATCGAACACTCTGAAGGGAATCATCGACATGGCATGGGGCGAATCCAAGACCTGGATGGCAGGCAGCGACAATCAAGCGCTGTACCAGGCATTGCTGGACGACGCGCAAGCGGCGCCGGCGCGCAATTCGAAGCGCAAAAAAGTGGTGCATCCGAGCGAAATGCCGTGGGAGCTGTCGCGCCAGGGCATCCTCAAGCACCTGCTCAACGAGCAGATGAACACCCGCATGGAGTCGGTCGACTCCTACATGCAGCTGATCCCGCCGGGCAGCCGATCGGGCAAGCACCGCCACCTGGCCGAGGAATGCGTCTACGTGCTCGAAGGGCGCGGCTACGACCTGCACCAGGATTGCGACGTCGAGATCACCGACACCTACCACTGGA
>JBKPEJ010000016.1:0-5968 GCA_046728335.1 Pseudomonadota bacterium | reverse complement strand
TCCAGTGGTAGGTGTCGGTGATCTCGACGTCGCAATCCTGGTGCAGGTCGTAGCCGCGCCCTTCGAGCACGTAGACGCATTCCTCGGCCAGGTGGCGGTGCTTGCCCGATCGGCTGCCCGGCGGGATCAGCTGCATGTAGGCGTCGACCGACTCCATGCGGGTATTCATCTGCTCGTTGAGCAGGTGCTTGAGGATGCCCTGGCGCGACAGCTCCCACGGCATTTCGCTCGGATGCACCACTTTTTTGCGCTTCGAATTGCGCACCGGCGCCGCTTGCGCGTCGTCCAGCAATGCCTGATACAGCGCTTGATTGTCGCTGCCTGTCATCCAGGTCTTGGATTCGCCCCATGCCATCATCGTTCCTTTCGCATGCGCGCGGCTTAGCCGGCGTCGTGGTTATAGTCCTGCTCGAAGTGGCGCGGCTCGAAATTCTTGCCCCCTTCGGTCGGCTCGGTCGGGCGCGGGATGACCTGCTGCTGAAACAGCAGGTTCATGAACATCATCATCGGCTTCGGCTTGATCACCAGCGCGCGCGCCGGCTTCAGCGGGTCCTTGTTGAAGTGCTGGTGCACGCAGTTGTTGTGGACGATCGCGACATCGCCGGCGTCCCAGTCATAGCGAATACCGTCGTGGATCTCGTAGCCGGTGCCGTCCAGGATGTAGAACGCCGCTTCGTTGACGTGGCCGTGCTTCTGGGTGCGCCCGCCTGGCGAATACTCTTCGAGGTGCACGTGCAAGGTCTGGGTCAAGCCATCGACCGGCTCCACGAAGTGCTTGGAGAACGATTGGGGGCCATCGGTGAATTTCATCTCCGTGCCCTTGATCACGCGCGGCATTGAGCGCAGCCGTGTCAGTTCGTCCTTCAGGTTGTACGGTCCGGCGATCGCGCGCAGGAACACGCGGTCTTTCTTGCTGTTGTAGTGTGATTCCTTACCCATGATGTTTCCCTTTTGTTGACAGTGCGTGATTACTTCGATTGTTTGGTGATGATTTCTTCATACAGCTTGCTCCACTTGGCGTCCTCGTCGAGTACGATCTTCGGATCGACGAACTTGATCGGCATCTTGTTCAACTTGGTGTCGACCTTTTTGCTGGTCGGGACGTAGTCGCGCGCCAGCAGGATCGGTTGCGCGTCGCTGAGCATGAAGTCATAGAACAGGACCGCCGCGTTCGGATGCGGCGCGTGGCGCAGCACGCCGACGCCGTTGGGACGGGCGATGGCCGGCGCAATCGTGAACCACTCGAGCGGCGCGCCCTTGTTCTTCATCTGTTCGGCCTTGTAGTTGTACACGGTCATCGCCAGCGGCACTTCGCCGGAGGCGACCAGGTTGGTCAGCAGCGTATGGCCCTTGCGCACCGAGATGCCGTTGGTGGCGACGATGTCGCGGAACAGCTTCAGGCCCTTCGCTTCGCCCAGTTCACCGATCACGCCGGCGAACCAGTCAAGGTCTTCCGCCTCGATGCCCAGCTTGCCCTTCCACTTCGGGTCGAGCAGGTCTTGGTAGGTCTTGGGCAGGTCAGCGACCTTGACCTTCTGGGTGTTGTACGCCATCGCGAAAATGTTCAGTCGCGTGCTGACCCATTCCTTGTGCGGCTGGATAGCCGGCGCAATCAGGTCGGCCAGGTAGGGCGACTTCACTTCCTGTAGCATTTTCTCGCGGTGCAGCGACTCCAGCTCCGGTCCGTTGGTCTCGATGATGTCGACGTCAAAGCGGTTCGCGCGCGTTTCGGTGACGGCACGCTGCAGGACCTTTTCCGAGCCGGCGCGCCAGACCCTGACCTTGATCCCGTACTTCTTCTCGAACGCTGCCGTCAGCACCGCCATGTCGTCGACCGGCACCGAGGTGTAAATCATCAGCTCGCCTTCTTTTTTGGCGGCAGCGACCAGGTGCGCCTGGCGGTCGGCGCCAGCGTAGGTGGCCGCCTCCAGGCTGGTGACGGCCGCGGCAGCCGGACCGGCCAGTGCAAACATCGCGCCGGCCATCGCGGAGCCCAGCAGGGCGGCCAGGGTCCGGCGCTTCGGGTGTTGAATTTTCATGGATTGCCTTTCTTCGCGTATCGATTGAATTTGTTCATCCGGCTGGCGCCGCGTGCCGCCGGATGGTCTCCGCCATGCTCGGCGTCAGTCCGACTTCTTGACCGCCTTCCCGTTCAGGAACAGGTCGGCCCATAACTTCTCCCACTTCTCGGACTCGTCGAGTACGATGGCCGGGTCGATCATCTGGAACGCAAAGCGATTCAGCGTACTGTTGACCGCGGTGCTGGACGGAACCCGGTTGCGCAGCTTGATCGCCTCCTGCCCGTCGCGCGACAGCATGAAATCGGCAAACAGCAGACCCGCGTGCGGATGCGGCGCATTGCGCGCAAGGGCTATTGCGCCGGGGCGCGCCATGGTCGGCGCCAGCGCCTTCCATTTGATCGGCGCGCCGGCCAGGGTCAGGCGTTCGACCGCGTGGTTGTAGACGGCGGCGGCGAGCGGAATCTCGCCGGCGGCAACGAGTTCTGACATCAGGGTGTGGCCGGTTCGTATCTGCGGCCTGGCCGCGGCAAGCTTGTGGAAATAGGCCATGCCCTCCTTCTCGCCCATGCTCTTGACGAGGCCCGCGAACCAGTCACTATCGCTCGCCTCAATGCCGATTTTGCCGGCCCAGCGCGGGAGCAGCAGGTCCTGGTAGGTATTGGGCACCTCGTCGGGCTTAACCAGGTTGGTGTTATAGGCGATTGTGAAGAAATTGAAGCGATCCGCCACGTACAACCGGTGCGGCGGGAAGGCGCCCGGTGGCAGGTCGGCGAACGAGGGGCTGGAGAATTCGCGCAGCAGCTTTTCGCGCGCCAGGATTTCGATTTCCACGCCGTCGCTCTCAAACACGTCGGGCGTGAAGCGGCCGGCGCGCGCTTCGGTCAGCGCGCGCTGCACCAGCTTCTCGCCGCTGGCGCGCCACAGCACGGCCTTGATGCCGTATTTTTTCTCGAACGCTTCGATGATCGGCGCCGCGTCCTTCGGGTTGAGCGAAGCGTAAATCGTCACCGTGCCTTCCTTGCGCGCGCCGGCCAGCAGCCTCTGCTCGCGGTCAGCGCCCTGCATCATGTATACTGCGGCGGTGTCGGGCGGCGCCGCGCGGGCGCCAGGCGCCGCCAGCAGCATCGCAATCATCAGCCACTGCATCCTTGCCATCCAGTTCGTCTGCATTGCATAGTCCCCAATTCTTGCAGAGGCGGCGCGGCATTACCGCGCCGCCGTTTCACTTAGAAACTATGGCTAAGACCGAATGCGAAGGTCTTGATGTCCTGGCCCGGCAAAGGCTTGCCATCGTTCAGGTTACTGTAGGTCGCCGCGTCGCCGTTGCGCATGGCCGAAGCGAGCGCGAACAGCAAGGTGCGCTTCGAGAAGTAGTAGCCGGCGCCCAGGTTGAGCATCTTGCCCTCAAGTCCAGTAGTCGTACACGGCAAGGAGCCGACCAGCGCGCAGCTGCCGGCCGTCGACTGTCCGTACGAGGCGACCAGTGTCACGCTTTCGGCGGCCTTGTGCTCGAGCGCGACCGACCAGGCGTTGTGCTTGTACTCGGCAAACTTGCCGGCGCCGCCGCCGGTTTCCTCGTACTTCACACCAACCAGGTTGACCTCGGCCCGGGTGTCCTTGGTGACCTTGTACTGCAAGGTCCCGCGCACCGCGCTGTCGCGCGAATTGGCCAGCAGGTTGCTGTCGTTTTTGAGCGCCGTGGCGACGTTCTTCGAGCCGCCGAACAGGTCGTAATGGCGCTCGTACGCGATAGCTGCGTAAATCGGGCCATTCTCGTACTTGACGCCGGTGGAGATCACGTTACCGCGCGTGAAATCGTTGGCTATTTCGCCGAGCGACAGGTCGAACTGGAACTGGAAGCCGTTGAAATCAGGCGTTTCATAGACCAAGCTGTTGGGCCGGCGCAGGTGGAAGCTGGATGCCGAACTCGATCCGATGCCGGGCTTGGACAGGATGTTACTGGTCGAGATGAAGTTACCGCTCGAGACGCCCAGGAAGCTCAGCGTATCGCCCAGGTTCTTGTAGACCGTGTCCATACTGCCCAGGCGCACCGTGCCGAACCCGCCCTGCAGGCCGACATAGGTGTCGCGGCTGAACAGCTGCGTGGCCGACGAATTCACGCCGGTGTCGACCCCCAGGCCAATTTCGAGCTGGAAGATGGCCTTCATGCCGCCGCCGAGGTCTTCCACACCGCGGAATCCGAGCCGGGAATTGGGCGAGTCCATCGTGGTGGTGCTCAGGTCTGCGCCGCCGGCCGAGGTGCCGATCAGGGTATTGAGCACCACGCCCTTCGGCGTGGCACCTTCCAGATTGACGCGCACTAATTCAGGATACAGCCGTCCGTAGATCTGGACATTGGATTGCGCTTGCGCCAACAGGGGCGTGCAGCAGCTAGCCGCGACGGCCATAGCGACCGCGGTCAGTCTTGTGTTATGAAGCATTCGTATCTCCTGGTTTTTTAGTTTTGAGATCGCCATCAACTAACTTCTACTGTCCCGGGCCGCGCTGCAGGCGAATGCAGCGACTTCCGCCTTCCTATCGCATCACGATCGGCTCCCCACCTCTTGCTTATGGCTTGGGCGGCAGATCTGCCAATTCGGCCTGGTAGGCCTCCTGCATGCGTGGTTCCAGGCCGTGGCGCGACAGCGCATCGGCGAACAGGTTGCGCACCAGCGGGCTTTCGTCCGCATAGTCGATCTGGTCGCCGCCGACACGCTTGCTGATCCATGCCTTCGGCACCCCCTGGGCATTGCGGATCGAGACCACCTCGTGCTTGAACGCGAGGTAGCGCGCCGGCGTCGTGCCGGTATTGAAATGCTGGTGGAACCACAGGTTGGGCGGTACGATCATCGAGCCGGCCTGCCACTCGTAGCGGCGCGGTTCTTCACCTTCAGGCCACATCAGGCTGTAGCCTTCGCCCGACAAGATGATGACGTGTGCACCTGGCCCATGGCAGTGGGCCTTCTTGTAAGTGCCGATGGGGAATTGGGAGATATGGCTGTTCATCGACCCCTTGGCCATATTGAAGCGGATATGCCCGCCGCCGGCGCCGCGCTCCTTGGCGCTGATCAGGGGCAGGTTCACAGCGTCGGCGACGAAGTTCGTCTCCAGCAGCAGCCCTTTCTGCTCGCCCTTGTTGGCGAAGTATTCGGGCTCGCCGGAAAAGCGGTTCTTGAAATCGTGCTTGGTATTGAAGACGAATTCGACGTCTTCGTAGAGATTGATGACCGGCGGCGCGTTGGTGACGGCGACGAAACGCGCCGCATCCTTGCCCGAGCCGTTGAAGTGCTGACAGGTCGCATTGAGCGGGATCGCGAACAGCGAGCCGGCCTGCCACTCGAAGCTGACCTTCTGGCCGGCGTCGTTCCACACCGTACTCGAGCCGCGGCCCTTGAGCACGTAGATCATCTCTTCGAACAGTTGGCGTTGCGGCTCGAGCTGCTTGCCCGGCGCGATCTCGCACACATAGCAATCGTTCGAGGTGCGCGAGGCCTCGTGGTTGATGAACACACCTGCGCCGCCGCGCCGCGCCCACGGTTTCAAGTCGACTGTCTGAAGGCTCGGCACGTAGTGCGCACTGATGATGTCCAGCCCTTCGGCCGCAACCCAGCGCGTGTACGGGGATTCTTTTTCAGTCTCGAACTTCTTGGCCATTTCGGCCGACACCATTGCATCTTTCGCCATTGGGTACTCTCGTTGAATGTGGAAAATCGACGGCTGCTTAAGCCTTCTTGCTCATCATCTGCGCCACTAGTTCGGCCGTCAGCGTGACGCCAGGCTGGTATTCCGGGGCGTCCTCGATCTGCTCAAGGTCGTTCAGCCCGAACTTCTGGTAGATCCGGTTGATGGCCGAGATCAGGCGCACCGGCCGGTCCGGGTCCGCGTTGAAGTGCTGGTGGATGGTATTGGGCGGGAGGTAAATGACGTCGCCCGCCTCCCACTCATAG
>JBKPEJ010000014.1:0-75737 GCA_046728335.1 Pseudomonadota bacterium | reverse complement strand
GGCACGGGCTTGCCGGCGGGCGCGGGCGCCTGCTCCGGCACGGCGCCGCTGCCGGTATAGATATGGTTGAAGTCGTACACGCCGTCGGGATCGAGCGCGCGCAGCTGGGCCAGCATGGCGGCGGTGTCGGCGTGGTCGGGCACGCGCAGCACCACCATCCGCATCTCGCCGTCGAATGCCTGCTCGCGCTCGACCCGCAGGCCGGCCGCCGCCGCCGCGGCCAGCGCCGCCGCACTGGGCGACCAGGCCAGGATTTCGCGCCGCACCACAGGCTCGCCGCGCGGATCGGCTTCCAGCACGTCGCGGTGGCGGCGCAGCAGGGCGCCTACCTGGTCGAGGCGCAGGGAGCGCAGTTCAGGCAGGTCGTCGCGGGCCAGCAGGCGGTTGCCCGACGCCTCCAGCCGGTCCGGATCGAGCGGCCCGAGCCGCTGACCGAGCGGCAAGTTGACGGATGGCAGCCGCAGCTGCGCGTGGGCGCAGGCGGACCCTGCCATGAGGGTGAGCACTAACACTGAGCGCAGGAGACGGTAGCGGGAAAGGGTGCGGGGACGCTTCATGGGCCGATGATAATATAGTTAATCGGAACTACTGATGAATAAACGAACGGGAGCGGGATTAAATTCCCTCGCTCCGTCGTTTACCTGCTATCCATGACATTTTCCACCGATCCATTGCATGTCGAAATCGCCGCCTTGTTGCCGCGGCTGCGCCGCTTCGCCCGCACCATTGCCTGGCAGCGCGAAGATGCGGACGATCTGGTGCAAGCAGGGATCGAGCGGGCGCTGGGACGGTCAAACCAGTTCGAGGCCGGCACCCGTCTCGACAGCTGGCTGTTCCGGATCATGAAGAATGCGTGGATCGATGAAGTGCGCAGCCGGATCCGGCGCGACCAGGTTTTTTCGCCCGAGGAAGCGGGCGAGCACGTCGGCGACGACCATGCCGAGTCACAGCAGCAGCGCATGGCGATCCAGAAGGCCATCAGCCTGCTGTCGGACGATCACCGCATTGTGATCGGGCTGGTGCTGGTCGATGGCATGCCGTACAAGGAGGCGGCCGACGTGCTGGAGATTCCAATGGGTACCTTGACCAGCCGGCTGGCGCGCGCGCGCGAAGCGCTGCAAGGTTTATTGTCCGATCAAGCGAGGACCGTATCATGAGATTTAGCGACGAAACCCTGATGGCATTTGCCGATGGCGAACTCGACGAACCGACCCGCAGCGCGGTGGAACGGGCCATGCGCACCGATCCGGCGCTGGCGGCCAAGGTCAGGCAGCACATCGCGCTGCGTAACGACGTGTTCCGCGCGTTCGCCCGCACGCTCGACGAACCGGTGCCGCCGCGCCTGAAGCAGGTGGTCCGGTCGGCCAAGGTGGTGCAGCTCGATACCGTGCGCGCCGCGAAGAAAAGCGTGGTCGAGGTGCCGCGCCGCTGGTCGTGGCCGGAGTGGGGTGCGATGGCGGCGACGCTGGTGGTTGGCGTGCTGGCCGGCACCCTCGGAATGAACAGCCTGCGCGGCGAAACGCAGCTGGCGTCTTCGGTCGGCAGCAACGGCACGCTGGTGGCGCGCGGCGCACTCGACAGCGCCCTGACGCGCCAGCTCGCGAGTGCGCAGCCGGCCGGTACGGCGGTCAAGATCGGCGTCAGCTTCGTGTCGCGCGACGGACAGTATTGCAGGAGCTTTACGACCGGCGCCTCGGCCGGGCTGGCGTGCCGCAGCGGCAGCGAGTGGAAGATTCCCGTGCTGGCCGAGAGCGGCGGCGCGGGCGAGGGCGCGTATCGCCAGGCGGGCAGCGCGATGCCGCCCGCGGTGCTCGAGGCGATCGATGCGCGCGCGGCCGGTTCGTCGCTCGATGCGCAGGGCGAGCAGGCGGCGGCGCAAAAGGGTTGGGCGCGCTAGTAGTTCTCTATTGCACGTTCGCGGCGATCCTCAAAGACTGTCGTTCCCGCGGAGGCGCACTAGTGTCCGGAATAATCTCGTTGACTTTAAGACCGTCGTCGTCCTCGCGCCAGCGGGGATCCAATTTGCGGCAAACTTTGCTGGCTTTTAGCGGAGGAAGCTGTCGCCTTAGCTGATCGCACCGGACACCAGTGCGCGGAGGCGGGAATCTATATTTCCTCTGACCAGCGAAGCCCCATAGCTTGCATGTTGCGTCACAATGAACGCTTGGTATAGGCCCTCGCCTGCGCGGGAGCGACGGTCTTGAAGCTGCGTGTGAAAGCGTAAGTAAGTTGGATTGCCCGCTGTCCCCACCGCACAACGTTATGCAATAGAGTTTGCTACTGTCTCCGGCGGCGCCTGCAGCATCGCGCAATTGCGCCCGGCCTGCTTGGCGCGGTACAGCGCCTGGTCGGCCGCGCGCACCAGCATGCCGGGGTCGTTGTCGTCGGCCGGCACCAGCGCCGCCACGCCGATGCTGATCGTGATCACGCCATACGGCGATTGCCCGTGCGGCATCGCAAGCTGTTCCAGTTCGCGGCAGATTTCCTTGGCCAGCGCCAGCGCTTCGGCGGTATCGGTGACCGGCGCCAGCAGCGTGAACTCCTCGCCGCCGTAACGCGCGGCCAGGTCGCCGGTGCGGCGGCCGAATTTTTCGATCACGCCCGCCACCGCGCGCAGGCACTGGTCGCCCGCCGGGTGGCCGTAGCAGTCGTTGTAGCTCTTGAAGTGGTCGACGTCGATCATCGCCAGCGCCAGCGAGTGGCCGTTGCGCTTGGCGCGCCGCCATTCGGCCTCCAGCGCTTCGTCGAAGCCGCGCCGGTTGGTGATGCCGGTCAGCGCGTCGGTGGAAGACAGCGTGGCCAGCTTGGCGTTGCTCTCTTCCAGTTCGCCGGTGCGCGCGGCCACCAGCGCCTGCAGCTGCTTCTGGCGCCGCGTCAGGCTGCGCACCCGGCCGCGGTAGGCCATCGCCAGCAGGCCGATCGCGAGCACGCCGACCAGCAGGCGGAACCACCAGGTCTGCCACAGCGGCGGCAGGATCCGGATCGTCACGCTGGCCGGCTTGTCGCTCCACAGGCCCTGTTCGTTGGCCGCCTTCACTTCGAAGGTGTAGCTGCCCGGGTTGAGGTTGGTATAGGTCGCGCTGCGGTGGTTGGCGTCGGTGTGGACCCAGTCGCGGTCGAAGCCGTTGAGGCGGTAGGCGTAGCTGTTGCGCGCCGGGTCGGTGTAGTGCAGCGCCGAGAATTCGAGCGCGAATACCGACTCCTGCACCGACAGCGTGATGTCGGTGGGCGCGGTCACGGTGCCGCGCAGCTTGATGTCGGCGTTGCCGGCGCCCGCCGCCAGCGAGCGGTTGAACACGCTGATGTCGGTGATCGCCACGTGCGGCGCCACCGAGACGCTGCGCACCTTATCCGGATGCACGCCGGTCATTCCCTTGACGCCGCTGAAATACAGCGTGCCGTCCGGCGCCGCGTAGGCGGCGCCGACCGCGAACCCTTCCGACAGGCCGTCCGACGTGCTGAAGCGGCTTACCTTGCCGCTGTCCGGATCCATGCGCACCAAACCGGAGGCGGTGGACAGCCACAGCATGCCGGCGCGGTCGCTGCGGATGGCGAGGATTTTCACCAGGCCGACGCTGTCCTTGCCGGTGTAGTTGCGCAGGCTGATCGCGCCATCGGCGCCGGTGAGGATCTGGTTGATGCCTTTGGCGGTGCCGGCCCAGAGCCGGCCCTGCGGGTCCTGGTACAGGTGCGACACGTTGTCGTCCGCCAGCGAAGCGGGGTCGGCCGGATCGTGCACGAAATGGCGGAACTTGCCGGTCGCCGGGTCGAGCAGGTCGAGCCCGCCGCCGCTCCAGTCCGAACCCATCCACACGCGGCCGCGCCGGTCCTCGACGATCGTGGTGGTGCCGTTGACGCTGCGGCTGGCCGGGTCGGCCGGATCGGCCGGGTAGCCGGTGGTCTTGCCGGTGGCGATGTCGTAGCGGATCACCTGCATGCCGGTGCCCAGCCACAGCACCTTGCCCGCGCCCGGCACTATGGTGTTGATGAAATTGGCGGCGACGCTGCCGAACACGATGGTCGTGAATGGGCCATCGGGCGTGGCCAGCCGGTTCAGGCCGGCGGAGGTGCCGACCCACAGCGGGCCGCCGGGCTGCTGGTAGGTGCTGTAGACAACGTCGTTGGAGAGCGCCCCGGCGACTTTCGGATTGCCGCGGTAGGTCTTCAGGACGGCGCCGTTGGCCGGATCGAACAGTGCGAAGCCGGTATTGCTGCCCAGCCAAAGGCGGCCGCCCGGCGCGCCTTCGATGTTCTGCACCGAGTTATTCGGCAAGGTGTTGTCGCTGGCTGTGTCGAACGGGATGAACCGGTCGAAACCCTTGCTGTTCAGGTTGACCAGGCTGATGCCGTCCGTGAATGAGGCCACCCACAACATGCCGCCGCGATCCTCCATCACCGCGCGGATGTGGTCCGACTGCAAGCTGTGCGGGTCATTGGCGCGATGCACATAATGCACCGGCCCAGCGCCGCCCTTGTCCCAGCGCAGCATGCCCGCGCCCAGGGTGCCGGCCCAGACCGCGCCTTGGCGGTCGCTATATAAAGCGTTGACGCGCGCGGCCGGCGAATCGATCCGCTTGCGCGCCGACCATGGCTGCGCGCTGTCCCACACGATCACGCCGGCCTCGGTACCGATCCACATGGTCCCTTGCGGATCGATGAGCAGCGAACGGACGATATTGAGCTTGCCGTCGCCGCTGTCGCTCGGGTCGACGTGCCGGTGACTGAATGTGGTGGCGCCTGGCGCCAGGTAATCGAGGCCGCCCGGCCAGGTGCCAATCCACAGCCCGCCATTGCGGTCGCGCGCCAGCGCATTGACGTCGTTGCTGGCCAGGCTGCCCGTATCGGCCTTGTCGTGCAGGTAGCGCACTACCGCGCCGGTGCGCGCGTCGACATGCTGCAGGCCGCCCCAGGTCGCCACCCACATGCCGTCGGCGCCGTCGCTGACGATCGCCTTGACGATGCGCTGGCTGGCCGGGCCGGGCGGCAGTGCGATCGGCGTGAAGTCGCCGCTCTCCGGATCGAAGCGCACCAGGCCGGTCTGGGTGCCGGCCCAGACCCGGCCCTGCTTGTCTTCGAACAGCGCCGAGACGCGGTCGTTCGGCAGGCTGCGCGGATTGCGCGGGTCGTGGGTGTACTTGACCGCCTGGTAGCCGTTGTAGCGGTATAGGCCGCCGCTGTGGGTGCCGATCCAGACGAAGCCCTGGCGGTCCTGCAACAGCGACAGTATTGACAAGTCGTCCGCGTCGAGCGACTCGAGGCGCTTGAAGCGCAGGTCGGAAGTCGGCGTCGCCGCGGCGCCGACGGTGAGGGCAAGCAGGCAGCCCAGAACAAACAGGCGCGGCAACAGAAAGCGGAACAGGGCGAGCATCAGGAATCCATGGTTTGCGAATCTTGTATCTACAGCAACAGGACTGTGAGGGTTTTATTGTTTTATGTCAACAATTTTAACGTGGCGCCGCGAATGAATTGTTGCAGCGCAGACACGCCGAGATGGCCCGCCCGGCAGTGGGAAGTGTGCCGTCGAACTGGCGAAATGTTGTAGTATTCAAATGTTTTTGTCAGCACGGCTGCCTCCGACCCATGCCTCGTTCCAATTTTACCGCCGTGCCCGCCGTGCCCGCCATGGTCGGCCCTTCCCGATTTGCGTCCTGGCCCGTCCCGGCCGCCCTGGCCGTGCTGGCAGTCCTGCTAGGGCTGTTGTGCTGGCGCGTGTGGGGATTGGGTGTCACTCATACAGACGATGCGATGTGGTTGCTGCGTTCGCACACCTCCTTTTTTGCGACCATCGACGACTGGGCCCATTGGCAGGGCCGGCTGTGGGCTTACGTGTCCGGTTCGCTGATCATGCTGGCGCTGGTCCACCAGGGAACGCCGCTGGGCGAGCTGCTGCGCCTGGGCAGCTTCGTGCTGTTCTTCGGCGCCTTCCACCTGGTCGCCGCCGCGTATTGCGGGCGCCGCGTCGCGCTGCTGTGCGCCAGCCTGTTCCTGGGCTTGTTTGCGCTCAAGTGGGACGGCTCGATCCTGACCACCTATCCGATGATTACCTGGCCGGCCGGAATCGTCTGCGCCGGCGCGTTGCTGGCAGGGCGCGCGTGGAGCCGTCCCGACGGCAAGCGCTGGCAGCTGGCCGCGGCCGGCCTACTGCTGTTCTGCGCGCTGTTCAACAACGAAGGCGTGACCGTCACCTTCATCGCGCTGGCGCTGCTGTCGGTGGCAGCGAACGCGTCCCAGGTCGACAGCGGCGCCGGCGTCTGGCTCGGCGGCCGGCTGCCGCGCCGCAGCGCACGCCTGTTGCTGGTGTTCCTGGCCGCGGCGGCAGCCTACTCGGCGATTTATATAGGCTGGCGCCTGAAGTTCCCATCGATTTACGCCGGCAATGCGCTGGCGCCGTTTAACGCGCGCCGCATCCTCATCACCTTGTATCACTATTCGACCAGTGGTTCGGCGCTGCATGAAATTTTCACTCCGTTGAAACTGGCGTATGCCGACACCTTCGGCGGCGGCGCGCAGATCAGCTACTCGCTGCGCCAGTACTGGGCGGGCATGATGGGTGCGCCGCTGGCGCTGCTGGCCGGTGCGCTGACGGCGCTGCTGCTGTGGTTCCAGCTGAGCCGGGCGGCATCGCAGGCCGGCGCCACCGGCCGCGCCGCGCCGCTGCGCAGTGCGTGGCTCGGCGGCCTGGCCATCGCGGTGCTGCCGATCGTGCCGGTGGCGCTGGTGGGTACCTACCAGATCTGGGCAATGGCGATGGGGGTGCGCGCCTATTCGCACACGATTTTCGCGTACTTCGGCTGGAGCCTGGTGCTGGCCGCGCTGCTGCTGAAACTGGCGAACCGCTTCGGGCGCGGCCGTATCGGCGCCGCGCTGTTGCTCGCGCTGGCGCTGGGCGGCGGCGCGCTGGCCGCGCTGGTCTACCGCGCCAACGACGCCATCGCGCTCGATATGCGCCCGGAATCGGGACGCTGGGACGTGGTCAACCGCGCAGTGCCGGCCAACCAGGCCCTGTTCCACGCCGACACCCTGTGGATTCCCGGCCTGGTCCAGCGCTCGCAGTACGGCCAGCTGTATCCGCGCTACTGGGAGGAATACGTGGCGGCGCGTTTCGGCGTGAGAACCGAAGTGGCGGCGCGGATTCCCGACATCAACGACCAGATGCATGGCGTGGTGATGCTCGACTACGGCTACGACGCCACGGCACGGCGGATGGTCGCGCTGATGATGCAATACCGCAAGGAGGCCGCGGAAGGCCCTTACCTGGGCGGGCGCATCGCGGTCGACCTCGGCGCCGCTGGCGTTGCCAAAGCTTACGTGCTCGAATACCGCGTCGGCGCCGAGCTGCGGCGCGTGCCGGTAACGGCGCTGGTTGCGGCGCCTGACCTGCCGGGCCTGTACCTGCTCGACCCGGCCGCGCCGGCCGACCCAGCCAGCGTGCGCCTGCTGCGTGCCGATACCGGCGCGGCGCCCCGCGCCCTGAGCGCAATCCGTGTGCCGCAAGGCCTGCGCATCGACTTCAAGCAGCCGCGCATGGCCAACCCGGCCTTCGACGTCGCCAGCTTCCTCGACGGCGGCTGGCATGCGCTGGAAACCACCAGTATCTGGTCGAAAGGCGGCGAAGTGCATGTGCGCATTCCGCGCCGGCTGCTGCCGGCGGGCCCGCTGCACATGGTGCTCGATGTGGCCAGCTATACGTCGATGGGGTTCGGACCGGGCCTGCAGCAGATGGCCGCAAGTGTGAATGGCGTGCCGATCGGGAAGTGGGACTATAGGCCCGGTGCAACCCCGGACATCTCGGTCGACCTGCCGCCGGCGGCACAGTTTGAGAATGTGCTGGATCTGCGTTTCGATGTCGGCCCGACCATGAATCCGAAAAAGCTGGGGCTGGACCCGCACGACGACCGCGAGCTCGGCCTCCTTCTGCGTGCCGTGACGTTTCAGCCGCAGGGCGCCGTGGCGCGCTGAAAATCTTAGAATTTGAGCAACTCAGCGGGGGCGGATGCCGATCGCGCCATATACAGTGGCGTCAAATTAGGGTATCGTGTAGGGCGTGTAAAAGTATCGACGCCATTCGCAAGCCCGCCGCTTCCAGTGCCGCCCCGCCAACGCGGCGCAGCCGTTTCCCACCCGAGCCGCCGCTGCCGCGCGGCGATGCCGACGATGCCGCAGGCCGGCCAGCGCTTCCTTGCCCTGTCCGATGTCATGAATTTATTGAAGAAAGCAGGCGCCCGTTGCGCCAACCAAACCTGATGCCTGAAAACGACGTAATTCCTTCGCCCGCCGACGCACCCGAGGCGCCTGTCGCGCGTTTCGACCAGTTCGGCCTGTCGCCGCTGATCCTGCGCGCGCTGACCGACCAGGGCTATGTCCATCCGACCCCGATCCAGGCGCAGGCGATTCCGATCGTGCTGCAAGGCCGCGACGTGATGGGTGCGGCGCAGACCGGCACCGGCAAGACCGCCGGCTTCTCGCTGCCGATCATCCAGCTGCTGATGGCGCATGCCAACACCAGCATGTCGCCGGCGCGCCACCCGGTGCGCGCGCTGGTGCTGACCCCGACCCGCGAGCTGGCGGTGCAGGTGGCCGAGAACGTCAAGGCTTACGCCCAGCACACCCCGCTGCGCTCGACCGTCGTGTTCGGCGGCATGGACATGAAGCCGCAAACCGTGATCCTGCGCGGCGGCGTCGAAATCGTCATCGCCACGCCGGGACGTTTGCTGGACCACGTGGAACAGAAGAACGTCAGCCTCGGCCAGGTCCAGATACTGGTCATGGACGAAGCCGACCGCATGCTCGACATGGGCTTCCTGCCGGACCTGCAGCGCATCATCAACATGCTGCCGAGGCAGCGCCAGAACCTGATGTTCTCGGCCACCTTCTCGCCCGAGATCAAGCGCCTGGCCAACAGCTTCCTGAAGGACCCAGTGGTGATCGAAGTCGCGCGCAGCAATGCGACCGCCGACAAGGTCACCCAGGTGGTCTACAAGGTACCCGAGGCGAACAAGGTCGAAGTGGTCGAATTCCTGATCCGCGGGCGCGACCTGAAGCAGGTGCTGGTGTTCTCGAACACCAAGATCGGCGCCTCGCGCCTGTCGCGCCACCTGGAGCAAAGCGGCATCAAGGCCACCGCGATCCACGGCGACAAGACCCAGCAGGAGCGCATGGCCGCACTGGAGGCGTTCAAGAAAGGCGAGACCGACGTGCTGGTTGCCACCGACGTCGCCGCGCGCGGACTCGACATCTCCGACCTGCCGTGCGTGATCAACTACGACCTGCCGTACAACGCCGAAGACTATGTGCACCGCATCGGCCGCACCGGCCGCGCCGGCGCCTCGGGCGACGCCATTTCGGTGTACTCCGACAAGGACGAGCGCCTGCTGGTCGACATCGAAAAGCTGATCAAGCAGACCATCACGCGCGGCGAACTGGCCGGCTTCACGCCATCGGCGTCGTACGCGTCGCCGCGTGCGCGCGACGTCGCCGGCACGCCGGAGCGGCGTTCGCGCCGTCCGGCCGAAGGCGAAGTTGCACCGCGCATCCCGGAACGCGCACCGCGCAGCAGCAGCTCCGCGCCGCCGCCGCGCCGCGAGAAAGTCGATCCCTGGTTCCTCAAGCCGTACGAGCCAGCCACACCTGTCGCTACCGCTACCCCTGCCGTGCCGCCCGCCAAGCCGGGCCGCCAGAAGATCGCCGCACTGCTCGGCGGCCTGCCGAAGTCCTGACCGGGACATGATCAACGGCACGCGCCGCGAGTTTGCCCGTTTTTTGCTGGCCGGCGCGGCCGGGCTGGCGGTCGATGTCGCAGTGCTGTACCTGGCGCTGGCGCTTGGCGCCGACTATTACACCGGGCGCGTGCTGTCATTTCTGGCCGCGGTCTGGTGCACCTGGCAGATCAACCGCCGCATCACGTTTGCCGCCGCTCTTGCGGGCTCCGCCTGGGTGCAGTGGTGGCGCTATCTCGGCGCCATGCTGGGCGGAGGTGTCGTCAATTATGCCGCCTACAGCCTGGTGGTCGGGTACGGGCCGGCGCATCCGATGCTGCCGCTGGCAGGTGTCTGCGCAGGCTCGGCAGTCGGGATGATGGTCAACTTTGCCGGCGCGAAATTGTTAGTATTCCGCTCCTGAGCGGAGGTATACTGCGGCGATGATAAAACAGCAAAGTTGCATTCCCATCGCCGCGGCGCCGTTGCGCCTTCCCTTCCTCGACGGGCTGCGCGCGTTTGCCGCCTTGTGGGTCGTGTTCGGCCACAGCCACTTGTTCGGTCTGGGATGGACCCGTAGCGGCAGCTTATGGGGCAGGCCGCTCGACCTGCTGTTGTACTCCCATCTCGGCGTTAACGTATTCCTGGTGCTGTCCGGCTTCTGCCTGGCGCTGCCGGTGGTGCGCAATGCGAACCGCTTGCCGGCCACGGCAGATTACTTCAAGGCGCGTGCGTGGCGCATCCTGCCGCCGTACTACGCCGCGCTGTTGCTGATCCTGCTCCTCAACACCTTCTGGCCGGTGGCGGAGTGGGGCCACCACGTGGTGCCGATGACGCCGGAAATTCCGTGGCCGGTGCTGGCCACCAACCTGCTGTTGCTGCAGGACGTCTTCCCCCAGCTCAATTCGATCAACGGGCCATTCTGGAGCATCGCCACCGAGTGGCACCTGTACTTCGTGTTTCCGGCGCTGGTGTGGGTGCTGCGGCGTTTCGGCACTGGTGCCTTGCTGTTGTGCGGCAGCGCGGCGGCATTCGGCCTGACCTGGCTGGGCTTTACGCATCCGGCCATCATCGCGCCCCTCACACTGCCGCAACCGACTTACTTCATCGTGCTGTTCGTGATGGGCGCAGCGTCGGCGTCGTTCGCCTTCGACCCGCGCTTTGCCGCTTCGCGCCAGCGCCTGTACCGCACTGGCTGGCTGGTCGGCGCTGCCTTGTGCGTACCCCTTTGCCTCTTGCTGTGGAAGTACCGGATCGTCGACCAAAACAATATATGGGACTTCCTCAACCATTTGCACCTGATCGATCCGCTGTGCGGCGCGGTCACCGCGGCGTGGCTGCTCGGACTGTGCGGCACACGGCCGACGCACTGGTTGCGGCGCTTTCTGGAGAGCCGGGTGCTGGTGTGGATCGGCGGCTTTTCGTACTCCCTTTACCTGACCCACGTTCCTATCCTCGGGGCGCTCAACCACCAGTTGGAGGACGCGGGGATGATCAGGGACGCGCCGCTGACCTCGTTCTTCCTGCTGGCCCTGACCGGCGCCACCGTATGCCTGATGTTCGCCTGGGGATTTGCAAAATTGTTCGAGCGGCGCTATCGAGGCCGCAAGCGGCCCGTCGGCGCCGGGCAATTATGCCAGGCGGCTTGACGCCTGGCGGTACCACTGCTGCTGTTCTATCCGCTCGATCAGCTGGCGCGTGCTCTGTTCCCATGTCATCCATGGCATGTTGGTCGATGCCGGCGCGCTTCCTTGCGCATCGAGCGCCAGCCACCGGCGCAACGCCGCGGCCAGTTCACCGGCGCCATTCGCGTTGAAATAAAACGCGTGCTCGCCGGCCACCTCGCGAAATACCGGGATGTCGCGCGCAATCACTGGCAGGCCGTGCTGCGCCGCCTCAATCAGCGGCAGTCCGAAGCCTTCGCCCGAGGACGCGGCCAGCAGCGCCGAGCATTGCGCATACAGGCGCTGCAGCGCGGCGTCGCTGGCGCGCTCCAGCCAGAATAGGCGCGCCCCAAGTTCGGGATGGCCGCGCAGCCGTGCCACCAGTTCATCGACCATCCAGCCCTGCTTGCCGACGATGATCAGGTTGACGTCGCTTCCGGCGTTCCACAGCTGCTCGACCGCCGCAAGCGCCTGCGCATGCATCTTGCGCGGTTCGAGCGTGCCGACCATCAGCAGCGAAGGGCGTCGCACGAGCTGCTCCAGCGCCGCCGCTTCGGGCGCACTGACGGTGTCGGCAGGCACGGCCGCATCGAGGTCGGCGCCAAGATGGAAATAGCCCACTTGCAGCGTGCCGCGGTTCGGCGCCGGATTGGCGTCCAGCCAGTCGAGTACTTCGTCGGCCACCGATCGCGAGATGCACAGCAGGCCATCGGCGACCGAGGCCACGGTGGACAGCCATTGCTCGAACCAGGGCTGGGCGCCGGCAATGAACACCTCCGGCTGGCGGATCGGCAGCAGGTCGTAGACCACGAAATACATTCGCACGCCATGCAGGCGCAGACTTTCCAGCAGTGCGCGGTTGCCGGGCACGTGGTTGGGCGCCAGGTCGAGGCCGAGGAACACATCGCCGGCCGCAACGTGGACCGGCGCGTCTTCCAGTCCCTGCGCATCGGCGGCATCACTGCCGAAGATGAAGTGGCGCGCATAAGCGTAGTAGCCGCCGGCGTCGTACACTGGTTCGACCCTGAAGCCGGCCGGCGGCGTGGCCAGCAGGGTGCGGACAACGTTGCGCACAAGGCGCTGTACGCCAGACTTGTCGTCTTCATGCACCAGCACCGACAGGTCGACCAGCAGCTGCCTGCCGCCGGCCGCTGGCGCCGAGACGGCGGGGAAGGGCAGATGCCGTTTAGCAGACATGCTGGCCGCTTTCGGCGGGCGCCCCCAAGGTTCCTAGCCAGGCCGCCAGCTCCTGCGCGCCCAGCGGCACGCCAGTGTCGACGTGCGAACTGCTGACGCCGCGCAGCGCCAGCACCGGATCTGCTTCACCGGCTCCCAGCAGCAGCAAATGGTCGCCGCCCTTGATTTCGGCGGGGGCGTCGGCGATCACCAGCTCGGGCCGGCCGATCAGGTCGAGCGTGAAGCGCCGCGCGTAACGGTAGACGCCCTCGTCCAGCGTGACCGGTTCGACCCGGTAGCCGTCCGGCGGTGTATCGATCAGGTCCTTGACCAGCTGCGCATGGGCGCCCGCGGACGCGGCGCCGCTTGCCAGGTCGGTCACGTCCAGCAGCAGCTGGCGCGGGCCGCTGCGCGCGCTGTTGGCGGCGATGCAGGCGGCGGTCCCCGACAGGTCATGGCTGGCCGGTTCGACCGGCACCTGGATACTCGCCAGCGATGCGAGCAGGCGCTTGTAGCGCAGGCGCGGGCTGCTGTGCTGGAAATTCTCGATGACGTCGCGGTAGCGGGCACCGACGCCGGCCGGATGATGCACCTCGTCCATGTAGGCCGCCGCTTTGCGCGAGAGCTCCTGCGCCAGTTCGCGATCGCCGCGCAGGCGCAGCAGCGCCGTGGCCAGTTCGGCATCGGTGAATTCATCGGCCAGCTTGATGGTCACCTCGGCCGGCACTTCGGCGGCCGAGCCGTGCGCATTGATGATGGTCGGCAGGCGGTGCGCCAGGCAGTCGAGCACCGCCGCCGAGGTTTCGCCGCGCGAGCGGCTGCGCAGCTGCACCGCGACGTCGGCCGCAGCCAGGTAGTGGCGGTACATCTCCTGCGAGGCGAAGCCGGTGATCTTGATGCGGTGCTTGCCTTCAATGCGGGCCGCGAGATCGCGCCCCCACTGCAGCGCATTGTTCTCGCCGACGAACACCAGGTGGCAGGCCTGGTCGGCCGCGAGTGCGCTGCCGAGCCACGCTTCCACGATGCGTTCATTGCATTTGGTGACGCCGAGCAGACCGAACGAGCAGACCAGGAAATCGTCATCCGCGATGCCGAGCGCGCGCCGCGCAGCGGCCTTGTCAAGCTCCCCAGGGAGCACCCGCAGCAGCGGGATCATGGCCCAGTGGTCGGCGGTGCCAGCGCCGTACCACTGGTCGGCCAGCGCGGCTGAAAAGGTCGAATGGACGATGACGCCGGCCGCCTGATCGAGCACCGCCTTGTTGCATGGATACTGATACAGCGAGCGCTCACGGCCGAAGTCGCGTTCGTCGAGCAGGGCGCGGTAGCCGTGCGACTGGTACAGCGCGCGGCAGTAGTTGTTCGGATAGCGGCTGGCCGGTTCGGCGTAGTTGATGATCCCGGACAGGAAGAAATCATGCAGCACCACGATGCCAGGATGGCGCTCGAGCAGGTCGAACATGTGCTGGTGGAAGGAGCTGTTCCCGAAGTGGTACATCACCCGGTCGTACTCGTGCGCGTGCTGGTCGAACCATTCGGCCGTGCGCAGCGGGTAATTGCTGTTGATCCAGGCGTCGCTGACGTGTTCCTGCGCGACGACCACGTCGATGTCGTAGTAGCGCGCCAGCTCCGGCACCAGTTCGGCGCTGTAATCAGCGATACCGGAGCGTTCCGGCGGCAGCGGCGACACATAGGCCAGGCGCAGACGGCGGTCGGGCCGGTTCGATGGCGCATCGACCGGTACCACGATCCGCGGACGGTTGCGGGCGTGGGTTTCCTCGAACGCATCAATGGCGCGCTGGGCGCTCGCGTCCCACGAAAATTGTTTCGCCTGCACCAGGCCGTGCGCGGCGAGGCTGTCGGAAAATCCGCGGTCGGTCAGCGCATGGTGCATTTTGTCGGCGATTGCGCGCACGCTGGTCGGGTCGAACAGCGCATCGGCGCGCCCGATCACTTCCGGGATGCTGCTGTTGTTCGAGCCGATGGTTGGCGCGCCGCACGACATCGCCTCCAGCGCCGGCAGGCCGAAGCCTTCCTGCAATGAGGGGAACACGAACAGCGATGTGCTGTTGTAGAGCGCAACCAGGTCCTGGTCCGACACGAAGCCGGTGAACACTACGGCGTCCTTGGGTAGGCCGAATTTCGCTACCACCTTCTGCAGCCGCACGCGGTCATGGTCCTGGATACTGCATACCACCGCCAGCTGGTGCTGCGCCCGCAGGGCGCCAGGCAGCAGCGCGTACGCTTCGATCAGGCCTTCAATATTCTTGCGATAGTCGATGCCGCCGGTGTACATGACGAACTCGCCGCGCAGGCCGAAGCGGTTGAACATGTCGCGCCGGCTTGCCTCGTCGAGCGTGCGCGGATGGAACTCGGGTCCCACCGCCGAGGAAATATTGACCACCCGGTCACCCGGCAGCTGCAGCGCCGCCATTGCCTCGAGGCGCGAGTGGCCCGAGATCGCCAGCAGCAGTTCGGCGTTTTTCAGGCTTTGCAGCTTGCGGTAGTACCAGCCGGAGACGTGCGCTTCAGCCAGGTACACGTCCTTGCGCATCAGCGGAATCAGGTCGTACAGCGTGACCGCGGTATCGAAGCTGCCTTCGCCGTGTGCCACTGAAGCGGCAGCATTTTCGCCGAGGCCTTCGAACAGGCTAGCGACGTGCACGAAGTCCGGCGCCAGGTTGGCGAAGTAGTGTTCGCGCAGCTGCTCGGCGGCGCGCACGCGCCACGCATTGCGCTTGTCGTACTCGGCCAGCGGACCGGGCAGGTCGTAGACGTGGATCTGCGATTGCGGCAGCAGGCCGTCGAACGCCGCGCGCACTTCGCCGATCGCGTCGGGATAGTGGCTGTTCAGCGCAATGAGCATGTCGTGTGCGCCGCCACGCCGGACCATGGCCTGTGCCAGCGCCATCGAATAGCGGCCGATGCCGCGGTGTTTGCTGCCTGCCTGGCAGGCTTGCAGGTCGAGGACGATACGCATGGTATGGACTTTTTCTTATTTGCGGCGGGCGCTGTTCATGGTGCGGCGCAGGTCGTCGAGCACCTGGCGCGCGCTGGAAGGCATGTTGTCGGGATCGGTCGGGATTTCCATCGCGGCCGGTGCTGGAGCAGGGGCCTGGGTCCGCTGCACGGCGACGCGCAGCCAGTTGGTCAGGCGCGGATGGCGGCCGATCTGGCTGCGCACGAAGTACGAAATTGCGGGGCGCGACATGATCGCGCGCACCAAACGGCGCACTGTTCCCTTGAGCGCGCGCGCAAAGATGCCACGCAAACGATGCAGCGAGGCGCGCATGCGCGGGCCGAGGCCGCGCAGGCCGGCGCGAATCGCCTTGAGGTGGGAATTGGCCGAGCGCAGCGGCCGAGTGATACGCCACGACCAGCTATGGTAGATGCCATTGATCGTACCCTCATAGAAGCTGGTGCTTTCGCGCAGCGCCTGTTCGTTGCCATCGGCGCGCGCGCTGGCGAGTTGCAGCGCCTCGTCGAGCGCCTCGGCACGGGCCTGCACAGCGGCGCTCGATTCCTCTTGTTCGCGCACGCGCGCTTCGGCCCAGTCGCGCGCAGCCTGCGCGTTGTGCAGCTCGACCGTGACTTTTTTCTCGAGGGTGGCGACCCGTTTGCGCCATGTTGCGAGCGGGGATGCGTACGGATGGTCGGATCGCAACTGGAAATCGTCATGCGCCGAGGGCGGGGAATCGAAGGCGGCATGCAGTTCGGCGTGTTCGGCGGCGATGTAGAAATTGTTCATGCCATCGTTATAGGCCCGCTCGTAGCGCGCGGCGGCCAATTGCGACTGCGCGTCGGCCACCTGGGCGTGCGCCAGCACCAGGATCCATGGGCGCCAGCGCGCCAGGTCCAGTCCCGCCAGCGCGTTCGGCGCTACGCCGTTTGACCCGACCTTCATGAAATGGATTTCGGAGGCGGCATGCGCAGCGCACACTGCCGACAGGGTTCTCTGTTCGAGCTGGCGCTGGACCACTTCGCCTGCTGCGCTCTGTTCGCGCGCGCGCGATTCGTCCAGCGAAGCGGCGCCGCTTGCAAGCTCGTAAAACGTCACTCGGGCCACGGAGGCTCCCGTCACGACCTGCAAATTGATGTCGGCCGGGCGCGCCACCTGCAGCGCCAGGTGCGCTTCGCGCGACGGCTCCAGGTTGACGCCGTGCCAGCCGCGCTCGTACAGCGCGAGCGTGGTCGAACCTGCGATTGGGCCGCCAGCGCCGGCATCGATGTAAAAGCCCTTGCCGACATGGCGCAAGGCGCGCCACAGCATGACGTCTTCGAAGTTGGGCGCGTAAGAGATAAAGCTCATGGTGCTGTCACTTCCGTTCGATGGCGACTACGGGGTCGAGCCAGGTGCTGCCTTCAAAGTACCCGTGGCTCATGTTCATCACGTTGAAAACGAGCGCCAGGTCGCGCCATTCGTAATTGTCGACAAGATGCGTGTCTGCGCTGTGCAGCGAAGTGGCCACCGAGTAGCTTCCCGGTCCAAGGTTGAGCGGGAAGGCGAAGCGGAACGTGATTTCGTCGCCCGCCTGGGCCGGCGCCAGCATCTGCTGCTTGTGGTGGGTATTGGTGCCGAAGATGTTCTGGCCAAGCCGGTCCTTGATGCGATAGCCCAGCGTCAGATTCGGAATCGGCGCATGGATCGCCACCGTCACGCACAGTGTCACCGGGGTGCCGACATCGTGCAGTTCCGCGCGCTCGCCATGCTGGTTCAGCAGCGCGATGTCGCTCACGGTCGCTTCGCCGCTGCCGGAAATGGTTTGTACCTTGCCGCTCTCGTGGGTCTGCTGGCGCACGGTCTGGTTGTCGCGCTCGGCGAGCATCGCGTTGTAGTAATCCATGATTTCTTCGGGCGCTCCCTCCTTCTTGATGCGCCCGCCGTCGAGCAGGATCGCGCGGTCGCACACCGACTGGATCGCGCTCTTGTCGTGCGAGACGATCAGCAAGGTGGTGCCCAGCGCGCGGAACGCGCGGATCCGTTCGAAGCTCTTGTGCTGGAAATAGGCGTCGCCGACCGACAGCGCCTCGTCGACGATCAGCACGTCGGGCCGCTTGGCGGTGGCCACGCTGAACGCGAGGCGCATCTGCATGCCGCTCGAATAGACCCGCACCGGCTGGTCGATGTACTCGCCGATTTCGGCGAACGCCTCGATCTCGGGCATCAGCGCATGCAGTTCGTCGACGGTCAGCCCGATCAGCTGGCCGGCCATGATCACATTTTGGCGGCCGCTGAAGTCGGGGTGGAAGCCCATGCCCAATTCGAGCATTGCGGCGACACGCCCGGTCATCGCCACGTTGCCGGCGCTCGGTGCGGCAGTGCCGGTGATCAGCTTGAGCAGGGTGCTCTTGCCGGCGCCGTTGATGCCGATGATGCCGAGCGCTTGGCCAGGGTCGACGCGGAAGCTGATCTCATCGAGCACCCGGATGGTCTCGTGGCGCGGCCCGGCGAACGGAAACAGCCACTCGAGCAGGCGCGCGCGCTGGCTCGGGTAGCGCTTGTAGGCCTTGCCCAGGTTCGATACTTGTATGCTGCCGATCACAGTTCGTCCACCATTTCCCCCGCACGTTTGCGGAAAAGCTGCAGGCCCAGCAAGCACAACACCAGCGCCATCAGCGCCAGCGGCAGCAGGGTGCTCCATTGCGGCCATGCGTGTTTGACGATCACATCCTGGTAGGCCATGATCAGCGGCGCCATTGGATTGAATTTCAGCCAGCCGCGCACTTTTTCGGGCAGCGCCGCGACCGGGTAGACCACCGGTGTAAACCAGAACCAGAACTGCAGGAAGATCGTGAAAAACTGGCCGACGTCGCGGAAAAACACGTTGAGCACACCGAGGATGATACCAAGGCCAATCGCGAACAGCACCTGCAGCAGCAGCAGCGGCAGCATGGCGACAAACACCAGGCCGGGGAAGTTATCGGAAATGAGCAGGAAGCCGGTGAACAGGCCGAAAATCACGCTGAAATTGAGGCAGGCGTTGGCCACCACGATGATGGGCAGGCAAATACGGGGGAAAGTGATCTTCTTGATCAGGCCGGCATGTTCGAGGAACACGGTCTGCGCCCGTCCGGTGATTTCGGCGAACAGGCCCCAGGTCAGCACGCCCGCACACAGGTAGATACTGTATGAGAAGGTCGACGTGCTGCCCGCCAGGCGGTTCTGCATCACGTTGGCGAATACCACGGTGTAGACCACGATCATCGCCAGGGGATTGAGGACGGTCCAGGCCGCGCCGAGGATGGAATTGCGATATTTCGACTGGAATTCGCGCTTGACGCTGCCCAGGATGAAGCCGCGGTAGCTGGCCACGCTCTTCAGCAAAGCCAGCGAGATCATCGGTGCACTCCGGCGGGCCGGCCGCTTGGCGTCGGTAACAAAGTCATCATCAGGGTCTGTAGTTGGGAAGCGGGCGCCCGCGGCGCACCTTGAAAGGCGCGCAATTATACCGCACGGGCTGTTATTGACACGGCAAGGGCGTGCTGGTCTGTCAAACGAGTGGGGGGCACTTGTCGTCTCAGCAATTGGGATAAATCGGGCCGCCCAGTGCCGGAGGACGCCTTGGCCTACATCGGTTTGAAGGCCCTGCGTAAGCTGGGCGTGAAGGCGGACGGGCAAGCAGGCCCGGGCGCAGGGGCGAAGCGCGCAGATGCCCATGGCGCCCCAATCATCAGCGTCGGCAAATCCTGCGTTAGCATATCATTATGAAATGCCATCGGGCGGCTGCATTTCGCCTCGACGCCGCCTCGTCATGCACGCGCCGCGGCCCAAGGGCTGGGGTCAGGTCCGGCGGACCTGACCCCGGGTTTGTCGCCGCACTGGGCGCTTGCCGTCATCGCCGCGCGGTCCCACTTTTAACGGTGACATAACCAATAACAAGGGCGTTCCCCACCGCCTCGCTGTTTTCAGTTGCGCTGCAAGTGACGGCGAAGAACAACCGAAAGCAGCTACCCTTCAACCAGCTTCTGCAACGCCTTCGGATCGCGAATGATCAGCCGGTGAGTATCCTTCTGCACGATCCCCTGCTGCACCAGCGTGAGCAGCGCCCGCGTCACGGTTTCGCGGCTCGTGTTGATCATGTTCGCAATATCCTGGTGGGTCGGCAGGTTCTCCACCACGTCTGGGTCGCCGGCCTGGGTTTTCTTGTACAGGACCAGGAAGGTGTAGATCCGGCGTGTCGTGTTGTTAATGCTTAGCAGAGTACGGAATTCGGAGTCGCGCTGGATCTTCTCGGCCAGGTGGCGCAGCATCATGTTGGCCACCGACGGCGAGTGCGAAAACAAGTGCAGCGCCGACGGCGCCGGCAGGAACGCGACAAGCACTTCGGACAGCGCCACCACGGACGCCGTGCGGGTGGAACCATTGATGACGGCGATCTCGCCGAAGAAATCGCCCGGCGCCAGCATGCGCAGGCCGATCGCCCGTCCGTCTTCGGTCACGTCGACCACCTGCAACTGGCCCGACAGCAGGAACAGCAGGCCGTCGCCGGTGCCGCCTTTTTGCAGTACCACTTCGCGTTTGGCGTGCTTCTTGAAGCGGAAATCGCCCTTGATGCGCAGTATTTCCTGGTCGCTCAGCTCGGCCAGCAAGGGGATTTTGCGCAGGTGAACCTGGTAGTTCTGCGTGCTTTTATCATCACCCGGCATGGGGGCGGCGGTCACATTCGGCGCTGCGGATTCCGGGTTGGTCGATGTCATCGTTATATTCTTGGTCTGTCGGTCATTAAGGGGTATTCAGGCGGCCAGCGCTTGCATCAGCAGGGCGGCGACGGTAATGCCGGCGGCGTTGGCGCCCATGTCGCGCCAGCAAAATCTGCGGCCGGGCACCCAGCTTTGCAGCAGCTCGATCACCCAGCCCGCCAGCAGCAGGCCGCCCAGCCACAACGCCATCGCCGCGCCATGGGGCGCGATGCGCATCGCCAGCGCTGTCAGCACGCCGAACGCGCCGAAATGCAGCAGCTTGTCATTGGGAAGTGGCGGCAGCCACGCGTTGGGAAGCAGGCAACCGATCACCACAGCAATCCCGGTCACCGCGAACAGTATCATTTCCCAAGGCATTTCTAAACTGCTTTCTAGTAACCAAACGCAATTAAGTGGCGCTGGCGTTGTACATTTACAAGAGCAAACTGATCAGAACCCATTCAGGTGCCAGCTCAGTTGGATCACGCGGTTGTCGTATTGGAAAATTGAAATGTTTTCCTTATTCTGTATCCGGCGCGCCTCAAGCTGGAGCGAGTGGCGTTCGCTGAGCAGGTAAATCAGGGTTGCCCGCGCCGCGCGCGTGTCCTGATGGCGTACCACGTCGATCAGCGGCGCCGAGTAAACCGACTCGCCCTGCCAAGTCTGGCGCGACAGGTCCAGCTCGGCCTGGAATAGACTGTTGATGCGATGGCGCGCCGTCAGCGCATACGAGCGGCCGCTGCGGTCGCCGCCAGGGCGCTGGCCGACCGCGTGGTCGTTCTGGTAGCCGGCGCTGAGCTGGGCCTGGCTGTGGCCGAGCCGGTACGACAGCACCGCGCGCAGCTCTTCGGTATTGGCGTCGAAGTTGGTCAAAGTCTTGTAGTTCACATGCGACAAGCCGCCCAGTCCGTACAGCTCGAGCCCGGCAGGCAGCGCCAGCGGCGGCGTCACCCGCAGTTGCAACTGGGCCTGTTCCTGGTAGAGCCTTCCGCCCAATGCCAGGGCACCGCCCAGCGCAGTACCCCGCAGGCGCCAGCGCCCGAATTGCCAGGGATTTTCGAAGCCGCCGAACAATGACGCCGTGTTGTAGCTCGATAAGTGGTCATTGCGGCGCAGCTGTGCCTGGACTAAGCCGATAGTGCCGCCCTCGGCCAGTTCGCGTACGTAGTCGCCCGACACCACGCTGTAGTGGTCAGGGTGCGGCAGGAATTCGGGCAGCAGGTCGAGCGTCGCGCCGCCGGTGCCCCCCAATGAATAGCTGGGGTTGCTTGCCCCCTGGTTTACATTCTGGTCGAAGCCGCGGCCGGCGACAAACGATGCCTGGCTGAACGGTTTCCAGTGCCGGCAGCCTTGCAAGCGCTGCTGGGAGATGATGTCGCGGATCCCTTGCGGCGGGTCGAAGCGCTCCTCGATCGCCCTGAACAGCAGTTCGGCGTCGTCGCCATGACCGATTGCGCACTGGATCATCGCCAGGTCGAGCCATTCGCTGGCGTGGCGCGGACCCTTGGCGACCATGCGCGCCAGCACCTTGCCGGCTTCGTCCTTGCGCCCTTCCGAAATGGCCTGCAAGGCCTGGACGTACAGGTCAGGCTCGAGCTGGGCCGGAGCCTCCGGCGCAACTGCCGATTGCGCCTGCGCAGGCGCCAGCCAGAGCGCGCCGAGCAGGGCGGCGAGGAACAATTTCACGCACGGCATCAGGCGGCCACCCGTTCTTGCGCAATCGCGTCCAGGGTGTACAGCGTCGTGTTCTTTTCTTTGCCGCGCAACATCGTCTCACCTAACAGGAATAGCTTGTGGCGGCGCGTCATCTGGGCCGTGCCGGGCCCGATGATGACGTTGTAGGGCAGGTCGCGCGCCAGGGTCTCCAGCCGCGACGCCACGTTGACGCTGTCGCCGACCGCAGTATAGATGCTGCGCGACTTCGAGCCGAAGTCGCCCGCCATCGCGATGCCGCTTTCGATGCCGATCCGCACCCGCACCGGCGCCAGGCCCCGTGCCGCGCGCGCGCTGTTAAATAGCTTCATTTCCGCCACGATCGCGAGCGCGGCGTCGAGCGCCAGGTCGGCGTGGTCGTCGATCGGCAGCGGCGCGCCCCAGAACGCCACCAGGCCGTCGCCGGTGTATTTGTCGAGCGTGCCATTGTGGTCGAGCACCGGGCTGGTCAGGCAATTGAGGAAGTCGCGGGTCAGCTGGGCCGCCTCCTCCACCGGCAGGCTCTCGACGTGACGGGTATAGCCTTCCATGTCGGCGATCAGGGTGGTGACCGCGCGCTGAGTCGGCGCCAGCGGATCCTTCAGGTTGCTGCGCAACAGCTCGTCGACGACGGCGTCGGCCACGTACTGGCGCAAGGTGCCGAGCAGCTCGCGCGACCGGCGCTGAGCCTGCTGCCAGGCGAACGGCACGCCCACGGCCAGCAGGAACAGGTTCGATGCCAGCGGCCCGGTGGCCGAGAACTCGCCGTCGTGCGGCGCAATCAGCCAGGCCAGCCCCAGCCAGGCCGCCGAGGCGGCGCCCAGCAGCGCCACGTTCGACAGCGCCGACAGGCGCGGGAAGGTGTAGGCCGCCATCAATGCCACCAGCGCGGCGAACAGGATCGCAATCGTGGCGCCGGGCCAGGCGGCGGGCGCCTTGCCCTCGCGAATGTCGAGCAGCGAGGTCAGCGCCGCGGCGTGCACTTGCATGCCGCTGGTCGATGGCGCCAGCGGGGTGGCGACGCGGTCGAGCAGGCCCAGCGCGGAGGAGCCAACCAAGACCAGCTTGTCCTTGAAGAATTGCTCCGGCAGGCGCCTGGCGATCACGTCCGAGGCGCCGGCCACGGTATAGGCGTCCCAGCTGCGGCTGAACGGCACCCGGCGCAGGCCGTTGCCGCTGGTGAGCGCGCCGGTCGGGGCGGGCAGCGGCGCCGTCGCCGCCGCGCCGCCGCAGCAGCCGATCAGGGCCAGCGACAGGGTCGGGTAGGCGCGCGCGCCGAACCGGGTCTGCATCGGCAGGCGCCGAATCATGCCGTCCCGGTCGGGAATCAGGCCGATGTTGCCGGTATGCGCGGCGCGCACCAGCCCGGCGTGATTGGCGATGAAGCCGCTGGCGGCGACCTCGCCGCCGGCGCGCTCGACCCGCACCCCGCCGGCTACCGCGCCGACCCGCACCGGCGTGTTGCCTTCGAAGTCGAAGGCCTGCGCCAGCACCAGCGGGCCGTACTCGGCCAAGGCCGCCATGCGGGCGTCGCCGTCGCCGTCAGCGGCCTCGGGAAACACGAAGTCGAGCGCGACGCCGCGCGCGCCGTAGTCGGCCAGCAGATGCTCGAGCAGGGTGGCGATGCGCTCGCGCGGCCACGGCCACGGACCCAGTTCGGCCAGGCTGATTTCGTCGATGTCGACCACCACCAGCCGCGTTTCGGGCGCGCTGCTGGCGCGCATCCGCACGATCCGGTCGCGCAGCCATTCATTTGCAATCAAGGAGTCGGTCGCCGCCGGCATCACCTGGGCCCAGACCGTGAGCATCACCGCCACGGCCGCAATCAGCCCGCGCGCGGCGGCGCCGGACTGGTTCAGCGAACGTAGAGGGACCGGGAATTTCATGCGATGGAGCAATTGATCATAGGCAGGAATAGGTGAGTGGCAAGTATAACTGGATGTGACGGCCAACACAGGGAAGAATGTCGCTTTGCCTACATTGGACTGCGGCAAGGGTGTTGTTGCACGACACAAATTTAACATGAAAGTTGCAAACTGATATCGAACAGCAGATTTGCCGGTGGTATATTACTTGGATGGCCAATTGTGTGATGAGCATCACAGCGCCGCAAAGACTTGCAAGCGGACAATGACGGCGAAGGAGTACCTATATGTTCAAAATCAATTTTCCAGCATTGTCCGGCCGTCCGGCGCGTCTCGCGCTGGGCGCGTTCGCGTTCGCCGCATGCGCCTGGTCGGGCCTCGCCCAGGCCGCCGAAGCCGGCCGCATCGTGCTGGTGCACGGCATGGCGCAAGTTGCCAACCACACCCTGGTGCTGGGCGACGCGGTGTCCGAGGGCGACGAAATTGCGACCGGCAAGGACGGCTATGTCTATCTGCGCACGGTCGACAACGGCTTGCTGATCCTGCGCCCGTCGAGCCGCGCCCGGATCGTCACTTACCATGTGGATCGCCAGAATCCGGCCAACACCCGCATCAAATTCGAGTTGCTGTCGGGTGTCGCCCGTAGCGTATCGGGCGACGCGGTCAAACTGGCGCGCCAGAACTTCCGCTTCAACACACCGGTCGCGGCGATCGGCGTGCGCGGCACCGACTTCACCGTTTACACCGACCAGCAGACTTCGCGCGTGACCGTCATTTCCGGCGGCATCGTCGTCAGCGGTTTCGGCGGCGCCTGCTCGCCGGACGGCAGCGGCCCGTGCGAGCACGGCACCAGCCGCGAACTGTCGGCTACCCAGGTCGGACAGATGCTGGAAGTCGCTCGCGGGCGCGCCGCGCCGCAATTGATGATGGCCAGCCCGGCACTGGCGCCGGACGCGGTGTCGCCGCCGCGCAGCGACGAACCGCTGGCCAAGGGCGGCGCGGCAACGCCGGCCTCGTCCTCGGGGGACGTTTCGCTGGACCCGAAGAAAACCGAATCGATCCTGCAAAGTGGCGGGGTGCATGTCGTTACGCCGCCGCCGCCGCCGGTCGTCGTCATCCCGCCGCCGGTAACGCCAATTGTTGTGACCCCGGCTGAACCGGAGAGTCGCCTTGTCTGGGGCCGTTGGGCGGTGCTGCTCGGCTCACCGGCAACTGTTGACAACGCGCAACAGCTCGCCGACGGCGCGCAGCGGATCACCCAGGACGGCGCTTTCTCGATTTTCCGCAGCAAGGGCGCGGCTTGGGCTCCACCGGAGCAGGGCTCGATGGGATTCGCGCTGAAACAGAGTGAGGCCTATATCCGTACCGAAGATACCGGCCAGGTTAATGCGGCCAGACTTGAGAATGGCAAGCTGAATGTCGATTTCGGCAAGGCCACGTTTACTACCTCGTTCGACCTGCTGAGCGACGCCGAGCGCTTCAAGCTGCAGTCGCAAGGGGTAATGACGCGCGACGGCCAATTGCTCGGAAATAGCCAATTCAGCCCGCCGACCAATATGAACGTCAATGGCGCGCTGGGACCGGAAAACGGTACTTCGGCCGCCTATATATTCAGCACCCGTCTCGACGAAAAGCGTATCGCGAATGGCGCGACATATTGGGGTAAACAATAAGCGGATTAGCGGCGCCATATTAATTTTGCGCCAATACTCTAGCGAAGAAAAACGCAGCCGCAGCGGCTGCGTTTTTTTGTGCCTGCGCGGTCGCTTGCCCCGCAAACTCCATTGTGGTTGTATGCATGGCGGATAAGCGGCGCCGCCAAAAAATAGCATTTTTATAATGCCGCCTTATGCCCGGGGTGCGGGATTGATTTCTTATCACTCTTATCCCATAATGTGCCGCGGATGGTTTTTGTGGGATTTTTTACCAAATAGAGGTCATTTTATTGATTCGTGTGATGTCCATCACATAAAGCGGTAAATGTCTTCTGCCATGATGGCTTCCGTAGCAAAGCATGCTTGCTCAAACCCGGCATCCGCTGGGTTCTACTTAAATTGATTGACCTCCTAGGAGTTACACAAATGGCTGTTACGACTTCCCAAGTACAACAACTGTACATCGCTTACTTCAACCGTCCTGCCGACTTCTTCGGCCTGACGTTCCAAACCGCACAGGCAAACCAGTTTGGCCTGCAGTTTGTTGCTGACCAGTTCTCGAAGTCCCCAGAATACATCGCTACGTACGCCGGTAAAGAAACCGGCGACATCATCAACACCATCTACATGAACCTGTTCGGCCGTCTCGCTGAGCCATCTGGCATGAAATTCTGGGGCGACCTGCTGAGCGACCCGAAGAGCGGCATCACCATCGGTAACGCAGCAATCACTATCGCCAACGGCGCAATCAACGCCGACAAGGTTTCGGTCGCCAACAAGCTGATCGCCGCTAACGCGTTCTACGCTTCGCTGGACACCAGCGCGGAAATGGCCGGCTACTCCGGCGCCGCGGCAAACCAGGTCCTGAAAACCTGGCTGACCACGATCACCGACCAAGCTTCCCTGGACGCAGCGATCACCCCAGCAGCACTGCTGGTTGTTTCGACCGCCGCTATCGCCGCACACGACGGCGCAATCAACATCAACACCGCGCTGACCGCCGGCACAGACGCCTTCGTCGGCACCGCCGCCCGTGACACCATCACCGCTGTAATCGACGTCGCCGGCTCCACCAGCACCCTGACCGCACTCGACTCGATCGACGGCGGCGCAGGCATCGATACCCTGATCATCAACAACCTCGACGGCTCTGCTATCCCTGCTGGCGTGACCATCGCTAACGTTGAAAACATTTCCGTACGCGCGGCAGGTAACTTGGTCCTGAGCAGCAAGACCTTTGCAGGCGTTACCTCCCTGAAATCGACCCAGTCGATTGACGCAACCCTTACTGCTGGCTCGGCTACCGCAGTTGAAGTTTCCGGCGCAACCGGCAACGTCGTTGTCATTGGCGGCTCGACCCAGACCGTGACTTCGACTGGCGCAAACACGGGCATCGACCTGAGCGCAGGCGCTGGCGCGATCACCGCAACCCACAAAGCACAAGGCACCGCCCTGATCGACATCGACGACGGCACGAGCGTGACCGTGGTTGCTGAAGGCCGCTCCACTGGCGCGATCCAAATTGGTGCTGCTGGCGCTGCTACCGCTCCTACCGGCGCTGTCAACGTGACCGCAACCGGCAAAGCTTCGGGCGCAACCGCAGCGCTGGGCACGATCACGATCACCGGCGGTTCGACCGTCAGCGTGAAAGAAGTCGCTACCTCGGACGCCACCAACGCACTGACCGACACCACTGGCGCAACCATCACCCAGGGCGCAATCTCCGTTACCGGCACCTCGAAGACCACTTCGGTTACCGTTGTTCAGTCCGCAGAAGTTGCTGTTGACCCAGCAGTTGTGACCGTTGCTAGCGCAAAAGAAACCCAGACCGTCACCTTCGGTGCAATGACCGCTGGCCAGACCTTGGTCATCAACGGCCTGACCTTCACCGCTTCGAAAGCTCTGACCGCTACTGAAGTCGCCACCGCATTCGCCAACCTGGGTACCTCGTCGGTCCAGGGTTCGGCTCCTGCCGGCAACGGTATCTACTCGGGCACCTCGAACACCCTGTCGTTCTCGACCGGTCCAGTTGTGACCGTTGGCACCACCAAGACCGTCACCTTCACCTCGTCCGCATCGAACGGCAACCTGGCGCTGGTTACCATCGGTGGCAGCGCAACCGGCACCTCCGCCGCTGGTGTTACTGACGGCGCAGTTGGCGTTGCCGGCTACGACGGCACGCTGGGCGTTGCTGCTGGTCAAGTCACCATCAACGGCGCAATTACCGGCGCTGACGTGCTGACCACCGTGAGCCTGGATTCCTACGCTAACGGTTCGACCGTCGCTTCGGACGCTCTGACCTCGCTGGCACTGGCGAACAGCAGCCACAGCCTGGCTATCACCAACGCTGCCGCTACCACGCTGGCGCTGGCGCTGAACAACGTTGGCGACAACGTTGCTGGCTCCGCAGCTGCAATCAACCTGGGCGCTACCTACACCACCCTGAACATCACCGCTGATGTTGCTAGTTCGCGCGCCGCTCTGGCCGCAGGTGGCGTACAGGCCCTGACCGTTGCTGGCACCAAGTCGGTGAACTTCACCGGTTCGGCCATGGCTGCATTGAAGACCGTAACCGTCACCGGCGCAGCTGGCGTGACGATCGACGCTTCGGGCGCTAACGTTACCGCTGTTGACACCTCGGCTACGACCGGTTCGAGCACCGTCACCATCGACACCGCCAACGCAACCTTCGTCGGCGGCGCCGGCACAGACAGCGTTACTCTGTCGAGTACCACCACCACCAAGGCAGTGACCCTGGGCGCCGGCAACGACACCCTGAACCTGGCTGCTGGCACCACCACCCTGACCGCGGTCATGGACGGCGGCGTTGGTACCGACACGCTGAAGATGGCCGCTGCTGATGCTGCGGCTGCTTCGCTGACCGGCAGCTTCGCAACCAAGTTCACCGGTTTCGAAAAACTGAGCCTGGGCGCATCTGTTTCCGGTGTGACTAACACGGTTGATCTGTCGAACATGAACAACATCAACTACGTTATTTCTGCTGGTAGCTCGCTTACTGCCCCAGTGGTGCCTACCGCTGTTGTCACGCAAGGTGGCGTGGCTGCTGAAGCGACGACCTACACCTTCAGTGCTGGCCTGGCTGTTGGCGAGTCCTTCACCGTCGACGGCGTAACGGTTACTAACACTGGCGTTGCGGCACAGACAGCGGCATCCGTGGCTAGCGTCTTCGCTGGTACCGTTGTTGCTGGCTTGACCTCGTCTGGCACCTTCGCCACGCCTGCTACCTGGACGGGCGCGCCTGTTGCTTCCGTCTCCGGCGCCGCCTTGACTTTGACCAATACGGTTGCTGGTAACGTCACCGACTTCACGACTGCTGCAACAAGTGGTGGCGCGGCCGGTACTGGTGCTATCGTCCTGACCAAGATGGCTGATGCTGGCACGCTGGAATTGACCGGTGCTGGTTCGAGCGCAACGGTCACCATGCTGGACGCAACCGGTACCACCGATTCGTTCAACATCGTCACCAAGCTGTCGACCGCTGCTATCAACTACGGCACCGTCGCTGTTGCTGGCGTCGAGACGATCAACCTGACCGTCACCGACACCGCTCCAACGTCGGCAAGTGGCTCGGCCAGCATCCAGACCGCTACCCTGAGCCTGACCGACGCTGCTCTGAAGTCGGTTATTGTGACTGGTAACGCCAACCTGGTCCTGACCCAGACCGCTGCTGCCCTGACTTCGGTTGATGGTTCGGCAATGACCGGCACCCTGACCGCTGGCACCAACGGCACCGTTTCGCAGACGATCAAAGGCGGCGGCGCTGCTGACGTTCTGACCGCAAACGGCAACGCCGACACCCTGATCGGTGGCGCTGGCGCCGACAAGCTGATCGTTGGCACTAACGCTGACCTGACCACCTTGACCGGCGGCGCAGGCAGCGACACGTTCGACGTCTCGCTGGCTACCACCAACGTCAACAGCTACGCTACGATCACCGACTTGGCCGCTGGCGACAAGATCCAGTTCGCTGCACTGGGCGCCACTTTCAATGCATCGAAAGTATCGCTGAGCGACACCGCAGTGTTCCAGGACTACGCTAACGCAGCAATCAACGCAACGACCACTGGCGACATCTCGTGGTTCCAGTTCGGCGGCAACACGTACGTGATCGAAAACATCGCTCACGGTACCAGCTTCCTGAACGGTACCGACGTGATCGTCAAGATCGTTGGCGCAGTTGACCTGAGCACCGCTTCGTACAGTTCGTCGGCTGACACTCTGCTGATCACTGTTTAATGGCTTGCGGGGTGCCCGTCACCCCGTTCTATTCTCGGAATATCGAGATTAGCAAGCAATCGGGCGAATAACAGCGCATCGTTATTCACCTGAAAGGGACCTGGCGCAAGCCGGGTCCTTTTTTATTTTTCCGCTTTATCGGCGCCGCTGATTTACCCGGGCGCTCCCTCCGTCGGCTTTGCGCTACACTCCGTTTCTCCTCTGGAAGTTTTTCTTCCAAACCATTGTTTCCCATGCTAAGCTTGTGCAAATTGTGATCTGCGTCACATTTATTGCGGACTGTAATAGCTACAGTCCGGCTCGGTCCCGAGTGCGCGACCGGGAAAAAGCCACACTAACGTCGCACCTTATTGCCGGGCCTGCCCAAAAAAAAATGAAAACAAATCTTTTGAACGCTAAAAATGAAATCGAGCAAGCCCTGCTTGGTTTCAAGAGCACTTTTTTGACTATTGGCGTTTTCAGCGCGATCAGCAATTTGCTGATGCTGGTGCCGTCGATTTATATGCTGCAGGTGTACGACCGCGTACTCGCCAGCCGCAACGAAATTACGCTGCTGATGCTGACGCTGATGATGCTCGGCGCTTATCTCCTGATGAGCGGGCTGGAATTGATCCGCAGTTTCATCCTGGTGCGCGTGGGCGCCGAATTCGACATGAAGATGAATAAGCGCGTGTATAGCGCCGCCTTCGAACAGAATCTGAAAAAGGCCGGCGGCAATGCTGGCCAGGCCTTGAGCGACCTGACCACCATTCGCCAATTCCTGACCGGTAACGCTCTGTTTGCGTTTTTCGACGCGCCTTGGTTTCCAGTCTACCTGGCCGTTATCTTCTTCTTCGAGCCTTCGCTGGGCGTATTCGCGCTGTGCGGCACCGCAGTGCTGGTGGCGCTGGCGTACATTAATGAACAGGTCAGCAAGAAGCCGTTGACCGAAGCGAACGCGATGGCGATCCAGGCGAATAACCTCGCCACCAACAACCTTCGCAACGCCGAAATCATCGAATCGATGGGGATGTTGCCCAATCTGATGGGCCGCTGGTTCAAGTTGCATGGCCGTTTCCTGAACCTGCAGGCGGAAGCGAGCGAAAAGGCTGGGACCGTCGGCGCCGTCACCAAATTCGTGCAGGTGTCGCTGCAGTCGCTCGTGCTGGGCTACGGCGCACTGTTGGCGATCGAAGGAAAGATTACACCCGGCATGATGATCGCCGCCTCGATCCTGGTCGGCCGCGCTCTGGCGCCGGTGCAGCAAGTGATCGGCGTGTGGAAATCCTGGTCCGGCACCCGTGCCGCCTACACGCGCCTGACCGAACTGTTGGCGGCCAATCCGCAGCGCCCGGCCGGCATGCCTCTGCCAAAACCGCTCGGTGCGATCACGGTCGAAAGTATCATCGCGGCGCCACCTGGCTCGCCGGTACCCATCCTGCGAGGTGTCAGCTTTGCGATCGCCCCGGGCGAGGTGCTGGGCATTATCGGACCTAGCGGTTCCGGCAAGTCGACCCTGGCGCGCCTGCTGGTCGGCGTCTGGCCTGCGGCCCAGGGCAAGGTGCGCCTGGACGGTGCCGACATCTATCAGTGGAACAAGGCTGAGCTTGGCCCCCACATCGGTTACTTGCCGCAAGATATAGAACTGTTCGGCGGCACGATTAGCGAAAACATCGCACGTTTCGGCGAGATCGAGCCTGAAAAAGTGGTGGCCGCGGCCAAGCGCGCCGGCGTTCACGACATGATCCTGCACTTCCCGAAGGGCTACGACACCTTGCTCGGCGACGGCGGCGCAGGCTTGTCAGGCGGCCAGAAGCAGCGCCTTGGCCTAGCCCGAGCGATGTATGGCGACCCGTCGATCATCGTGCTTGACGAGCCGAACTCGAACCTGGACGATATCGGCGAAGCCGCGTTACTGCAGGGCATCATGGACCTGCGTCAGCATGGCAAAACGATCATCTTGATCACCCACCGCAGCAGCATTCTCGGCGCCACCAACAAATTGCTGCTGCTGCGCGACGGCACCGCCGCGATGTTCGGCCCGACGGCGGAAGTGATCAACGCGCTCAACCAGAGCGCCGCCCAAGCGCAACAGGTACAACAGGCACAACAACAGGCACAACAACAGGCACAACAACAGGCCCAGCAGGCAGAAGCGCAGGCGCGCCCCGCCGTGGCTCAGGCGGCTCCGGCTCCGGCGACCGCGACTCAGGAATAATAATGAAACTCATTAAGAACAAGCCGGAAACGGCAGACGTCACCGACGTCATTACGCACGATGTTTCACCACTGGTGGTGAATACTGACGCCGGCCAATACCGCAAGCTGGGCTGGCTCATCGTCCTGGCCGGGGTCTGCGGCTTCTTTGTCTGGGCGTTGTTCGCCCCGCTCGACAAGGGAGTGCCGTTGAGCGGCTCGGTCGCCAAGGAATCGAGCCGCAAGGCGGTCCAGCACCAGGCCGGCGGCACCATCGCTGAAATCCTGGTCAAGGACGGTGATACCGTGAAGGCAGGCCAGGTGCTCGTGCGCATGAATAATGTGCAGGCGACCTCGCAGATCGACACCACGCTGAGCCAGTACTACACGGCCCGGGCGGCCGAGGCGCGCCTGCTGGCCGAGCGCGATGGCAAGGCGACGATTGCTTTCCCGCCGGCGCTCGAGAAAGAACGCAAGGATCCACGCGTGGCCGAAGTCATCGCATTGCAAAGCCAGTTGTTCGCCTCGCGCAAGGCGGCCTTGCAAAGCGAACTGGGCGCAGTGTCGGAAAATATCGAAGGCCTGAAATTGCAGCAACAAGGCTTGCAGGAATCGCGCGACAGTAAAAAGGAGCAGATGGCGATGCTGAAGGGCCAGCTCGAAGGAATGCGCGACTTGGCGAAGGATGGCTATTTGCCCCGTAATCGCCTGATCGACCAGGAACGCACCTACGCGCAGTTGAGCGGCGCCATTTCCGAAGATATCGGCAACATCGGCCGCAGCCAGCGCCAGATCATGGAACTGACCCTGCGCCGCATGCAACGGACCCAGGAAGTTCAAAAGGAAATCCGCACTTCGCTGGTCGAAACGCAGCGTGAAGCCGAGGCTCTCGAAGGCCGCGTGAAGGCGCAGCAATACGAGGTCCAAAACACCGAAGTGAAGTCGCCCGTCGACGGTACCGTGGTCGGACTGCAGGTGTTCACCCGCGGCGGTGTCGTTGGTGCTGGCTTCAAGCTGATGGACATCGTGCCGACCGACGACGCGCTGGTGGCCGAAGGCCAGCTGGCAATCAACCTGGTCGACAAGGTCCACATAGGATTGCCGGTGGAGCTGGTGTTCTCTGCATTCAATGCCAGCACCACCCCGCATATCCCGGGCGTGGTCACATCGGTCTCGGCCGACCGTCTGATCGATGAGCATTCCGGTCAGCCGTACTACCGGGTGCGTGCCCGGGTCACTCCGGCCGGCGCGAAGATGGCTGCCAAGCTCGATATCCGTCCCGGCATGCCGGTCGAAATTTTCGTCAAGACTGGCGAGCGCACGATGATGAGCTACCTGCTCAAGCCGATCTTCGACCGCGCCAAAACGTCCATGACCGAGGAGTGATTTTGTTCAAAGCCATCCCATTGACGCTGCGCCGCGTCGCATTCGCCGTGGGCGCAATCTGCGCCTTGCAAGCCAGCAGCGCCTCCGCCTTGACCCTGCAGCAGGCGTACGAGGCGGCGTTGAAGAATGACCCGGCCTACCGCATGAACTTCTACGAGAATGAATTCGGCAAGGAGAACCGGATCCTCGGCCGCTCCAGCCTGCTTCCAAGCGTCTCGGCCAGCTATTCGGCCAGCAGGAACCGTGCCGACATCGATGCGCTCGATGCGCTTGGCCGCAGCTCGCTGACCCATCCCAATTACATCAGCCGCAGCTCGGTGGTGCAATTGCGCCAACCGATCGTCAATCTGGATGGCATTGCGCGCTATCGCCAGGGCATCGCCCAGTCGAAGCAAAGCGCGGCGCAGTTCGAGGCGAATACCGGTGAAGTGGCGCTGCGCGTGGTGGGCGCCTACGCCGACGCACTGCTCGCGGAAGACCAGCTGGCACTGGCGCAAGTGCAGCGCGACTTGTACGTCGAACAGCAAAAAGTCAACGCGCGCCTGTTTGAAAAAGGCGAGGGCACCAAGACTGACATGCTGGAAACCCAGGCGCGGCTCGACCTAGCCGAAGCGCAGCTGCTGGAAACACGCGACAACCTCGCGGCCCAACGCACTACGCTCGAAGGCGTGATCGGTATGGAGGCAGGCACGCTCGACAAGCTGGCGCCCGGCTTCCGTTTCGAAAAACTCAGTCCTGCCAGTTTCGAAGAGTGGAAAGCGCTGGCATTGGCGAACAACCATGATCTCGAAGCGGCGCGCCTCGCCGTGGAATCGACCCGTCTCGAGATCAGCAAGCAGCGCGCCGGGCATGCGCCGCGTCTTGATTTCGTCGCCACTTACAGCAAGGGCGATTCTGAGACGCTCAACACCTACACCCAGGACACGGTCAACCGCAGCATCGGCATCCAACTCAACGTGCCGATCTATTCGGGCGGGTCGGTGAACGCCACCACGCGCCAGGCGGTGGCAAACCACGAGCGCGCCAAGGCGGACCTGGACGTGAAGACGAACCGGGTGCTGCTCGAGCTGCGCAAATCGTTCAACCTGGTCGAAAGCAGCGTGTCGCGGGTTGGCGCGCTGGTCAAGGCGACTGAGTCGGGCAACGAGCTGATGAAGGCGACCGAACAAAGCATCAAGGGCGGGGTTCGGATAAACCTCGACTTGCTGAACGCGCAGCAGCAGTTATTCTCCAGCCAGCGCGACCTGGCACAGGCCCGCTACACCTACCTGCTCGGCCTGTTGCGCCTGCGCGCCGCAGCCGGCACGCTCGATGGCTCCAACGTGCGGGAAATCGCGGCCTATTTCCGTTAATGCCTGTGAAGTCGCATTGAAATCCTCCGTCGCGAAGGTGGCGGAGGATTTTTTTGCGTTGGAAAAAGGGCATGCAGTCGATCACGGGCAACCTGCTTGCCGATGCGCTGCTCATGCTGTTGGGGCTTACACTGCAACCTTGGGACTGGCGACGCTCAGTTACCACACGATCGAAGAGCCCTTCCTCGGGTTGCGCCGCGCGTATGGCGGCGCTATGCCAAGCGCCGCGCCGCTTGCGCCGGTTCGGCAAATCAGGAAGCCGTAAGTCGTTTTCCCAACCGGTTGGACGGCACTTCCACCGCCAGGTGCAAGGCCCACGACAGTGCGATCACGATCGCCAGCACGAGGCTGACGGCGACCGGAAACGCCAGGCCGACGTGCACGAAAATCTTCAGCAGCACGAAGCCGATCAGGCTGTGGGTGATATACAGCGGATAGCTAATATCGGCCAGGAAGTCGAGCACCCGCACCGGCCGGAACCAGCTGCGCGCAAGGTAGGCGGCCAGGAACGCCAGCCAGGCATACAGGTAGTAGCTGGTGATCTCGGGGAACTGAGCGCTTTGCGGACCGATCGACCAGTTCAGCGCGAACGCCGCGAGGATCACCACCGAGCGCAGCGCGAGGCCGGCATTCGACACCAGGCCGCTGATGTGCTGATAGAACACCACGCCGGCCAGCATGAACAGCACATAGTTCAGTTCCATGCCCAGCGTGGCCACGGCGGCAGCGGGTTCCGCGACGTGGCGCAGCAGCGCGGTGGCGCCGAGCGCCATCGCGAGGAACAGCGCGAATCCGGCGAAGCCGCGGCGCATGAAGATCGGCCCGAGCAGCGCCGCCAGCAGATAGAACTTGACCTCGATCGACAGGGTCCAGTTGATCGGATCGATCGAAGGGATCCCCAGCAGGTTGTTCACCAGCAGGGCGTTGGCCGCAATCGCGCTGGCCGAATGCGTGAACGACGTACTCCAGTAGCGGCTGGCCAGGTACAGCGCCGTCATGCTCAGCACCAGGCTGGCCGCGTACGTCGGGAAGATGCGGAAGAAGCGCGCCAGCAGGAAGCGCGGTGCGCTTTTCTGTTCGAGGCTGAATGGAATCACGAATCCGCTGATCAGGAAGAAGATCGCCACGCCGAACGGCCCCTTCAGGTAAGGGAAGTCCATGTAGCGCACCCAGTCGGCAGCGACCAGGTGCAGGTCCGGCGAAAACGTCACCGCCGAGACGAATCCCTGGGCGCCGTAAAAGGTACCGAAATAATGGGTGATGACGATCAGCAGGGCGGCCACGCCGCGCAGCTGGTGCGCGAAAACCAGCCTGCCGGCGGGTTTAATGATCCGACCCGGCGCTGTGTGGATCGGATGGCGCGCAGTGCGGGCACGACACCTCGTACACATAGCGCGGATCGAGCTGCTGGCGCGGCGTCACCACTGCGCGGCAGGCGAAGCACTGCACCGTGACGGTCGGCTCGAGCTTTGGATTGAGCGCGGTGCGGTAGTCGAACACGAAGCAGTCGCCCGTGTAGTGCTCGCCGCCGACATCCTCGAAATACTTCAGGATGCCGCCTTCGAGCTGGTACACGCTGTCGTAGCCGATGTTCTGCATGTGGATCGCGGCCTTCTCGCAGCGGATGCCGCCGGTGCAGAAGGTCACCACCGTTTTGTCGGCCAGCGCATCCTTGTTCGCCGCGATTACTTCCGGGAACTCGGTGAACTTGGCGATGCGGTAGTCGATGGTGTTGTTGAAGGTGCCCACATCGACTTCGAACGCGTTGCGGGTGTCGACCATCACGACCGGTTTGCCGTTGTCGTCGTGGCCCTGGTCGAGCCAGCGCTTGAGCGTGGCCGGCGCGACGGCGGGGGCGCGTCCCAATTCCGGTTTGATCAGCGGCATGCGCATGGTGATGATCTCCTTCTTGATCTTCACCAGCATGCGTTTGTGCGACTGCTCTTCCGAATAGCTTTCCTTGACTTCGATGTCGGCGAAGCGCGCGTCGCTGCGCAGCCAGGCCAGGAAGCGGTCGATGTGCGAGCGCGGTCCGGACAGGAACAGGTTGATGCCTTCGGGCGTCAGCAGGATGGTGCCTTTCAGGCCCAGCTCCTTGCACAGCTCCTGGTACTGCGGGCGCATCGCTTCGATGTTGTCGAAGGTGACAAATTTATAGGCGGCGATGTTGACGTGCGCCGCGGCGGCGGCGATGGCTTGCGCCTCGGCAGTCGCGGCGTGGTCGATGTTGGCTTGCATAGTTGCTAACTGAGGGATTCGGGGACAGCCGCTATTATAAACCGCCGGGAATTTGACTTGGGGCAGTGTGCTGCGAGTCCGGAAATCAGGCAACTACCTAGGGGGCAGGTCGGATATTCGGGCATTTGGCTTTTTAAATGGCTATGTCACCGTTAAATGTGGGATCGCGCGGCGATGGCGGCGAGCGCCCGATGCGGCGACAAACCCGGGGTCAGGTCCGCCGGACCTGACCCCAGCCCGTGGGCCGCGGCGCGTGCATGAAGAGGCGGCACGTCGACGCCGCAAGTCGTCCCACACTATACGTGACATAGGTTTTCAAATGTTCGAATGTCGGACCTGACCCCAGCGCCAACGCCAACGAAAGGGAGAACGTCGCCCCGCTAGCGCACGCACGCCTGCGCCCGCGCCAGCAGCAGCTCCCGCTCGCGCATATTGTTGGTCAGCGCCGCCGCGCGCTCGAACTCGATGCGCGCATCGCCTGGGCGGCCCAGCTTGGCCAGCAGGTCGCCGCGCACGCTGGGCAGCAGGTGGTAATTCTTGAGCGCCCCTTCCGCCACCAGCGCGTCCACCAGCGCCAGCCCGGCGGCCGGGCCGTACGCCATCGACAACACCACCGCGCGGTTGAGCTCCACCACCGGCGAAGGCGCCAGCTGGGCCAATGCATCGTACAGGGCGGCGATCCGCTGCCAGTCGGTCTCGCCGGGCGTGAGTGCGCGCGCATGGCAGGCGGCGATCGCGGCCTGCAAGGCATACGGGCCGTAACCTTGCCCAAGCTGTGCGGCCCGTTCGAGCGCGGCAAAACCGCGCCGTATCAGCAACTGGTCCCAGCGCGAGCGGTCCTGGTCCATCAGCAGCACGGGCTCGCCCTTCGGCCCGAGCCTGGCGCGGGCGCGCGAGGACTGGATTTCCATCAGCGCGACCAGGCCGTGCACCTCGGCCTCCGCCGGCGTCAGCTCGGCCAGGATGCGGCCCAGCCGCAGCGCTTCCTCGCACAGCTTGGGGCGCATCCAGTCATCACCGGCGCTGGCCGAGTAGCCTTCGTTAAAGATGAGGTAGATCACCTGCAGCACGGAAGCGAGCCGCGCGACCAGCTGGTCCGCGTGCGGCACTTCAAACGGCACGCGCGCTTCCGCCAGGGTGCGCTTGGCGCGCACGATACGCTGCGCGACAGTGGCCTCGGAGACGAAGAACGCGCGCGCGATTTCATCTGTCGTCAGTCCCCCGAGCAGGCGCAAGGTGAGGGCCGCGCGCGCTTCGGTCGACAGCACGGGATGGCAGGAAATGAAGATCAGGCGCAGCAGGTCGTCGCCGATGTCGTCCTCGAGCGCCGCTTCCAGGTCGGGCGCGGCGCCCTGCAGTTGCATCTCGATTTCATAGGTAAGCTCAGACTCCTTCGACCGTTCCAGCCTGGCGTGGCGGAGATGATCGAGCGCGCGGTTCCTGGCCACCGTCATCAGCCATGCGGCCGGATTGTCGGGGATGCCGGACTGCGGCCAGCGTTCAAGTGCGTTGACCAAGGCATCCTGCGCCAGTTCTTCGGCCAGGCCGACGTCGCGCAGCATGCGCGCCAGCGCACCGATGATCCTGGCGGACTCGATGCGCCAGACGCCTTCAACGACGCGATCTGTATCGGTCCTCGCCATCGCCGTTCGGCCTAGCGCCAGGCTGCGGGAGCGGCTGCCAGCTGATCGCGCATGCCCGACTCGAGCTGCTGGGCGCGGATGCGCTGCTCAGCCTCGCGCAGCTCCGGCGTGAACTCGGCGCCGAAATCCTCCATCTCGTAGACCTGGCGGATTTCGACCTCGACCTCCGGCCCGGTCGGGTAGGGATTGCGCCGCGCCCATTCGATCGCGTCCTGCAGCGACGCCACCCGGATCATCCAGTAGCCCGCGATCATTTCCTTGATTTCAGTGAAGGGGCCGTCGATGATCGACGCTTTGCCGGCGGCGGTCCTGACGCGGGCGCCGCGCGCGCTCGAACGCAGGCCGTCGGCGGCGAGCAGCACGCCCGCTTTCGCTTCGGCTGCGTTGTTCGCGTCGAGCGCGTCCAGCTTTTCGCGCGGTACCGGCACTTCGTTTTCCAGGTCCGCGCTTGAGCGCAGCAGCACGACGAAGCGCTTTCCCTGCGCATCGACGGCGGCCGTGGCCTCGACCTCGGCGCAGCCGCCGGGGCAGCCGGCTTCGCGGATTTCCAGTTCCACGTTGCCGCCGCCGTCCAGCCACGGCCAGCGGCTGGCCCAGTCGATCGCCTCCTGCTTCGAGGCCACGTCGATGATCGAAAAACCGGCGATCAATTCCTTCGTTTCGATGAAAGGCCCGTCGACGATGGTGGCGCGACCGGAGGAGAGCCGCATCCGCACGCCTTTCGCGCTTGGCTGCAGACCCTCGCAGCCGCGCATGATGCCGGCATCGGCCATTTGCTGGCTGTATTCCCTGATCGCCTGCTGCACTTCGGCGCCGGGCAGCATGCCGGCCTCGGTGTCCCGGTCGGCCTTACGAAAGATCATGAATTGCATGTCATTCTCCTTGTTGCGATATCACCGTGAAGTGTGAGGCGCCTTGCGGCGTCGACGTGCCAACTTTTCATGCACGCGCCGCGGTCCAAGGGCCGGGGTCAGGTCCGGCAGACCTGACCCCGGGGTTGTCGCCGCACCGGGCGCTCGCGGCCATCGCCGCGCGCTCCCTAGCCTATTGTCTTGCGGCGATCGTCGCGCGTATCCGTTCCTCCTGCTCGCGCAGCTCCGGCGTGAACTCGGCGCCGAAGTCCTCAGCCTCGAATACCTGGCGGATTTCAATCTCGGAATCGCTTTCCATCGGGTTGGGGCAACGCTTGACCCATTCGATGGCTTCTTCCTTCGACTTTACCTGAATCAGCCAGAAGCCTGCAATCAACTCCTTGGTTTCGGCGAAGGGGCCGTCGACGACGGTGCGCTTGTTGCCGGAAAACTGGACGCGCACGCCCTTCGAACTCGGATGCAAGCCCTCGCCGGCGAGCATGACGCCGGCCTTGACCAGTTCTTCGTTGTACTTGCCCATGTCGGCCAGCAGCTTTTCGCTGGGCATCTTTCCCGCTTCGGACTCGGGGCTGGCTTTAACGATGATCATGAAACGCATGGTAACTCTCCTCTGTCGATGGTGGGGTCAGCTGCAGGCTTTGGTAGCGGCTTCCTGCATTTCTGCAGGCGACATGTCGCGCACGTGGTGGGCGATCGACCAGCTGTGGCCGAACGGATCTTTCAACACGCCGTAGCGGTCGCCCCAGAACATGTCGGCCACTGGCATCACGGCGGTGGCGCCGGCAGCGACGGCGCGCTCGAATGTAGCGTCGGCGTTTTCGACGTACAGGTGCAGCGTAACCGGGGTGCCTTTCAAGGTGTTTGGGCTGATCGCGTTGCATTCCGGCGTTTCCTCGGCGAGCATCACGGCCGAATCGCCGATCCGGATCATGCCGTGGATCAGTTTGCCGTTGGGGGCCAGCAGCTTGCCGGCTTCGACGGCGCCAAAGGCCTTTTTGTAGAACTCGATCGCTGCCACAGCGTCTGCGCAGACAATATGCGGGGTGACGCTGTGCATGTTTTCAGGGATGGGTTTGACTTGGGTATTCATGGTGTCTCCTTTTAAAAAGTCAGGCTATCAATGGTTTGTTCAGTTCGGTGCGCCAGGCGGACGGATCGGGGCTGGATTCCGGTCCTTTGACGTAGACTTCCCACAGGTCGGGCGCGGTCTGATGCCCCTGTGATGCGATCCACGCCAGGAACTCGCCCCAGCCGTCCGCCAATCCATCGTAATTTCCATGCAATACGGTTCGTGCCACGGTGGCGGCGGGGAGGCTGCCAGGGCGCACGCGCCCGACCGGGGTGACCGGCCCCGAGACCGGTACGCCGATCTCGAAGTCGAAAGAGTCGGGATGCATTGCCAGGTGGTGCGAGAACCATGGGCCGGTGGGCCCGATACCTTGGGCAGCGACGGCAGCCATCAGTTCCTGGATTCCTGGGCCCATCGCGTGCTGGATCTCGGCGCGCGGGATGGTCAGGTGGATGACCGCCGTTTGCTGGGCGGGGGACTGGGCGATGTGCGGTGTGTCGAGCATGAAAAGGTCTCCTTGAAGTTGTCGCTTACATCTCTACGACGTTCCAGGAACCGCAAAATCGACAGCATTTCAAAAAATATTCTAGAAAAGGCTGCTGGGGCTCCAATTGGGTAATTTCTCGTATTCCCCTTGGAGCCTGAGGGAGCCTGAGCCCGCATTGTCATACCGCGGTCTGACCCCGCTGGGCCAAACTTTTTTGCTTACCGGTGAGCGCCTCGAAGTCCCTTGTGAGCCGTCGTTCTTCCCTTGGCAACATCGAATCCTTGATCGCGGGGCAGCAATTTATTGAGGCGCTTGAGCTTGTCGCATGACTTCGCATTTGGATTAGGTCTATAATTCTGACCAGAGTGGTCAGAATGGAGGCGCGTATGAAAAGCTGGCAAATGCAGGAAGCGAAGGCGAGGATATCCGAGCTCGTGAAGCGCGCGCAGGCGGAAGGCCCGCAGGAAATTACGATGCATGGAAAACCGGTTGCCGTCGTCATCTCAAGCGAAACGTTTGACCGTTTGTCCCTTCGAGGCGATTCGCTCGCCGCATTCATGCAGCGATCGCCATTGCATGGGCTGGACGAACTTGAATTCGAACGCGACCCGAGCCTGACCAGGGATGTGAATCTGTGAGTTACCTGATCGATACGAATGTTCTGTCAGAACTTCGTCGCAACGCGCCTGATGCGTCGGTCCTGTCGTGGTTCCAGAAGCGCCCGCCCGCGTCGTTGTACCTGAGTGTGCTGACGCTTGGCGAGATCCGCAAGGGAATCGAGCTGTTGACCGATGGGAAACGGCAGCTTGCGCTGCGAGATTGGCTGGATGTGGACCTGCCTGCTTTTTTTACCGGACGCATTCTTCCGATCGATGGCGCCGTAGCGGACCGCTGGGGCAGGATTGTAGCTGCTGCAGGACGGCCGGTTGCGGCGGTTGACAGTTTGCTGGCGGCCACCGCAGTGACCCACGATTTGATTCTGGTTACGCGCAACGTCAAAGACTTCATTGCCTTGCCCGTCGCGACGATCAACCCTTGGGATACTGGCCTGTAATCAGTCCATTCCGCTTTTTCGGATTCGTCGTAGTCGCATTTCGCAAGAGCTTCAGCCGCGCAGAGCACAAAACAAAAAAAGACAGGGCGAACCCTGTCTCTTCATTTCAAGCGACTACCGATTACTTGGCTGCGACTGGTGCTGGCGCTGCTGCGGTAACTTCCGCGCTGGCGACAGCAGCTTTTGCTTTAGCTTTGGCCTTGACAGACTTGTGCTTCGCAGCAGCCTTGGTCTCTTTGGCTTCGGCCTTGGCCACGGCTACATCAGCTTTTGCATCGGCAGCGGTAGCGGCGACTTTAGCGTCGGCCTTGACTTCGGCTTTGGTCACTTTCGCGTCGGCCTTGACGTCGGTTTTGATCTCTTTGGCGTCAGCCTTGGCGACAACTGCGGTCTGCTTGGCTTCAGCTTTAACCACTGCAGGCGCTTGAGCGAATGCTGCGGTTGCGAACAGGGTAACGGTCAGGGCGGCGATCAGGTTTTTCATGTGGTAGTCCTTTGAGTGGTTAAACAGTTGTGCTACTGATCCATAAACGCCGCCACCGAATCGACCGTTGACGATACTTACATGTGCTTACAGTTGAGCCAACAACAGGTGCCGGAAGTTCCCGGCTGCCGCTGCGCCCGGTCGCGGTAAAATAGCGCTTCTTCGCACAGCAGGTGAATCGCAAAATGAGTATGGATGTCATGGATCTTGGTACCGAAGTGGCGGCCGCACCGGCAAAACCGGCCGCTCCGGCGTTTGTCCACCTGCGCGTGCACTCGGAATACTCGATCGTCGACGGCCTGGTGCGGATCGACGACGTCATCGCCGCCGCCGCCAAGGACAAGCAGCCGGCGCTGGCGATCACCGACCTGGCCAACCTGTTCGGCATGGTCAAGTTCTACAAGTCCGCGCGCGGCAAGGGCATCAAGCCGGTCATCGGCGTCGACGCCTGGGTCACCAACGACGACAACCGCGACCGGCCTTCGCGCCTGCTGCTGCTGGCGAAAAACCACACCGGCTACCTGCAGCTGTGCGACCTGCTGTCGCGCGCCTGGCTCACCAACCAGCACAAGGGCCGCGCCGAGATCCGCGCCGAATGGCTCGAGGCGCTGGCTACCAGCGTCTCGTCGCTCAATCCGAGCCAGTCGCAGGCAAATGGCCTGATCGTGCTGTCGGGCGCCCATTTCGGCGACGTCGGCACCGCCATCGAAAACGGCAACCTGGCGCTGGCGGAGCGCTGCGCCCAGCGCTGGGCGGCTATCTTCCCCGGCCACTTCTATATAGAGGTGCAGCGCGCCGGCCAGCCGAACCAGGAACCGCAGGTGCGCCATTCGGTGGCGCTGGCGGCCAAGCTCGGGCTGCCGGTGGTCGCCACCCACCCGATCCAGTTCCTGTCGCCGGACGAATTCATCGCCCACGAGGCGCGTACCTGTATCGCGGAAGGCGAAATGCTGGCCAACGCCAAGCGCGTGAAACGCTTCAACGAGGAGATGCGCTTCAAGAGCCAGGCCGAGATGGCCGAGCTGTTCGCCGACATGCCGGCGGCGCTGGCCAACTCGGTCGAAATCGCCAAGCGCTGCAATGTGGTGCTCACGCTGGGCAAGCCGCAGCTGCCGAATTTCCCGACTCCGCCGGGCATGACCATCGACCAGTTCCTCGTGGCCGAATCGGTGGCCGGCCTCGAACAGCGCCTGATCCAGCTGTATCCGGATCCGGCCAAGCGCGAGGCCGAGCGCCCGCGCTACGAGGCGCGCCTCAAGTTCGAGACCGACACCATCTGCAACATGAAATTCCCCGGCTACTTCCTGATCGTGGCGGAGTTCATCAAGTGGGCCAAGGAAAACGGCGTGCCGGTCGGACCGGGCCGGGGTTCGGGCGCCGGTTCGCTGGTGGCGTATTCGCTGCTGATCACCGACCTCGATCCGCTGCAGTACAACCTGCTGTTCGAGCGTTTCCTCAATCCTGAACGGGTTTCGATGCCCGACTTCGATATCGACTTCTGCCAGGAAGGGCGCGACCGCGTCATCCAGCACGTCAAGGATTTGTACGGCAAGGAGGCGGTCTCGCAGATCGCCACCTTCGGTACCATGGCGGCCAAGGGCGCGATCCGCGACGTCGGCCGCGTGCTCGATTTCGGCTACAACTTCTGCGATGGCATCTCCAAGCTGATCCCGTTCAAACCGGGCAAGCCGGTCACCATCGCCGACGCCATCGCCGAAGAGCCGCTGCTGGCCGAACGGCTCGAGAACGAGGACGAGGTCAAGCAGCTGCTCGACCTCGCGCAGCAGGTCGAAGGCATCGCCCGCAATATCGGCATGCACGCGGGGGGCGTGCTGATCGCGCCGGGTAAGCTCACCGATTTCTGCCCGCTGTACACGCAGGGCGGCGATTCGGGCGTGGTGTCGCAGTACGACAAGGACGACGTCGAAGCCGTCGGCCTGGTCAAGTTCGACTTTTTGGGCCTGACCACGCTGACCATCCTCGACCGCGCGGTTCGCTACATCAAGCAGCTCGACCCGGCCAGCGCCGACTTCGACCTGGCCAAGCTGCCGCTCAACGATCGGCCTTCGTACGACCTGCTGACCAAGGCCAAGACGGTCGCGATCTTCCAGCTCGAGTCGCGCGGCATGCAGGGCATGCTGAAAGACGCGCGCCCCGACCGCTTCGAGGACATCATCGCGCTGGTGGCGCTGTACCGCCCGGGCCCGATGGACCTGATCCCGGACTTCTGCAAGCGCAAGCACGGCGAAAAATTCGACTATCCGGATCCGCGCACCGAGGCGATTCTGTCCGAGACCTACGGCATCATGGTCTACCAGGAGCAGGTGATGCAGATGGCGCAGATCGTGGGCGGCTATTCGCTCGGCGGCGCCGACATGCTGCGCCGCGCGATGGGTAAAAAGAAGGCCGAAGAGATGGCCGAGCACCGCGAGATCTTCCGCGCTGGCGCCGCCAAGGACGGGCTGACCGCGCAGAAAGCCGACGAGATCTTCGACTTGATGGAGAAATTCGCAGGCTACGGCTTCAACAAGTCGCACGCCGCGGCGTACGCGCTGCTGTCGTACCACACCGCCTACCTCAAGGCGCACCATACCGCCGCGTTCATGGCGGCCAACTTGTCGCTGGCGATGGACGATACCGACAAGATCAAGATCCTGGTCGAGGACGCGATCGACGTCTGCCACCTGACCTTGCTGCCGCCGGATATCAATCATTCCGACTACCGCTTCACGCCGGAAGGGCAGGCGCCGTCGGTGACGGGCAAGCGCGTGACCAACATCCGCTACGGCCTGGGTGCGGTCAAGGGCTCGGGCCAGTCGGCGATCGAGGCGATCATCGCCGCGCGCCTGAGCGGCGGCGCGTTCACCGACCTGTTCGACTTCTGCAAGCGGGTCGACCGCAAGCAGATCAACCGGCGCACCATCGAATCGCTGATTCGCGCCGGCGCCATGGACTGCTTCGGCGTCGACCGCGCGATCCTGCTGGCATCGGTCGCGTTCGCGGTGGAATGCGCGGACCAGGAACAGAAGTCGGCCAACCAGGTCAGTCTGTTCGGCGGCGATGACAGCGACCTGGTGGCGCCACCGGAGTATGTCAAGACCACGCCGTGGACCGAGAAGCAGAAGCTGTCCGAGGAAAAAATCGCGCTCGGCTTCTACCTGTCCGGCCATATGTTCGATACCTATTCCGACGAAGTGCGCCGGTTCGCGCGCACCAAGCTGAAAGACCTCGACCCTTCGCGCGAGCCGCGCATGCTGTGCGGCGTGATCACCGGCGTGCGCAGCCAGATGACGCAGCGCGGCCGGATCCTGATCGTGTCACTCGACGACAAGACGGCTGTGGTCGAAGTGACCGTGTACAGCGAACTGTTCGAGGCAAACAAGAACATCTTCAAGGAAGACGATTTCCTGCTGGTGGTGGGCAAGGTGTCGGAAGACCGCTTCAACGGCGGCTTGCGGATTACGGCCGAGAAGGTGTTCGACATTGCCCTTTCGCGCATCCAGTACGGCAACCGCCTGAGCATGGCGATGGCGTGCACGGTCAATCCCGCCAAGGTGGCCGAGGTGCTGCAGCCTTACCGTAATGCCGATGGCCTGCCGGTGGCGATGCGGATCAAGCCGCAGGGCGTGGAATGCATCCTGCAGCTGGGCGATGAATGGCGCGTGGCGCCGTCGGATCAGTTACAGCTGGCGCTCGAGCAGGTGCTGGGGGCCAAAGAGGTCGCGGTTGAGTATTAAAGCTTATGCTGGCTAACGCAAACTCGACGGACGACTTGCGGCGTCGGTAATGCCACCTCTTGATGCACGCGTCGCGGTCCAAGGGCTGGGGTCAGGTCCGGCGGACCTGACCCCGGGGTTGTCGCCGCACCTGGCGCTTGCCGGTATCGTCGCTGACATGGCCCACCATTTATGCCTGAAAGACCTCGGTCGCAAACGCCCCGTCCTTGCGCATCACGCCCGCATTGAGCTGAAAGACCTTGACCCTTCGCGCGAGCCGCGCATGCTGTGCGGCGTGATCACCGGCCGCGCAGCCATGTGACGCAGCGCGGCCGGATCCTGATCGTGTCATTGGCGCCGTCGGATCAGTTACAGCGGGCGCTCGAGCAGGTACTCGGTGCGAAGGAAGTCGCGGTCGAGTACTGAGTCCGCGTCGCACTGAGGCGCCGCACTTATCAACTCTCTCAAACGGCGCTCGCGCCGTTTGTTGTTTTAGCGGGCGATCCGGAAAGCTGCGCGGAGCAGGCGGCATAGCGCGGGTGCTGGTTTCTGAAGCAATCACTTGTCAATAATTAATAAAATTGTTGCCGAGCGGACATAATCGGCGCAATATGGAAATACTCCCCGAGACATTGTGTTATCAATGTTTCAATAAATCGACGCGCCCCCATGCGCCGATATCGCTCGGCAGCCAAATACCCGCTGTCTCATTTGGCCCCCTCGCTTCGCAAAGAATCCCCCATGACCTCCAGCACTGCAATCCCCAGCGCCACCACCAGCTTCGTAGAGCAGTTGTACACCCGGTTCTTGCACCGCGCGTCGGATGCTGGCGGCATGGCCTACTGGACCGGGAAACTCGACACCGGCGCGCTGAACGCGGCGCAGGTCAGCGCCGAATTCATGTCCAGCACCGAATTCCAGCACGCCGTCGATCCGGTCGTGCGCTTGTACTTCGCCGCTTTCGGACGCGTCCCCGACGTCGCCGGCTTGTCGTTTTGGGCCGGCGCCGTGCGCGCAGGCCAGACGCCGCACCAGATCGGCGCGGGATTCACCGAGGCGCCCGAGTTCCAGGCGCTGTACGGCGCGCTCGGCAACGGCGCCTTCCTCGACGCCCTGTACCAGACCGCGTTCCGGCGCGCGCCTGACGCGGCCGGCAAGGCGTACTACCTTGAACAGATCAGCCACGGCCTGAGCCGGAGCGATATCGTCGTCGCGTTCGCCAACTCGCCCGAGATGCGCGACACCATGGGGGCCACTGCCCGGGTGGTCGAGCAGTTTCTCGGCGTGCAGCAGGCGGCGCCGAGCGCGGCCCAGGTCGCTGCCGGACTGGCCAGCGCCGACCCGGCCGCGCTGATCACCAGGCTGTACGCGAGCGACCAGTACCACGGCGCCGCGGTGCCGTTGCTGAGCCGCGCCGGCGTTGTCGCCGACGGCTACATCAAGGGCGCCACCGTGACCATGACGATGTTCGAAACGGTTGCCGGTGTCACCAGTACGCGCGTGGAAACCTGCATCACCGATGCCAAAGGCGGGTTCGATTTCGGCGAGCACGCCGGTTTCGGCGACCTGGTGCAAACCGGCGGTATTGACATCTCGACCGGCGCCGCCGTCAACGGCAGCTTCCGCGCCGTGGCCGGATCGAGCGTCATCAATCCGCTGACCACGCTGGTGCAGGCAATTGCCGCCGATGGCAAACACAACGCCGTTGCGGCCGAAGAACTGGTCAAGGCCAAGCTGGGCATCGATGCCTCGGTCGAACTCGGAAGCTACAATCCGATCGCCGAACTGGCAAAGGCCGGCACTGGCGCCGACGCGCAGGCGATCGCGCTCAAGGTGCAGGCGGCGATGGCGCAAGTGAACACCGCGATGGGCCAGATCGGCGCCGTGCTGGCAGGCGCCGGCGTCGGCGGAACTGACGCCGGCGCCAACGCCGCCGTCAAGGCCATCGCCGCGATGATCGGCGGCGCCGCCATCGGCGTCGATCTGGGCGCCGCCAGCACCGCGACGCAATTGCTCAAGGATGCAGGCGGCCTGGCCGGCGCCAGCGCCAGCCAGGCCGCCGCGATCGCCGCCGTGGCTGCGGATGCGGGCGCCGTGATCAGCAACCTCAACGACGCAATCGCAGACGCCGCCGGCGCGCCGGGCGGCGACGCCCAGTCTCACCTGGTGGCCATCGCAAGCGTGCAAGTGGCGGCCGAAACGATTGAAGCGGGCATGGCAAGCGGCGCCAGCGCGGGCGACCTCAGTGCCAGCGCCGGCGCCACCGGAGGCGCCGCGCTGGCGACCGCGATTGCCGCCGCAGCCGCGCACGTGGGCGACGTCAATGGCGACGGCAAGGGCGACGCGGTGCTGCCGCCGGCCCCTGAACCCGAGCCTGACTTTGCAGTGACCCTCAGCGTGGGCGGGGACGCCTATGTCAATGCGACCGAAGCAACATCGGCTGCCGCCCTGACCGCCATCGTGACCAGCAGCAGCATCAGCACCGTGAAAGTATTTGGTACCAGGCAGTCTGACAGCACGGCGCTGGAAGTGACCACGACCCTCAGCAATGGCAAGTACGTGTTCGACGCCACCGCTTTCAAGGACGGCAGTCTCTCCGTAGTCGCAACGGATATTTATGGGAAAACCCGGACCGTGAGCCTGGCGCTCGACACCACCGCCCCTGCGCTTGCCGTGACTTCCGGCGCGCTGACCAAGCTTGCAGCACCGGTGGTCAGCGGCACCGCCGAAGCAGGCGCCACGGTGACCGCCGTGATCGCCGGCGCCACTTACACCACGGCGGCCGCGGGCGGCGCCTGGACCATCGACACCAGCACGGCCAGCCATACGGGCGTGCTGGCGCTTCACGTCAACGGCAGCAACAGCATTTCGGTCACGGCGGTCGACGCCGCTGGGAATGCCTCGGCTGCCGCCGCCGCGCAAACGCTGGTCATCGACACCGCCGCCCCCGCAGTTGCCGTGACCTCCGGTGTGCTGACCAAGCTGGCAGCGCCGGTGGTCAGTGGTACCGCCGAAGCAGGTGCGACGGTGACCGCCATCATCGCCGGCGCCACTTACACGACGACGGCGACTGGCGGCGCCTGGGCCATCGACACCAGCACGGCCAGCCATACGGGCGTGCTGGCGCTTGACGTCAACGGCAGCAACAGCATCTCGGCCACGGCGGTCGATGCCGCTGGCAATGCCTCGGCCGCCGCCACGCAGACCCTGGTGATCGACACCACAGCGCCGGCAGTAGCGGTGACCTCCGGCGCGTTGACCGATGTTGCTGCACCGGTGGTCAGCGGTACCGCCGAAACAGGCGCCATGGTGATCGCCGTGATCGCCGGCGCTACTTACACCACGGTGGCCGCGGGCGCCGCTTGGAGCATCGACACCAGCACGGCCAGCCATACGGGCGTGCTGGCGCTTGACGTCAACGGCGGCAACAGCGTCTCGGTCACGGCTGTCGATGCCGCCGGCAATACCTCGACCGCCGCCACCCAGACCCTGGTGATCGACAGCGAGCCGCCGGTAGCATCGTCGTTTACCGTCACGGGAACCACCGTCGGCGCTACATCGAGCAAAGCAGGGACATTGGGCTTGTACGACGGTGTCAGTTGGGTGCCAGGTCTTTCCGCCACATTTGGCGCGTCGGATTTGACAAGGACGATCACCGTGGCGGCACAAGACGCGGTAGTGAATGCCAAACTTCAGGTCGTTGACCTCGCGGGTCACTTTGCAACCGATACGCATGACGTGATGCTGGGAACCGCGTCCGATGATGCCGCGCTTGCGGGCACAGCCGGTGACGACTTCATCTTCGGATTCAGCGGCAACGACACCATCATGGGCGGTGCTGGTGCCGATGTGCTCGTTGGCGGTGCCGGTGCCGATGTGCTCGATGGCGGCGACGGCGCTGATGTGTTTGTGTTCAACGCGATCGCTGAAGTGTCCAGCGATTCCGGCCCAGCGGGCATCGACTTCGTGCATAATTTTGATGCGGCGAGTGACTCTGTCATCGTGAACCTGAGCGGCGTCCATGCTTTCGATGGCTCGTCGAACGGCTGGGGCGTCTACAACGCGACTGGGGGAGGCGCCGATACCTATTTCGTCGGCATTAGCGCCAACGTCAATTCGGTGTTCACCGGCGATCCAGGCAGTCTGATGATCCAGGCCGAATCAAATAGCGCCACATGGGATATTCTATCGCGGGTCCAATACCATCTGACCGGTACCGGCGGCGCCGACACCATCGTTGGCGGCGGCAATGAGGACACGATCGACGGTGGCGCTGGTGCCGACGTGATCGCCGGCGGTGTCGGCGCCGATACCTTGACGGGTGGTTCGGGCGCCGACGTGTTCGTGTTTTCCAGCGGTGCGGAGTCGAACGATACCGTCATCTTAACGGCCGAATTATACGAAGTGCACCGTGATGTCATCACTGACTTTTCCACCGGTGTCGATCAGCTTCGCTTTGTGCTGGCGGGATCGCATATCGACGTGTCTGGCTTTGCCATGGTTGGTGGCTTTGGTGGGGGCGCAAACTCACTCTCCGGAGTTGCCGGCGATGGCTTCTACGCGACCGGGGAACACAAAATATACATTGACGCGGATGGCGATCATGACGTGGGCACCACTGTCGACTACGTTGTCGAGTCAGCCAATCCGATTGCGGCGGCAGATCTTCAATTCGACATCACCGGTACCGGCGGTGACGACTCGCTGGTTGGCGGTGCTGGACAAGATACGATCAAGGGGGGCGCCGGCGCCGACAATATGGACGGCGGGGACGGTGCCGACACGCTGTCCTACGCTGACGTCCAGACAACGGACGCCCACGGGCTGCAAAATCTGTCCGGCATAGTCATCAACAACACCGCCGGGACTATCATGGCAAGTACCGTCGCTGCGGATGCCGGCGCGTTCCTAGCCGGCGGAAATACCGAGGCCGGCACGGATCTGCTGGCCGGTAGCGCGGGCTACCTCGTGCTTGACACGATCGACAGCACGACCAGCATGGTGCGCGACACGTTCACCAATTTCGAGAACCTGACCGGAAGCGCACTGGCGGACTTGATTTACGGTGGCTCGGGCAATGAGCTCATCACCGGCGCCGCCGGCAACGATGTGATTCACCTGGGGACTGGCGTGGTGACGGTAGTCGTCGGCACCGTTTCTGCCGGCGGTATCGACGCGGTAACCGGATTCGGTGCCGACGACACGATCCAGAGCGCGACGCCTGTCATCGGTTACCAGTACCTGGGATATTTGTCGAGCTTGACTTCTGTGAGCGGTGCGCTGGCGAGTTTCGATGGCGCCGTGGGGTACGTGTATGGCTTCGAACTGGGCGATGGAAAACGCTACCTACTGATCAACGATGGCGGCACCCATTACAGCGAAACTGACGACGTGGTCGTTCAACTGGTCGGTACGGATTTTTCTACTTTGACCACCGCCAACTTCAGCGTCGCGGTCTAAGGCCTTCCGGAGAGGCCCTCGGCTCGGCACGGTGGCAGGCGTAATCAAGCCTGCCCCCGCCTGGCGAACCATCAGCTGGCGTCCTTCAACCCCCTGGTCGCCTGCGTGGTCCTGTTCGCCGCGCGCTCCAGCACCACCTTCCGGTTGCTCGACTCCTGGTCCCGCTGCGCTTCCTTGTGCCACAAATGAAAGACTTCGGTCGCAAACGCCCCGTCCTTGCGCATCACGCCCGCATTGAACAGGCGCACCACCAGGTCCGAATCCTCATGGCCCCAGCCCAGGAAGCTCTCGTCGAAGCCGTTCACCATGTCCAGGTCCGAGCGCCACACGCCCAGGTTGCAGCTCTTGATGCGGCGCCAGGTGAACCGCTTGCTCTCGCGCCCGATGTCCGGCCAGCGCACCATCAGCTGCAGCACCTTGTTGATATCGCCGGCTGTCCGCGCCTTCAACTTCGCGCCCAGGCCCCACTGCTGCAAGTCGACGGCGCCGTCGAGCACCCGGGCGGTGAAACCAGGGCTCAGCAGGATCCGGCTGCCCGACACCAGGTAGCCGCGCCGCGCCAGCGCCCGGTGCTGCGCGATGAAGTCGCGCTGCGGAATACAATCGCCGTCCAGGAACACCACGTAATCGCCGCTCGAGGCCAGCGTCGCGCGGTTGCGCGCCATCGCCGCGCGGAAGCCCTGATCAGGCTGCCAAACGTGCAGGATCGGCACCGGCGCGGCCGCGCGCAGCTGGTCGATGCAGTCCTTCGTGTTGGCAGTTGAGCCATCATCAGCGATAATGATTTCAAAATTCTTGTCAGTTTGCGAGAAACAAGCCTTCACTACGGCCGCCAAGGCGTCCGGCCGGTTGTAGGTGGTGATCACGACGGATATTTTTATTGCTTGCTGCATGGCTTCGATGGTGTGGTCGGTTGCGTCAAGTGGCAAGAATATCCCACTAGAAGATGAATGAACAATAACTTCATAAAAATGATGGGACCTGGCCGGTTTCTGGTCGGCGCGCTGGTGTTCCTGTTTCCCTTCCTTTCTCTGGTAACCGGGTTTGGCGTGAGCGCTACGGGCTTCATGATCCTGCTCGTCAGCTGGTTCTATGCCAGGCGCGGCGTCGCGGCCCTGCGCCTGCACTGGCATGATATCCGATGGGTGGTGCTGGCGTTCCTGGTCAACTTCTGCTTCGCGCTGCTGTGCGTAACGTTGCGCGACGGCGAGCGCATCAATCTGCTCGAGAAACCAATGCGGATGCTGCTCGCGGTGTCGGCGCTGATGCTGGTGCTGGTGGTGAAGCCGGACCGCCGCTTCCTGTGGTGGGGCGTGATCGCCGGCGCGCTGGCCAGTTTGCCGCTAGTCGCCTACCAGCGCTTCGGGCTGGCCATGGAGCGTCCCGGCGGCTTGATCAATGCCATCACCTTCGGCGACCTGTCGCTGCTGCTTGGCCTGCTGGCGCTGGCCGCCGCGATCGATATGCGCAAGAGCACGCGCACCATCTGGCCGGCCGCCGGCGCGCTGGCCGGCATCACCGGCTCGCTGATGACCGGTACGCGCGGCGCCTGGGTGGCGCTGGCGTTTGCCGCTTTCCTGTTTGTCCGCTACAGCCATGTCCTGAGCAGCAAGCGGCTGCGCGCGGTCGTCGCGGTTACTTTTGCGCTGGTCGCCGGCACCTATTTCGTGCCCGATACCGGCGTCGAGCACCGGGTCGATCAGGGCGTGCATGACGTGACCACGTATTTCGAGGGAGGCAGCGCATTTTCCAACCTCGGCATCCGGCTGGAGCTGTGGAAGGGCGCGAGCATGCTGATCGCCGAGCATCCCTTGCTGGGGCAGACCATCGACGGCTACCGCGGCGCGCTTGCCCGTTATGTCGAACAGGGCAAGCTCGACCCGGTCGTGCTGCCGATGCCGCACGTGCATAACGACGCCTTGCAGGCGCTGGTCACCGGCGGTATCGTCGGGTTTGCGCTATATCTCTCGATCCTGGTGGCGCCGCTCGTGTTTTTTGCCCGGGCGCTGATTCCCGATGCCCATGGCGGCAAACAGCGTTTCGCGCTGGCGCTGGGCGGCATGCTGGTGGTGGTCAGCTATTTCAGCTTCGGCCTGACCGAAGTGATCTTCTGGTCGATGAAGGGTACGATGTTCTACGCCCTGATGATTTTCCTGCTCATGGGCTTCTGTATCAACGCGAAAGAAAACGATGGAAAATAACGCCATCGCCAAGCGACTGCTGGCGATCGTCAAGCCTTACCGGATGCGTGCTTTCCTGTCGCTGCTTGCGATGGCCGGCACCGCCGCAACCCAGCCGATCCTGGGCAAGGCGCTCGAACTGCTGCTCGACAAGGGCTTCAACAACAAGGTCGACTTCAGCCTGTGGCTGGTGCCGGCGGTGCTGGTGACCTTGTTCATCATGCGCGGCGTGTTCACTTTTTCCACCGCCTACCTGAACAACTGGGTCATGAGCCGCGTGCTCAACGACCTGCGTGGGATGGTCTTCGACCGCCTGCTGCGCCTGCCCGTGGCGCGTTTCCACGAAGAGTCCACCGGCAAGATCATCAACACCGTGATCGGCGACGTACGCCAGGTGGTCGACATGATCAACTCGGTGTTCCTGGCCTTCGTGCGCGACACCCTGGTGGTGGCCGGCCTGCTGATCGGCCTGATGCTGCTGAACTGGAAGCTCACGCTGATCGCGCTGGTGGTGGTGCCGCTGACCGCGGTCATCGTGCGCACCACGACCGGCCGCCTGCGCCGCCTGAACCGCGACAACCAGCGCGTCACCGGCGAGATGACGCAGGTGGTGGAAGAAGCCGCGCGCGGCCACCAGGTCATCCGCGTGTTTTCCGGCGAACGCTACGAACGCAAGCGCTTCGAGGCGCGCAGCGAAGCCTTGCGCGGTTTTTCGCAGCGCATGACGGTGGCCGCGGCCGCGACCGTGCCGATCACGCAGATCGCGACCGCGCTGGCGGTGTCGGTGGTGATCGTCATCGCGATCCGCTCCGAAATGAGCGTCGGCGAATTCACCAACTTCATCACCCTGATGCTGATGCTGCTGCAGCCGCTCAAGGCGCTCGTCGAAGTGAACGGCCCGATGCAGCGCGGGATGTCCGCCGCAGAAACCGTATTCGAGATGATCGACGCGCCGCTGGAACACGACAGCGGCACCAGGGTGATGGGCCATGCGCGCGGCCACTTGCAGTTCGAAGGCGTGTCGTTCCGCTATTCCGACAACAACCCGATGGCGCTCACCGGCGTCACGCTGGATATCCAGCCCGGGCAAACGGTGGCGCTGGTCGGCATATCGGGCGGCGGCAAGTCGACCTTCGTCAACCTGGTCACGCGCTTCTACACGCCGCAATCGGGGCGCCTGCTGCTCGACGGCGTTCCGTACGAAGACATTGCGCTGGCCAGCCTGCGCGCGCAACTTGCCATGGTGAGCCAGAACGTGGTGCTGTTCGACGATACGCTGGGCGCCAACATCGCTTACGGCGCGGAGCAGGTCGACAACGAGCGGCTGGCCGCTGCGATCAAGGCCGCGCACCTGTCCGACGTGGTGGCTGCGCTGCCGGACGGCGTGCACACGATGATCGGCGAGAACGGCATGCGCCTGTCGGGCGGCCAGCGTCAGCGCGTGGCGATTGCGCGCGCCATCTACAAGGACGCGCCGATCCTGATCCTGGACGAGGCCACCTCGGCGCTCGACAACGAGTCCGAGCGGGCGGTGCAGGCGGCGCTGGACGCGCTGATGGCCGGCCGCACCACGCTGGTGATCGCGCACCGGCTGTCGACGGTTGAGCGGGCCGACCGCATCGTGGTGATGGAGCAGGGCAGGATCATCGAATCGGGACGGCATGACGAACTGCTGGCGGCCGGCGGCATGTACGCCAACCTCTACCGGCTGCAGTTTTCGGAGGCGGCGTGAACGGCGCCTTGCGCACGCTGGTGATTTCGCCGAACTGGATCGGCGATGCGGTGATGGCGCAGCCGCTGCTGCAGCAGCTCAAGCAGATGCATCCCGACCGTGCGATCGACGTGCTGGCGCCGCCCTCGGTGTCGCCGGTGTGGCGCGCGATGTCCGAGGTCGACAGCGTGCTCGAGACGCCATTCCGGCACGGCGCCTTGCAGCTGAAGGAGCGCTGGGCTTTCGGCCGGCAATTGCGCCAGCGCGGCTATGCCGATGCGTACGTGCTGCCAAACACGCTCAAATATGCGCTGATTCCGTGGTTTGCCGGGATTGCGCGGCGGGTCGGCTACAAGGGCGAAATGCGCTACGGCCTGCTCAACGTGATGCATCATGACGACACGCCGCCGCGTCCGATGGTGCCGTTCTATGCGGCGCTGGCGCAGGATCCGTCGGCGCCGCTGGCAAAGGTGCCGCGTCCGCGGCTGCGCGCGTCGAGCGAGCAGATTGCGGCAGTGTGCGCGCGGGTCGGGATCGCGCTGGACCGGCCGCTGGTGATTTTCGCGCCGGGCGCCGAGTTTGGCGCGGCCAAGCGCTGGCCGGCCGCGCACTTCGCGCAGTTGGCGAAAGCGATTTTCGAGGCCGATCCGCAGGCGCAGATTGCCTTGCTCGGATCGCCCAAGGACAGGGAGGCTTGCGACGAGGTGATCGCGGGCAGCACAGGCGCGGGGATGTTCAACCTGGCCGGCGCCACCAAGCTCGATGAAGCGATCGCGCTGATCGCGCGCGCCGATGCGGTGGTGGCCAACGATTCGGGACTGCTGCATATTGCGTCGGCACTGAACCGGCCGGTGGTGGCACTGTATGGGCCGACCGATCCGGATCATGCGCCGCCGTTTTCGGATATGGCCAAGTCGATCTCGCTGCGGCTGGCATGCTCGCCGTGCCGGCAGCGCGAGTGCCCGCTGGGGCATCACGATTGCATGAACAAGATGGGCGCGGAGCTGGTGTGGAGCGAGCTTCGGCCGATGTTGAAGGCTAATTCGAGGTAGATGGTTTAGCCAACTCGGCATGGATCCCCGCTAGCGCGAGGACGACGTAAAAAAGCGCTGTCACCGCCGCCATCCTGACTCCTGAAAAAATGTGATCCCCGCCTGCGCCGCGGGGACGACGGTTTTTGGGATATTAGCCTTAAGACCGTCGTCCCCGCGCAGGCGGGGATCCCATTTCTGAGGCCACCTTGATAATGTGGTTCTCGCGCTGCCGGGGATCCTTAACCCGCCTGCTTTTGCCGCTCATATCAACGCGCAAAATACAGCTCATTCAATCGCGTCAGGTCCACCTCCGCAGCCGGCTGCGACAGCACCACCTTCCCGCTCTGCATCAGGTACACATGATCCGCCACGCCCACCGCGCGCTGCGTATTCTGCTCCACCAGGATGATCGTGCGCTGCCCATCCTTGAGCCGCGTCAGAATCTCGAACAGTTCATTGACCACCACCGGCGCCAGTCCCAGGGACGGCTCGTCGATGATCAACAGCTTCGGATCCGACATCAGCCCGCGTGCCATCGCCAGCATCTGCGCCTCGCCGCCCGACAGCGATCCCGCCATCTGCTTGCGCCGCTCGCGCAGGCGAGGGAACATCGTGTACGCCTCTTCCAGCCGCACATTCACATGCGAGCGGTGCGCTTTCGGATACCCGCCCATGATCAGGTTTTCCTCCACGCTCATGTCGCGGAAGGTCATGCGGCCTTCCGGGATCATCGCCACGGAGAGGCCAGCCATGTCCCAGGTTCGCGTGCCGGCGAGCGATTTGCCATTCAAGGTGATCTCGCCGTGCGTCACCGGCACCAGCCCCATGATCGCGCGCAGCAGCGTGGTCTTGCCGGCGCCGTTCGGGCCGATGATGGTGGTGAGCTTGCCGGTCTCCGCGCCGAGCGAGACATCCCACAGCACGTTGATCGCGCCGTATCCGGCGCGCACCTGCTTCAGTTCAAGCATCCGCGGCTCCTGTGTAGCTCTTGATGACGGCCGGATCGCGGAACACAAGGTCCGGCGTGCCGTCCGCGATCAGCTGTCCGAAATTGAGCACCGCAACGCGCGGGCACAGCGCGCTGATGGTCTCGATATCGTGTTCGATCATGATGATACCGACGCCGAACTTGGCGTGCAGGTCGCGCAGCATGCCCATGAAGCGGCGCTTGCCCGTGGTCTCGAGGCCGGCCAGCACCTCGTCGAGCAGCAGCAATTGCGGATCGGTCGACAGCGCCTTCGCCACTTCCAGCGCCTTCAGTTCGGTCAGCGCCAGTTCGCTCGAAGCGTCGCGCCCGGCCTTGTCGGTCAGGCTGGTGAACTCGAGGATCTCGTCGATCTTGCGCTGGTCGACGCGGCCGGTGCCGAAACGCTGCGCCACCAGCAGGTTCTCGCGCACGGTCAGCTCGTGCATCGGCTGCGGAACCTGGAAAGTGCGGCCGATACCGAGCCGCGCGCGGCGGTACATCGGGGCGCGCAGCACGTCCTTGCCGTCGAAGCGGATCGCGCCGCTGGTCGGCTGCACCAGGCCGGAAATTGCGTTGAACAAGGTGGTCTTGCCGGCGCCGTTCGAACCCACCAGGCCGATCACGTCGTGGCTGCCGATCTTCAGTGTCACGTTGTTGACGGCGGTCAGGCCGCCGAATCGCACGGAGACGTTTTCAAGTTCAAGCATGGGCCACCTTTTTTCGCAGCAGCGACATCAGCCCGGATGGACTGAACACGATCATCGCCACCAGCAGCACGCCAAGCACCAGCTGGTGCCCCGTCGGCATGATCGACTTGAAGATCAGCTGGTCGGCCAGGTACACCACCAGCGCGCCGATGACCGGCCCCGAGATGGTGCGGTAGCCGCCGAAGATGGCCGCAACGATCGGCAGCGTCACCCAGAGCGCGTTGAATGCGTAGTCCGGCTCCAGGAAGTTGATGTAGTGGGCATTGACCGCGCCGAACACGCCGGCCATGAATGCGGACACCATCAGCATCATTCCCTTGAGCAGGGTGCTGTTGACACCCACCACGCGGGTCGCGTCCTCGCTGTCGTGCATGGCGCGCAGCGCGATGCCAAAGTAGCTGGCGCGGATGCGGTGGTACGCCAGCGCGAACAGCAGCACCAGCGTGAGCGCGATCAGGTAGGCGCCCAGCTTGGTGCCGAAGTCGAAGCCGAACAGGATTGGAAAACTGGGAATGCCCGCCACGCCGCCGGACCCTCCCGTCACCGAACTCCATTCGGTGGCGAGGATGCGGAAGATGTGCGCGTAGGCCAGGATCGCCAGCGCGAAGTAGGGGCCGCGCAGGCGCAGCACCGGCATCATCACGATTGAAGCGAGCACCGCGCCGACGCCGCCCAGCGGCACCGCCAGCAGCACCGGCACGCCCAGCTTGACGGTGGTGATCGCCGACACGTAGGCGCCGACGCCGAAAAACGCCGAGTGGCCGAAGCTGACCATACCGCCCAGGTTGCCGAGCAGTGCCCACGACAGAGCGACGCCGCCAATGACCAGCGCGGCCACGATCATGCTCATGATGTAGTTGTTCGCGCCGAGCGCGAACGGCACCACGGCATAGGCCGCGACCAGCAGCGCCGCGACGGGTTTGTTGATCCTCATCCGCGCCTCCGCGCCGCGCCGAACAGGCCGTTGGGCATCACGAACAGGACCAGCAGGAACAGCGTCATGCCGGCCAGTTCCTGCAGCGCCGAGCTGGCCAGCGTGACCGTGAGCGCTTCGGCGATGCCGAGCAGCACCGCGCCGAGCAGCACGCCGGGGATCGATCCGATCCCGGCCAGCACGGTGATGATGAAGGCCTTGACGGTGAGTGCGCCGCCATACGCCGGCTGGATCACGCCGTAGCTGAACAGCGCCACGCCGGCGAAGGCGGCCAGGATGCCGGCCACGATGAACGACACCAGTTCGGTGCGGCCAGGGTCGATGCCCATCAGTTTGGCGGCATCGCGGTTGCTCGACACCGCCCGCACCGCGCGGCCGTACCAGCTGCGCGCCAGCCACCACCACAGTGCGCCCATCAGCACGATGCTGACGCCGAAGAACAGCAGCTCGCTGCGCATGCTGTACAGCGGGCCGACCACGAACGCCTCCTGCAGCCAGGTGGAACTGGTGGAGCGCACGTCGGCGTGCCAGACCAGCAGGATGACATTGGTGAGGATGACGCCGATGCCGTAAGTCAGGATCAGCGAATTGATTTCGCGGTCCTTCTTGATGCGGCTGACGACAAAGTAAACCGATACCGCGGCGATGCACACGACCACCAGCGCAATCGGGATCGCGACCACCGGCCCGAAGCCGAGGCCCGATTCGACTGCGTACGCGACGTAGGCGGCCAGCAGCACCAGTTCGCCGTGCGCCAGGTTGATCACCTTCATGGTGCCGAAAACCAGCGCGAGGCCGAGCGCGATGAGGGCGTACGAGCCGCCCTGCAGCAAGCCCGAATACAGCGCCTGCAGTATCAGTTCAGTCATATCGGCTTACCAGGGCAGGGCGGGATAGGCGAGCTTGCCGGTGGCATTTTCCTTCGGCCAGACGATCACGATCTTCTTGTCCTGGTGCTGGCCCATGCGGTGGATGAAGTTCGGGTTGTCGCCGTTGGCGCCGAACTGCACGCGGCCGATCAGCGTGTCGCGGTCGGTCTTGCGCATCTCTTCCGCGACGCCGCCTTTTTTCAGCGTGCCCTTGTCCGCCGCGCGCGCGATCGCTTCGAACAGCAGCATCGACTGCACGTAGCCGAACTGGCCGAGGTAGTCAGGCTCCTTCTTGTATAGCGCCTTGTAGGTATCGCTGAAGGCCTTGCCGTCGGCTGTCTTGAATTCGGCCGGGAACGGCAGCAGCGCGGTACCGAACACGTTCGGCATCAGGTCGGGGAAGTCGGCCGCCATTTTCGGCGTCGCGAGCGACCACACGCCGACCATGGCCTTCACCGATGGCTTGAGCACGCGCGCGGCGCGCAGGATGCCGACGTAATCGTTCTCGTAGCCGACCATCGCGATCACTTCCGGTTTGTCCTGAATCTTGATCTTGTTGATGATCGGCTTGAAGTCGGTGATCGCCGGATCGAAGGAGTGCATCGCCACCTTGACGCCCTTGGCGGTGAGCGCCTTCTCGACATCCTTGGCCAGACCCGATGTGGCGTCCTTGGTCGAATACACGATCGACACCGATTTGGCGCCGACGTCGCCCAGCAGTCCCACCATCGCCTTTTCGTAGCCCGCCGAGTTATTGATCCGGAAAAAATTCTTGCGGCCCGCGTTGACCAGGCTATCGTCGACGCCGCCCGAGGTGATGTACACCAGTCCCAGCTTGTTGGCCGCATCCGACGCCGGCGAGATATTGTTCGAGCCGTAGCCGCCGGTGATGGCGACGACGCCTTCGCTGGCCAGCTTCTCGACTGCGGCGATGGCCTTTGCCGGCGCCGATTCGTCGTCGATGGTGACGATCTTGATCGTGTGCTTGCCGCCGTGGGTCTTGTTGAACACCTCGGCTGCGACCATGATCCCTTCCTGCATGCCGGCGCCGACCCGTGCCAGCGATCCGGTCAACGGCAGTTCCGCGCCGACCTTGATCTCTTCCGCCGCGGTGCTGCCGATCAGTGCTGCCGAAACCAGGGCTGCCAGTCCGATACGCTTGAATGTCGTCTTCATCTGTTTGTCTCCTCCAGTGATAATCCGGGGCCGCTTGGCGGCGCCGTCGCCTTGCCCGCTTAGTCTTTTTTGGCGGGCATGTCTTGTGCCAGTGCTTTCAACTGGCCCTTCAAAATCTTGCCGGTGGCGGCCGCCGGCAGCGCCGTCATGATCACGATCGCGCTCGGGCACTTGTACGGCGACAGCCGCTGCGCCAGGTAGTCGCGCAGCTCCTGCACGCTCGGCGGGTGCTGCGGATCGGCCTCGACGAAGGCCACCACTTCCTCGTTCCCGCCTGCCACCGAACGGCCGACCACCGCCGACTGGGCCACGCCCGGGTGCGCGTTCAGCACGGTCTCGACTTCCAGCGGATAAACGTTGAAGCCAGAACGGATGATCAGCTCCTTGGTGCGGCCGACGATGAACAGCGCGCCGTCCGGATCCTGGCGCGCCATGTCGCCGGTATTGAGCCAGCCGCCCGGACGCATGGTGGCGGCCGTGAGCGCCGGTTCCCGATAATACCCCTTCATCACGTTGGGACCGCGAACCCACAGTTCGCCAGGCTCTCCCGGCGTCACGTCGGCGCCGCCGGCATCGACGATGCGCACTTCGACACCAGGTATCGCGGTGCCGACCGAGGTATCGGTGCGTGGTGCATTCAGCCTGGTCTGGCTGATGGCCGGCGAGCTTTCGGTCATTCCGTAGCCATTATGCAGCGGCATGCCGAGCAGCTGCTCGACCTGCTGTTTGAGGCTCGGGTCGAGCGGCGAGCCGCCCGCATAGATGAAGCGCAGGTGCGACGGCAGCGGCGTGGCCGGGCCGCCGGTCAGTTCCAGCAGGCGCGCGTACATCGCCGGCACGCCCTGCATGATGGTGAGCCGGTCGTCGCTGATCGCGCGCAGCATGGCGGCGCTTGAAAAACGCGGCGCCAGGTACAGGCAGGCGCCCGCATACAAGGTGCCGAGCATGACCGAGGCAAGGCCGTACACGTGCGAGATCGGGAGCACGCCGTATGCGCGGTCTTGCGGCGTCAGGCCGCGCAGCGTGCTCGATACGGCGGCGATGAACAGCAGGTTGCGGTGCGTGAGCATCACGCCCTTGGGGTTGCCGGTGGTGCCGGTGGTGTAGATCAGCGCGGCGACCTGCTCGTTGCCCGCTTCGACCGGCTCGCGGCTGCACGCCTCGTTCAGCGGACCGGCCATCAGGGCGCCGTGCGCCGTGGCGCCGTCGCGCAAGGCATGCTGCTCCGCCTCCGGCGAAGTGGCGACCGTGTACAGCACGCGCCGCGCGCCGCTGTGCTGGCGGATGTTGGCGATTTCCGGGGCCGACAGGCGCGCGTTGACGTTGACGATCCAGGCATCGAGGTCGGCTGCGGCGAAGATCAGCGCCACCTGCGCGACGCAGTTCTCGCCGACCACCATGACCCGGTCGCCGGGACGCACGCCCAATGAGCGCAGCAGCGCGGCGTGCGTGTCGACCTGGGCGACGAGCTGCGCGTAGCTCCACACCCGGCCGTCCTCGTGCAGCGCCGGCGCGTCCGGCGCGAGCGCGGCCCGCTGGCGCACGATGGCGCTGATGCGGGCGGGCAGGGCGGCGAGCAGCGATGCGGTATCCATTATTTTTGCGCGGCCTTGATCATGTTGCGGGCGATGACGATCTGCTGGATCTGCGAGGTGCCCTCGTAAATGCGGAACAGGCGCACGTCGCGGTAGAAACGTTCGGCCGCGTACTCGGAGATGTAGCCGGCGCCGCCGTGGATCTGCACCGACCGGTCGGCCACGCGGCCGCACATTTCGGATGCGAACAGTTTGCAGCACGACGCCTCGGTGGAGATGTCTTCGCCGTCGTCGCGGCGGCGGGCGGCGTCGAGCACCATGCTGCGCGCCGCATAGATCTCGGCCTTGCTGTCGGCGAGCATCGCCTGGATCAGCTGGAACTCCGAGATCGGCTGGCCGAACTGCTGGCGCTCCATCGCGTAGCGCAACGCGTCGTCGAGCATCCGTTCGGCCGCTCCGACGCATACGGCGGCGATATGCAGGCGGCCCTTGTCGAGCACCTTCATGGCGGTCTTGAAGCCGACGCCTTCCTTGCCGCCGATGACGTTCGCCGCGGGCACCCGGCAGTTCTCGAACACGACGTCGCAGGTATGGGCGCCGCGCTGGCCCATTTTCTTGTCGATCTTGCCGAGCGTGAGCCCGGGCGTATCCTTCTCGACGATGAAGGCCGAGATCGCGCCGGCGCCGCGCTTGACCGGATCGGTACGCGCCATCACCGTGAAGATGCTCGCTTCCGGCGCGTTGGTGATGTAGCGCTTGGTGCCGTTGAGGATATAGAAGTCGCCTTCGCGCACGGCGCTGGTGCGCAGCGACGCCGCGTCCGATCCCGAGCCGGGCTCGGTGAGCGCGAACGACCCGATGATCTCGCCGGCGGCCAGCTTCGGCAGGTAGTGCTGCTTTTGTTCCGGCGTGCCGTCGATGACGATGCCCTGGGAGCCGATGCCGTTGTTGGTGCCGATTAGCGAGCGGAAGGCGGGCGAGGTGTGGGCGATTTCGAAAGCGACCCGCACTTCCTCCTCCATGGTCAGCTGCAGGCCGCCGTACTGTTCGGGGATCGACAGCCCGAACAGGCCCAGTTCGCGCATCTGCGCCACGATTGTCGCCGGGATCTCGTCCGTTTCGGCGACCAGCTGCTCGTTCGGCACCAGCACCTCGCGCACGAAACGGGAGATGCTGTCGAGGAGGATGTTGAGGGTTTCTTGGTCGCGGATCATAGGATGCGCGTTATCCGCGTCCGAGGTTGGTTTCGATATTTTTCACCAGCTGCACCAGGCGCGGGCCGAGGTCGTCGACCAGCTTCTCGCGCGACAGCAGGAAGGCCGGGCCGCCGCAATTGAAGGCCATGACCTGTTCGCCGTCGGCGCCGAAGGTCGGCACGCCGACCGCATGCACGTCGGTCTGCCACTCGCCGGCCGAGATGCAGAAACCGAGGTCCTGGAAATCCTTGAAGCCCTGTTCGATGCCAGCCTTGATCCGCGGCCAGCGATCCGGATCGTGCTGGCGCACGTGATCGAGCAGGTAGTCGCGTTCCGTTTGCGGCAGCACGCACAGCAAGGCCTTGCCCATCGCGGTGGTGGCGATCGGGATGCGCGAACCGACGTCGAGGCGCAAGGTGACGTTGGCGCTGCTGCGGCAGGTTTCGATGTAAACCATGCTGAGGCGGTCGCGGGTGCCGAGCGACACCGAGGCCTGCGCGTACTCGGCCAGTTCCTCCATCGGTGGGCGCGCCAGTTTGCGCACATCGAAATTGGACAGCATGCGATAGCCCAGCGCGAGCACGCCGGCGCCGAGCTGGTATTTGCCGAGCTGTCCGGAGTAGGCCAGGTAGCCCAGTTTGGTCAGCGTGTAGGTCAGGCGCGAGATGGTCGGTTTCGGGATGGCGGTGCGCTTGGCCAGTTCGGCGTTGGTGAGGAACTGCTCGCCAGGGCGGAAGCAGCGCAGCACCTCGAGGCCGCGGGCGAGCGCGTTGACGAACTGGCGGTCCTTGCTTTCCTCGTCATCGCCAAACACTTCGATTTCCGCGTCCATCGGCACCCCTCCAACATATGGAACAAGTTTGCCGGTCGGCTGTCTTGATGTCAACCTTTTTTCGAAACACTGGTTTGCACAGCGAAACACTGAGGGCTTGGCATTCGCAAAGTTTATTTTGTACACGAACAGAAAATATCTTTTCTGCATGGTAATCTTTCGCCACAAAAATAGTTTTTCATGCAATGTGGATTGTATTTACATATTGTTGTGTATAACAAAGCGAGGAGCGAGACAATGTCTTTTCTGGATAAAGAACGAACGATCGCAGGCCCGGGATTCAACCGCTGGCTGGTGCCGCCGGCGGCGCTGGCGATTCACCTGTGTATCGGCATGGCTTACGGCTTTTCCGTGTTCTGGCTGCCGCTGTCGCGCGCGCTCGGGCTCTCCCAGCCGATTGTCTGCGGCGCCGAAATGGACTTTTTCGCAAAGGTGTTTTCGACCACCTGCGACTGGCAGATCTCCATGCTGGGCTGGATGTTCTCACTGTTCTTCGTGTTCCTCGGCCTGGCCGCGGCGCTGTTCGGCGGCTGGCTCGAACACGCCGGCCCGCGCAAGGCAGGCGTTGTCGCAGCGGTGTGCTGGTGCGGCGGCCTGGTGATCTCCGCGTTCGGCATCTACATCCACCAGATCTGGCTGATGTGGCTCGGCTCGGGCGTCATCGGCGGCATCGGCCTTGGCCTCGGCTACATCTCGCCGGTGTCCACGCTGATCAAGTGGTTCCCGGACCGGCGCGGCATGGCCACCGGCATGGCCATCATGGGATTCGGCGGCGGCGCCATGATCGGCGCTCCGCTGGCCGACAAGCTGATGAAGTTCTTCGCCACCCCGGCCTCGGTCGGCGTGTGGCAGACCTTCCTTGCGCTGGCGGCGATCTACTTCGTGTTCATGATGGCCGGCGCGCTCGGCTACCGGGTGCCCGCGTCGGGCTGGAAGCCGGCCGGCTGGACCCCGGCCGTCAAGGCGGACAACACCATGATCACCGATAAGCACGTGCACGTCAGCAGGGTCTGGGGCATCCCGCAGTTCTGGCTGTTGTGGGCCGCGCTGATGCTCAACGTCTCGGCCGGCATCGGCATCCTCGCGATGTCCTCGCCGTTGCTGCAGGAGGTCTTCGGCGGCAACCTGCTCGGCGTCGATGTCGCGTTCAACGACCTGACGCTGGCGCAGAAGGGCCAGATCGCCGCGATCGCCGCCGGCTTCACCGGCCTGCTGTCGCTCTTCAATATCGGCGGGCGCTTCCTGTGGGCCAGCAGCTCCGATTTCCTCGGCCGGAAGAACACCTACTACGCCTTCTTCATCATCGGGCTCTTGCTGTATGTGTCGATCCCGACGTTTGCGCACAAGGCCCAGCTGGCGTTCTTCGTCGCGTCGTTCTGCGTGATCCTGTCGATGTACGGCGGCAGCTTCGCCACCATCCCGGCCTACATCGCCGACCTGTTCGGCACCCAGAACGTCGGCGCGATCCACGGCTGCATCCTGACCGCTTGGTCGACCGCGGGCGTGATCGGCACCTCGCTGGTGAGCTACATCCGCGAATACCAGATTGCGCACGGCGTCGCGAAGGCGCAGGCCTATGACGTGACGATGTACGTACTGGCCGGCCTGATCGTCGCTGGCCTGATCTGCAACGCGCTGGTCCGCCCGATCAATGCGAAGTACTTCATGAACGACGCCGAACTGGCGTCCGAGCGCCAGCTCGCTCATGAGCGCAGCACGGCTTCCGTGCAGGAGGGCGGCAGCCATCGCGGCAGCGCCATGGCCAGCAACCCGGCGCTGGTCGCGTCGGCCTGGATGGCGGTCGGCATCCCGCTCGCGATCGGCATCTGGATCACGCTGCAGAAGGCCGTGGTCCTGTTCAAGTAGCCAACACGGGGGGCAGGTCCGACAATCGGACAAATGTCACAATTTGCCGACTTGTCTGCGGTCAAGATTGTGAAATTTGTCCGAATGTCGGACCTGACCCCAGGGGCAGGAGCCTTCCGGGCGCCCGCGCGTATGGCACAATACCAGGCATGATGCCTTTTTCTTCACTTCGCCCGCAGTTGTCCGAGGCGAGCGCCGCGCTGACCCACGATGTCGAAGTCGTCGATGAGCGTGGCCGCCGCTCGATCATCGCCATCCCGGCCGAACGGCCGCTCACCGTCTACGTCGACAAGCGCGAACTGGTCACGCTGATGACGCTCGGCGGCGCACCCGAGGCGCTGACCCTGGGCTACCTGCGCAACCAGCGCCTGGTGAAATCGGTCAGCGAGATCGCGTCGGTGCAGGTCGACTGGTCGGTCGACGCGGTGGCCGTGGTCACCCGCAACGGCATCGCCAACGTCGAAGAGCGCACCTCGAAAAAAGTGGTCACCACCGGCTGCGGCCAGGGCTCGGTGTTCGGCGGCCTGATGGACGAGATCGACCAGATTTCGCTGCCGCCCGACGCGCGCCTCAGCCAGTCGGTCGTGTACAAGATCGTCGACACCATCCGCACCCAGAACTCGATCTACAAGCAGGCCGGCTCGGTGCACGGCTGCGCGCTGTTCTCCAACAAGGGCGAGCTGCTTTACTTCTTCGAAGATGTCGGCCGCCACAACGCGGTGGACGCGATCGCGGGACGCATGTGGCTCGACAACGTGTCCGGCGGCGACAAGGTGTTCTACACCACAGGCCGGCTCACCTCCGAGATGGTGATGAAGGGCGCGCAGATGGGCATCCCCTTCCTGCTGTCGCGCTCCGGCACCACGCAGATGGGCCACATGGTCGCCGAACGGGTCGGCATGTCGCTGCTGGCGCGCTGCTCCGGCAAGCACTTCCTGCTGCTCACCGGCCAGGACCGGCTGGAGTTCGAGCCGCAGCTGCTCGAACCCGTGCCACGCCAAGCCTGATGCCTTTGCTCGACGCGATCCGCGGCGCGTTCTCCCTGTTCCTGTCGGGCGACGCCGCGCTGTGGCGCATTATCTGGGTCTCCCTCAAGACCAGCCTGATCGGCCTGGCCTTTGCCACGCCGGTCGCGGTGGCGCTGGGCTACGCGATCGCGGCGCACCGCTTCCGCGGCCGGCGCATCGCGATCTGGCTGGCGCAAGCGGCACTGTCTCTGCCCACCGTGCTCATTGGCCTGCTGCTGTACCTGGTGCTGTCGCGCCACGGGCCGATGGGCGGCTTGCACTGGCTGTTCTCGCAGCCTGGCGTGATGGCCGGCCAGTTCCTCATCGCGCTGCCGGTGCTGGTCGCATTCACCTTAGCTGCTGTGCAGGCGGCCGATCCGCGTTACGCCGAAACCGCGATCGCGCATGGCGCCTCGCCCTGGCGCGTGATGTGCACCGTGCTGTACGAAGTGCGCTTCGGCGTGATGGCCGCGATCATCAGCGGTTTCGGCCGCGTGATCTCGGAAGTCGGCTGCGCGCTGATGGTCGGCGGGAACATCGCCGGCGAGACGCGCACCATCACCACCGCGATCGCACTCGAAACCAGCAAGGGCGAATTCGCGCAGGGCATCGCGCTCGGCATGGTGCTGGTGGCGATCGCACTGCTGATGAACGGCGCGCTGATGCTGCTGCAGGGCGACGCTCACATGGCGCGAGGCCAGGTATGAGCGCGCTGCTGGTCATCGACAAACTGCGCAAGCGCTTCGGCGAGCGCGAGCTGTTCTACCTTCAGAAATTTACGCTGGACGCCGCAAGCGCCTACGTGCTGACGGGCGTGAACGGCGCAGGAAAAAGCACCTTGCTGCGCGTGCTGGCCGGCCTCGAACACGCCGAGGCGGCGTCGCTGTCGTTCGAAGGCAAGGCGCTGGCGCTGGATCCCTATCCGGCCGCGATGCGCGCGGCGGTGGCGTATGTGCACCAGCATCCGATCATGTTTTCCACCAGCGTCGCGCACAATATCGGCTACGGCCTGCTGGCGCGCGGCGCCTCGAAGGCGCAGGTGCAAGCCGCGGTCGCCGACGCGATGGCGTGGGCCGGCGTCGCTCATCTTCAGGAGAGCGCTCCGGCCAGCCTGTCCGGCGGCGAGAAGCAGCGCGTCGCGCTGGCGCGTGCCAAGGTGCTGCGACCGAAATTGCTGCTGCTCGACGAACCTACCGCGAATCTCGACGGCGCCGCGCGCGAACAGGTCATCGCGCTGATCCCGACCCTGATCGCCGAAGGCAGCAGCGTGGTGATGGCCTGCCACGACCCTGACCTGATCGGACTGCCCGGTGTGCGCCGCCTGAAGCTGCGCGACGGCCGCATCGAATATCGTTGAACCCAAAAGGAAAAGCCATGAAACGCCGCACACTGTTAGCCCTGATGGTCGCCGCATCGCTGGTATCCGGCGTTGCCGGCGCCGCCGACGTGATCCGCCTGTCGACCACCACCAGCACCGAGAACTCGGGCCTGCTCGGATGGCTGCTGCCGGCGTTCGAAGCCAGGACCGGCGCCAAGGTCCACGTGATTTCGGTCGGCACCGGCAAGGCGCTCGAACTGGCCAAGAACGGCGACGTCGACGTGACGCTGGTGCATGCGCGCCCGATGGAAGACAAGTTCGTCGCCGACGGCTGGGGCATCGACCGGCGCGACGTGATGTACAACGACTTCGTGGTGGCGGGTCCGGTCTCCGATCCGGCTCGCCTGGCCGGCGGCAAGGACGTGCTGGCCGCGTTCCGCAAGATCGCATCGAGCGGCGCCAAGTTCATTTCGCGCGGCGACAATTCCGGCACCGACCTGATGGAAAAGAATTACTGGAAGGCGGCTGGTGTGCAGCCGGCGGGCAGCAGCTACATCTCGGCCGGCCTGGGCATGGGCGAAGTGCTCAACATGGCGGCGGAACTGCAGGCCTACACGCTGACCGACCGCGCGACCTATGGCGCCTACAAGGCCAAGACGGGGCTGGCGATCATGGTCGAGGGTGATCCGACGATGTACAACCCGTATGGGATCATTGCGGTCAATCCGGCCAAACACAAGGACATCAACTACAAGGGTGCGCGCCAGCTGATCGACTGGATTACTTCGGCCGAAGGGCAGCAGAAGATCGCCGCGTTCAAACCGGCGGGACAGCAGCTGTTCTTCCCATCCGCGGTTTCCCGCTAATCCTTCCAGGGGCGAACGTGAACGTACTTATTTTCGGCGCCACCGGCATGGTCGGCGCAGGCGTATTGCGCGAGTGCCTGGCGGCGCCTGATGTCGGGCAGGTGATGACGGTTGGCCGCGCGCCGACCGGCCTGCAGCACCCGAAGCTGCGCGAACTGGTGCACGCGGAGATGTGGGACTACACCAATGTGGAAGCGGACCTGTCGAACTTCGATGCCTGCTTCTTCTGTATCGGCGTGACTTCGTCCGGCATGGCCGAGTCGAAGTACACCCACCTGACCTACGACATGACCCTTGCGGTGGCGACCACGCTGGTGCGCCTGAATCCGCAGATGGTGTTCGTGTACGTGTCGGGCGCCGGCGCCGACAGCAGCGAGACCAGCCGCGTGATGTGGGAACGGGTGCGCGGCAAGACCGAGAACGCGCTGCTCAAGCTGCCTTTCCGCGGCGTGTACATTTTCCGGCCCGGGATGATCCAGCCGGTCGGCGTCAAGTCGAAGACGACGTCGTATCGCTGGTTCTACTCGCTGACCAAACCGCTGCTGCCGTTATTGCGGGCGATGCTGCCGGACCAGATCCTCAGTACCCCGCAGGTGGGGCAGGCGATGCTTGCGGCGGTGCGCCACGGCGCGCCCAAGCGCGTGCTGGAAAGCCCGGAGATCAATGCCTTGAGCAAGCGCGCACTGAAGTAAGCGCGAGGCTTTGGCGCGGCGAGCCGCTTCTCAGTAGTATTCGACAGTGAGCGACACGGCGCCGGTGTTAGTCGCCGGCCGCGACTTTCAGGGCAATGTTACCGCTATGTGTTGAGAGCGATCGCAGCCACCCTGGCTCCGGCGGGGATCCCACCGTCACATGAGGATGACGTCGTACTGCTCCTGGTGATACGCGTTCTCCACCTGCAGCGAAATACGCTTGCCGATGAAGTCCCCCAGCATCGCCAGGTGCTGCGACTCTTCTTCGAGGAACAGGTCGACCACTTCCTGCGAGGCGAGGATGCGGAACTCGCGCGGATTGAACTGCTTCGCCTCGCGCAGCAGTTCGCGCAGGATCTCGTAGCAGATGGTGCGGCTGGTCTTGACCTGGCCCTTGCCGGCGCACGCGGGGCAGGGCTCGCACAAAATGTGGGCCAGCGATTCGCGCGTGCGCTTCCTGGTCATCTCCACCAGTCCCAGCGCCGAGAAACTGCTGACCGATACCTTGGTGCGGTCGCGCGACAGCGTCTTCTTCAATTCGGCCAGCACGGCGTTGCGATGCTCCGCGTTGTCCATGTCGATGAAGTCGAGGATGATGATGCCGCCCAGGTTACGCAGCCGCAGCTGGCGCGCGATCGCGTGCGCCGCTTCCAGGTTGGTCTTGAAGATGGTATCGGCAAAATTGCGCCCGCCGACGAAACCGCCGGTGTTGACGTCGATGGTGGTCATCGCCTCGGTCTGGTCGACGATCAGGTAACCGCCCGACTTGAGGTCCACGCGCCGGCCCAGCGCGCGCAGGATTTCCTCTTCCACGCCGTACAGGTCGAACAACGGCCGCTCGCCGGTGTAGTGCTGCAGCCGCGGCAGCACGGTGGGCGTGTAGGCCTGGGCGAATTCGACCAGCTTGACGTAGTTCTCGCGCGAGTCGACCTGGATGCTGGCCGTCTCGTCGTGCACGAAGTCGCGCAGCACGCGCTGGGCCAGGTTCAGGTCCTGGTACAGCAGGCTGGTGGCGGGGCGGGTGCGCGCGCCGTGCACGATCGCCGCCCAGGTCTTGCGCAGGTAGTCGACGTCGGCCGCTAGGTCGGTGTCCGACGCTTCTTCGGCCATGGTGCGCACGATGTAGCCGCCTTTTTCTTCCGCCGGCAGCAGGCTTTGGAGCCGGCTGCGCAGCAGGTCGCGGTCCGATTCCTTTTCGATTTTCTGGGAGATGCCGATGTGGTTATCCTGCGGCAGGTACACCAGCATGCGCCCGGCGATCGAGACCTGCGTCGACAGGCGCGCCCCCTTGGTGCCGATCGGGTCCTTGATCACCTGCACCGTCAGCACCTGGCCGTCGAACAGGATCTTTTCGATCGCGGTCGGCGCCACGGCCGGGCCGTCGTGCGTGCGCGCTTCCCAGATGTCGGCCACATGCAGGAAGGCGGCGCGTTCGAGGCCGATGTCGATGAACGCGGACTGCATCCCGGGCAGCACCCGCACCACTTTTCCAAGATAGACGTTGCCGGCCAGGCCGCGCGTGAGGGTACGTTCGATGTGCAGTTCTTGCACGGCTCCCTGCAGGATCAGCGCGACGCGCGTCTCCTGAGGTGTGATGTTAATGAGGATGTCTTCGTTCATAGCTGCGATCATACACGCGCGCGCCCCCGGCGTGGGGTCGAAGAGGAGGCCATGCGAGCCGCATGGCCGCGCGGATTACGCGAGTGGTATGCCGGCCTGGCGCAGCAGCTGGGCGGTCTCGAACAGCGGCAGTCCGACGATGCCGGAATGGCTGCCTTCGATATGTTCGACGAACAGCGCGGCCAGGCCCTGGATGCCGTAGCCGCCCGCCTTGTCGTACGGTTCGGTGGTGGCGCAGTAGGCCTTGATCGACGCCATGCTCAACTTCGCGAAGCGCACGTCCGAGACCTGGGTGACCTGCTCGGCCATGTTCGTGTAATGCACCGCCACCGATGTCAGCACCTGGTGGGTGCGGCCCGACAGGCTGTCGAGCATCTCGATCGCCGCCTCGCGGCTGGCCGGCTTGCCGAGGATCTTACCGTCGATGGTGACGGTGGTGTCGGCCGCCAGCACGGGGCGCAGCGGCAGGCGGCGGCTTTGCACGATGTTCCATGCGAAGGCCGCTTTTTCGCTCGCCACGCGGGCGACGTAGTCGGCGGCGAGTTCATCGGGTAATTCAAGTTCGCTGACGTCCGGCCCGCGCGCCGCGTCGTTGCGCAACATCAACAGTTCGAACTCTACGCCAATCTGGCGTAACAACTCACGACGGCGAGGACTCTTGGAGGCCAGGTAGATTTTTCGGTCGATCGGTTTCATCAGCAAATGGTGGTCGGATTGATCAAACGCGATGATAAGGATGGTTCTGAGTGATCGACCACGCCCTATACAGTTGCTCAACAAGCATAACACGCACGATCCCATGAGGGAGCGTCATGCTTGAGATTCTGATAAGTCCTTCCGCCTTCGCCTTCAATTCCGGGTCGAGTCCGTCGGCTCCTCCTATGAGGAACACGGTGTCCCGGCCATCATTCTGCCACTGCATTAATTGTTGCGAAAGAGCAACGCTGGTCAGGTCCTTGCCGCGTTCATCGAGCGCGATGATGCGTGCATTCTTCGGCAGCACCGCCTCGATGCGGTCGCGTTCGAGCGCCATTGCGGTGGCGGCAGTCTTGCTGCCGGAGCGCTCGACCGGCTTGATTTCCTTGATCACGATGCGCAGCTCGGGCGGCATGCGCTTCGTGTATTCGGAGACGCCGGTCTCGATCCAGGCCGGCATCTTGTGGCCGACCGCAGCGATGATGAGCTGCATAGGCGCTTACTCTGCGGCTGGCTTCGCGACCCGCTTGATGACCTTCTTGACCGGCACGGCGTCGGCGGCAGGCTTGGCTCTGGCGACGCGCTTCGGCGGCTGCTCCTTGAGCGCCTTGACGGCGGCGACTTCGGTCTTGGTCGGGGCGATCTTGACCACTTTGCCGACTGCCTTGGAAGCGGCCTTCTTGGCGGCGGGCTTTTTGGCGGCAGGCGACTTGGCGGCGACTGCTTTCTTGGGCGCGGCGGCCTTCTTGGCGGCTGGCTTGCGCTCGTTGACCGGCTTGACTTCCGGTGCTTCCTGGGTCGAGGCGAGGTGCTTCGACTTCGGCTTGGCCGCGGACTTCGCCACTTCGGCCGAGGCCAGCGTACCCGTGCGCTTGGCGGCGCCCAGCTTGACTGGCTTGTCGCCCCAGATTTCTTCGAGGCGGTAGTACTGGCGAATTGCCGGCTGCATGATGTGGACGATCATGTCGCCGAGGTCGACCAGCACCCATTCGCCGGTGTCTTCGCCTTCGATGCCGATCACGTCGCCGCCCGCATCCTTGACTTTGTCGCGCACCGAAGCGGCGAGCGCTTTGGTCTGGCGGTTGGAGGTACCGGAGACAACCGCGATGCGGTCGAAAAGGCTGGTCAGGTGGACCGTGTCGAACACGGTGATGTCCTGGCCTTTGACGTCTTCAAGAGCGTCAACGACGAGGGTTTGCAGTTTTTTGATATCCATTAGATTTTGTATAAATTATGTTGTTGAATGTAGTCTAGCACTACCGGGGAGATAAGCGAGTTTGCCTGTTCTCCTCGTTGTAATGCAGCACGAACCTGGGTGGCTGAGATATCCACGTCCAGCGTCTCGGCCAGGAAAACCCTGCCGGACGGTGTGGTACGAAGCTGTTCCAGGCTCCCCTGGCGTACCGAAATTTCTTGTGCAACGGCCGGCGGCAAGGCCGCTTCGGTCAATGCGAATCCTGGGCGTGCCGCCACGCCGATGTGGGCGAAGTCGAACAGCGCGCGCCAGTCGCGCCAGGTGTCGAGCTGCTGCAGCTGGTCGGCGCCCATCAGGAACACGATCGCTGCATCCGGCCCCAGTTCGGCGCGCACGCCGCGTAGCGTATCGATGGAGTAGGTCGGCGCGCCGCGCGCGATTTCCTGCATGTCGATGGTGACATCAAGCCCCGCTTCGCGGAACGCCAGTTCGAGCATCGCCACGCGCTGTTCCCCGCTGGCGCCCAAGGCGCCTTTCTGCCACGGGTTACCGGCCGGGATGACGCGCAGCTGGTCGGGCTTGAGCAGGTTTTCAAACAGTGCGGCCAGCGCCACATGACCGTGATGGACCGGGTCGAAACTGCCTCCCAGCAGTGCGACGCATTTGCTCACGTCGCAAGCCAGTCTTTGTGCACCAGGAAATCGGTGTACAGAGCCGCTTCCGCGCTGCCTGGTTCGGGATGCCAGTCGTAGCGCCATTTCACGATCGGCGGCATCGACATCAGGATCGCTTCGGTGCGTCCGCCCGACTGCAGGCCGAACAGCGTGCCGCGGTCCCACACTAGGTTGAACTCGACGTAACGGCCGCGCCGGTAGGCCTGGAAGTCGCGTTCGCGTTCGCCGTACGGCGTGTCCATGTGGCGCTGCAGGATCGGCAGGTAGGCCAGCACGAAGCTGTCACCGACGCTTTGCGTCATCGCGTAGCTCTGGTTGAAGCCGGCTTCGTTGAAGTCGTCGAAGAAGATGCCGCCGACACCGCGCGGCTCCTTGCGGTGTTTCAGGTAAAAATACTGGTCGCACCAGGTCTTGAAGCGTTCGTGCAGCGTGCTGCCGAACGGGGCCAGCGCGTCGCGGCAGACCTGGTGGAAGTGGCGCGCGTCCTCGTCGAAGCCGTAGTAGGGCGTCAGGTCCATGCCGCCGCCGAACCACCAGACCGGATCCTTGCCTTCCGCGGTCGCTTCGAAAAAGCGCACGTTCATGTGGACTGTCGGCGCATACGGATTGCGCGGATGGAGCACCAGCGAGACGCCCATCGCTTCCCATGCGCGGCCGGCCAGTTCGGGACGCGCATGCGCGGCCGATGGCGGCAGACTGGCGCCGGTGACGTGCGAGAAGTTGACGCCGCCGCGTTCGAACACATTGCCTTCCTCGATCAGGCGCGAGATGCCGCCGCCGCCTTCAGGGCGCTGCCACTCGTCGCGCGCGAACGGCTTGCCGTCGACGCTTTCGAGCGCCTGAACGATACGCGCTTGCAGGTCGAGCAGCCAGGCCTTGACGGCGTGAGGGGAAGGGGATGACATCTGGGACGGTTCGGGGAATAAAAAAGTGAGGACAGATTGTACACTGACCGGGGGTTTTATGATATAGGCGCTACGGCGAAGGGCAAATGGGGTCCCCGCCTTCGCGAGGACGACGGTCTTTAGGCCAACACACCTAAGAC
>JBKPEJ010000062.1:0-50769 GCA_046728335.1 Pseudomonadota bacterium | reverse complement strand
ACATGGCTCTACTGTATCAGTTAAGGCCGTCGTGGCACAAGCCCCGCACAGCGGGATCACCGATTCATGCGCTGGAACAATCCTCCGGGCAAGCGTTCGACCTGGCCGGCCAGTTCCAGCTCCAGCAAAATCAGGCTCAGCTGGCCCGGTTCGGCCACGCACAGCAGCGCCAGCGTGTCGGCGTCGACCGGGTCGTGCCCCATCGTGGCCAGCACCGCGCGCGCCGCGGCCGACGCGCCCTGCGCCGGCATGGCGGACGGCGCCATCGCCGCCAGCGGCGCCATGCGCAGCTCCTCCAGCACGTCGGCCGCCGACTCGACCAGCTTGGCGCCCTCCTTGATCAGCTGGTGGCAGCCTTTGGCCAGCGCCGAGTGGATCGAGCCGGGGATGGCGAACACGTCCCTGCCCTGGCTTGCGGCCAGCTGGGCGGTGATCAGCGAGCCGGACTGCGCCGCCGCCTCGACCACCAGCACGCCGGCGGCCAGGCCGCTGATGATACGGTTGCGGCGCGGAAAGTTGGCCGACAGCGGCGGCGTGCCCAGCGCGTATTCGCTGACAATGCAGCCCTCGGCCGCGATGCGGTGCGCCAGTGCATGGTTGCGCGCAGGATAGACTGTGTCGGCGCCGGTGCCGATCACCGCCACCGTCGAGCCGACGCCGGCCAGGGCGCCCTCGTGGGCGGCGGCGTCGATCCCCAGCGCCAGCCCGGACACGATGGTCAGGCCGGCGCCGCTAAGCGCCTGGGAAAACACTTCCGCGTTGGCCTTGCCCTGCAAGGTGGCGTTGCGGCTGCCCACCACTGCCAGCGCCGGTCCGGCCAGCAGTTCGGGCCGGCCCTTGAGGTACAGCAGCGGTGGCGGATCGGGAATATGCGCCAGCGCCGGCGGATAAGCCGCGTCGAGCAGGGTCAGCAGATGGTTGCCGGGCCGCGCCAGCCACTCCATCGTCACGCCGAGCTGGCGCGCGACGGGCTCGGACGGCGGTTCGCACAGCGCGCGCGCCGGCGCCGCGGCCAGGTGGGCCCGCAACGCGCGATAGCCGGCACTGAAGATGTGCTGCGGGGAACCGAACTCGGCAAGAAGCTTGCGGACCGTGGCGCCCCCTACGCCCGGGGTCTGCTCCAGGCGTATCCAGTCTGCCGGAGCGAAGGCCGGCGTGCTGGCGGGGCGAAGGTCCGTGTCCTGCACGGCGGGATTACTCCGGTGATTTGGCCACGTCGCCGACTTCCACCGGCTGCGTTACCTGCATGATCAGGCCGTAGGAAACATGCTTGAACACGCGGAAAATAAACAGGGTCCCGATCTGTTCGTCGGGCAGCTTGATCATCGTCTTGCCCATGCCGAACAATCCCTTGCGGCCACCCGGGTCGGCGACAGTCTTCCCGAAATGATAAAGCTGCAACACGGCGCCGACATCGAGTCCGTCAAACGAACCGCGATTGACGCTGACGACCTGGTTCTGCCCGGCGTAGGTCACGCCCGAGTAGATCGACAGCACGCGCGCGCCGATCTGGCGCTCCGGCTGGTGCGGCACGTAATTGCGCATCGGCGTAGGCGGGGCCGGCAGCAGGCGGTCGCCCACCCCCATCTCCTGCTTCGAGCTGGCGACGGTAAACGTATGCACGTCGACGCCCGGCTTCGCTTCGGTCTGCAGCTTGACCGTGCCGAGGTACACCGCCTCGTAGGCGATATGGCGGCCCGTCTCCGGATCGCGCAGGTCGTTACCAGGACGGAACACCTGGAAGGAACTGCCGCCCTTCAGGTCGCCCCGCACGTAGAATTTTTCGTCCTTGCCGAGGTAGACATGGCCCTCTTCCAGCGCGGCAATGCGCGCCGCGCCGGCCAGTTCGTCATCTTCGACGATCAGCGGCATCGACAGGAAGGGCTCGATCACACCCGACGGAATCGACTGCACTGCATCCACGCCCAGGCCCTGGGTGCGGATCTGCGGCGCCATCCGGACATCGCCGGCGCCGCTACCGTCGCCGCCGCCCGAACCGGGCTTGCTCAGGCTCAGGCGCCGGTTGACCCGGTCGAAATACACGATCTGGCCCGGATAGATCCAGTGCGGATTGCGGATCTCGTCCTTGTTCATGCCCCAGACCTGCGGCCAGCACCACGGATGCTGCAGGAAGGTGCCCGAAATATCCCACAAGGTATCGCGCTTCACTACCGTGTGCTGGTCGGGTGCATTCGGACGGAACTCACATAACGTTGCGGCCTGGACAGGGCCGGCCACGGCACACGCAAAAAGCGCCGCGACTGCAAAGCGAGTGCCGACTGTGATAAAATTTTTCATTGAGGTGTCCGTAAAGTGCGGCATGAAAACGGCATTGCTGGCTGCGCTCATCCCCCTGGCCTTCTCGGCGCAAGGAACGGTACACGCCAACGCCTCCACCCGCCAGACGGATGAAAAGGTTGCCGAACTGGATCAAATTCTGCACATAAATCCTTGAACTAGCAAGACAAACCACGCTCCGGCACCCGGTCGATCTGTTGCGTTTTTGTTGATTTAGGGCATTATTTGCATGTACTTGCGTTAAACCATTATTCAATTGTTACTGACTTGCCCCTATGGCCCTACTGAATATCCTGCGCTACCCTGATCCACGCCTGCACAAGGTTGCCAAACCCGTCACCGAGTTCGGCGATCGCCTGAGCAAGCTGGTCGCCGACATGGCCGAAACCATGTACGACGCACCCGGCGTCGGCCTGGCCGCCAGCCAGGTCGACGTGCACGAGCAGCTGATCCTGGTCGATACCTCCGACACCAAGGACGACCTGAAGGTATTCATCAATCCCGAGATCACCTGGTCCAGCGACGAGAAGCAGGTCTACGACGAAGGCTGCCTGTCGGTGCCCGGCATCTACGACGGCGTCGAGCGTCCCGCGCGGGTCAAGGTGCGCGCGTTCGACCTGCAGGGCAAACCGTTCGAGCTCGAGGCCGACGGCCTGCTGGCGGTCTGTATCCAGCACGAGATGGACCACCTGCTGGGCAAGGTGTTCGTCGAATACCTGTCGCCGCTCAAGCGCAACCGCATCAAGGCCAAGATGGTCAAGGAAGTGCGCGGGCTCGAGCGCGAGGCGGCACTGAAGGCCGCCGGCCGCCGCTACTGATCCGAAGTATCTGACTAGGGAATCGATGAGAGTCATTTTTGCCGGCACGCCGGAATTCGCCGCGCAAGCCCTGGCTGGCATGCACGCGGCCGGCTTCGAGATTCCCCTGGTGCTGACCCAGCCCGACCGCCCCGCCGGGCGCGGCCTGCAATTGCACGCCTCCGCCGTCAAGCAATTCGCGCTCGCGCACGGGATCGACGTGTTGCAGCCGCTGTCGCTGCGCCAGGACAGCGCGGACCCGGAGCGGGCCGCGCAGGCGCGCGCCGCCCATGCCCGGCTCTTGGCCACCGACTACGATGTGATGGTAGTGGCGGCCTACGGGCTGATTCTGCCGCGCAGTACGCTCGATATCAAGCCATGCATCAACATCCACGGCTCGCTGCTGCCGCGCTGGCGCGGCGCCGCGCCGATCCACCGCGCGATCGAAGCGGGCGACCAGGAAACCGGCGTGACCATCATGCAGATGGAAGAAGGTCTGGACACGGGCCCGATGCTGATGATCGAACGGATCGCCATCGAGCCGCTTGATACCACCGCCAGCCTGCACGACAAGCTGGCCGCGCTGGGCGCCCGGATGGTCGTCGCCGCCCTGCGCAAGATGGAACAGGGTCCCCTCGAAGCGGTGGAACAGCCGCTGGCCGGCGTTACCTACGCGGCCAAGATCGGCAAGGAAGAAGCGCGCCTCGATTTCGATCTGCCGGCGCTGGAACTGAGCCGCAAGATCCGCGCCTTCAATCCGTTCCCGGGCGCGCATGCGCAAGTGAACGGCGTCACCATCAAGATTTGGGGCGCGGAGCCGCTGGCGGCCGACAGCCGAGCGCTGGCCGGCCAGGTGCTGGCGGCGGACGCCGCCCACGGCATCGTGGTGGCGTGCAAGAGCGGCACCTTGCGCCTGACGGAACTGCAAAAGCCAGGCGGCAAGCGGCTCCCCGCTGCCGAGTTCCTCAAGGGTTTCCCGCTCGCGGAACTCTGTTTCGACTAATTAATTCGACTGCGCCACTTCCTCGGTGCGGTGATCGGCCATGTACTGGCGCAGAATCTGGTTGATCCGGGTCTGGTAACCAGGGCCGGCGCCCCGAAACCATTCCAGCATGTCGGTGTCGAGGCGGATCGTGACGATCTGCTTGAGCGCCACCACGTTGCTCTTCGGCGCTGCCGTTGCATTGACGCCCACGCTAGGCGCGTCCCATTCCTGTGCGAATTCTTTGTTCATGTGGCCTTCCGATACCTGCATCTAAAATAAAAGTCAGGCGGCGCGCTACGGCCCGCCCTGAAAAAGATTTTCGTCCTGACATGTATCGTAAAGATTGCGAGATGGGCGCTAATTGTATCGTTGTGTAACAATCACTCCGTTGAAACATAAAGATACATACGCACTCCGCGCGTTCGGCCGGTCAAAAGTGGTGGCCGGAAAACCGAAAAGTGCCGATGTCGTATAATTTTAGACCGCCCTTCCCGCCCGCCCGCGCCCGCACACAGAAAGCAGATCGATGATTACCGCCACCACCGCCGCCGTCTCCCAGACCGATATCGAGCTGCGCGAGATCCTGTCGCGCCGGATCATGATCCTGGATGGCGCGATGGGCACCATCATCCAGCAGTACAAGCTGGGCGAGCAGGAATACCGCGGCGAACGCTTCGCGACATTCGCGGCGCCCGCGGGCAGCGGAGCGCGCGAGCTTTTCGTCAAGGGCAACAACGAATTGCTGACGCTGACCCAGCCGCAGATCATCCAGGAAATCCACGAGCGCTACCTCGCGGCCGGCGCCGACCTGATCGAAACCAACACCTTCGGCGCCACCAGCATCGCCCAGGACGACTACCACATGGGCCACCTGGCCTACGAGATGAACGTGGCGGCGGCCAGACTGGCGCGCGCCGCCTGCGCCAAATACAGCAGTGCCGACAAGCCGCGCTTCGTCGCCGGCGCGCTCGGCCCGACGCCGAAGACCGCGTCGATTTCGCCCGACGTCAACGACCCGGCCGCGCGCAACGTCACCTTCGACCAGCTGGTCGACGCATACCATGAACAGGTGCGCGGCCTGGTCGACGGCGGCGCCGACGTGCTGATGGTCGAGACCATCTTCGACACCCTCAACTGCAAGGCCGCGCTGTTCGCGATCGACCTGTATTACGAACAGCATCCGGACATGGCGCGCCTGCCGCTGATGATCTCCGGCACCGTGACCGACGCTTCCGGACGCATCCTGTCCGGCCAGACCGTGCCCGCGTTCTGGAACTCGGTGCGCCATGCGAAGCCGCTGACCATCGGCCTCAATTGCGCGCTCGGCGCGGCCCTGATGCGCCCCTACGCCGAAGAGCTGGCGAAGATCGCCGACACCTATGTCTGCATCTACCCGAACGCCGGCCTGCCCAACCCGATGAGCGATACCGGCTTCGACGAACTGCCGGCCGACACCTCGTCGCTGCTGCGCGAATTCGCCGACAGCGGCTTCATCAACATTGCCGGCGGCTGCTGCGGCACCACGCCCGACCACATCGCCGCGATTGCCGCCATGCTGGCCGATACGCCGCCGCGCGAGTTGCCCGAGGTGCCCGTCGCGCTGCGCCTGTCGGGCCTGGAGCCATTCACGGTCGATGCCGATTCGCTGTTCGTCAACGTCGGCGAGCGCACCAACGTGACCGGCTCAAAAGCGTTCGCGCGCATGATCCTCAACGAACAGTTCGACGAGGCCTTGTCGGTGGCGCGCCAGCAGGTCGAGAACGGCGCCCAGGTCATCGACATCAACATGGACGAAGCGATGCTCGACTCGGTCGCCGCCATGACCCGCTTCCTGCACCTGATCGCCTCCGAGCCGGACATCTCGCGCGTGCCGATCATGATCGACTCGTCGAAGTGGTCGGTGATTGAAGCGGGCCTGAAATGCGTGCAGGGCAAATCGATCGTCAACTCGATCTCGATGAAGGAAGGCGAAGAAGAATTCATCCGCCAGGCGCGCCTGTGCCGGCGTTACGGCGCCGCGGTGATCGTCATGGCCTTCGACGAAAAAGGCCAGGCCGACACCTTCGAGCGCAAGACCGAAATCTGCCAGCGCGCCTACAACGTGCTGACCCAGCAGGTCGGCTTCCCGCCGGAAGACATCATCTTCGACCCGAACATCTTCGCCATCGCCACCGGCATCGAAGAGCACAACAACTACGCCGTCGACTTCATCGAAGCGACCCGCTGGATCAAGCAAAACCTGCCGCATGCGAGCGTGTCGGGCGGCGTGTCGAACGTCTCGTTCTCGTTCCGCGGCAACGACCCGGCGCGCGAAGCGATCCACACCGTGTTCCTGTATCACGCGATCAAGGCTGGCATGACCATGGGGATCGTCAACGCCGGCATGATGGGCGTGTACGACGACCTCCCGGCCGAGCTGCGCGAGCGCACCGAGGACGTAGTGCTGAACCGGCGCGAAGACGCCACCGAGCGCATGATCGACATCGCCGGCACGCTCAAGGCCGGCGGCAAGCAGGATACGCAGAACCTCGAATGGCGCGAAGGCACGGTGCAGAAACGCCTGTCGCACGCGCTGGTGCACGGCATCACCCAATGGATCGTCGAAGACACCGAAGAAGCGCGCCAGGAACTGCTGGCATCGGGCGGCCGTCCGATCCACGTGATCGAGGGCCCGCTGATGGACGGCATGAATGTCGTCGGCGACCTGTTCGGACAGGGAAAGATGTTCCTGCCGCAGGTGGTCAAGTCGGCGCGCGTGATGAAGCAGGCGGTGGCCCACCTGATCCCGTTCATCGAAGAAGAGAAGCAGTTAGAGGAAAAGCGCACCGGCATCGTCGCCAAACCGAAGGGCAAGATCGTCATCGCCACCGTCAAGGGCGACGTCCACGACATCGGCAAGAACATCGTCTCGGTGGTCCTGCAATGTAATAACTTCGAAGTGGTGAACATGGGCGTGATGGTGCCCTGCTCCGAAATTCTGGCGCGCGCCAAGGTGGAAAATGCCGACATGGTGGGTCTGTCCGGCCTGATCACGCCCTCGCTCGAAGAAATGGCGCACGTGGCCAAGGAAATGCAGCGCGATCCGCACTTCCGCATGCTCAAGATCCCGCTGCTGATCGGCGGCGCGACCACCAGCCGCGCACACACCGCGGTCAAGATCGCGCACAACTACGAAGGCCCGGTGGTGTACGTGCCGGACGCCTCCCGCTCGGTCTCGGTGGCGCAGGCGCTGCTGACGCCCGAAACGCGCGACCAGTACATCGACGACATCGCGCAGGATTACGTGAGGATCCGCGAGCAGCACGCCAACAAGAAGGCCTTGCCGATCCTGTCGCTCGCTGCCGCGCGCGCCAACAAGACCGTGGTGCCGTTTGCGCCCGTGAAGCCGAAGTTCATCGGCCGCCGCCTGATCAAGAACGTCGACCTGGGCACGCTGGCGCAATACATCGACTGGGGCCCCTTCTTCCAGACCTGGGACCTGGCCGGTCCGTTCCCTGCGATCCTGACCGACCCGGTGGTGGGCGAAACCGCGTCGAAGGTATTCGAAGAAGGCCAGGCGCTGCTCAAGAAAATCATCGAGGGACGCTGGCTCACGGCCAGCGGCGTGATCTCCCTGCTGCCCGCGAACAGCATCAACGACGACGACATCGAAATCTACACCGACGACACGCGCAGCGAAGTTGCGCTGACCTGGTACGGCCTGCGCCAGCAGGGCGTCAAGCCGCTGGTGGACGGCGTGCAGCGGCCAAACCAGTGCCTGTCCGACTTCATCGCGCCGAAAGCGTCGGGCGTGCAGGACTACATCGGCATGTTCGCCGTGACCGCGGGGCTGGGGATCGAAAAATACGAGAAGCGTTTCGAAGACGCGCACGACGACTACTCGTCGATCATGCTCAAGTCGCTGGCGGACCGGCTGGCCGAAGCGTTCGCCGAATACCTGCACCAGCGCGTGCGCACCGACCTGTGGGGCTATGCGGCCAGCGAGGACCTTGGCAACGACGCGCTGATCGCCGAAAAATACGCCGGCATCCGCCCGGCGCCGGGTTATCCGGCCTGTCCCGAGCATACGGTCAAGGCCGACATGTGGAAGGTCATGCAGCCGGAAGAAGTCGGCATCGAGCTGACCGAGTCGTACGCGATGTTCCCTGGTGCGGCCGTGTCCGGCTTCTACCTGGCGCACCCCGATTCGAAGTACTTCGTCGTCGGCAAGATCGGCGCGGACCAGCTGGCCGACATGGCCGCGCGGCGCAAGGTCGACATCCGACAAATGGAAAGCTGGCTCGCGCCGAACCTGTAATCAAGGTTGGGGTCTGGTCCGCGGGACCTGACCCCGGTGTTGACGCCATAGTCCGCATCGACGCAAAGACTGTTTCACCGCCGCCGGCAAGAGCGGGGTCAGGTCCGCCGGACCTGACCCCATTTTCACTGCTGGTCGCGTTTGAATTTGGTGAGCGCCAGGAGCGCGAACAGCAGTGCGAATCCCAGCTCGGCGGCCATCGCCACGCCGGCGGCGTCCATCCCCAGCCCGCGCCATGTCATTGCATCGAGGCCGTCGATGGCCCAGCGCGTCGGCACCGCCACCGTCACCTTCTGCACCCATTCCGGGAACATGAACGACGGCACCCACGCGCCGCCAAGCATCACCATGATCAGCGTCGCGAACACGGCGATGCCGCGCGCCGCTTCCGGCGTCTTGCCGAAAGCCGCGATCAGCAAGCCGAAGCTGGCCGTCAGCAGCGCGAAGCAGACCGCCACGCCCAGGAATCCGACCGGATTGGTGATATGCACGCCGAACACGGCAACCGCGAAGCCGAACATCACGCACAACAAGCCCAGCGAGATGATCGCCGCCGATGCGGCGCGCGCCAGCAGCACCGTCGTCAGCGTCACCGGCGCGGCCAGCAGCCGGCTCCAGATGCCGCTGCGGCGCGCCAGCAGGATGCCGATCCCCATGTCGACGCCGAGGAACAGGATGAACTGCACGCCCATGCCTGCAAACGAGTGCGCATACCCGTTGTAACCTTGCTGCAGCTTGCCGGAGCTGACCTGCTGGTCGCTGGTCGTGAACGGCACCGATAGCCCGCCCTTCGGCGCCTGCGCGCCGCCCGCCGGCTGGACCTTCGCCTGCGGACGCTCCTGGAATTTCTTCACGCTGACCAGCAAGTCCTTCAGCGCCGCGTTGTCGGGATCGGTCGCGGCGCCCTGCTCGATCTCCTTCATGCTCTTGTCGGTGAAGGCCTGCCCCGTTTTACCACCGAACATTTCGGCGCTGACCACCTGCATCACCTGCTGCGTCAACATGCCCTTGACCATCGGCAGCACCGCCTGCTGCGACGGGTCGTACAGGACGTCGATGCTTGGCTTCTTGCCGGCGCCGAACAGCGCCGAGCCGGCCGCCTCGCCGAATCCCGCAGGGATCACGATTGCCGCCTTCTGGCTGCCCTTGGCCACCGCCTGGCGCGCCTGCGCGGCGTCCATTTCAGTGATGCGCAGCGTGGTGTCGGCCTTCAGCGCGGCGGCGATTTTGGCGCCGACTTCGCCCGTATCCTGCTGGACCAGCGCGACGTCGATGGTGCCTCCCTTGCTCGGGCCGGAGCCGCCGAACAGGTAGCCGAAGAAAGTGGCGATCAGAATCGGCAGCACCAGGTTGACCAGCAGCGCGCGGCGGTCCGACAGGAACAGGATCAGGTCTTTGCGTACGAGGGCGATAAAAGCGGTCATGTCAGTCGCGCAGCGAGCGCCCGGTCAGGTTGAGGAAGATGTCTTCGAGCTTGGTGCGGGCGGTGGCGAAGTGCAGTGGACGGCAGCCCTGGCGTTCGAGGTAGCCCATCACCGGCAGCGCGTCCTGGCTGGATGCGAGCAGGATATCGAGCACGCCGATTGCGCTGGAGACCGTTCCCACGCCTGGCAGCGCGCGGATGCCGTCAAGCAGCGCGGTGTGCGCGGGATCGGCCAGTTCGACCCGCAGCGCGGCCTGCGCCGGCAGGCGCTTGTGCAGCGCGGCCGGGCTTTCGTCGGCCAGCACCTTGCCATGGTCGATGATGACGATGTGGTCGGCCAGCCGCTCGACTTCTTCCATGTAGTGGCTGGTGTAGATCAGCGAACGCCCCATCGCTTTCAGCTGCTCGAGCGTGTCGAAGATGGCGTTGCGGCTTTGCGGATCGACGCCGACCGTCGGCTCGTCGAGGATCAGCAGCTGCGGGTCGTGCATCAGCGCGGCGGCGATGTTCAGGCGGCGCTTCATCCCGCCGGAAAATGTCGCCGGCTTGTCGCCCGCGCGGTCGGCCAGGTTCACCAGCGCCAGCACCTGGTCGCAGCGCTGTTTCAGGTCGACGCCGCGGATGCCGTACAGCGCGGCGAACAGCTTCAGGTTTTCGCGCGCCGGCAGGTCGTCGTACAGCGCCAGGTCCTGCGGCACGAAGCCGATCTTGCGCTTGGCGGCGGACAGCCCCTGGCTGACGGCCTCGCCATCGAGTTCGACGCTCCCCGCATCGGGACGAAGCAAGCCGCAGATCATGCTCACGGTGCTCGATTTGCCGGCGCCGTTAGGCCCGATCAGGCCGACCGTCTGGCCGGCCTGCACCTGGAACGAGACGTCATCGACGGCGCGTCTGGCGCCGTACGATTTGGTCAGATTGGATACCTTGAGTAAGACAGAGGCCATGGCGGCGTTCCCGTTGAAGTCATTGCGAGAAGTGTAACTGGGCGCGTGCGGCTTGGCCCATTACAAATGTCACCACTTTGAAGGGAAGCCGTGCGGGGGTCGCCGGATGCGGACCGCCGGGCGATCACCGGCTTTTCAGAATGCGCGAACCAGGCTCAAATCGCGTACCGCACCACGGTATCGCTCCACGCAAACGCGGCGACCTCGAATTCCACCAGTTCGTCGGTCGAAATAGCCAGCTGCTTCAGGGTCGGGATGACCGTGTCTTCGGTCTCCTCCATCTGTTCGATCGACTCGGCCAGCCGCAGCAGCTCGCCGAAGAAGCCGGTGCGATGCACCAGCGCTTCGGCGACTTCGTCGATCACGGGAATCTGCGTGACGATCTCGGACATCGGAATCCCGAACAAGGTATCCATCAGCGACATGATGCCGACCGTGAACGCGATGTCGGCGATATTGCGCTGGCTCGGGCGCAGCCGTTTGGCCAGCAGTTCGAGCAGGCGCCCGCGCGTGGTGGCAAGCATCAGTAGCGGCGACGCGCTGTGCGCGCGCTGCGCCGGATCGGCGTACAGCATGATCTGCAGCCAGCGCTGCAACTGGCGCCGCCCCAGCACGATCAGCGCCTGGCTGACCGAATCGATCCGCCGGCTCATGCCGACGGCCGGCGTGTTCACTAGCCGCAGCAGGTTCAGCGCCAGCGTGACGTCGCGCTTGACGGCGCGTTCGATGTCGATATTCTCGGCGTCGGAGGTGACCAGCTTCATCAGGTCCATCAAGGACAGCTGCGAAGGCGTCAGCTTGCGTCCGCTGATCACCGCAGGCTTGGCGAAGTAATAGCCCTGGAAGTAGTCGAAGCCAAGCTCGCGGCAGGTGTCGTACTCTTCGCGCGTTTCGACCTTCTCGGCGATCAGCATCTTGTCGTCGCGCCTGAAGCGCGGCGCCAGTTCCGCCAGCGCCGACCGCGGCATCTCGCGCATGTCGATCTTGATGAAGTCGATCATCGGCAGCAGGCGCTCGACGTTCGGCGTGACGGCCTGGACGTCGTCGAGCGCGAAGCGGAAACCGTGCCCCGCCAGCTCGGCCATCCGCGCCAGCACCGGCGCGCTGGCCTGCACCGTCTCCATTACTTCCAGCACCACTTTTTCGCGCGGAAGGAACACGAAGATGTCGCTCATGATGCATGCGGCGTCGACATTGATGAAGCCCTGCGCGTCGCCGATCACTTTTTCCAGCCCGAGCTGGCCGGCGTGCGCGATCACCGCCGCGGTGGCCGATAAGTCGGTATCGATGTGGGCGCCGCCCGCGGGTGCGTTACGGAACAGCAGCTCGTAGCCGAACAGCGCCTGGTTGCGGTCGAGGATAGGCTGGCGCCCCAGGTAGAAATCGCGCACGCCAAAGTCTCTGGGGGCCTGGGCGGAGCTGGCGTTGTCGGTCATCGCGGGTCGTTTCGGGGACGGGAGAATTCGGGTACTTTACCGCATTCTGTTGCGCCGATGAATTTTTGTCACCCAAATGTCACGAAATTCCTTTGTTCTCGCAACGCCTTACGGCAACGGCATACCATCGACAAACACTTTCAGCTCGCCCGGCTCGAATTCGGTCCAGGTTTCGTTCTTGGTCAGCGGTTCGGTGACGATGATGGCGACCCGGTCCTCCGGCGTGGTGACCTGCGAAAAATCGACGCTGACGTCTTCGTCCGACAGCTGCGCGGTCAGGAACGGGTATTGACGCACCACGTAGCAAAGCCGGGTCGAGCAGTGCGCGAACAGCGCCGAGCCATCGGACAGCATCAGGTTGAACGCGCCGTGGGCGGCGATCGACTTCACCAGTTCGCCGAGCGCCGCCCGTAGCGGCGCCAGCGCCGGCGCGACGTCGCCGAAGCGCGCGCGCAGTTCCTGCAGGATGAAGCAGAAGGCCAGTTCGCTGTCGGTATTGCCGACCGGGCGGAAGGCGCCGGTCAGCGTCGGGCTGAATTCCTTGAGGTCGCCGTTGTGGGCGAACACCCAGTAGCGGCCCCACAATTCGCGCACGAAGGGATGGCAGTTCTCGAGCGCAACATGGCCTTGCGTGGCCTTGCGGATGTGCGCGATGACGTTCTTGGACTTGATGGGGTAACGCTTGATGAGTTCGGCCACCGGCGAGGCGATGGCCGCCTGGTGGTCGACGAAGTGGCGCACGCCGGCGCCCTCGAAAAACGCGATGCCCCAGCCATCATGGTGGGTATCGGTGTGGCCGCCACGCATGGCGAAGCCGGTAAAGCTGAAGACAATGTCGGTGGGGACGTTGCAGTTCATTCCGAGGAGTTGGCACATGGCATCGAGCTTACCATAGTGCAGGCCGGCACAGCGCCAAGGGCCCGGCCCGGCGGGCCAGCCCCTGGCGCTGCGGCGGTCAGTGCAGCAGGACCGGCTGGCTCATCAGGGAGTCGTAGGAGCCGAGGAAGTCGTCGATTTCTTCCATTGTCGGTTCGCTGGCGATCAGGTTGTTGACGTCACGCCTGAACGATTGCGCAAGCTTGCCTCCGATAAACGCCTCGCGGCGGCCGGACTTGTCGACGATCTCGTAACCGCCAAAGCGCAAGGCTTCGAGGTTGTGATCCACGCCGAATTCGACGACGCTGTACTGCTCGCTGTTGTAGATCATGTTCATAGTGACTCCTTAGCTCGATCAGACGGTTTTGCAGGCTGGCTGGCGCGCTTGCGCTGCGGCTCCGCTCAGTTTCAGAGGTGGGGCCGCCCGTTCCAAATTCAAGTATGCAGGTCCGGGGTCAGCTCCAACAGCTGATCGTATGGCGGGTTCTTCAGCCACGATCGCAACTGATCAAGGTGTTCCGTTGTTGCCAGCCCGATGTAGATCCGGTCGGGCCGCCGCCGCAGGAGACGGTTTAATGTTACACGTAAAACGAGATTGCCGGTGCAGCAAAGGCAACCGGGCGCGATGCGTTCGAGCAGGATCGAGGGCGATGGAGCGAGGACGGTGTGGCCGTCAGGCAAGCCTTCCAGCAGGACGGCGCAGACGCCGGGACTGCCCAAGGGCAATTGCGCGGCGATCAGCTGTTCGCGCGCGCCGGTAGTGGGGCCGGTGACCAGGGTGGTGGTCACGCGGGGCGGCACGCCGGCGCCGCTCATCCCCCTTTTTTGGCCAGCTTGCCCGGCTCGACGCCAAGCTGCTTGAGCTTGCGGTACAGGTGGGTGCGCTCGAGACCGGTCTTTTCCGCCACCCGCGTCATGCTGCCGCCCTCGCGGCCGAGGTGGTGTTCGAAATACATGCGCTCGAACGCGTCGCGCGCTTCGCGCAGCGGCAGGTCGAAGGACAGGTTGTAGCCCTGCGCGTCGCCGTTCGGCTGGACGCCCAGGCGCGGCGTGATGTTCGACGACTGCAGCGACTGCGAGGCGAACATGGCCGACGCGCTGGCCACGCTTTCCTCCGGCTGCGGCGCCATCATCGGACGCGTGGCGATCACCGGCGCGCGCACGGTCTCCTGGGCGCGCGTCAGGCCTTGCTGCACCGCCTTCAGCAGTTTCTGAAGCGCGATCGGCTTTTCAAGGAAATTGAGTGCGCCGATACGGGTCGCCTCGACCGCGGTATCGATCGTGGCGTGGCCGGACATCATGATGACCGGCATGGTCAGCAGGCCGTCGCGCTGCCATTCCTTCAGCAGCGTCACGCCGTCCGTGTCGGGCATCCAGATATCGAGCAGCACCAGGTCCGGCGCGCCGGCCGCCCGTGCATCGCGCGCCTGCTGCGCGTTTTCGGCCAGCTGGATTGCATGGCCTTCGTCACCGAGGATCTCCGAAAGTAGCTCGCGGATGCCCATTTCATCATCAACTACGAGAATGTTTGCCATCTGTGTTTATGCCTTCTCTGATATCACCCGCTTCAAGGATGCGCTGCGCGCAGCCGATGATAGCCGTATTCTAAATGCGATTGTATGGTTGAACAGGCCTTTACGCCAAATTTGCAGCCTCAGGCGCTAACTTTAACAGCAAAATCAGGACCGACGCGCCAGTTCCGTCCTGCCGGTTCTGGATGTCGATCCGCCCACCGTGTTCGTCGATGATTTTTTTGACCATCGGCAGGCCCAGGCCGGTGCCGCGCGCCTTCGACGTGACGTAGGGTTCGAACGCGCGCGACAGGATCCGCGGCGCGAAGCCGGGACCATTGTCGACGATCGCCAGCCGCACCGCGATGCCCTGCCCGCCCTCGGCGTTTTGATAGTGGATCGCTTCGGTGGTGACGTCGATCCGCGCCGGCGCGGCGGCGGTCCCACGCTCGGTCATCGCATCCTGCGCATTCTGCAGCAGGTTGTGGATCACCTGGCGCAGCTGGGTGGCGTCGCCCATCACCGCCGGCAGCTTCGGCGCCAGCGCGGCGTGGATGATGTCGGATTCATCGCCGGCCAGGTACAGGTCGAGGATCTCGCGGATCAGGTCGTTCAGGTTCAGCGGCAGCAGGATCGCCGGCGGCGCCTTGGCGTAGTCGCGGAAGTCGTCCACCATGCGCTTCATCGCATCGACCTGGTTGACGATGGTGCTGGTGCTGCGCTTGAGCAGTGCGGCATCGGCCGCCGACAGGTGCGACTCGAGCTTCATCTGCAGCCGTTCGGCCGACAGCTGGATCGGCGTCAGCGGATTCTTGATCTCGTGCGCCAGCCGGCGCGCCACTTCGCCCCAGGCCACCGAACGCTGGGCCGAGATCACGTCCGAAATATCGTCGAACACCACGATGTAGCCGCTGCCCACGCCCACCGGCAGGCGCGAGCCGCGCGCCAGCAAGGTGACGTCGTGGTCGTCGCTGGTGCCGGCCCGGCGCGGGATCTCGATCTCCTGCTGCCAGTGGGTGCGCTGGCGCGCGCTGCCGGCCGCGGTCTGCGCGCTCTGGGTCGAAAACGCGCGCGTGACGGCGCCGGCGAACACGCCCAGGCCCTCGATCTCGGAAAGCGCGCTGCCGACCCGGCCGCTGACGTCGTTGAACAGGATGCGGTCGGCCGCTTCGTTCGAATTGACGACGTTGAACTCGGCGTCCAGCACGATCACGCCTGCCGACATGTTGGCCAGCACGGACTCCAGGTGGGCCTTGGCGCTTTGCAGCGCGGCGCGGTTGCGCTCGACCGCGCTGCGCGCTTCGAACAGCTGGCCGGTCATGGTGTTGAACGACTGGGTCAGCGTGCCCAGCTCGTCGGAGGTCGCCACGATCGGGCGCGGCGACAGGTCGCCCTCGGCGACCGCGCGCGTGCCCTCGGCCAGCACCAGCAGCGGCTGCGCCAGGTTGGAGGCGATCAGGAAGGCGCTGGCGACCGCGCCGAAAATGGCCAGCAGCAAGGTCAGGGTCAGCGTCTCGATGTACATCTTGCGCAGCCCGACCCGCGCCACGAAGCGCGCCTGGTATTCACTGTAGGCGCTGCGCAGCACTTCGGCGTTGGTGGCCAGGTTGACCGGCACCGCCTGCACCAGCTGCAGGTAGCGCGGCGCCGCGCCGGGCGGTTCGGGTACCGACAGCACCACCCGCAGTCGCAGCCCGGTGGCCGCGTCGAGCGCGTTGGGGGCGTTGGCCGGCGTCGCCGCGGTTTCCTTGAAATCGCGCTCGATGCCGCCCTCGGGACGGGTGTACCCGCCCGGCATGGCGGCCTGTTGCAGCATCGCCGCGGTGGGCAGGTCGGCTGCCAGGTTGGCGTGCTTGTCTTCGGAGGCGCCGGCGAGCATCTTGCCGTCGGCGTCGACCAGCATCGCGCTTTGCATGCCGTCCTGTTCGTTGACGATGCGGTTCAGGATGCGCTGGGACGAGTAATGGTCCTGGCCGGCCAGCGTGGCCGTCGATACCGCCGCGGTCGAGCCCAGTTCGGCCAGCGCCTGGTCGAGCGCGGCCACGCCGAGCTTGAGGCCCGATTCGAGCGCCGCTTCGATCTTCACGTCGAACCATGATTCGATCGAATGCGACACGAACTGCACCGACACCAGGAAGATCACCAGCCCGGGCAGGATGCCGATGCCGGAAAACAGCAGCACCAGCCGTGCCATCAGTTTCGAGCCGAACTTGCCGCTCTTGTAGCGCGCATACAGGCGCCCCAGCGCGACCGCCACGAAAATGAGCAGCGCGCCGGCGATCGCCGCGTTCAGTCCCAGCAGCCAGGAATAGTAGCGGTCGAAGAAGCCGGAATTGTCGGACGCGGACGCGAGCAGGAACAGCAGGATGCTGACCACGCCAGCACCGGCAATCACTCCGTACCGCAAAGCCTGTTTCACCGGCTACTCCGCCTTGTAGGTGAAAGTTTTCTTGTTGGAGCTGAGCTGCCAGCCGGCGTTGTTGAACGCGTTGACCTGGAGCGGCTTCTGCAGCAACTGGCGGTCCATGAACATGCGCAGCGTGACGTTGTAGGTTTCGCCGGGTTTCAGGGCTCCCTTCGGCGCGATCAGCCAGCGCCCCGGGCGCCGGATCATGCGCAGCGCGTCGTCGAGCGTCGGAAAGCTCTGCTGCACGCTGCCGACCACCTTCACGAAGTATTGGCGCGTCAATACATTGTACGAAATGTGCATGGTCTGGCGCGACGACACGGCCTTGTCGTCGGTCCACCACCAGCGCGGGCGGGTCAGTTCGATTTCAGTGGTGAAGAACAGCTCGACGCCATGCTGGATCGCGTCTTCCAGGTCGTGATTGAGCTCGAAGGTGTATTTCGCATCCAGCCGGTAGCCGTCCTCGGTCGACTCGATGTGCGCATGCACAATGTCGACGCCGTCGGCTGCCTGCGCCTGCGCGCACGCGAACAACAGCAGCAGCTGGCAGGCGAGGAGTCGAAAAAATCGGGTTGTCACAAGTGGGCCAGAGCCTTAAAAAACCGTCGCATAGTCAAAGACCCGTTACGCCGCGCTCTTTTGGAACAGGGCGTAGAACAAACCATCATGATCCTGGTCAAAGCCTCCGGTCGGAAGCAGCTGGCCCGGAGCGTCGAGGCGGATCGCGCCGTGGCGCGCCGCGAAGGCGGCCGCTTGCGCCTCCGATTCCTGGGGCCAGAGCGAGCATGTCACGAACAGCAATTTACCATTGGGGCGCAGCATCTGCCAAAGATTGTCGAGAATTTTGGCCGAAAGTGTTGCAAGTTGGAGCGCGTCGCCCTTGCGCCGCAGCCAGCGGATGTCGGGGTGGCGCCGCACGATACCCGACGCCGTGCACGGCACGTCGGCCAGGATGCGGTCGAACTGCTGGCCGTCCCACCAGACCGAGGTTTGGGCTTCGAACGCCTTCAGCGTGGCCGACAGTCCGAGCCGCTGCAGGTTTTCCTCGATGCGCACCAGGCGCTTCGGGTCGGAGTCGACCGCGGTCAGCGCGACGTCGGCCAGTTCCAGGATATGCCCGGTCTTGCCGCCCGGGGCGGCGCAGGCGTCCAGCACCCGCATGCCGTCCTGGACGTCGAGCAGCGGCGCGGCCAGCTGCGCGCCTGCATCTTGAACAGAGCACAGGCCGGCATCGAAGCCGGGAATCAGGGCGACCCCGGTCGCCTTGTCGAGCCGTACCGCCGACGGGCCGATGCGGTGCGCCTGGACGCCGGCGTCGGCCAGTGTCTGCAGGTAAGCTTCAACGCTGGTCTTGCGCACGTTGACCCGCAAGGTCAGCGGCGGCTGCTCGTTGCCGGCCGCGAGGATCGCCTGCCAGTCGCGCGGATAGGCGGCCTTGGCGGCGTCGATCCACCATTGCGGGTAGTTCCACATCGCCACCGGATCCTGCAGCGCCGTCCTGACCAGCTCCGCGCGCTCGCGCAGGAAGCGGCGCAGCACCGCGTTGACCATGCCCTTGGCGTGCGCCATGTCGGGATGCGAGGTGGCCACCGTCACGGCCTGGTCGACCACGGTGAATTCCTCGTACGGCGGGGTCGCGCCTTCCGGCGTGTCGATCAGCGCCAGCGCGCAACACAGCAGGCTGGCCAGCATCGGCGGTTCGGGCGCCTTCGAAGTCATCAGGCCGAGCAGCACTTCGCTGCGGCCCAGCTGGCGCATGGTGCGGTAGGCAATGTCCTGGATCGCGCCGCGCGCCTGCGGCGACGCCTGGGTCACGCCGAACGCGGTGGTCAATGCCTGCGGCAGGGCCGCACCGGCGCGCACCTGGGACACCGCGTTGGCGGCGCCCAGCAGGCACAGGGCCAGCGAATCGGGCTTCAGGCGCGGCAGGTAGCCCGGCTGCAGCACCGGCTTGACTTCGTAGCTGGCGCGCACGCGCGGCGCGGACGGCTTGGCGGCCGCTGGTTTGATGGAGAGCGTGGGGCGCTTGGTGGTCATGGGTGATCTTTGCGTGAGGCGTGTTGGGCGGGCAATGCGGGGAAATGCGCGCATCGGCGGGCACCATAAAGGCGCCAATTGTAACGGTTTAAGCCCGGCAACTCGCAAAAACAGCACATTTTGACAACAAAATCGCCCTGATCTGTGTGACTGGCAACATATTCCCCGCAACGCCAAACCAGTATAATTGCTACTGTTTGCCCGTGGCCCGGCCACCGCCGCTTTTTTATCCTGACTCACTCTGACAGATCACCAGCACATGCTCGCCCAACAAAAACTCGAAATCGTTGCCCTGTTCCAGGCCGCCCTCGCCCCCCTGACCGCTGGCACCGATCTCGCACCAGCCGTTGTGCTCGAGCGCCCGCGCGATCCGGCGCACGGCGACATCGCCTGCAACATCGCGATGCAGTTGGCCAAGCAGCTGAAGATGAACCCGCGCGAGCTGGCCACCCAACTGGTCGCCGCCCTGCTGGCCGATCCGGCCGCAAAAGGCCTGGTCGAAGCGGCCGACGTGGCCGGTCCCGGCTTCATCAACCTGCGCGTGGCCGCCAGCGCCAAGCAGTCCGTGGTGCGCACCATCCTTAGGAGCGGCGCGCAGTACGGCCGCAGCAATGCCGGCGCCGGCAAGAAGGTCGTGATCGAATTCGTCTCGGCCAACCCGACCGGTCCGCTGCACGTCGGCCACGGGCGCCAGGCCGCGCTCGGCGATGCGCTGTCGGCGCTGTTCGACTCGCAGGGCTATGCGGTCACCCGCGAGTTCTACTACAACGACGCCGGCGTCCAGATCGCCACCCTCGCCAACTCGGTGCAGGCGCGCCTGAAGGGCTTCCGTCCGGGCGACCTGCAGTGGCCCGAATCGGCCTACAACGGCGACTACATCGCCGACATCGCCGAAGACTTCAAGGCCTGCAAAACGGTCGAAGCGAGCGACGGCCTGCCGGCCACCGCCAGCGGCAAGGTCGACGACATCGACTCGATCCGTTCGTTTGCCGTGACCTACCTGCGCAACGAGCAGGACATCGACATGCAGTCGTTCGGCGTCAAATTCGACAACTACTTCCTCGAGTCCTCGCTGTACGCCGACGGCAAGGTGCACAAGGCGGTCGACACGCTGATCGCGTCCGGCAAGACGTACGAAGATGGCGGCGCCCTGTGGCTGCGCACCACCGAATACGGCGACGACAAAGACCGCGTGATGAAAAAATCCGACGGCACCTACACCTACTTCGTGCCGGACGTGGCCTACCACATCGTCAAATGGCAGCGCGGCTTCGTCCAGGCCATCAACATCCAGGGCAGCGACCACCACGGCACCATCGCGCGCGTGCGCGCCGGCCTGCAGGCGGTCGCCATGGGCATCCCGCAAGGCTACCCGGACTACGTGCTGCACAAGATGGTCACCGTCATGAAGGACGGCGAAGAGGTGAAGATCTCCAAGCGCGCCGGCTCCTACGTCACGGTGCGCGACCTGATCGAATGGTCGGGCAACGGCAATGTCGCCCGCGGCCGCGACGCAGTGCGTTTCTTCCTCATTTCGCGCAAGGCCGACACCGAGTTCGTGTTCGACGTCGACATCGCGCTCAAGACCTCGGACGAAAACCCGGTGTATTACGTGCAGTACGCCCATGCGCGCATCTGCTCGGTGCTGGCCCAGTGGAACGGCGACGAATCCACCCTGGCCGATGTCGACCTGGCGCCGCTGGTGGCGCCGCGCGAAGCGACCCTGCTGGCGACCCTGGCGCACTACCCGGAGGCGCTCGAACGCGCGCTGGCCGAACTGGGACCGCACCAGGTCGCGTTCTACCTGCGCGAACTGGCCGGCGAACTGCACGGCTACTACAATGCCGAGCGCGTGCTGGTCGACGACGAAGCGACCAGGATGGCGCGCCTGGCACTGATGGTTGCGACCCGCCAGGTACTGCGCAACGGCCTGGCGCTGATCGGCGTCTCCGCGCCGAACAAGATGTAAGCACTACCCAAGGTCATCGAAGACAGTCAACCCTGAAGGCACCAATGCTACTCAAACATCGTCTCGCACCGCCCCTGCGCCAGCAAGGCAATACCCTCACCGGCTTGATCATCGGCCTGATCGTCGGGCTGGCCATCGCGGTGGCGGTGGCGCTGGCAATCACCAAGGGTGCGACGCCGTTCACCGAAAAGTCGGGCAAGGCCGGCAAGTCGGCCGAGCCGACCGCGGGCCAGGTGTCCGACCCGAACAAGCCGCTGTACGGCAGCAAGGATGCGGCGCGCGAAGCGAACAAGCAGTTTGCCGACAAGCCGAAGCCGGCCCCGGACGCCGATCCGCTGGCCAAGGTGATCGCAGGCCTGAAAGACCCGGCCGACCTGAAGGCTGAAGGCAAGGCGCCGGCAATGCCGGCGTCGGCGGGCGATGCGCCGGCTGCGCACGAACTGGCCCGCGTAGCCGTCGCCAGGGCCGACGCCGCGGCCGACGACAAGGTGGTGTACTTCCTGCAGGCCGGCGCGTTCCGCGAAATGTCGGATGCCGAAAACACCCGCGCCAAGCTGGCCCTGCTCGGCTTCGAAGCCTCCATCAGCGACCGCGCCAGCGACGCCGGCGTGCTGCACCGGGTGCGCGTCGGCCCGTACAGCCAGGTCGAAGCGATGAACAAGGCGCGCGCCAAACTGATCGACAGCGGCGTCGACGTCGCCATCGTCCGCAACCAGAAATAACCAGGAGCCCCCGATGCGATTGATCCGTACCCTGCTGTGCGCGGCCGCCCTTGGTTTCGTCGCTGCCTCGGCCAGCGCCGCCGATCCGAAGGACGGCGCCGAGTACCTGACCCTGCCTGAAGCGCAGAACACCGACGCGGGCAACAAGGTCGAGGTTACCGAGTTCTTTGCCTATTACTGCCCGCATTGCAACCGCTTCGAGCCATTGCTGGCGGCGTGGGTCAAGAAACAAGGCGCCAATATCGTCTTCAAGCGCATCCATGTGTCGAACGGCGCCGGCGTGGAGCCTCAGCAGCGGCTGTTCTACACGCTCGAAGCGCTCGGCCTGCTCGATCAGTATCACGAGAAAGTGTTCGCCGCCATGCATGTCGAACGCCTGCGCCTCGGCACCGACCAGGCAGTGATGGACTGGGCCGTCAAGTCCGGCATCGACCGCGCCAAATTCACGGAAGCGTGGAATTCGTTCGGCGTGCAGGCCAAGCTGCGCCGCGCGAGCGCGATGATGTCCTCCTACCGCATCGACCAATGGCCGATGGTCGCCGTCGGCGGACGCTACATGACCTCGCCGTCGCGCGCCGGTGAAGCTAACCCTGCCGCGCAAACGGAAGAGCAGATGCAGGTGGATGCACTGCAGGTGATGGACTACCTCGTCGCGAAAGCGAAAGCGGAAAAGAAATAGGCATGGGCATCACGCGGCCAGGCGCGCCATGAGCCGCGTCTTCATCACCGGCGCCTCGAGCGGAATCGGCGCCGCACTGGCGCGCGAGTACGCCGCGCAAGGCGCAACGCTCGGCCTGCTGGCGCGCAGGCAGGAAGTGCTCGAGCAGCTCGCCGCCAGCCTGCCCAACCCTGCCCTCCACAAGATCTACGCGGTCGACGTGACCGACCACGCGGCGCTGGCCGCCGCGGCGGCCGATTTCATCGCCAGCGTGGGTGGCGCCGACATCGTGATCGCCAACGCCGGCGTCTCGCGAGGCACGCTGACCGAACACGCGGAAGACCTGGCCGCCTTCGGCACCATCTTCGCCACCAATGTCGGCGCCACCGTCGCGACCTTTTCGCCCTTCATCCCCAGCATGAAAACCCAGGGCGGCACGCCGACGCTGGTGGGGATCGGTAGCGTCGCGGGGATCCGTGGACTGCCCGGCGCCGGCGCCTACAGCGCGTCGAAGGCGGCGGTACTGAGCTACTGCGAATCGCTCCGGCTGGAAATGAAACCGCTCGGTATCCGCGTGGTGACCATCGCGCCGGGCTACATCGACACTCCGATGACGCGGGCCAATCCGTATCCAATGCCGTTCCTGATGCCGGCCCCGCGCTTCGCCGCGCGTGCGGCCGCCGCCATCGCGGCCGGCGACAGCTACCGGGTGATCCCATGGCAGATGGGCGTGGTGGCGAAACTGCTGCGCGCGCTGCCGAACGCCGTGTACGACCTCGCGTTCGTGCGCGCGCCGCGCAAGCCGCGCGGGAGCGCGCCATGAACGCCGCCGCCATCGCCGCGCTGTCGAACGGCGCGGCCGACGTGGAGGTGGTGGCCGAAACGGGTTCGACCAACGCCGACCTGATGGCGCGCGCGGCGCAACTGTCGCGCCCCACCCTGCTGATCGCCGAACACCAGAGCGCCGGCCGTGGCCGGGCCGGCCGCAGCTGGCTGTCGGCGCCCGGAGATTCGCTGACCTTTTCGCTGGCCTGGAAGTTCGCCGGTTCGCCGCAGCGGCTGCTCGGCCTGCCGCTCGCGGTGGGTGTCGCGCTGGCCGAAACGCTGGCTGCGCTCGACGTGCCGGTGCAACTGAAGTGGCCGAACGACCTGCTCAAGGACGGCAGCAAGCTGGCCGGCATCCTGATCGAAACCCAAGGCGCGGCCGACGGCGGCACCTGGACCGTGATCGGCGTTGGCCTGAACCTGCTGATGCCCGACCAGCTCGAGCAGCGCATCGGCCGTTCGGTCGCCGCCGCGCCCTGGCTGGCGCGCATGGACCGCGACGCGCTGGCGGCCGCGCTGCTCGACGCGCTGGCGGCGGCGATGGGACAATTCGACGCGGCCGGTTTCGGGGCCTTCCGCGCGCGCTGGGACGCGCTGCACGCCTGGCGCGGCCAGCCGGTCGCGATCATCGACAACGGCGCGACGCTGCAGCACGGCGTGGCGGCCGGCGTCGACGACAGCGGCCGGCTGCTGCTCGATACCGATGCCGGCCGCGTCGCGGTGCTGGCCGGCGACGTCTCGCTGCGCCTGCGGGAGAATTGACATGCTGCTGCTGATCGACGCGGGCAATACCCGCATTAAATGGGCGCTGGCCGCCGACAACGCCGCGCCGGGCGACTGGACTTCAACCGGTGCGGCAACCCACGCCGATCTGGACGGCCTGCCGGCCGGCTGGCGGCACCAGCACATCACCCGCGCGATCGTCTCCAACGTGGCCGGCGCCAGGGTGCGCGGCCAGCTGCAGCTGATGCTGGCCGATACCGACGTGACCTGGTTCGCCTCCGAACCGCAACTGGCGGGCGTGCGCAACGGCTACCGCAATCCCTCGCAGCTGGGCTGCGACCGCTTCGCCGCGGCGATCGGTGCGCGCGTGCTGGAACCCGGCAAGGCGCTGGTGGTCGCCACCTGCGGCACGGCCACCACCATCGATGCACTCTCCGCCGACGGCGTTTTCCTGGGCGGAATGATCCTGCCCGGCCTCGGCCTGATGGCCAGTTCGCTGGCGCGCAATACGGCGCAGCTGCCGCACATCGCTGCCGGCGGCGCGGTGCCGGCAGGCTTTGCCGACAATACGGACGACGCCATCCTGTCGGGCTGCCTGTCGGCGCAGGCCGGCGCCATCGAACACGCCTACGGCCTGCTCGGCGCCAGCCTGTGCATCCTGTCCGGCGGCGCGGCGTGCCATATCGCGCCGGCGCTGTCTTCGCCGCACCGGATGGTCGATAATATTGTCCTGGTCGGCCTGCATGCCGCCGCAACTTCGAAAGAATAGCCTGTGTTGAAATTCATTTTCTGGTCCCTGCTGTGCATCAACGGCGTGCTGCTCGCGTACAGCCAGGGCGTGCTCGGGAATTTCAACGGCAACGAGCGCGAACCTGCGCGCATGAAGAACCAGATCAGCACCGACAAGCTGGTGCTGGTGTCGGCAGCGCGCGCGACGGCAACCGCGGCGCCGGAGCGCCAGCCAGACAAGCCGGCCGAAGCTGCAGCCTGCCTTGAAGTCGGCAATTTCGCCGTCGCCGAAGCGCGCCGTTTCGAAGCGCGGCTCAAACCGCTGGCGCTGGGCGAACGCCAGACCCGCCAGTCCAGCGAAGCGACGGAGGCCGCCAGCCACATCGTCTACATCCCGCCGCAGGGCAGCAAGGAAGCGGCCGAGCGCAAGGCCGGCGAACTGAAAAACCTGGGGGTGACCAACTACTTCATCATGTCCGACAACTCGGCGATGAAGTGGGGGATTTCGCTGGGTGTGTTCAAGTCGGAAGCGGCGGCAGAGGCCTTGCTGGCCTCGCTCGGCAAGCAGGGCGTGCATAGCGCCCGCCTCGCAGCGCGCGGCGGCCAGGCCGCCAAGGTGACGTTCCAGTTCCGCGCCATCGACGGCACTACCCGGTCGAAAATCGACGATATCGCCGGCAGCTTTGCGGCCGCCGAAACACGCAGCTGCAAATGATCAGTCGGCGCCTTCGCGCCGCACCACGATCGGCTTGATCGCCAGCGACGCCGGCAGCGCGCGCGCCGCCCTCAGCGCATCCTCGCGGCTGTCGAATGGGCCGCCAAACAGCCGGTGCACCGCGCCCGCTTTCACGACCTCGACCAGCTGCACCGCGCCTGAAGCAAGCACCCGGTCGCGCACATCGGCCGCCTTGTCGGCGCTATTGTAAGCGCCGAGTTGAAGGTAAAAGCCGGCCGGCGCAGTCGTAGGCTGTTCGCCGGATTCCAGCGCCTCGGCGCGCGCCCCGCTCTGCTGCGTGACCCGCTCTTCCCGCGCCAGCGCCGCGGTGCGCGGCTGGTCGCCCGGCAGCAGGCGCTCGAGCTGGACTTCGTGGCTGCCCTTGGCCAGCAGGCCGAGTTTCAGCGCCGCCGTGTACGACACGTCGACGATGCGGTTTGAATGAAAGGGACCGCGGTCGTTGATCCGCACGATCACCTGTTCGCCGGAGGACAGGCTGGTGATGCGCGCGTACGACGGGATCGGCAGGGTCGGATGGGCCGCGGTCATCTTGTACATGTCGTACAGTTCGCCGGACGAGGTGCGCTGGCCGTGGAATTTCTTGCCGTACCAGCTGGCCACGCCGCGCTGCGAGAACGGTTCCTGATGGACCAGGGGGGTGTAAGTCTTTCCGAACACGACATACGGGCGGTTGGCGTATTTCGACAAGGGCTCGGCCTTGACGACCGCGTCGAGCACGTCGCGCAGGCCGGCCGGCGGATGATCCTCCGGCCCATCGTCGAGGTAATAGCCGCCGCGCCCAGCGCCTGCGGGCGGCAGCGCCGGCACGCCCGGCTCGGCCTTCGGATGGCTGGCGCGCGGCCCGGCCGGCGCCTGGACCGGCGCGGCCGGCCTGGTTTGCAGTCCGCCGCAAGCGGCCAGCAATAGCGCGGCTGGAAGCGCCGCCAGGATCAGTCTGTGCAGCGCCATAGGCCTCACTCCGTTCAGGTTTGCACCAGCTTGCGGTGGCGTTGGATGCTCATCAGGATGCCGGCGCCCAGGCCCAGCGTGAACAGCGCGGTCCCGCCGTAGCTCATGAACGGCAGCGGGACGCCGACTACCGGCAGGATCCCGCTGACCATGCCCATGTTGACGAAGGCATAAGTGAAGAAGATCATCGTGATGGCGCCGGCCAGCAAACGGGTGAACAGGGTTGGCGCGTTGGCCGCGATCATCAGGCCGCGCCCGATCAGCAGCAGGTACAGGAACAGCAGAAACAGGATCCCGACCAGGCCGTACTCTTCCGAATACACCGAGAAGATAAAGTCGGTGGTGCGTTCGGGGATGAATTCGAGGTAGGCCTGGGTGCCCTTGTGGTAGCCCTTGCCCATCACCCCGCCCGAGCCGATGGCGATGGTCGACTGGATGATGTGAAAACCTTTTCCGAGCGGGTCGGAGGTCGGGTCGATCAGCGTCATCACGCGTTCGCGCTGGTAGTCGTGCATCATCGACCAGGCCACCGGCAAGCTGGCGCCGGCCGCGAGGACCAGCCCCACCAGCGCCTTCCACGACAGGCCCGCGAGGAAGATGACGTAGAAACCGGACGCCAGCACCAGCAAGGCAGTGCCGAGGTCAGGCTGCTTGGCGATCAGGCCGACAGGAATGAACAACAGCACCGCCGCGAGCAGGAACGAATGCCAGCGCAGCATGCCCGAGCGGTTCTGGAAATACCAGGCCAGCATCAGCGGCATGGCGATCTTCATGATTTCGGACGGCTGGATGTCGAAGCCGATATGCAGCCAGCGGCGCGCGCCCTTCTTGATTACGCCGAACATGAACACCGCCACCAGCAGGCCGACGCCGACCGTGTAGATCGGCACCGCGAAACGCATCAGCGTCTGCGGCGGCACGTTGGCCGCCATCCACATGACCACGAACGCGAGAATGATGTTGCGGATCTGACCTTCGACCCGGCCGGGGAAGTCCATGCCGGCCGAACTGAGCGTCACCAGGCCGGTGGCCAGCAACAGGAACAGGATCATCGCCAGCGGCGCATCGAACACGGTGAAGTACGGGCGCAGGCGCCTGCTCAGCGAGCGGCGTTCGTGAATGCGTACCATGCCTTACTCCTTGTTGCCGGGGGTTTCGCCGCCCGGCTTGAATTCGGTGGCCACGCCCGCCGGTCCTTCGATCGGCAAGACGTCGGCGTCTTCTTTCGGTACCGGCACCTTGGTCTTGTCGCCCGGCCGCTTGCCCAGCAAATAGTAGTCGAGCGCCTTGCGCACGATCGGCGCGGCGATGGTGGCGCCGAAGCCGGCATTCTCGACCACCACGGCGATCGCGATGCGCGGCTTCTCGGCCGGCGCGAAGGCGGTAAACAGCGCGTTGTCGCGCAGCCGCTCCGGCGTGGCGGCGGCGTTGTATTTGCCGCCGCGCAGGCCGACCACCTGCGCCGTGCCGGTCTTGCCGCCAACCGTGTAGCCGGCATTGCGGAAGGCGATGTAGCCGGTGCCGCTCTGGTCGCTGGTGACGCCGACCATCGCGCGCTTGATGACGTCGATGTTCTCCTGCTTGAGGGGGATCCGCCCGCTCGCCTTGGCCACCGTCAGCGTGCGCGCGTGCGTGCCGCCGTCTTCGAGGATCTTCACCAGGTGCGGCTTCATCACGACGCCGTTGTTGGCCAGGTTTGCGATCGCATGCGCCATCTGCAGCGGGGTAAAGCTGTTGAAGCCATTGCCGATACTGATCGAGATGGTGTCGCCGCCGACCCATTTTTGCGCCGCGCGGTTCTTCTTGAAGCGCTCGCGCTTCCACTCCTGCGAGGGCAGGATGCCGATCTTTTCGTGTTCGAGGTCGATCCCGGTCAGCTGGCCGAAACCGAAGGGCTTCATGAAATCGTGGATCGCATCGATGCCCATCTCGTTGCCGAGCTGATAGTAGTAGGTGTCGCAGGAGACCACGATCGAACGGTACATGTCGATGTAGCCGTGGCCGCCCTTCTTGTCGTCGTTGAAGCGGTGCCCGCCCAAGGTGAAGAAACCGGGGTCGCCGAAGCCCCACTCCGGCCGGCGCTTGCCCAGCTCCAGCGCGGCCAGCGCCATGTAGGGCTTGAAGGTCGAACCGGGCGGATAGATGCCCGACAGCGGCCGGTTCATCAGCGGCCGGTCGAGCGAGGTATTGAGTTCGTTCCAGCTGGCGCCGTCGATGCCATCGACGAACAGGTTGGGGTCGAAGCCGGGACGCGACACGTAGGCCAGCACGTCGCCGGTTTCCGGTTCGATCGCCACCAGCGCGCCACGGAAATCGCCGAACGCTTCCTCGATCACCTTCTGCAGTTCGATGTCGATCGACAGGATCAGGTTGCTGCCGGGCACGGCCGGGCTGTGCGACAAGGTGCGGATCGCGCGCCCGCCGGCCGAGCGCTCGACCTGCTCGTAACCGGTCTGGCCGTGCAGCTGCCGCTCGTAGCTCTTCTCCAGTCCTTCCTTGCCGATATGGTCGGTGCCGCTGTAGTTGGCGGCGTCGTCCGAGCCTTCCAGCGTATTCGCCTCAGCCGTGTTGATGCGGCCGATATAGCCGATCACGTGCGAGGCGACTTCGCCCAGCGGATACTGGCGGAACAGGCGCGCCTGCACTTCGACGCCGGGAAACCGGAAACGCTGGGCGGTGAAGCGCGCCACCTCGTCGTCGGACAGGCGCGAGCGCAGCGGCACGCCGGAGAAGCTCTTCGATTCCTCGAGCAGGCGCTTGAAGCGCTTGCGGTCCTTCGGCTCGATCTCGATCAGCTTGGCCAGTTCGTCGATCACCGAGTCGAGCGTGGCCTCGAGCTTGGACGGCGTGATTTCGAGCGTGTAAGCCGAGTAGTTGCGGGCCAGGACCACGCCGTTGCGGTCGACGATCAGGCCGCGGTTCGGCACGATCGGCACGATCGCGATGCGGTTGTCCTCGGCCTGCGCCATGTACTGGCTGTGCTTGATCACCTGCAGCCAGACGAAGCGCGCCACCAGCAGGCCGAAGCAGACGAATACGAATATCACGACCGCCGTCAGGCGCATCCGGAACAGGTGGATTTCGCGGTCGTTGTCTTTTATTTCAGTCATTGAGCAGTGAGCCGGGTCAGATCGGCCGGGTATGGTCGCGGTCGACGGCGCGCCGCTGCGGCGCCAGCAGCAGCCAGGTCACCACCGGCCACAAGGCGATCGCCACGACGCTTTCGATGAAATGCAGCCAGCCGGGAAATTTGCCGGACACGATGTAGCGCACCAGCACCTGGATCGCCTGGGTGAACAGCAGCAGCGGGAACACATGCATCGCCTGCGTCAGGACGGGGAACCATAGCACGCGGCGGTGGATCATGATCGCCAGGTAGGACAGCAAGGTGTAGGCCAGCGCATTCTCGCCCAGCAGCGTGGAGTCGTGCACGTCCATCATCAGGCCCATGAAGAAGGCCATGCCGATGCCGACCTTGCGCGGCTGGTGGATGCCCCAGAACACCAGCACCAGCGCGACGAAGTCGGGCGCGCCGATCCAGCGGCCCCACGGCAGCAGGTTGAGCATGAACGCGCCGGTCAGGCTGACCGCGATGAACAGCGGGCTGACCGGCAGCAGGATGTAATGCGGACGGCTCATTGCGCATTCCCTTTGTTGGCGGCGGCGGGCACGCCGGCCACCGGCGATGCGGCCGGCGGCGCAGTTTTCGGCTGGGCCGGCGCGGCTTCGCGCGGCGGCACATCGAGCGGCGTCATTTTCGGCAGGCCCTGCTTCTTGCCAGCCACCTTGGGCGGCTCCACCGCGGGACGCGGCAGCGCATCCGGCGGCGACATCAGGATCAGCAGCTGGCGGTTGCGGTCGATGCCGGCCAGCGGCTGGCAGACCACGCGGCCGAAGGCGCCGGCGGCGCTGCTCTCGACCTGCACCACCTTGGCCACCGCGAGGCCGGCCGGGTAGACTCCGTCCATGCCCGAGGTGATCAGTACGTCGCCGACCTGGATGTCGGCGTTCGGCGCCATGAAGCGCAGGTCGAGCAGGCCCGATTGTCCGCGTCCGTAGGCCACGCTGCGCAGGCCGTTGCGCAGCACCTGCACCGGGATCGCCTGCTCCTTGTCGGTCAGCAGCGTCACTTCGGAGGTGAACGGGAATACGCGCGTGACCTGGCCGACCACGCCGGCGTTGTCGATCACCGGCAGGCCGAGCGCGACGCCCTGGCGGGTGCCGCGGTCGAGCACCACCTTGCGGGTCGACGGATCGCGCGCGTCGTACAGGATTTCGCTCATCATGGATTTGACCGGCAGGTGCTCGCGCGCGCCCATCAGTTTGCGCAGCTGGACATTTTCAGCCATCTGGAGCTGCGCCTGCTGCATCGCCTGGGCGGCGGCCACCTGCTCGCTTTTGAGCTCGCGCACTTCCTTTTGCAGGGCCGACAGCGTGGAAAAGTAGCTGCCCATGCCGCTGAACGCATCGCGCGGCATCAGGGCCGCCATCTGGAATGGGTAGAGGACGGTGCCGGCGGCCTGGCGCAGGGTGCCCAGCACGTGCACGCGCGAATCCATCATCAGCAGCACGATGGAAATGAATGCGAAAACCGTCACCTTGACCCGGGCAGGAGCACCTTGTTTGAAAAGTGGCGGCGGACTGTATTCCATGAGTTCCAATAATGACAGCGCGGCGCCGGACGCCGCGTCACACTGCCAGGGTCAACACCGGGGTGACCCCAGGCGACGACTTACTCGTAGGAGAAGATCGATCCCAGCTTGTCCATGCGCTCGAGCGCCATGCCCGAACCACGCACCACGCAGGTCAGCGGATCTTCGGCCACCAGCACCGGCAGGCCGGTTTCTTCCATCAGCAGGCGGTCCAGGTCGCGCAGCAGCGCGCCGCCGCCGGTCAGCATCATGCCTTTTTCGGCGATGTCCGCGCCCAGTTCCGGCGGGGTCTGCTCGAGGGCGTTCTTGACGGCCGAGACGATGTTGTTGAGCGGGTCGGTCAGCGCCTCGAGAATCTCGTTGGAGGAGATGGTGAACGAACGCGGAATGCCTTCGGACAGGTTGCGGCCCTTGACTTCCATTTCCTTCACTTCGGAACCCGGGAACGCCGAGCCGATCGCCTTCTTGATCGCTTCGGCGGTTTGCTCGCCGATCAGCATGCCGTAGTTGCGGCGGATGTAGTTGACGATGGCTTCATCGAACTTGTCGCCGCCGACGCGCACCGAACCTTTGTAGACCATGCCGCCGAGCGAGATGATGCCCACTTCGGTGGTGCCGCCGCCGATGTCGACCACCATCGAGCCGGTTGCATCCGACACCGGCAGGCCGGCGCCGATCGCGGCCGCCATCGGCTCTTCGATCAGGTACACCTGCGAGGCGCCGGCGCCGAGCGCCGACTCGCGGATCGCGCGGCGCTCGACCTGGGTCGAACCGCACGGCACGCAGATGATGATGCGCGGCGAAGGACGGAAGAATTTGGAGTCGTGCACCATGCGGATGAACTGCTTGAGCATCTGCTCGGTGACGGTGAAGTCGGCGATTACGCCGTCCTTCATCGGGCGGATCGCCTCGATATTGCCAGGCACCTTGCCCAGCATCTGCTTGGCTTCCTTGCCGACCGCCTGGATCGTCTTTTTGCCGTTCGGGCCGCCTTCCTGGCGGATCGCAACGACCGACGGCTCGTCGAGCACGATGCCCAGGCCGCGTACATAAATCAGGGTGTTCGCCGTACCCAGGTCGATCGCCAGGTCATTTGAAAAATAGCTGCGTAAAAAACCAAACATGTGTGTCCTGTTGCGCAATCGTATGCGCCTAAGCATTAATAAGGAACGCCCGTAAACTCGTGCCATGCCGTCCGAAAATCCGGAACACGGCCTGGTCTTTTATATGCTGCAGCGGGCCGTTTTCCGCACCGACAACGCATTAGCCCGCCATTCTACCTTATAATTTGCACGTAAAATGCCGAATAGCCTCTCTAATGCAGACCGCCCTGCCGGGCCAAATCGGTGGCATTGCCAAGCTTTTACGACCTTTTAGTGCGGTGTTGTGTAAATTTCTTCATCATTCCTCAATCTATCGATCGCGGCCTTCACCGCGCTATTTGCCATGTCCCTGACACTTTCAGACGTAAAACGGATCGCCAACCTGGCGCAACTCGATATGGACGAGGCGCACGCCGAGACCGCGCTGTGTGAGCTAAATGGCATCTTTGCTCTGGCCGAGGAGATGCAGGGCGTCGATACGGAAGGCGTTGCGCCGCTGTCACAACCGCTCGCCGCCTTCCTCGGCAGCCTGCCGCTGCGCCTGCGCGAAGACGTCGTCACCGAGGAAAACCGGCGCGACGCCTACCAGGCGCCAGCCCCCAAAACCGAAGACGGCCTGTACCTGGTGCCGAAAGTAATCGAGTAAGCAGCACCCCACCGAATCTGACATCGAAGCCATGCATACAAAAACCATCAAAGAGCTGTCCGGACTGCTGCACGCCAAACAGGTATCGGCCACCGAGCTGACCCGGCACTTCCTGCAGCGCGCCGCCCAGGCCAGCGACCTGAACGCCTTCCTGCATATCGATCCGGCCCTGTCGCTGGCGCAGGCCGCCGCCGCCGACGCGCGCATCGCCACCGGCAACGCCGGTCCGCTGACCGGCATCCCGATCGCCCACAAGGACATCTTCGTCACCCAAGGCTGGCGCTCGACCGCCGGCTCGAAGATGCTGGCCAATTACACCAGCCCGTTCAACGCCACCGTCGTCGAGCGCTTCGGCGCGGCCGGCATGGTCACCCTCGGCAAGCTCAATTGCGACGAATTCGCGATGGGTTCGTCGAACCAGAATTCGGCCTTCGGCGCCGTCAAGAACCCGTGGGACAAGCTGGCCGTGCCGGGCGGCTCCTCGGGCGGCTCGGCCGCAGCGATCGCCGCGCGCATCGCGCCGGCGGCCACCGCGACCGACACCGGCGGCTCGATCCGCCAGCCGGCCTCGTTCTGCGGCGTCACCGGCATCAAGCCGACCTACGGGCGCGTATCGCGCTTCGGCATGATCGCGTTCGCCTCCTCGCTCGACCAGGGCGGCCCGATGGCGCAGACGGCCGAAGACTGCGCCATGCTGCTCGGTGAAATGGTCGGATTCGACGAGCGCGACTCGACCAGCCTGACGCCGGCCCAGGGCAACCGGCGCGAAGACTTTACGCGCGACCTGAACACGCCGCTGGCCGGCCTGCGCATCGGCGTGCCGAAAGAGTATTTCGGCGAAGGCCTGGCAAGCGACGTCGAAGCCGCCGTGCGCGCCGCGCTCGAGCAGTTCGTCAAGCTGGGCGCCACGCTGGTCGACATCTCGCTGCCGAAAACGGCGCTGTCGATCCCGGTGTACTACATCATCGCGCCGGCGGAAGCGTCGTCCAACCTGTCGCGCTTCGACGGGGTGCGCTACGGTCACCGCGCCAGCGAATACAAGGACCTGGCCGACATGTACAAGAAGTCGCGCGCCGAAGGTTTCGGGCGCGAAGTACAGCGCCGCATCATGGTCGGCACCTACGTGCTGTGCCACGGCTACTACGACGCCTACTACCTCAAGGCGCAGAAGATCCGGCGCCTGATCGCCGACGACTTCCAGGCCGCACTGGGCACGAGCTGCGACGTGATCATGGGACCGGTCGCGCCCACCGTGGCGTGGGACCTGGGCGAGAAGACCGACGATCCGGTCGCCGCCTACCTGGCCGACATCTTCACCTTGTCGACCAGCCTGGCCGGACTGCCCGGCATGTCGATCCCCTGCGGTTTCGGCCAAGGCGAAAAGAACGGCAAGCGTCCGGTCGGATTGCAAATCATCGGCAACTACTTTGCCGAGGCGAAGCTGCTCGGCATCGCGCACCAGTACCAGCAGGTCACCGACTGGCACACCCGCGCGCCTGCCGGCATCTGAGAAGCGAAGAGAGAAAACTATGCAATGGGAAGTCGTCATCGGTCTTGAGAACCACGTGCAGCTCACGACCAACTCGAAAATTTTCAGCGGCAGCGCGATCCGTTTCGGCGCCGCGCCTAACACCCAGGCCAGCCCGGTCGACCTGGCCCTGCCTGGCGTACTGCCGGTGATGAACAAGGGCGCGGTCGAACGCGCGATCCGCTTCGGCCTCGCCGTCAATGCGAAGATCGCGCCGCAGTCCATCTTCGCGCGCAAGAACTACTTCTATCCCGACCTGCCGAAGGGCTACCAGATCAGCCAGTTCGAAGATCCGGTGGTGATCGGCGGCCAGGTCAGCTTCGGCTTTGAAAAGGACGGCAAGTTCGAGACGCGCACCATCAACCTGACTCGCGCCCACCTCGAAGAAGATGCCGGCAAGTCGCTGCACGAGGACTATCACGGCATGACCGGCATCGACCTCAATCGCGCCGGCACGCCGCTGCTCGAGATCGTGTCCGAGCCGGAAATGCGCAGCGCGGCCGAAGCGGTCGCCTACGCCAAGGCCCTGCATTCGCTGGTAGTCTGGCTCGGCGTCTGCGACGGCAACATGCAGGAAGGCTCGTTCCGCTGCGACGTCAACGTGTCGGTCCGCCCGGTCGGCCAGAAGGAATTCGGCACCCGCTGCGAGATAAAGAACCTGAACTCATTCCGCTTCATCGAGGAAGCCGTGCATTACGAAGTGCGGCGCCAGATCGAACTGATCGAGGACGGCGGCAAGGTGCAACAGGCCACGCGCCTGTGGGATCCGGACAAGAAGGAAACGCGCGCGATGCGCACCAAGGAAGACGCGCAGGATTACCGCTACTTCCCTGACCCGGACCTGCCGCCGCTGGAGATTTCCGAAGAGTGGATTGCGCGCGTCAAGGCCGACATGCCGGAACTGCCGGCGGCGATGCGCACGCGCTTCCTCGCGGACTACGGCCTGACGGAATACGACGCCCTGATCCTGACTTCGTCGCACCAGCTGGCCGCCTATTTCGAGGCGGTGGTGGCGATTGCGGGCAAGCAGAACGCGAAGGCTGCGGCCAACTGGCTGATGGGCGATGTCGCTTCGACCCTGAACCGGGAGAACGTCGATATCGCCGACTCGCCGGTCGAAGCGTCGCAACTGGCGCTGCTGCTGGTGCGGATCGCCGATGGCACGATTTCGAACAAGATCGCCAAGGAAGTGTTCGCGGCGATGTGGGAAGCGAAATCGAACGACGAGAAGATCGCCGACGCCATCATCGACCAGAAGGGCCTGCGCCAGATTTCCGACAGCGGCGCGCTGGAGGAGATCGTCGACGAGGTGCTGGCGGCGAACGAGAAATCGGTCGAGCAGTACCGCGCGGGCAAAGAGGCGGCGATCAATTCACTGATCGGCCAGGCGATGAAGGCATCGAAGGGCAAGGCGAATCCGGCGCAGTTGACGGAGCTGTTGAAGAAGAAGCTGGCGGGGTAACTCGCAGCAGATAGAAAAACGGCGACTCATGGTCGCCGTTTTTTTTTGGGAGGGGCGCTTTCAAAATGACTATGTCATTTTGACCTTCCGCGAGCCACTTTGGTTCGGGTTCAAGGGCTGTTAATAGTCCTTGATTGATGTACGCGCGGGAACGACGGTTTTTAGTTTAGCTATCCTCAAGACCGTCGTTCCCGCACAGGCGGAAACCCATGCGGATTATGCAAAAATCCGCATAATTTTAGATTCCGTAACGCGTGCGGTACGCTGCAACCTTCTCCCGATATTGCGCCAGCTGCGGATCCGCCCCCGCCCCCGACAGATAGCTGAACAAATCATCCAGATTGCCGATCGAGATCACCGGAATGCCGAACTCGCGGCTCACTTCCTGCACCGCCGAACTGGCCGACAGCGCGCCATCCTTGCCGGAGCGTTCCATCCGGTCCAGCGCGATCAGTACCGCGCACGGTTCGGCGCCGGCGGCGCGGATCATGTCGACCGACTCGCGCACCGACGTCCCCGCCGAAATCACGTCATCGATGATCACGACCTTGCCCTGCAGCTTGGCGCCGACGATGGTGCCGCCCTCGCCGTGGTCCTTGGCTTCCTTGCGGTTGAACGCGAACGAGGTGTTGCGCCCCTTGCCGGCCAGCGCCACCGCGGTCGCCGAGGCCAAGGTGATGCCTTTGTAGGCCGGCCCGAACAGCATGTCGAACTCGACGCCCGAATCGAGCAGCGTCTGCGCGTAGAATTGCGCCAGCTGGGCCAGGGTCTGGCCTTCGTGGAACAGCCCCGCGTTGAAAAAATATGGCGACAAGCGCCCTGCCTTGGTCGTAAACTCGCCGAAGCGCAACACCCCCGCCGAGACTGAAAACGCGATAAACTGTTGCCGCAAATTGTACACAATGACCCCTGTCGTTTGTCTGCCGAATGAAAAGTGGCTGTATTTTAATCCCGGGACCCCGCTAGCGCCATCGCTCCCTTCTTTTGCCCTCTGGAACCATGCCTAAAATTATCTCTGCCAACCTCAACGGAATCCGTTCCGCCCACAAAAAAGGCTTCTTTACCTGGATGGCGGCGCAGACGGCCGACTTCATCTGCGTGCAGGAATTGAAGGCGCAGCATGGCGACATGACCGAGGAATTCCTGTCGCCCGGCGGCTACCACGGCCACTTCCACTACGCCGAGAAAAAAGGCTATTCGGGCACCGGCGTGTACAGCAAGACCAAGCCGGACGCGGTGCGCACCGGTTTCGGCAGCCCGGAATTCGATGCCGAGGGCCGCTACGTACGCTGCGATTTCGGCAATCTGTCGATCATTTCGGTGTACTGCCCGTCCGGCTCATCCTCGCCAGAACGCCAGGAAGCCAAATTCCGCTTCATGGAACTGTTCCTGCCGCACCTGCTCGAACTGAAGGCCGAAGGGCGCGAGGTGGTGATCTGCGGCGACTGGAATATCGCCCACAACGAGATCGACCTGAAGAACTGGAAGGGCAACAAGAAGAACTCGGGCTTCCTGCCGGAAGAACGCGCCTGGCTGACCCGCGTCTTCGACGAAGTCGGCTTCGTCGACGTCCACCGCGGCATCGACAAGCGCGAGGAGCAGTACACCTGGTGGAGCAACCGCGGCCAGGCCTGGGCCAAGAACGTCGGGTGGCGCATCGACTACCACGTCGCAACGCCGGGCATCGCGTCGCAGGCGCACACCGTCTCAATCTACAAGGACGAGCGTTTCTCCGACCACGCGCCTTTGATCATCGACTACTCGCTCTGATCTTCAAGCGTCCGTTCGCTGGCGAACTGGCGCGCGGCGCCAGTCAGCGGATCGGTGAACGCGATCGAGCGTCATCGCCCTTGCACGGCAGCGCATTGGATTGGAGGAGTCGTTGGAGATCGGCGCGCCCGGCGACGCAATGTGCAAGCGCAACAGCTGCTTGCGCCCCTTGTTCGGCTGAAAGCGGAACCGCGTTAGCGCGTGGTCGCGGCGTTCGATAATTCAATCCTTGGCTCCGAATCTGGCGCCCTTGTCTTTTCTTGCATCCAAAAAGCGTTTCCACGCCCTTACAAGGCGTCTCGCAAAACCTAACACTAACGCTGGGCAAATCAGTTAAAAAGTTTCAATTTTGCAACATACCAACTCTTGTTCTTCGATAACGATTGATCGCAAAGTCGCTATCTGATAACTTGCGGATGACTTCGGCGGACCTGCTCTTGCACTGCAGACGCCCGGCATTTGACTGCATGTGCGAATACTGGCACCCTGATCATTTGCCTCATCATTGGCACACTCAAGCTCAGCTTTTAGCGACCACATGGATATCATCGGAACCGGCATCTACCCATTGAATCAAGCCGCAAGGCTGGTCGGTGCGGAGCCGCGCGCATTGCGCCGTTGGCTGCAGGGGTACTCGCGAAAGTACAAGGGCGAAAGAGTGCGCTCCGAGCCACTATGGGAGACTCAGCTCAAAGATGAGGGGCTACCTGAAGAGGTCATTGGCTTTCGGGATTTGCTTGAACTTCGAATGGTTGCGGCTTTTGTCCGTCATGGTGTCGACCTCAAGGTTATCCGCGCCACCGTTGAGTCAGCTTCAAAGAATTTCGGACAAGACTATCCATTGACTAATCAACAGTTTCTGACTGATGGCAAACGCATTTTTTTGCAAGCGATCGAGAAGTCCACCGGTGAGCCACGCATGATTGATGTTTTGCGAAAGCAGTTCGTTTTCTCTGACATCATTAAACCATCCTTATACGCAGGCATCGAATACGGGACGGGTGGTGCAGTTCGCTGGTTCCCGCTCGGCAAACGCAAAACTATTGTTTTGGACCCAGCATTGCAATTCGGCACGCCGGTTGTTTCGCACACTGGCATTCCAACTGACACCATTTATGCTTCCTACCTAGCAGAAGGTCGGGACAAAGCTATGGTGGCGCGAGTGTTTGATCTCACTCCTAAGATGGTGACCGACGCAGTTGAATTTGAAGAAAGCCTTGCTGATTGAAGTTCTTCTTCGACAACAACTTGTCTAGTCACTTAGCGCACGGCATTAGGGAGTTGTCGACAATAACTCCCGGAGTAGAACAAGTCATCCACCTTACCGATCGTTTTGCGCGCGATGCGCCCGACCTCACCTGGATTGGGGATCTTGCGAAAGATGGACCTTGGTACATCATTTCCATCGACCGGTTCAAGAAACAACATGGGGCAGAGCGCGAGGCGATCCGAAGAGCCGGTCACACTGTTTTTGTTCTCGACGGGCAGTGGTCCAAACACGGATTCTGGTTGCAGTCCGAGCGTTTGGTTAGATGGTGGCCGCAGGTCGTCGCCTATTCGAATCTTGTAAGCGGCGGCGCGTACCGCGTGCCTTGGCAACATTCCCCGACCACTAAGCTACAAGCCATCACGTTTTAGGTCAGGGTAAGTAGTCGTACGGGGACTCTGAAGAACCATGAAGCCACCATTGCGTCAACCCATTTGCACAATTCAACCCGGCTTGTTGGGACCATCTTGTGCGATGGACTATCACGTCGCAACCCCGGGCATCGCGTCGCAGGTGAAGGCCGTTTCGATTTACGTGGACGAGCGCTTCTCCGACCACGCGCCTTTGATCATCGACTACTCGCTCTGACCTTCAAGCGTCCGTCCGCTGGCGAACTGGCGCGCGGCGCCGGACAGCGGATCCGTGAACGCGATCGAGCGCGCCAGCAATTGCAGCGGGTGCGTGAAGTCGTCACCCCTGCACGGCTGCGCCACGGGATAGAAGGCGTCGTTGGCGATCGGCGCGCCCAGCGACGCCATGTGCAGGCGCAGCTGATGCTTGCGCCCCGTGTGCGGCCGTAAGCGGTACAGCGCCAGCTCGCCGCGCATCTCGACCATCTCCACGATGGTTTCCGAATTCGGCTCCCCTTCCACCTCCTGCATGCGAAAGAACTCCTCCGCTTCGGCCATGCGGCTGCGATGCACGTGCGGATAGTCCAATAGCGGCAGCGGCGCCGCAAGCGCCTCGTACACCTTCGACACGCGGCGTTTCTGGAACAGCGACTGGTAGGCGCCGCGGCTGGCGATGTTCGACGAAAAGAGCACCACTCCGGCCGTCTCGCGGTCGAGGCGATGGATCGGCACCAGGTCCGGGATGCCGAGCTGGTTCTTCAGGCGCACCAGCAGCGTCTCGTGCAGGAAGCGGCCGGATGGCATCATCGGCAGGAAATGCGGCTTGTCGACCACCACCAGGTGCTCGTCCTGGAACAGCAGCTGCGCCTCGAACGGAATCGGGGTCTCGGCGTCGAGCTCGCGGTAGTACCAGATGCGCGTTCCGGGAGGCACCTCGCTATCCGGCGATAGCACCGCGCCGGCGCCGTCGACCACCTGGCCGCGCAGCATGCGGTCGCGCCAGGCGGCTTCGCCTATTTCGGGAAAACGCGCGAGCAGAAATTCCAGCATGCCGCCCCCGCTGCCTTGCGGCAGCCACAGGTAGCTCGGGCCCACGCCGCGCAGGATTGGCAGCGGAACGAAGGCGTTGGCGTCGGCTTGCCGTCCCATGATCAGTTGGTGCGGTAGGCCGGCAGCGTGTCCGCGCCGGCGCCCTGGCTGCGCGCATACAGCGGCAGCAGCACGTTCATGTGGTTTTCGATCTCGGCGATCCGGTCCTCGCCGCCCGGATGGGTCGACAGCAGCTGTACCGGTGCGCGCTTGTTCAGCGCACCCATCTTGCGCCACAGCGCAACGCCGGCACGCGGATCGAAGCCGGCGCGCGCCGCCAGGTCCAGTCCGATGAGGTCGGCCTCACGTTCCTCGTCGCGCGAAAATTTCAGCACCACCAGCTGGCCGGCCATGTTGGCGGCGGTATCGGTGATGCGCGGGTCGATCCCGGTGTATGCGGCAACGCCGGCGCCGATGACGCGGCTGACCATGCCCGTCGCGGTCGACTTGGCGGCGCGTTCGCGCCCGTGTTCGCGCAGCGCGTGGGCGATTTCGTGGCCCATCACGGCGGCCACTTCGTCGTCGGTCAGCTTCAACGAAGTGATGATGCCGCTGAAGAAAGCGATGCGGCCGCCCGGCATGCAGAACGCATTCACCTGCGCCGAATTGAGCAGGTTGACCTGCCATTTCCATTGAGCCGCTTCCGGATTCCAGCGCGTGGCGTACGGGATCATGCGTTTGGCGATCGCGCGCAGCCGCGTCACTTGCGGATGATCGCCCGGCACCAGCGCTCCCTTTTGCTGCGCCTGCGCCATCAGGCCCGAATACTCCTGCGCGGCTTGTTCGTCGACGACGGTTGATGGTTGCAGGTAGCGCCACTTCGACAGCGGCTTGACCGCAATCCCGTCCTGCACCTGCGCCGACTCCGGCGCCGGTGGCGCTTCCGCAGCGCGTTCGCAGCCGGCGACGAAAGCGCATAACGCAGCAAGGGCGGCAAGCCGTTTCATCCTCATCATTTCTTGTTCCATGGTGCGATTTTCGGCAGCATCATCATCGCAGGAAACGCGAGCAGGAAGCACACGATAAAGAACAGGAACCATCCCGTTTCCGCCACGATAAAGCCCACCGATGAATTGATGAAGGTGCGCGGCACCGCGGCCAGGCTGGAGAACAGCGCGTATTGGGTGGCGGTGTAGCGCGGATCGGTCGAGCGCGAAATGAACGCGACCAGCGCGGCTGCACCCAGCCCAAGGCTGGCGAACGACTCGAAGCCGATCACGCCGGCCAGCAGGAACTGGTTGGGCCCGACGTGCGCGAGCCATGCGAAGCCGAGGATCGCCACGGCCTGCAGCGCGCCGAACACCCACAGTGCGCGGTTGATGCCGATCTTGACCATCCAGATGCCGCCCACCACCCCGCCGGCGAGGCTGGCCCACAGCCCGGTCGCGTTGGCGGCCAGGCCGATCTGGGTGGTGGTAAAGCCGATATCGAGATAAAACTTGGTGGCCAGCGCGGTCGCCATGCTGTCGCCGATCTTGTAGAGCAGGACAAATCCCACGATGACCAGCGCCTGGCGCCAGCCGTCGCGCGCGATGAATTCGCGGAACGGCAGCACGATCGCCTCGTACATGTTCTTCGGCGGGGAGCCGTACACCTGCGGCTCGGGTGCGAGCAAGGTGCACACGAGACCCGGCAGCATGAAGGCGCCGACCACCCAGAAGACGGTGGACCACGGCAGGCTGTCGGCCAGGATCAGGCCCAGCGCGCTCGGCACCAGGCCAGCGGCCTTGTAGGCATTGACAACCACCGCGGCGCCCAGTCCCTGCTCGTGGTCGACCAGGATTTCGCGGCGGTAGGCGTCGATCACGATGTCCTGGCTGGACGACAGGAAGGTCATCACGCCGGCCGCCAGCACGATCAGCGGCAGCTGGGTGCGCGGGTCGAGCATGCCCATTGAACCGATCACCAGGAACAGCGCCAGCTGGGTCAGCGCCATCCAGCCGCGCCGGCGTCCCAGCGGTCCGATGCTGTAGCGGTCCATGAACGGCGCCCACAGGAATTTGAAGGTGTAAGGGAAGCCGACCAGCGCGAACAGGCCGAGCGCCTTGATGTCGACTCCCGACTTGGCCAGCCATGCCTGCATCAGGTACAGCATGGTGAACAGCGGCAGGCCGGAACTGAAGCCGAGGAACAGCACCGCCAGCATGCGGGTGTTGAGCAGGCTACGCCAGGTGGCGACGGGAGCGGCCGGAATGGTAGTCGGGGTCATCGTCACAGTCCCGGGCGCGCTTTTTTACGCAGGCGAAACACGGCAAGGCTGCCGCGCAGGTTCGGCAGGAAGGATACCGGCCGGCCGCCTTCAGCCAGCGCGACCCGTTCGAGCACTTCGAGCCCGCACTCCGCGGCCAGTTCCTCGAAATCGAAGATGGTCGCGCAGCGCACGTTCGGCGTGTCGTACCACTGGTAAGGCAGGGTCTTCGAGACCGGCATGCGGCCGCGTGCCAATGCAACGCGGTGCGGCCAGTAGGCGAAGTTGGGGAAGGAGACGATCGCCTCGGCGCCGACGCGCACGATGTCGCGCAGCAGCGCCTCGACGTGCTGCATCATCTGCAGCGACTGCAGGCACAGCACCGTATCGAAGGAGTTGTCGCCGAAGATGGCGAGGCCCTTCTCCATATCTTGCTGGATGACGTTGATGCCGCGCCGCGCGCTCTCGAGCAGCTTGTCGTCGGCGATTTCGATGCCGTAGCCGGTGCAGGCCTTGTCGGTCTGCAGGTAGCTCATCATGGCGCCGTCGCCGCAGCCGACGTCCAGCACGTGCGCGCCCGGACGTACCCAGTGCGCGATGAAAGCGAGGTCGGGACGCACGCTGGACAGTTCCTGGAAATTCATGCGTGCTCCGTCGTGTGCAATTGGCTGGTCTGTTCCCATATCCGCTGGTACCAGGCGCGCACCATGTTCATGTAGCGCGGATCCTCGAGCAGGAAGGCGTCGTGCCCGTGCGGCGCGTCGATTTCAGCGTACGACACCTTGCGGCGGTTGCACACCAGCGCCTGCACGATCTCGCGCGAGCGTTCGGGCGAAAAGCGCCAGTCGGTGGTGAACGAGGCGAGGAAGAATTCGGCCTCGGTGCCCTCCAGCGCGCGCGTGAGGTCGCCGTTGAAAGGCCGCGCCGGGTCGAAGTAGTCGAGCGCCTTGGTGATCAGCAGGTAGGTGTTCGCGTCGAAGTATTCGGAGAACTTGTCGCCCTGGTAGCGCAGGTAGGATTCGATTTCGAAGTCAATCCCGAAATCGAACTTGTAGTCGTTGTTCTCGGCGGCGTTGCGCAGCTTGCGGCCGAATTTTTCCGCCATGTCGTCGTCCGACAGGTAGGTGATGTGGCCGACCATGCGCGCGACCCGCAGGCCGTTCTTGGGCACCACACCGTGGGCGTAGAAGTCGCCGCCGCGGTAGTCCGGATCGGACAGGATGGCCTGGCGCGCGACGTCGTTGAAGGCGATGTTCTGCGCGGTGAGCTTGGGCGTCGAGGCGATCACCACGCAGTGGCGCAGCCGCTTCGGATACATGATCGACCATGCGAGCGCCTGCATGCCGCCCAGCGAGCCGCCCATCACCGCGGCGAACTGGTTGATGCCCAGCTCGTCGGCCAGGCGCGCCTGCGCCGCCACCCAGTCTTCCACCGTCACCACCGGGAAGGCGGCGCCGTACGGCTTGCCGGTCGCGGGGTTGGTGTGCATCGGGCCGGTCGAGCCGAAGCAGGAGCCGAGGTTGTTCACACCGATGACGAAGAAGCGGTTGGTGTCGAGCGGCTTGCCCGGTCCGACCATGTTGTCCCACCAGCCGACCTTTTTCGGATCGTCCGCGTACACGCCGGCCACGTGGTGCGACGCGTTCAGCGCGTGGCACACCAGCACCGCGTTCGACTTGTCCGCGTTGAGCGTACCGTAGGTTTCGTACATCAGCGTGTAGTCGGCCAGCTGCGCGCCGCTTTGCAGGCGCAGCGGTTCGGCGAAATGCATCGCTTGCGGTGAGACTATTCCAATGGATGACATGTGACTCGACTAAAAAATTAAGGGACAAGCGGTGGGCGGAAGCCAACTCAAACCGGGGACAGACCCTAACAAAACAAAACCGGGGTCTGTCCCCTCGGCTCCTAAATTACCTGCAACTGCTCCACAGCTTCGGCGATCGCGTCCGGTTCCATGCTGCGCAGGATCTTGCGCGTCTGCGGCGTGATGGTGGTCAGGTCGCAGTTGAGGATTTCCTGTTTGACCGACAGCAGCTGCGCAGGGTGCATCGAGAATTCGCGCAGGCCCATGCCGAGCAGCAGGCGGGTGAGCTTGACGTCGCCCGCCATCTCGCCGCATACGGCCACGTCGATGCCGGCCTTCTTGCCGGCGGCGATGGTCATCGCGATCAGCTGCAGCACCGCCGGATGGAGTGGATTGTACAAGTGTGCGACTTCGTAATCGACGCGGTCGATCGCCAGGGTGTACTGGATCAGGTCATTGGTGCCGATCGACAGGAAGTCCATGCGCTTGACGAACATCGGCAGCGCCAGCGCGGCGGCCGGGATCTCGATCATCGCACCGACCTCGATACCCTCGTCGAACTTCTGGCCGGCTTCGCGCAGCTGCGCCTTGGCCTGCTCGATGATGGCAAGCGACTGGTCGATCTCGAAGGCGTGCGCCAGCATCGGAATCAGCAGGCGCACCTTGCCGTACGCGGAGGCGCGCAGGATCGCGCGCAGCTGGGTCAGGAACAGCTGCGGCTCGGCCAGGCAGTAGCGGATCGCACGCAGCCCGAGCGCCGGATTGAGCGCGGTGTGCTCGGTCTGGTCGAGCGGCTTGTCGGCGCCGATGTCGAGCGTGCGGATGGTGACCGGGCGGCCCTTCATCGCCACCACGGCCCGGCGGTACTGTTCGAACTGTTCGTCCTCGTCGGGGGTGCGGTGCGCGTGCGGGCCGCGGCCCATGAACAGGAACTCGGAACGGAACAGGCCCACGCCGACGGCGCCCGACTCGAGCGCGCCCGGGCAATCGTCGGGCAGCTCGATGTTGGCCAGCAGCGTGATCGGGGTGCCGTCGCGCGTGATGGCCGGGGTCTTTTTCAGCTTGAGCAGCTTCTTGCGCGCCTTCAGCAGCACGGCTTGGCGCGCGCGGTACTGTTCCAGCACCAGCGGGCTCGGATTGGCGATCACCACGCCGGCATCGCCGTCGATGATGACCCAGTCGTCCTGCTCGATCAGCTGCGACGCCTGCGACATGCCGACCGCCGCCGGGATGTCCAGGCTGCGCGCGACGATCGCGGTGTGCGAGTTCTGGCCGCCGACGTCGGTGACGAAGCCGATGAAGGAGCGGTCGCGGAACTGCAGCATGTCGGCCGGCGAAATGTCATGCGCCACCACGATCATCTGCGGCTGGTATTCGTCGTTCGGCACGCGCGGCGGCTCGAGCTGCTCGGTCCCCATCAGCACCTTGAGCACGCGCTCGGCGACCTGCTGGATGTCGGCCTTGCGCTCGCGCAGGTACTCGTCCTCGATCTCGTCGAACTGCGCCGACAGCTCGTCGATCTGGGTCACCAGCGCCCATTCGGCGTTGTAGTGGCGGGTGCGGATGATGTCGAGCGGCGCTTCCGAAATCATCGGGTCCGACAGGATCAGCGCATGCACGTCGATGAAGGCGCCCAGTTCGGTCGGCGCGTCGCGCGGCAAATCGGTCCACAGCGCCTGCAGCCCGCGATGCACTTCGGCGATCGCGTCCTGCAGCCGCCGCACTTCGGCTTCCAGCTGCTCCTCGGCCACCAGGTAGTGCTTGACGTCGAGCGCGGCCGGCGTGAGCAGGTGCGCGCGGCCGATCGAGATGCCGCGGGAGACAGGAATGCCGTGTAGCGTGAACGATGCCATCGAGGGTCCTGAATTGGGGAAGCGCGGGCTGTACACCTTCGTTACTCGCCTTCGCCGAACTTGTCGCCGACCAGCGTGGTGAGCGCGGCCAGCGCATCGCCTTCGTCGGCGCCGTCGGCTTCGAGCACCACCTTGGCGCCCTTGCCGGCGGCCAGCATCATGACGCCCATGATCGACTTGGCATTGATGCGCCGGCCGTTACGGGTGAGCCAGATCTCGCTCTGGAATTTCGCGGCCAGCTGGGTGAATTTGGCGGAGGCGCGCGCATGCAAACCCAGCTTGTTGATAATTTCTAGTTCTTGTTGAATCATGTTTTTATCGTCTCAATCGCACAGAACTACACCACACCGGCAAACCGCACCGGCACATTCTTTAACCCGGTCCCACCCGGATCCGGTTGTCGACCCGCACCGCCCCGCTCTGCGCGCCGGCCAGCGCCATTTCCACCACCACGTCGAGGGCGTCGCGCCGATACGTGATCGCGCGCAGCAGCATCGGCAGGCTGATGCCGGCGATGACTTCGACCTGGCCAGGCACGGCCAGCGAATTGCAGCAGTTGGACGGCGTGCCGCCCTTGATGTCGGTAATCACCAGCACACCGGTGCCGTCGTCGATACGCGCGATCGCTTCCTTGGCGAGGCGATCCACCTCGACCGGGTCCTGGTCGGCGGTCACGTCGATCGCCTCGAAGCGCTCGGTCGGGCCGCGGAACACGTGCGCCACCGCCTCGATGAACGCCTTGCCCAACGGTGCGTGGGTCAACAATAAAATGCCTACCATATTATTTTTCCGTCACCTGGCGCTCGAGCGCGTCGATGAACATCGCCGCCACGTCGAACCCAGTCTGGTCGGTGATCTCCTGGAAGCAGGTCGGGCTGGTCACATTCACTTCTGTCAGGAAATCCCCGATAACATCTAATCCTACCAGCAACAAGCCACGCGCGGCCAATGTCGGGCCGATGGCTTCGGCAATTTCGCGATCGCGCGCGGTCAGGGGCTGGGCCCGGCCCAGGCCGCCGGCGGCGAGGTTGCCGCGCACTTCGCCGGCCTGCGGGATGCGCGCCAGCGCAAACGGCACCGGTTTGCCGTCGATGACGAGGATGCGTTTGTCGCCATGCACGATCGCCGGGATGTATTTCTGCGCCATGATCGTGCGCGCGCCCAGTTCGGTCAGCGTCTCGATCACCGAACCCAGGTTCATGCCGTCATCCTTGATGCGGAAGATGCCGGCGCCGCCCATGCCGTCGAGCGGCTTGAAGATCACGTCGCCATGCTGGGCGTGGAAGGCGCGCAGCCGCGCCTGGTCGGACGACACCAGCGTCGGCGAAGTAAAGCGCGCAAACTGGGCGATCGAGAGTTTTTCGTTATGGTCGCGGATCGCCGAGGGCTTGTTGAAGACGCGGGCGCCCTGCGCCTCGGCCAGCTCCAACAGCTGGGTGCCGTAGACGTATTCCATGTCGAACGGCGGATCCTTGCGTTCGATCACTGCGTCAAATTCGGACAGGCGGGTGGTTTTCTGCTCGCCGACGCGGTACCACTCGTCAGCTTCGCCGGTGAGGGTGATCTGCGCGATGTCGGCCGTGACGACGCCGTCTTCCAGGGCCATGTCGCGCTGTTCGAAGGCGAAAATGCTGTGCCCGCGCTTGGCCGCCTCGCGCATCATGGCGAAGGTGGAATCCTTGTAAATCTTGAATCCGGACAGCGGGTCGGCGAGAAAAGCGATTTTCATGGGGAATTCCGTTCTGGCTAATGTATCGATTTTAGCTGGAAACGCGGTTTTCCGTTGAGCCGGCGCCCCCGGGCGGGGTCAGGTCAGACATTCGAACATGTCATGAACATGAAATGTCCGATTATCCGACCTGACCCCGTCCTGCCCGATCAGTACACTTCCGGATTCGGATCGGTACGCTCGAGTTCGAGGGAGGCGGCCAGCAAGCCGAGGCGGGCCACCACGCCGTACACGTAGAAACGGTTAGGCGCCGCCGTGCCCGGCTTTGCCTTGAGGTCCGGCACGGCGTGCTGCTGGGCGAACGCCAGCGGCACGAACTGCGAGCCCGGGGCGTTCAGGTTCTGGTCGACGCCGCGCTCGGCGTGCACCCGGTAGAAGCCGCCCACCACGTAGCGGTCGATCATGTAGACCACCGGCTCGGCCACCGCATCCTTGATGCTCTCGAAGGTCGGCACGCCTTCCTGGATGATGACGTCGCTGATCTGCACGCCGTCCTTGATGACCGACATCTTGGCGCGCTGCTTGCGGTTCAGGTCTTTCAGCTCGTTGGCATCCTTAACGGTCAGGATGCCCATTCCGTAGGTGCCGGCGTCCGGCTTGATGATCACGAACGGCTTCTGGTCCTTGATGCCGTATTCCTTGTATTTCTTGCGGATCTTGGCGAGCAGCATGCTGACGTTGTCGGCCAGGCACTCGGAACCGTTGTCTTCTTCGAAGTTGACTTCGCCGCACTTGGCGTGGAATGGGTTCACCAGCCACGGATCGACGTCGATCAGCTTGCCGAACTTCTTGGCCACTTCGTCGTAGACGGCCATGTGGTTGCTCTTGCGGCGGATCGCCCAGCCCGCGTGCACCGGCGGCAGCAGCGACTGCTCGTGGATGTTCTCGAGAATGGACGGGATGCCGGCCGACAGGTCGTTGTTCAGCAGAATGGTGCAGGGATCGAAATCCTTCAGGCCGACCCGGCGCCCGTTGGCCGAACGCACCAGCGGCTCGATCACCAGCATGTTCCCGTCGGGCAGCGCCAGCGGCGTCGGCTCGGTGATTTCCGGCGACAGCGAGCCCAGCCGCACGTGCAAGCCGGTCTGGCGGAAGATCTGCATCAGGCGCGCGACGTTCTGCAGGTAGTGCGGATTGCGCGTGTGCGATTCGGGAATCAGCAGCAGGTTGCGGGCGTCCGGACAATATTTGTCGATCGCGGCCATGGCGGCCTGCACCGACAGCGGCAGCATCTCGGTTGCAAGATTGTTAAAACCACCAGGAAACAGGTTGGTATCGACCGGCGCCAGCTTGTAGCCGGCGTTGCGCAGGTCGACCGAGCAGTAAAACGGCGGCGTGTGCTCCTGCCACTCCATGCGGAACCAGCGCTCGATGGCTGGAGTGGCCTCCAGGATCTTCTTTTCAAGGTCGAGCAGCGGGCCGGTCAGGGCAGTGACGAGGTGGGGAACCATGTATGACGTCCTTCAGACTTCTGAGTATTGTGAGAACCGTAAATCGGGGCGAAACCGGCAATTTAAAGACAGCCAATGCAAAAGGCGCCCACATGGGGCGCCCGGACGACCCGCTTGCGCGGGCCGGGAGTGAAGCTGAGGTCAGGCGTGGTAGGCGGATTCGCCGTGGCTCGTGATGTCGAGCCCTTCCCGTTCCTCTTCTTCCGGTACGCGCAGGCCGACCACCAGGTCTACCAGCTTGTAGGCAACCAGCGAGACGACCGCCGACCAGATGATGGTGGTGCCGATGGCTTGCGCCTGGATCCACACTTGCGAACCGATCGAATAGGCATCGGCCGACATCTTGTTGGTGGTGTAGTCGAAAATCCCCTGGCCGCCCAGTTGTGGCGCGGCAAACACGCCGGTCAGCAGCGCGCCGAGGATACCGCCGACTCCGTGCACGCCGAATACGTCCAGCGAGTCGTCGGCGCCGATCATGCGCTTCAGTCCGTTCACGCCCCACAGGCAGATGATACCAGCGAGCAGGCCAATGACCAAGGCGCCCATCGGGCCGACGTAGCCGCAGGCCGGGGTGATCGCCACCAGGCCGGCAACCGCGCCGGAAGCGCCGCCCAGCATCGACGGCTTGCCTTTGGTGATCCATTCGCCGAACACCCACGAGACGGTGGCGCAGGCGGTGGCCAGCAGCGTGTTGATGAAGGCCAGGGCGGCGACGTCGCCCGCTTCGAGCGCCGAGCCGGCGTTGAAGCCGAACCAGCCGACCCACAGCATCGATGCGCCGATCATGGTCATGGTCAGCGAGTGCGGCGCCATCGATTCGCGGCCGTAGCCGACGCGCTTGCCGATCATGATCGCGCCAACCAGGCCGGCAACGGCGGCGTTGATGTGGACCACGGTGCCGCCCGCAAAGTCGAGCGCGCCTTTCTGCCACAGCCAGCCGGCTTTGGCCGTCTCGGTGGCCAGGGTCGCGGCATCCTTGATTGCATCAGGGCCGGTCCAGAACCAGACCATGTGGGCAACCGGCAGGTAGCCGAAGGTGAACCACAGCACCACGAACAGCAGCACCGCGGTGAACTTGGCGCGCTCGGCGAAAGCGCCGACGATCAGGCCGCAAGTGATGGCGGCAAACGTGCCCTGGAACGCGACGTAGACGAATTCAGGAATCACGACGCCTTTGCTGAAGGTTGCCGCGGTGGTGAAGGTCGCCTTGGCCGGATCCCAGATGCCGCCAAGGAATGCACGGTCGAACTTGCCGATGAATGCGCTGCCTTCGGTGAACGCGAGCGAATAGCCGTACACGCACCACAGGATGATGACCACGGCAAAAATCATGAAGACTTGCAGCAGCACCGACAGCATGTTCTTCGAGCGGACCAGGCCGCCGTAGAACAGCGCCAGGCCCGGTATCGTCATCATGATGACCAGGATGGTGGCGATGAACATCCAGGCGGTGTCGCCCTTGTTCGGAGTCGGCGCGGCGGGCGCCGGCGCTGCGGCGGGAGCAACGACAGCGGCCGCGGCCGGGGCGGCGGCCGGTGCGGCCTCAGGTGCTGCGG
>JBKPEJ010000004.1:0-120276 GCA_046728335.1 Pseudomonadota bacterium | reverse complement strand
GCGTCGACCGGCGCCGCCGCGCCCGCCATGGCGGGGCATCCGCCGCCGTTGCCGGGCGCCGACCGGCATGCCGACGGTGCGCCGTTTGACCTGGCTGCGCCCGCATCGACGCCGCGCCGGTTCAACACGCCGGGCGGGGTGCGCCAGCCCGCCATGGACAGCTTCAGCCCGGATCGGGTGCGCCGCGATTTTCCCCTGCTCGAGGAACGCATCAACCGGCGTCCGCTGATCTGGCTGGACAACGCGGCCACCACCCAGAAGCCGCGCTGCGTCATTGAGCGCCTGCGGTATTTTTACGAACACGAAAATTCCAACGTCCACCGCGCCGCCCACGCGATGGCGGCGCGCGCCACCGATGCCTACGAAGGCGCTCGCGAGACGGTGCGCGCCTTCCTGAATGCCGCCGCGGCCAACGAAATCGTGTTCGTGCGCGGCGCCACCGAAGCGATCAACCTGGTGGCCCAAAGCTGGGGCCGCCAGGAGATCGGCCAGGATGACGAGATCGTCGTCAGCGCGCTCGAACACCACGCCAACATCGTTCCCTGGCAACAGCTGTGCGCGCAAACGGGCGCCAAGCTGAGGGTGATCCCGGTCGACGACGACGGCCAGGTCCTGATGGCCGAGTATGCAGCCCTGCTGAACCGGCGCACCAGGCTGGTGTCGTTCGCCCACGTCTCCAACGCGCTCGGCACCGTCACGCCCGCGCAGCAGATGGTCGGGATGGCGCACGCTTGCGGCGCCCGGGTGCTGATCGACGGCGCGCAGGCGGTCTCGCACATGGACGTGGACGTGCGCGCGCTCGATTGCGACTGGTACGTCTTTTCCGGCCACAAGGTATTCGGGCCCACCGGCATTGGCGTACTGTATGGCAAGGAGGCGCTGCTCAATGCCTGTCCGCCGTGGCAGGGCGGCGGCAACATGATCGAGGACGTGACGTTCGAGCACACCCGCTATCATCCGGCGCCGGCCCGTTTCGAGGCCGGCACCGGCAATATCGCCGGTGCCGCCGGGCTGGCCGCCGCGCTCGACTACGTCAGCCGGATCGGCATGGCGCAAATCAGCGACTACGAACACGGCCTGCTCGCTTATGCCACCGCACAACTGCAACGCATCCCCGGCTTGCGCATGATCGGCACCGCACCCGACAAGGCCAGCGTGCTGTCGTTCGTATTGGAGGGCCAGGAACCGGCGGCGGTGGGGGCGGCCCTGAACGACGACGGCATCGCCGTGCGCGCCGGCCATCATTGCGCCCAGCCCATCTTGCGCCGCTTCGGGCTGGAAGGCACGGTGCGGGCGTCGCTTGCGTTCTACAACAATACCGCCGACGTCGATGCGCTGGTTGCCGCGCTGCGCCGGGTGACCAGCGGACGGGCGCGCGGCGCGCCTTAGGCGGCGCCGCAGTGCAAAGCGCTGCCTTGTCCGCACCAGGACAAGGCAGCGCAGCTCAATCTGGCAAGCGCATCCTCTTTCGCGACGGCGTCCTGGTGGCGGCCATCATTTCTGGAACGATCGGGCATCTGTCCGAGCCCGGCGCCGAACGCGAATTGCTGCCGCACACCTCGTCGGCCGCCACCAGGCCGGATAGCGGCAGCGCCCACGCCTCGTTCTGCTCAATCCTCCCAGTGCGGGCCCGGCGGATAATGGCGCACCGCGATGTCCGCCCTTCGACAGTCATTGAATCCGGTTAAGGTATCGCAAATTCAACGGAGCCGATCCATGAATTCGCCCTATTCGATTGATCCCGAGCTTGAGCAACGCCTGTCCAGGAAGCTGCTGGATATCTTCATTCGGGCTGGCTTGATTTTCGCGCTGACGGCGCTGTGCTACCGGATTTTTTCGCCCTTCATTGCGCTGATGGCGTGGGCGCTGATCCTTGCGGTGACGCTCTATCCGGCGCACCAAAAGCTGGCCCGCAGAATGGGCGGCAAACAAGGACTCGCGGCCACCCTGCTGGTGTTGGGCGGCGTCGTGCTGATCGGGGCGCCCACGGCCGTGCTGATGACTTCGCTTGGCGATTCGGTTCAGGATTTGATCGGCAGCGTGCGTGGCAACACCCTGACGATTTCCGCGCCCCCGCCCAAGGTCGCTGATTGGCCGGTCGTCGGCAAGAAGATCCATGATCTTTGGTCGCGGGCACATGCGGACCTGCCGGCACTGGTTCAGAGCATGCAGCCGCAAATTGGCGACCTGGCCAAAACGGCGCTGGGGGTAGTCGCCAGCATGGCCAGCGCTGCGCTGCTGTTCCTGTTCTCTTTCATCGTTGCCGGGATCATCATGGCGTTCGGCCAGTCGGGGGCCGCAAGCGTCAGAGCCATCTTCGAGCGCATCGTCGGTATCGAGCGCGGCGAAGGGTTCGCAACGCTGTCGACGGAAACCATTCGTGCGGTGGCATTGGGCGTGCTCGGGGTAGCGTTCGTCCAGGCCATCGTCGTCGGCCTGGTGATGGTGATCGCCCGGGTGCCTTTCGCGGGCATGCTTGCCCTGGTCGTCCTGGTGCTGGGAATTGCGCAGGTCCCGGCACTGCTGGTCACCCTGCCGGTCATCGTCTACATCTGGTGGAGCGGCGACTACGGCACCGCGGCGGCCGCCACGTACACCGTGCTCCTGTTCGTCGCCGGCATGCTCGACAATGTACTGAAACCGCTGTTGCTGGGCCGAGGTGTCGATGCGCCCATGCCCGTGATACTGCTCGGTGCATTGGGGGGCCTGGCAAGCACCGGCATCCTGGGGATGTTCGTCGGCGCAGTTTTGCTGGCGTTGGGCTATCAGATCTTCATGTGGTGGGTGGCGACCAATCCAGACCTGCCGAAGGCGGCGCCCGAAGCGACCGCTCCCGCCGAATAGCTGCGCCATGCCCGCGCTTCGCATCGGTCGTGGAGCCATCGTGCTGGCGGGCACCGCGCTGCTCGGCGCCTGCAGCACGGTGGGGCCCGATTTCGAGCGCCCTCGCGTGCCCTGGCTGGCCGGCTGGACGGGCGGTTCCCTCGAGCCCCTTATCGCGCTGCCGCGCGCTTCCCGCAACGGGCAAATCCAGCAGTGGTGGCGTAATTTCAATGATCCTGTGCTCGACCGCCTGATCGCCGAGGCGCAACGCGTGAATCCAAGCGTGCGCACCGCCGGCCTGCGCATCATGGAAGCGCGCGCCCAGCAGGGGATCGCCGGCAGCGCGCGCTATCCGCAGCTACAGCAGGCAACCGGGGCGCTGCTCGGCGTGGGCGAGCAACGGACCGGTAGTGGGCCGGACAGCAGCGCCGCGGCGTTCAACGCCGCGTTCAATACCAGCTGGGAGCTCGATTTCTGGGGCAAGTTCGGGCGCGGCATCGAGGCCGCGGACGCCAGCTACCTGTCCAGCATCGCCCAGTACGACGACGTGCAGGTGCTGATGGCCGCGCAAGTGGCCGGCCTGTACTGCTCGATTCGCACCGTGGAGGCGCGGCTGCTGATTGCTCAGGAAAATGCGGCGCTCCAACTGCGCAGCCTGGAGATCACGGAGCGGCTGTTCAAGAGCGGCTACGATGCCGAACTTGATGTGCAACAGGCCAGGTCCTTGTATCTGGCCACGCTTTCCACCATACCGCTGCTGGAGGCCAGCCTGCGCCAAACGCAGAATGGCTTGAGCACCTTGCTGGCCAGGGCTCCTGGTCCTTTGCCTGAAATGGATCCGGGCAAGAACCTGATTCCGCAGGCCGAACTGGCGCTGATCGTCGACATGCCCGCCGATTTGCTGCGGCGGCGCCCGGACGTCAGGGCGGCGGAAATGCAGCTGGCCGCCCAGTCCGCGCTGATCGGCGTCGCCGCGGCAGACCTGTATCCGTCGATCTCGCTATTGGGGTCGATCGGCCTGGCGGCCACGTCCAGGAGCGGGTCGCCGCAGGTGCTCAGTTGGACGATCGGTCCCAGCCTGGTCTGGAATGTGTTCGACCATGGCAGGCTCACCAATACCATACTGGTCCAGGATGCCCGGTTCCAGCAGCTCCATGAACAATACCAGGACGCGGTCCTGAGAGCGGCCCGCGAGGTCGACGACGCCGCCGTCGGCTTTGCCAAGACCGGCGAGCAGATCACACTGCTCGCCGACGCGGTGAAGGCCGCCCAGCGCTCGCTCGACATCGCCACCATCCAGTATCGGGAAGGGCTGACCGACTTCCAGCGCGTCATCGACTCGCAGCGCACCTTGTTCAGCCAGCAGGACCTGCTGGTCACCAGCCGCGGCAATCTGACGCAGAGCCTGATCGCCATTTACAAGGCCATGGGCGGAGGCTGGGAACCGGGGCGAATGTGGCCCGTGCTGGATGACGCGACCCGTGAAGCCATGGGCCGGCGCAGCCAGTGGAAAGAAATGCTGGCCGCCCCGCTGCCGGCGCCGGCCCGCGATGTTCGACCGACTCCTCCCGGAACAGTCAGGCCATGAGCGAAGAATCTGCACCGCCGGGGCCGGCGCCCTCGCCGCCACCGTTGCCACCACAGCCGGGAAAGGGAACCCGGCTCGGCGCGATCATCGTGCTGACACTCATCGTTGCCAGCCTGGTGTGGTATTTCGTTTCAGATCGACTGACCCCGTACACTTCCCAGGCCAGGGTGCAGGCCTTCGTGGTGCCGGTGGCAGCCGAGATATCGGGCAATGTGCTGAAGGTGTACGTCAGGAACAACGATGAGGTGCAAGCCGGCCAGCGCCTGGTCGACATCGACCCAACCCCCTACCGCATCGCGTTGCAGCGCAGCAGGTCGGACTACGAGTCGGTGCTGCGCTCGGTGAATTCCTCGCGCTTGGCGGTGGAGGCGGCCAAGGCGGGATTGCAGGCGGCCGCGGCCAATCGCATCAATGCCGAACAGGATGCGCGGCGGCTGGAGGAAATTTATGCGGAAGATCCCGGTGCGATCTCGATTCGCCTTCTCCAGAGTGCGCAGGCCGCACGGATCAAGGCGCGCAGCCAGGAGAAGGCGGCCGAAGCGGATTTGCGCCGCGCCGAGGAGGCCGCGGGCGAAAGTGGTGAAAACAACGCGCAGCTGATCAGTGCCCGCTCGGCGATCGAGAAGGCGCAATTGGATCTCAAGCGCACCGAAGTCGTCGCTCCCGCCCGCGGTTCGGTGACCGATCTGCGCACCGACGTCGGGCAGTTTGCGCAGGCCGGTGCGCCAGTAATGACCTTGATCGCGGTTCACGATCTCTGGATCAATGCCGATATGACCGAGAACAACCTCGGCAACATCAATCCCGGCGACGAGGTGGCCATCGTGCTCGATGTCCTCCCGGGAAAGGTCTGGAAGGGGCGCGTTCGCAGCGTCGGCGGCGGAGTCGGCGCCGGGGAGCAGCCCAAACCGGGCACGCTGCCTACGATCGAAAACAGCCGTGATTGGCTACGCCGGGCACAGCGCTTCCCGGTGGCGATCGAATTCGTCCCGTCCGAGCGCGCGCAACTGCGCGGGGTGCGGATCGGGGGCCAGGCCGAGGTGCTGGTCTATACGGGCGACCATAGCGTGATGAACTGGCTGGGCGCGGTTTTCATCAGGCTGATGAGCTACCTCTCCTATGTTTACTAAGCGGTGGTCGACCCACCCGGCCGACAAGGCCGCGCTTCGGCTTGCGACAGGCCTCGGCCTGGCTGTGCTGTTCGCCTACGGCCTGGCGCTGCCTGCACCTTACGCACTCGCTGTCATGGCCGTCCTGGTGTTGTGCAAGCCAGGGCCGCCGATCCCGCTGTTTCAAGGCATGATCATGGCCGTTGTCGTCGCCGCTTTGGCGGCAGCTGGCGTGCTGATGGTTCCGCTCCTTGACCATTATGCGCTGGCCGACGTTGGGCTGACCAGCGCGTTGCTGTACGCCGTGTTCCGTTCGGGCGGTGCCGGGGCCAACCCGCGGACGACGATTTTGGCGATCGCCGTCGTCCTGATTCCTGTCGCCGGCGTCGCTGAACAAGCCTTGGCGCCCCAGATCGGCCTGACCCTCGCGCTGGGCATCGGCACTGGCGTTCTGGTCAGCAACGTAGCGTATGCACTGTTTCCGGATGCGCCAGGGCTGGCCAATAAGCATGCCGCACCCGCGCCGCCCGTCGCGGAAGCTTCCAACTGGATGGCGATGCGGGCCACGCTGGTCGTCGTGCCCGTCTTTGTGCTGGCCTTGACCAACCCGGCCTTCTATCTGGCGGCCATCATGAAAGCGGTAACGCTGGGGCAGCAGTCTTGTTCCACCAACGCCCGTTCGGCCGGGCGGGAGCTGGTCGGATCCACACTGATGGGCGCCTCGATGGCGGCACTGCTGTGGTTCGGCCTGTCGTTGCGGCCGAACCTGTGGATGTTGATGCTGTGGATGATGGCCGCCGCGCTCTGGGCCGGCGCCAGAATGTTCGGGGGCAAGGCGACGGCGCTGCCAGCTTCGTTCTGGAGGAATGCCCTGGTGACAATGCTGATTCTGTTTGGCCCAGCCATCGAAGACAGTGCGAACGGCAAGGATGTCTTCACCGCTTCCGCCATTCGCGTCGGCCTGTTTGTCGCGGTAGCACTGTATGCATGGGCAACGGTATGGGCATTGGAACGCTGGCGTGCTTCGACATCCGTTGCATCGCCTTTCAAACGCAACTGAACTGGAGAAATCGCACCATGCTGATCAACTTGATCATCGGACTACCGTTCATGCTGCTGTGCCTGACGTTGCAGGCGGTTGTCACGTTCTGGAGCATCCGCTTCTACATGAGGCAGTCGGGCCGGACTGCCTCGGCCAGTGGATTGTTTGCGCAAGTCCGTCCGCTCTTGCTCGTCATGATCGCCATGACGATGGCCAACTTTATCCAGATCGTGATCTGGGGAGTGCTGTTTATCTGCCTGGGGGAGTTCAGCGCGGTGTATGAGGCGATCTACCATTCGGCAGTGAACTTCACCTCGCTGGGATACGGTGATGTCGTGATGAGCGCGCGATGGAAGCTGATGGGGCCACTGGAGGCTGTGAATGGAATTCTGATGCTCGGCATGACGAGCGCGGGGCTGGTGGCGATCCTGCAGCATTTGATCAAAGTCCGCTTTGAGACCGAGGGGGAATAGCGCTTCGACCACGGGCGCCATTCCGCCGCAGCCAGTTTTTTCCCGTGCGCCTTGGCACAATCCTTTCCCAGACCCGTTCCCTGTGAGACACTGACGCCCCTCCGCTTCGTCTGGAAATCTTAATGTGGATTGGCATTTTTTGCGCCCTGTTGGCAGGGGCGATATGGGGCATGGTGTTCATCGTGCCGGAAATACTTTGGGCCTTTTCGCCGCTTGAACTCGCGGTCGGCCGCTACATTGCATACGGCCTCATCGCTTCCGCCCTGATGTTGCCGCGATTGCCCGCCCTGATTCGCCGACTGGAGCGGCACGATTACGCGGCGCTGCTACGTCATGCCCTATGCGGCAATATCATCTATTACATGCTGCTCGCGCTAGGCGTGAAGCTGGCCGGCATAGCCCCGACATCGCTGATCATTGGCTTGCTGCCAATTTCAGTAACGCTGATGGGGCACAAGGACCACGGCGCTGTCCCACTGCGCCGGATGGCTTTGCCACTGATGGTCGTGGGCGCCGGCATCGCCTGCATCAACGTCGATCTGTTCACCCACGCCCGGGCTGCCGGCGCCGATTCGACGCACACCCTGCTCGGCGTGCTGTGCGCGGCCGGGGCGCTGCTGTGCTGGAGCTGGTACGCGATCGACAATACGCGTTTCCTGAAACGCAATCCGCACTTCAGCAGCGCCGAGTGGTCGGCCCTGTACGGCATGGCGAGCGGACTGATTGCGCTGCTGATCGGCCTGGTCGCATTCGCACTGCGGCAGGCGAACGTGACCGGCGCTGCGGTGTCGGCGAACGCACGCGACTGGCCGATGTTCTGGATGGCCAATGGCCTGCTCGCATTGGGCGCATCGGTGATCGGCAACCAATTATGGAATATTGCCAGCCGCAGGGTCCCGGTGACCCTGTCCGGTCAGCTGATTTTATTCGAGACCCTGTTCGCGCTGCTGTACGGTTTCATTTATGATCATCGGCTCCCGCGCGAACTGGAGATCGCCGCTATCCTGCTGCTGATTACGGGCGTGCTTTGGTCGGTGCGGGTGCATGCGCTTGAGGACCAGCTTTCCCTGGCCTGACGCGGGCAAAGACGACCGTCCCCGGAAAGGCGCGATCATCCCATGGTTGGTTACTCGGACGGCGAGAGGACCACGTTACGCAACTCGTAGGGCACTCCCTCCAGTTGAAAACCGATGCGGCCCGATTGCGGCTCGACCATGCGGACCACGTTCTGCGCGACGCCGTTGATACGCACTTCCACCCTGCCGTCATGAGCGACGACGTCGCAGATGTTCCACTCGCCGGCCGGCTTCTCGCTGTCCTGCGCCATGCGGGCCTTTAGTGGAACCGCCGCGCCGGCAGCGCTGGTCAGCGGCTCGGCGAATGTGGCGCCCGCCATCGGCAGCAGATCGCCGACGCTGCCATGCTTGGTCTGCACCTGGAGGCTGAGCGGCCAGACACGGTCCATCGGTCCTGGGCTAATGTGCAGCAATACGCCGGCGTTACCAGGCTTGCCGTCCCAGCGCCATTCGAAATGCAATTGGTAGTTTCGGTAGCTTCGGAGCGTGGCAAAAAAGCCCGCGGGCTTACCTGCGACCGCGATCACCCCGTCCGGCCGCAATGCGACCACCTCGACGAGCGGGGCGGCCGGCGTCGTCACCAACTCCCATGCCTGCAGGCTACCTGCTTTGAAGAGATTCTCTGCGCCGGCGTGGGTGGCAATCAGCGCCAGGCAAAAGACCGCATTACGAAGTTTGAACATATCTGGGTTCCGGCTGATCACATTAGAATGCGGCCTGATTGTATCGCATGCCTGCCGTTAGAGATCAAGACCCGACCGGCGGCAGCACGACCGGGCCGGCTTATTCGAATTGCTCATAACCTTGGTTGAAATTAATCGTGTCAATGCGCGGTGAAATCGACCATAGTGGCCTCGTCTCCTCCTTGTCCTGATTGAAAGGAATTTGCCCGCGCTAGTCGCGGGCTTTTTTTCGCTATGTCACCGTAAAGTGTGGGACGACTTGCGGTGTCGACGTGCCACCTCTTCATGCACGCGCCGCGGTCCACGGGCCGGGGTCAGGTCCGGCGGACCTGACCCCCTGGTTTGTCGCCGCACTGGGCGCTTGCCGCCATCGCCGCGCGGCCACTATTGGCATTCGGACCTGTCGTACAAGACCGTGCCCAGCCTCGGCTCGATGCTGCACGCACGGGAACTTCCGCAGCAAGGCGGCGAAGCTCACCATACGGCGCTGGGGAATGCAGCGCTAGTCGATCCAAAGTCTCATTTCCAGCCAGGCAAGGCCGAACCCGTCTACAGACCGAGCTCGGCCAGAATGGCATCTTTCAACGTCTGCAACTGCGGGCTGGACAATTTCCGCGGGTGCGGCTGCGGCACCGCGAAGCTGGCCTGGATGACGGTCGGTCGCGGCGACAGCACGATGATGCGGTCGGCCAGGTACAACGCTTCCTCGACATCGTGCGTGATCAGAAGCACGGTGTGGCGCTCTTCCTGCAGGATGCGCAGCAGCTCGATGCGCATGCGCAGGTTCATCAGCGCGTCAAGCGCGGAGAACGGCTCGTCCATGTACAGGATCTCGGGTTTGACCACCAGCGCGCGGGCGATCTCGACGCGCTTGAGCATGCCGCCGGACAGTTCGCGCGGATAACTGTTCTCGAAGCCTTTCAGGCCAACCATCGCGGCGTAATGATCGGCCAGCGCGGCCTTGTCGCCGTGGCCGTCGCCGTTCAGGCCGAACATCAGGTTTTCCTGCACCGTCAGCCACGGAAACACCGAGCCGTGCTGCGAGATGACGATGCCTTTCGCGCTCGGACGCAGCAGCGGCACGCCGTCGATCAGCACCTCACCCTGGTCGGCCCGCTCGAAGCCCGAGACCATTCTCATCAGCGTCGACTTGCCGCAGCCGGACGGTCCGACGATGGCGACGAATTCGCCGTCGGCGATGCCCAGCGTGACGCCGCCCACCACCGGCAGCGACTGCTTGCCGGACATGAAGCTTTTCTTGACGCCGTTGACGGCAATCTTATCGGCCATAACGCCACCTTACCGAGCTGAGTCCTTCGAGCAGGCGCATGGCGCCGTCCAGCAGCAGGCCGATCAGGCCGATGATGATCATGCCGGCGATCACCAGGTCGTAGCGGTTGCCGGCATTGCGCGAGTCGATGATCAGGTAGCCAAGGCCGGAACGCGGCGCGATCATTTCGGCCGCCACCACCACCAGCCAGGCCACGCCGAGCGTGATGCGCATGCCGGTGACTACCTCAGGCAGCACCGCCGGGATGACCACGCGGCGAAACAGCGTGGCGCGCGAAACGCCGAAGTTTTCCGCCGCGTCGAGGTAGCGCCGTTCGATGGTGTGCACGCCGGCGGCGGTCTGCACGATCAGCGGGAACACCGCGGCGATAAAAATCAGGAAGATCGGCGAGACGTTGCCGACGCCGAACCACAGGATCGACAGCGGGATCCAGGCAATCGGCGAGATCGGCCGCAGGATCTGGAAGATCGGGTTGAAGGTGCGGAACACGCCGTCGATGCGCCCCATCCACAGTCCCATCGGCACCGCGACCAGCACCGCCACCAGGAAGCCGCAGCTGACCCGCAACAGCGAGTTGCCGATGTGCTTCCACAGCGTGCCGTCGTCGACCAGTTCGAGCGTGCCGGTAAGCACTTGCAACGGCGTCGGGAAGATCACGCTGGCGCTTTGCACCACGATGATCCACCAAACGGCGAGCACGGCGACGATCAGCGCGACGGGCGGTAATACCTGCTTCAATTTTTCCACGAGCGGCCTATTCGGGTGACTGTTTCTTCAAAGAGCGGATTGCACGGCTCAGCGCACCGAGCCGCCACTTCAGCCGATCCCAGCCGGGATCGGGGAATGCCACCACCGACACCGTCATCTGCCCGCTGGCGTGGGCGGTGCAGGCGAACTGGTTTTCCGAGACCTGCTCGAAGGGCAGCCGAAAATCCTGGCCAGGCATGATCAGCACAGGACCGAACAATTGGGGCACGGTGTCGCTGTTGCGCAACAGCAGGACGTCCTGCACGCCCAGCGTCAGCTGCACCACCGACGGCAAGATCTCGATCTTGTCGCCGGCCATGCGGCGCGCCCAGGTGCCCTTCGGAATCTCGAACAGCTGGTCGCGCGTCGGATAGCGCAGCGGCGCGAGCGCGGCCCACGCCAGCACCAGCGTGAGACAGGCCGCCAGCGGCCATGCGACCGGATGGCGGCGCAAGCTGCGCATCAGCTCCATCTAGTTACGCAGCAGCAGCTGGGCGTCATGTGCGATTTCGGCGGCCGGCCGGCCGAACGGCATCAGCGCGCGCAGCATGCCACGCGGGTCGACGAAATACAGGTAGGACGAATGGTGCATCGTATAGTCGGTCTTGCTGCCTGCGACCATCCGCTTCGTGGCCGAGATGCCGTAGGCCTTGAGCACCGCATCGACCTGCGCGGCGCTGCCGCTGACGCCGATGAAACCTGGGTCGAACTGCGCCAGGTAGTCATGCAGGCGGGTGACGCTGTCCCGCGCGGGATCGACCGTGATGAACACCACCTGCACTTTGTCGGCGTCGGCGCCGAGCAGCTTGCGTGCCTGCGCCAGCGAAGCGAGCGAAACGGGGCAGACTTCGGTGCACCGGGTGAACCCGAACTCGAGCACGACCAGCTTGCCGCGGTACCTGGCCAGGTCGAACGCGCTGCCGTCGCTGGCGCGCAGGCCGATCGCAGGCGCCACGCGGGGCGGCTCGAACAGGCCGGATTTGAGGCCGGCAATCGGTGCGGCAGCGGCGCCGGCGCCGAACAGCAGGCAGCCAACGAGGGCGAAGACGGATTTCAGCATGGCAGGTCTCAGAGCTTGATGGCGACAGGTTTCAGGTTTTTCACGAAGCTTTCGTCGACGTAGCGTTCATACGCGACGGGGCGTTTCAGCGTGCCCGCTTCGAGCGACAGCTTCATCAGGTCGTCGAATTCGGCGCGCAGCATGCGCAGGTCGCCGTAGGTGACCCGGTCGCCTGGATTATCCATCACAAAGCGCAGTATCTTCGGATTCTGGTTGAAAAAATTGCGTCCGGCGGCGATCTGCACCGCCTTCTCGCGATTGGCCGCGCCGGCGTCGAGCCAGCTGCCGGCCGCCTGCACGTGGTTGACCAGGTCCTGCACCAGCGGCCGGTTATCGCGGATCAGGTCCTCGCGCACGGTCAGCACGCAGCAGATGTAGTTACGCCACTGGTCGCGCGTCATCGCCAGCGGCCGCGCATAGCCGGCGCGCTGGGCCGCCGCGCCGAACGGTTCGCCGGTGCAGTACGCGTCGATGGTGCGGGTGTACAGCGCGGCCGGCATGTCGGGCGGCGGCATCTCGATGATCTCGATGTCTTTCGCCGTCATTCCCGCGCTGGCCAGCATCTTGCGCAGGAAAAGGTAGTCGACCGCAAAGCGGCTGGGGATGGCGACCAGCTTGCCGCGCAGGTCGGTGAAATTGCGGTAGACCGAATCCGTGTGCACCATGATCACGGCGCCGGAACGGTGGCCGAGCGAGACGATCTTGAGCGGAATACGGTGGTCGGCCAGGTCCATCACCAGCGGCGCCAGCATGTAGGCAGCCTGGATCCGGCCGGTCATCAGCGATTCCTTGATCTCGGCCCAGCCGCTGTACTTCGCGTACTCGAAGCCGGTCGGCTGGCCGCCGCCGGCCTGCTGCATCGAGACCGCTTTCGCCATGCAGGTGACTGGCAAGGTCAGATTGCAGGTGACCGGCAGGCCGCCGACCACCAGCGGCGCCGGCGCCGCGCGCGCCAGCACCGGCAAAGACAGGGGCAGCGGCAACGCGGCGGCCAGCGCGGCGCGCAGGACCTGGCGCCGCCGCCGGTCGGTGGCGGGATGCTCCGTAATCATGTGAATGATGGATATCAGGTCACGCGGCTTTCTTGTACAGCCCCGCGAACCGCAGCCCGAAATACAGGATGAAGGTATAGCAGGCGGCCGGCACGATGAACGACCACTGCAAGCCGATGGTGTCGGCCAGCAGGCCCTGCGCGAACGGCACCAGGGCGCCGCCGACGATGGCCATGCACAGGATCCCCGATGCCTGGCCGGTGAATTTGCCCAGCTGGTGCAGCGCCATGCTGAAGATGGTGGGGAACATGATCGAATTGCACAGGCCGACCGCCAGGATCGCCCACATGGCGAGTTGGCCATGGCCGAAGATGGCGACCATGATCAGCGCGATCGAACAGGCCGCATTGAACGCGAGTGCCTTGCCCGGGCTGACGAAACGCATGACGGCGAATCCGATGAAGCGTCCGACCATCGCACCGCCCCAGTAGTAGCTGACGTAGTGCGCGGCGGTGGCCGGCGTCAGGGCGGCGATGCCCGGCTCGCCCAGGAAATTGATCAGGAAACTGCCGATGCTCACTTCGCCGCCGACGTAGAGGAAAATGCCGATCGCCCCCATCAGCAGGTGCGGGTGGGCCAGCGCCGAGCGCTTGGCGCCGGCGTCAAGATGCAGCACGCTGTCGTCGGCGTGGCTGATTTTCGGCAGGCGCGCGAACGCGAACAGCAGTGCCAGCACCAGCAGCGCGCCGGCCAGCGCAAGGTAAGGGCCCTGCACGCTCGCCGCTTGCGTGGCGCGGTAGGCAAGCTGCTGCGCCTCGGGCAGTTGTGCCAGTTCGTTCACGCTCAAGACACTGCCGGACAGGATCAGGATGCCGCCCAGGGTCGGCGCCACGGTGGTGCCGAGCGAGTTGAAGGCCTGGGTCAGCGTCAGCCGGCTCGATGCGGTGTGCGGGTCGCCCAGCACCGTCACGTACGGGTTGGCCGCGACCTGCAGGATCGTGATGCCGGCGGCCAGCACGAAAAAGCCGAGCAGGAACAAGGCGTAGCCGCTGTTCGACGCCGGATAAAACAGCGCGCAGCCGGCGGCCGCGATCGTCAGCCCGGTCACGGCGCCGTTCTGGTAGCCGATTTTCCTGATCAGCATCCCAGCCGGCAGCGACACGATGAAGTAGGCGCCGAAGAAGCAGAACTGCACCAGCATCGCCTGCACGTAGGTCAGCGTGTAGAGCGCCTTCAGGTGCGGAATCAGCACGTCGTTGAGCGCGGTGAGCAGGCCCCACATGAAGAACAGGATGGTGACGATGATCAGCGGCCCGGTGTTGCTGGCTTCCGAGCGCGATTGCTGCAGCGTGGATGGCTGCGAAGTGTGTTCCATGCGACTGTCTCCTATTGGTTTATTTTTAGTGCTGGCCTGCCAGGTGTTCCGACAATATAGCCGAAGCGCCGAGGAAGGCGGGGTATTGCTCGGTAATCAGGTAGGTCGGGATGCGCGCCACGTAGGCCGACAGCCGGCCCTTGGCCTCGAAGCGCGCGCGGAACGGCGAACGCACAAACAGCTCTCCCAGGCGCGGCACGATACCGCCGCCAATATACACGCCGCCGGTGGCGCCAAGCGTCAGCGCGACATTGCCGGCCACGCTGCCCAGTACCGCGCAGAACACGTCGACGCTGCGCACGCAATCGGCGCAACTGCCATCGAGGGCGCCGCGCGTGATATCGGCCGCGTACAGCGTCTGGCCGGAGAGGCAGCGATAGATCAGCTCCAGCCCGGGGCCCGACAGCAGCCGCTCAGCCGAGACGTGGCCGAACTGCTGCCGCATCTGGCGCAGGAGGTCGTCTTCGAATTCGTCGCCGGGGGCGAAGCTGGCATGTCCTCCTTCGCTGGCCAGCGCCACCCAGCGCCCGCCGGCCGGCACGATGCCGGAAACGCCAAGGCCGGTGCCGGGGCCGACCAGGCCGATGGTGCGCCCGCCCTGCCGGACGCCGCCGCCGACCTGGATGCGCTGCTCCGGCTCCAGGTAAGGCAGCGCCATCGCCAGCGCGGTGAAATCGTTGACCACCACCAGCGTCTCGAACGCGAGCTGCTCGCGCAGTTCGGAGGTCGAAAAACTCCAGTGGTGGTTCGTCATGCTGACCGCGTCGCCGTCGACCGGATTGGCGATCGCGATCGCCGCATGCCGGATCGGGCCCGGATGCTGCGCCGCCACGCCGGCCATGTAGGCCCGCATCGCGTCGCCCAGGCTCTGGTAGTCGGCGCAGGCAAGCACCGCGACCGCCTCGAAGCGCAGCGGCGCGGTCTCGAGGGCGAAGCGGGCGTTGGTGCCGCCGACGTCGGCCAGCAGGCGCGCGTCTGGATAGCCCATCATTTCAGTGCGGCGCAAGCTTGCGCGTCCTTTTCCCTGGCGGCGCCGCCGACGATGTGGATGTCGGCAAAGGCGGCCGTGAAGGCGCCAGCGCTGGCAACGCTGAACGGGGTATCGATGCGCGCCAGGTCGGCGCCGTTGGCAACGAAGCAGGCCAGCGGGACCTTGACGGTCTGCTTGCCCTTGCCCGCCATACCCGCGAACAGCGCGGTGGCGTCGACCGAGCCGCCGCCGACGGCCAGCGTCACGCCGGAGGTCGGCGCGGCGGTGACGATGGTGTCGAACTGCAACGCGCCGTCGGCGGTCGCGAACGCCGGCAGCGCGGCTGCCTTCGCGCCGTGCGCCTCGAGCCGTGCGGCGCCGCTCCAGGTCACCAGCTTGCCGTCCTGCTGGGTGTTGACCTGGGTGGTCTCGACCTTCACCGCCGGCAGCGTGACGACCCGGTTCAGGTCAGCGCCGAGCGCCTCGCGCTGCGCGCCGCTGGCAATGTACAGCGGCCAGGTGGCGCGGTCGGCCTGGTTGAACACAGGGTACGAGGTAGTGACCCCGCAGCCGCCGGCCGGATAGGCGGCATCGAGCTTGCCGACGTTCGACTTGCGGCCGCCCTTGAGGCCATAGCCGGTGGCGAACAGCGGCGCGTAATCCTTGTCGCCATGATTGAGCACGGTCTGGCAGACCGACTTCGGCCACGAGAACGACAGCGTGCCGGTAAAGCCCGCGCGGTCGTTGAACAGCACATCTGCCACGCCCTTGCCTTCGGTGCCTGGCAGCCAGGCCATGACGAAGCTGTCGGACAGGTTCATCAGGTCGTTGGCGTACACCGGACGCCCGGCCACCAGCACCGTGATCACCGGCTTCCCCTTGCCGGCTACTTTCTCGAGCACGGCCAGGTCTTCCGGATAGCGGCCGCTGTGGCGCAGCGTGCCGGACGGGCCGATGTCGCCCATCCCTTCCGCATACGGCGACTCGCCGATCACCGCCACCACCGCATCGAATTTCGACACGTCGACATTGGCGCCGTCGGCGCTGTAGGTCACGTTGGCGGCGCCGGCCTGCGCGACGATGCCCGACAGGATCGTGTCGCCATTCGGGAAATCGCTGTTCTTGTTGTCGGTGCCCTGCCAGGTCAGGCTCCAGCCGCCGGTCTGGTTGGGCATGTTCTCGGCGTTCTTGCCGACTACCAGGATGCGCTTGCCATGCTTGAGCGGCAGCGCGGCGCCGTCGTTCTTGAGCAGCACCAGCGATTCGCGCACCGCCTGGCGTGCCAGCGCGCGCGCCTGCAGCGCTTCCTGCTTGCCCGCGAATTTGTTGTCGGAAGGCTTGCGCAGGCCCGCGCGCAGCTTCACGCGCAGGATGCGGGTGACGGCGTCGTCGATGCGCGCCATCGGGATCTCGCCGCTCTCTACCTGCTTGATGGTGTTGGCGATGAAGGCCTTCCAGTCGTCCGGCACCATTACCATGTCAATGCCGGCGTTGATCGCGCGCGCGCAGCTGTCGTTGCTGCAGCCGGCGACCTGGCCGATGCCGTTCCAGTCGGAGACCACGAAACCGTCGAAGCCCATCTTGGTCTTCAGGACGTCGGTCACCATCGCCTTCGCGCCGTGCAGCTTGCCGTGGTCGACGCCATGCTCGACATCGTTCCAGCTGTTGTAGGAGACCATCACGGTCTGCGCCCCGGCCGCCAGCGCGCTGTAGTAGCCGGCGCCGTGGATGTTGATCATCTGCGCCGTGGTGGCCTTGTTGTCGCCCTGGTCCTTGCCCTGGTCGGTGCCGCCGTCGCCCATGAAGTGCTTGGCGGTGGCGACCACGTTGGCGTCGGAGCGGAAGTTGCCCTGCAGGCCGCGCACGTAGGCGCCGCCGTATTCGCTGACCAGCGCCGGATTCTCCGAGAAGCTCTCATAAGTGCGGCCCCAGCGGTCGTCGCGCACCACCGCCAGCGTCGGCGCGAACACCCAGTTGATGCCGGTGGCGCGCACCGCCTGGCCGACCGCGGCGCCGATGCGCCCGATCAGTTTGGCGTCGTGCGCGGCGCCCAGGCCGATATTGTGCGGGAACAGCGTCGCGCCCAGCACGTTGCTGTTCCCGTGGATCGCGTCGATGCCCCAGATGACCGGGACCTTCGTCGCCATGTCGGTCGCCATCGAGGCGTCGTAATACTTGTCGGCCAGCGCGACCCATTCGGCGGCGCTGGCTTGCTTGTTGTTGTTTGGCCAGCTGCCGCCGCCGTTCAGTACCGAGCCGAGGTAGTACTGGCGCACCTGCTCCGGCGTCGCGGTCTTGATCTCGGGCTGGGTCATCTGGCCGACCTTCTGCGCCAGCGTCATGCCGGCGACGATCCTGGCGACCTTCGATTCGAGCGCGGCGTCGGGACCGATCGCGCTGCGGATGTGCGGCCAGTCGGCCAGCGGCGCCGGCGCATGGGTCACAGCGTCAGCGGCTGCGGCGTTGAATAGCGCGGCGGCCGCGATGAGATAGATATTTTTATGCATGGGCGATTGTCTCGGATGCTGATGTTATGCGGCGCAGTGCGCTGCGAATGGCGGGCTGCCGCGGACCAGAGTGGAAACGTTCCCAATCTCCAGCTGAATACTGCAACCCCGCCAAAAATTTGTCAACAAAAACATGGCCACTGTGTAGGCGGCGGCACGCTTGCGCGCGTCGCCGGCCGCCATCAGCCTTCCTGCGGCTCTTGCTTGAGGAATGCGCGATACCATTTTCCGCTGCGCTTCAGGCGCCGCAACTGGGTCGCGAAGTCGACGTGGGTCAGCCCAAAGCGGCGCGTGTAGCCCTCGGCCCATTCGAAATTATCGAGCAGGCTCCAGGCGAAATATCCCTTGACCCGGCTGCCCCGGGCGATCGTGTCGCGCAGCGCCTCCAGGTGGCAGGCCAGGTAGTCGCGCCGCTCGTGATCGTCGATTTCGCCGTCGGTGCCGACCACGTCCTCCCAGGTCGACCCGTTTTCGGTGATGTAGATCGGCGCCGGATCGTAATCGGCTTCGATCCGGCGGATCAGGGTGCCGAGGCCTTGCGGCGACACTTCCCAGCCGAACGCGGTGCGCGCCACGTCGTCGCGCGCCACCACGTGCGCCTCGAGCGGAGCGGCGCCCGGCGCATGCGCGATGATCTCGGGGAAGTAGTAGTTCACGCCGAGAAAATCGGTCGGGGCGGCGATCGCTTCCAGATCGCCCGCCAGCACCACCGGCGCATCGGCGGCGCACAGTTCGAGGATGTCGGCCGGGTAACCGCGACCGTGCAGCGGGTCGAGGAACCAGCGGTTGCGCAGGCCATCGTGGCGCGCGCATGCGGCGACGTCTTCCGGCTTGTTCGATGCGGCGCTGAGCGGATGCAGGCTGAGTGCGATGCCGACCTGCGCACCGGGCACGTTGGCGCGAATCGCCGGCAGCGCCAGCCCGTGCGACAGCAGCACATGGTGCGACACCTGCAGCGCGGTGCGGAAGTCCTGGATGCCCGGTGCGTGCACGCCTTCGAAATGGCCGTGGATCGCGGTGCACCATGGCTCGTTGTGGGTGATCCAGTGCTTGACCCTGTCGCCGAGGTGCGCGCTCATGGCGTCGGCGAATTCGGCGAAGGCGTAGGCGGTGGCGCGTTCGTTCCAGCCGCCCTGCTCCTGCAGGTATTGCGGCAGGTCCCAGTGGTACAGCGTAAGCCATGGTTCCAGGCCGCGCTCGAGCATGCCGTCGACCAGCCGCGAATAGAACGCCAGGCCTTGCGGGTTGGCGCGCGCGCCGGGGCCGGAAAAGATGCGCGGCCATGCCACCGAGAAGCGGTAGGCGTTCAGGCCGAGGTCGCGGCCGATGTCGAGGTCTTCCGGCCAGCGGTGGTAGTGGTCGCAGGCGACGTCGCCGTTCGAGCCGTCGCGGATCGTACCGGGCCGTTCGCAGAAGCGGTCCCAGATCGATTCGACCCGGCCATCTTCGGCCGCGGCGCCTTCGATCTGGTACGAGGAGGTCGAACAGCCCCACAGGAAGTCGCGTGCAAAATCGGTGCGCGCAATGTTCGGCGTCGCCGTGTCGTGGATTTTTTTTGTCATGTATTGGTGATCGTGCTAACTGTTACGGCCGGCGCGGGCGCCTCCGCATGGAAAGGTTTCCAAGTGTAGCAAAGAATCGCCGCGTGTGCGCATTCGCCAGCCGATTTTTCGAACTTAGGCAGCCCGCCGTGCCGCCGCCGGCGCGTCGGCCAGCGAGGCGCGCTGCGTCAGGCTGATCGGAAAGTCGCGCGCTACCGGGCGCGCGCCGCCATAGCAGCGGTTGAGCAAGGTATTCAGCCCGCTAAGGGTGACGTCGCGCCACGGAATGTGCACGGTGGAGAGCCGCGGCGCCGAGAACTCCGCGCTCGGCGTGTCGTCGTAGCCGAGCACCGACACCTGGGCCGGCACCGCGATGCCGGCTTGCTGGAAATACGACAGCGCACCGACCGCCATTTCATCGTTGGCGCAAAACAGCGCGCTGAACTCGCGGCCGGAGGCGACCAGGTCGGCCGCCGAGGCCCACCCGCCCTCGGGCGAGAAGTCGCTTTCGGCGATCCACAGCGAACCGGTATCGACGCCGGCCTGCGCCAGTTCACCGAGGAAGCCGTTGATCCGGTCGACGTTGTCGGGCGACGTCGCGGGACCGGCAATCACGGCGATCTTGCGATGTCCCCGTTCAAACAGCGTGCGCGCGGCCAGCACGCCGCCGGCGCGGTGATCGGCGCTGAAGCACTGGTCGGGAATGCTGTCGGAGCTGTGGTTCAGCAGCACCACGCAGGACTGCTTCGGTCCAAGCGCGGCAATATCCCCGTCGCTCAGGTCGTTGCTCATCGCCAGCAGGCCGTCGCAGCCGCGCTCCATCAGGAACTCGATGCCTTCGATCGCCTGGCGCCGCGCATCGCCCGTGCCGGTGCCGAATGCGACCACCATGTGCAGGCCGGCGGCGCGCAGTTCGGTATCGATCAGCTGCAGGATCGGCGTGTAGAAGGTGCCCTTCAGGATCGGTATATACACTCCGATCATGCGCGAAGTACCCGACAGCAGCGAACGCGCCGCGTGCGACGGCCGGAAGTCGAGCTGTTCGATGGCCTTCTTGACCCGCTCGAGCGTGGCCGGCGATACCGAGCCTTTGCCGCTGACCACCCGCGAGGCGGTTCCCAGTCCCACGCCAGCCAGGCGGGCTACGTCTTTGATAGTTGCCACGGCATCCTTCGATTGATCGCTGATTCACGTATTGATAGAAGCATACTGCATTTGCAGCGCCCGGACCACCCGGTCCCTGCCCGGCCCCTACGGCGCGTCAGCCCAGGTAAAAGTCGCCACACTGCCGGCCGGCAGCGTGTAGCCGAAACTGCTGGCCCCAACCCGCACCGAGAACGCGCGCGCTTTCGGCGCCGGGTTGGCCACCAGCAGCGCGATCGCACCGTCGGGATTGCGGAACGCAACCGTATCGAGGCCGGCGCGGCCGCTGGTCGAGGCGATCCGGCGCGCGCCCGGCCGCACGAAACGGCTGGCATGCGCCAGCGCATAGTATTCGACATTGCGGGTCACCGCACCGGTCTTCGAATTGATCGTGACGACGCCGCGGCAGTCGCCGCAGCCGCCCTTGTGCGGGCCGTAGTTTTCGTCCAGCGCCAGGTTCCACAGCGAAACGCCTTTGGCCCAGCCCCGGGTGGTATCGATGATCAGCGTACGCGTGAAATACTGCAGGTTGTGGGCGAATGGCTTCGACCATTCGCCGCCCGAGCATTCGGTGAACCAGGTGTCCTTGCCCGGATACGCATCGTGCACCTGCGCCTGCACCTTGACGTCTCCGGCGTAGCAGTGCCACGCCACCGCGCTGACGTATTTGGCGGCGACCGGATCGGCCAGCACTTCGCGCGGCGAGTTTGGCTGGTCCCAGTTGTGGTCCCAGTCGAAAATCTGGGTCCCGGGATTCTGCTTTTCGAGCACCGGCCCGAGGTGGCCGCCGATGAAGGCGGCGCGCTTGGCCGGGTCGACCCGCATGCCGGGATAGTCGGCCGGCTCGAAATGCGGCTCGTTCTGCAAGGTCAGCGCGAAAATCGGCACGCCCTCGGCCTGGTAGGCCGAGACGTAGCGGCTCAGGTACTGGGCGAACGGCGCGAACGCCTCCGGCTTCAGGGTGCCCTGGATCAGGCTGTCGGTAGTCTTCATCCAGCCGGGCGCGCTCCACGGAGAGGCCATCACGCGCAGCTGCGGATTGATCGCCAGCGCCGCCTTCACGGTCGGCAGCACCGCCGCGCGGTTCGGTTCGATGGAAAAGTGCTTCAAGTCCGGGTCGGTCTGTCCCTTCGGCATGTCGTCGAAGCTGTAATGCTCGCTCGAGAAGTCCGAGGCGCCGATGGTCAGGCGCGTGAACGACAGCCCGATGCCTCCCGCATCGCGGCCGAACAGCTCCTGCATCAGCGCCGCGCGCTGCGGCGCGGCGAGGCGCTGCTGGATCAGCTGCGCCGAAGCGTCGGTGATCGCCGCGCCGAAGCCGGCCATTTCCTGGTAGCGGGTGGCGGGATCGACCTCGATCACCACGCCCGCGCGCCTGGCGGCGCCGAACGCGGCATCCTTCTCGCGTGACAGCAGCTTGGACTGGTCGCCGGTGGTGACCCACGCCTGCACCGTGGTCGGCGCCGCGGTGGCGTTCAACGCAACGCCGGCCAGCAGCGGCAACAGTGCGGCGCGCAGCCGGAATCGGTTCGGTTTCAGTGCCATGCGTCGATCTCCTTGGGTGGTGAGCTTCATAGACGTTGTTCGCTTTCCGGGTCGAACAGCGAGGCGCGCCCGGCGTCAACGGCGAACCGGACCACTGCGCCGAGCGCGAATGCGCGGTTGTCGTGGACCATTGCCGACAGCAGCTGGCCGCCGGCGTCGATCCACACGATCTGGTGGTTGCCCATCGGCTCGACCAGGGTCACCGTGCCGGACAGCGGCGCTCCGGGCGCGATGGCGATATGTTCGGGACGGATGCCTAGCACTGCGGCGCACGCGCCGGCCGCCGACACATCGATCGACAGCTGGCCGGCTGTAAAACGCCCGCCGCCGTCCAGCGCGCCGTGGATGAAGTTCATGGCCGGCGCGCCGAGGAAGCCGGCGACGAACAGGTTGGCCGGCCGCTCGTACACTTCGGCCGGGGCGCCGACCTGCTGGATGCGCCCGCCCCGCATGACGACGATGCGTGTGGCCAGCGTCATCGCCTCGACCTGGTCGTGCGTCACATAGATCATGGTCGAGCGCAGCGCCTGGTGCAGCAGCTTGAGCTCGCGCCGCAGTTCGGCGCGCAGCTTGGCGTCCAGGTTCGACAGCGGTTCGTCGAACAGGAACACGCCCGCCTCGCGCACCAGCGCGCGGCCGATCGCCACGCGCTGCCGCTGGCCGCCCGACAGCTGCGCCGGTTTGCGGTCCAGCAGCGATTCAAGCTCTAGCATGTCCGCGGCGCGCGCGATGCGGCGCTTGATCTCCGCCTTCGGCGTGCCCGCCACACGCAAGCCGAAAGACATATTCTTTTCGACCGTCATGGTCGGATACAGCGCGTACGACTGGAACACCATGCCGATCCCGCGTTCGCTCGGATCGGCATGCGTCATGTCGCGCCCGCCGATTTCCACGCTGCCGGCAGTGACGTCGATCAGGCCGGCAATGCTGTGCAGCAGGGTCGACTTGCCGCAGCCGGAAGGGCCGAGCAGCACCAGGAACTCGCCCTCCTCCACGGCCAGCTCGAGATCCTTGATGATCTCGACGCCGCCAAGGTTGATGCCCAGATTCCGAAGCCGCACGTTCGCCATGAATTAACCCTTTACCGCGCCGGCGGCGATGCCGCGCACGAACCAGCGGCCTGAAATGAAATAGATCGCCAGCGGCACCAGCGAAGTGAGGATGGTGGCCGCCATGTTGACGTTGTACTGGCGGGTACCGGTAGTGGTGTTGATCACGTTGTTGAGCTGGACCGTCATGGGCAGATTGTCGCGCCCGGCGAACACCAGCCCGAGGATGTAATCGTTCCACACGCCGGTGACCTGCATGATGGCGGCGACGACGATGATCGGCAGCGACATCGGCACAATCAGCTGGACGAAGATGCGCCAGAAGCCGCCGCCGTCGATGCGCGCGGCGTGGAACAGCTCCTGCGGGATCGCCGCGTAGTAATTGCGGAACAACAGCGTCATGATCGGCATGCTGAAGATCAGGTGCACCAGCACGATGCCGGGCAGCGAGCCGAAGATGCCGATCGCGCCGAGCACGCGCACCAGCGGGAACATCATCACCTGCACCGGAATGAATGCGCCCAGCATCAGCACGCCGAACAGCAGCTGCGAGCCGCGCGGCTTCCAGAACGACAGCGCGTAGCCGTTCAGCGCCCCGAGCATGATCGGCAGGATAGTGCTCGGCACCGCAATCGCCACCGAGTTCCAGAAACCGGTGCGGATGCCCTCGCACGCGGCGCCGGTGCAGGCGCCGCTCCAGGCGTCGCGCCACGGCGCCACGGTCAGCTCGACCGGAAGCGCGAAGATGTGCCCGAGGCGGATTTCCTCCATCGGCTTGAGCGAGGTGACCAGCATGATGTACAGCGGCAGCAGAAAGAACAGCGCGGCCGTCAGCAGAAAGGCGTAGATGCCGAGGCGCGCCGGCGTGAACAGGCGCCGGCTCATGCCGGATCCTTGCGGCTGCGCGCGTAGGCGTACGGCGCCAGCACGGCAAGCACCGGCACCAGCAGCATGACCGCGCCGGCCGACGCCAGTGCGATGTTGGCGCGCCCGAACAGATTATCCATGATGAACTTGGCCGGCACTTCGCTGGCCGTGCCGGGGCCGCCCTGGGTCATCGCCACAACTGCATCGAACAGCTTGACGACCGCGGTCGACAGAAGCAGGAACACGGTGGCGATGGTCGGCCCCATCATCGGCAGCACGATCGAGACGTAGACGCGCCAGGCCGGGATGCCGTCGAGCCGCGCCGCCTTCCAGATGTCGCCGTCGATGCCGCGCAGGCCGGCCAGCATCATCGCCATCACCAGGCCGGAGGCCTGCCAGACGGTCGCGATGACGATCGTATAAATCACCATGTCCTGGTCGATGATCCAGTCAAACTGGAATCCGGAAAACCCGAGCTGGCGCAGCGCTTCGCCGATGCCGCCGCCGGGCGTCAGCATCCACTGCCATACCAGGCCAGTGGCGACGAACGACATCGCGTAGGGATACAGGAACACAGTGCGCAGCACGCCCTCGCCGCTGACGTTCTGGTCGATGAACACCGCCAGCAGGAAGCCGATCAGCATGCAGGCGGCGACGAACAGTACGCCGTACACGGCCAGGTTATGCAGCGACAGCAGCCAGCGCTCGTTGTCGAACAGGCGCACGTACTGGGCCAGGCCGACGAAATTATCGGACGGGAAGCTGCGCGAAGTGGTAAACGAGATTTTCAGCGACCACAGCACCGAGCCGAGGTAGCCGACGATCACCGTCAGCGCCATCGGCAGCAGCGCGGCGAACGGTACGATCCGGCGTACTCGATGCGAAGCGCGCATCGGCCTAGTTCTTCAGCGCGGCGGCAATGCCTTGCTGCGCTTTTTCGACCGGCATGGCGGTGTTCCAGTAGGCGGTCAGCACGTCGACCAGGTCGCCGTTCTGGGCCGGCGTCAGGTACACCTCGCCGTTGCCGACATGGCGCGTGCGGTCCTTCATGATCGCCAGCCCGGCCTGCGCGCAGACGTCCATTTTGGCGGTGTCGACGTCGGTGCGGATCGGCACCGAGCCTTTCAGCCGATTGAATTCGACCTGCGTGGCCGGCGCGACCATCACGCTGGCCAGCAGCTTCTGCGCCTTGAGCGCTTCCGGATTGCTGGTTTTCGGGAAGATGAAGGCGTCACCCTGGATTAGGTACGGCGACTTCGGACCGAAGCCGGCGATGCAGCCGTATTCGACGCCGGCGCTTTGGCGCGCCGCGCCGAACTCGCCCTTGGCCCAGTCGCCCATGATCTGCACACCGGCCTTGCCGCTGATAAGCATCGCGGTCGCGTCGTTCCAGTTGCGGCCCGGCGAACCGGCATCGACATACGAATGCAGGCGCTTGAACGCCAGCAGCACGTTGCGAAACGCCGGCGAATTGAGCGCGCGCTGGTCGCGGTCGCGGAACACGGACAGATACAGGTCCTTGCCGCCGACGTTTGCCAGTACCGCCATGAATACGATGTTTTCCTGCCACGACTGGCCGCCGTGCGCCAGTGGGACCAGGCCGGCCGCCTTCAGCTTGTCGAGCGCGGCGAACAGTTCGTCCATCGTGGCCGGCTCTTTGGCGATACCGGCTTTCTTGAATGCGGCCTTCGAATACCAGATCCAGGTCGGCATGTGGATATCGACCGGCACCGCGTAGTAGTGGCCCTTGACCTTGATGACGTTGCGGATCGGTTCCGGCAGCGTGCTGTCCCAGTCCTGCTGTTTGGCGACGTCGTCGACGTTGTTCAGCATGCCCTCTTCGATCACGTCGAGGAACTGCTTGGAAGTGTTGAATTGCGCGGCCGTGGGCGGATTACCGCCGACCACGCGGTTGATGGCGACGGCACGGGCCTGCTCGCTGCCGGCAATCGCGGTGTCGACCCAGACGCCGCCGGCGGCGCGATAGGCATCGGCGATCTTCTTGATGGCGGCCGATTCGCCGCCCGAGGTCCACCAATGGATGACTTCCGCTTTTGGCCCGGCCGCGTGTGCCGCGCTGCCGGCGCCGAACGCCAGCGCCAAAGCCAGCGCCAGCTTGTGTGCTCTGTACATCTAATCTCCTTGTGTGCGGATCTTGGTCCGCTTGCTGGTGGACCCAGCTCCAATTCAAAATTGGAAACGTTCCCATCGCAATAGCCCGAATATAACACCCATCGTTTTTGGGTGTCAATGATTTCACCGGCGCCAATCGGAGGTGCGCAGGCATGCCTGCGCCAATGCCGGTGCATCATTCTACGGGGTTTGCCCGGGGCTTCCCAATTTGCTGTCCAGCGCGCTCCTGGCGGCGCGAAAAAATATCGCCATCCGCGCATGGGAATGATATATTCTGGAAAAAAATGGAAACGATTCCAGTGTTACGAAGCGTGCTGCAGTGCGCCATCGATCGACAAAGAAGAACGGAGACCCAGTGAAAATTCCCGCCGCCCTCATCATCGCCGGCTTCTGCGCGCTGGCCGCCTGCGAGACGATCGCCGCCGGCACCACTCCTGCGGCGGCGAACCGCGCGCCGATGCCGGCCGGCGGCAAACCGGCAGGCTACAAGCTGGTGTGGTCGGATGAATTCGACAAACCGGGCCTGCCCGACCCACGCAAATGGGACTACGACATTGGCATGAACAAGACCGGCTGGGCGAACGACGAGCTGCAGTACTACGCCAAGGGGCGGCTGGAGAACACGCGGGTGGCGAACGGCAAACTGCTGATCACGGCACGTAACGAGAAGCTCACCGGCGCGGCCGACTTCGGCGGCCAGGCGTACACCTCGGGGCGCCTGTACACGCGCGGCAAATTCGAATTCACTTACGGTTTCGTCGAGGTGCGCGCCAAACTGCCGTGCGGGCTGGGAACCTGGCCGGCGATCTGGGCGCTCGGCACGACAGCGGGCTGGCCGGAGCAAGGCGAGATCGACATCATGGAGCATAGCGGCATGAAGAAGGGCGAGGTCCTCGCCAGCCTGCACACGGGCGCCTTCAACTGGCCGAACAAGACCCAGATTTCCGCGCCGACGCGGGTCGAAACCGTCTGCGACACCTTCCACACCTACCAGCTGACCTGGGACGCGGACCACATGGTCATCGGCGTCGACAACAGGAACTACCTGCAGTTCGCCAATCCGAAAGACGGCGACCACCACAAATGGCCGTTCAACGATCCGCAATACCTGATCCTTAACCTGGCGATCGGCGGCATGATGGGCGGCCCGGTGAACGACAAGATCTTCCCGGCCACGATGCAAGTCGACTACGTCCGCGTCTACCAGCGCTGATCCGATCCAATAAAAATTCACTACCGATTTCAGATAAGAGGTTGCCGCGTGCCGTCCACTTTACCAAGTCTCACCATCCTCGCCGGATTGCTGCTGACCGCGGGACTGCACGCCGCCGAACCGCCCCCTCCCGTCGCCAGCGCGCGCGTCCAGCACCTGCTGTCCCAGATGTCGCGCGCCGAGAAGATGGCCGTGATCCGCGGCGCCCAGGAACCGGCCGACGCCACCCAGGGCGAAGCCGGATGGACCGCCGGCGTGCCGCGCCTGGGTATCCCCGACCTGCGTTTTGCCGATGGCCCTCCCGGCGTGCTGGTGCACCACGCCTCGACCGGCATGCCATCGACCCTGTCGATGGCGGCGACCTTCAGCCCTGCCGACGCGGAAGCGACCGGCGCGATCATCGGCCGCGACGCGCGCGCGCTCGGCGTCGACGTCATCCTCCAGCCCTTCATCAACATCTACCGCGACCCGACCTTCGAGCGCGCATACAACACCTTCGGCGAAGATCCGGTCCTGACCGGCACCCTGGGCGCGCGTTTCGTGCGCGGCGCGCAGGCGCAAAACGTAATGGCCCAGGCCAAGCACTTCGTCGGCTATGACGGCGCATCGGCCGACGTGAAGGTCGACGGCCAGGCGCTGCGCGAGATCTACGTGGCGCCGTTCCGCGATGTCGCCCACGCCGGCGTCGCGTCGATCATGTGCTCGTACAACCGGGTCAACGGCCTGCACGCCTGCGGCAATGGATCCATCCTCAACGGAATCCTGCGCAAGGAATCCGGCTTCCGCGGCTTCATCACCTCGGACTGGGGCGCGACCCATGGCGCTGAATTCATCGTCAGCGGCATGGACATGGAGCAGCCGGGCATCGGCCCCGGCGCATTCTTCGCCATCGAGAAGGAGGCCGCGGCGCCGGCCATGACGGACGACGACAAGGCCGACCTGCTGGAAACGCTCGCCGCCGGCGTACCCGAAGAACAGAAGTACATCACCCGCCCCGCTCCTGCAGCCGCGCAGCCGGAGCCGGCGGGAGTGTCGAAGAACCTGGGCGAAGCGCTGGCCAGGGGCAGCGTCACCGAAGCCGACCTGGATCGCGCCGCCGGCCGCATCCTGGGGCAAATGGAAGCCTTCGGCTGGCTCGATCGGGCGCCGAGCCATGCTATCAAGCCGCAGGCGGTCGACGACAACGCCCGCGCCGTGCAGCGCCTGGCCGAACGCGGCGCGGTGCTGCTCAAGAACGATGGCGTGCTGCCGCTCCAGCCGGCGGACCTCGATTCGCTGGCCCTGATCGGCCCGGGCGCCCAGCAAACCTTCGCCATCGTCGCGGGCGAGGAACAGTCGTTCGGCCGCGCCGAGCGCCAGGTGGGCGCTTATCATGCCTTGCGCTCCATAACCGCCAGCCCGGGCCTGCGCCTGGCCGTGGCGGCCGACATGACCGGCGCGCCAATTCCGAAAGAAGCCTTCAGCGGCCTCACCCGCAATGGGTCTGCGGCCGCCGACATCGACCATACCGTGCGCGCCGGACAGCCGCTGCCGGCAGGCGCCAACGCCAAATGGGAAGGCACGCTGACCGTGGACGCCGACGGCGACTACGACATCAACCTGCAACTGATCGGCGCCACAGGAAAGTTCATGGTCGACGGCCGCAAGGTCGGCGACATGGGCTGGTGGGGCGGCCACGGCGACATCGTGTTCGCCAACCGCGACAACGTCGTGCCGACCACCGATGGACTCGACAACGTGCGCCGCCTCCTCAAGCTGAACGCCGGCCCGCACACGATCCAGGTCGAAGCGGCTGCCGACAGCAGCGGCGCACCGGTGCAGGTGCGCCTGGCATGGGTGACGCCGCAGATGAAGAAGGCCGCGTTCGATGCAGCCGTTGACGCCGCGCGGCACGCCAGAACAGCGGTCGTTTTCGCATGGAGCCGGAACCGGCCGTCGTTCGGCCTGCCGGGCGAACAGGACCGCCTGATCGAAGCTGTGGCCGCCGTCAACCCGAACACGATCGTAGTCCTGAACACCGGCCAGGCGGTGGCCATGCCGTGGCTGGGCAAGGTGCGCGCCGTGATGGAGATGTGGTACACCGGCGACGAAGGCGGATGGGCTGCCGCCAACCTGCTCACGGGCCGCGCCAATCCGGCGGGCCGCCTGCCGATCACCTGGCCGCGGCGCATTGCCGACGGCCCTGCGAACGATCCCGCGCATCCCGAGCGTTCGTCGAAAGGCGTCAAGGGCAAGACTGTCTACGCCGAAGGCATCCTGGTCGGCTACCGCTGGTACGACCAGAAGAACATCGCGCCGCTGTTCCCGTTCGGCCACGGCCTCTCGTACACCAGCTTTAGCTACTCGGACCTCAGGCTCGCCCGCGCAGCCGATGGCGGGCTCGATGCCAGCGTGGTGCTGACAAATACAGGTGTCCGCGACGGCGACGAAGTGGTCCAGGCCTACCTTGGCGCCCCGCGTCCCGCGCCAGCCGGCGCGGCGTTCGCCAGGCGTGCCCTTGCCTCGTTCGACCGCATCACGCTGGCTGCCGGCGAACAGCGCCGCGTGCAGCTGCATATTCCACCGGAGCGCATGCGCTACTGGTCGAACCGCGACCAGTCGTGGCACGACGCGCGCAACGGCCGGGTCGTGTACATCGGAAGCTCCTCACGTAATCTGCCACTTTCGAAAATGGTCGGACAATGAAAATCGATGCGGAATACGATGCAATCGTCATCGGCAGCGGCATCAGCGGCGGATGGGCGGCCAAGGAACTGTGCGAGAAGGGATTGAAAACCCTGGTGCTCGAACGCGGACGCGACGTCAAGCACGTCACCGACTATCCGACCATGAGCAATCCGTCCTGGGACTTCCCCCTGCGCGGATCGATCAGCCGCCAGCAAGCGGCCGAGAATCCGCTCATCTCGAAGGCGGCCGGCTACGACGCGACCACCGCCCACTTTTTCGTCAAGGATGCGGACCATCCCTACGTCCAGGAAAAGCCGTTCGAATGGATTCGCGGCTACCAGGTCGGCGGCAAGTCGCTTACCTGGGGACGCGCCTGCGCGCGCTGGGCCGAGACCGACTTTACCGCGCCGGAGCGATACGGCTACGGCATCGCGTGGCCGATCTCGTACCAGGACATCGCGCCCTGGTACAGTCACGTCGAGAAGTTCGTCGGCGTCTGCGGCAGCAAGGAAGGCATCGACACCATGCCCGATGGCGAATTCCTGCCGGCGTACGAGCTCAATAGCGTCGAGCAGCACCTGCGCACGGTGATCGCCGAAAAGTTCGGGCGCCACTACGTGTCCGGCCGCTGGGCGCAGCTGACCGAGCCGACCGCGCTCCATCTCGAACAAGGCCGCGGCCAATGCCAGAACCGCAACCTGTGCATGCGCGGCTGCCCGTACGGCGGCTACTTCAGCTCCAACAGCGGCACCCTGCCCTGGGCCGCCCGCACCGGGAACCTCACGATGCGCCCGCACTCGGTCGTTGATTCGATCGTTTACGATGAAAAGCTCTGCGTCGCCACCGGCGTCAAGGTGATCGACGCGAACACCAGGGAAACGCACGTCTTCAATGCCAGGATCATTTTCGTCAACGCCTCGGCCCTGAACACAAACCTCATCCTGCTCAATTCGAGGTCGAAGCGCTTCCCGAATGGACTGGGCAACGACAACGGCCTGCTCGGGACGCATATCGGATTCCACAACTACCGGGCCGGCATGAGCGGCGAGATCGACGGCTTCGAGGATAGCTACTACGAAGTGCGCAAGCCGGCCGAATGCATCATTCCGAACTTCCGTAACGTGCAAAAGCAGGACACCGATTTCGTCGGCGGCTACGTCATCTTCTCCGGCGCCGGCCGCCCGGGATGGGACGACAACGGCGTCGATCCGGGCGTCGGGCCCGAATTCAAGAAGGCGATCGGCAAGCCCGGAAAGTGGACCGCGTACATGTATATGCAGGGCGAGACCATTCCGAAAGCCAGCAACCATGTCCGCCTCAGTACCGACAAGACGGACCGTTGGGGCATTCCGCTGCTGGTGACGTCGGTCGCCTACGACGACAACGACGACAGGATGGTCAAGGACTTCCTCACCGAAGGACGCAAGATGATGGAAGCGGCCGGGTTCAAGAACATCCAGGCAACCGACAACCATCAGGCACCCGGTCTCGACATCCACGAGATGGGCGGCGTCCGCATGGGCAAGGATCCGAAGACGTCGCTGCTGAACGAGCATAACCAGCTGCACCTGTGTAGGAACGTGTTCGTCACCGACGGCGCCTGCATGACCAGCACCGGCAACCAGAGCCCGTCGATCTTGTACATGGCGCTCACCGCGCGCGCCGTCGACCATGCGGTCAAAGAGTTCAAGTCATCGAAACTTCCGGGATAAATGCCATGAATCGTCGCGATCTACTCAAGTGCATTGCCGCCGCAACCGGCTGTGCATTGGTCGGTATGGAAGGCGCGCTCGCCGCGCCGGCAATCCGCACGCCATTTTCGGCGCGCGATCTCGTCATGTTGGACGAGATTTCAGAGACCATCATTCCGCGCACCGATACGCCCGGCGCCAAAGATGCTGCGGTCGGCGCATTCATGGCTCGCTATTCGGCAGCCTGCTACGAACCGGAGCAACTGCGTATCCTGAAACAGGGCATCGGCACGCTCGATGCGCTGATGCGCACCGAGGCCGGGGTCGATTTCCTGCACGCCTCGCCGGCGCGACGGCAGTCGCTGTTGATCGATATCGACCTCCAGGCTCGAAAGCACGCGAAGGAGCCGAACCAGCCGGCGCCGCATTACTTCACCTTGATGAAGCAATTGACCCTGCTGGGCTTTTTCACCTCCGAGCCGGGCAGCACGCGCGTGTTGCGTTACCGGCCGGTCCCGGGGAAATACAGGGGCATCGTCCCGTACAAAAAAGGAGAACCATCTTGGGCATGACGACTTCGCGCCTGCTGGCCATTGCTACGCTTTCCGTAGCGCCGCTGCAGGGGTGGGCTGCGACGCCGGCCCAGCCCTACCTTGGCCGATGGGATGTCACGCTGCAAACGCCGGCACGCGCCTATTCATCCTGGCTCGACGTCCGTGAGGAACAAGGCCGCGTGCGCGTGCGCATGGTCGGACGCTGGGGCCATGCCCGCTGGCTGCCGCAGGCGAGCATCGTTGACGGCCACCTGCGCTTCGTCTCGCCGAAGGAAGAAGAAGGACGCGCCAATGACGACATGGTGTTCGACGCCGTGCGCGTCGGCGCCGACCTGCACGGAACGACCAAGGGGCCGGATGGCGCCACCTGGACCTGGCGCGCCGAACGCGCGCCGGTGCTTGCCGCGGTGAAAGCGCCGCCATGGGGCGCGCCGATCCGGCTGTTCGACGGCCGCGATCTCAGCGCATGGACGCCGCTCGATGCAGCCGCAAAGCCGTGGCGCGTCGTCGACGGCATGCTGGTCAGCCCCGGCGCCGGCACGGACTTGCGCAGCGTCGCGGAGTTTGGCGACTTCAAGCTTCATCTCGAATTTAACTGCGCGCCGGGCGCGAACAGCGGCGTCTACCTGCGCGGCCGCTACGAGCTGCAGATAGAGAACGACCTTCAGCCCGAGGCGCCCAACATGCGCACCGCCGGCATTTACGGCCACCTGGCGCCGAGGTTTGCCGCACCGCGCACGCCGGGCGTATGGCAGAGCTATGACATCACGCTCGTTGGCCGCCACGTCACCGTCGCGCTGAATGGAAAAGTCGTGATCGACCACAAGGAAATCCCGGGCATCACCGGCGGCGCGCTCGATAGCCGCGAAGGCGCGGACGGGCCGCTGGTCCTGCAAGGCAGCGAGGACGGCGTAGTCAGCTATCGCAATATTGTCATCACACCGGCATTGAAGAAGCCATGACGTCCGGCCCGCGCCGGCGTTTCCTGCGCATGGGCGCGGCGGCGGCGGCCGTCTCCGCCATCCCGGCGAGCATCGCGCGCGCGCTCGCGATTCCCGCCGCGCGGGCCACCGGGACGATCGCCGATGTCGAACATGTGGTCATCCTGATGCAGGAGAACCGCTCGTTCGACCACTACTTCGGTACCCTGAATGGCGTGCGCGGCTTCGGCGATCCGCGTCCGGTCACGCTGCGCAACGGCAAGCCAGTGTGGTACCAGCCCAGCGACGACGAAGGCCATGTGCTGCCGTTTTCCCTGCGCGGCGGCGACGATTCGGAAAACCGCACGCAATGCGTCGAGACCGACCTGCCGCATGTGTGGAAGGGCAGCCAGCGCACCTGGGCGTTTCACGACGCCTGGGTCCACAAGAAGCAGCACACGTCGATGGGCTACCTGACGCGCCAGGACATCCCCTTCTATTACGCGCTGGCGGACGCCTTCACCATCGGAGATGCCTACCATGCGTCGCTGTTCGGCCCCACCAACCCGAACCGGATGTACCTGTTTAGCGGCACCAACGGGCTGTCGGTGAATCAGGACGGCTTTCAGGCGCTGGACAACGTCGACGACCTGAACTACATGTCGCCGATGGCGCTGGACAAAGCCGGTTGGGTCTCGCCCTACACCTGGACCACGTACGCCGAGCGCCTGAGCGCGAAGCAGATCAGCTGGAAGGTCTATCAGGAATACGATAACTACGGCTGCAACGCGCTGGCCTACTTCCCTCAGTTTCGCAACCTGGACCTGGACGACCCCGCGCAGCACGAACGCTATCGCCGCGCCCGCGCCTGGGCCGGCGATAGCCAGGCGCTCGATGCCGCCGGCCTCCCTGTGAACACCAACCCGCCCGACGCGCAGGCGCTGGTCGACCAGATCGCGCTCGATGTGCGCAACGGCGCGTTGCCGGCGGTGTCCTGGATCGTGTCGCCGGCGAAGTTCTGCGAACACCCAGACATCAATCCGCCTGGCTACGGTGAATCGCTGGTCGCGCGCATCCTCGACGCGCTGACCGCCAACCCAGCCGTGTGGGCGAAGACGGCATTCATCATCTGCTACGACGAGGAAGGCGGCTTCTTCGATCATGTGCCGCCGCCGGTACCGCCGGCGGCGCGCAGCGATGGTTACAGCGGCGTATCGACCGACGGCGAAGTCAGTGGCGGCGAGCCGGTCGGCCTCGGCGCGCGCGTGCCGCTGCTGGTGGTCTCGCCCTGGACCCGCGGCGGCTGGGTGTGTTCCGAAGTGTTCGACCACACCTCGATCCTGCGCTTCCTCGAGCGGCGCTTCGGCGTCGCCGAGCCGAACATCTCGCCATGGCGCCGGGTCGTCTGCGGCGACCTGACATCGATGTTCGACTTCGCCAAACCAAACGCGCAGCGCCCGGACAGTTTGTTAGCCACCGGCCACCGCACTTACCTCGACCGGGCCGACACGCTGTGCCGCAACCGGAAGATCGTGCCGCGTCCGGTCAAACAAACTTTGCCGGCGCAGGAAAGCGCGGCAACCCGTCCCGCCCGGGCCCTTCCCTATCAGCTGGCCGCCGACGGCGCGCTCCAGGGCGACGCATTCACGATCAGTTTTGCCAACAGCGGCAAGGCGGGCGCCGTATTCACCGTCTATTCATTGCGGCACAACAGCGGTCCGTGGTACTACACGCTGCCAGGAGGTGACGCATTCGCCGAGACCTGGCCGCTGCGCGGATTCCAGGACCGCCAATATGATTTGCGCGCCTACGGACCAAACGGCTTCGTGCGCGTGTTTCGCGGCAGCGCGGACAGCCATGCGGAAGTCACCATACAGCACACGGCGGCGCGCAAGGAAGTCACGCTACTGCTGGCCAATCGCTTCGAGCGTGCCTGCACGTTCAACATCAAGGATGGCGCATACGGTACGGGCGCGCTCGCCGTGAAGGTCGAAGCGGGCGAACGCATGGCGCTGCCCTGGCCTGTCGCCGCAACCCATGGCTGGTACGACCTGGAGATTTCCGTCGACCAGGATGGTATGTTTTACCGGCGCCTGTGCGGTCATCTCGAAGATGGCCTGCCGAGCCGCAGCGACCCGTCATTCGGCGCGGCGCGCGAAAAAGGAGTTTGATCATGCGCATTTTCAAAGCAGGACTTTTGGCGAGCACCCTGCTCATGCTGGCTCCTGCGTGGGCATTCGAGACAGTGACATTGTCGATTCCCAGTCCGTCGATGCAGAAGGCGCCGCACGCAACGGTCATCCTTCCCGACAGCTACCGCAAGGACGGCGCCCGCTTCCCGACGGTCTACCTGCTGCACGGTCATTCAGGCAACGATGCCGACTGGGCGTCGAAATCGAATGTCGGCGCGCTGGCCGATGCGTACCAGCTGATCGTCGTCATGCCCGATGGCGGCTACGACAAATGGTACGTCGACAGCCCGGTATCGCTCGCGGACAAATACGCGACCTATATCGGTGAGGAAGTCGTGGCGTTCATCGACCAGCGATTCCGGACCGTGGCGCAGAAGAACGCTCGCGCCATCACTGGTTTGAGCATGGGCGGCTTCGGCGCGCTGCACATCGCGGTCAACCACGCCGCCACCTTTGGCGCCGCCGGGAGCATCAGCGGAGGCGTCGATCCGCGCCCATTCCCGAAGAACTGGAACCTGGCTGCGGCGCTCGGCGACCCGGTGGGCAATGCCGGCTACTGGAACAGCCTGGCCATCATCAACAACGCGCAGCGCTTTGCCGATGGCGGCATCGACGTGGCGATCGATTGCGGAGTGGACGACTTTTTCGCGCCGACCAATCGCGCGCTGCACCAGCGCATGCTCGAACTTAAAGTGCCACACGATTACACCGAACGTCCCGGCGGGCATACCTGGGCCTACTGGTCGAATGCCATCAAATACCAGGTGCTGTATTTTTCCACCAAGTTCCAGGACAATCTGGGTCGGCAAATTCACAATCGCTCAGGCACGGAATGAAACAGCAAGTCGTTAGTGCATGCATCCTGTACCTGGCGCTTGGCTTTGTGGCCGCTGCCCAGGCGGGCGCGCCCGGCGCGCCCGCCGGCATACCGGTGATGCAGCTCGTGCCCCAACCGCAGTCGCTCACGCTGGCGACGGCTGAAGCGCCGTTTGCACTTGGCCACGCAGTACGTGTCACGGCGCCTTCCTCCCTGGCACAAGCGGCACGCGTGCTGGCCGCCACGCTGAACCTGCGCCTTCTCGAGACCGATGCGGCGAAAAACGCGCAGCACGGCGGCCAAGAAATCCGCTTCACGCTCGATCCCATGCCCGGCGCCGCCGCCGGAGCCTACCGTTTGCAGGTGCGCGAATCGGCGATCACGATCTACGCGGCCGAGGCAGCGGGCGCCTTCAATGGCGCGCAAACCCTGCTGCAAATGCTGCCGCCCGGAGACGCCGCGCGTCGTACCAGCAAGCGTTCTTCGATCGCCCTGGCGGCGCTGGACATTGCCGATGCGCCACGTTTTGCCTGGCGCGGCCTGACCCTGGATGTGGCGCGTCATTTCTTCGGCGTGGCGACGATCAAGCGCGTCATCGACAGCATGGCCGCGTACAAGCTCAATGTCCTGCATTTGCATCTCACCGATGACAATGGCTGGCGCCTCGCTATCCGCGCCTATCCGAAGCTGGCGAAGATCGGCGCGCGTGGGGATATGAGCGATCCGCGCGGCCCGGCGCGTTTCTATACCGCCGCGGATATTCGTTCCATCGTTCGCTATGCGGCCGAGCGCCAGATCGACATCGTGCCGGAAATCGAGATGCCGGGCCATGCCGGCGCCGCCGCGCGCGCTTATCCGGAGTTCTTCGATGGCGGCCACACGTTCAACCCCGCGCATCCCGGCGCCTATCGTTTCATCGATACCGTGCTGGCCGAGGTGACGCGGCTGTTCCCGGGCCGCTTCATCCACTTCGGCGGCGACGAGGTCGATGCGAACGACACTCGCTGGAACCGGCTGCCAGAGGTGGTCGCGATGGCGCGCACGCTGGATCCGACGTCGGACAAACCCAATTTCAAACCGGTCGAAGCCGAATTCGCCCGGCGCGTCGTGCAGCTGATCCGCAAGCACCAGCGCACGCCCATGGGATGGGATGAGATCATCTCCGCCGGACTGAATGCCGACACGCTGGTGCAGTGGTGGCGCATGGATCAGCCCGATGTCATGCGTACCGCGCTCCGCCAGGGGCAGTCGGTGGTCCTGTCGCCTGCTGACCGCATGTATCTCGATTATCCGCAAGCCCTCGGTGAGCCGGGCGCACCGTGGGGCGGCAATATCGGCGGCCCCATGTCGGTGGAAAAGATCGTCGCCTGGGAGCCGGTGCCGGCCGACCTGAGCGCGGACGAGAAAGGCCGCATCCTCGGTGTTGAAGCGGCGTTGTGGACGGAGCTGGTGCGCAGCGAAGCGTATTTCGAATTCATGCTCTATCCGCGCATGGCGGCGGTGGCTGAAGTGGCATGGCGCGCCAAGCCCAACTCCACGCCGGCGGCCTTCGCCGAGCGCGTGGCGCCGCACGTGGCGCGCTGGCGGGCGCTCGGCCGCACCGTGCGCGGCGGCCCCGAAGATGCGGTCAAATACATGACGCATTAAGCGCCCGGGCCGGCTTCAATGCATCATGTACTTCGACGCATCGTCCGGATCGTGCCGGGAGTTGATGCCGGCTGCATCGAGCACTTCGATCTGCGGCTTCAGGCGGGCTTCGAATTTCGCCTGGTCGCGCTTCCCGGAAGGCGACCAGGCCACTTCCGCGAACGCCATCATGCGTGGATACAGCATGAACTGCAGGAAGCTCTCGGTGCGGATATATTCCGTCCAGAGGCAGGCTTCCACGCCGCGCACGCGGGACTGGGCGGCAGCTGAATAATCCGCCGGAATCGGCTCCCAGGCCAGCACCTTGGCCAGCGAGGTCGGACCGTTATCGTTGCCTTCCCATGGCGCCCCCGGCTCGCCGAGGCCTTGCGGATAATCGAAATAGACCTGGTCCACCGGCGACAGCACCACGTCGAAGCCCGCCTTGACGGCCAGGTCGCGCGCTTCAGGATGGTCCTTGCGCCACCATTGAATCACTGCGCTGCGGTCCACCCCGGCGCTGTAGGCCTCGTCCCATGCCATGGGCTGGCGGCCCAGGCCCCGGATAATTTCCGTCACGCGGCGGTCGAAATGTCCTTCCACCGCGCGCAGGTCCTTGCCGCCCAATTGCTGGCGCAGCGCTTGAATGTCCGCCCGGGTTTCCCAGTTGCTGCCCAGCGCCAGCTCGTCGCCGCCAAAATGCAGCTGGGGCGACGGAAACAGGCGGGCCACTTCCGCAAACACGGCTTCAATGAAGCGATAGCTGTCGGGATTGGCCGGATTGATGCTGTTGCCGCCATCGAAGAACTGGGAATAGGCGCGCGCCGACCTGCCGGCATGGCTTGGCATCTCGACCGTGGGGACGATCGTGATATGGCGCGCGGCGGCATAGGCTACCAGGGCCCGGATATCCTCGGCGGTATAAAACTCGCCGTTCTGGTCATCCGTCAGTTTGGGATACGCCGGAATGGCAATGCGCCAGCCGCTGTTGTCGGTCAGGTGCAGGTGCAGGACATTGAGCTTGTAGTAGGCCATCTGGTCCATGATCGACATCAGCGTCGATTTGGGGAAGAAATGATTGGCCACATCGACCAGCAGGCCGCGCCAGGCGAATCGGGGCGCATCGGCGATCTCCAGCGCGGGCAAGGGCGCGCCGCGGGCCGCAAGCACGAGCTGGCGCAAGCTCTGTGCGCCGTAAAACAGCCCCGCACTATCGGCCGCCTGGATGCGGATCCGTTCCGGCGTGAGCGAGAGAGTATAGCTTTCGTGGGCAGCGCCAGGTGCGGCCGGCACCATCTCCAGCACGATCTCCCGGCCTTTGCCGGCGCCGGCCGGGAGATGCAGTTCGGAGGCCAGCTGCGCCGCTATCACGGCAGCGGCGCCGCGGCCGATGACCGGCGTGTCGGGAGTCAGTACAAACACGCCCTGGCCGGCCCTGGCCTGCGACGGCTGGGGGATGACTGCATCGACAGCGGCGACACCGGGCGCGCCCTGCGCCGCGCCGGTAAAGGCGGCACTCAAGAGGCAGGCCGTTACAAAGCGCAACAGCCCGCGGGATTCGATGGGCATGGGATTCTTTCTTGTTCAGTGCTCAGGAGTTTGCAGCGCAATGCTGCCGGATGAAGTCAGCATGGCCGGGCATGAAGTCGACGCATTTCTGCACCACCTTCTCCACGTCGCCCAGGAACTCGGCGACCTCGCTGGCGGGACGCACGTCGGCGAACGGATGATGGCTGCTGGCGCGGATGCGCTGGCCGTGCATCACTTGCAGCCAGCTCACTTCGCCAAACAGATCCTGCTCGGCGTGAAACAGGCGGCCATTGCTGCGGTACAGGTCCATCTTGTGCTGCAGGCTGTCGGGAATTTCCATGGTGCGGCAGTAGTTCCAGAACGGCGAGTCGTCGCGCTGCGTGGCTTTGTAATGCAGGATGATGAAGTCGCGGATGCGTTCGTACTCGGTCTGCGCCTGGGCATTGGCTTCGGCGATGTCGGCCTCGTCGAAGCCGGCGCGGGGGAACATCGTCAGCAAGCGTAGGATGCCGGTCTGGATCAGGTGGATATTGGTCGACTCGATCGGCTCGAAGAATCCCGCCGCAAGTCCGATGGCCACGCAGTTCTTGACCCATATCTTGTTGCGTCTTCCCGGCACGTAGGAGATGTAGCGCGGGTCGGCCAGCTGACGGCCATCCAGGTTGTTGAGGAGGATGGAGGTGGCTTCGTCGGACTCCATGAAACGGCTGGAGTAGACGTGGCCGTTGCCGATCCGGTGCTGCAGCGGGATGCGCCACTGCCAGCCGGCCGTGTGGGCGGTGGCGCGCGTCATCGGAATCAGGGGCTCGACCGAGCTGCATGGCACGGCAATCGCACGATCGCAAGGCATCCAGTGCGACCAGTCCTGGTAGCCGGCCTTGAGGGTCTGCTCGATCAACAGGCCGCGCAGCCCGGAGCAGTCGACGAACAGGTCGCCGCTGATCTTCTCCCCGCTTTCCATCACGACGGCCTCGATGAAGCCGTCTTCGGGCCGCTGTATCACCTGCGCGACCTTGCCCTCCGTGCGCACCACGCCGGCCTTCTCTGCCAGTCCGCGCAAGTAGCGCGAATACAGGCTGGCGTCGAAATGGTAGGCCTGGACGATCCCGCTCAGGGGCGAACCGGCCATGTCGGGCGGCGCGCGCATGTACTTGGCTTGCTGCGCCGCGGCCGTGTTAATCGAATACTTTTCCAGGGCGCTGGCTTGCCCTGCCTGCTGCTGGCGCAGCCAGAAATGGTGGAACGGCAGACCGTCCAGGTCGGGGCCCAGCTTGCCGAAGCCGTGCACGTAGCGGTCGCCGATGCCGCCCCAGTTCACGAACTCGATGCCCAGTTTGAACGTGCCCTGGGTGGCGCGCAGGAACTCGTCCTCGTCGATGCGCAGGATCGAATTGAAAGTGGCGATGTGAGGAATGCTGGCCTCGCCGACACCGATGATGCCGATGTCATCGGATTCGACCAGCCGGATGCGGTAGTCGCCCTTGAGGATGCGCACCATGGCTGCGGCAGTCATCCAGCCCGCGGTGCCGCCGCCGACGATGACGATGTCCCGGATGTGATTGTTTTGCATCTGCGTCTCTGCAAAAAGTTAAAAAAAAGCCCCTGCCAGAGTATCGGCAGGGGCTGAGGTCAAGTCACGATCAGAACTTGTAGGAGGCGCCCAGCAGGACCTGGCGGCCGTAGGTGTTGTACTTCCATGGCAGCTGGCCTTTGCCGTTGCCGCCCACCTCAGGTCCCTTGGTCTGCGCCGACGGCGTATCGGTGAGGTTGTTCACTTGCAGCAGCAGCGACAGTCCCTTGTACGTTCCATGCTCGAACGAGTAGCCGATCTGGAAGTCCACCTGTGCTTCGGCGTCGATGTGCGAGGAATATTCCGTACCCAGGATCAGGCTACGGGTTGTCGCGGTGAAAGCCGAACGATAGCGGCGGCTGATCCGGGTGGAGAAGCCGGCGTTCTCGTAATACGCTGTCACGCCGTTGACGACGCCGGAGAAACCATCGAGGTTGATCTTGTCGCCGTTGTTGTCATTCGGCAGGCTGTTCTTGGTGCCCGACACGCTGGCAATCACGCCAAAATTGCTCAGCATCGGCGACAGCAGGGAACCATCGATCGATGCGCTCAGTTCCGCGCCCCACACCTTGCCGCCCTCGCCGTTGGCCATGGCCGAGATGGTGCCCAGGTTCGGGTTGCAGGTCTTGTCGGACACTGGGCAGCCCGGCGTCAGGCCCGAATAGTTCGGGAAGCCGCTGAAGTCACGCGTGGTGGACTGGCTGTAGATAAAGCTCTGCAGCTGCTTGTAGAACACGGCGGCGGCCAGGTAGCTCTTCTTGCCGAAATATTTCTCCAGCGAGAAGTCGGCCGAATTGGCGCGCCACGGCTGCAGGTCCGGCTTGCCGCCCGCACCGGCGGACCAGGTGCCGATGGTCGAGCCGAGGGCAACGGCCGTCAGCTTCGGCTGGTCGGCGCCGGCACGCATGTCATCCATGCGCGGACGGGCCATCGACTTGGCCAGGCCGAAGCGGGCGATCAGGTCCGGCACCAGCTCGAAATTCAGGTTCAGGCTCGGCAGGTAGTCGGTGTAGGTTGCGCCTCCGGTAACAGGAATCACCGAACCGGCGCCAGGCGCGCCTTGCGTGCCGCCGTCGTTCCAGGCAAAGCCATTCGACAACTGGTCGGTGTGGATTGCCTGCACGCCCACGTTGCCGCGCACCGGAACGTGGCCCAGTTCGGTATCGATGTTCAGCTTGGCGTAAGCGGTGCTGATCTTTTCATGGATCGAATAGGACTGGGACTGCGCATTCCATGGATTCTTGGCGGTATGGGTGTACAGCCCCAGGATGCTCGGCACATCCCACGCCAGGATGTTGTTGTTGATATTGCCCATGCTGATGTGGGTGCTGCCACGCAGGGCCGCAGTCGGAATCACCATGCTGTCCGACGGCAACGTCAGCTGGAACTCGGCGTTGTTGACCACCTTGTCGCGCTTGGTGTAATTGGCGCCAAAGCTGAACTTGCTGAAGATGCCGTCCAGGCTGCGCTCGCCGCTCAGGCGGAACGACTTGAGCTCATCGGTGTAGCTCGGCGTGACCAGTTGCGCCCAGCCCGGGTCGTTGGTCAGCTTCATGATCGCAGGATTGGTCAGGTCCTGGTTGGTCGACCAGCCAGGATTCGATCCGCCTTCCAGCCCGGAGAACGTGAACATCGCGCTGCCACGCGGACCGGTGGCGATCGATTCGATCAGGCTCTCATGGCGCTTCGCCTTGGACAAGCCCACGTCCATGCTGACCAGCCACCTGTCGTCGAGCTTGAGCTCGCTCCTCCAGCCGGCCGAACGGATATCGTCAGTGCGGTTGAAATTCTTGTCGTCGATGATGTTGGTGCCGTTCGCCACCGAACCGCTGGCCACCACGGTGTTGCCGTTGACGGTCTTGGTGCCCACGTTCGAATAGGCCGATGCCGGATCGGACCACAGGCCGAGGTCGCCGGTCCATTGATTGGTGATGCGGTCCTGGGTGAACTTGGAGTAGTACAGGTCGACTGCGGTGCGGAAGCTGCGGTTCGGACGGTATTCCAGCACGCTCATCAGGCCATCGCGAACCTGCTTGCTCGAGACGTTGCTGGCCGTAAAGCCTTGCGAGGCAACGGCGCCGGCCGGGACGCCGGTGGCGCCGGCGCCCCATTGACCGACATAGTCGCCATATGCCCACGACTCGTAATTCTTGGCCTGGCCAGGGGAATCGAGATGGGCAAAGCCGATCGAGAAGCCGACCGTGTTGTCGAGGAACTGGTCGATGTAGGCCGCGCTGATCCGGTTGCCCATGCCGCCATTGCCGTTCGAGTTCAGCTTGCCGTAGGAGTTGCGCTCGCCGCGCACGTTGACCGAGAGCTGGCGGCCGCGGAAGTCCAGCGGCATGGCCGGACGGATGTCGATGGTGCCGGACAGGCCCTGGCCTACCAGCGCCGCATCGGGCGTCTTGTAGACCAGCACCTGGTTCACCAGTTCGGACGGGAACTGGTCGTATTCGGCGGCACGGCCGTCGCCGGAGCTGACCACTTCGCGGCCATTGATCACCGAGCCGGCATAGTCCGGGCCCAGGCCGCGGATCGAGATGCCCGATGCGCGGCCATCGACGCGCTGGGCCGCCAGGCCCGGCAGGCGGGCGATCGAGTCGGCGATACTGGAATCGGGCAGCTTGCCGATGTCCTCGGCCGACACCGCTTCGATAATCTGGTCGGAACCTTTCTTGGCCGCGATCGCGCTTTCAATCCCTCGGCGGATGCCCGACACCACCACCACCTGGGGGCTGGCGACTTCCTGCGCATAGGCGGCCCCGGAGATCAGCAGCAGCGTACAGGCTGCCGCAATCGGGGTGATCTGAAAACGCTGGAAAACGCGTGCGGGCTGGGGGGAGTGCGTGGTCGCTGGCTTGTTCATGTAGTGCAGCCTTCCTTCTTTTATAAGTAGGTTCAATTGTTGTCAGAAGGTCTAGTGAGACGGACCGTTGTCTCCAAATTGGAATCGTTCCCACACCCTCAGCGCCGATAGTGCTGTGAGCGCTGTTTTTTGTCAATTGTTTTGTTTTAAGCGTCGGCGTCCGCGCCACAGCCGGGACGTACGGACGATGCCGCGAGGACCTGCCGAGCACCGGCCAGCGCGGCGAAAAAGGCCGGCTCAGGCGGAGCGCGGCAGTCCCCAAGATGCGTTCAACGACGTGACGCATTCAACCGCCACGCCAACGTCACAACAGCGCGGTGCACGCAACTGGTTTGGCCGGCATCGCCAATGCGGCCGGCGCCATCGCGGCGCCGGCCGCGCTCAGTTGGTCGAATGCGATTTTTTGCAGAGCGCCGACTTGCGCCGGCGAGATCCCGAGATCGGCGGCAGCGCATTCGCCCTGGCCCAGGGACCTGGGGTCGCGGCCCGTGATGCTGCCGAAAATCGTCAGCGCTTCCAGGTAGTAGCCGTAAACGCTGGCGTGGTAGTTGTCGCTGTTCCAGAGATTGACTTTGCCCGCGTCGATACCGTCGTACGGATTCACATCTGCGAATCCGGTGCGCATCGCCCTGCCCCAGGCCTGGCCAACCGGAATGACCCCCTTCACAATCGGCGAACCGGCGGCGGCTTTGTCGTAGGCCGCCCGGACGTCGTTCTCCATGGCGTCGATCGGCTTGCCATACCAATGGCCGGCCGGCTCATAGGTCTGGTCCGCGCGTGACCAGGTCGACATCAGGCGAACATCGACCGCGGGGTTCTTGTGTTTCAAGAATTCCGCCATGCGTTTGACCGTGCGGATCAGCATTGCGGGATTTCCGGGCTGCCCGGAATCGAGGGTACTGTAGCTTTGGAGCACCACCGTATCCCAGCGGCGCTGACCGATCTTTGCCATGGCGTGATCGAGGTGCCAGTCAATGCCGGCGCCAGGCTGCGTTTCCAGAAAGACGTCATAGTCGAGGCCCGCCTGGACAGTAAACGATTTGAACAGCGCAGGAACCCCTCCTGTCCCATTGCGGTTCAGGTCGGTCACCGTGTTTGGCTTGTAATTCATGATCGGCGTACCGGCTGCGAAAGTGAAGCTGTTCCCGACGAAGAGAATGTTTGCAGCGAAGGCACCTGGCGCCAACAGGCAGCACAGCAGCGATGCGCGGTTCAAGACTGATGCAACTTTGTTCCCTGGCGCTGGCTTGCCAGCGCGTCTGGTCCCGACCTTGGTCATGGAGATGTCCTTGTTAGAATCTGGCCGGGATACGGCTGCAGGATTGGAGCGAAGAGCCCGGCTGATTCTGGAATCGAGTACTGAAAAAGTCAAGCCGGACAGCTTGCAGCCACCAAGACGCGCACGCCTGGCGCGAATTCGCAGCACTTTCGACCTCATCCACTCATCGGCAAGGCGGCGCATCGCCTGGTACGGATAGCGCCTGTCGACTCGGGCAGGTGGACGACCGATCCCTGCCCGCATGCACCGCGACGTTGCGGTCACCAAAGGTATTCAACAGCGCTCAATAGGACTACATTACAAATATCACGCCGCGCCCCCTTCCCGCGCGCGGCCAACCCATGCCTGTTTGGAAGTAAGCGGACACGCCGTGAAAAAAGGTCTTGCGACTGCGCTGACATACCTGACTGGTCTCGCCTTGATCGCGGTGCCTGTGATGCTATCGATGTTCGTGGCCAATCGACAAAGCCTGCACATCGAATCGAAGAAGGCATTGGTGCTGGCCGATGAAGTAATGCGTCGCGCCGAAGAAACCGGCCAACAGGGACGGGCCGCGATCAAGCTTCTCAATGCAAACCGGGCCGGCGCCGCGTGCTCACCTGAAGAGATTGCATTGATGGGTCAACTGGCGCTCAGCTCCAGTTATTTGCAAAGTGTAGGTCGCATTCAGGGGAATCGGCTAATCTGCTCGTCGCTCGGCGACCATGGTGCCGGCTTCGATGTGGGCCCGCCCGACTACGTGTCCAGTCGTGGAGTCGCTGTGAGAGTTGCGGTAACGTTGCCGCTCGCGCCGAAATCGCGCTTCGTCATTTCCGAGGATCATGGCTACGCCGCGATCGTCCACCGGGATTTGATTTTCGACGTGCAGGACTACGCCGACGAAATCTCGCTGGGATTGATTAGCGCAAGCACCCAACGAGTCATCGCAACCCGCGGAACGTACAATCCGAGCTGGCTCGGTCCGCTAGCCCAAGGCGCAGCGAACACGCGCATCGAGGGCGATTTCATCATCGCACAGCGCCGTTCGAAAACGCTCGACGTGATTGCTGTCGCAGCAATTCCCGTCGCGTCGGCAAACCATTTGGCGCGCGAACTGATAGTTTTCCTCGTGCCGTTCGGACTGCTGGGTGGACTAGCGTTAGCGACCGTCTTTTACTTCGTCGTGCGCCGGCAGATATCCGTGCCGGCATTGCTGCGCGCCGGGCTGCGGCGCGACGAGTTCTCCCTGGTGTACCAGCCGATAGTGCGACTGGACACGCGCCAATGCGTAGGCGCCGAGGCCTTGCTGCGGTGGCGCCGCAGGGACGGCAGCTTGATTCGGCCCGACTTGTTCATTCCCATCGCCGAGGAAAGCGGGATCATCACCAGCATTACCCGACGCATACTCGACTTGATTGAACGTGAGGTACCGGAATTCATAATGGCCTTTCCCCGCCTCTACGTCAGCATCAATCTATCTTCACGGGACCTGCAATCGCGGGATATCGTTAAAAGATTCAATGACCTCATGCACCGATCCGGAATCCAGCCCGAAAACCTCACGGTAGAAGCAACCGAACGCGGACTGATCGACGTTGCCCTCGCCACGCCGATCGTACACGATATCAGGGCGGCAGGAATCAGGGTCGCGATTGACGACTTTGGCACAGGTTACTCCTCCCTTTCCTATCTGACTCAGTTGCAGGTGGACTTCTTGAAAATCGATAAATCCTTCATCGACACCATCGGGACCACGGCGCCCACCAACACCGTCGTGTTGCACATTATAGAAATGGCGAAATCGCTGAATCTTGCGATGATCGCCGAAGGGGTGGAGACGGACGCGCAGGCACAGTTTCTGCGCGACCGAGGCGTGCAGTTCGCCCAGGGTTTCTTGTACGCGACACCGATGTCGCTTGAAGACTTGGTGCTGTATGTTCAAGCCGAAGCATCAGAGCAACTGCCGATGACGGTGTAGCGGATCGGATTGCCCACCGCGCATGGCCACGACCAGTGGCCATATACCGGCCGTTGGCCGACGCAGCGTCCGATTGCGAATACTACTTAGCGGCTGCCATCCGACACGGGCAGTGAAGTGCTCGGGGTGGTTCCCTGGGTCTCGCCGGAGTTATTTTTGACGCCCGGCTGGGTGTTCTTGCTACCGTCGGCAACGCCCGCTCCCGAGTCCGTCGTACCAGCGCGGCTCGAACCAGTCGCGTGCCCGGCGGTCGCCGAGTTGGTTGCTGCGGTGGTGGCGTGCCCGGTTGTTGGACTGGTGCCGCTTGCGTCCGTCGTTGTTGGCGCCGCCGACGTAGTGGCGGTATCGGCCGGTGCTGGAGTAGTTGCTTGCGTGCATCCAACTGAAACGGCGGCAATTGCGCCAGTGACGATGACGGTTCGTGCTGCTGAGATTAAATTGTTCATAACTGCCCCTCGATAGTGGAAATGGTTGTAATGGACCGTCGAACAGAGCTATCCACGGCAAAAACGAAGTTTGTAGACTATTCGACCGACCGTCTGTTAGTTCCCCCTCAGAGCCACTGAAATACCCCGCGCGGTCAGTTGGGCCCAAAGTCGCTACACAAGCCGGCGACGGCACCAAGTCTTCAAGGATTCGTTTCGCCAAGGCCAAGCTGCCGGCCGCAAGTTTTTTCTGGTCGATGATCGCGATGGCGCGAAATAAATAAAAGGCTATGTCACCGTTAAGTGTGGACCGCGCGGCAATGGCGGCAGCGGCGACAAACCCGGGGTCAGGTCCGGCGGACCTGACCCCAAGCCCGTGGGCCGCGGCGCGTGCATGAAGAGGTGGTACGTCGACGCCGCAAGTCGTCCCACACTTAGCGCTGACATAGCCAAATAAAATCCCGCCACGTCCTTGCATTCATGATGATCATCATCTATTATTCAGGCTTGAAACCAGCAAGGGAAGAATCATGCCTCGTGTATCAAAAGAACAAGCCAGCAAGAATCATGATGTGATTGAGGCAGCTTCGGCGCGCCTGTTCCGCGAACAGGGCTTCAAGGCGGTGAGCGTCAATGAGCTCATGTCGGCGGCAGGACTGACCCATGGTGGCTTTTATGGGCATTTCGAGTCGAAAGATGCGCTCGCCAGGGTCGCGTGCCAAAAGGCGTTCGATCAGTCCAGGGCGCGTATCGAAGCGCGGACCGGAAAAACACAGGATGGTCCCGCCGCGCTGCGTTCGCTGGTCGACGGCTACCTGTCGATCGAAAGGCGCGACAACCTGGGCGACGGCTGCCCCGCCACTGCCTTCGCTTCGGATATTTCGCGCGAGCCAGCCGAATCGCCGCTGCGTGCCGCCTATATCGACGGCGTGAAGGGATTGCTGGACCAGATTGGCGCGCTGTCGAGCGCGGACCGGCCGAACGAGCGCCGCGACACGGCAATCGTTCAACTGTCCGCGATGGTCGGCGCGCTGCTGTTGGCGCGCGCCACCAGCGGTGACGACCTGTCCGAACAATTCCTCTCGGTCGTGCGCGAGCACATCGTCCGATCGACCTGATTCTGCTAACTGATCTTCAATCTCTTCCCAAGGAATCTCATGCTCTCTCAACCCGTGGCCACCTGGCTCGGCCGCCGCGGCATTCACTATGCCTGGGTGATCGTCGCCATCAGCTTTTTCACCGCCTTGTCGTCGTCGGCCGCGCTCGGCCTGCCAGGCGCGCTGCTTCAACCTCTCAGCAAGGAATTCGGCTGGAGCGTCGACCAGATCTCGACCGCCCTGGCGGTGCGGTTTGCGCTGTTCGGTTTGATGGGGCCATTCTCCGCCATCCTGATGGAACGTTTCGGCCTGCGCAATGTGATCGTCACCGCGCTAGGACTGGTTGCGGGCGGCCTGTTGCTGTCCACCCAAATGACGCAATTCTGGCAACTCGTCGCGCTGATGGGAATTGTCCTCGGCCTCGGCTCCGGGATGACCGCGCTCGTGCTCAACGCAGTCGTGGCGAACCGCTGGTTCGAAACCCACCGCGGACTGGTGATTGGCTTGCTGACCGCCAGTTCGGCAACCGGCCAGCTGATCTTTCTTCCATTCGGCACCTGGCTGATCGAGCGCTTCGGATGGCGCATGGCATTGGCGCCCGTCCTGGTCAGTTGTGCTGTTGTCGCCGTGGCCGCGTTCCTGCTGATGCGGAACCGTCCGGGCGATCTCGGCCTGCTGCCTGTCGGCGCCGATCCAGCTACCCGGGTGCAGGCCCCGGTGCTTGCAAAAGTGACTTTCGCCACCCCGTTCGCGGTATTCGGCAGCGTCGCCGGCAACCAGACGTTCTGGCTGCTGTTCGGCACCTTCTTTATCTGCGGCCTGAGTACCAACGGCCTGATCCAGACGCACTTCATCTCCCTGTGCGGCGATTCGGGCTTGTCCGCGATACCCGCCGCATCGGTCCTGGCGATGATGGGCGCATTCGATCTGGTCGGCACGATTGCCTCCGGCTGGCTGTCCGACCGCTACGACAACCGGAAGCTGCTGTTCTGGTACTACGGCTTGCGCGGCCTCTCCTTGTTCTGGCTGCCCTATTCGGAATTCACCTTGTACGGCCTGTCGATGTTTGCGATGTTTTACGGACTCGACTGGATCGCGACAGTCCCGCCCACGGTCAGGCTGGTGGCGTCGACATTCGGCAAGGAGCGTGCGGGTATGGTGTTCGGCTGGGTCTTCGCGGGTCACCAGCTTGGCGCCGCGGTAGCCGCCTATGGCGCCGGACGAATCCGCACGTTGATGATGACGTACAACCCAGCATTGTTTGCAGCCGGTGCAGCCTGCATGCTGGCTGCGCTGATGGCGCTGGCAATAAGTCGCCAGCGAGCCCCGGCACTCGCGCTGAAGCCCAGTGTTTAAACATGGAGTAATTTTAAATCCCTTGTGTCTAAAACCTTGTCCGCACAGGGCCCAACCCGGGCCGCGCTTGCTTCACGGCCTTTTCAGTAAATTTTTTTGATTGGAAATGAAATGGAAGACGACATCGTCATCTGCTCCCCGGTCCGGACCGCCATCGGCACGTTCGGCGGAAGCCTGAAAGACACCTCGAGCAGCGATCTGGGCGCGCACGCCATCGCAGCCACCTTGCGCAGGTCCGGCCTGGCCCCGGAGAAAATTGATTCGCTTGTATTCGGCAACGTGGTGCAGGCCGGCGCAGGCATGAATACCGCGCGCCAGGCCGCCATCCATGGCGGACTGCCGGTCTCAACGCCGGCGATGACGGTCAACCGCGTGTGCGGCTCCGGCGCGCAGGCGGTGCTGACGGCCTATGCCGAGATTCGCGCCGGGCTGTCGCGCTGCGTGATCGCCGGCGGTATGGAAAACATGGAACGCGCCCCTTACTTGCTGCCATCGATGCGCGCCGGCAGCCGGATGGGCGACGCGGCGTGCATCGATGCCTTGCTGCGCGATGGTTTGAATGATGCGTTCTCCGGCAAACATTCCGGCTGGCATACAGAAGACCTCGTCACTCAATACAAGGTCAGCCGCGAAGCACAGGACGCATTTGCTGCCCGCAGCCAGCAACGCTTTGCGGCGGCGCAGCAGGCAGGACATTTCGCCAACGAGATCGAGCCGCTCAGCTTGCAGACAAAGAAGGGAAGCACAGTCTTTTCTTCCGATGAATCCGTTCGACCTGACACCACTGTGGAATCGCTGGCGCGCTTGAAACCGGCATTTCGGCCGGACGGCAGCATCACCGCGGGCAATTCCCCGGGCGTCAATGCGGGCGCAGCCGCAATGATCGTGTGCACCCGCGCGACGGCGGCCGAATTTGGCTTGCAGCCTATGGTCACCATCAAGAGCGTTGCGGTCTCCGGGGTCGAACCAGGAATGTTCGGACTCGGTCCAATCCCGGCCATACGCGAGGCCTTGCAACGAGCGGACTGGCAAGTCGATGACGTTGACCGCTTTGAGGTCAACGAGGCGTTTGCGGCGATTGCACTGGTCGTCCAATCCGAACTGAAGATCAGCGATGCACGCTTTAACGTGGACGGTGGCGCGATCGCGCACGGCCATCCGATCGGCGCCACAGGCGCAATTCTCATCACGAAAGTGGCGCACGCCATGGAGCGGCTTGGTGAGGACAAGGCCGTTGTGTCGCTGTGCATTGGCGGCGGACAAGGCATCGCGCTTTGCCTTCAGCGCACCGCGTGATTGAATGCCACATCGCCTGCGCGTTGAGCGGAGGCGATGTGGGTGGCCATTCCTCAAGCCACAGTCAATCAGCAATCCTTAACCGGCGAACCATATCGCGAAAATCAGCTTCCGCGTTCCCTAGCCGGCGAGCCGGCGCGCGTCGAGCAGCGCCGCCCGGCTGACCGCACTTTGCATCTGCTCCAGCCACCACTGCAGGGCGCGCCCCTGCACCGCCTTCCCGCTGTCGCGCCAGGCGTAGCAAAACTGCAGCTCATGGGCGGCGCGCTCGACGCGCTTGACCACCAGTTTGCCGCCGTCGATATACGGTTGGGCGAGGGACTTCGGCAGGAAGCCAACGCCCAGCCCGCGGATCTGCGCATCGATCTTGGCCGCCATGTCGGAGACGGTAAACACGTCCTGCCCCGTCAGCATGCCGACGGTCAGCCCACCGCCGCGTTCGACCGAGTCGGCCAGCGCCACCGCGCGGTGCTTGCGGATCAGATCGTCGCTGAGCGGCTCGCTGGCCCGCGCCAGCGGATGATTCGCGCCCACCGCAAACACGAAACCCACCGTGCCCAGCGGCCGCCGTTGCAGGCCGACCGTCGCCTTGGCATCCAACACCACGCCGAGCGCCAGGTCCGCCTGGCCGGAGGTCAGCGCTTCGAGCGTGCCGGACAAGGTTTCGTCGCGCAGCTTCAGGCGGGTCGGCGGGTTCAGCGCAAAGAACGCCTCGCACAGCTCCATCAAGGTGACGCGGCTGATGATGCTGTCGACTGAAATCGTCAGCTGCGACTCCCAACCAGTGGCGACCCGCTTGACGCGGTTGGCCACCGCGTCGATGTCGACCAGCAGGCGGGCGCCCTCGCGCAGCAGCTCCTTGCCCGCCTCAGTCAGGCGCGCCTGGCGCGAACTGCGATCGAACAGCAGCACGTCGAGCGCGTCCTCGATGATGCGCACCCGGTAAGTCAGCGCGCTCGGCACCATGTGCATGGCGCGCGCCGCGGCGGCGAAGCTGCCGGTGGTCGCCACCGCCTGCAGCATCGCCAGCGAGGACGGCGTCAATACGTCGCGTGGCGTGATCATAAAAGGCCCATTCATTCAAATTATTTGAATGATGCCATCAATTCGGCTGCTCCGCCAAGTCTTTCCGCGCACCCACAATGGACTCTTCAACTAACGGGAGTCCAGATCATGATCACATTACGCAAAGCGCAGGACCGCGGCCATGCAGACCACGGCTGGCTCAAAAGCGACCATTCGTTTTCGTTCGGCGAGTATTACGACCTGGCCCACATGGGCTGGGGCAACCTGCGCGTCATCAACGAAGACCGCATCGCCCCCGGCGCCGGCTTCGGCAAGCACGGCCACAAGGACATGGAAATCATTTCCTACGTGCTGACGGGCGAACTGGCGCACCAGGACAACATGGGCAACGTCAAGGGCATCCCGCCCGGCGACGTGCAGCGCATGAGCGCCGGCACTGGCGTTGTGCACTCGGAGTTCAATCACGCCGAATCGCAGGCCACGCATTTCCTGCAGATCTGGCTGCTTCCGAACGTCAAGGGGATCAACCCGGGCTATGAACAGAAGACCATCCCGGCCGCCCAGAAACGCGGTGTTCTGCGCCTGATCGGTTCGCCCGACGGCGCAAAGGATTCGGTCACGGTGCATGCCGATGCGGCGCTGTATTCCGGCCTGTTCGACGGCATTGAGTCGGCCGAACTGGCGCTCGACCCGGCCCGCAAGGCGTATGTGCACCTGGTGCGCGGCACCTTGATAGTCAACGGCCAGCGCCTGGCGGGCGGCGATGCCCTGTTGATGGAGCAGGAAAACCTGATCACGCTGGCTGAAGGCGACAACGCCGAAGTGCTGGTGTTCGACCTGGCGGCATAAGCAAGAACGTTTTGTACCAATCACACATAAAGGAATTATCATGATCAAGTCACTGCAAAATCCCCTGTCGCTCGCAGGCCGCCTGCTGTTTGCCCTGCTGTTCCTGCCTGCCGGCATCAGCAAACTGACCGGCTTTGCCGGCACGGTTGGCTACATCAGCTCGGTTGGGCTTCCGGCGCCGACATTGGCCGCGGCGTTTGCGCTGAGCCTGGAAATCATCGGCGGCCTCGCCCTCGTGCTGGGCGCAGGCACACGCATAGCGGCGCTCGCGCTGGCGCTGTTTACGCTGGTGGCGTCGTTCTTCTTCCATAATTTCTGGGCCGTGCCGGAAGCGCAGCAATTCGTGCAGCAACTGATGTTCTTCAAGAATATCGCCGTCGTCGGTGGTTTGCTGAGCGTGGCCGCATGGGGCGCCGGCGCATGGAGCGTCGACGCGCGGCGCAAGGCTTGATCACATAGCTATCGCCAGGGAGGCGCCGCATTCACGGCGCCCGTTCTTTTTTCATGATGATGAGGAATCGAGATGACCACTACCGAAAAAGACATTGCGCGGGTAAATGCGATTGCCCTCGCCCACGCGCTGCGCAAGCTGCACAAGGCGCTGATCGACGTCGAGACGCAGTATTTCGGCACGGTCGGCAGCCCTCTCGAGCACCTTCAGCTGATTACGACTCACCCGCATTTCGCCTGGCTGCAGAAGCTGTCCGCCCTGATGGCCGCACTGGACGAACGGCTCGACGAGAAGGAGCATCCATTCGACCGCGATACGGCGGCCGACTTCCGCACCGAGGTCGAAGCGCTGATCGGCCCCGGCAAGGAGCTTGACGCGGAGTTCCGCCGCAAATACAAGGTGCTGCTGCACGATGGCCCGGACGTCGTCGTCGCGCACGGCGCGGTGCGCCAGGCGCTCGCGGGCATGGCGTGAGCCGGCCGCAATAGCCGCCGGCCAGTCCGCCCGCCAGCGGGAGCGGAAAGTCAGGGATGCATCAAAACCCAGCTAACGCTGCCATGTCGGTTCATCGGAATATCCAGGCTTCGGCGCCTCGATTGGCGAGATCCGGTCACTGAGCTTGACAGCTATCCTACTAGAAGGTAGGATAGCTTGCATGAACAAGATATCGACCACCTCTGACGACATTCTGGCTTGCGCCCGTTCGCTGATCGTCAATAGCGGATATAACGGCTTCAGCTACGCCGACATCGCGGACGTGGTCGGAATTCGCAAGGCGAGCATCCACCACCACTTCCCGAGCAAAGTCGATTTGGTGAAGACGCTCGTCACCCGCCACCGTGAGGCGACCGAAGCAGGTCTCACGAACCTTGAACACGGCATCCCCGGTTCGCTCGAACAGTTGCGTGCCTATATCCAGCATTGGAAGAATTGCATCGGAGATGCGAGTGCGCCTTTCTGTGTTTGCGCCCTACTGGCCAGCGAACTGCCGGTCCTGCCGGACGAAGTGGCGCTGGAGATCCGCGCCTATTTTCGGTTCCTGTCGGGATGGCTGACGTCGGTGCTCGAGCGCGGAGTGCAGCAGGACCTCGTCGCGCTGGCCCATCCGCCGCGCATGGAGGCGGAAGCGTTCATGGCAACGGTGCATGGCGCGATGCTGTCCGCGCGCGCATATGGCGATACCGACATCTTTGGCATCATCATGGACCTGCAACTGGAGCGCATGTCGGTAAAAAAACTGATCGCGTAGTGCTGCAGTTTTTTTTATCAGAAACCCCTACCTACTAATAGAGAGCTTTAATCGATCTCGGCAGCTTTTCGGCGCACTGCATCGAGATCGTCCTTCTCACTGCGCCCGACTCCCTACCAACTAATAGGTCAAATATGAAGAGTACTGTATCCCGTTCCCTCGTCCGCGCCCTGCTGGCCGCGTCCACCTTCAGCCTGCCTGCAGCCGCTTTCTTGGCGCTCCCCGTCACTGCCCAAGCCCAGGCGAGCGAACAAATCCACGTACGCGGCAGCGTCGTCAGCTTCAGCGGCAACATCCTGAAGGTGAGGACTCGCGAAGGCAAGACCGTCGAAGTCACCATGGCCGACGGCTGGAAGGTCGCAGGCATCGGCCGCGCAGCGATCACCGACATCAAGCCCGGCGACTTCGTCGGTATCGCATCGCTTCCGAAGGCCAACGGCGGCGACGGCGCGCTGGAAGTGCTGATCTTTCCGCCCGCGATGAAGGGCACTGGCGAAGGCAGCTATGGCTGGGACCTGAAGCCGAACAGCAGCATGACCAACGCGACGGTCGCCAATGCGGTGAAAGGCGTTGATGGTCACACCGTGACAGTCTCGTATCACGGCAAGGAAAAAAAGATCGCTATTCCGGACGGCACGCCGGTGGTGACCTTCGCCGCGGCGAGCAAAGACGATCTGGTTGCGGGCGCCAACATCTTTCTCCCGGCAATGAAGGATGGCAAAGGCGCACTGGTGGCGCATCAAGTCATCGTCGGCACACAAGGCGTCGTGCCGCCGATGTAAACCGTGACCGCGCCGGCCGGTTCTTCCGGATCCGGCTGGCGCCAACCTCGCAGGAACTGACATGACTACAGAGAAGACAGGCCGCGACGATACGCGGCCAACAGGGACAGTACTGGTCCTGCCGCATGCCGCCGTCACGCGCGTGACGCACTGGCTGAACGCCCTCTGCCTCGGCGTCTTGTTACTGAGCGGCCTGCAGATATTCAACGCCTGGCCCAGCTTGTATTGGGGACAATACGGCGCAGACGGCGACCCGGCCCTGCTGAACATCGCATCGTCCCGGGACGGCGAGCGCCTGCGGGGCTTCGTGCGCGCGGGCGCGCTCACGGTCCCGACCACGGGTGTGCTCGGCGTTTCCCGTTTCGAAGGGCAGCCGACCGCGCGCGCTTTCCCTGCATGGCTGACGCTGCCCTCCTTCCAGGATCTGGCCGCTGGCCGGCGCTGGCACTTCTTCTTCGCCTGGTGCTTCGTCATCAATGGCGTCGCCTACCTGGCATATGGTTTCGTGAGCGGGCACTTTCGCCGTGACCTGCTGCCGAACCGCAGCCAGCTCTCGCCGCGCCACCTCTGTCGCGAGATCATTGACCATGCGCGCCTGCGCTTCCCGAAGGGCGAAGCGGCGAGGCGCTACAACGTGTTGCAAAAGATCAGCTACCTCGCCGTCGTCGTCATCCTGCTGCCGGTGATGGTGCTGACCGGGCTGACCATGTCGCCTGGGATCGACGCCGCCTTTCCGCCATTGCTGGATCTGTTCGGCGGGCGCCAGTCGGCCCGGACAATCCATTTCATCACCGCATCCGTCGTGGTCCTGTTCGTTCTGGTCCATCTCGCCATGGTCCTGCTATCGGGGGTCTGGAATAACGTGCGCTCGATGATCACGGGTCGCTATGCCATCCAAGAAAGCGACCCGACACCATGACTCGAAACCCGTTTTCACGTCGCCGCTTCCTGCTTGGCGGGGCGCTCGGCGTCGGCACCCTGGCGCTCGTCGGCTGCGACGCACCCGGACAGGACACAGTTGCCGGCCAGGTGCTGCGTTCGTCCGAGACACTGACAATGCGGGCCCAACGGCTGTTGCAAGGGCGGGGTGCGCTTGCGCAGGAGTATTCCGAAGCCGACATTTCGCCGTCGTTCCGCGTCAACGGCACCAGCATGCCGGACAGCGAAGCCTATGCGGCGCTGCTCGACAAAGGCTTCGCCAACTGGCGACTGCGAGTGGACGGGCTGGTCGCGCATCCCCGGGAGTTCTCGCTCGAGACACTCAAGCTTATGCCAGCCCGTACCCAGATCACTCGTCATGATTGTGTGGAAGGCTGGAGTGCGATCGGAAAATGGACTGGCGTTCCCCTTGCTGGAGTGCTGCGTTCGGTCGGGATTCTGCCTGCGGCACGCTATGCAGTGTTCCACTGCGCGGACGAACTCGAGACGACGCTGGACGGCACTGGCCGCTACTACGAGAGCATCGATCTGGTCGATGCATTCCATCCCCAGACCATCCTGGCCTATGCGATGAACGGCAAGGACCTGAGCGTCGGCCACGGCGCGCCGCTGCGCCTGCGCGTCGAGCGGCAACTCGGCTACAAGCAGGCCAAGTATCTCATGCGCATCCAGCTGGTCGACAGCCTTCAGGGCCTGTCGGGCGGCAATGGCGGCTATTGGGAAGACCGCGGCTACGAATGGTACGCAGGAATTTAATCAACCATCTGAAGGAACACAAAATGAACAACTCGCATGAATTGCTGGACCACGCTGCCCAGGAACGCTGGCTGAAGATGTACTACTTTGCCAGGGCGGCATTTTCAATCGCCTGGGTCATAGCGGCCCTGACCTTGGCAGGACAAGCATGGAGTATCGGCGCTGCCCTGCTCGTGGCCTATCCCGCTTGGGATGCGCTGGCCAACCTGGCCGATGGTACACGTAGCGGCGGCCTCGCCAGGAATCGGACCCAGGCCGTCAACGTTGTCGTTAGCCTGACGATAGCGGCCGCGATAGCCGTCGCGCTGCCCGATATGAACCGTGTTCTTGGCGTATTTGGCGCCTGGGCGATCCTGTCCGGGCTGCTCCAGCTTGGCACAGCACTGCGCCGCTGGAAGGCCTATGGCGCCCAATGGGCAATGGTCCTGAGCGGCGCGCAGTCGGCGCTTGCTGGCGCTTTCTTCATTTTCCAGGCGCAGATGCCGGTGGTGCCGTCGATCACCACCATTGCCGGTTATGCCGGATTCGGGGCGTTCTACTTCCTGGCGTCGGCACTATCCTTGCGTTCCGGGGCATCGCGCCGCGGCAGCGCGTGAATTTCGGGGCTGGAGTCAAACCCGGCAAATTGACAAAAATCGGACCTCGATGAAGCACTACCTCAGCCCCAACTTGAGCGCGCTTGCGTCAAATCATCCTTATTGCTATTCCGGTCGAGCCCGAACCCCGGGCGCACTAGCCTGTCCCCGGCCAGCGGGAGCGGGAGCGGAAAGTCAGGGATACATCAGGACGGTTGTGCGGGTCTGCCCTGGCCTAGGCGCGGCGCCGAGCCGGCCGCAGCCCGGGCGATCCTACTTCCAAACTTCCCGGCGCTCTGTTGAGCGCGCGCATTTCGCGAATGGGGTATCGTGGCGGATGCCGCGCGCACGCGGCCGCTGCTTCCGCGTGGGGACGTACGCCGGCGCAGCCCACGCCATTCGACAACAGGACTCCAATGCGCTTGCCGCTGATTTCCCTGCGTGACCTCACCCCCCAACAACAGCCTTTGTACGACGAGATGCGCAAAGGCATCGCGTCCAGCTTCAACGCCTTCCAGAGCGAGCGCGAAGACGGTGCGCTGATGGGGCCATGGAACCCGGCGCTGCACGAATCGGCCATCGGCAAGGCGATCTGGAACCTGACGCTGCCAATAACCGCCAACGCGGTGCTGCCCGATTACATGCGCCAGGTCGCCATCCTGGTGGTCGGCGCGCGCTTCGACGCCGCTACGCTGTCTCACCCCAAGGTGCTGGCGCTGCCGTCGATCGAACCAAGCCCGGCCATTTACGATTTCCTGACGCGGCGTCACGAGGCCGCCGCGTCCAACCTGCAAGAGGAGCAAACAGCATGAGCATGCAAGATAAAGTCGCCGTCGTCACCGGCGCCGCCAGCGGCATCGGCAAGAACATCGCCAAGGTATTTCTGGAAAATGGCGCCAAGGTCGTCATCGCCGACCTCGACATGAAGGCGGCGCAGGCCACCGCACTCGAGTTCGACCCGTCCGGTCAGCGCGCCATGGCGGTGGCAATGGACGTCACCAGCGAAGCCGAAGTCGAGGCCGGCATTGCCGCCGTCGCCGCGCAGTTTGGCGGCGTCGATATCCTGGTGTCGAACGCCGGCATCCAGATCGTCGCACCGATCGAGAGCTACGATTTCGCAAACTGGAAGAAGATGCTGGCGATCCACCTCGACGGCGCCTTCCTGACCACGCGCGCCTGCCTCAAGCTGATGTACGCGCAAAAGCGCGGCGGCAGCGTGATCTACATGGGATCGGTGCACTCGAAAGAGGCGTCGGTGCTGAAGGCGCCGTACGTCACCGCCAAACACGGCCTGATCGGGCTGTGCAAGGTGGTCGCCAAGGAAGGCGCCGCGCACGGCGTGCGGGCCAACGTCATTTGCCCCGGCTTTGTACGCACGCCGCTGGTGGAAAAGCAGATTCCCGAACAGGCCCAGGCCCTCGGCATCAGCGAAGCGGAAGTCATCAAGAACGTGATGCTGAAGGAAACCGTCGACGGCGAATTCACTACCGTCGACGACGTTGCCCAGACTGCCCTCTTTCTCGCCAGCTTTCCTAGTAACGCGTTGACTGGGCAGTCGATCGTGGTGAGCCACGGCTGGTTCATGCAGTAATCGAATCGCTGCAGCAGGAAACCGAGCGATCAGGAAGGCGGATCGCTCGCGCCGCTGAATTTAGACGCGGTCCGCGGTCCGGACCTCTGCAAGGGCTGACAAGGTCGGGCAGATTGCATCTGCCAGCGAATTAAACAAGCTCGTCCATCCCGTCAACACCTAGCGCTTTAATGATTCAATCAGCAGCTTCGCTTCGCTGATCAAAACCTTATGCGCTTCTGGCCAGCCGCAAAATTCGCGGTACCCGTCAACAGGAATCGAATGAAGATCAACGGATTTCCAACCACCTTCGAATTTCTGTGGATCCATCAACTGTAATACAGCGCGTCCAATACAAGGGGTTTCCTCGCCTGTTTTCTCAACGAGAGCCTTGTTGGGCTGACACGATGTCGTGATGTACCAGCCTTCGTGATGTTCATTGCGTGCGATCAGCATCCAAATCTCCTTTCAACAAATTGCGACACGACCCGACAGTGGTCGAACAATGAAGGGTGATCTCCCGCTCGACAGTCAGAATTCGCTTCTCATCAGCCCCGCAAGTTCGACCGCGAGTCCAAGCTCCTGAGTCTATTGGCATTTTGTGACTCGGCGATGAAATTCCGAACCCAATTTGATAGCAGTCATTTTTTGGCGGCGGGTCCACCGCCAGGTTTGAACGCGGCCTTTCGTCAATAGCACGCGGCTATTCTTCAGCGATAACGAAGCAGCCTCCAAGACGCGCGAGGTGCGAATCCAAGTCCTATAATGGGCCCGAGGAGCAGTGCCTCGCACTGGCGATGTCTGGGAGGAATATGCACAACGTTGATGGCACATTTGACGCGATTATTATTGGTACTGGCCAAGCTGCGGCTCCGCTCGCCAACCGGCTAACCACCGCCGGGATGAGCGTGGCGGTGATCGAGCGTCACCTGGTAGGCGGTACATGCGTGAACGCTGGCTGCACGCCCACCAAAGCCATGGTCGCCAGTGCGTATGTCGCCCGAATTGCCGCCCGCAGTCGAGAGTACGGCGTCGTTTTAACCGGTAAGTCCTGTGTGGATATGGCGATGGTGAAGTCGAGGGCAAGCGCCATAGTCGATGCCAGTCGCGCGGGGCTCGAGCATTGGCTGACCGGAATGCCGGACTGCACGCTGATCCGGGGCCATGCCCGTTTTGAAAGCGCGCACACGCTAAGGGTGGCGGACCGATTAATAAAAGCAGAGAGGATATTCATCAACGTTGGCGGCCGGCCATCAATCCCGACCATAGACGGATTGGACCGGGTTGCCTGGCTGAGCAGTAGCGACATGGTGGCGCTGGAGGAAGTGCCACGTCATTTGGTCATCATCGGAGGGAGCTATGTGGGCCTGGAATTCGCCCAGATGTTCCGCCGTTTTGGCGCCCAGGTGACGGTGGTCGAACGTAGCGCTCGTCTGCTTCCGCGTGAGGATGAAGATATCTCGACCGAAATTCAGGCTATTCTGGAGCACGAGGACATCGTGGTCAGACTAGGAGCGGAATGTATCCAAGTACGACCGCATCCGGATGGTGTCGCCGTCGCGGCAAACGGCGGCGTGGAGGACACTGTCGGGAGCCACGTGTTAGTGGCAGTTGGACGCACGCCAAATACGGACGACCTCGACCTCGACAAGGCCGGTGTCGAAATCGGTCCGGCCGGCTATATCAAGGTCGACGAGCAGCTTGCAACGAACGTCGCGGGCATATGGGCACTGGGCGACTGTAATGGCCGTGGCGCATTCACTCACACAGCCTACAACGACTATGAGATCGTGGCCGCCAATCTGCTTGATGGCGCTCAGCGCTCAGTCGAGGACCGCATTCCGGTCTACGCCTTGTATATCGATCCGCCGCTCGGACGGGTCGGGATGAGCGTGCAGCAGGCGTTGGCGGAAGGTCGCTCTGTACGCATCGGCAAGCGGCCGATGACGCGCGTCGCCCGCGCGCTCGAAAAGGGAGAGAGCCAGGGTTCGATGCGGATAGTTGTCGATGCAAAGACAGAAGAGATCCTTGGCGCCGCAATCCTCGGCCCGGGGGGCGATGAAGCAGTTCATATGGTGCTGGCCGCCATGGCCGCAGGTATGCCCTATACACGCCTGGCGCAAATAATGGGCATTCACCCGACCGTCTCGGAACTGATTCCGACGATATCAGCCGAGATGTCGGAACCGCAGTCCCGCAGCATGGAAGGCGCCCGTGGAGCTGGGTAGAGGATGAGTTAAATTGGCCCCCGGCAAAGCACTCTTCCCGATTACTTTCGAAAGCGTACTTCTAAGCGCCTCCAGACGCACGGGTGATCGCGCCGATACGCCGCGTCTAGCTGAACGCCGATAGCGAACTGTTGCGAAATTGCCGCACAGCAGAAATTGTTTTTTTATTTCCCCCGCCATCGCTCATCATGAAGCATCTGTCGCGACGTTGCGACGCAACTTTGTGAAAGCGTGCGCCATGAACCTGAAGAATCTCACGATTGCCATGCGCCTTGCCCTGCTGGGCGGTTTTTTCGCGTTGGCGCTGCTGGTGATTGGCTTTGGTGGATGGCAGTCGATGCGCGCGGCCAACGACCGGGGCGCCCTCGCCATGCAGAAAAGCACCACCCTGACTGACGCGATCGACACCGCGCGCGGCGCGCAGGTCCAGTTCAAGATCCAGGTGCAGGAATGGAAGAACATCCTGTTGCGCGGCAACGATCCGGAGCAGCTGGCGAAATACACTAAATCGTTCACGCACAGCGCGGCTGCCACCAGTGCCGAGCTCGCAAAAGTGAATGCACTGCTGGCGCGCCTCGACCTGCGCTCCCCGCTGGTCGACGAGGCGATCGCCGAACACGATCAGCTCGGCAAAAAATACCTGGTCGCACTGGGGCAGTACGACAGCGCCAACAACGACAGCTTCAAGGTTGTTGATGTGCTGGTCAAAGGTATGGACCGGGCGCCGACCAAGAAGATCGACGAGATCGTTGCGTTCATCCAGGACGAAGTACGCAAGGTGACGGCCCGACTCGACGCCGAAAAGACCGAGGCCCAGCGTCGCGCGAGTTACGAGCTGGCCGCCATCCTGCTGGTGACGGCGGCGGTTGGCGCCGTCATCATGGTGTCGCTGGTGCGCAGCATCACCGCGCCGCTGGACGAAGCGGTCAATATCGCGCGCCGGGTGTCCGAAGGCGATCTGTCGACCCATTTCGACGTGAGTGGCACCGATGAAATCGGCATGCTGCTGGCCTCGCTCAAACGCATGCACGATAATCTGGCAAGCATCGTCGGCCAGGTGCGCGTGGGAACCGATGCGATCACGCTAGCGTCAACTGAGATTGCACAAGGCAACCACGACCTGTCGGCGCGCACCGAGCAGCAGGCCAGTTCGCTGGAGGAAACCGCGTCGTCGATGGAAGAATTGACCAGCGCGGTTCAGCAGAATGGCGCGAGCGCCCAGCAAGCCAGCGTGCTAGCCAGCGAATCGGCTGGTGTTGCCGAACGCGGCGGGGCGGCAGTCGCGCAGATGATCGTCACCATGGGATCGATCAATGCGTCGTCCAAGAAAATTGTCGACATCATCGGCGTGATTGACGGGATCGCGTTCCAAACCAACATCCTGGCACTGAATGCCGCAGTCGAGGCCGCCCGCGCCGGCGAGCAGGGCCGTGGTTTTGCGGTCGTTGCATCGGAAGTGCGCAACCTTGCGCAGCGTTCCGCGGCAGCGGCGCGCGAGATCAAGGCCCTGATCGGCGAGTCTGTGGCGACGGTCGATGCTGGTAGCAAACTGGTCGGCGAGACCGGCGCCACGATGGATGAAATCGTCTTGAGCGTGCAGCGCGTCACGTCGCTGATCGCCGATATCGCGGTGGCGAGCGGCGAGCAGAACGTTGGTATCGCCCAAATCAACGGCGCAATTGCCCACATGGATTCCGTGACCCAGCAGAACGCGGCACTGGTCGAGCAGGCTGCGGCGGCAGCCGAATCGATGCAACAACAGGCCGAGGGTCTGGCCAAGGCGGTTAGCGTGTTCAAAATCACTGCTTCGGCGAACGCGCCGCGCGGTCAACGGTCCGGCGGCCCGGCACGGCCTGCGCTGCGACACGGCTAGCATCACCGGCGGCGCTGCAACGCGCGCGGCTGGCCGCAGCCGCGATCGCCATGCTGTCGGACTGAATCGGTCAGCGTGCCGCAGCTGGGCCGCGCTTTCTCGCGACGGTGCCGGGCGAAGGCAGGTCCGAATGCGACTCACGGGGCGGGGCGTACCAGGCCGCGCTCGAATGCGTAGTCCGCGACGTTGCGGCCAACGTTGATGCCTTCGGTCTTGTCGAACTGCCAGTGGATGCCGAGATAAATCCGGCTTTGAGCATTTTCTTCCTCCGCCTGCGACAGCGACTGGAAGCTGCGCGGACGCAGCGGCCGGACCCTGCCATCGTTGTCGCGCGTGACGCCGTTCAGTTCATCGGAGACAAAGGTAAATGCGGTTCGGTTGCCGTACAGCCTGCGCAGCATCTGGAACAACGCACCGCCCAGGCCCGCGTGGCCAGACGGATAGGCCGGGAACGGCGGTGTGAAGTCTGCCCCAATCAGGTTGCTGGCCGGCGCGCCGAGCGGGGTCCAGGCCGGGTCGGCGCGCGTGTCGGGATTGCCGTCGCCCTGCCCAGTCGGACCGGTCCCGCCGCTCGCCTCGCGGATAGCCGTCACCGGGCGCCAGAAATCGTAGACGTACTTAGCCTCCCACACGGCCGACGTGGCGTCGGCAATCGCGACATTCACCAGCGCCATCGCCCGCGCCAGTTCGAGCGGATCGCGGCTACGCTTGAGCGCCAGCTGGAGCGCAATCTGGTTGTACATGCGCGGCGGCGTGCCGAGCCAGGCGGTACCGTCATACGCCCAGTAGAGGCCGATTTCGGTCTGGTCGGCGCTGCGCTTGGTTGGCGTCACGACGCCATTGCCGCCCAGCTGTTTGACCTCGGCAAAGGCTCGGGCATACGCGTCGCTGGCCAGCGCCGGCGGCGCCGGCGGGCGGAACTGCGCGCGCGATTGCAGCACGAACGGGGTTACGCGCCGCCAGTAGGCGCCGAGTGCGACCGGGATTCGGCTGACCGGGTCGGGGCGCCACACGCCAGGCGCATTACTGACGAAATAATCCTGCCCGACCACCGGTTCGCCTTCGTAAAGGCCGTCGCTGGCGCGCAGCGCGAGGATCGCAGTAGCAGCGCGGCGGCCGATGTCGATACCATTGAACTTGGCGCGCCCGTCCGGCAGCCGCGCCAGATCCGCTTGCAACCAGGCGTCCAGCCGGTTTGCCTGGCGCGGGTAGAGCGATACCAGCGTGTCGTGCGCCGCCTGCGCGATTGCCGCATCGGGCGAACTGTCGGCAAACGCCGGCAGGTAACCGCTGTAGCCCGGGTAGCGTTTGTAGATCGCGTTAAGCGCATCGTAGACGGCGATTTGCACGATCGCGAACGCCCGGCTGGTGCGCGTGGGACCACCCTGCTCGGCACCAACGATCGGGGCGCCGGGCAAGGACGGCGTATGGTCGACTGCGTTGGCGCTCAACATCGCCTCGTTCCACCAAGCCAGCCGCAACATGGCGTCCGGTCCTGCCGGCGCGCTGTGACGGAACGGCAGTTCGCGCGTGCCGGGCTGCGTATAGTATCGCGCCGGACTCCCCACCGGCCGGCTTCCCGGAGGTGGATGCATCCCGGCCTCGGCATTTGAGACGAACAGGTTGATAAATATGCTGCACGACAACAGCACGATGCGTGACTTCATGGTCGATGACTCCAGCTTGGTGTGGTTAATTGCTGAGTCAAGCGTACGCACCTCAGCCGGAAGATCCAAGAAGAAGCGAACCTGCAGTTGATCAAGGCCAGAGAGAATTCTGAGCAGAATAATTGCGTGGCCGAAGGTCGATTGCGGCGCGGCACCGAGACCTTGAATTGGCTATGGGCCATGTTCCCGATACCGTCAAAGCTGGCGGGCCGCTTGTGACGTGGTGAGTGGACAAATCCCGGCGCCTGGCGAAAGCGTGATCGCCTCGCGCATTGCTCTCCTGTCCGATGATTTTCTCGAGCCGTCGCCAGGAAGTTTCGCGCCGCCCGCGAACAGCGGTCCCATCTGGACAGCCTCAGGTGTCGGCGCCATCTGAACGGATGGGATAGCACGGCGTCACAGCATCCTCGCGCCTAAACTCGGCAGGGCGGTTCAACACGCGCAATGCGACCGCGAGATTCACACCGCGCTGGGCCAAAAAGCCAGCCGCCGCTTGTCGACCGAGACTGATGTTGAGGTGAAGTGCCAGATGCACCTGAAGGGCGGCATTTTGATCGTGGCGGCGATTGTTCATCCAGCGATGATATCTGGAGTGCGTGCGCGGAAAATTGATTCGACGCGCATTGACGTCGGGCCTAGCCCGCTTTTTGCGTTATCCATCAGTCAACATTGGCGCATCATAGCCAGCATCCTGTAATGGTCAATTTTCGGTGGCCGCCGTCATCCTTTCCTGTCCGCGCTACGTTTTCCCGCCTGCAATTCGCGTCGCAGCGAAATTTTCCAGTATTTAAACAACGTCCAACAAGATCTCTCAATTCAGCCGCATCTATGCGCAACGTCGCATAAAATATCTGACTTTAAAGTCAGTTATTTTACAATTAGATACAATTCTTACCGATAACTTACTTGCAATCCGGAAATCCGCTGATATCTTTCCCACATCGCGATTCAGTGTGAATGGCGAAACAGAGAAGATAAACCAAAGGAATTGTTATGAAAAAGCTCTTTTTTACCCTGATCGTAAGCGCGGCCACCGTGGGCGCAGCCCAAGCTCAAACGACCTCCCCGGGACGCCCGTACATCGGTGTCGGTGTCGCCTCGGCAGACCATGACTATTCGCTTGGTGGCGTGGGCGGCACGAATCTCAACAGCGACGGGTGGAAGGCTTCCGCGAAGGTGTTCGGCGGCTATGAATTTACGCAGAACCTGGGCGTCGAGGTGGGCTACACGGACCTGCGCAGCTCGGACTTCAGCTATACCCGCAATGGCAAGGGCGTCAATGGCTATTCGGATGGCTACGGTGCCTACATGGCTGGAAAGTACAACATGCCATTGAACGACCAATTTTCCGCTTACGGCAAGCTGGGCGTAGCCTACAGCAAACGCAAGCTCGACGCGAACGATGGTCAGCATATTGACGCACACGATACCGGCGCCTATGCAGCCCTGGGCGTAGAGTACAAGCTGAACCAGAAAGTCTCCTTCATCGGCGAATACGAGCGCTATGGCAAGAGCAAGGACTTCGGCGCCAAGCCGGACGTCGTCACCGTCGGTGTGAAATACAGCTTCTGATCACTTACCCCCCGGGGTCGAAAAGATCGCCAGATCTTTTTGTGGGCCCTGTCGCGCGGCACTGCAATCTTTCGCGAACTGCGAACTGCTGACAGTGCCGTTCCTTGGCTCCCTCCGGCAGGATGAAGCCCACTCCCTCTGATCGCGCCGCCCTGAGCGCGTGCTGTCTTCAGCATCGAGCATCCCGAACGCTGTCCGAGTCGTCCCGACGGCCCGACCGGCAGCTTCTTCAGTCGCGCCCCCTTTAGCCTGACCGCAACTTCATATTGACACCAGTGTCATTTTGAAGGTAGCATGGCGAATCCTCACACAAACAACGCGCGACCGCCTGGCTCTCTTAAGGCATCGTCGATTGTTAGATTCGACCCGGCTCACACGGATGAGTGGCCGACCCGGAATACGGCACATGAAAATCTTTCCCAATTTAGTTGTTTGCGAACACTGCGACAGCGTGTACCGGCGCTCACCCCTGGCGCCAGACGAAGTAGCGCGCTGCGAACGGTGCGAGGCTGTCCTGTACCGCGCCAGCCGCCTCGACGTCGATCGCTGGCTCGCGCTGACCGTGGCCGCAGCCATCGTGTTCGCGATCGCCAATGTCTGCCCTGTGATTCGCATCAACCTGCAAGGGCTCCACAACGAAGCCACACTCTGGCAATCGGCGGCGGCGCTGGCGCATGGGCCGGCCGCGCCCATCGCGTTGCCGGCCGCGCTGACTATCATCGTAGTGCCCTTCCTTCAGATCGGCCTGCTGGCCTGGATACTGGTTCATGCCCGGGTCGGCCGCCGCGCGCCGGGCTTCGCGCGAGCGATGCGGATGCTGGTTGCGATGCGGCCGTGGAGCATGGTCGAGGTAGGCTTGCTCGGCATCCTGATCGCCGTCATCAAACTCTCCGGCTTCGTTCAAGTGGCCCCGGGTGCAGGCATCTGGGCCACGGCCGGGTTGATGGTGTTCCTTACCCTGATTGCCAACCGCGATATCCATTGGCTGTGGCAAATGACCGAGCCTGCACCATCCAGCCAGGCGGTCCGTGCATGAGCAGGCATCCTCGCGCGCACCAATTGGGCGTGGTCGGCTGCCACACCTGCGCCCTGGTCTGTGAGGACACGACCGGCACAGGCGGACATTCCCGATGCCCGCGCTGCGGCTCCGCACTCCATCGCCGCCGGCCCGATAGCATTGCGCGCGCCTGGGCGCTGCTGGTCGCCAGTGTGATCTGCTATATCCCGGCCAACGTGCTCCCCGTCATGTACACCAGCCTGCTTGGCAGCGGCAGCGATAGCACGATCATGAGCGGCGTCATCCAGTTCTGGCACCACGGTTCCTATGGCATCGCCCTGGTGATCTTCATCGCCAGCGTGTTCGTGCCCTGCACGAAGTTCCTGGTTCTCGGCCTGTTGCTGGTCACCTCTCAACGACGCAGCGGCTGGGCCATGCGCGAGCGCGCCAAGCTGTATCGCCTGGTCGAGCTGATCGGCTACTGGTCGATGCTCGACGTGCTCGTGGTGGCGATGGTGGCCGCACTGGTCAAGTTTCAGGCGTTGAGCAATATCGAGCCGCGCGTGGGCATCTTCTTTTTTGGCATGGTGGTAATCCTGACCATGCTTTCGGCAATGAATTTTGATCCTCGACTGATTTGGGATGGTGACAAACAATGAGAGATACATCTGCAGGACTCGAACCCGGCCACCCGGCTGTTACCCGCCGCCGCTGGCGGCTCCCGCTCGTCTGGCTGGTGCCGGCGGTGGCGGCGCTGATCGGACTGTCGATGCTGGTTCACGCCTGGCTGTCGGCCGGACCGGAGATCACCATCGCATTTCGCACGGCGGCAGGGCTGGAGGCGGGCAAAACCCCCATCAAGTACAAGGGCGTGACCGTCGGCGGAGTGAAGTCGATCACCTTGAGCGACGATGGTGCGCACGTGATCGTGACCGTTTCGCTGGACAAGGGCGCATCGAGCCTGACGCGCCGGGACACGCGCTTCTGGGTGGTACGCCCACGCGTGGGCACCGGCGGTGTCTCGGGCCTTGATACCTTGCTGTCGGGCGCCTACATTGCGGCGGACGCCGGCACGGCGAAGACGTCCGGCAATGCATTCACGGGACTGGAGACACCTCCCACGGTGATTGCCGGAACGCCCGGCAGGTCCTTCACCCTCCATGCGCAGGATCTCGGTTCGCTGGACATCGGCTCGTCCATCTACTACCGGCGAATCCCGGTGGGCCGCCTGGCCTCTTATCAACTCGACGAAGACGGCAACAGCGTCAACCTGCAAGTTTTCATCGACGCCCCCTACGACCGTTTTGTCACCACCGACACCCGTTTCTGGAATGCCAGCGGGGTGGATGTTTCCCTCGGCGCAGACGGGCTCAAGCTCAAGACGCAATCCATGGCGACCATCGTCGCCGGCGGCATTGCCTTCGCTGCGCCCGACCGCAGCCTGGCCAGCACTGCACCCGCGCATGCCGAGTTCACGCTGGCAAAGGATCAGGACACGGCGCTGGCGCCGCCCGACGGACCAGGCCAATACATGCAGTTGCGCTTCGCGCAGTCGCTGCGCGGCCTGACCGTGGGCGCGCCCGTGCTGTTCGCGGGCGTGACCCTGGGCAGCGTGGTGTCGATGAACCTGGACTACGATCAGGCCAAACGCCGTTTTCCCACCGTGGTCGGCATCGTCGTGTATCCGCAGCGGCTCGGGCCCGTCCTGGATACCATCAAGCAGGAGCGGGATCGGGGGGGCGACAACGAGCAGCACGTGGCGCAGTTCCTGCAAAAGATGGTCGAGCATGGCCTGCGGGCACAGGCACGCTCCGGCAATTTGCTCACCGGTCAACTCTATATCTCGCTCGATGTGGTGCCAAATGCGCCGAAGGTGCCGTTCAATGTCAATGCCCGTCCGCTGACGGTGCCCACGATCAACGGTACTTTCGACCGGGTGCAGGAACAGGTAGCCAGTATCGTGGGCAAGATCGACAAGCTGCCGCTCGCGTCCATCGGAAATAATCTCGATGCCACGCTGGCAGGCTTGGGCAACACGCTTAAGCAAGTCAACGGCCAGGTACTGCCCGAGACCACACGCACCTTGCAGCAGGCGCAGAAGACCTTCGGCGCGGCGCAAGGCATGCTGGCCGAAGACGCGCCGCTGCAGCAGGACTTGGGCCGGACATTGCAGGAAGTGCAGCGTTCCGCCCGTTCGCTGCGCACGCTGACCGACCTGCTCGGGCGTCACCCGCAGTCCTTGCTCCGCGGCATTCCGGACGACGCGCCACCGGCCGCAGTACCATCCCATCAACCGATCACCATAAAGGAGCCCCAGTGATGAAGCGCCTTGTCCGGCTTTGCCAGCTGGCCGCCGTTGTCGGCCTCACGGCCTGCTCGTCTGCGCCGGTCCACTACCACACCTTGCTCGCACCAAGCGAGCAAGTCGCAGCGACCGAGCAGCCGGCGCCCTTCCTGATTGAAGTCCTGGCAGTCGGCATCCCCGTCCAGCTCGACCAGCCGCAACTGGTCGTGCGGCAAGGCGACAGCGGCGTCGCGGTGCTCGACGGGGAGCGCTGGGCCGGGCCGCTGGGCGATGAAATGCGCGAGGCACTGTCGGCGAAACTGACGCGGCGTCTGGCCACCCAGGACATCGCCGGGCTCGCCCGTCCCAGCGACAAGCAGGTCATGCGGATCAAGCTCCAGGTGCGCCGCTTCGACGTCTGGCCCGGTCAACGGTCACAGCTCGATGCCGACTGGAGCCTGGGCGTGGCGGATGAGGCGGGCAGTGCCCGGCTGACATGCCGTGGCCAGTTCGACGCGGCCGCGCCCGGCGGGTATCCGGAGCTGGTGCAAGCCCAGCAGCGGCTCATCGCCCAATTGGCGGCCAGGATTGCCGCAGACGCACGCGCCTGGTCACTCTCGCGCAATGCCGCCTGCTCCAATGTCGCGGCAACAGCCGGGGCGCAGCCAGTTTCTGGCGATTCCGCGACGACTGCCTTGCTGCCTGATTAGAATTGATTGTGGATGGTTGGAATGAATATATTTGGTCGCTGCCTTGCAATTGCAACTGTTGCATTTATGTGTGCAATCGCTGGTTTTTATGCGCATAAACTATCTCCTTCTCATGTTGCGCAGTCCGTGGACTTGATAAGGGGCGTTTCGGGATTGATCGGCACGCTGTTTGCCGTGGTTTTGGGTTTGCTGGTGTCCTCCTCCTACGCCACCTTTAATAGCCATCAGGCGGATTTCGATTCTCTTGTCACTACGGTGGCCAATATCGATCTTTTGCTGAAACACTTTCCCGATGAGTCGTACCAGCCTCGGGTCCTCCTGAAGAGAATGGTGCTTCGCTTGCTGAAGCGATACTGGCCGGATAAAAATGGCGGATCTCCTGTGGAAGTAAGTTACAACCAACTTTCTAATGATGTAGCGGAAATATTGGAGATCAACAACGCCGCTGAAAAATTCGCGCACATCGCGCGCGACGATTTGAACGCAATCCGCGAATTCTCCACCAAATTCATTGCGATTCAGTCAAATATCGTTAGAAGCCTGTCGAGCCAGATGCCCGCTTTGCTTCTTGTTGTGGTTTTTGGCTGGGCGTGTTTATTGTTCTTTCTGTACGGTTGCCTTAGCGATGGCAATATGTTGGCGATGTTCTTTCTGTTCCTGGGGGCCATCGCCATTGCAAGCGCCAATTTCCTCATATTGGAATTGACCCATCCATACCAAGGCATCTTTAAGGTGTCGAGTGCTGCATTTGATCTGCTTCTGGATTCGATGATCCGGGAGCCGAGGCAATCTACTTAGCGGCGAGAGCACAACGATATGTACTCCACAACCTTTTAACGTCCATAACATCGGTCGACCGCTGCCGGTCCGACTAACAACTTCATTCCACACATGTCCGATCTCGCAAAAAGACGCCTGAGCGCCAGCTCGGTCGTTACCGCAACCTGCGCCGTAGCACTGCTCCATTTCGGTCGCGAAGTCCTGGAGCCGATCGCGCTTGCGGCGATATTCAGCCTCGTCATTGCCCCCCTGATCCACAGCCTCGGCCGGTTCGGCCTGGGACGGGTGTCTGCCACCATCGTTTCCGTCACGCTGATTGGCGGCTGCGTCGTCGGCGGGAGCGCAATCCTCGCTTCGCAACTGGTCGCAGTCTCCAGCGACCTTCCGCACTACCGCGACGTAATCCGTGCGAAGACGGAAAAGGTGCGGGAACTGACTGAGCGCCCGTTCATTCGGATGGAAGCGGAGTTTGGCGCCCTGGCGTCCCAGGCAACGCCTTCCCCGCTCGGCAAAGACAGTACAACCGGCGGCACAGCGCAACCGATAGCGGTCGAAATTCATACGCCTCGCCCGACGAGCAAAGATGCGCTGGCGCGTCTGGCCGCGCTGGCATGGGGCCCGATTGGAGAAGCCGGGCTGGTGGTCGTCCTGCTCGTGTTCATCCTGCTGGAACACGAGTCGCTCAGGGACCGCCTCGTGCGCCTCGCAGGACAAAACGGAATCAGCCGCACCATCACGACGCTCGCCGATGCGGCGCGCGGGGTCTCGCGCTTTTTCTTCTCGCAGTTCCTGGTGAATATCACCTTCGCCGTGGTCATTGGCCTTGCGCTGTGGGGCTTCGGGGTGCCGCACGCCGCCCTGTGGGGCACGCTGAGCGGGCTGCTGCGCTTTATCCCTTACCTGGGAGCGCTCGCGGCCGGAGCCGTTATTGCGCTATTCGCCACGGCGATCGATCCGGGTTGGACACTTGGCCTGACATGCCTGGCATTGTTCGTATCCCTGGAGCTGGTGGTGGCGAACATTATCGAACCGAAGGTGTATGGGCACAGTTCCGGCCTGTCGCCGCTGGCGGTGATCGTTTCCGCGCTGTTTTGGGGCGCGGTCTGGGGCCCAGTGGGACTCGTGATTTCCACACCGCTGACCCTGTGCCTGGTCGTCGCGGGACGGCACGTGCGCGCCCTGGAACCGCTCGCTATCCTGTTCGGCGAGGCGCCCAATGTCTCCGCGGCGCAGCGCCTCTACCAACGGCTGTTGTCGGGCGAAACAAACGCCGTCATTCAGGACGCGCGCGCGTACCTGCGCCGCTCCAGCTTCGCCAGATACTGCGACCAGGTCCTGCTGCCCGGGTTGGCGCTGGCGGCGGCCGGGCAGCGTGCGGGCGAAGTCGATGAGCCCCAGCAAGCCGGGATGCGCGCCATCTTCCTCGAGATGGCCGGCTCGCTTGGCGCGGTCGTCTACGGCCCCGCCAAGCGTAGGAGTAGCCGGAACGTCTCGCTGCTCAACGCCAATATCGGCGCGCACCTGCGCCAGCTTCGCGAAGCGCGCCTGGGACGCTGGCAAGGTCCGCTCGACGTTCCTTCGCACTCGGTCGTCGTGTGCGCAGGGCTGGGGTCCGAGCGCGACGACGTGCTCAACGAACTGCTCGTCCTGGCACTGCGCGAGGCACAGGTGGACGCGCGCAGCGTTTCCGCAGCGACGCAGGCGGAAAGGCCGGCACACGACAAGGCGAACCTGGTCTTTGCGGTTTTTGTCACGTATCCGCCCGTAACGGCGCTGGAGAACTGGCTCGCTGCCGTCAGCGAATTACGTGCGGGTCTGCCTGATGCGCTGCTGATGACGATTCGGATGCCGTCCGGCGAGACCCTGGCGGAGCATTCGACCGTCGAGAACCATGTCGATATGGTGCTGCGCTCTTATGAGGAGGGACTGGCATTCGTCGAGTCGAACCGGCGCGCACGGCCAGTACGCCGCACAGTCAAGGGCTGATGCCTAGCGCTGAAATTGCGGAGATTGGCTCCGGATGATCGCGGGGACCGGCATCGGGGATTTACTGCGATGCTGTGTGGGGCCGCCCCGACAGGGCCGGCGCGGGAAATGACAACAGGCTCGCCAGAGCCCGTTACACTTACCGGATGGGATTCGTTCCAGTGGCCGTATCGCGATGAGGCGCGACCAGGCCGTCGCGCAACTGTTGGTACTGGGGCGACTCGCGTAACACTGCCCTCCCCGCTTCCTCGAGCTGCCGCACCTGAATCGGCAAGATGGTAAGCGCTGTCGGCACCTGCAACAGCGCTTTGCGCGTCTTCTCGTCTTTCAGGTCGCGCAGGCTGACGCTGATGACATGGATCTCGGCGTCGGCGGCAAACGGGCTGCCCTGCGTGCCGCGCACGGCGCTCAGCTCATCGGCCCAGTGGCGGGCGCTATCCTTCATCGCAGCAATCGTCTCCGTCGTTGCGCGCGAACCGGCGCCGAAGACCAGCGCGTCGAGCACTTGGCCCAGCTTCGGAACCCGGTCGTTGCGGTCGATGCGTTCGGCCGTGTCGCGCTCGGAGTTCACGCTGATCAGCACGATCTTGTGGACCGAGCCAGCGGGAAGGTTCTGGAAGCTCGCGTCCAGCGAGCCCCCCGCCACCGTGCGCACCAGCAGTCCGCGCACACCAAGGTTATCGACCAGGCCGCCGTCCACCAGGTGCAGGAACGGGCGGTTCTGCACGTCCAGGTACGTCTTCGTGCTGGCCTGAAGCAGGCGCGCCTCCACATTGCGATCGTCCATCGCCGCCGCGGCGACCTGCTTCGACTGTTCACAGCGTCCCGCATAATTCTTGAGTGTGACGGGGCTGAGCAGGAGCGGCACGGCCGACGATGCCGTCACCGCGACGGACAATGGCACGCTGTTCAGGTCCGAGCAGATCAGCGCGAACTGTTCGGGCGTGAATTCGAATGGCGCCCCGGTCGTCAGATCGGTCGCCGTGACGAGCAGCCGTGGCCCGCCGCGGCGGGCCAACAGATCGGCGAACGTGGTGCCGCGATACAGCCGCTCCAGTGCTTCATCGAGCACATTGGAACGGCCGTACCAGGGCGACGTCATCCGGTAGAGCGAGGCGGGTGCAAACGCGCGCCCGATCAGGCTGGACTGGAAGTCCGCCATCAGGAAGTCTCGCTCGAAGCGGGTGAAGGTCTCGTCGCCGAACGCCACGTAGTACGACGCCAGCACGCTGCCGCCGGACACTCCGCTGACCAGGCCGACCTCGTCGAGGATGCTGGTCGTCCGGCCCTGCCACTCGAACCGGGTGGCCTTAAGCTCCTTGAGCACGCCGAGTCCGAACGCGGCCGCGCGTGCGCCGCCCCCGGACAGGGCGATCGCGGCAACGATGGAGGGCGATTGCCCCGGCGGCGCCGGCACCGCGACCGCAGAGACCGACGGCGCCGGCGACTGCGGGCCTATCGGCTGGTTCACCCACGGCCGCGCGGTCGAGCACGCGGCCAGCATCAGCGCCGCGCCCACTGCCACCGCGCGGCGCGCCAGTGGCGCGGCGAGCGATGGTTTCCTAAACAACTGCATGCTTGATCTCCTGCTCGCCAAGCGGCGTATCACGACACCAGCCATGCACCCAGCGAACGCAGGGTGGCCTCGCTCAATTCGCCGGCAGCCGCAGCCAGCCGCAGCTGGCCGAGCAGGTAGTCGACGCGCGCCTGCACCAGGTCCAGCTCCGACGCATATACCCGCTGCTGCGCGTCGAGCACGTCGAGCCCGGTGCGGGTGCCGACGTCGCGCCCGAGAGTGGTCGCTTCGAGCGCGCTGCGCGCCGACACCAGTGCCTGTTCGATCGATGCGATCCGCGACACGCCGGTGGTCACGGCAAGGTAGCCCTCCTGCACCTTCAGGCGCACATCGCGCCGCGTGGCCGCCAGTTCGTTTTCGGCCTGGCTGCGCCGGGCGATCGCCTCGCGCTCGCGCGAATCGATACCGCCACCGGCATACAGCGGAACGTTCAGCTGCAGACCCACCGACCCGGTCCGGTCGCCACTCGGTGCGACCAACGGCGACAGGTTGCCGCTCTGCCCTTTTGCCCCGTAGCTGGCCACGAAATTGAGGGTCGGGCGCGCCTTGAGGCGATACTTGTCGATTTCGGAACCAGCGATCCCGAGTTCGGATTGCTTGCCCTTGACGAGGCTATTGTGGTCCTCTCCCTTCACCTGCCAGGCGCGCAAGTCCGCCGGTTCGGGCAGGCGGGGCTTGAATTCCGGCGCCAGCTGGGACAGCTGTTCCGGCGCGGCGCCGACCGTCTCGAGGAACCCCGTGCGCCGCAGTTCGAGTGAAGACAGTGCCGCCACCTCGCGGCTGTCCACCGCATCGAGCCGGGCCTGCGCTTCGTGCACGTCGGTGATCTTGCCTTGGCCGATCTCGAAGCGTGCCTTGGCGCGGTCGCGCTGGTGCTGCAAGGCCGACTTTTCGGCCTGCACCACGCGCAGGGTCTCCTGGGCGACCACCACCCCGAAGTAGGCTTCCGCGACACGCAGCGCGAGCGCCTGGCGCGACTCGGCGAACTGGGTTTGCGCCAGCGTGGAAAGCTCGTGCATCTGCTCGCGCGTCGCCTTCGCCGAGATGTCGTACAGGGGCTGAACCAGCTGTACCGAGGCGTCGCGCGCCGTGCCGGTGCTGTCGCGCCGCAGCAATCCGTTGGCGGCGTCCGGTACGTCGCCGGTCATGTGGTCGTGGACCCGGCTCACGTTCGCCACCAGGTTGACACGCGGGCGCAGCAAGGCATCGCCCTGGACCGCCTTCTCACGGCCGGCGGCAAGTGCATCGTCGGCAGCCAGGCTGGCCGGGTCGGAGGCCAACGCCTGCCGGTAGGCCGCCACCAGGTCGATCGCGCCGGCCGTCCCGCAGTTCAAGGCCAGCACCATCGCTACCAGAGCCGGTACCGCCCGCAGGCGCATACATGAAGTCTTATTCATCGATATCTCTCTCTAATTAATAGGTTCAGATGTTGGCCGGACGCTTGGCCCGGTAGCAGGTCGCATACAGCGCCGGCAGGAACACCAGCGTCAGCACCGTGGCGACCGCGAGTCCGCCCATGATGGCCCAGGCCATCGGGCCCCAGAACACCGAGTGCGTCAGCGGCACCATCGCCAGGATCGCCGCGAGCGCGGTGAGCACGATCGGCCGCAGCCGGCGTACGGCCGATTCGACGATGGCCGTCCACAGTGGCGTGCCGCTCTCCAGGTCCTGGTCGATCTGCACGACCAGGATCACCGAATTCCGGATGATCATCCCGGCCAGCGCAATCACGCCCAGCATCGCGACAAACCCGAACGGAATGTGGAGCGCCGCCATGATCACGCTGACTCCGATCAGTCCGAGCGGCGCGGTCAGCAGCACCACGGCCATCTTCTTCATGTCCTGCAGCTGGATCATCAGCAACACCAGCACCGCGATGATCGTGGCGGGCATGACCATGAACACCGAGCGCTGGGCCTTCGCGCTCGACTCGGTCGCGCCGCCGACTTCGATGCCGTAACCGAGCGGGAGCTGCTTGGCGAGCGCATCCATCTTCGGCTGCAGCGCGGCGGTCACGTCCGGCGCCTGCGCGCCGGCGACGTCCGCCCGCACGGTCAGGGTCGGAATGCGGTTGCGGCGCCACAGTTCGCTCTCTTCGCTGTCGAGCGTGAGCCGCGCGACCTGCGAGACCGGCACGAACTTCCCATCACGTACATAGATCTTCGCGTCCTTCAGGTTGTTCAGGTCGGTGCGCTCTGCCGCGACCAGGCGCGCGACGACGTCGATGCCCTGATCTTCCTCGCGGTACTGGGTGATCGGCGTGCCGGACAGCGAGGCCTCGAGCGCCTGCTTGATCTGGAACGAGCTCACGCCCAGGGCGCGCGCCTTGTCCTGGTCGACGTCGACCTGCACGCGCTTGACGCGCTCGCCCCAGTCCTGGTTGACGCGGCGCACGTGCGAGTTGGCGCGCATGATCTCGGACACCTGCCCTGCAATTTCGCGCACCTTGGTGTTGTCGTTGCCATAGACGCGGAACTGCACCGGGTAGCCGACCGGCGGGCCGTTTTCCAGGCGGTTGGCGCGCCCGCGCACGTTCGGAAAGCCGGTGTCGAACAGCTTGTCGATCTTGGCCAGTACCCGCTCGCGTGCTTCCGTGCCGCCCTTGGTCATCACCAGCAGCTCGCCAAGGTTCAAGTTCGGCGTCTGCACGTCGAGCGGCAGGTAGAAGCGCGGCGTACCGTTGCCAACGAAACTGCTGACCGCCGCGACGTCCGGGTCGCCCTTGAGCAGTGCTTCGAGCTGCTTCACCTCGCGCTGGCTCGCTTCGAACGTCGACGCCTTCGGCATCCACAGGTCCACCATCAGCTCCGGCCGGTCGGAGGCCGGGAAGAACTGTTGCGGCACCGCCTTGAACAGCACCAGCGAACCGGCGAAGGCGACCAGCGTAATCGCGATCACCCAGCCACGGCGCGCCAGGCAGAAGTCGATGAAGCGCCGGAACTTCAGGTAGAAGCCGCGCTGGTACACTGCTTCCTCGTCGTGCGATGGGTGCGCATGCTCCTTGAGCAGCTTGAAGCCGATGTAGGGAGTGAACAGCACGGCCACGATCCAGGACAGCACCAGCGAAATGCCCACCACCTGAAACAGCGAAAACACGTACTCGCCGGTGCCGGACTTGGCGAAACCGACCGGAAGGAATCCGGCCGCGGTGATCAGGGTGCCGGTCAGCATCGGGAACGCGGTCGCCGTGTACGCATAGGTGGCGGCGCGGAACTTGTCCCACCCCTGTTCGAGTTTCAGGGCCATCATCTCGACCGCGATGATGGCGTCGTCCACGAGCAGGCCCAGCGAGATGATCAGCGCGCCCAGCGAAATGCGCTGCAGCTCGATACCGAGCAGGTACATGGCGAGGAAGGTCATTGCCAGCACCAGCGGAATGCTCAGCGCGACCACCAGCCCGGTGCGAAAGCCCAGGGACAGGAAGCTGACCGCGAGCACGATGACCACTGCCTCGGCCAGGCTCTTCTTGAACTCAAACACCGAGTGTTCGACCACGCGCGGCTGCTCGCTGATAGCGTGGATCTGCACGCCCACCGGCAGCTTGGACTGGATGCGGTGCACGGTCTGCTCGAGCTGCTCACCAAGGTGGATCACGTCGCCGCCCTTGCGCATGCTGACCGCCAGGCCGAGCGCCTCGTTGCCGTTGAAGCGCATCTTCGATTCGGCCGGCTCGACGAAGCCGCGGCGGACCTCGGCAATGTCGCCCAGCCGGAATGTGCGCTGCCCGGCATGGATGCCGATTGCGCGGATCCGTTCGACCGAGTCGAACTCGCCGCTGACCGCCAGCCGTACGCGCTCGCCCGTGGTCTGCACGGTACCGGCGGCCGCAACGGCATTGGTCTGCGCCAGCGTCGACGCGATCAGCGCCGGGTCCAGGCCCAGCGACGCCAGCTTGGCGGTGGAAGTCTCCACATAGATCCGTTCCTCCTGCTTGCCCACGAGGTCGACCTTGTTGACGTCGGACACGCGCAGGAACTCGTTGCGGGCGGCGTCAGCGAAGCGGCGCAGGTCGGCATAGTCGAAACCGTCGCCGGTGATCGCATACAGGTTGCCGAAGGTATCGCCAAACTCGTCATTGAAGAACGGCCCCTGCGTGCCCGTCGGCAGCGTGTGCCGGATGTCGTTCATCTTCTTGCGCACCTGATACCACACGTCCGGCACCGCGCGCGGCGGCACGCCTTCGCGCAGGTTGACCTTAATCTGCGTCTCGCCCGGCTTCACGTAGGTGGAGGTGTAGTCGATCTCGGCCACCTCCTGCAGTTTCTTCTCGAGCTTGTCGGTGACCTGGTCGGCCATCTGCTGCGCCGAACTGCCGGGCCAGTAGGCCTGCACCACCATCGTCTTGATCGTGAAGTCAGGGTCCTCCTTCTGCCCCAGGCCGCGATAGGCCAGCAGGCCGGCCACCGACAGCAGCAGGAGCAGGAAAGCGATCATCTGCGGGTGCTTGAGCGCCCATTCTGACAGGTTGACTCCTTTCACCGGGCACCTCCGGTCACGGCTGCGGCCACCACTGGCGCCAGCTCGACCTTCTGGCCCGGCTGCAGCATGTGCACGCCGGCGGTGACGACCGTCTCGCCGCCGTTCAAACCATCGACCACCAGCACGTTGTCGTTCTGCGCGCTGCCCAGCAAGACCTCGCGCGGGGCGACGCGCATCGTTTTCGTATTGACCAGCCATACCTGGCGGCGGCCACCTGCCTGGTCGACAATCGCCGTGAGCGGCACGCGCACCGCGGCTTTGCCGTCGACGTCAGGGGCAAATACGGACGCGGTCATCCCCAGCCGCAGCAGCGCCGGGTCCGGATCGCGGATCGCGATGCGGGCCGAGTAGGTGCGCGTGACGCTGTCGGTGTCCGGCGCCAGTTCGCGCAGCGTCCCGGTCCAGGCCTTGTCCGGATGTGCCCAGACCCCGACCTTGAGCGTGCCGGCCTTGCGCAGCTCGTCGATGCGCGACTCGGGAACGCTGATCGCAACCTCGCGCTCGCCGTCGGCCTGCACCGCTACTACCGGCTGGCCGGCCGCGACGACCTGTCCCGCCTCGGCGCTGAGCGTGCTCACCACCCCGTCGCGGTCGGCCACCAGGGTCGTGTATCCGCGCAGGTTCGCGTTCAGCTGGCGGCGCGCGCTCGCTGCGCGCAGCTGCGCTTCAGCTTGGTCAAGGGCCAGGCGCTGGTGGTCGAGTTCCGATTGCGACGCAAAGTTACGCCCCACCAGCTGCTCGATGCGGCGCAGGTCAATGCGCGCCTGAACCACCTGGCTGCGCACCGCCTCGACCTCGGCGCCGGCCGCGGTCACCTGCAGCTCTTCCTGCGACGGGTCCAGCCGCATCAGGGGCTGGCCCCGTTTGACGCGCGTGCCGACCTCGACCAGCCGCGCGACGATTTTCCCGGACGTGCGAAAGCCGAGCTGGCTCTCGTAGCGGGCGCGGATCTCGCCCGAATAAGTAGCCCCGACCGATCCGGGCGTGCGGCCGGCGACGATGGTGCGGACCGGGCGGACGTCCTCATGGTCGGGCGTGGGATGGGGAGCGCATCCAGTCAGGAAGTGCGCCGCGAGAATTGTAAGAGTTGCTGATCGGTAGTTCATATTCACTTTCTATCCCGTGTCGCCTCGCCTGCGGCCGGCTGCGTCGTACTGCTTTAGCGACGCTGCCAGTCATCCGGACTTGGTCGACTGCTGTGTAAGATCCCACAATATACATCAAAATGACGGTTGTGTCAGTATGACGAAGCGTTTATTTTTTAATGCAGTGTTGTTGGTCACCAACGAGCGCATGAGCAGAGACGAGACCGTCCGGCATCCCGCCCGGCGTCCGCGCCCGCAAAGTGGCGGCACAGCGGCGGCACAGCGGCGGCGTGACAGCGAGCGGGAGAGGGGCGGGGGAAGAGAGGCGCACGGGCGGCGGATCAGGCCGCTTGCGGGAGCAATGACAGGCGAGTCTGGCTGGCGAAGAACTGGGGTGGCGCCTGCGCAAGCGCAGTTGGGAACGAGCTACGGCTTTACTGTGGGCGCAACTGGGCGGCGCCGCTACCCGCCCGGCACCAGGCGGTGCCGGGCAAGAATTTCTTGCAGGTCAATTTGCGCGGAAAGCGGCTAGATGCCGAAGTTCTGGGCGCGCAACAGGATCGAACCCGCGGGGAGCACGAATTGCGGGAGAGGCTGCGCGACGATGCGCGCCGCTTCGCTGGCTTCGATCCCCAGGCCCTCGAGCATGGCGCCGACGATCAATTCGGGATAGGCCGCCTCCGCCGGCTCGTGCGCCAGCGAGTTCGCCGCGCTGAGCACAACCCCGACCACCAGGTCGGTGGCGATCCGGTGGCCGATGTCGCCAAACCTGGCTGCGTCGATCCCCAGCGCAAGGTCGCGGGCGAGGAATCGAACCCCCAGCAAGCTGCTGTTGGCGGTTGGAAAAGGCAAGCGCGCCATGAAGGCGCCCAACAGCGGGAACTGCCGCACTGCGTGCAGCACCAGCCGGACACCACGCGCGATCCGGTCGGCAGGATCGTCGAGCAGTTGCACCGCGGGATCGATTGCGCGCAGCAACTCGTCACTGATCTCGCTGGCCACTGCAACGAGCAGCTCCTCGTTGGTGCGGAAATAGTTATAAAACGATCCGCGCGCCATCCCGGCCTGGGCGATGACGTCGTCGATCACTGCCTGCGGCCCCTTCTGCGCGAACACGAGCAAGGCGCTTTCGAGCAATTTCGCCCGCGTCTTTTCACGCTTCTCTGCTGCAACCCGAGTGCGGTGGTTTTGTGGTTCTTCTGGTTTCATATTCCGCCTGGCCGATCATGGATGAGTCGAACAAACCACATTATACATAAATTCCATTGACACATTCCTCATAATGACGGTAATGTCACAACAAAGATCGGGATCGGCAAATGCCTACCCGGCGACAAACAGGAGACCTCCATGACCCACCCTTTCACGCACGCGCCCGCGGCGGCTGCACATGCACCGCAGCGTTTCCCTTGCACGCCAAATCACCGCGGTCGGGCCGTTTCCGGTGCTGCCGGCGCGGCCACACCCACCGCTTCTTCAGTCTTCCGGGTCACCCAGACGAACCGGTAGTCGCCTGCCGCCGAGGCCGGATTTGATACTAAAGCAACAAACCGGCGCGCAAAGCGCGCCGGCCCCGTTTCGCCCATACGCAAATAAACCTACAACCAGGAGACAGCCATGTTCAAGACGATCCCGCCTTCCCTTCCTTCCATTGCAGCCTGCCTCATGCTCGGCTGCGCCGGCGTGGCCAGCGCAGCCGAGGGCTTCGAACCCCGATATAACCTCGCCGGCAGCCTGGGCGGCGAAATGTTCGCCCCGCCCGACCAGGTCGGATGGCTGGCCGTTATGGCCGGCACGTCCATCAAGGTCAGCCAGGTTACGGGAAACGATGGCAAAGCCTTGACGCAGCCGATTCCGGGCGGCGTGGTGGGCCTGCCCGCGCCATTTCCGTCCAGCCTCAATCCCAGTTACGGCGCCAATACGGCGGCAATCAACGGCACCGGCACGATGACGCGCTCGGATCTCGTGCTGGGCTACCTGATGCCCGCAGAAGTTTACGGGGGACGCCTGGCCTTCGCGGTCGACGTGCCTTTCGCCAGGAAGAGCCAGTCGATCGTTACCAGCGCTGCCACCCCGGCGCTCGGTTGGCCCGCGGGCGCTCCCGCCGCGGTCCGTTCTCCCGTCGAGGCGCAGTTTGGACAACAGTACCAGGCAGGGCTCGCGGCACAGTCGGCGAGCGCCAGCGGCGACGTCAGCGGCATCGGCGACGTCGAAGTGTTGGCGGGCTGGCAGTATGTGAGCGAGAAGCTGCGCGTTCTGGGTTCCCTTGCGCTGGCGATTCCGACCGGAAAATACAACGATGATCCCAAGCCGGACATCGGGTCCGGCAACTTCTACACCGTGCGTCCTGCACTCCAGGTCGCTTACCTGCCCACCCCACAACTGGCGGTCGCTGTCAAATATTCGATCGGCCTGAACTCCCGCAACAAGGATAACCAGCTTCGCAGCGGCAACTGGATGGGCCTGGAAACCGCGGTCGGATATAAAACCCCCATAGGCGTGGTGGGCCTGCATGCGATCCGCCTGCAGCAATACCAGGATGACGACAATAACCCGCTTGGCGCCAGCCGCATCCGCTCGACCAACGGCGGCGCGTTCTTCACTACGATGATACCGGGCATCAATGCCGCCCTGACGATCCAGTACATCGCGACGCTGTCGTCACGCAACGCCAAGGACGCCACGTTTGCCCAGGCCCGGCTCATCAAGGTGTTCTGACAAGCCAGCATCGCGCGCGGTCGGGGCGGCAATCGCCTCGACCGCGCGCAAATCTCATCTTGACATTACCGTCATTATGACGATAATGGCTGTGTACCAGTTATTGCGCACCCTTCGATGCGCCCTTGTGAATCCCGGAGACGCTATGCCTCACACCAATCAAGCAGTCCTGCGGACACCCCCCGCCTACCCCGAAAGCGCGTTGCCGCCGTTCATCCAGCGACTGGAACGCCCCACGCCCCTGATCAAGGCGCGGTCCCTGGCCTTCCTGATGTTCGAAAAGCCGGACCTGGCCGCGAGCGAGGCCTTCCTGCGCGACTTCGGTATGCGAACCGTGTTCCGCGACGTCGACCAGCTGCAGATGCGCGGCAGCGGCAGCGAGGCATGCCTCCACATGGCCCGACGCGGCAGCCGCTCGCGCTACCTGGGTGCCGCGTTCACGGTGGCGTCGGAGGCTGATCTGGCGATTGCCATCAAAACGCCGAACGCGCAGCGCATCCTGCCCGGCCGCATCCCCGGCGGCGGGACCGGAGTGGAACTGGTCGATCCGGCCGGCAATTTGCTCTGGCTGGTCACTGGCCAGCGCGCCGCCGATCCGCTGCCGCTGCGTGCCCCCCTGCACCCGCTGACCAACGGCCCCGGACTGCAGCGCCGCGTCAACGCGACCATCAGGGCGCCACTCGAAGCGGCGGCAGTGGCCAGGCTGGGACACGTGGTCATGCAGACCACCGACTTTGCCGGCATGGCCGCGTGGTACATGCGCCACCTCGGCCTCATCCCCACCGATGTCCAATACCTGGAAGACGGTTCGCCCAACCTGTGCTTCTTCCGCCTGGACCTGGGCAGCACCCCGGCCGACCATCACAGTTTCGTGCTGGCCGGCGGCATCGAGGAAAAGTACGAACACAGCGCCTACGAAGTGGTCGACCTCGACGCGCTCGGCCAGGGCCACAACGTGCTGCGCGCCAACGGGCACAAGCACATGTGGGGTATCGGCCGCCACGTGCTGGGCAGCCAGCTGTTCGACTACTGGTACGACCCGGACGGCATGGAATTCGAACACTACACCGATGGCGATGTGTTCACCGCGGACCACGAAACCCACTACGTTCCGCTGGAAATGTCAGGGATCTGGGCGTGGGGCGACGACGTCCCCGCGTCGATGGGCCCACAGCGCAACCTCGGCACCATCCTCAAGATCATTGGGCTGCTGCGCTCGGGCCGGCTGTCGATGCAGCGCCTGAAGCTGCTCGGCCGCGCCATGGCCAAGGCCCGCCCCTGGCTGTGACACCTATCCGCCATCTTTTTTTGGCGATGGTGGCAAGCGCCCGGTTCGGCGACAACCCCGGGGTCAGGTCCGCCGGACCTGACCCCGGCCCGTGGGCCGCGGCGCGTGCATGAAGAGGTGGCACGTCGCCCCACATTTACGGTGACACAGTTTTTTTCGCACAAACATCAAGGAGAGTATATGTCCGTCCAGGTCGCCCGCTATTTGCATGAAGGAGAGACTTCATGGGGAGTCGTACATGGCCGCCGTATCGCGCCGCTGCCCGGCCGCTACGCCAGTACGGCCGACTTTGTAACCGATGGCATCGAGCATGCCTGGCACAGCAAGAGCGCGGACGCCCGGCTTTCGCTCGACGACGTGACCTTGCTGTCGCCCGTCACCGATGACCGGCAATTCATCTGCCAGGGCATCAACTACGCCAGCCATGTGCGCGAGTCGGGCATGGACCCGGCGAAGATCGGCTTCAACACCCTGTTCACCAAGGCGCCGTCGTGCCTGGTCTCGGCCCAGGCCGAAGTCGAGCGGCCGGCGCACGTGCGCCTGCTCGACTACGAGGTCGAATTGGGCCTGGTGCTCCGTCGTCCGCTGACGTCGGCCGCCAGCATCGGGCCGGACCAATTGCACGAGTGGCTCGCCGGGGTCGTCATCGTCAACGACGTATCGGCGCGCGACGTGCAGCTGCCGGAGACCCAGTTCTACAAGGGAAAAAGCTATCGCACTTTCGGCCCGTGCGGTCCCTACCTCGTGCTGCTCGATAAAAGCGAATGGCAGCGCTGGCCTCAGCTGCGGATGACCCTGCACGTCAACGGCCGGCCGCGCCAGGATGCCTACTGCGGCGACATGATCTTCAAGCCGCACCAGACGCTGACCGAAATCTCGGCCCTGCACGACATGCGGCCAGGCGACCTGATCGCAACCGGCACGCCGGCCGGCTGTGCGGCTCGGGCCCCGGGCAAGCTGGTCATGTGGGTGTTCAAGCACCTGTTGTCCGATAAGGACAAATGGCGCGTGTTCATCAACAAGGGCATGGCCAACCCGAAGTATCTGCAACCGGGCGACAGGATGAACGCAGCCATCCGCACCGACGACGGCGCCATCGACCTCGGTGAACAGACCAACCGGATCCGCGCCGCATAGCCCGGACAGCATCTGGCGCTGCACTGCGCGCCGATCAACCCCAACAATACCTCATGGAGACAACCATGCTTGACACCCAACGCGCCCACCGGGAACTTCTGGATGGGCCACGGACGCTGGCCGACATACTCGCGTTCGAGCAAACGCCGTGGCAGGACCAGCTGCCGGCCCGGAACACCTATGACCTGTTGCGCCATGCGTGCGACCGCCACCCGGAAAAGGTCGCGCTGCGCTTCGTCCTGAACGCCGCCCCCGGCGCCGCCGAATACACGGTCGATTACAAGACGCTCAAGGAACGCGTCACGCAGGCGGCGAACGCGTTTCACCGGGCCGGTATCGCGCCCGGCAAGGCCGTCACGCTGCTGCTGCCCAACCTGCCCGAGACCCATTACGCGCTGCTCGGCGCCCAGGCCGCAGGCATCGCCAGCCCGGTCAATCCGATGCTCGACGTCGAACATATCGTCAGCATCGTCAATGAGACGGCGGCCGAAGCACTGGTCGCCTTCACTCCCGCCCTTGACGTCGAACTGTGGAGCAAGGCGGTGGCTGTGACCGACCGTTGCCCGTCAATCCGCACCCTGTTCGTGGCCGGCACCGCCTATGTCGAAGGGGCGACCGGCAGCATGCCGGACAATCTGGCGGCGATGGCGCGGCTTCCCTTGCGCGGCGATGTGAAAATCGTGCCGTTCGACGCGGCTCTGGAGACCGAGCGCGCCGATGCGCTCGAATCTGGCCGTTGCATCGAGCCGGACGACATCTGCGCGTATTTCCACACCGGGGGCACGACCGGCGTGCCCAAGGTCGCCATGCATTCCCACCTCAACGAAGCGTTCGTCGCGGCGATGCTGAAGGTGGTGGTGCCTGGGCCCAACGTCATCATCTGCGGCCTGCCGCTGTTCCACGTGAACGGCGCCATGGTCACCGGGCTCGGGGCATTCAACGCCGGTTGGGAGGTTGTCATGCTGACCCCTGCGGGTTATCGCGGCAAGGGCGTCCTACAGAATTTCTGGAAGCTGGTCGAACGCTTCCAGGCGAACAGCTTCAGCGGCGTGCCCACAATCTACTCGACGCTGGCCGACCTGCCGCTCGACGGCGCCGACATCTCTTCGTTGCGCTTTGCCTTCTGCGGCGCGGCGCCATTGCCGATCGAGGTCGCGCGCTGTTTCGAAGCGGCGGCGGGCATCCAGCTGTACCAGGGCTACGGCATGACCGAAGCGGCCTGCATCTCGTCGATCGATCCGGTCAGCACCACCCGCCGGCTTGGCAGCGTCGGCCTGCGCCTGCCGCACCAGCAGATGAAGATCTGGCAGATCGACAGCGCGGGAAATGCCGTCGGCGAGTGCGCGCCGACCGAAGTCGGCGTGATCGGCGTGTGCGGCCCCAACGTGTTCCCCGGTTACCTGCGCGACAGGGACAACAAGGACATCTGGCTCAAGCCCGGCTGGCTCAACACCGGCGACCTGGGCTACCTGGACCAGGACGGCTACCTGCACCTGACCGGCCGTGCCAAGGACCTGATCATCCGCGGCGGCCACAACATCGACCCGGCGATGATCGAAGAGGCCCTGCAGCAGCATCCGGCGGTGGCGCTCGCCGCCGCGGTCGGACAGCCCGACCTGCACACTGGGGAATTGCCCGTGGCCTACGTCACGCTCAAGCCAGGCCACCATGTCCAGGCCGAAGAACTGATGGCCTTCGCGCTCAAAGTGCCGGAACGCGCGGCAGTCCCGGTGCGCATCGACATCGTGGCCGAAATGGCCTTGACCGCCGTCGGCAAGATCGCCAAGGCCGAACTGCGCATGCGTGCGGCCGAACACGTCTATCGCGCCGTGTTCGCCGATGCCGGTATCGATGCGAGCGTGCGGGTCACGCCCGATCTGCAGCGCGGCACGATCGCGCTGGTGAAATGCGCGCCGCAGGACGCACAGCGGGTGTACGAACTGCTCGGCAGGTTTCCGCTTCCCGTTGACGTATCCCCGGCCGGGGTCCAGCCCATGCTGGCTGACAAGTGAGGCGCGCATGAAACCGAATACGAATATTCTTGAAAGCGTGGACGTGCTGCTGGTGGGTATGGGACCGGTGGGCGCAGCCGCGGCCAACCTGCTGGGCCGACAAGGCATCAGCACCCTCGTCATCGACAAGGCGCTCGACGTATTTACGGCCCCGCGCGCCATCGTCCTCGACAACGAGGCCTTGCGCATCCTGCAATCGGCCGGCCTCGAGGACGGCGCTTTCGAAACGATTGCGACGGCCACCGTGCAGATGCATTCTCCCCTGTTCGGCAACTACGCCCATGCCAATACCGCCGGGGCCATCGACTGCCATCCCTGGATCGTGACCTTTTACCAGCCGGAGCTCGAGCGCGTCCTGCGCAGCCGCCTGCCCGCCTACCCGTGCGTGCAAGTTTCGCTGGGCACCGAACTGATCGAGTTCGAACAGGATGCGGACGGCGTGCAGGCGACACTGCGCCTGGCCGACGGCAGCACGGCCAGCGTGCACGCGAGCTTCCTGGTCGGCGCCGACGGCGCCAGTTCCTTCGTCCGCCATCACGCTGGCCTCGGCTTCGAGGGGAAGACCTTTACCCAGGACTGGCTGGTCGTCGACGCCATCAACGCCGCCACTCCGATCGATCACATCGAGTTCATCTGCGACCCGCGGCGCCCGAGTCCGCACATGCCGGCGCCGGGCAACCGGCAGCGCTGGGAATTCATGCTCCAGCCGGGCGAGACGCGCGAAGAGATGGAACGGCCGGAGAAAATCCGCGCGCTGCTGGCTCCCTGGTGCAAACCGGAAGACCTCACCATCGAGCGCACTGCGGTGTACCGCTTTCACGCGCGCATCGTCGACCGCTTTTCCAAAGGCCGGGTGTTCCTGATGGGCGACGCCGCCCACATCACGCCGCCGTTCGTCGGCCAGGGCCTCGTGTCCGGGCTGCGCGACATCGCCAACCTGTCGTGGAAGCTGGCGGCGGTGGTGCACGGTCAGGCCGACCAATCGATCCTCGACAGCTATGACACCGAGCGGCGCCCACATGCCAGGTCGGTCGTCAATTTCGCATTGATGATGGGCAAGCTCGTCATGCCGCGTAACCGCCTGACCGCATTCGGCGTGCACGGCCTGATAAGGCTGGCACAGTTCATCCCGCCCGCGCGGTCCTTCTTCGAGGACCTGAAGATGAAGCCGGCGGCCCGGTTCGGGCATGGCCTGTTCACGAAAGGCAGGACGCGCTCGAAGCTCGTCCGCGGCGACATGCTGCCGCAGGGCCTGGTACGCAGCGGTCTCGGCGCGGCAATCGTGCCGAGCGACGATGCGCTCGGCACGCGCCTCGCCCTGGTGGGATTCGGCTGCGATCCCGCCGCGAAGCTGTCTGCCGGCCAGTTGGCCGAGTGGGCGCGTGCAGGTGGCTGCACCGTGCAAATCCGCCATCGCGGCCAGCCCCCAATGGGCGCGCTCAGCTGGGAAGACATGACGAATGCGCTCGTGCCGGGCGCCGCGCCAGTCGGATGGGTTGCGGTGGTGCGTCCGGACCGCACCATCATGCACGACGGCCCGCTTGGCGATGTGGGGAAAATCGTCAGCGAAAGCCTGGCCTTGCTCCAGGCCGGGCGTCCACGTCGCGCCAGCGTGGAACAGGAAAGCACCGCGGGCCTGATGGGTGCCTAGACCACAGCCCTCCCGCGGGCATCGCCGGGGTCCGCATTGAGTCCGCCTCGCGCCGGCGCCAAATCCAAAGGGCTATCGGTATCGCATCCTTTTTTTGGGGCTATGTCACCGTTAAGTTTGGCGGCCCGTGGGCCGCGGCGCGTGCATGAAGCGGTGGCACGTCGACGCCGCAAGTCGTCCGCCCTTTACGGTGACATAGATAGCTTTTTTTCGCTCCCCTCCCCATCATATGAGTCGCCAACCCAAGAAAGAGATAATGTTAGATAGTACGCAGGAAAACCACCGGACCAGAGTAGCTGCCGAGCGGCGAAAACGTACCCGAATGCGGCTGCTGGAAAGCGCCCTGGTAATTTGCGCCCAGCAAGGAGCAGACGCGCCAGTGATCGACGACGTCATTCAGCACGCCGGAGTCTCGCGCGGCTCCTTCTACAATTATTTCAAGACCTACGAAGAATTGCTCGAAGCGGTGGCCGTCCAGGTCGGTGAAGATCTGGTTCGCATCGTCGATCCTGCCGTTTGCAGGTACGAAGATCCGGTGCTTCGGCTCGCGTTAGCGCTGCGTCTGTTACTCAATTTAATGCAGCGCGCACCAGTGCTGGCAGCATTCGTGGCGCGCCTGAGATGGCCCGAAGAAAACAAACTTCCCGAAGGAATCCGGAGCGTGACAAGGGATATCCTGGAGGGGATGCGGACAGGCGTGCTGGCGGTCGAATCGTCCCGCGTCGCGCTCGACGTGTTCCTGGGAACCTTCTTCGGTGCCGCCCATACCCTGGTACGGGAGAAGGTCTCCAATACCTACTCCGAGGAAATCAGCGAATGCATCTTGAATGCCCTGTCGGCCGAAGGGGTGCGCGCGACGGAGGCCATGGCGATGCCGCTGCCGCTACTGAGCTTCGCCGGAACGGCCATTTTGAGCAAGCTCGCCATTGTCGGCTGACGCGGCTGTTTGGGACTGGCTCGACATCACACGGGCCGGCCCTCGCCGCCTCCCCACCCGCTTGTGTTCGATGCCATTGCGTGTAGACTCGCAAAAGGGTCCTTTCTTTCTTTCGCGGCGCGATGCTGCGCTGCGTTGCTGCCGTTAGCGCCGCGCAAACAGGGTCGAGGCCGTAACCAGCACAACCGAGCCATGCCTGGCCAAGTCGACAGCTCCACCGCCGCAACCTGTCCTTCTGGATGGCAGCGCCTTGCGGCCATGCCCCCCGGGCCGTTGCCGGTAGAACAGTTCCTGCGCATTGCGCTCGGCATCTGCGATGCACTGATTCCCTTGCACCGGTCTGAGAGTTGTTATGGACTGCTCGCACCGGAGACCGTGTTCGTCTGCCTGGCGACCTGGCAGGTAGAGTTGGCCGGCGCCAGCCCGTCCGAACCCTTGCTCGACAAGGACACGCGCGGCGCGCCCGCCGGTCCCCGCCTCCCGTACCTCGCGCCCGAACAGAGCGGCCGCATCAACCAGCGGCTCGATGCCCGCTCGGATTGCTATTCGCTTGGGGTGATCTTCTACCAGTTGCTCACCGGCGCCCTGCCATTCGAGGCCAGCGACGCGCTCGGGTGGGTCCACGCGCACCTGGCGCGCAAACCCCAGCCGCCCCGCTACAAGAACACCCGCGTGCCTGCGCCGCTGTCGGACATCGTGATGAAGATGCTGGAGAAATCGCCGGAAAAGCGCTACCAGGGCATCGCCGGCCTGCAGGCGGATCTGGCGCAATGCTGGCGGCAGTGGACCGCCAGCGGCAGCATCAAACCGTTTGCGACCGGCCGCTACGATGTCGCGGGCGGGCTCGGGACCCTGCACCGGCTTTATGGCCGCGACAAGGACCTTGCCGCCATGACTGCCGCCTACCGCAGGGTCGAGGACCAGCGGACATCGGCCTTGCTGCTGGTGTCGGGGCCGGCCGGCGTGGGAAAGTCGGCCGTCGTCGGCGAATTGGAAAGGGCGATCAACGCGGACGGCGGCTCATTCATCGCGGGCAAGTTTGACCAGTACACGGGACAGACACCTTATTCGACCTTGTGCGGGGCCTTGTCCCAGCTCGTCCAGGTCGTGCTGTCGGGCGACGAAGCGGCACTGCACGCCTGCCGGGGCCGGCTCGACATGGCACTTGCGGGCAATGGCGCGCTGCTGCTCGACCTGATCACCGATGCGCACTTGCTGCTGGGCGAGCAACCGCCTCCGCCCGCCTTGCCGCCGAAGGAAGCGCAGCGGCGCTTCTTCACCACCTTGCGCAATTTTATCTCCACGTTCAGCGACCGTCCGCGGCCGCTCGTCATTTTTCTCGACGACTTGCAGTGGACGGACGAGGACTCGCTGTCCTTCCTCCATTTTCTGTTGGTCGACGCGCCCTCCCCCAACCTGCTTGTGATCGGGTCCTACCGCGACAACGAGATTACCTCTTCCCATCCCCTGAGCGAGGCAATCGATCGCTTCCGCGGGAGCAATCTGGCCGTCACCGAAGTCCGTCTTGCCCCGCTCTCGAAGCATGCCTTTGCGACGATGATCGCGGACGTACTCGGCATCGGGCCGGACCGCGCGCTGCCGTTGGCGGCGATGGTGCACAAGAAGACGGCGGGCATCCCGCTGTTCGCGCTGCATTTTCTCGGCAGGCTCGAACACGAAGGACACCTCCGCCACGACCCGGCAACATCGTCCTGGCAGTGGGACATCGATACGATCAACGCCCAAGCTTACAGCGACAACGTGATCGACCTCATGCTCGACGCGATCAAGGTACAGTTGCCGGAAAAAGCGCTCAGCCTGTTGCAGTATGCGGCCTGCATCGGCTACATGGTGGATCTCCCCTTGCTCGCGAGAAGCGCCGGACGCATGACGGAGAATGCCACGCGGACCTTGCTGCGCGAGGCGCTGGCAGCGGGGTTTATCGATCTCATCGACAGGCACAGCATTCGCTTCGCGCACGATCGCATCCGCCAGGCCGTCTATGCGACCATTTCACGCCCCCGGCGCGCGGCAATCCATCTTGAAATTGCACGCCTGCTGGCCTCGCAAGCGCGTGTCGCCAGCAACGACCGGGCGTTCGAGATCGCAGATCAGTTCAATCTCGGCAGCGCCAACGTTACCGACGACCTCGAACGCCGTCAGCTCATGGAAATCAACCTGCGCGCAGGGACGCGGGCAAAGGCCGCCGGAGCCCACGCCTCAGCTGTCCATTACCTCGGAATGGGAATGCGCCACTTCCGCCCCGGGGATTTCGACGCCGACTACCGGACCGCGTACTGGCTGTATTTCGAGAAGGCGAGCTGCTGCTACTTGCTCAACCAGACGGATGAAGCGCGCGACCTGATCGAGCAGCTGCTGCAGCATACCCGGAGCACCATCGATCGCGCGCGCGCGCTCCACCTGAAAATCGAGCTGCTGGTGGCCAAGGTGAACTACGCCGAAGCGTTCGCGGCGCTGGAAGAGTGCACTCGCCTGTTCGGCATCGAACTGCCTGCCGACGTCAGCGAGCAAGAGGCAATGGCCGAAGAGGCCAGGTTCTGGGAATCGCTCGGCGAGCGTCCGATCGAGACCCTGGCGAGCGCACCGGCCAGGGGCGACGAGGCCTACGAATTTTTGCTCGACTCGCTGTTGATTGCGATGCCGCTGGCCCACGCGCGGAGCGATCAATTGTTCAATCTGATGGTTGCACATGCCGCCAACATTTCACTGCGACATGGCAATACCGGTGAATGTGCGTTTGTATACGCGCTGCTCGCGTACATCTGCTGTTTCAGGAACGAGATCGACAAGGCCGGCAGCCTCGAGAAACTCGCGCTACAACTGGTCAACGGTCCTGTCCCGGATCGATATCGCGCACCGGTGCTGCTTGTCACGGGTGGCCTGGTCGGGCCGTTTACCCGCCCCCTGCGGGCTGCGCTGGCCGACCTGCATTCGTCATTCGAGAGCGGGAAAATCAGCGACGAACCGGTTGCCGCCAACCTGGCGTGCCAGTACATCATCGAGCAGCGCTGCAGTGTCGGCGATCCCTTAAGCGATGTGCTGCAGGATGCGCAATCGAGGATCGATTTCGTCATGCGCACCGCCTACACACCGACCAGGCCGGTGCTTCAGGCGTGGCGTGCCTATATCCGCAACCAGCGTGGCGAAACGACGCAGCTGGTTTCGTTCGACTCGGATGACTACAGCGAACGCTCCCTCGAAGATGAACTGGACGACACACCCGGCTCTCCCCTGCACTTTGTCTATTACAGCCTGAAGCTGCAGGCGCGCTTTCGCTTCGGCGACTTTGCCAACGCCAGCCTGGCCGCGGCCAAGGCCGGCGTGTATGCCCGCTTTGGGCGCAGTTTTCTGACGGCGGAATTCCACTTGTACCAGGCGTTGACCGGGGCAGCGCTGTGCAGCAGCGTCGATGCCGGCAGTGCCGAATGGCAGCGCCAGCGCGAGGTGTTGCGTGGCGGCTGCGAGCGCCTCGCCGAATGGAACCGCCACTGTCCCGATAATTTCTCCGCCCGTTGTTACCTCGCCGATGCGGAGCTCGCCCGGATCGACGGCGACAACCCCAGGGCCATCGACCTGTACATGCGAGCGATCGAAGCGGCCCACGTACAAGGGGCAGCGCAGATTACCGCGCTCGCACACGAACTTGCCGCCGGTTTCTGCCGCACCCACGGCCTCGCCCGGGTTGCCAACACGCTGGTTGCTGCCGCAATGGTCGAGTACGGCCGGTGGGGCGCGACGGCGAAAGTCGAGCAACTGCGGCAGCGCCACCTTCCGGACTACCCGACCGCCTTCGCGGCCACGCAGGCAGTTGCGCTGTCGCCATCCGTACAACTGGACTTGCTGACGGTCGTCAAAGCTGCCCAAAGCATTTCCAGCGAAGTGACCACGGGCCGCCTGCATGAAACACTGCTGCGTACTTTGCTCGAACAGGTCGGAGCCCAATGCGCCCACCTGCTCGTCCGCCAGCACGGCCAGCTCCATTTGAGGGAAAGCGCGCGCTACGAAGACAATCACTTCTACCTCGAACACATCGCATCGCCAGCGGCCACCTTCGACTTCGTGCCCGAAATGGTCGTCAATTACGTGACGCGGGCACGGGTGCCGCTCGTGCTCGAGGATGCGTGCCGCGAAGGAGTCTTCGTCCATGACCCCTACTTTCGCCAGAGGCAGCAATGCGCGGTGCTGTGCATGCCGGTGCTTCGGCGCAATGACCTGATCGGGGTGCTGTACCTGGAGAACCGCCAGCTCGCCGGCGCCTTCTCCCGGGTTAACCTCGAGGTGCTGGAGTGGCTGCTTGCTCAAGTCGCCATTTCGATGGAAAACGCCGATCTCTACGAAGATTTGCAGGAGAGTGAAGCGCGCCTGGGGGCCGTCATGGAAACCGTTCCTGCCTGCGTCTACATGAAGGATCCGCAAGCGCGCTACCTCTACGTCAACCGCGAATTCGAAAAAACGTTCGGTGTCAGCCTTGCCGAGATCGCGGGCAAGACCGATCACGACTTGTTGCACGACCAGCCGGAAGTGGCCGAGGCTATCCACAGGACCGACATGATCGCGATCCGCGCAGGAACCATCAGCATCGAAGAAGATATGCCCACAGCGGACGGGGCGACCCGCACTTTCCTTTCCGTCAAGACGCCGTTGTACGCGAATAACGAGATCAGGGGATTGTGCGGCATCAGCATGGACATCAGCGAGCAGAAGCGCGCGCGCGCGCGGATCGAATACCTGGCCCACTATGACATCCTGACCGGGCTGCCGAACCGTCACTTGTTGGCGGACCGCCTCGAACAGGCACTGGCTGAGGCACGCCGCACCGGCGCCACAGTCGGCCTGCTGGTCCTCGACCTGGACCGTTTCAAGGTCATCAATGACTCGCTGGGACATCGGGTGGGCGACCTGCTGCTGCAGGAGGTCGCCGCCAGGCTCAAGAGCTGCGTGCGCGAGGGCGACACGGTGGCGCGCCTGGGTGGCGACGCCTTCGTGGTCATCGCGACCGGCCTGGCCGGCAGCGAGCCGATGCGCCAGCTCGCTGGCAAGATCTTCGATAGCCTGCTTACGCCGTTTCACCTCGGCGGACACCGGGCCACGACGAGCGGGGGCATCGGCATCAGCCTCTTCCCCCAGGACGCGCCCGAAGGCGACACCCTGCTCCAGTATGCCGAAATGGCGATGTACCTGGCCAAACAGCAAGGCGGCAAGGGCCTTCGCTTCTATGACAAAGCGATGGACATGCGGGCGCAGGAACGGCTGGCGATGGAGAACGAACTTCGCAGCGCGATCGCGAACGATGAGCTGTTCCTGCTTTACCAGCCACAGGTGAACCTGCGCGACCGCCATGTCATCGGCGCCGAGGCGCTGATGCGGTGGCGTCATCCGGTACAGGGCATGATATCGCCCGTCCGTTTCATACCGGTGGCCGAAGAGTGCGGGCTGATTTCGGAAATGACCGAATGGGCGATCCACCAGGTGTGCAGGCAGCAGCGCAAATGGAAGGATTCAGGATTGCCGGACGTGTCGTTGGCGGTGAATGTGTCGGCGCATAACGTGCAACACGACGACCTTTACGCATGGGTTGCAAGTGCGCTGTCGGCCGCGGGTATCGACGGTAGCTCGCTTGAGCTGGAGGTGACCGAAGGGACGCTGATGACCGACATGGAAGCGTCGATCGAGAAGCTGGTCGAGCTCAAAAAGCGGCTGGGGATCCGGACGTCGATCGACGACTTCGGCACAGGCTATTCGAGCTTGAGCTACCTGAAGCGGCTGCCGGTCGACAAGCTGAAGATCGACCAGTCGTTTGTTCGCGATATTGCCCAAGACGCGAATGACGCCGCGATCACGGGCGCCATCATCGCGATGGGCAGGCAATTGAATCTCAAGATAATTGCCGAGGGGGTGGAGGACACCGAAGCCGAGCGCTTCCTGCTCAAGCATCGCTGCGACCAAATGCAGGGCTTCCTGTTCAGCCCGCCGATTCCCCCGGATGTCTTTGCCGGCATGTTAACCCGCCCCTGACGACCTCCGGTTCCTGGCCTCAGAGTCCGCGGCCAGGCAGCAGCACCGCGCGCCCGGGACGGCGCTGCTCCACGTGGCGATGCGCGCTCGCCGCATCGAACAGGGAAAAGCTGCTCAATGCCGGCGCCGGAATCGCAGCCGCGCAATCGGCCAGCTCCTGCAACGCCACGCGATCCTGCCGGAACACCGTCCAGGCATAGCGGGTATGCGCGAGGGCGCGCATCTGCCGCTTCTGCCACATCGTCCGGACCGCGCCGGCAAGCAGGCCGAAGCTGTCGAAATTGCCCAGCAAGGGATGGACGGTGGAGGCATGGCCGAGCGCATCCGGCGCCAGCAGGCGCAGCAAAGCAGCTTCGTCCTCCCAGCAGGCAAAGTTCAGGGTAGCGGCAAAGCCGGGGCGCACATCGGCAAGCGCATACCTGTGCCGGTCGAGGACGGATGCCGCCCCCGCCGCCCGGCAAGCCTCGAGGCCGGCCCCGCTGCCAATCGCGGTGACATGCGCCCCCCAGCTACTGAGCAGCCACACGGCGAGCAGGCCGAGCCCGCCCGAGGCGCCATACACCAGCACCTGGCGCTGGTATGCATTTCCGGCCGCGAGCCCGGCGTCAGCCAGCGCGCGTTTCACAGTCAGGAAATTGTACGGCAGTGTCGCCAACACCGACGCCGGCACGCCGCGAGGCTGGCGCACCGCGTGGTCGGCGCGCACGATGACATTTGTCGCATGGGTGCCGCGGCTCGACGGCGGTTTCGCGCCGAACACGCGGTCGCCTTCGCGCAAGTTGGTGACGCCCGGTCCGACCGCAGTCACTGTGCCGGCGAAATCGTTGCCAAGCACAAGTGGCAGGGTCGCCGCGCCGAGCAGGGAAAAGAGCCGCCTTCCATATCCGCTGCGGCGCCGCACGTCGATCGGGTTCACCGACGCCGCCTCGACCAGCACCTCGATTTCGCCGCGCCGTGGAAGAGTCCTCTTCAGGATAGGGCGCACCGCAAGCCCACTGACGCCACCAAACTCCAGCACCACGGCTGCCAGACTTTGTCCGCTCATCGTGCCCACGCCGGTATGGATCGCCCCCGTCATTGCGTCGCCTCCCTGCCGGTGCCGCCGTTTGCCGGCGCCATTCTTTTGCTGGTGGCTCGGGCGCCCCCCATCAAGGCGGCCGTTGCGGCGCCCTGCCTGTGCAATCCCCGTTCTCTTGAGAACTGTCGGACGGATCGTCGCGCAGCTGTTTCGTGCCCGCCGGGCAGTCTGAACACCGACATGGCTTTCGCGAGGCTGGCCGCCTCCTGCGCCAGGCTGTTCGAGGCGCCGGCCGACTGCTGGACGAGGGCCGCGTTCTGGCGCGTGATCGCGTCGAGCTCGGCCATTGCGGCGTTGACCTCGGCGATGCCTTGCCCCTGCTCCCGGCTGGCCAAGGTAATATCCTGCATGATTGCGGCCGCCCCACGCACCGCCACGACCACCTCCTGCATCGTTGCCCCCGCCGAGCTGACCTGCTCGTTTCCTACCCCGACCTTGCGCACCGAGTCATCGATCAAGCCCTTGATCTCGCGCGCCGCGTTGGCCGAGCGCTGAGCCAGGTTGCGTACTTCACCGGCCACCACCGCGAAGCCCCGGCCCTGCTCGCCCGCGCGTGCCGCCTCCACCGACGCGTTGAGCGCCAGGATGTTGGTCTGGAAGGCGATGCCGTCGATCAGGGCGATGATGTCGACAATGCGCGAGGCCGACTCGCTGATACCGGCCATTGTGGCGCCGACGCGCATGACGGCGTCACCGCCCCGGCCGGCCACGGAACTGGCCTCCCCGACGATCCGGTCGGCATCCACCGCGCTGTCGGTGTTGCGCACGGCGGCGGCCCCGATCTGCGTCAGGCTGGCGGCGGTCTGCTCCAGGCTCGCGGCCTGCGCCTCGGTGCGGCCCGCCAGGTCGACGTTGCCGGTGGCGATGTCACGCGTCACCTGCTCCATCGTGCACACGTTGCTGCGCACGTCACCGACCATGGCGCTGAGGTTAACGTTCAACTGGTGCAGCGCGGTCAGCAACTGTCCTATCTCATCCGGACCGCCAGGCGCCAGGATGTGCGACAGGTCGCCACCGGCGAGCGCGTAAACGGCCGCGGTGGCCTGCGCCAGTGGCCGCACGACCGAGCGCAGCAACTCGGCCAGGGCCGCAAACGCGGCGACGATGCCGACCACGGCCAACCCGCACCAGACCGTGCCGCGCAATTGCCACGCCATCAGCGACATGAGTGCCGCCTGCCCGCCGAGCGCGAGCCCGAGCCGATGTCTGAGCGGGACATTGGCCAGCGCCGGCACTACGGCGCGCCAGCCGGTCGGAACCACACGCCCCTGGCGGATGCTCACGCCGCGCGGGTCGCCATGCGTCATCTTCTCGTACAGTTTATCGGCGTCGGCAACCTGCGTGCGTGTCGGCTTGGTGCGCACCGACAGGTAGCCGATCGTGCGGCCGCCTTGTACGATCGGCACAACGTTGGCGGCGACCCAGTAGAAATCGCCGTTCTTACGGCGATTCTTGACCAATCCAGCCCAGGGCCGGCCCGATTCGATAGTTGCCCAGAGGTCGGCAAATGCCTCGGATGGCATTCCCGGGTGGCGGACAATGCTGTGCGGCTGGCCGAGCAGTTCAGCCTCGCTATAACCGCTGGTCTCGGCAAAGCACCGGTTGGCATAGCTGATACGGCCCTTAATGTCGCTCGTGGAAACGAGTTTATCGCCATCTTTCAGAATGTATTCGTTGCCGTTGATGGGCAGGTTGTTGCGCAAGCGGTTTCTCCCAGCACTTCGTCTTGGCCCTATTATCGTCATTTTGACATAACTGTCAATGTTAATCGCTATTTTTGGGTTCGCGGCGCTGGCGTGTCCCCGCTGACCAAGCAAAAGGCGACGTCTCTCCGATACGAACTTCGATATCGAACAAGTTGGCAAGCTCCCGCGAGGGGTAATGCCGTTCAGTTAAGACTGAACGGGTTGCGCACCCATGACAACGTCGAGAACCGCGCCCATTTCGGTGCGCAACTTTACTCCAGCGGCGCGATAGCCAGCTATCCGCAAGTGCGCGGCGTCACGCGGACCGCCCTGCCGACGCATATCGTTCACAGTGCCGCGTTTGGCCCTTATGGCACCAATGAGATGTTGTATGCAAAGCAGCTGATCACTGATGTGCCCAATGAATCGCTCACGGTCTTCGATCGCGGCTTTCTGTCTGCGGAAATCCTGTACGCTTTGACGCAGCACGGCACGGATCGCCACTTTATTATTCCCGCCAAATCGAATACGCGATGGGAAGTGATCGAGGGCGATGAGAACGATTGCGGCTTTTACCAGGTACGTGATGTGAAGTATCTGCGATACAAATCCCAACACCGACCGAAACAGTTCGCGGCCACCTCATTCCCCGCCTCTTTTTGCCAAATTTTGGCCGAAAATTGCGGCTCAGCGGATCGTCTCGTCTTCGGCAGAGACTGTTAAACGCCGCACGGTTCACCGTTTGGCAGAGCAATGTGTTGCGCAATGATTACAACAAGGCCTTCGACAGTTAGAAATTGTGCATCAAAGTCAATCTCGCCGTACGGGGTTCAACCGGGTGAAAATGGATGTCGTTGCCACCGTCAGCTGGCTCACCGCGTAACCGGGATTGGTAGTAATAGTCGATGTCGCTGGCATGCTTGTTAAACAGATTGAAGAAATCCAACGTTAGCTTAGTGTTTGAATTGATCTTGTAGCCGACCCGAGCGTAAGCCAAAGCGGTCGATGCGGAACGCACGCTGCTGTCCTCGACCAGCGGGCGTGGGCCGAAGTAGCGCACCTCGAAGGCACCGTACCAGCGACCGATGTCGGTAACTGTTACGCCAAACGACGCAACTTTGTCGATTGACCCCGGTATAAAGTCGCCGGCCGGGTCAGCCTGGCTGTAGCGCGAACGGGATGCCGCCAGGTCGAGGTCGAACAGGAGCCACGGCCTGGCAATATAGTGATTGGTCCATTCGATACCGCTGCGCCGGCTGGCGCGGCTGGGTGCGGTCGCGCCGGCGTCGCCTACGAAAAGGAGCTCAGAATCGATATCCAGACGCCATAATGCCAGCGAACTTTGCAGGCCGGGTATGAGCTCGGCGCGGGCGCCAAGCTCTACGCCCCGGGTTTCAACCAGTGGGGTCACCGGAATCGACGAGCTGCCGTCAGGCAGCCGGGTCTGGGTGGTGCCGCGCGCATCGTTACTGTGAAAGCCGGTGCCGGCATTGATAAAGTATTCGGCTTTGATCCACGGACCGAAAATCATCGAAAACTTTGGCGAAACAATATGGTCGCTGGGCTTGCCGGAATTGCCTCCAATGCTGCTGTTCACATCGAAACGAAACGTTTCGTAACGCACGCCCGCAACCGTGCGGAACCTGGGCAGCCATTGCGCGGTATTTTCGGCATAAAAACCGACGCTGGCTTCTTTCACGTGGTCTTCACGGACAATTGATGTGCGCTGCTGTGCAACAGTGTTATAAATGCCGACAGGGGCCAATCGGTCGTATCGCGCCTGGAAGCCGGCCTTGTTGCGCATCTCGATGCCGCCAACATTGACAATCCATGTTTGGCGCGCATTAATGCCATACATGCGGCGGTGTTCACTCTGGTTCAACTGGTCGCCACCTTTGGATTGGCAAGAAAGTAGGTGAAATCGCTGAACAGATCCAGGCGCGATTGCACCGCGTAGGCGTCCAGTTCGAACAATCCAGTTGGATTGCGTTTGCGCATCGCGTAAGCGAGACTGAAGCGCGCAGTGGCACCGCCGTCGGTGGGATCGATGGTACCGAATCGGCCAATCTGACCGGACTGCACGGCGCGCCACGGGATCTGGTCTGTCGAGTTCCAAGTATTCTTATATGCCATGGTGGTGACGTTGAAACCATCACCCTTGGTCCCTTGGCTATAGCGAAGTACGCCGCTATATTTGCGGACGTTTTCAGGAACATTCCATGGTCCATCGTTGCGGTCGATTTCAAGGCCGTATAGCCAGGTACCTTGGGGCGAAGCGATGGAGTCGGCAATCACACCGCGCCGATAGCCATAACTTCCGAGCGAGAGGCTGGCCAATCCGCTCGGCAGGCAGTCCGCAACACGTATATGCGCAGCGCCGGCCGACGAAAAATCGCCTTCATCGGCGAAGTAGGTCCCTTTTTTATATTCGATCCGCTGGACCAGCTCAGGTATCAAGAAATTCATGTCGGAATAACCATGACCATGCGCATGAGTGCGCATATTGACCGGCATGCCATCCACGTAGGTCGCGAAATCCGTGCCGTGGTCCAGGTTGAATCCGCGCAAGAAATACTGGTTGGCTTTGCCATTGCCGCTGTGCTGCGTGACGATCATTCCGGGAACGAACTCGAGCAACTCGCCGGTGCGCAAAGCAGGACGGTTATTGATCAAGCTGGCGGTGACTGTTCCTTGGCTGGCGGCATCCGACGTGCCTAATGCATTATCGTAATGTCCCAAGACAATAACGGTAGTATCCGCCCTCTCTTGCTCCTGAGCCCGGACGAGCGGCGTGCTTAGCATGCTCAGCCCTACAGCGGCAATCCATTTTCCTCGGCTTGGCAGCATCGATTACCCGGTGAATGCGGCTTCATTAGGTTGCAGAGCGATCACCCGGAACTTCGAGTGGTGCGAACATGTTCCGAATTGTCACACAACAACGGTTGCTGGTAAATGCCACAATTCCGATATGTGGAATGCCGTTCCAATTTTAGGAAATAAATTGTTCAAGCCTATTTCTTGTTTCAGCCACATTTTATTTGATCACCCCATCAATACGTTGGCGGCGAAGATGCAGACCGCGCGGGATGCGCCTTCCTTATTCGATCCGGGTATGGGGAGTTGTGACCTGCCAGGCCAACACTACGGCGCTTCTATTGAAGCCAAGGAAAGGGCTGTGATGGCAGAGCTAAAGCGAAAAATTAACTGTGCCGTCTTGCGCTCGACCGCGCAGCGGGCATGTGACTTGCAGGCGTGGGTCAAGCCTTCGGGGGACTCGTGGGTGTCCCAGGGACTTCTGAGAAAACGAATCGCCTCAACCAATCCCGCTGAGGGTTTGACCAACATTGCGGTTGAATCCACGGGTGCAGAGCGCCCCTCCAACCCTGTCGAAGGTAAGGCCGGTCATGTCCAGACACAAACGCCGATGCGATCACCCCAACCAAGCGGCATATGCAAAACCGGAAGACAGCTGAGGGATCGACACCTTATAGCAGCGACCAACGGTGTCGGATGCATTCACGCCGATCGCGGTCACTTGTGCCGGCGATCGGCGCGCGACGCGGCGCGCGTTAATGCGTTGCAGGCCCGCGACGAAGTCGCTGACGGCATCGCCCACGTTGTGCGTGAAATTTCCGGCTGCGGCGGTTGTTGAAATGGTACGCATGACTAGCTCCAGCAAAGATATGATCGGCTCGAATCTTACTGGAGTCAGCCCCACAATACCAATCGCCGCTACCCATATCCCATATGCCCTCGGTGAATATCTTCTCGTCCTGATACCACTACTGGCGCTTCCAAGGCACCAGCAGGCGCTCGACCTCATCGAGGATCATCGAAAACAGAAATCCCAGCATCGCAATGACGATCAGGCCGACGTACATCGTCTCGACTGACAGAATTTCCCACGCGTTCCAGATCAGGAAACCCAGGCCGCTTTTGGCGCCGATCATTTCGGCGATGGCGATCAGGATTAGCCCCATGCCGACACCGAGTTTCACGCCGCTCATGATATGTGGAACCGCGCCCGGGAATGCGATCGTGCGAAACACCTGCCACCGGCTAGCGCCGAAGTTATGGCCGACGTCGAGAAATATCTTGTTGATTTCCAGGACGCCAGTGCAGGAGTTGATCAGCATCGGATAAAACACCCCAATTGCTACCATGACAATTTTGGAAGACTCGCCGAGACCGCATATGAGCAGGATTAGCGGAAAAATCGCGCTCTTCGGAATCGGGTAGGTAGTCGAGACGAGCGGATTGACGAACGCGCGCAGCGACCGGTTCAGGCCCATCGCGATCCCCAGCAGCAGCGCGGGAATACCGCCCAGCAGGAAACCCCAGAACAGGCGCTGCAGGCTGGCCCACGTATTGACCCACAGGCTGCCGTCCCTGACGAGTGCGACGAACGTCTCCGATATCTTCGACGGCGCTGGAAAAAAACGCGCGTCGAGCACGCCGGTACGGACCAGGACCTCCCAGACGATCAACAGCAGCACCGGCGACGCGAGGCTGATCAGGCGGTCGCGGTTGGCCACGGTCAGGCCGGCGCCGGGCTTTGCGCGGGCGACCGCGCGCAATGTCTTCGGATGCGATTCGGGCAAGGCGCTCATGCTGCCACACTCCTTTCGTCCTGGGCGCGCGCGCGCTGCACTTCGTCGCGCAGTTGGCCCCAGATCGAGTACACCAGCTCGCCGTATTCGGGGCGCGCGCGCAAGGCCAGCACCTCGCGCGGACGCGCAAACGGCACCGCCACCAGCTGCTTGATCCTGCCCGGCTGGGCGCTCATGATCATGATGCGGTCGCCCAGCGTCACCGCTTCGTCGACGCTGTGGGTGATGAACACGACGGTCTTGCGCGACTCTTCCCAGATCCGCAGCAGTTCGTCCTGCAGCAGCAGCTTGTTTTGCTCGTCGAGCGCGGAAAACGGCTCGTCCATCAGCAGGATGTCCGGATCGTTCGCGAACGCGCGCGCGATCGACACGCGCTGGCGCATGCCTCCCGAGAGCTGGTGCGGATAGGCGCCGGCAAATTTGCTCAGCCCCGTGCGGCTCAGGTAATGCCCCACCACGTCGGCGATCTCGCCGCGCGGCTTGTGGCGCATCGACAGGCCGTACGCGGCGTTCTCGAACACTGTCATCCAAGGGAACAGCGAGTCGCCCTGGAACACCATCGAGTTGGCCGGGCGCCCCTGGCTGGGGGCGCTGATCTCGAAGCTGCCGGAGCTGGCCGTCTCGAGCCCGGCGAGAATGCGCAGCAGCGTCGTCTTGCCGCAGCCGCTGGGACCGACGATCATGAAGAAGCAGCCGCTCGGAATGTCGAGCGTGACGTCGTCGAGCGCGGTGACAACGCCATGCGCGCCTTCGAAGCTCTTGCCAAGGTTGCGCATGCGGATTTTGACCGACCCATCCTGCGCCGGCATGGTCGCCTCCATGGGGATGCTCATCGCGCGGCGCGCCGCTTGTACGGGCCGAGGTCCTTCAGCGCCGCTTCCACGAACGAGTTGTCGAGCGCCTGCTCCACCGTGACCTCACCCTTGATCTGGCCTTCGAGCTTGTAGAAGGCCAGGTCGTTCTTCAGGCTCGGCTCGTGCACGGCGCCGTCCGGGTTGCAGCCTTGCGGCGTGATCGTGCGGTACACCGCCGGATCCTTCACGTTCGTATATTCGGTCAGGATGGCGATCACCTCGGCGGCGTTCGGGCCGGCGATTTTTCCGTCCTTGAGCGCGTCGTTGTACTCGCGCACCGCGCGCAGGTAGGCGCGCATGAAGCGCTTCGCCGCATCCGGACTGTTCTTGATGAAGGCGCTCGAATACAGCACCACCGCCAGCTGGTGGTTCGGGTAGATCACGTCGTCGCCCATCACACGCACCGCGGCGCCGCTCTGGACCGCTTTCGTCGCCGACGGTTCGGTCGTCATGGCCGCATCCACCGCCTTGTTCTGCAGTGCCATTACGTGCTGCGGAAAGCCGAGGAAGATCCGCTCGACGTCGCCGTACTTGAGGCCGGCCTTCTTGAGCGCTTCGTTCAGTGTCGACGTCGAGGCACTGCCGGTGGCGCTACCGGCGATCTTCATGCCCTTCAGGTCTTTCAGCGTCTTGTAGCGGCCGCTGTCGACCAGGTCCTTGCGCACCAGCAGCGGCTGGTAACCGTAGCCCGGCGGCGTCGAGCCCTTGTCGGCGACGATCTTGATGCCGATGCCGCGCGCAACCGCGTTGTACAGGCCGGCCGACGGCGAACCGGCGCCCACCTCGAGCTGCCCGTTGCCGAGCGGCGCGACCATCTTGGCGCCCGAATCGAAGGCCAGGAAGCTCACGTTCAGTCCTTCCTGCTTGAAGTATCCCTTCTTGTCGGCGATGAAGAAACCGACATCGCTGCTGGCGTTGGCCAGGCCGACGCGCACCGTCACCGGTTCGGCCGCCGTCGCCGCCGCGCCGCACAGGGCCAGCAGCAGTGCCGCTCCCAGGCGCACCAGGTTCCTGTTGTTCATGAATTGTCTCCTTCGTTTTTCGCGGCGCCGGCGGCGCCCCGTTGCGCCATTTACTTGGCTTTTCTTGCTACGTACGGGCCGAGCTCCTTCACTACCGCCTCGACAAACTGCATGTCGAGCACCTGCTCGACGCTGACGTTGCCTTTGACCTGCCCCTCTTCCTTGAAGAACGCCAGGTCGTTCTTCAGGCTCGCTTCATGCACCCGGCCATCCGGATTGGTCCCTTGCGGCGTGATCGCGCCATACACCTTCGGGTCCTTGATATTGGTGTATTCGGTCAGGATCGCGATGATCTCGCCGGCGTTCGGCCCGGCGATCCTGCCGCCCTTGAGCGCGTCGTTGTAGTCGCGCGCCGCCCGCAGGTAAGCACGCATGAAGCGCTTCGCCGCGTCCGGATTCTGCTTGATGAACTGGCCCGAATACAAAACGACGGCCAGCTGGTGGTTCGGGTAGATCGCGTCGTCGCCCATCACGCGCACCGCGGCGCCGCTTTGCACGGCACGCGTGGCAGAAGGCTCGGTCGTCATCGCCGCGTCCACCGCCTTGTTTTGCAGGGCGCGAACATGCTGCGGAAACGCCATGAACACGCGCTCCACGTCGGATGTCTTCAGGCCGGCGCTCTTGAGCGCTTCGTTCAGCGTCGAGGTCGAAGCGCTCCCCGGCGCGCTGCCAGCGATCCTCATGCCCTTCAAATCCTTCAGCGTCTTGAAGCGGCCGCTCGTTACCAGATCCTTGCGCACCAGCAGCGGCTGGAAGCCGTAGCCGGCCGGCGTCGAGCCTTTGTCGGCGACAATCTTGATGTCGATACCGCGTTCGACTGCGTTGTACAGGCCCGCCGACGGCGAGCCGCCGCCGATGTCGAGCTGGCCCGCGCCCAGCGGAGCGACCATCTTGGCGGCTGAATCGAACGGCGTGAACGTGACCGCCAGGCCTTCCCGCCTGAAGTAGCCCTTCTTGTCGGCGATGTAGAACACCACGTCGCTGCTGGCGGCGCTGACGCCGACGCGCAACGGCACGTCCGCCGCGTGGCTGGCCACTGTGGCGGTCGAAAGAACCAGCGCGGTGACGCAGGCGCGAAGCAGGTGGATGGGCATGGACTCTCCGGTCTCCGGCCGCCGCTCAGGCGCCCAATTGTAAAAGCATTTCGGACACATAGCTGGCGTCCCGCGCGACTATCAGCATGTCGGAAGCGGCGCGCAGTATCGGCAGCGCCGCGCCCGTATCGCCCTGGTCGAGCAGGATGGCGGTCACCATGATGTTCGCTTCGCGCGCCAGCCTCAGGATGCCCGGCGCCGCGGCCACGTCGTCGCCGGCGCAGGCCACCGTGACGATCATTTCGGCGCCGGCCAGCGCATCCGGGCTCGCTTCCGCGAGCTGCACGCCGCGCAGAAGCGCCAGGTCGAGCGCGCCGACGATGCCGCGCCCGCCGTCACCGAGGCCGACCAGCTTGATCCGGCGCGGCTGCGAATTCGGCACATCGATGCGGTGTTCGGTGGTGCTGGAAGCGCGTGCGCTGCTGATGACGGTGTGCATGGTGGCGCCTTAGGCTATACAACGTTCGAATCCGGCCGCCAGCAGCGCGCGGTCGAGGTGGCGGCCAATGAACACCAGACGGCTCGAACGCTCCTCGCCGTCTCGCCAGGGCCGTTGGAAGTCGCCCTCGAGCAGCATGTGCACCGACTGGAAGACCAGCTGCCGCGCGTCGCCGGCCACCTCGATGATGCCTTTCGCGCGCAGGATGTCGCTGCCCTTGCTGGCCACCAGCGCATTGAGCCACGCGCTGATGCGCTCGGCATCCATCGGCCACTCGGACTGCAGCGCCACCGTCGCGATGTCGCTGTCGTGCTGGTGGTCGTGATGCGCATGGCCGCAATGCTCGTCGTGCACGTGGCCATCCTCGTCGTCCTGCAGGAATGCCGGCTCCAGCGAAACGATGCGCGCCAGGTCGAAGCCGCCGCGGCCGATCAGCTGGTCGAGCGGCACATTGGCGCGCTGCGCCCGAAAGATCGGCGCCAGCGGATTGAGCGCTTTCAGGCGCGCTTCGATGGCCGCCAGTTCGGCCTCGCTGGCCAGCTCGGTCTTGTTCAGCACGATCTGGTCGGCGAATGCGATCTGCTCGCGCGCCTCCCGGCTGTCGGCCAGGCGCAGCAGGACGTGGCGCGCGTCGACCAGCGTCGTGACCGAATCGAGCACCGTGCGCGCCTGCAGAAAATGGTCGACGAAAAATGTCTGCACCACCGGTCCCGGATCGGCCAGCCCGGTGGTTTCGATGATGATCGCGTCGAAGCTGCCGCCCTGTTCGAGCAGTTGGTGCAGGGTCCGGATCAAGTCGCCGCGCACCGTGCAGCAGATGCAGCCGTTGTTCATCTCGAACAGTTCTTCGTCGGCGCGCACAATCAGGTCGCCATCGATGCCGGTCTCGCCAAACTCGTTGACGATCACCGCGTAGCGCCGGCCGTGCGGCTCGGACAGGATGCGGTTGAGCAGCGTGGTCTTGCCTGCGCCGAGATACCCGGTCAGCACCGTGACGGGAATACGCTGGTCCGGGACGGGCAACGGCGCGCTCATGGCGTCCTTACAGCCACGGCATCAGCGAGGCGTGGATCACGTCGGGCAAGCCCTCGTTGCCGACCGATCGGATCGCCAGGTCGACGTCTTTCAGGCCGAACTTGTGCGTAGTGACCTTTTCGAGCGGGAAGCGGCCCGACGCAATCTGCGCCAGCGCCAGCTCGCAGGCACGGTAGCTGTGGCCGCGCGCGCTCTTGAGCGTGATGAACTTGAGTGTGACTTTCCCGATCGGGAAATTGGGGAATTCCGGCATTTCGCCCTGCATCACGATCACGCCGCCCTTGCGCTTGCAGGCTTCGACGCCGAGCAGGATGGGAAAAGTGCCGGCGCCGGCGGTACAGTCGAGCACCACGTCGACGCCGCGTCCGCCGGTGATTTCCATGATGCGCTCGAGCGGATCTTCCTTCTGCACGTCGATGACGAAATCGGCACCGAGCGCCTTCGCCACTTCGAGGCGCGCCGCGTCCTTCGAGGTGCCGGTGACGATGATCAGTTTGGCGCCGGCCTGCTTGCAGATGACCGTCTGGGACAGGCCTTGCTGGCCCGGCCCCTGGATCAGCACCACGCTGTCGTAGCCGACGCCGCCGTCGAACAGCGACCACTCGATCCCGTTGGCCATTGGCGTGACCAGGCCGGCCAGCTCCGGGGTGACGCCGTCGGGCACCTTGTGAATGACCGAATTCCACGGCAGGTAGGCGTACTGGGCGAAGCCGCCCCACAGGTGCGGCGGCTTGTCCGAGCTGGTGTAGCCGTAGCGGATGCCGTCCGGGTTGTAGCGCCAATCGGTGTTCTCGCAGTGGCGGTACTCGCCCTTGTGGCACCATTCGCACTTCATGCAGCCGACGTAGTGTTCGACGAACACCAGGTCGCCTTCCTTGAAGCCTTTGCGGCGAGTGAATTCGGTGCCCGCCTTGGCGATGTAGCCGATGTTCTCGTGGCCCATGATCACCGGCCCCTTCGCGAGCGGCTGCTTGTACATCTTGACGTCGGTGCCGCAGATGCCCGCCACTTCCATGCGCAACAGGGCGCCGTCCGGCGGCACGTCGGGCATCGGAAATTCCTGGATTTCGATCTTGCTTGGGCCGGTCTTTACCGCGGCGAGTACTTTTTCCACAACTGCTCCTTGAAGATGAATGTCGGTAGCGGCCTAGCGGCCGGTGGCCTTGCGCGCATGCTCGAGCGATGCGTAGTTGCGCGGCGCGGGGCACATCAGGTAGCGGTAGCCTTCTGCCTTGACACGCTCTATGTTCGCAGGCGACACGCGCGGGTGGCCGACGATGACGTCGTGCTGCTTGCAGATCGAGACGATCTGCGCCATCGCGTCAAGCACCAGCGGATGCTCCGGCTGGCGCGGGACGCCGAGTTCCTGGCCAAGGTCGCCCTCACCAATCAGCACCGCGCCGATGCCGGGCACTTCCTTGAGCATGTCGGGCAAGTTAGCGATGCCGGCCAGGTCTTCGATCTGCAGAACGGCGAGGATTTCGCCGTGCGGCGCCAGCGGCCAGACGTCGGCGCGCGCGTAGTACTCCTGCATCGACAGACCCCAGTAGCGGGCGGCCTGCATCGGGCCGTCGCCGCGGATGCCGGCCGGTTCGTACAGCGGCTTGTCCTTCATGCGCTGGTAGCGGCAGGAGGCGACCGCGTTGTAGGCTTCCTGCACGGTGCTAATGTGGGGGAACATGATGCCGTAGCAGCCCATGTCCAGCGCCTGCTTGGCGAGGAACTGGTTCATCTCGGCGCCGTTGGCGGGAATGCGCGCGGTCGGCGTCACGGACGGCGCGGCCGTTCCCGCTTCGACGATCTGGGCCCGGTTGAGCATGAACTGCAGGCTATTGCGCAAGGCGGCGATGTCCCAGCCGCGATGCTCGCCCTCGAACACGACGCCGTCGTAGCCCGACATCGACAGTTCGATCGCGGTTTCAGGCTCGCACGGCGCGAACAGCGTGAACGAGTGCTGGCCGGCTTCCAGCGCGCGGATGATCCCGTTAAGGCGGGGAATGGTGGACATGCAGGTTCTCCTGTTGAATGCGGGCGTGACAAGTGAGTTGGCAAATCATTGTATGGCCGAATTCAACATCGATCAACTAAAAATGAAACGCAGTTCCATATATAGGAACAAAAGCGCGGACTTTTCCCCACCTGTAGCCTGAAGTCCCCTAGCAATGCTCCACGATCTCGCCCGGGGCCTGCACTCGCGCCGGCGACTGGCGCTGCTAGCGTGGCTGCGCGAGCCGCTTTGGCGCCACCGGCAGCGGCCGGCGTGCCGCTGCCGGTCCCGGCTCGGGAGCATGGTCGCCCAGCGTAAACAGGCTTACCGAGCGCGTCAGGGCTGCGGCCTGGGTGCGCATCGCCTGGGCCGAGTCGGACGCCTTTTCGACCAGCGCGGCATTTTTCTGCGTGGCCCCGTCGATGTCGACGATGGCCTGGTTCACTTCCTCGATCCCGGCGCGCTGTTCCTCGCTGGCATGCGTGATTTCCGCCATGATGGTGGATACCCGGTGGACGCTGGCGGCCACTTCGTCCATCGTGGCGCCGGCCTGCCCGGCCAGCCTGTTGCCGGCGTCGACCTTGCTGACCGAGTCGCCGATCAGGGTCTTGATCTCCTTGGCGGCGGCCGCGCTGCGCTGCGCCAGATTGCGCACTTCGGATGCGACCACCGCGAAACCGCGGCCCTGCTCACCCGCCCGCGCCGCCTCGACCGCCGCGTTCAGCGCCAGGATATTGGTCTGGAAGGCGATGCCGTCGATGACAGCGATGATATCGACGATCCTGCGCGACGAATCGTTGATCGACCCCATGGTGTGCACCACCTGGCGCACCACTTCGCCGCCCTTGAGCGCGACCTCCGACGCATTCGCAACCAGGCCGTCGGCGGAGCGCGCATTGTCGGCATTCTGGCGCACGGTGGAGGTCAACTCCTCCATCGAGGCCGCCGTCTCCTCGAGCGAACTTGCTTGCTGCTCGGTGCGCGCCGCCAGCTCCAGGTTGCCCTCGGCGATGTCGGCGGAAGCGTCCGCGATCGCGCTGGTCGCTCCGCGCACCTGGCCGACAATGTCCGACAGGCTGGCGGTCATGTCTTTCAGCGATTGCATCAGCTGCCCGGTTTCATCGGTGCTGTCGACCGCGATCTGTACTCCGAGGTCGCCGCGCGCAACCGTGTGCGCCACCAGCACCGCGCGGTTGAGCGGCCCGGTAATGCTGCGCGTCGCCAGCCAGGCCAGCAAGGCGCCAAGCGCCACCGCGATCGCGCTCAAGGCAAGCATCGAGATGCGCGCGCTCCGGTAGGCCGAGTTGGCGTCGATCAGGGCGGCGGCGTTCTGGCTCTCGACCTGGGCCGACAGCTCGGTCGTCGTGACCATTGCCGTGCGCAATTCGTTGCGCACGTTCTTGATGATCGCGAAAGTCGCCTCGTAGCCCTTCTGCGCAGCCATCGCGGCGAACAGCTGGTCTTCGAGCGGGACGATCCGGCTGTCAAGTTGGGTGATCGTGGCCAGCAAGGCCCTCTCCTTCTCGTTGTCGGCGCGCGTGCCGCCGTAGATGGCTGCCAGCGCTTTCTGCGCCGCGGCGAACTTTGCGCGCTCTTCCTTGACGCGCTCGGTTTCCTTCTTGATACGCACCTGGCGCTCCTTGGCCTGCGCTTCACCCGATTCGGCGCCTGGCGTTTCGCTCAGCAGGGCGATATGCAGATTGCGCACCGTCAGCGCACGTTCGAAAGCGGCGATCCGCATCGTGTTCGCCGAACGCAATTCAGTATTGTTTTCTTCGGCAATATTGCGCAGCCAACCCTGGATCTCGGTCATGCCGCCGATGCCGAGCAGCGTAACCGCCACCAGCAGCGACAGCAGGATTCCAAAGGCGGCGCCAAGGCGCCGGCCGATTTTGATATTGTTCAGTTTCATGACTTACCTTTACTGGTGGGCGGCTTCAAGCTTTCCGGGTTGACCAGCGGCCGAATGGCGCGGCGGGTCTAAAATACGCGCGGCAGGTGCCCGCGCGCCGTCAACAGCGCGCCAAGCCGGGGATAGACCAGACGTGCATTTCCTTCAAATATTTTGTAACGGTCGGCCTCGCCCAGCCCCTGCACCTGGTCGATGTAGCGTTTGGTGTCGTCGAAACTGTGGCCGGTCTCCGGATCGATGCCGGGTACCGCGCCCAGCATCTCCGAGGCGAACAGGATGTTCCCGATCGGGATCACCTTCGCCAGCAGCTCGATGCCGGGCAAGTGGTAGACGCAGGTATCGAAGAACACGTTGTTCATCACATGATCGAGCAGCTGGACTTTCTTCATGCTCAGGCACAGGCCGCGGTAGCGGCCCCAGTGATACGGCACCGCGCCGCCGCCGTGCGGAATCACCAGCTTCAGGGTCGGGAAGTCCTTGAACAGGTCGCCCTGGATCAACTGCATGAAGGCGGTGGTGTCGGCGTTGATGTAATGGGCGCCAGTGTGATGGAAGGCGGGATTGCAGCACGAGGTGACGTGCACCATGGCCGGGATATCGAGTTCGCACAGCTTTTCGTAGATCGGGTACCAGTAGCGGTCGATCAGCGGCGGATCGGTCCAGTAGCCGCCCGACGGATCGGGATTGAGGTTTACGCCAACGAAGCCGAGCTGGTTGACGATGCGCTCGAGCTCCGGCAGGCAGTTCTTCGGCGAGACGCCGGGATACTGGGGCAGCTGACCCACGCCGACGAAATTGTCCGGCAACAGGGTGCACAGGCGGTGAATGATGTCGTTGCTGACGGTGGCCCACTGGTGACTGGTGGCCTCCGTGCCGACATGGTGCGCCATGCCGGCCGCGCGCGGCGAGAAAATCGTCAGGTCGCTGCCGCGCTCGCGCTGCAGCTTGAGCTGCGGCTGCACCGAGGCGATCAGCGCCTCGTCGCTGATGCCGAGCTGGGTGGTCGCCGGCCGTCGCGCCGGATCGGCCAGGCCGGCCAGCTGCTTGTCGCGAAACGTGTGGAAGGCCGCAGGCTCGGTCGTATAGTGGCAGTGCGTGTCAATGATCATGGCTGCTAGATTCCGGTTGGGTGGCTCGCGCCGGCGAGAAATTCCAGCAGGCGCGCCGCAGTGCCCTGCTCGTCCTGGTCGGCCGGCGCCGCATCCCAGTAGTGAGCACCCGAGAGGCATTCTTCCAGGTAGCGCGCAGCCGACGTGGCATGCGACGCGTCTTTGCCTGGAATGACCAGCGCCGGTATCTGCAGCGCCATCAGATCTTCCGGCTCGGCGCCCGGCGCCGTATCGCGGTCGACCAGGCCGTGCGCCATGGCGGCGACGATGCGCTTGTATTGTTCGACCTCCTGCAGCGCGAAGCGTTCGGCGAAATCGCTGTCGCGCGCGATCACCGACGCCCACGGGCCGCCGCGCGGATCGGCGCCGAACGGCTTGCCGCTCTCCCGGACCAGCGCGACGACCTGCTCGAGGCCATGCGTCTGCACGAACGCCAGGTGCTCGGCATACCGCAGTTCGCTGGTGAGGCGATAGCGTGCGCCGCCGACAGGCCAGTACAGCACCATGCTGCGCACCATGTGCGGGTGGGCGACGGCGAACGCCAGCACCGGGCTGCATCCCATGCAGCCGCCCATCATGTGGGCGCTGGCAATGCCGAGATGCGCGAGCAGGCCTTTGCCCTGGGCGACATAGTCGGCCCAGCCGACAGCTTCGACCCGCCCGCCTGACTGGCCGCATTCGCGGCGGTCGAACACGATGCAGGTATAGTGCTGCGCCAGATGCTGAAGCGGCTTGTTGCGTGCATAGATGCCGAGCGAGTACCACTGCTCCAGCGAGGCATTGAAGCCGCCCGGGGAGAACATGAGCAGCGGCGGGCCCGAGCCGATCTGGTCGTAGCGCGTCTCGATGCCGTCGATCTGGACGAAGGGCATGGCGGTCTCCTGTCAGGCGGCGGGTTTCACGGGGACGGCGCCCTTGATCTGGCGCGCCGCGCGCACGTCCGCGGCAAACGCGCCGACTGCGTCGAGCGCGATCTTCGCCACGTTGGCGTAATTTTCCACCGGCGAATCGATGGCGCTGGCGGGATAGCCGATCGCAGCGTGCACCATGCGCATGCGCCCGTCCAGCCAGGGCCCGCCGCCGAAGCCGCCGATCACCGGAATCTTGACCGCGGCCGCAACGGCCGCACCGGCCACCGCGCCCGAATTGGTGAAGTCGAGCAGCGTGGCGCCAGCGTCCTCGAGCCGCTTCGCTTCCTTGACCAGCCGCTCTATCATGTCGTCGGTGACGACGGCGCCGGCCGAATTGGCGGCGCTGTAGGGAATCCCGTACTGCAAGGCCGTTTGCGGGGTGATGCCGAACTGGGCGAACACCGGGATGCCGGCGCGCGCGATGGCGCTGACCGTCTCGGGAAAATCGGCGGCGCCATCGAGCTTGAGCATGTCGATGCCCGCTTCCTTGACCATGCGGATGGCCGCGCTGACGGCGTACTGCGTCCCTTCCTGCAGCGGCCCGAAGGGAAAGTCGGCGCTCACCAGCGCCCGCTTGACGCCGCGCCGCACCGCCTTGCATACCACCAGCATCTCGTCCATCGTGATCTCGAACGGATTGGCGTGGCCCCACAGATTGACGCCGACCGTGTCGCCGACCGAGACGATCTCGACGCCGGCGCGGTCGACGATCTGCGCCATCTGATAATCCCACACCACCATGCCGACGATCTTGCGGCCGTCGCGCTTCATCTGCTGCAGTTGCGGCAGCGTCACCGCCGATTGTTGGCTATCCATGTGCGTCCTTTGAGGTGGGGTCAGGCGGTCAGCTGCAGCGTACCGGCGGCAAACAGCTGTTCGATCGGGTAAGGCGCGGCAACGATGCCCTGCTCGGCCGCCAGGCGCATGATCATGTCGAGCATTGGCCGGTTCGGTTCCACGCCATACGGCAGCGGGTCGGCGCCGGTGATCTGCATGACGCGCGCGTACAGCATGTCGGGGGCGGCCGGTTCGCCGATCGTCCCTGCCCGCAAGCGCTCCACGTACAGCCGCTTCGCTTGCGCGAACGCGCCGAACAGCTGCGTCGCCAGCTGCGGATGGGCGTCGAGCAGTTCGTCGCGCACCACCACGGTGTGGTTGATCGGATAGTAGCCGTCGCGCGCGAGCGCCGCAAAGCCGGCCGCCTTGGCGTCCGGGATCAAGGGCTTCAGGTCGGGATGGTCAGTGGCCAGGCCGGTGGCCGCGGCGATCTCGCCCGACAGCAGCATCTGGTCGAGCTGCTGACCGGGCGCGATGCGCACGACATTCGATGGCGCCATGAATTCGGCGACGTGTTCGTCGCCCGACAGAACCCAGGTGATCTTCGACAGGTCGACGCCGTACTGGTGCTGCAGCACGCCGCGCGCCCATACGCCGGTGGTCACGGTATAGCCGCGGTTGACGCCGACGCGCTGGCCTTCGAGCTGCCTGGGGTCGAACGTGCCGCGCGCGGCGTTGTGCAGCACGGCGCCGTGGTGGAAGGCGCGCACCAGGAACACCGGCAGCGCGGTAATGCGCTTGCCGGCAGCGCGCGCACACAGGTAGGTCGTCATCGCCATTTCGCTGACATCGAATTCGCTGCCGCGGGCCATGCGCCGGAAGGCCTGGATGATAGGCGAGACTTCTTCGAAGTCGAAGGTGAAACCGTCGGGCGTGACCGTACCGTCTTTCAGGGCGCGGGTGTGGCCGAGGGTCTGGATCGCGGTTTTCAGGTGCAGTTCAGGCATGAGGCGTCTCCATTATTATTGTAATTCGCGCTAGCAGCAGTCCAGGCCAGCGCCTTCGGCCGCCTCCAGGGATTTCTTCAGCCACGCGTACGGCAAATCTTCCTGCGCCACCTGTTCCGGCGGTTTGAACAGCTTGAACTGATAGCGGCGGCCGTCATCGGTCCAGAAGGCGGCCACCGTTTCGAGCGGCGGGCAGCCGGGCACCGAGCAGGCCACTTCAGCGACCACGATCGGCGCCGACGCCGGCAAGGCGAAGCGCTCGCGCGTCCATTCCTTGATCCGGTCGAGGGCGGCGAAATGGGCGGCATCCTTCTTCGCCGCGCCGAGTAATGCCATGCGCTACACCGAGGTGAGCGGCACGCCTTCGCGCGCAATCAGCGCATCCTTCGCCGCGTCCTTGAACGCGACATCAGGGGGCAGCACCAGCGCGGCCGAGCGGACGCGATGGGTAATCGCCTCGAGCCCTGGCGGCGGAACGCCTTTTTGCAATGCCAGCACGGCCTTGCGCAGGCGGTGTCGCGCCATGATGATGCCGTTGTCGGTGGAGACCAGGTTCTCCTTGCTGCGGTCGGCGATCGGCCCCATGCTCTCCTGCAGCGACGAATCCTGGATCGCGATGCCGGAAATGCCGCTATAGCTGATCTTGGCCTTCTGCGCGGCGCGATCCATCAGGTAGTCGTTGTCCTTGTTCTGCACCGGGATGAAGGTGCCCGGGATCAGCTTGACGTGAATGCCGTGGCCATCGTCCATCGCCTGCACCTCGGTAGCGGTCAGGTCGCGCGTGGGATGGTAGTCGTAGCTCCAGGACCAGCAGGTTTCGTCGTCGATAGGGACCCAGAAGTGGCCGTGGATCGGGTGGTCGCCGCGCGGCGGAATCGCGGTGAAGCAGGGCATCACCCACTGCGTGATGCGCCAGTAGTAGTTGCCGTCTTCGGCGTTGCGACGCGCGCCGATCAGCAGTCCGCCTTCGGATTCGACGACCTCGAACTTGACCTGGAAATCCTGCAGGTTGTACTTGTTGCCGCGCGCCCCTTTGAACAGCGGATCGCGTTCGAGCGCGCCGCTGTGCAGGAATGAAACGTGCGAGGAATCGATGCCGCCCTCCATCGCCTGCAGGTAGTTGCACTCCTGGTGGCGCTTGGAGACATAGCTGCGTTGCGGCGCCACGGTGGCAAATTCGAATTCGGGCAGCGGCGGCTGCAGCTCAGGCGGGCCCATATAGGTCCAGATGATGCCGCCGCGCTCGATCATCGGATAGGACTTGAGCTTGATCTTCTTGCAGTAGCCGCTTTCCACCGGCTCGGACGGCACCTCGACGCACTGGCCGCTGGTGTCGTATTTCCAGCCGTGGTAAGGACAGCGGATGCCGCCCTCCTCGACCCGACCGAACCACAAGGAGACGCCGCGGTGGGCGCAGAATTCGTCCGTCAGGCCCAGCTTGCCCTCGCTATCGCGAAACGCGATCATGCGCTCGGAGAGCAGCTTGACGCGCACCGGCGGGCAGTCCGGCTCGGGCAGCTCGGAAGACATCAGGGCCGGCATCCAATAGCGGCGGAATAGATCGCCCATCGGGGTGCCGGGGCCGGTCTGCGTCAGTAATTCGTTTTGTTCGCGCTTGGTCATTTCAGGTTTCCTCAAAAATGCTGGTCGATCGATGAAATTACTTTGTCCGCATCGCGCCACAAGGGCCGGGCTGGAAGATATTTTTTATCGTTCTCTTATGTGGAACGCTGTTCCTATTTCGTGATTTAAGATATCATCAGTTCCGTTGCACTGTCAATCCCTCGGCGGCGCAGGACCCGATCTGTTTTGCGTTTCTCTCATCAATTCTGAAAAAGCGGCACCGACCATGACCACCACCACAGAATTCCACCTGCATGACCTGCTCGAACTGTGCACCAGCGCCGAAGTGGCGCTGAACTGCGTGACAAAAATCGACAAAGACGGCTACTCGCTGGCGGTCTTCCACCTCGACGACGGCTACTACGTTACCGACGACCAGTGCACCCACGGTCCCGGCTCGCTGTCGGAAGGGTATATCGACGGCGACGCGATCGAGTGCGACTTCCACAACGGCGCCTTCAACATCCGCACCGGCGAAGTCATCACCCCGCCATGCATGATCCCGCTGCGTACTTACGCAGTGCATACCATCGACGGCAAGGTCTATATCGACCCCAAGCAGCCGGCGCTGGCGGCCGACCTGGCCGGAGTGTGTCCGCACCAGCGCGGCGCCTGATGCCCTGCCCTATTTGATGACAATGAACGCGGTGCCGGCCACGCCCAGTGCGCAGGCCAGCAGCACCGGCGCGGTCAGCTGCTTGCGCGAACCGGTCACCACGACCGTGAATCCAATCGTGAACAGCGCCTCCATGGAGCTGAGCATGGCGCAGCGCGCAATCGTGCTGCTGCCAAGCGCCGCGAAGTACAGCAGCTGGCCGGCGGAACTGAGCACGCCAGCGGCGAGTAGCCATGGATTGAAAACGCGGAAGGTGTTGCGCAGCGCGCGCTTGTAGCTGTCGACAAAGCGGGCGATCAGGACAAACACCAGCGCGCCGGTGATCGCACCGAACATGGTCCCGAAGGCCGGGTCAGGCATGCCCGCCAAGCCCTGTTTGCGCGCGACATAGCCGAACGCGTAGGCGAGCGCCGACACCGGCCCATAAAAATAGCCCAGGTTGGCCAGCGTGGCGCGCAGCGAACGTGGTGCCCCGTCCGTTTGCGGCCGCGCAGCGCGCAGCGACTGGCGAATCAGCACGGCGAAGCTGGCTGCAATGAGCAGCATGCCGGCCGCCATCGCGCCATCGAAGGCCTCGCCCAGCAGCAGCACGCCGAGCAGCACCGAAAACAGCGGATTGAGTCGCTTGACGGCGGACGCCGGGACGGCGCCGAGCCGCTGCACCGACGCGTACAGGAATACCCGGCCGACGAAAATGGTCAGGATGCCGGCGCCGGCGAACCACAGCAAGGAGCCGGGATTGTATGCCGGGAAGCCGTGGCCGCCGCTGCGCAGCAGCCACCAGCAGGCCGCGATGACCATGGTCAGCAGGATCGACAGGAAGGCGCCGTTGTCGTCGCCCTTGGCCGCGCCGCGCGTAATGGTCACGTTGGCGGCGGCAAAGCAGGCCGCCGAGCAGAGCGCCAGCAATTCACCCATCAGGACACCGGCTTATTTCGCCGCGCGTTTCAGCACGACGTCGTCGTACACCTTGTTCCATTTGTCCATCTGGGTCAGGGTGACCGCCGGATCGATCACGTTGAGCTTCATGCCTTTGAGGGGGGAGTCGACCAACGCATTGGTGGGCACGTAGTCGAGCGCGACGAGGATCTTCTGCGCTTCGGGCGACAGCATGTAGTCATAGAACAGCAAGGCGGCGTTCGGATGGCTGGAACGGCGCGCGATGCCGATGCCGTTGGCGCGCGCGATGGCCGGCTCCAATGCGAACCAGCCGATCGGCACGCCTTTCTTGCGCGCCGCTTCAGGCATGTAGTTGTAGACGGTCAGCGCGAGCGGCACTTCGCCCGAACCGACCAGGTTGGTCAGCAACGAGTGCCCCTTGCGCACCGAAATGCCGTTGGTGGCGACGATGTCGCTGAATAGTTTGGTGCCGCGAACCTCGCCCATCGACGTGATGGTGGCGGCGAACCAGTCGAAGTCCTCCATTTCGATGCCCAGCTTGCCCTTCCATTTAGGATCGAGCAGGTCCTCGAATTTCTTCGGCAGGTCCTCCTTCTTAATCACGCTGGTGTTATAGGCCTGCACAAACACGGTCAGCAGCGTTCCGGCCCATTCGTGGTGGGCCGGAACGGTGCCGGGCAGCAGGCTGGCAAAGGCCGGGCTGCTCACCGGCTGGAGCACCTTCTCCCGGTGCAGCGCCTCCATTTCTGGGGCACTGATATGGATCGCATCGACTTCGTAGCGCTTGCCGTTGGTCTCGGTGACGGTGCGCTGCAGCACCTTGTCGCTACCGGCGCGCCACACCTTGACCTTGATGCCGTACTTCTTCTCGAACGGGCCCACCAGCGGTGCGATATCCTTTTCGGCGATCGAGGTATAGAGCGTGAATGCGCCCTCCTTCTGCGCCGCGGCGAGAACTTTGGCGGCGCGGTCGGCGCCGGTGTAATTGAGGAGCGCGGGGTCCTGCGCGAACGCAGGCGCGATGAAAGCGCCTGCGAGCAGCGCCGCACCGAAGCATGTGGATACCGAATATTTCATGTGCTGTTCCCCGCGTGATGGTGATTGCCTACTTGCGACTGCCGCACATGTATTGCGCGACCAGCTCGGACGTCAGTGTAACCCCGGGCTGGTACTCCGGCGCATCCTCGATCTGTTCAAGGTCGTTCAGCCCGAACTTCTGGTAGATCCGGTTGATGGCCGAGATCAGGCGCACCGGCCGGTCCGGGTCCGCGTTGAAGTGCTGGTGGATGGTATTGGGCGGGAGGTAAATGACGTCGCCCGCCTCCCACTCATAG